>NZ_SRSO01000019.1 GCF_004791695.1 Flavivirga rizhaonensis | reverse complement strand
ATAGCTCTCCGAAATATGTTTGAGAATACATGAAAATTAAGTCTTTTGGTTTTACTGATCTTAAAAAGATCAGTAAAAATAATACAAATAAAACAATATAAATATATTATTCCGGACAGTAGTGCGTTTTTACGGGAATGACAGCTTTAACGGAAACCCCGAAGCAGAGCCTCGAGAAACCCTTTTCGGTTAAACAGCCTCTCTGTACTGTTTGGGAGTACTCCCCATTATTCTCTTAAATTGTTTGTTGAAGTTTGTGATAGAGTTGTAACCTACTAAAAAACAAACGTCGTTAACTGGTAAGCTTTCTTGAACTAATAAACGAGAGGCATTCCTTATTCGTACTTCATTTAAAAAACCCGTAAAGGATTTGTTAGTTTTTTTCTTGAAAAATCTACAAAATGAATTTGGTGTCATACATGCAATATCCGAAACATCTTCAAGAGCAATAGACTTTGAATAATTATCTGATATATATCGCAGCACCCTATCAATTCTGCGAGCACCTTTAGCTGTATATTGCCTCATATCTGAAGAGGATAGCAATTGCTTTTCATTAGTTATGGAAAGCTCGTAAAGAATACCTAAAAGCTTTATAAACTGCTCTGTATGTTTAATGTTAGTTATAGACATTATATCTTCTCTCAGTTTATTAGAAATATTACTTCCAAAACTTATTCCATATTTGGCATCAGATAACATTCTATTAATCTCGGCAAATTCAGGAGCGTCAAAAGTATTTTCTCCTATGAAGTTTTTGTAGAATTTAATAACCACAGTCTTTACACTTCTTTCGCTATCTTCAGCGTAATAAGAAACATCATTTCGCCATAAATGAGGTAAATTTGGACCAACCAGGACTAAATCTCCAGGTGTAAAATGCGCAACACTATCTCCTACAAAACGAATTCCTGTACTTTTAGAAATGTACAATAGTTCAAATTCTGGGTGGTAATGCCACGAAGAATCAAGGCAAGGCTTTTCTTTTGTGATTATATTTAATCGAGAATTAGAAAAACTATCTGTATTTTTTAGCACCAATTTCATATATCAAATATACACCATTTAATCTTAAAATACACTTTTTTAACAATTGCGTAAATTCAAGAAGAAATCATTGATCCTAAATTAACGTGAGTTTGACCTCCTTTTTAGATTTAAATAACGTGAGTTCGATATGTTATAATCTGATAATTAATTCTTTAAATATTTTAGCAGAGAACCTATGTCATTCCGAACGCTACGGAGAGTAAAATATATTTTACTTGAACGTATATAGCGTAGCTATTGAGGAGGAATCTCATCCTTATGAGATGTCTCGGCGCTCATGCTTCGCTTAGTCGACATGACAAAACACTGTTTGTCAGTAATATAAAACCATTTGTCTATTGAAATTTATATCGAGCTCAAATAAGTGATTCTTAGTTTTTTTAAAACGTATAAGAATGGTCTTTGTTCATTCCAAACATTACAGAAAGTAAAATATGTTTTATTTGAAGGTACATCGCTTAGCTAATGAGAAGGAATCTCATCTATTCTGAGATGATTTTTCGTCACCCATTCCTCGCTCTATAGAAATGACAAAAATCTAAATTTCATCATTTTAAAACGTAAGACCATATTGCAATTTATATAGAACGAACACTAAACTATTATACTTATTCTACAAGAAATGTTTTATCAAAATGTGGCATTCCGTCTGCTTTCCAATCATTACCCGTTTTCTCATCATGCCACCATTGCGGCTGAATGTGTGTTTTACTCCATTTTTCTGCTTCAGAAACTAAGCTCCTAAGAATTTCTGGATGTTCGTTGCTCAAGTTTTTATTCTCTTCAACATCATTCTTAATATTAAAAAGCTTCCATTTTTGCTGGTATACTTTTAAAGCCTTCCAATCATCTTTTCTTACCCCGACATCAGTAAAACCATTTCTGTGGCGCATTACAAAAATATTCTCACCTGGTCTTGGATTTTTATTCGACATGAAATCTTTCCAAATATCTTTACCATCTAGTTGTTTGTTCTCAGGAATTTTGGCTTTCGCCAAATTAGTAAGTGTAGGATAGAAATCTAATGCAGATATTGGATAATTGTACTTTTTACCACTTGGAATCACATTTGGCCAATGAAAAAACATTGGCACACGAAACCCTCCTTCATAAGTACTTCCCTTTCCTTCTTTTAGAGGATAATTAGTTGCTCCAGCTTTAATTTTTCCGCCATTATCACTAAAAAAAACAATTAGTGTATTATCAAATTGATTGGTTGCTTTTAATTGGTCAACTATTTTCTTTATACCCCTATCGACAGCATAAACCATTGCTGCATATATTTTACGTTTTTTGTCTTTAATGTGTTCAAATAATTTCAAATCTTCCTCTTTTGCTTCTAATGGCGTATGAGGTGCATTGTAAGACAAATACAAAAAGAAAGGGTTATCTTTTTTCTCAGCTGCTTCTCCTATAAATCGAACAGCTTCTCTAGACAAGCCATCGGTTACATACTCCGTTTCATCAACTTCATTACCATTATGCTCTAATGGGTGTAAATAATCCCTAATAATTTTTCTGCCACTTTCTTTCTGTTTCTTATAAGCAGCCTTAAATTCTTCGGGGTGGTAGTCATGACCACCCCCTAAGAATCCATAAAAATCATTAAACCCTCTTGCATTTGGATGATATTCAGGATTTGCTCCTAAATGCCATTTTCCCATTACACCTGTATAATAGCCAGCATTTTGGAGCACTTTACTTATAAAAGTCTCGGTAGTATCTATTCCTTTTTTAATAGTTTCACCACTGTTTGGAGGTAAATTGAATTGTGCCCCTATTTTGTGAGCGTATCTTCCTGTCATTAAACTGGCACGACTTGGTCCACAAAAGGGGTGTGCTACATAAGCATCTGTTAAAATAGTTCCATTATTTGCTAAGGCATCCAAATTAGGGGTTGGAATATCTTTTGAACCATTAAAACCAACATCTGAATATCCTAAATCATCACAAAGAATCATCAAAATATTTGGTTTTGAAAGTGTAACATTTTTTTCAACCACCCTATTTTTAGCGAAGTGATCATTATTCTTTGCATTATTACAACTTAATAGCATAATGGAAATGACGAATATAGAAGATAATTTAAAAAACACAGACATTGTAGAAATTAATTAAATTAGTTAAAGGATTTGAAAACATGTTTTCAAACCCATAAATACTTAAACTTATTATTTACCAGAGTTACTTTAGGTTCTTTATCTCATCTCGCATCCTCTTTAGAAAAGGCTCCACTTCTGCATATGGCTTTCCTACTAACTGAGAAAAATAAGAATTGAACTTTTTGCTAGCTTCACGTCTTTTTTCTTTTTGCTGTTCTTTTGTCAACTCGCCATTTTTTAAAGCTTTGTTAGAATTCACAAAGCTCATTATCATTTCCATTCTTTTCTCTTTTAGTTCTTTTTTTTGGTCGTTTTTCAGACCAAATTCTTTACCTGCTTGCTCAACAAAATAATTGTTTTGTTTTTCATGCCATTTACTTTGTCCATAAGTTGTTGTAGAAAAAGAAACTACTACTAACAATATTAAAACGATTTTTTTCATAATTTTCAATTATTATACATTAATTTATATTAACACCTATATTATTGGTTGGAAATCTTTTATCGCTTTTGCCAAACCCTAATATATTCTATCTCATAATCTAAAACACCATCATTCTTCAGGTGTTCTGGACTTTTAGCTTCTAATTCCTCTTTACTTTTTGGCACATCATGCCAAGGAAAAGCTTCCTGATCTAACCAAAGACTAATAGGTCTATCTGCTACATAGCCATTATAATTTTCTGGCAAGGTTATTTTTGTTCTATTTTTCTTAGCCCAAGCCGTAACCTCTTCTGCTGTTACTTCTGAAAATAATTTACCGTCTACATAATATTTCATCCCATTTTCATTCCATTCAATACCATAGATATGGAAATCATCAGCGACCCTAAAACCAAGGTCTTTTTTTTCAGTATAAGTTGGTTTTCCTCTAACAGGTTTGTTCCAATCTCTAATGGACCACCATAATTGACTATCTAAATGCTTTTTATTAGGATTACCTGTACCTCCAAACAATTCAAAGAAGTCAACCTCCAATCGTTCACCCATTGCCCAAAAGGCACTGGATATGGGTCCGTCTGCTGCTTTACTTTTTATTTCTATGTAGCCATATTTAAATTCATTGCGCCCAATAAAACATGCTGTAGTAATGTTTTCATAAGGCAAAGCTTCACCAAAAACAGGCTTTCTGATTTCAGGACTAAATGGAAAATCGGGTTCCCAGCGTGTTTCAAGAATTAGTTTACCGCCTTCTAAACGATAATTTTTACCTGAAAATTGAGATGGTGCGCGCCCCTTCCAAACCTTTTTATTTGGCTTATCTGGGTGTTTATAAAACGGTTTACCACCTTCAAACTTTCCAACAATATACCATTTTTTTTCATCAATTTCTTTAGCATTAAATTCATCACTTACATGAGGATTCAATTCCCAGTCTCCTTTATTTTCTGGGTCTGTATATGGTAAAAATGTGGTGGTAGCAAGCGACTCTTTAGATGTTTTTGCAGAGTTACAGCTTGCACAAAATACAAGCACATTAGTCACTATTGTTGTAAATAAAACTGTTCTTTTAAATTTTGCTGTCATTTTTCTTTTGTAAATCACAATAATGTATAGTTATTTTTGCCATACTCTTACATATTCAATTTCATAATCTGCTGGTAAATCTGCTTCTTCTGGCAAACCTAACCAAGGGAATGTTTCAGAGTCAAACCAAATGTGATAGGGAACATCTGTAACCCATCTATCAGCATCGGAACCATTTCCAGTAAGTGCTGCTTTTGTAATTGTACCGTCAGGATGTAATTCTCCATCAATATAAACCTTTATAAATTCTGGTGCCCATTCAAAACCATACACATGAAAATCACTTGCTGTTTCATGAGCAGCCTGGATATTTCTAGAGTGAACAGGCCCATTACCTCCAGGTAGATAATACGAATTATCTGGTGCCCAACTTATAATATTAAACTTAAGTCTTTTTCGCCATAACGCATTTGTTTTATGCCCGCCAAACGTTTCGAACATATCAAGTTCTGATTTTTCATTTCTATCAACTGACTTTGCATTTGTTGTCCAAAAAGAACTCGTTATTTCTGCATCAGCAGATTTTGATTTAATTTCCATGTAGCCAAACTTGAAAACACTTTTACTTATAACTGCTGCTGTAGTAATGTTTTCAAACTTCTCTCCAGTATTAGGGTTTGTTTTAGGCGAAAAATTGTAATCTGGCTCCCACCTTGTTTGTATTTTTAATTTACCATCTTCCAATCTCACATTATCTGTAGAAAATTGAGAAGGTGGTCTGCCTACAAAATTTGATTGGTACTCCCCATTACGCCCTTGAATTAACCATTTATTTTCATCTAAAGTCCCTGCTTCAAACTCATCACTCATTTCCTTATTCAAAATCCAATTACCTTCGTTTGACTGATCAGATAATGGTAAGTTAGCATCAACTTTTGGTTCCTCTACTTGAGGTTCTTCTTCAATGGTGTCATTATCACTATTGGAACAAGCATAAAACAATAAAGAGGCCATGCTAAATATTAATATGGCTTTAATAAACTTCAATATGGCTTCCTCTTTTTTCATTGTTTTCTTTTTGCCTTTTAGTTTGGGGTCAAAAATTTCGGTCTCTACTACTTAATTCAAAGCTGTTGAAACTCGTTTCTTTACTAAGTAATCCTCTAGGGCTAAATGCGAACAATCATGGCCAATGCCACTATTTTTGAATCCGCCATGAGGTAGATAAATAGCATACTTAACACCATTTATTTGTATTTCTCCAAACTCTAATTCCTCAGTAAATCTTGCAATTCTTTGATGATTATTTGTAAAAATATATGATGCAAGTCCAAACTCTGTATCATTTGCCAATTCAAGAACTTCGTCATCTGTATCAAAAGACATAATACCTGCAACTGGTCCAAAAGTTTCTTGTCTAAAAAGCTTCATATCTGTAGTAATTCCTGATACTACTGTTGGCTCCATCCAATAACCACTTTCTGGCAACCCTTCAGGAATCTTTCCTCCATATTCTAATTTACCACCCTTACTAACAGCATCATCTATTAAATCAAACATGCGGTCTCGGTCCTTCTTACTAACAACAGGTCCCATAAACACATCTTCATTCTCCTTAATACCAAAGCCAATTTTTAATTCTGAAGTTTTCTGAACATAAGCTTCTAAGAATTTGTTATAAATACTTTTATGAACAAAAATCCTGTTTGCAGCTACACAAATTTGACCTGTATTCCCGAACTTTAAAGCAATAGCAAGATCGATAGCTTTATCAAAATCAGCATCTTCAAAAACGATAAATGGCGCGTTACCTCCTAATTCCATTCCAAGTTTTTTAATGGAAGTTGTACTATCGGCAATAACTTTTTGTCCTGTTGTCGTTGAGCCAATCATAGTTAACACAGCTGGAATTGTACTGGTTGTTAAAGTAGTAGCTACTTCGCTACTTGGACCTGCAAGTATGTTTATAACACCTGCCGGAAATTTAATATTGTTTAAAATTTCTCCAACCATATAAGTTGATAGAGGAGAATATCCAGAAGGCTTAATGATTATTGAACACCCAGCTGCAAGTGCTGGCCCCAATTTATATCCAACATTAAGTAATGGAAAATTCCACGCTAAATAAGCAACAACCACTCCCGCTGGTTGTGATATCATCTTATGAGTATGTGTGTTTTCATAATCTGGGATTTGTTCTTCCCTTAAATTTTGCATGGCGTTAGGATACCACTCTAAGGCTTCTGTAAGCCTGTCTATATCTTCTTGGGAACCAGCATAGGTTTTACCCATTTCATGAACCATTGCCGTACGCAACTCGTGCTCTTTATCTAAAATTGCAGTACGCAATTTAAGCATCCATTTAGTGCGCTCTACCAGAGATAATTTGGACCAATACTTAAATCCTTTCTGAGCAGCTTTAAGAGCCAATTCTGCATCTGCTTTTCCTGCTCTTGCTACCTGAGCTATAGATTCTCCAGTAGCAGGACAAATAACATCATTCTTTTGCCCATCATGTGCATCGATTAATTCACCATCGATGTAAAGTTTTTTATACCCGTAATTTTCTGTTTTCATTTTCAATTCTCTTTCTCGAATGAGGTTAAAGTGATTTACTAAATTTTCATTTTTACCGAAGAAACACGCCTATTTCACTTTATAAATTTTCTGAATTGCTTCTTCTGTATTACCTGTTGGAATGGAAGCATATTTATTCAAAACATCTTCATCAATATCAATTCCTAATCCTGGTCTTTTAGGAACTTCTATCATTCCATCTTTCATTTCGATAGATGGAAAACATAGTTTGTCTCTCAATCCATTTTCAGTTTGGTCATATTCCATTAAAAAATCTGGTTGGTACATTCTTCCAGGAACAGATTCTATATTGGAGATAAAGTGAAGTGCAACGTGTAATCCGATAGCTGTTCCCCAAGTATGAGGTATTAGATCTACACCATTTGCGCTTGCCAAAGCACCAATACGTTTTGCCTCAGTAAGCCCTCCACTAGCACAAATATCTGGCTGAATGATATCTACGGAGTTGCTTGCTATTAATTGTTGAAATCCAAATCGTAAATATTCACATTCACCACCAGAAATTGGAATAGTTGTTTTTTGCCTCAACTCACTATATTGGTCATAAAACTCTGGCGATAATGGCTCTTCAAACCAAGCAATATCATACTGCTCTATCTTTCTTGCAAGTTCAGTTGCCTCTCTCAATGTATAGGCATGGTTAGAATCTACCATTAATTGAATTTCCGGACCAATAATTTCACGCATAAGTTTAACGTTTTTCACGTCCTCTTTTATGCCCAAACCTACTTTCATTTTCATCGCTTTAAAACCTTGAGAAATATAAAGTTTTGCCTCTTTCTCAAAAGTTTTAGTTGGATTTTTATGATCTGTAAAGTAGAGTCCAGTTGCATAAGGACGAACTTTTGAACGATGTGCTCCTCCGAGTAAAGTAGATATAGGTAAATTTAAAAGCTTACCTTTTAAGTCCCATACCGCTATGTCAATTGCACTCATTGAAGCCACTAGTATTCCCCTTCTAGCAAAATCAAGTGTTTTACGATACATTGTATTCCAAACAACTTCGTTTTCAAGTACATTTTCTCCTACTACGAAAGGTTCTAAAAGCTTAATCCCAGCCTCTAATACTGATGCTGGTCCATATCCTTCTCCCCAACCATAAGTACCATCTTCAGCAGTTACTTTTACTATACAAATACACCTTTCGGAATATTCCCATTGGGAGAAGAAAAAACTCTTAGACAATTTGTCTTTTAATACGAATGTCTCAATTGATTTTATTTTCATATTGCCTATTTTATAAGAAGCTAGATATAATTAAATAATTAAACTTTAATATAGTTTATCAATCTAACTCTTTAAATTCCATGTATTATCAAATTCTTATTTAAATACTAATCTGAAATTCAAAATAAGCCAATAATAACGCTTTCAAAACAATTAAATTTACCATGTTCTGGTATTATTTTACCCTGTTTAAATCGTATTAATGCAAGTGATTTACAATCTATAATGCCAAAAATAAAGAATAAAATCAACATTAAATGGATTGTTTTTTTTAAGCAAAAACCACAGCGATTTAAACCAATGAGATAATTAATTCAATTGAGATTGTTTTTATGTTTAACTACATCACTATAGGAGAGATCATTTAATAATCTTAATACTATCATTTTAATAAAAAAATACATGAGTTTTTCTAAGCCTAGTCTTCTCCTTTTTTAGATATTACAATCTTAAATTCATCGTAATAAAAACCAGAATCAACACAAAACATTACTTTAATGTCTTGGTTTCCAAAGGTAAAACCAAACCGAATGCGCAATAGATACAATAATACCTACCGAATAGGATAATTTATAATCTAAACTAAATCCTTCTGGAGCTACTAATATATAAGTGGTAACTGCTCCTGACATAAAAGCTGATGGTATTAAAATAAATCAGATCAAATTTTATAGCAAAAGGAGGTGCTTTATAAGACATAGGTTTCCCCATATCTTTTGATGATAAGAGGATAGTGGCACCCATTTGCCAGCCATCTGGTTTATCTGGGGCATATTTTTCATTAAATTCTGTCTTTCCTTCCCTACCTGTCCTATATATAGCTCAGGCGGTAGCAGCCATAAGACCATCACCAGAGCAGTCAATATATTGTTTGGCATCAATACTAATGAATGTTTCAGTAGCCAATTGCCAACATAGAACAGATTCAATTTTAGAATTATTTGTTATGGAGCGAATACATTGTGTATTCAGCATTAGCGTAATATTAGGTTCTCTAGTAACAAAATCATAGAGTACATGATCCCAAACGGTAAATGAATGTTGTTCGTTACAAAATCGATTTAATAAAAGAATTTCTTCCATAATTCCGGTTTCTCGTTCTGGCAACCCGCTTTTAAGTTTGGTAACACCATGAACAATGACTCTAATTTCGCTAGATGCATTTCCTCCTAAAACTGCACGGTCTTGAACTAAAATAACTTTGGCACCGTTTCTTGCAGCAGCAACAGCAGCACAAATACCCGCCATACCACCTCCAATAATGGCCACTTCAGTGGTTAAATTCTTTTCTCTTATGGGAACAGGGCTTTCAGTACTCCCCATTTTCGTCCACTGGTCACATGAACGATCGGTCAAGTGAATAAGATGTTTCATTTAGTTTAATGTGTTTTTTCAAGTTTAGTTTTGAGTTGTTATAGCTTGTTTTTATGCTTTTCCTGAAATGAATTGAGTTGTTTTTGTTGCGAATCATTTAGTTTTTGATTTTTAAGAAACCAAAAAGCACGCCTTGCTACTAAAAACTTGACGTCTAAAAGGAGGAATGTATTTTCAATCACTTTAGGAGAGTTAGGATTCTTATCTTGCATTAACTCCAATAAAAGTGAAACTTCTTGATAGGAGTTTAAATTTGTAACTTCAGAACTCAAGTTGTCCAAATATAGTTGCGGTATATTTTGTTGGGTTTGTCTCAATGATTGTAATACTACTAATTTTTGTTCTTTTTGACCCTGAAAGAATAAGGTTTTTGACGCATTTAAATAATCTTCATTGGATGTATGGTTTAAATATTTATATGCTGGCCTTAACAACGAAGCATCTTCTAGAAGTTTTCTGATAATAACGTCAATAAACGGTTTGCTATATAACTTACGGACCTCTAATTCGTTAATGGCAATATGAAAATAGGTATTATCACTATCTAGTATGAAGTTTTTTAGTTGTGTTTCTGTTACCGATTTTCCTGTTTGCGATTTTATTTGAGAAACCACATCTCCGTTAGCCCAATGCCATAACGTATAGCAGGTTAAGGCCGCACCTGGTACGGTATCTTTTTCGTCAAGTTCTAATGCTGTTGCACCTGAAATCGCATCTACATCTTCATTACCGTGTTCATCTGGAACTGTTAAAATTTCATCAATGTAGACTTCCTTAAAAGGTGAATCATTATCAGCTAATATATTTTGAAGTTTTATATAGTCTTCGGGTTCGAATAGATCAGCTTCATATTTCTCAAGTGTTTCCCCTTTAGCTAATTCATACTTCTGATATTTTCCCGTATTATCCCAAAAAAGTTTTACAGGAATCACCTTGCACACTTCTTCAAGACAAATTACGGAATACACATCCATGGTATATTCAATAGGAAGTCCGTTAGCATTTTGAATTTCACTAAGTATTGTGTTTACTGGTTTTTCTTCGCCTGGGTGATTTACAACAACGTTATGTTTAATTGTTTTAAAAGCGTTTTGATCAGTTTTATTAGGACTCATCCATAAAAACGGAATGAGTAACCATAAGTATGTTTTAATGAAATTTATCATATATTAAGTATAGCAACGAATTTCAAATAGTTTAGCATTCTCAGCACCATAGGTTTCGGTCATATTAACTTTGACTGCTGTTACTTTCAAAGGATTAAAATTGAATTTAATTAATCGGGTTCTGTTTTGTTCAATCTTGCCTAAATCTACCCATGAGCCATTTACACGACCTTGAATACTTAATGCTTTTAACATTTCTTCAGGTACACCGTTATTAAATAGTTCATCATTTCTACTATCCTTACGCATCATGATGTTACGTTTTACATTACTATCACACTTGAGTTCTACTTTAGATAATGATACGGGTGCCTCCCATTCTATTTGTACATTTGCTGATAGTCCATCCGATTGCCAGTGATTGATTTTGCCATCAATATCTCTAGACATGCCATTGAGTAAGTTTTTTGCGTCTCCTGATGATGAGGTAGACGCAAAAATCAAACTGGATTTTCTGGCTAAATCAAGAGGATCGTTTGCAGGTCTTTTTGGGATAAAAACATCGTCTCTTAGTAATTGCTCTTGTAATTCTTTAATGTGTTTTTGTCCCACTTCTCTTGGAAGCATGTTTCTTTTATTGCAAATGGCTGCTGCTGTTCCAACAGCTTGACCTTGTAGCGCACAAGTGGCCATAATTCTTGAAGACGATAAAGCAATATGTGTTTGACTTACGTTTCTGCCTGCAAACATTAGGTTAGATACATTTTTTGAGTACAAACTTCTGAAAGGAAATTGGTATACTTCCTTAAAGTGATAATGGAAATAGCTTGGGGGTTCCGAAATGTTTTCAATACCACCTGGGTTATGCTCATCTAGAGACCACCCACCAAATGCTACGGCATCTTCAAAATGTTTATGCTCTGTCATATCTCTTTCAGAAACAATATAATCCCCAATAAAACGGCGTGATTCTCTGCGTCCTGGAATTGAGCCTACCCAATCTAATGCTAAATTCTTAGCTTCAGGAAATTTTCCTGAATTTTTAATGTAATCCCAAACGCCATGGAGATATCCCATGAGTTTATGTCTGTTTTCTTCAGCATCAGCAATAATATCATCATCACTACCAACCTCTATCCACCAAATACCATCTTGAAATCCAGCAAACTTTCGTCGTTTACTAGCACCTTCATGGGTGTATTTTATAGCATAAGAAGGCGGTGAATATGTCATAGGCTTTCCCATATCTTTTGAAGACATTAAAAGGGTAGCTCCCATTTGCCAACCATCAGGCTCATCTGGAGCAAAAGTCTCATTAAATTCAGCTTTTCCTTCTCTTCCTGTTCTGTATTCTGCTCCTGCTGTGGCAGCTAATAAACCATCTCCAGAACAATCAATAAAAATGGGTGCATTTATGGTAAACATTTTTTCAGTTGTTGCTTGCCAGCACAGAGCTGATTTTATTTTATTGCCTTCCATGACCGCTTCTACTGCTTGAGTATTCAACATTAAAGTTAGGTTGGGTTCACGAACCACAAAATCATACATCACATGGTCAAAAACAGGAAAGGATTCTTGTTCATTTTCAAAACGATTATGTAATAAAATTTCTTCTATAATTCCTGTCTCTCTTTCAGCTTTTCCTTTTATGTTATTTACACCATTTAAATGTACCCGAATTTCACTGGAGGCATTACCGCCTAAAACGGGTCTGTCTTGTATTATTACTATTTTGGAGCCATTTCTGGCTGCAGCAACTGCAGCACAGATTCCTGCGGCACCACCACCAATAACTGCAACATCATAATTTTTTACGGGTTTTCTATTTGGTGTGCCTGTTTTTCCAGTTCCTAAGTGGTACCATTTATCCTTTGGCTTGTCATAAACAATATTATTAGTACTTGCGCAAGATGTAAAAATCATTGGTACAGAACCAGCAGCTATAGCAGCCGTTGTACCTTTTTTAAAAAACTCTCTTCTTTTCATGGTTCGGAATTCGCTTAGTTGTGCATTATATGTTTTGGTATACTACCTTTCCAGCCTTTTTCAAATTGTACCATAAGTTTTGAGACAAGCTCAGGGTTCTCTTTAGCAATATTTATTGTTTCTAAAGGGTCTGTTTTGTGGTCATATAATTCTTTAAAAATAGGCTCTTTTTCAGGATTGGTTCTATCTTTCCAAACTATAAAACGATAGCCCTCTGTTCTCATCGCATACCCCATTAAATTATTTTCAAATAAATTTCTATCCCATTTTTCACCTTGTTGTTCGATTATACGTTCTTCAACTTCTTCAAGGAGCGGTCCAAAGTAGGTTTCGCGCATTGCTTGTCTAATTGGGAAAGCGCCCCATTCCCGCAATGCTGGAGAAGGAAATTGACTAAAAGCTGCAGCTTTCCATTCGGTTTGCGGGTTTTCTATTAATCTTTTAAAGCTAGTCCCTTCAATATGTTTTGGGGTTTTTAACCCTGCTAAATCAGTTAGAGTAGGATACATATCTATTAGTTCTACTAAGGCATCGGTAGTTTTGCCTTGACTTCCTTTTGGCATATCAGGTGTCCAAATCATCATTGGTACGCGCGTCGCTATTTCATAGTTGGTTGCTTTACCCCAAATGCCCATATCACCTAAATGCCACCCATGGTCACTCCAAACTATTATAATTGTATTATCTCTAACTCCAGCTTTTTCAAGTGCAGCAATCATTTTTCCTATTTGTGCATCTACATAACTCACACATGCTGAATAAGCGTGCTTTAAAATGGTAGCTAATTCTTCATCAATTTGTCCTTTTTTAGGAATACCGCTTCGAACTCGTAATTCAAAAGATGGATGTAACCCCATAGTTGCTCCATTTTCCGGACTTTCGGTTTGCGTTGATAGTTTTATTTTTTCTCTATCGTACAAATCCCAGTATTTTTTAGGAGCTACCCAATTAAGGTGTGGCTTATTAAACCCTAACCCCAAGAAGAAAGGTTTATCTCCTTTAGCAAGCATTTCTTTCATAGTAGCGATGGCCAGTTCGGTATGGTAACCATCTCTATAGGTATTGTCGGGCACATCTGCATTTTCATAAGCTTGCCCCATGGCTAGACCGTATTTTGCTACGTTACCATATTTCTCAACCATTTCTTTTTTAGTCGCTGCACGTTCTTTAATGTTTTTTTTAAAAGCAAACCCAACAGGTTTTTTGATGCCTTTTGAAGCCATACTATCTATGGCAGGTAATCTGCTCCATGACTTTTCATCATCTAAATCGCCATGATGGAATATTTTACCAGCATAAACCGTTTCATAGCCATTATTCATAAAATGCTGAGGCAGCGTAACCACTTCTGGATTTACTTCTCTAAATTTGATATAGTTATGAAAAACGCCGCTAGTCTCTGGACGAATCCCAGTTAATAAACTCGCTCTTGAAGGTCCGCAAATGGCTTGTTGGCAATACGCATTTTCAAATAATAATCCTTGAGTTGCTAATTTGTCTAAATTAGGACTAATCGCAATGTCAGATCCGTAGCAGCCTAATTCTGGTCTTAAATCGTCAATGCCTATAAAAAGAATATTAGGCTTTTTAGCAGGCTGTTTCTCTTGTTGACAACCAAAGCAGAATAGTAAAATTAGTGGATAAAAAATGATTTTCATAGTAAAATAAATTATTCTAGTATTAAAGGGAGCCAAACACTCATCTCTGATTCCCCTCGGTTTGACCATGCAAAGTAAGGCACAAACTGAGCTTTATGATTTTTCCATTTTAAATCAGAAAGCTCTCTGTACATACCTTTTTTATCGTCTTTACGTAATTTTACGTTTCCTGAAATTGCTGTTACACCTCCTAATAAATCAGGTTTGTAAGTAGCTGTTAATTCTGATTTTATTGGTAAATACACATCTAAAATATCTGTGTCTTTTGGTAAATCTGGCGACTCTACACAATACACCACTGGTCCTCTTTTTATAGTTGCTTGATTTCTTACTTCTTCAATTAAAGGGTTTCCTTCTAATAATTTAATGTCCATCGGAAGGTTTAGTGATATAACATCACCTTTTTGCCATTTACGGTTGATTATTGCAAAGTTTCCAGGTTTTGCTTTTGTGTTAGCCGTTTTTCCATTGACCATTATTTTAGAACTGTCTGCCCAATCAGGAATTCTTAAAAGTATATCAAAAGTATCTTTTTTACATGCATCAATAGTGATTTTGATATTACCTTCCCAAGGGTAATTTGTTTCCTGTTTTAGCCTTATGGTAGACCCATCTATTAATTTGGTATCTAGTTTATTCCCGCCATATAAGTTAACAGCCACACCGTTTTCTGATAAGCTATATGCCCAAGCTGAGGATTTAACAATGGTTCTAACTAAATTTGGTGGGCAACAAAAACATGGGATATATGACACCCTGCCTGGATAATCTGTAACTCCCATTTTATGACCTTTTGTTCTTCTTAAAGGATTTGTATAGAAGTACGTATTTCCTTCTAAACTTATACCTGATAAAGCACTGTTATATAGTACCAGTTCCATAATGTCTGCATGCTTAGATTCACCCTTTACACCTAACATTCTGTAGTTAAACATAGCATTACACAAGTTGGCACAAGTTTCATTATAAGCGTGTGCATTATGCATTTCATAATCGATAGTAAAAGCTTCATGTACAAAATCGCGGTTAGAAGAGCCGCCATGATGTTTTTGTCCACAAGCACCTGTGACGAACATTTTTTTATCTACAATATTTCCCCATATTTTATCCAGAGCATCAATCAAAGCTTTTTCTCCAGTTTCAGCATATACATCGGCAGCACCTGCATAATAATAAAGCGCTAGTACTGCATGCCCCACAGCTTCATCAGATTCTCTTAAAGGCGTTCTTTCCTGCGTCATATCTCCAATTTGGTTGAATCTAACTGTTGGGTCTGGTTTCACTTTAGACTTTCCCCTCATATTGATGAAAATTTCAGCTAATTCTAAATAGCGTTTGTCTTTGGTAGTTCTGTATAATTCAACTAAACCCATAATTTGCACTTGATTAAAACCAAAACGTGCTAATTCTTTTGGTTGTGGTTGAAATGCAACATATAGGTTATCTGCATGCTTAATGGCAATATCTAAAAAGTTAGTTTTTCCCGTAACTCTATAGTAAATACACGCAGCGATGTATAAATGTCCACTGTTATACATTTCGTGGTATCGTCTTTCTGAAAAAGGTTCAGCTTTTGTTAGCTGAATTTGGGTCTGCAAGTATCCATTATCCTGTTGCGCTTTCCCAATTATTTCAATAAGACCATCTAGTTCATTAGTGATTTTTTCATCTTTATTAATGGCATATACATAGGTTGCAGCTTCCATCCATTTGTAAAAATCGCCATCATGCCAATTCGTGCCTTTATGCTTACCTTCTTTTAAACCAGCAGCAAACTTGAAGTTGTTTAAAGCGTGCCCTGTGTCGCCTTTAAGAACCTCGCCCATGTAAGGCACCATGACTTCTTCTGCTACTTTGAATTTGTCTGCCCAAAATCCATCAGTCCATTGACAATCACCAATATTCAGACTTTTTAACTTAACATGCGGACTATTTGCAGTATTAATAGCACCTTTGCTGCTATCTAAATTTAGGTCTTTACTGGTTCTAGTATTTAAAACCATACTTTTATCATCTACGTTTTCTTGATTTTGTTTACAAGAAACAATCAGGGTAATACTTAATAAGGCAATTAATAAGTGTTTTATTAGTTTCATTTTTGTTTAGTTTTAAATATTTAGTGACTGATTCATTTGTTGCTGTAAATTCTTTTTTATTTTGCTGTGTTTTTTGTCTGAAGCTAAATTGTCCCATTCATAAGGATCCTTTTCATTATCATAAAGTTCCTCCTTACCATTTACATAGCGGATATATCTATATGTCTCAGACCTCACCGAATAACTTTGTTCCATAACTTCGTTACTTTTAAAGTTTCCTCTAACAACAGTTAAAGCTACATCAGATTCCTTCGATTTAGGGTTATCAGGATTTTCCAAGAATGGCTTTAAGTTATGACCGCTTAACGGTTTACCATTGTCGTTTTTTAAAATTCCGATCAGAAAACTTGCTCTTGAAGGGGCGCATATCGGTGCGTTAGTGTGAGCGTTCGTAAAGACGGTGCCTTCTTTTGTCAAGGCATCCATATGAGGCGTTTTAACTTGTGGATGACCTCCTAAGAAACCAGTATAATCCTTTAAATCGTCTAGCACAATAAGTAAGACATTGGGTTGATTTTCATTTTGAGAATTAATAAAACACGTATTACCCAATCCAAAAAATAGTAATAGAAGACTTAAATATTTCTGACACATTAACGTAAAATTCAGTTTGGTTTTTCATAAAATTAAATTTTCCACTTATTTAAACCTAATAAAACGGATTACATAAACTTAACATTGCAAAAAATTTATATTTATATTAGCTTAACATAAAATATTATTGATAATTCGAATATTAAACCTAAATAATTTATTATTAATACTTTAATTAGAAATATATCTTTTTTAAAAGTTATCTCTTTACTTAACATAATGTGTTTTGGAAGTTTACATGCACAACAGTTTAAAACTCATTTTTACGAAGGTTTATTTGATTCTAACGTAACAAATGATTCGATATTCCATGTGTTACAAAAGACTAAAAAACAAGCTAATTTTAAAAAAGACACAACTTTATTAATAAAGAGCCTAATTTCTTTGAGTACATATGAACGTTACAGGTTGAATTATAATCAAGCATTTAACAATGCTGGAGAGGCACTAATTATAGCCGAGGCTAAAGATGATTCACAATTAAAAGCAAAAGCATATGAAGAGTTAGGTGTATTGACTTATTTGTATAAACAAAATGAAGAGTCTGGTGATTATTTTTTGAAAGCTCATAAACTTTATAAAAGTTTGTATAAAAATGGCGGGGTAAATATCTCTGATTTATATCAATCCCATTATAACTTGGTTATGCATTATCAAAGTATTGAGCATCAAAGTAATTTAAAAGCTCATATTGATACCTGTCATGGTTTAGCAAAACAATTTAAGGTTAATACTGTTTATGATCTTTATCTTAAAGAAAAGAAAGCTAGTTTAGAAGAATGGAATAATAAGTACAATAAAGCCATAAAGTTGCTTGAGAGTATTGCGTTTCAGTTAGAAAATATTGAATCTAACACGCAATTAAAAGAAGGTGACAGGCATTTTTTGCTTATTGTTTATGGTAGAATAGCTAATATTTATTTGAAGTTGAATAAGCTTAATTTAGCTGAAATCTATTTTGAAAAATTTGTAAAGGTTAATGGCGTTATAGGAGAAACTACATTTTATAGGTCTTTTTTATATTCTCGTTATGCAGAAGTTTTATCTAAGTTAGGAAAGTATAATAAAGCTTATGAATATGAACAAAAATCGAATTCAATTGGGAACGCTTATTTAAACCCTAGAAATGATAGGAATAAAGGTTTTTTAACTATAAGGAATCCTTACAAAGAGCAACTCATAAAAAAGAATGAGCAAATTAATATTAAGAACTTAGAGTTGGCAAAAAATAAAGAAGAGATACTCAGGTTTAGGATACTTTTCTTTATGATATTGCTAATACTAGTTATTGTTGTTGTTTTGGTAAGATCTAGGGTTCGGTTATTGAAGTTTCAAAAAAAACAAGAGGTTTCTAATGAGCTTTTAAATATTAAGAATAAAGAGTTGACTTCTAACACGCTACAATTAATAGAAAAAGAAGAAGTTATTAAGAAACTAAGTTCTTATATAAAAGAGTCAAACCCAGATAAGCGCTCTCTTTCTTTATTAAAATCCATTGAGCATAGTTCTACAAGTTTATGGGACACTTTTAATACCCGTTTCAAGGAACAGAACATAGGCTTTTATGCTAGACTTCAAAAAAAAGTGCCTAATCTATCATCTTCTGATTTAAAATTATGTGCCTTGATTAAATTGAATTTTTCAGGAAAAGAAATGGCTTATCTTTTAGGTATTTCTCTTGGTAGTGTCCATGTAGCAAGACATAGGTTACGTAAAAAAATGAACCTAAATAGAGGTGTCAACTTAACAAATTTTATAAACTCAATTTAGTACAGTTCTAATACCAATTAGAAAGCAAATATATTTTTGGATAAGCCGACATGCAATAGTTTTAATGTTTTCATGTGCCTATTTTATTGTTTTTCAATGATCATATGTAACATCCACATTATCACTTCTATGTATGACCAAATTTTAGTCGTGGATGTTTCATTCTATTATAAATTGAAATTGATATTTTCCAGAAGGGATAATATACTGTGGTAAAGTTTCGGAAAGCGTACCGCCAACACTCATTTGAACTAAATTCAGGTTTAAGGTATAAAATCCTTGAGGTTTCAGATCATAAGAGTGTTTTGCTTCCTGAATATTTTTAGCCGAATAAGGCCATATTGAAAATCCAAATTCTGGCGAACCTTGAATTACTATGTTGTCTTTTTTATTTTCCGAAAGTTTCAACCATTTTACTTCAGAACGATTACCATTTTCTTGAGGAAAGATGTAATTGGTAAATAAATCGTCTGTATTAAAAGTATATTCATCCATAATAGCACCTCTCTTTCTATCTATATAATTTTCCCATGGTCCTTTTCCATAGAAAGCTGCTTTAGAATAATTTTTAGGCACTCCTAATGTCATTCCAAATTTTACTAACCCTGGCAATGATTCATCAGCATCCATAACCATTTTTACAATCAACCTTCCATCACTTAAAAAACGATAGTTAATTTGTAATTTAACTTCTTCATTAAATGATTTAATGACTTTGATTACAGCGTCATTTTCTTGGTTATTCTCTATCTTTATAGATTCTGTTTTTAGCTTATCAGCTAAAAATTCCCAATATTCTCTTGATTTTCTAAATGATCTACTGCTTGCACCCCGTAAATCATTATCTATTGGAGGACGGAAAAAGTCAGGTTTTAAAGGCGAAGCTATTTGCTCTCGATTATTGGTTTTAAAGGAACTCAACTCGCCATTTAACCTTGAAATTATAGCCAAAAAACCTTTGCCTGAAACTTCAATTGAATGTTCTGATTCTTTTATTAAAACCTTAGCTTTTGACTTTGATTTGTATGCCTCAGTAACTTGACTAGCTTTCAAAAGTATTTGATCCTTTGCAACCTCAAAACCTTTACCTGCCCAAAGACGATTTTCCTTTTCATGAACAGAAACCTCAACCCAATAATCGGAATCATCTTTAAAATTTATCTTTTTGAAAGGAATAATTATTTCAGAAGAGGAATTAGGATCAACACTAATGTTATTTAAAATTCCTGATTGTATATCATTTCCATTCTTAGAAACTATCCATCTCACTTCATAAGCATTTAGATTAGTTTCATTTAAATGATTTATCACTTTGAGCTTTCCATTTTTAGCATCTACTGTTTCAAAATTAAAGGGTTGATAAATATATTTCACTTCCCACGCATGCGGATTTGCTTTCCTGTCTGGAGAAAACACACCATTAATACAAAAGTTTTTATCATTTGGGATGTCCCCAAAATCTCCACCATAGGCATAGAATTTATCACCTTTTTTAGTCGTGGTTTCTAATCCTTGATCTATCATATCCCAAATAAAGCCACCAATTAAGTTCTTTTTAGAGTTAATTAAGTCCCAATAGTCGCCTAAACCACCAATAGAATTTCCCATAGCATGTGCATATTCACACATAATAATTGGTCTATTAATGTATTTACTCTCAGACATTGCTTTAAGTTGGTAAATTTCAGGATACATTCTACTTAAAACATCTACATAATCAGGATCATCAGGATTTGCATGGGCTTTTCCTCTAAATACCTTTTGTCCTGCAGCACCTTCCTTATATTCTGGATGTGTAGGTTTACCTTGTGCGCCTTCATAATGCATAAAACGTGAAGGATCATAATCTTTTACCCAAGCAGCAGCAGCAGCAAAGGCAGGTCCAGTACCAGCCTCATTACCTAAAGACCAAGAAATAATACTTGGGTGATTTTTATCCCTGTCTACCATCCGCATTACTCTACTTAATATAGGGATTGCCAAACTCGGTTGTTGTGGTACATAACTGCCTAAATGATGCGTTTCAATATTAGCTTCATCCATTACGTAAACACCATATTTGTCACATAAACTGTAGAAATATGGGTCATTAGGGTAGTGTGATGTCCTTACGGCATTAAAATTGAACTGTTTTAGTAGTTTTACGTCAGCTTCCATATCTTCCCTAGTAAGCGCTTTTCCTCGAATAGGGTGGTGATCATGACGGTTAACACCTTTAATTTTAGTTACTTTTCCATTAATAAGAAGTTCACTTTCCTTACTGAAGGACACTGTTCTAAATCCAATTTTTTGACTTCGGGATTCTACAATTTCTCCTTTTGGATTTTTAACATCGAATACTAAAGTATATAGATAAGGATTCTCTACCGACCATTTGTTTGGTTGTTTTATTTGAGCTTCCAAGAAGGCAAATTTAGTAATGTCGCGTTGTGGCCATCGTTCAAAATGTACGTCTTCAATATTGCAAGACATTGGTGTTTCTAAAACCTTGTTTCCTGTAGCATCATAAAGTTCTGCTGAAATTGTCCAGTTTTTTAATTGGTCTTCATCTCCTTTCATCCATAAATATGGACGAATTTCTAGTTTGGCATTTTCTAAATCTTTATCAAACTTAGTACGTACAAACATATCGTTAAGTGCTATTTTAGGTTGCGCTAAGAGTAAAACCTCTCTGTGAATACCACTTAATCGCCACATATCCTGATCTTCTAAATAGCTACCATCACTCCAACGAAATACTTGAACAGCAATTCGGTTTTTCCCTGTTGAAATAAAATCGGTAATATCAAATTCTGCCGCCAATCGACTGCCCTGACTGTAACCCACTTTCTTTCCATTTACCCAAACATAAAAGGCTGAAGATATACCTCCAAAATGTAGAATAACAGATTGGTTATTCCATGCTTCAGGAACAGTAAAATCCCTATAATAACTACCAACCGGATTATCTCTATATCTATCTATATAAGGAAATTGGGGAGGATGCGGCCCCAAATAACTAAAGTTTCGTTTGCCTCCATTTTCAATATTTGGCGTAAAAGGATAAATGATATTACTGTAAATAGGTTGTCCATATCCTTGAAGTTCCCAATTTGAAGGCACTGGTATATTTTTCCATTCCTTTAGGTTTCCTTCAAAATCTTTAGTGATAAAATTTTGCGGCCTTTCAGACGATTTTTCTACAAAATTAAACTGCCAAAGACCGTTTAAAGATTGCATTCTAGAAGCTTCTCTATTACCTATTAAGGCATCTTGATGATTAAAAAAGGAGTAACTTGGTACACGAGAACGCAACTTATTTTGTTCGAACATTAATTCGTTTTCCCAATCGTTTTGCTGTGCGATAACCAGATTACCAATAAAGGTACTAATTAAAAAAAAGAATATACTTATTTTGAGGGTATGCATATAGATTCAATATTTATTATGTAAATTAATGTCTCATGTTACTGGACAGATGGCATATCTTTTAATCCGCTTATTACATCAACAAGTTCACCGTTTATATATAATTTTTTGTATCCGAAGTCCTATGTATTTGTATTCATTACTAATAATATTTTAAATAAATTCTCTTAAAACTTTCTTTTTAATTGAATAGTCATTTAAAACATTTTCATCAACATCAATCCCTAATCCAGGTCTATTAGGAACTTCTATCATACCATTTTTCATCTTAATTTTTGGAAAAATCAGGCACTCACGTAGTCCATTTTCTGTTTGATCAAACTCCATTAAAAAATCTGGTTGGTACATTCTTCCTGGTACAGACTCTAAATTTGAAATAAAATGCAATGCTACATGAAGCCCAATAGAAGTACCCCATGTGTGTGGAATTAAATCTACTCCATTTGCTGTTGCCAATGCTGATATTCTTTTGGCTTCGGTCAAACCTCCGCATGCACAAATATCAGGTTGTAAAATATCTACCGATTTGTTTTTTATTAACTGTTGAAATCCAAATCTTAAATATTCACATTCTCCTCCTGCAATTGGAATACTGGTTTTTTGTCTTAATTCATTATACTGTCCATAAAATTCTGGAGAAATTGGTTCTTCAAACCATTTAATATCATATTTTTCGATTTTCCTTGAAAGTTCAACGGCCTCTCGTAATGTATATGCGTGATTAGAATCTATCATTAATTCAATATCATCCCCAATGGTTTCACGTATTAATTTTATATTAGCTACATCTTCTTTTATCCCCAAGCCAACCTTCATCTTTATTGCCTTAAAACCTTGCGACACATATAGCTTAGCTTCTTCAACAAAACCTTTAGAAAAATCATGATGATCGGTAAAATACAAACCTGTTGCATAAGGCTTAACTTTATTTCTATGTGCCCCACCCAATAGTGTATAAATTGGAAGCCCTAGAAGCTTACCTTTTAAGTCCCAAATAGCAATATCTAATGCGCTTATCGATGCCATTAAAGTACCCTTTCTAGCAAAGTCAAGAGTTTTACGATACATTTCATTCCAAATAACTTCGTTCTCAAGAGGGTTTTGACCTATTACCATAGGTTTTAATAAATCAATACCAGCTTCTAATAATTTTGCTGGTCCATATCCCTCACCCCAACCATAGGTACCATCTTCGGCTATTACCTTAACAATACAAATACATCTTTCAGAATATTCCCATTGTGAAAAGAAGAAACTTTGGTTTAGTTTATCTTTTAGTATGAATGTCTCAATTGATTTTATTTTCATATCTCTTATTCTAATAGAAACTAGATTTAATTAAATCCCAGTAAAGTAATCTATATAATATAACTCTGTAAATTTCAGGTATAATCAAATGCTTATTTGTGCACTACCATTAATTTCAAATAAGCCAACAAATAGGTTTTGCACAAAAAATCCCCCACAACTTTCACTTCTATTTGTTCTTTTTTTTAAATTGTAATTTATAGATTAAAAAACCATATATTAAGTATGGGTTATTTGTTCTAATTATATTGTAAGCATTATTTAAAAACTACTTCTTTAACACCTTTATTATAATCTTTTCCTCTTAATGATTCGTAAATGTCAATCATTTCAGCTAGCTTTTCTGGATTAGATTTAGCCAAATTGTCTTGTTGGCCTATATCTTCTTTCAAATTGTAAAGCTGAAATTCAGGAAAATTCCCAACCTCAATTCCGACTTTTTCTCTAAAGTTCTTCCCTTTGTATGGTGGAATTATTAACCAATTTCCCTGGCGCAATGCTGTCTTACCTGTAGCCTCGATAATTAAACTCTCTCTTCCTATCTTAGATTTACCAAGTAAAGCGTTAAGTATTTCTTTACTATCCGTAGTTGTTTCTTTTGCGCCAACTAAATTTGCCAATGATGCCAATAAATCCATTTGACATACAATAGCATCGGAAGTGCTTGGTTGAATTTCCCCCTTCCAATAGGTAATAAATGGTACACGAGTTCCTGCTTCAAATATACTGTATTTTCCGCCTCGTAATCCTCCTTTAGGATCATGATTACCTGATTTTTCTACTGCGTCATCATAATAACCATCATTAAGTACTGGTCCATTATCACTTGAGAAAACAATTAAGGTATTCTCTAAAACACCTTCTTCTTCAAGAGTTTTCATAAACTCACCAATACACCAGTCTGCTTCCACAATCACATCACCTCTTGGTCCTAAACCAGATTTACCAACAAAACGTGGGTGCGGTGTTCTTGGAACATGCGGTTGTTGCATAGCATAGTACAAAAAGAACGGTTTATCTTTATGAGTTTTCACATAGTTTTGGGCTTTTTCTAAAAAATGGTCTGCCATATCAATATCACTCCATTTAGCAGATTCTCCTCCTTTCATATACCCAATACGTCCAATACCATTTACGATGCTATTGTTATGCCCATGGTGCCATTTCATTTTAACCATTTCTGGATTATCAATAGCTGTTGGCTCACCTTCAAAATTATTTTTGTAATCAACAAATATAGGATCATTAGCATCTAACCCTACAACGTGACCATTATCTATATAAACTGTTGGTACACGATCTTGTGTTGCTGCCAAAATATACGACTCATCAAAGCCTACTTCATTTGGTCCAGGAGACACACGCTGATTCCAATCTACAATTCCTGTACCTAAACCTAAATGCCATTTACCAACGATAGCAGTTTGATAGCCTTGGTTTTTAAGCATTTTTGGTAAAGTTTGTTGTTCTGTACTTATTAAAAGTGGTGCTGTACCTGGTAAAATTTTTGCTTTTTTATTACGCCAAGGATACATGCCTGTAAGTAAAGCATATCTACTTGGTGTACAAGTTGCTGATGAGGCATAACCATCTGTGAATTTAACACCTCCATTAGCTAATGCATCTATATTAGGTGTTTGTAATTCTGTAGCACCATAAACACTTAAATCACCATAGCCTAAATCATCGAGATATATAATTACGATGTTTGGATTTTTCGACGTGGTTCCAACTTCATTCTCCTTTTCTGCTGGCTTATCTTTACAACTAATTCCAAGTAATAAAACTGATACTAATAGTAAAGTGGTTCGTTTAAAATTTTTCATGTTTTGAATTTGATTTGCTAAAATAAAATTTTCAATGCTAAATTATCTTCTAATTCACATCAATATAAAAAAATATTCCCATCTCAAAAATGAGATGGGAATATAAATTTTTATTAGTTAAATACTTGTATTATTATCTGATTCACTAAGCGGAATTGGTAAATAATCACGTGTATCATTATAGTTTTGTGCTGCAGCTTCAAATTCATTTTCCCCATTAATATAAAGCTCATTTGCTGTTACCGTTCGTGTTAACAAACTTTTAGCTCTCTTTTTTGTTTTTCCAGCCTCATCAACATAAGTATAATCAGTAACGTAGTATTTAATTCCAGACAATTCTGCAAATCTGGCTTTAGCGTTACCCCATCTTCTTAGATCGATATTTCGAGATGAAATACCTTGAATATTTAATTCTAATGGTCTTTCCACATGTCTTAAATGTCTTCTTAATGTGTTTTCATCGGTATATGGCAAATTTGATACTGGTTCATTTGCAATATATGTTTTACTTGCATTTACTACAGGCCCTAACAATGCCAATCCCCAACGTTCACGAATCGTATTAATATCACCTAAAGCTTCAGTAATTCTACCTGTTTCTAAATAACATTCTGCTCTCATTAAATACACATCTGCAAAACGATTAATAATTACATTTTTTCCAGATTGCCATGGTGAGACACCTACATTCTTTTCATGATCCGTAATATCATGATTTGTATGCTGTTTGAAAAGTGAAATTTTATTATTTCTAAAATTATCTGCTATTGCAGCTGTTGGTTTTTGATAATACTCGGTATGCTCATCATTTACAAGTGAAACCATAGAGGACGCTCTCAAGGATATGTTATCTGTTATTCTATCTCGTCCATTATGCCCTATTACGGTATTTCGTACATCTAAAGGATCTAAAAACTCGGTAGAATACGCTTCTGTTAACCAAGCAGCTACAACAGTATGTTCTGGCGCTCCTCCACCTTTTGAGTTTGGAGCAGAATACCTTGCGTTTCTATTACTAAAACTTTCTTCATACCATTGAGACTCATTTCCTTTTAATTCAACCGAGTAATTAATCTCGAAAATAGATTCTGAATTAAAATCCCCAGCCGAAGTGTACATTAGTTTTACATTTTCTCCTGTTAAAAGGGCATATCCATATTCGGATTTATTATTAATAATATCATCAAAATATCCAATAGCTAAATTATATTCTTTCTCATATAAATGACTTGTTCCTAATATAGTTGCTGCAAGCCCTTTATCTACTCTTGTTTTCTGATCAAAAGCATGAGGAAGGTTGTTATAAGCATAAAGCAAATCATCTCTAAAAAACTCAATAACTTCTGCTGAAGTAGATGTAGGTTTAGAAATTTCCTCAGTACTTGCCGGAACCTTATCACGTATAATGATTTCGCCTTTATTATATATTGCGTGTAAATAAAAATGACACATACCTCTTAAAAGCCTAGCTTGACCCATTTGTTCTGTCCAAATTTCATTACTTTTTAAAGTATCATCCATACTTTCTAGTCCTTCAATAAGCTGGTTTGCTCTAAAAATAACTTGATACAAAGCATTCCATTGCCTATGAAAATTAAAACTGCCTGGATTATAAGTATGGGTATAATAAGGTATAACCCTAGCATTTGGATTTGGATTGTTTGTTCTACGGGCAGAAATAATTCCTAAATCTGAACGTAACGATTCCATCCAAGGGTTTACAATAAAAGTATCTAACATACCTCCATAAACGCCTGTTAAACTAGCATCAGACTGTTCAAGATTTGAATAGTAAGTATCCGTAGATACTTCATTTGGATTAGTTTGATCCAAGTAATCACTGCATGATTGTAAAAAACCTACAATTACAATCAAAGCAATTAATTTATTTTTTAAATTTTTCATTTTGTATTTTTTTTATTTGTTAAAACCTGATGTTAACACCTAAACTATATAAAGCAGATATAGGATATCTTGAAGCATCAAGACCTCTTCTAACTACATCTCCACCTATTTCAGGATCGTATCCATCATAACCTGTAATGGTTAATGGGTTTTGAGCAGAAACATAAAGTCTAAATCTAGAAATATCTAATTTTTCTAAAACGTCTTTGGGCAATGAATAACCTAAGGTAATTAATTTTAATCTTAAATAATCACCATTCTCTAACCAATAATCCGTATTTCCGTTATGATTAAAATCTCCTTTGCTTCCACTCCAATTTGGAACGTTGGAAGTAGAATTGTCTTCAGTCCATATATTATTTAAGTCTGGATGGCGTCCCGCAATATAACTTACAGCTTTGTTACCATTCATAATTTCTGACCCTACACTGGCAAACCAATTCATAGCTAGGTCTAAATTTTTATAGCGCCAATTTAGATTAAATCCTATTTCAAAATCTGGTAACCCACTTCCTTTATAAACTTTATCATCAGCGTCTATATCACCATCATTATCCGTGTCTACATACATTAAATCTCCTTTTTTAGCATTTTCCCTACCTCCAAGTTTTTGATATTCAACCAACTGTTCATCCGTTTGTACTAAGCCATTAGTTTCATAAATAAAGAATGCACCAGCCTCATATCCTTTAGCAAAATAGGTGATTAATGAATTTTGAGTATCGCCACCAACCAATTGTGAGTTACCATTAAGAATAAATGGAATATTATTATAAATACTAGTAATTTCGTTTATGTTTTTGGAAAAAGTAGCATTCAATCTTAAATTACTCTTTCCAATTTTCTGATTGTACCTAGCTCCTAATTCAAAACCTTGATTGGTCATGTTACCTACATTCAACACTACACTTCTATGGTCAAAATCATCAAAAGGTGAGTTACCTGTTTGATTAAATGCTCCGGAAGAACTTGGTAGTGTAATTGGAAACAACATATCTTCTTTCTTTGTATTGTAATATTCTGCTGTTAAAACAAACTTGTTTTTTAAAAAAGCTAAATCAATTCCGACATTAATTGATTTTGATGTTTCCCATTTTGCCACTGAGTTTGCATAATCCCTAACAGCTGTTCCGTTATTAAAAGTACCATCAAGGTCTGAAAAAATATAATCCGCAGCCTGTCCTATAGTACTACTAAATTCATAATCATTTATAGCATCATTACCTACTTCACCATAACTTGCTCTTAATTTAAAGTTATTAACGACATGTTTGAAAGACTCCCAAAAATTTTCATCAGACACATTCCAAGCAACCGAAGTTGATGGAAAGAACCCCCAACGGTTGTTAAGTCCAAATTTTGAAGAACCATCATAACGCCCCAAAACTGAAAACAGGTATTTTCCTTTGTAATTGTATTGCAATCTTCCTAAGGTACCTACCCGAGTGGTTTTGTATCCAGATAAACTATTTGTAACTGGGTTTATAGTGGCAGTATTTAAAACTTTAATGTCATTATTTGAAACCCCCCGTTTCTCACCAAAGAAACCTTCAAAAGTATCTTCTTCAAGAGTTATTGCTCCTAATAAGCCAAACGTATGATCTCCTATTTTCTTATTGTAATTCAAACTAGCATCCCAACTAAACTTAGTCAACCTTTGTACTTCACTATTAACAAAACTTTTAGTAGGGTCGGTTTCCGTATCATCGAAGTCGTCTGGGTTTACAAGCGTATATGCAGGGGTAAATTGTTTTTGTAGTTGATTTCTTATAGAAACTCCTACTCGTGTATTGAAACTAAGATCATCTGTTATACGTCGTGTAATATCTAAACTTCCATTCAACACTTCCCTACGTATTAAATTTTCTCTTTTAATTGCCTGAGCCAAGTTATTTAGAGGCGTTGTTACAGCTCCATCATCTGTCGTAAAAATGGCATCAGCATCTGGATCAATTAATGGAAAATACGGTGCATAACGACTCGCTGTTGCAAGTAAACCGTTATTAGTAATCGCTCTTTTATCAATAGTTAAGGCTATACTTGTATTTATCTTCCAATGATCAGATACATAGGTTGTAGATGTACGAGCATTATATCTTTTTGCAAAAGAGTTTACCAATGATCCCTCTGTATCCAAATATCCACCTGTAAAATTATAAGTTAGATTATTTGATCCACCTGAAACATTAAGAGAATAGTTGGTGGTGGTAGCATTTTCATTAAGTACATATTGACTAAAATCATTTTCATTATCATACCAGGATGGGTTTCTATCCAAAATTGCAATATGGTTTGTTAAACCCAATGATTGTTTTAAAGTTTCAAAAGTTATTTGCTCACTTGAATTCATCAAGGGTGCATTTTCGTTTAGGTTTTGAATACCATAAGTATGTGTAAAATCAACTTTCATTACACCTTGTTCCCCTCTCTTAGTGGTTACTAAAATAACACCTGCCGCTCCTCTAGAACCATACACGGCTGTTGATGCCGCATCTTTTAAAATATCAAAAGTTTGAATTTCGTTCATATTCAAGCCTGGGTTTCCAACTTGAGGTATCCCATCTACAACCCATAATGGTGTATTTGCTCCAGCTGTTAACGAGGTAATACCTCTAATTTGAATACTGGATTCTGCACCTGGTTCTCCTGAGCTAGAAACTACAGAAACACCAGCAACCTGACCTTGCAATGCTGATGCTACATCTGTAGTTATAAACTGTTCTATATCTTCAGATTTTACTTGAGCTACTGCACCTGTAAGTTCTTTTTTCTTAACAGCACCATACCCAATTACCACGACTTCTTCTAAGTCCTCAAGGTCGGTATCCATAGTAACATTAATTTGTCTTTTGGCAACCTTTACTTTTTCATCTACTAATCCCAGGTAACTAAATAAGAGAACATCTCCCATATTAGCTTGAATAGTATAGTTTCCATCAAAATCTGATACCGCTCCAGTGCCAGTACTTTCAACCAAAACAGCAACCCCAGGTATAGGCAAACCATCTTCTGCCCCTGTTATGATCCCTGTTACAGTTATTTTTTGTGCAAAAGCACTAAGACTTAGCACTAAAAACAGAGTTGTGAGAAATGTCTTGTCCAGCCTCCGTCTTGTTGTAATTACATGTTTTAAATTCATTTAGTTTAGTTTAGTTAATAATTTTAGTTTGATTAATATTTATTCCTTAATTGTAGAATCACAGTTCTTCCTTTCAATTAAAGCATGATTCAACTAGTGTTAGTATTCTTTTGTACAGTGTTTGTTTTTATATTTAGTTAGTTAACTCGAGTTTCCAATTATTTTAGATTATATGTTTGATTTGAAAAGCCATTATAAAGAGTATTTGACTATCGCTGAATTTTCTGCTATTAAGTTCTTTATGGTTCATTTCTCATCTAAATATACATATAGATTCCTATAATTTTGTCCTGGAGCATTTTGAGTTTGTTTTTTTGCAACTCTAAAATACTAAAACTTATTATGCTCCTTTTTTTAGGAAACTCGAGTTAGTTATCTAAATTTAATGCCTTCCTCAGATCCTTCTGCAACCAGAAGATTATCGGGTAGGACTTTTCCTGCATAAGTATTTTTCTTAAATGTTATGTTCTTTGATGTTGAAACTTTTACGACTGGATTTTCAGAATGCAATTGTTGGAAAGTACCTGAATTTGTAATTGTATTTCCAGTAAACTCCAGTTTATCAGTGTTAGATATTTCTAATATTAAATTATCAAACTGTTTAAAAGAATTGTTAATTATCTCTATGTTTTTAAAAGCAATATTTTCATTATCGTCGTCTGTAACAAAACGTATAACCCCCCTATTTTTTCCTCCATGCTGACAATCTTGAAACACATTATTCCTAATAATGATATTAGCAGCATTACCAGATTCAAACCAATAACTACTTTCAACAGGTACTAGAATAGCTTCCATTTCAGTGTTAAAAAAGTTGTTCTCAATGACTGTTTTCTTTGGGTTAGAAATTAACACCCCTCTAGCTCTGTTATTACTTATATTACAGTTCTGAATTAACAAGTCTGGGTAATTATCTAGGTTTTCTATTAAATCACCTTCTCTTAAGTCTCCTGGAAATTTTTCATTTATGGTAATGATTTGATATCTGTTGTTAATATATTCGATATTTTTAATTGTTACTTTTTTAAATGGAAAAAAAGAATCTTCCAGTCTTACAAATCCTAATGTATCATTTGCCTTACCTATTACAAATCCTTTTTGCTGATGGTGCATCATTCTAACACCTATTTGATTTTCTGAAAGAATGTCTACTATTTTTTGATAGGTACCATGTACGTTGGTAGCGTCGTCCAATTGGTTGCTAAACGTACTATTCTTTATAACTACTTTTCCACTGCACCCTACAAAATGGGTCGCATCAGCAGTAGTGGATACCATACGCCCATTTGATGGGCTGATATTAAAATTGTCCAAGATTAAATCTGATGAGTTTTCTGCTATTATCCCCATACCACCAGCGTGGTGAATATTTATATTAGATCCATTAAACCCATTTGTATTAGAAACCCTAAAGGCCGGTGACACTCTGTTAAAACCTTGCTCCCCTTTCATAACCAAAATCATACCTAGTGGTGGCATTTGTTTTTTGTGGTTATGCACACGAACTAACCCCGGTTTAAGTTCTTCAACAAATAAATTGTTTTCCTTTCCAATGTACTTATATTCTGGAGCTCGTTCCTCTTGTTCATATTTATATACTATTGACTCAATGTACGCCTTAGTATCATTCTTTTTTATTGTAGAGATACCAGTGTATGCCTCGGTATTAAAAGCAATGGCTTTTCTTTCTGGGTCGAATAAAATAGATTGTCCTAAAGTATGCTCATAATAAGGCTTTATAAAATGAATTTGACCATTTCGAATTTCATAAGGATACGTTTCTGATATTTGCATATCAAAAGTTTTCTTTTTTTCATCACGCCCAACAATTAATCCTTCACTATGAAATGGGTCTGCCCAGTCAATTGTTAAATTTTTAACTGTAATGTTAGAGCTTTTATCTATTAAAAAAGGAATCATGACACCATGAAAGATAAAAGTGGAGCCTTGACCATCAATGGTTAAATTTTTTAAACCATTTATAGGAAATGGAGTGTTTACCATCAAATCGCAATGATTTGATATGTAAACAAATTGTTCTAACCCTTTGTCTGGGTAAAAATGATATACGCCCTTTTGAAATTTAATTTGAGAAATGGGTTTTTCTTGCGCTTTAAGAATTCTACTCACTACAGCCGGAGTTGCATCTTTTGAAATACTTGAATTAAATATTATGATTTCTCCTTCGTTTATTTTAGAAAAGCAACTAAATACCACCATTCCAATTAAGCCTACAAAAAACAGGGAGGTTCTATCAAACAACTTTGTTTGTTTAAATTCCATCATCAATTTTTAATTTGTTTGGTAAATTTTAACTTTTTCCTAACAAATTTTGTAGGCATGGGTAAATTTGATGTACCTAACAGTAAAATAATTGAATTTCAACGCGAATTTAAGCCTGGTGGTTTGCGTAACGAATGGAGTTTACAAATAATGGGGTAGTATTACGCTATTATTGGATGGCAGAAAATAAAGAATTTCTTGAAACGAACTATCCTCGAGGCTGAGCCATAGAGGTATACACATTGTCCTTAATAGTAAGCCAAGTATTTCGATAAAGCCCTCCATACATATTGAAATCTAGAATCTTTAAAAGGTTTAGGTCCTGTAACAGGGTTGTCTGTATTATTCAGTCGAACTGAGATACTATTTTTTTCGCCTTTATTAAGGTACGTTGTTGCATCAACCACTATGGGTAAGTAACCTTCTTGATGTACTGAAACTTTTTCACCGTTTATATAGATAACAGAGTGGTTCATAACCGCTTGAAATTCGACAAACACCTTTTTACCCTCAGTAAAACCAGGTACTTCAAAAAACTTGCGGTACCAACACACCTCTTACCATTGGTTATTTATAGTTAATGATCCATATTGGCAGTATGAGGTAAACTCACTGTTTCCCAACTGGAATCGTCAAACATTGCAGTTTCGAAACCTTCTTCGAAAAGGTTGAAAGCCTCCAATTTCTTAAACTCCCAATCTGGATTAAATTTTTCTCTAGAATTTTCTTTTACTTCCTCACAGGGTTGTATGGTTGTAAACAAAACACATTCAAGAATACTTATATGGCACGGTTCAATATTAAAAGCCACATTTTATGTTTACTTTTTATTCTTCTTAATGTGTTCCTTGTATAAATTCATGATACGTTTAAAGCCTATTTCTTCGCCTGCTAACATCTTTTTGTAATCGTTAGGTAATTCTTTTTTCATCCAGATTAAGGCTTCTGGACTTGTCATTTTTACAGGCTCATATACATCGCTAACTGGTTTCATAAGTTTATCAAATTGTTGTTTTTTCTTGCGTAATTTGCTTAAAACTGCTTCGTACTCTGGATTTTCAACCAGATTATTTAATTGATGAGGATCTTCTTTCATATTAAATAATTGCTCTACAGGTTTTGAAGGTTCAAAAAAGAGTTTTTGAGATTCGGTTAATTTATCTTCTTGATATAATCTCCTCATAATATGTACCGCAGGCCTGTAAAATTCTAAATAAGCTTGATGGGTATCATAAGGTACTTCTGGTTTTGCGTTATAGATGTATGACCAATCTCCTGAAACAAGAGCTTTCGAATCTTCTTCAATCTCATCCCAAAGGTCTCGTGCTCCAAATACATATTCGCGATTAAATTCTTTTGAAAAAATGGGTTGCCCTGTCATATAATCAGGTACTTCAATTCCAGCAAAGTCTATAATAGAAGCAGTAATATCGGTAGCACTAACGACTTCTTTTCTCACTTCCCCTGCCTTGAATTTATTTGGATAATACATTATCAAAGGAATACGCAATCCTGGATCCAGTAAATAGCCTTTACCGCGGATGTTACAACGACCATTATCTCCTATAAAAATGACTATAGTATTATCTGCCATTCCTTTTTCTTCCAATTCCTTGAATATCATGCCAACCTCATTATCCATATACTCAATTTGGTCTAAATATTTAGCCCAATCTAATCGAATTGCTGGATGGCCTGACATGTATAAAGGCATTTCCAGAGTTTCGGTATCAACGGGATGCTTAGATTGATTTCGTACATCGGTCCACCAGTCACCTCGATGTGTTACAACAAGTTGTATCTGGGCAAAAAATGGCTCGTCGGTTTTTTCAAAAGTGTCGTACTTATCAAATAATCCAAACTTGGTTTTCCCATCCCATTCACCCAAGGGTTTGTGCTTAAAGTTAACATCTATTTTTCGTCCCTTTTTCATCACGCCATGGTGCCCTAAAATTGTAGTATATCCTGCATCCCTCAATAATTTTGTAAAGGGTTTAAATTGAGTATCCAAAGGCACATTTCTATTACTCCTATGATGATGTGTATTGGTCTTTACTTGGTGCGTACCCACCATCATCGCAGAACGACTTGGGGAACAGATGGGGTTGGTAACAAAAGCATTATCAAACCTAATACCCTGAGCTGCCATTTTATTCAAATTAGGTGTTTTTACATTAGGCATACCATAACATTCTAAATCCGTACTAATATCCTCTGCCATTAACCATATTATGTTTGGTCTTTGCTTTTCTTCTTTTATTTCTGATAAATCACTTTTTTTATCATTCTTACATGAAACAACAAAACAGATAATAACAACTAACAAGCATAGTCTTTTTAAAATTTGCATAATTTTAGTTTTATTTAGTTTTATTTAGTTTTTAAACACGCCTCCAGAGAACGGATAATATTCGTTCTTTACACTTTCCCACTTTAATATTTTATTTGCTTGTTTTACAATTTCTGGATGTTTTTTTGATATATCGTTTTCCTCTTTAATATCTTTTGAAAGATCATATAATTCCGTATGATAATTGTTTCCATAGCGCACCGCTTTCCAATTACCTATTCGGGTAGCTTGACGAAACCCTTTAATTGAACGTCCTTCCTGTATTTCCCAATAAAGAAAATCGTGCTTCTTTTGCAATTTACCCAAAAGCTCTGGTAAAATTGAGATACCATCAATGTTCTTAGGTGTATTGGCATGGGCTACTTCTGTTAAGGTAGGCATGATATCATAAAAAGTGCTTTGATGATCGCTTACTGTACCAGGTTTTATTTTCCCTTCCCAGTAGGCCAACATGGGTACTCTTACACCTCCTTCATAAACATCACGCTTATGGCCTTTAAGCCCTCCTGAACTGTTGAAGAACTTGTAATTGTGATGATTTTCATTTGTTGATCCATTATCACTTGAGAAGATAATCAGTGTGTTTTCTAACTCGCCTTTAGATTTTAATTTGTCAAATAATCTTTTAATTTGAGCATCCAACATTGTAATCCTAGCTGCATGACGACGTTCTATTTCTGGCCATTCTTCAATTTTATCACTATATAAATCGGTTTTGCTCAAAAAGTACTCATGTGCATGTGGGATTCTATAAGACATGTACAAAAAGAATGGTTTATTACTTGCCTTTTCATCTAAATAATCTAAAGCAAAATTTGTTCTAAATTCATCTAAACATTTGTAATTATTGTAGTTATAAAAGATTGAATCTTCGGTATTATTAACCCAATGTACACGCTCATCAATCTCATTACCATTAACGTCCTCGCCCCATTGCTCTTGCACTGCATAATCAAAACCACGCCCTTTAGCCCAAGTTGATGCATCTTCTGGAACACCTAAATGCCATTTTCCAATCATAGCTGTTTGGTAACCAGCTCCCTGCAATACTTCGCCAATCGTAGTTTCAGATTTTTTAAGAGGTACTCTATCCCATTTTCCGTTAATAACGCCTTTGTTGCCACGAATACTTATATGCCCAGTATGCAATCCTGTCATTAAAACTGCTCGTGAAGGTGAACAAACGGAGGTACCTGAATAAAAATCAGTAAAACGCATACCTTTTGATGCTAATTCATCTAAAAAAGGTGTTTTTATGGTTTTTTGTCCATAAGAACCTAACTCGCCATACCCCATATCATCAGCTAATAAAAAAATGATGTTGGGTTTCTCTAAGCTTTTAAAGGTAGTTTCAGCGTAAACTTTCTCGGGTTCTTTAGATTTATCGCCACAAGCCACCATAATAATCAATGGTGTTAATAAAAGTACTTTTCTAATTATCATTTTAAAATTCTTCATTCTTTATGGTTAGTGATAGTTTGAAATCTGTCTTTAACGCAATACAATTTATTAGTCAAAGGATTTATAGGAATCCATATAGCTCCAGAATTTATTTCCAAATGTACATTTGACTTTAGGTCAACCTCCAAAATTCTGTAAGTCCTTGCGTTTACAATAACTTTAACACCTCCTGATGAATTTACAGAATTTATAAAGGGTTGTTGCAGTTAAATATAAAACATCAAACAAGGCTAACAAAGTGATAAAATTGGTATGTTTTATTTTATAATTTTATGGTTCAATAGATGGGTACGGCTTCTTTTTCCCAATTAGCAATTTCTTTTTTTAATTGATTTTCAATTTCTAATCCTTTACCAATTAGGTTATTGTTTTCACTTATATCTTCAACTACATTAAATAGATGAAATTTTCCGCTGTGATATTTTATAAGTTTCCAATCACCCGAAATCACCGCAGCATACTGATCTTCGTAACTTCTAAAGAAATATAAGTTACGTGGTGAAATAGCTTCTCCTTTTAATATTGGCAGCAAACTTACACCTTGAATATTCTCATTTTGATATTTTTCTCCCGAGGCAATTTCCATCAAAGTTGGAAAAACATCAATAGACTGAACAGGGATGCTAGTTTCGGTATTTGCTTTTGTAATACTAGGGTAATTAACAATAAAAGGCACCCTTGCTCCACCTTCACCTAAAGTATTCCCTCCTTTTTTCCCACCACTTAATGGTGTATTTTCATATGCTCCCCCTTGGTCAGAGAGTACAATTACAATGGTATTATCTGCTATTCCTTTGTCCTTGATTGCTTTTCTTACCCTACCAATTGATTCATCCATAGCCTCAACCATAGCCGCATGATGCGCATATTTACCTTCCAGTCCTGCGTCTTGGTATTTTTTGAGTAAATCCTTTCTACCAATAGAGGGCCCGTGTACGGAATAGTACCAAAAGGATAACATAAACGGCTGGGTTTTATCATAATTCTTAATAAAATCAACGGCACCATCTGTAAGTACATCTGTTAAATAATCTCCTTCTTTAAAATTTTTCTGAAATCCTTTCGGGTCTCCACTCTTAAAAAAGGGATAGTAATAATTTTTGGGATGGCCATTATCAGTTGTTCCAAACGTTTTATCAAACCCTTGATGTTCTGGATAGTATTTATCATCTCCTAAATGCCATTTACCAATAAACATATTGTAATAACCATATTCCTTTAACTTTTCTGCATAAGTAACTTCTTCATGCGGAAGATAATTTCTAGAAGGTCTTTTCATAGGATCTTTTGGCCAAATATTATATTCAGAATTTATAAAATGTTTTTCTTCAGGAATATGCCTTGACATTTCTAATCTCACAGATTCTTTACCCGTGAGTAAACTTGCTCTACTCGGACTACAAGTTGGTGTTGGGATATAGGCTCGTTGAAAATCTAGGCTTTCTTTTTTGAATTGATTCAAATTTGGGGTTTGAAATGTCGCGTTTCTATAACCTATATCAGACCACCCCCAGTCATCTATAAATAACAAAACTATATTAGGTTTTGGGATTATAGTGGTTTGTTTAACTGAAGTATTTTGGGCTGCGGATTCCTCTTTATTTTTACATGAGAATACAAGTATGCTACACAGGGTAGCCAAGGTAATATTGAGATAAATTAATTTCATTGTTGCTATATTGATTAAGTATACCCTTATTTGATGTAAATATGTCTTTAAATTATAATAAAACTGTTGCTCTAAGTTTAGAAAATGTAGTTGAGGGTAAATAAATTGCTACATTTCATCCAACTTAACTTTTTAAAAATAATACGTTTAAAACAAAATTACTCCTGTTGATTAATTATTGTACACTAAAACTCCAACTTGCCATTTATATTTAGCTAAATAGGCTCTACATATATCATCTTTTGGTAGTTCTTTTTTGAGAACCCGTAAATTATATGTATCACTCAGTACATAAACTACAATGCCAGTAACTTAAAATAATGACTTACTATATAGAAGTAGATATCACAACAAGTTTAGAAGATTTTAAACCTTCAGATTCTGCGGTTAAAACTATTTTTCCAGTTTCACCCTTTTTAGAACGAATAACTACAAGAGCTAATCCGTTAAAAACCTTACGTTCTTTAGCTTGGAAGGATTCGTGATTAGTTGGATCTCCATTTCCTATGGCAATTATTTCTCCGGGACCTTCTATATTGTACTTTATACTATTATGTGTTCTTGGAACTGTTTCACCTTTTTTATCTGTAATAGAAACCGTAACAAAGGACAAATCTTGTCCATTAGCGGAAATTACAGATCTATCTGGTGACAACTTAATTCTACTTGCTTTTTTGGTTGTTTTTACCGTTTCTCCAGCCCATTTTTTTCCATTCTTATAGGCTATTACTTTTAATTCCCCTGGTTTATAAACCACATCATCCCATCTTAAACGATACTGATATTTTTCTTTCTTTCTTTTACCTAAAGATTTTCCATTTAAGAATAGTTCTGCTTCATCTCCAGATGTATACACAAAAACTGGTGTCACTTTACCCACACGCTCTGGCCAATTCCAATGGGGTAAAATATGTGCCATAGGGAAATCTGGACGCCAATGCGCCTGATACAAATAGTATCTATCTTTTGGAAAACCACATAAATCCACAATTCCGAAGTAAGAACTTCTAGGTGGAATATTTCCGCCTAATTTTTCCAGTTCAGCCTTCATTTTTGCTTTTTCGGCTGGATCGGTAAAATTGAGTAAGTTCGTTTTGTCTTTGTTGTATGGTGTTGGTTCTCCTATATAATCAAAACCAGTCCAAACAAATTCACCTATTACATAGGAATATTTGTCTTGAGCCTCAAACTCTTTATCTGCTGGATAAGCCCAATTTGGGGCAGAATAATCATAACTGCTTACTTGAAAATACCCACCGCTACCTTGCTTTTTATTATCATAATTTACTGGAAAAAAATATTCACCTCGAGAACTTATTGTTGAAGCGGTTTCACTTCCATACAATGGCATGTTAGGGTTTGCTTTATGAAACTCTTCGTATAAGTGCGGTTTATAATTGATACCATGAACGTCTGTTGTTTTTTGAAAACCATTTGTTTGCGCCTCTGGTCTGCTATTCCCAAATGTTGTTGGACGCGTTGAATCCTCAGATTTTATAATATCAGCCAGCCTTAATGCCATTGGAGCATCTTGTCCTTGGCGCAATTCAATCATTTCATTACCCGTACTCCACATGATAACTGATGGGTGATTACGGTCTCTGCGAACCATGGCTCTTAAATCTCTTTCATGCCATGCACCAAATAAAATGCTATAGTCGTTATCTACTTTCTTTTTGTTCCAAACATCAAAAGCTTCTACTTGAACTAAAACCCCCATTTTGTCACACAAATCCAAAAACTCAGGAGCTGGTGGGTTATGTGCTGTACGAATGGCATTAGTTCCAAATTCCTTTAAAATTTCAATTTGACGCTCCATAGCACGAACATTTATAGCCGCACCTAAAGGTCCTAAATCGTGATGTTGGCAAACACCCTTTAATTGTACTCTCTTACCGTTTAATAAAAACCCATCACTAGCCGTAAACTCTATAGTTCTTATTCCGAAAGATGTTTTATAATCATCGATAATTTCTCCATTTTGAATTAAAGTAGTTCTTAATTCATACAGATTTGGGGTTTCCAAATTCCATAATTTTGGATTTGAGATTTCTATATCAGCTTCATTTTTGAAATTTGTTTTTTGTTCCGCAACTTTTATTGAATTATTGAAGATCTCATGTAACACTTCAATCGCTTTATTCCCGTTTTTGATGTCCGTTTTGATATGAATAGTCGCTTTTTTAGGAGATACTTTTGGAGTGGTCACAAAAACACCCCATTGGTTAATATGTATTGGATTTGTTTTTACCAAACGTACATTTCTGTAAATTCCACCACCAGGATACCATCTTGACGATGCTTCTTTATTATCTAATCTCACAGCAATGGTATTCTCTTTTCCTATTTTTAAGTAACGCGTAATATCAAACCTGAAAGATGAATAACCATAGGGCCAGTCTCCAACATAACCACCATTTACCCAAACAGATGTCCCAGACATAGCCCCATCAAACTCAACAAATATTTTCTTCCCAACATCAGATTTTTGTGATTTAAATACTTTTCTATACCAACCTATTCCAGCCCAAGGTAATTTACCTGTTTGGTTTGGTAAATCTGCTCTAAAAGGTCCTTCAATACCCCAATCGTGTGGTACATTCAATACGCGCCAATCAGAATCATCAAAGCTTGGTTCATCTAAATCTTTTGGTTCTTTTAATATAGAACCATCTGGCATGGCTCCAAATCGAGCAAACCTCCATTGATTGTTAAAGTTTTCAATAACACGTTCTTGCCCATAGGAAATGATACTAAACAGTGTAATTAATAAAATAAATGACGCTCTAATAAAGCTTTGGAAAAAAATCATAATTAAATTTAATATTGGATTATTGTGAACAGTTATATATCATCAAAAGTAACTTTGAGAATAAAGACTTAGGTCTTTTAGAATAATTTCAATGTGCATCTAGGTAAATATTGTAATATGGGCAACTAAAACTAATAGCTAATGTCTATAAATCGCATTGAACCTGCAGGTATATTTAAGGAACATTTTTTATCTGTTATTTTAAAAACTTCTTTACTTAGAATATCACTAATTAACTTTGGTTCCATATTTTGAAAATTTATTTCGACTTTTCTTCTTTGAGGATTAATATATCCTGGATCAACCAATATTAATCTACTATGGTTTTCGTCTAATTTAACAAGACTCCAAGAAGCTCCTTTTACAGTTAAAAACATACGTTTTGCACCTTTTTCTATCACTTTTTTTATGGTATCTCCAAAGGTTTTTGCTGATACATGCTCACCATTAGAAAAGCCTACCTTTGTATTTGAAACAAAGTAGGGTGTTTTTTTATTTTCCAATATGTGTTTTGATTCTATTGGAGCTACTGGCACCATGCCATTTGGAATTTCAGGTAAGTAATTTAACCAACGATATTTGACACCAAGGGCTGCATAAGAATAATCATATTTTGGAATATTTGTACCTGCCCAATGCATTTGAGCTAGGGAAAATACGGCATTATCATCATCTCGTTTATATTGCTTTAAATTATGATGATTATCAACTGAGTGAATCAATTCTTCATCTACATCTTTTATTAAATGCCATGAGCTAATGGATTGAATATTTTCTTTTTCAACTACAGGAAGTACACCTGATTTCATAAGTGCAAATAATATATTAAGCCCTGGAGGCTCGACGAATCCACTTGTTGATACTATTCCATAACGTGCTCCATAAGCTGCCATTATAACACCTTGTCTTAGATACGGAGATACTGAATTCTGTCCACCTGGTGATAATGGCCGCCAACTTGTAGGATTATCATCAATTAAACGCATAGCAAAGTCGTTTACATACCCTCCTGAATGCATACCTATACGTCCCGCTAAATTTAAATCTTGAATTCTATTACTTGTGTCTTCAGAAGCTGGCACTAAAAAATCGTTGTATTTGCCAGAAAAAAACATGTCTTTCCATAATGGTAAGTGCGATGTTGCTGCCCAAAACATATTTTTATATCTGAAGTATAATTTTGCTTGATTATTTTTTCGTATGGCTTTTGCTAATCTTGGAAGATACTCTTCAACAAAATGAATCACTCTTGGGTCTTCTACCTTATCCATTTCTGCATACACAAAACCATAGCATGTATTTGGCGCAACCTCTAATATTTTTTCTAAGGTTTCAATTTGAATATAAAATGGATCATTACCATGTCCAGCCCAAAATGTAAAGGGTTGTTTTCTGGTTTCAAAATCTTTAGCCATTTGAATAATATCTTCACGGGTATCTTGATACGTTCCTCGCTTGTCTTTTTTTAAGGCTATATTTCCTAAAACGGCTACTAAATGAGAACGATCGGTACTCTCTTTTGGAGATTTTTGAATTACAAACTTTACATCTGTACCATTTAATGACTTAAGTTTTGGGTCGATTTTTTCTTTTGTTATCATTACCCATTCTTTTTCAGATGGCTTTTGATATGCTGGTAATTTAAAATTTAATATTTGCTGGTATAAAACGTCTAAGTTCTTTTCAACTTCAAGCATTCTACCTTGCTTTTTATGTGTTGTGAGCCACCATTTAGGCTTTTCTAAATCATAAAAACATATGTTATTTCCACCATCCACAGAACCCGCTGCAACCAACTGATTTGATCTTGGGTCGAATGCAAAATCACTGAAAACATTTCTACCATATTTAGAACCCGATGTTCCTATACGGTTGCCCTTCGTATCTAAAACCATTAAAATACCTCCATACTGTAGCATAATTTCATTTCTAGTGGCTAAGAAAACTCCTTGAGCATGTGCATATCGCTGTATTTGCTTTTTATTCCCTAAGTACTCAGCCAGAACATCGAAATCACTATTTAGAGCAATAAATAGAGGTTTGAATTTATCATCGCCAAAAAATAGAATATCTGCCTTAGAGTCATTGTTTATATCATTTACTGAGATATCAGTAACCATTGCTCTTCGTAAATTTTTAAGCCTTCTATCTGTATAACTAACACGTTTTATGACTGCTTTTGTTTCTGCATCTAAAAAACCCATAAATTCCCAGCGAAATTTATCATGTGCATAAGTCATTACAAAAAGACTTTGTGTATTAGCATCAATAAAATTACCTCCTTCTATTTTTCGTATTACACCTTCAATTGGTGTTTTGGATATTATATGCCCTTTGATGTCTAATTCATATAAAAAATAATTATTACCTCCAGCGAAAATTTGAACTTTGTCATTATTTTTAACCACTGCCACTTCAGAAAACCTTACCTTGTTTTTAGGCTTAAATTCCCAGAGTAACTCACCTAAATGGTTAAAACAATATATGGTCCCATTTGCATTGGCTGCTAATAATTCATCACTTCCATCATTATCTATATCAGCAGCTTCTATTTCAAACAAAACCGCAGAGATTTCAGGGGCATAGTCCCATAACCTCTTTCCTTCCATAGTATAACAAGACAAACCCCCATCTAATTCACCAATAAATAATACATTTTGATTCCCTATGGAGCCTATAACAGCATGTCTTATGGCATTTTTATCTGTAACAAAATTTTGTGCATGAAGACCAGAAACGCATAAAACGATGAGATTAAGAATTAAAAAAAACTTTTTAGAAATATTTAGCATGAACTTGTAGTTATTTAGTCACTTTTAATGAGACTTCTAAATCATAAATAGGTTTAAAATAGTTTTTAATGCTTTGCCTCTTCAAAGTAAGTTTCTAATTTTTTTATAATTTCTGGGTATTGAGATGCTAAGTTTGTTGATTCTGCTTTATCGTTCTCTAAATCGTAAAGTTCATAAAACCATTCATCCGATTTAATAGGTGCTATTTTAAAGAGCTTCCATTTGCCACTCCGAACTACTTCATATTTAGGTTTCTGTTTGTACTGCCATTCCCAGTATAAATAATCATGTGTTTTCTGATTATTTGTGTCTCCTAAAATTGTGGGGAGCAAACTTAAGCCATCTATGTCTTTTGGAGTTTTTACTCCCGCCAAATCACAAATTGTAGGTAATACATCCCAAAAAGCACTGGGGTGGTTTGATACAGAACCTGATTTTACTTTACCTTTCCAATGCACTATAAAAGGAATTCGTATACCTCCTTCATATAAATCTCTTTTATGCCCTCTTAATCCTCCTGAGCTATCAAAAAATGCCATATCCTGACCTCCTTCTGTAGATGGTCCATTATCACTTGCAAACATGATTATTGTATTTTCTTCTAGGTTCAATTCTTTTAATACCTCTAAAATACGCCCAATATTACTATCCATTTTGGTTATCATAGCTGCATAGGTTAGGTTGGGTTCTTTTTGAGCACAATACCCATCAACATATTGACTTCCGTAACCTTGTCCCTTTTTAGCTCCCCCTCCTACTTCTTTTGGATTTTCTGGCCAATTAAGTCCTCTATACATTTTTTTTGCTTCCTCTTGTATAGTCAATTCTGCATGAGGAATGGCAAAAGGCAAATACAGAAAAAAGGGGGTCTCTTTATTTTCCCTTATAAATTGAAGTGCTTCTTTTGCAAACTCATCATGGCTGTATGTACCTTTACCTTCTATATAATGTCCTTTGCCATCGCGTATACCAATATTTTCTGTATATTTTATCTTGGTATGATTACGCCACAAATACTCTGGATAATAAAAATGTGCAAACCCCTGATTATCAAAACCAAAATAATGATCAAAACCTTGTTGATTAGGGCTGTTTTCTGAAGTTACTCCTTCGGATAAACCCCATTTCCCAATAATTCCAGTTTTATACCCTCTGGATTTTAATAATTCGGCAATAGTCACATCATCGGGGTCAAGTAATTGCCCATTTCGTGTTACAGAAGCATTTCCCATATGTTTGCCCGTCATTAAAGCACATCTGGATGGAGAACAAACCGTTTGTCCTGAATAATGGTCTGTAAATCTTAGACCTCCTTTGGCCAATTTATCTATTATGGGCGTTTTAATTTTTGTTTGTCCATAAATACCAACGTCACCGTATCCTAAATCGTCTGCTAAGATGTAAATAATATTCGGCTTTTTATTTTTATGAAGTAAGCTTGTCTTTAATACATTCTTATGATTTGAACAACTCAAAATTGTAATAAGCACGAATAAAACATAGGACTTTGGCATCTTTAATTCTGTTTGTTTTTAGAAGTATTTCAATTTTTAATTGCAGATTGATACATCGCTTCTAACCAATTTAAAATCTTAGTTGTCAACTCATATTCGGCTACTTTATGTCCACCATCATGCTTGAATAATTTAACAATAGCGTGATGCTTTTTTAATGTTCGAGTATCTTTTTCAATCCATTTGTTCGCGCCTTTGTCATTCTCTCCATTTACCATAGCCACTTTTAATCCGTTTTGGTAATCTTTATCTTGATAGTTATCGCCTCCTAACCAACCTCCATAGGCAATGATTCCTTCAAAATTCTCAGAGCGTCTGGTTGTGATTTGATAAGCTCGCATAGCGCCTCCCGAAAATCCTGCTAAATATATTCTAGCCCTGTCATGCGGTATATTATTTAAAATATCATTTAGTACCTCATCTTCCATTTTATTTTCCATTACTTCATCTTTCATTCCGTTTTTTAACTTATCACATCCAACCAAAATCCAACCTAATTCCTCTGCGCTTGGCTTTATTTTATTTAACATCACATTGCCTCTACCCTGAGGGCTAAAAGCGATGATGATTGGTAATTTTTTTGATGGAGAGAAATTTGATGGCATATATACATGATACATCATTTTAGTATCGCCTTTCGCTCTAAATTTAGTTATTGATTTAGGTTTAAGTTGGCTGATATCTTGAAATTCGCTGACATCTAATTTCCTTTGTACTTCAAAAAATGCGTTAGCAAACGCCATTCCTAAACGTTCTTGCCCTTTAGCATTGTAATGTACATTATCTGAATGTTTTGGGAAATCACTCCAAGAAGTATCTGTTGATGTTTCAATCAATTTAGAATAGTAGTCTTGATAAGCAAACTGCACCATTTTTTTTCTTACCATTTCTGCACCTCCTTTAAACCCATATCTTGAATTAATTTGCCCTAAAACAAAAGGCAATTCAGGAACGTTTAAATCTCTTCTATAGGCTCTTATCAATTCCCGAAGGTTATTTTTGTAACTTTTTGCTGCCGCTTCCAAAGTTGCATCATTTTCACCTTGCATCCACGCTAGACCAACTATTTCATATCCTTTATTTTGACTATTTAAAAGATTTAAATTCCTTTTTATATCAGAAATATGGAGTTTATATAATTTTAAATTTTGCTTAAACCCCACTTTTTCAACAGCTTTTGTTTTTGTTTGCGACCAATTTGGGTTCCATGCACCATAAAGCGCTGTTCCTCCTTGCGAGCGTTTTATAAGTAAAAACTCTTGATTTGGGTTAGACTCTGCTAATGTTAGCCCCAATAGTAGCTCGGGACCAAAACGTTTTGTAAAATTGTATTTCTTGCTAGGCTTATTATCGTAATAAGATAAAGGTTTCGCAGGTTTTCCATTAAAGCTTAGAAGAACCCTATGGGATATTTTTTCAATTCGTTGTTTAACTTCTTCACTTAATTCATCATAGTTCCCTGCTCCTGCCATATTTGACTGACCTGCTAAAAGTACAACTTGGATAGGTTTAACGGAAGATTCTAAAGTTGTTGTTTTTTGAAGCTTACAAGAGCTATTGAGCACCAATAAAGTCGCTAATAAAATAAAAACATACGCTTTTTTCAACATAAATCCACTACTTAAACTTAATTCCTTTATTCCGTTTGATTTTTAAGCTCTTTTTAGATGACTCATCAGCTTTAATGAATTTCTTTATATCTCCTTTATAAACATTGTTTTCAATAACGACATCTTTGCAGTTTTTAAAATCAAACATATGTGCATTTGGAAACTTTGATTTAAAAGCATCAACTTGTTTTATTGTATTACCTTTAAAAACAAGCCCTTCTAATCGGTCTGCCCAAACAATTCGGTTTTGAAACGTTTCGATAATGTTGTCTTCAAAAATAATATTGCGGTCGTAAATTTCTGTTTTATCAAAACCTTTCCCCAATCTAGGAGACACCCATAAAACAGCATGTTCTGCACCACCATGTGCACAATCAATAAAATGATTATTACGAATTACAACCTCGTTTACAGCACCAGATTCATACCAAAAAAATGTTTCCCCTCTCAATCCTATTGATGACATTTCAGAAGATAAGATATTATTCTCTATTACAATCTTCTTAGGTGTTTTTATCATTAAATTTCGTGCTCTATGCTTGGTAATACGACAATTACGAATAGTAAATGTAGGATTCCATGTTTTATTTTCTAAAACATCATTTTTTGATAGGGTCTTAGGTAATTTATTTTTAAATGTTAATTCGGTATACTTTTCGTTGATAAACTTAGCTCTAACAACTTCATTTATTTCTCCTCGTTCTGGACTTGGTTTTTGAATAAACCAAACCTCATCGCCAACATCTGCAAACTTAAAACCTAGCTGTTCGAAATGCTGAAGCTTAATTCTAACTGTGTATTCATCCAAAATAGTATCTACTGTTACATATGTACCATGAACATTAGTGCCATCGTCTAGCATACCCTCAAATCGGCAATTTTCCACCAGAATATCGCCTTTACAATTAGCAAAATGTGTAGCATCTGCTGTACTTGAAATATATCTATTTGAACCATCCCGAGTATAGACACCCGAGTTTATAATCTTTATATCCTCTGTACGTTCAAATAAAAAAGCCATACCTAATGCATGATGCACAATTATGTTGTCATAAGTTACATTTTTGCTTTCTTGAGTTTGAAATGCAGGTGCATATCTATTAAATTCATTCCCCCCTTTTGATGCTACTATAGCCCCTTCTGGTGGGTAATGACGCATAGACTGATATATTCTATAAATTCCATTTTCAAGTTTTTCAACTTTTTTGGGTTTTAAGTGCTGCCCGTATGCTCCATAAAATGTCGATTTGGTTTTAGGATCGAAACAATGTGAGTGGCCAAGCTCACGAAATGAGAAACCATCAATGTTGGGAAAGGATATTTCATTATCCTTGAAAGACCAGGAATGCCCATCGTTTATAGGTTTAACATCAAACCATTTTTCCTCTTTATTAACACTTAAAACTTCGGCTTCAAAAGTAAAGGGGATATCCCAATCTACAACTACATTTTTTACATCAACTTTATTGCAATTTTCAAATTGAAATGGTGCCATACGCCCATGAAAAATAAACTCTGATCCATTACCCTCTACTTCTACAGAATTAAAGTTTTCAAATCTGAGTCCTACATATTTATAGCCATTACCATGGTTGGTAATAAATGAGAATTTGCTAAACGCATATTCAGGTAGAAATTTATATATCCCTTTTTCAAAAACAAGTTTAATATCCTTATCCTTTGCATTTTGTATGGCTTCTCTAACTCTAGTGGTTATATCGTTTTCACTGTGCTTTATATGTATAACCTCAGCTGCATTTACTTTTACAACTGTACAAAATAGGGTTACTAAAAAGAAAACTAAAAGTGTATGTTTATTATTCATTTTACAAATTTTTAATTATAAATTAACTCCTGAACCTTGCAAGGAAGCATCATGTTCCCACATAATCATCCAAGGGTCCGAGGTTTTTTTTTGAAATATTTTCAATTTGGTCTTTATTGATTCTAGTAGCTCAGCATAATTTTCGTCTCCAGCTAAATTATTGGTTTCCCATGGATCATTTTCTAAGTTGAACAGTTCAAACTCAGGTCTAAACAGGTAATCTTTAACTTTACGAGGTCCAAATTTTTTTATATCATTTCTATAAATAGACTGCCATGTTGAAGCTGCCCACAAATCTGAGGCAAACGGGTATTCCAAACGCCATGCTAGGTTCCAAATTAGTTTATAGTTTTTATCTATAGCCACACGCATAGGGTAATACATGGTAATTTCATGAAATGTATGAGATACATAAATATTATCCCATCCTTTAGGATTTTCATTTTCTAATATATTTCTAAATGATTTTCCATGAAATTCTTTGGCTTCATAATTTATTTTTGCAAAGTCTAAAATAGTTGGCGTCAAATCTACCCATGAAATTTTTGCAGAATTAGTAATTCCCTTTTTATTGGAAGTTGGGTTTTTAATGATGCAAGGCAATTTTATACCTGGTTCGTAAACAGTAGTTTTTGCTCCAGGAAAAGCCATACCGTTGTCTGAAATATAAATTACAACGGTCGTTTCTAATTTACCAGCACCTTTTAAATGTGCCATAAGCCTACCAAATCCTTGGTCAATTCTTGAAATACTTTGATAGTATTGTGCAATCTCTTCTCGAGATTGCTTAGTATCTGGCAAAAATTCAGGAACCAAAACTTCGTCTGGACTATAAGTTACCTGCTTTACGCCTTTATATCCTTTCTTTTTATTTCCAAAGCTATTTGGTATATCCCACTTTTCTGGTGTGAACGGATGACCTCTATGTGGATCATCGGTACAAAAATATAAGAAGAATGGCCTTTCTGAATTTAGAACACCTTTTGACGCATCGGCCATTTCAACTGTATTTCTAGGGTCAGCCTCAAGTACTTCATCAAACTGATAAACGGTTTCTGGGGCTACATGGTATTTACCTATTCTCGCCGTAAAATACCCTGCCTGGGTTAACCTATTGGACAAAGATTTTATATTATCATATGTACTAAAATGATGGTAATCGTGTACATGACCGTACGAGCCTGTTGCATGACCATATAAACCAGAAAGAATTACAGACCTGCTTGCTGCGCAACTAGCACTAGTGCAATAAGCATTTGTAAATTTAACGCCTTCAGATGCCAATTTATCCAAGTTTGGTGTTTTAATAATAGGATTACCATAACAACCCAAAGCATCTAAACCATGGTCATCTGAAACAAATAAAATAATGTTTGGCCTCGAAATTTTGAATTCTTCTGGTTTAGCTTCTTTTGAGTTTGAGCAAGCAAGCATAACAAATAACAACAATAAATACACGCCCCTTAATAACTTGTTCATGATGGTTTTAAAAAAATTTTGAAGATATAATTAATGACTCAAAACTTGTAATTATAAATATTACCACTTTTTATTTAGCTTTTTGTTCTTTAAACTGGTCGTATTCAGGGTTTATCTTCGCATTTTTAAAGCGAGGGCGGTTTTCCCATAAATCATAGGTAGCCTTGAGTTGTATCGTCGCCTCTGGATACTGCCCTTTGTCATCTGTTTCCTTAATCCAATTTTCCAATACTTCACGATGTTCTTTAAGAGTTTTATCATATTCCGAATTAACTGCAAGGTTATTCATTTGATGCGGATCTGCTTTTAAATCGTATAACTCTTCAACAGGACGAACTCCAAACCAATGTTCTGCTTGATACTCGGTTAATTTTCCTTCTTTGAATGCCTTTTTTAAATTTTTCACAATGGGTTTGTTGTCTCTATAACCTGCCTGCATCATTGGCCTATCGGGAAAATAGTTTCTAATATATCTGTAATCCTTTGATACTACTGTTCTAATTCTATCAATAGTATAATCACATCTATCTCTTGCTCCAATGGCATAATCAACTTCTTTATAATTATCTCCAAATAAATTTTGACCATCTAAATATTCTGGTAATTCTGCTCCTCCCATAGCAAGTGTCGTTGCAGAAACATCCAGCAAAGTCACCAAATCATTTCTGATTCCAGCTTCTAAAGCAGGATGATTCCCTTTTACTATAAGCGGTATCAACATACCTCCTTCATAACAAAATTGCTTGTGGCGCAATGATGTATTACTTCCATGATCTGAAAAGAAGAATACTATGGTATTTTCTAATTCTCCATCTGCTTCTAATTGCTTTAGAATTTTCTCTACGGTAACATCAGAACCTCTATTGGCATTATAATGTTGTGTCCATGCTTCTCGTTGTGAAGGAATATCTGGAAAATAAGGTGGTAATGGCACATCATTAGTTGCTAATTGTTCTCCTTCTCTTACATATTTATAATCCTTTTTCCCTCCCATTATTTGTACTTGTCCAAACCAAGGTTGATTTTTATCTGGTCTTGCATTCCATACATAATTCTTTACTGTCATATAATCGATAGCCCTATTTCCTTGCCAGCCGTTCATTCCTATTTTATAATTTTCTTCGGTTCCAACATCATACAATGCACGTCTATCATAATGAAAATTATAGTCATCCTTACCACTGTTAAATGTAAAATACCCAGCTTTTTTCATTAATTCAGGTATCGTTTTCATGTCTTTAGGCAATTGAATCCTTAAATCATTAGGTACAACACTACTATCTGTAAATCTGCTAGATCTATGATTATGAGTACCTGTAGTAGTTTGGTAAACACCAGTTATTAGAGCAGAACGTGCAGCAGAACAAACTGGAGCAGTTGCATAAGCACGTTTAAATAGCACGCCTTCGCTTGCAAACTTATCTATTACAGGTGTATGTCCTTTATTTATTGAATCTCCATAACATCCCATAAAAGGGGATAAATCTTCAGCGATAATCCAGAGGATATTTGGTTTTTTTTCTACTTGTCTTTTAGTCTTACAAGAAAAAGTAAAACAACTTAGAACAAGACAGAATAATGCTTTTGACAAAATATTTCTCATATTACTATATTTCTAATTATTTAATAACAACGTACTTCAAATAACTTAATATTTGGCGCACCATGTGTATTCTTCATTTTAATTCTAACCGCAGTCGTATCAATTTCATCAAAATTCACTTTAACTAAACGGGTTAAATTATTTTCAACTCTATCAATTTCTTTCCACTGTCCTTTCAATCTTGCCTCAACAGTAAAGTTTTTAACCAACTCTGGTGGCACACCAATAACCTGACCTTTATTGTTAGCTGGGTTTTTATGCATCATCATTTTACGTTGTAAATTGGTATCAAACTTCACCTCGACACTTGTTAACTTCACTTTGTGTTCCCATTCTAATTGCAATTCAGCATTCAAGCCACTAGACTCCCAATGATTTACTTTACCAATTTCCGTACGCCCAATGCCGTTTGTTAGATTCTTTACGTCACCTGACAATGTTGAGGATGCAAAAATAAGACTCGCTTTCCTCGCTTTATCATTATCATCATTTGCTGGACGATTTGGTAAATAAGAATCGTCTCTTAATAATTGTTCTTGCAATTCGTTAATATGTTTCTTTCCGACTTCACGTGGTGTTGCTCTATGTTTTCTACATAATGCTGAAGCGGTTCCAACGGCTTGCCCCATTAAAGCACAAGTTGCTATTATTCTAGACGAAGACAACGCCATATGTGATACACTTACATTTCTGCCTGCCATCATCAAATTAGAGATGTTTTTAGAGTATAAACAACGGAAAGGAATTTCATAAACTTGTTTGAATCTTGAGTGAAAATAACTTGCTGGTTCTGTTAAGTTCTCTATGCCTCCCGGACAATGCTCATCTAAAGACCAACCTCCGTAAGCCACAGTATCATGAAAATGACGATATTCTTCCATATCTGGTTGCGTTAAAATATAATCGCCCATAAAACGTCGAGATTCTCTTCTTCCTGGTACCGAACCTATCCAATCCAAAGCAATGTTTTCTGCTTCTGGAAAATCTCCTGAATTTTTTATATGATCCCAAACACCATAAAAATGCGCTAATAAACGCCTTTTAATATCTTCTCGTTCGCCAATAATATCTTTATTACTCCCAACTTCTACCCACCAAAATCCTTCTTTAATTTGTTTGATCTTTCTGTGTCTACTATTAAAAGCAGTTTCATGATCAAAAGGAACAGCGTAACCTGGAGGATTGAATTTTATTGGTCGCCCCATGTCTTTTGTAATCATCATAATACAATCTCCCATCACCCAATTATCTGGCACATCAGGAGCAAAAGACTCATTAAACTCTGCTTTTCCTTCTCGTCCTATTCTATATTCAGCACCAGACATCGCTGCTAATAGACCATCACCTGAAGAGTCGATAAATATATCTCCATTAATTATAAACTCCGTTTCAGTTGTAGTTTGTCTCGCAATGGCAGATTTAATTTTATCACCTTCCATAACAGCTTCAAAAACTTGCGTATTCAACATTAATGTTAAATTCTCTTGTCGTGTAACAAAATCATATAACACATGATCCCAAACGGGGTAAGATTCCTGTTCGTTATAATACCAATTTTCAATAAGTATTTCTTCAAGAACACCTGTTTCACGTTCTACACGATGCTCATTTTTTAAACTTTGAACACCATTAACAGTTACTCTAATTTCGCTTGAAGCATTTCCACCAAGAACGGGTCTATCTTGCACCAAAACGGTTTTATTACCTTTTCTTGCCGAAGACACAGCAGCACAAATACCAGCCATACCTGCTCCAATAACTACAACATCATAATCTACCTTTATTTGTCTGCCCTTGTGGTTTTTATTAACTACGGTCTTCGAATTCCAATTGGCATCTGAGATATTTTCTTGAGTTCCATTTTGAGCTGTCAGATCACCTACAATAGGCATTAAACTCGCTGCTATTGCGCCTTTTGCGCCTTTCTTAAAAAAGTGTCTTCTTTTCATTGAAAATCTATGCTTAGGGCTAAATTAATAGAATACTTTTCTAAACTTGTACTTAATAGTAAATGGTATGTCTCTCAGAATAATTTCATAAAAAGTAATCCGAAAAAAGAGCAAAAACTACTTTGTAATATAAGGTTTTGATATCTTTAATCATGGTTCGTCATACTTGTTTAAATGCTTAAACAATTCGGTTTGCATCATTTTAGCAATGCCCTTATAAGCAACTTCGACTTCAAAATTTTCATTTATTTAATTAGTTTATTTGTATTTTTAAAATTTGTTAATAATTAACCGTACTTACTTTTGATTCTCTAAGTTCTTGATATTTTGCCATCATATCAGTTATAAGTTTTGCATATTTTTTATTATTAACCAGGTTTTTAGACTCATCTTCAGCTAGATTAGCTTTTAAATTATACAAAAATATTGGTGTTAGATTACCTACATCATCCGTTTTTTTCTTTATATCTGATTTCATGATTAACTTCCAATCGCCCTCTCTTAATGCAAATGTTGGCCCATTAGCTGATTGATGCATTAAATAATGATGAGCCTTTACGTTAGATTCCCCTTTAAAAAGAGGTAATAAATTTGCAGAATCAAAAACCTTAGTTTTATCTAAATTTTGATTGGCTAATGCTGCTATTGTAGCAACAACATCATGTCCTACAATAGGCTCGTCAGAAATTGAATTTGGCTTCACAATTCCTGGCCAAACAGCAACAAACGGTACCCTATGACCACCTTCATTAATTGAACCCTTGCTACCTGATAACCCCTGACTGGTATCATGACCCGCACGTTTCATATCAACGTCAAATGAGAGACCACCGTTATCTGAAGTAAAAATAAAAAGCGTATTTTCATATACCCCCGTTTTTTTGAGAGCTTCAATTATTAATCCTACTTGAACGTCTAATTCGTAAATCATATCGCCATGTTTACCTGGTGTACTTCCTGCTATTGTCTTCCCATTAAAATTAGCTGGTGGTTCATGAGGAATATGTACAGCTTGACTGCAGTAATACATAAAAAACGGTTCTTTATTTTCTTTTTGATTATGAATATAGTTAACCGCTTTGTTTGCTAAAATTGGACCAGCTTGTTTAGGATCCCAATTAGAATCCCCCAGACCTCCTCGTTTTTTATGTTTTTTTGATGTTGCATAACCTGTTTGATTGGCATCTAATTCTTTTAAAACAGAATCTGGTTTCAATTTCATCCATTTTCTATTTTCATAAAAAGCATATGGCTTATTTTGAATGCCTTCTGGAAGTTCACAAGCATAATCAAAACCATAGCTCAAAGCACCTCCATTTAAATATCCATAATCTATTTTTTTTCCTTTCTCTTTTACCCAAGAACCACCCAGCCCCCATTTTCCAAAAAATGCCGTATTATAACCTCCAGCTTTAGCTATTCTAGCACTAGTTGTAAATCCATTAGAATCAATTAAGGCATTCGCTTCAGGGGCCCAAACACCAAACGGTCTTTGATTCCTATAAGAATAATTACCCGTTAATAATGAAAAACGAGTTGGAGCACAAAGTGAAGCAGGAGAATGTGCATCGGTAAAATGCATACCTTCAGAAATCAATTTATCTATATTAGGTGTAGCTACTGTAATTTTTTTATCTTTTCTTAATTTTTGATAATAGCTTAAATCTCCTAAGCCAATATCATCAGCCATTAAAACAACAATATTAGGCTGTCTTTTTTGTGCATGGGTTCTGGAAAACGTAGAGGCTGTAAGAATCCCAAGTATAAAAAACACACTTACTAATTTTTTCATTATTTCTTTTTAAATTTAATAGTACTTTATTTTAGTTTGTAAGGTTTTGAGTGCTTCAATCCTGGCTCATCATATTTTTCTAACTGCTTAAACAATTCGGTTTGCATCATTTTAGCAATGCCCTTATAAGCAGGATCTTTGTAGAAATTTATAAGTTCATCTGGATCTTTTTCTAAGTCAAATAAATATGGTGTTTCATTTTTATCTATCACTAATTTGTAACGATCGTTAACAGCAGTTACCCACCAACCACCAGATTTTGCATAATAAGTAATTCTATCACTATTTACTTCTTTGTTATTATTTATAAAATCCTCCGAAGTATCAAAACCATGAAACTTCACATCTGTATTTACACCCATTAAACTTAGAATGGTTGGTGCAAAATCCACATTTGTATATGCGGTATTAATAACTTTTCCTGCTGGAATTTTATCAGGATATCTAATTACAAATGGAATTCTAGCAGACGCTTCATAAGGCACACCTTTATTTCTTCGGTTATGTTCAAAAAACATATCACCATGATCTGATGTAAATACAACAATTGTATTCTCGGTAAGCTTATTGTCTTCTAAAAAATCTAAAATTCTACCAACACTATCATCAATGTGGCTCACCATTCCTAAATAATCGATTAGGGCTTTTTTATCATTTTCAAAAGATTTTTTGCCTATCGTCTCATTCTTTCCTTTATCTGTTGCCCAAGATGGTTTAATAGCTACATACTCTGGTGCCATTGTTTTTGGTGCTTCAAATTTTAAATCCGCATATAATTTGTTGTAAGGTGGTTTTGCAACATCTGGTGTATGCGGATCCGGAATAGATAACATTACAGCGAAAGGTTTATCCTTATCTCGTTCTAAAATCTCAAGAGTTTTATTTGTAAAGAAATCTGTAAGATGAACAACTTCTTCTGGCGGTAGTTTTGCTGCTTCTCTATCACCTATACCTTTTATTTTACCATTCTTTATATGAAAATAAGGCGCGTGACCACCACGCATCATAAAACGGTTATCATCAAAACCAGCTTTGTACTTTATTCCGAATGTATATTTTTCATGACCTGCCAAGTGCCATTTACCAACATAAGACGTAGAATATCCTCGATCTCTTAAAATGGTTGCAAAAGTTGGAATATTTTCCCGAATATGTAGCCCATTTTTTGGAGCTCCAGTAGCTTGCGGATATAAACCTGTAACCAAAGATGCTCTTGAAGGTGTACAAACAGGAGATGAACAATAATAACTTGTACTTATTGCCCCTTCATCCGCTAGTTTATCAATATTTGGTGTTTTTGAATTGCTTCCTTTTCCCCATACAAATGCTTGCTCTTCTGGTAGCAATTTTTGGTAACAACTTAAGGTTCTAAAGTTGTGCTCATCTGTGTGAATGATTATAAGATTGGGTTGCTTTTGATTTGAAGCAGTTTTCTTTTCTATCGACGAAGTTGTTGACTTTGTCTTGCAACTGCTTAATAATGTAAAGACACTTAACATTAAGACTGAAATAATTCTGTAGTACATAAATTGTTTGGTTTTAATTTGCCCCTAAGACTCCCTAAACGATAATAGGTTTAATCTAAATATCAAGAACGGAATTTGGTAGTAATGGTACATAATTTTCCTTTCTCCATTCAACTAACTCTAAACGTAAACTCTCAGCAATCTCTGGATTTTTAAGGGACCGATCTTAAATACATCATTCTTATAGTAATTTTTTTATCCTATTTAATCGATTTTAAACTTGAAATTTGTTTCTGTAACCTATTTAAAACATTAACCTTTACAAATTAAAATATGTTAAACAATATGGTTAAATCTATTCCGTATAATCTTTTTGAGCAAAAAGTCGAAATATTTATCTATTTCGGCTTTTTAGATTCAACTCATTAAAACTAATTACTGTGCTTTTTGCCTTTGTTTTACTAATTTCTAATCTACGTCCTGTAATAACTATTCCAGAGTAATCTTACCGTCATCATTCCTATCTGTTCCCAAAAATTTCAAATTAACATTTTTGGCAAGTTTCCTTATTTTTCAGCTTTAGCCTCTTAAAATTCAATCCATTCTGATTTAGAGATAAAATTATTATAAAATTAAACTAGCATTGCACTTCTGAGTAAACCAAATGTATCTTTCAATAATAAATCCAATCTCTTATAAGTTTTCTTTTAACTCAATATCAATAAAACGAAATCCTCCTAATGGAATTTTGATATCTACTGTATTTTCTTTAACCTTAAATACTTCTTTATTTAAAATATCCGCAATGTTTTTTGTAATTATACCATTGAACCTAACCTTAGCTGTACTTTTTTCAGGGTTTATATAGCCGTTATCTATTAAAGTAAGTCTTAAATGTTTTGGAGATATTTGGGAAACAACCCAAGCGACATCTCCCGTAACGGTTATTGGTAGAAGGTTAGCCTTTTCCTTAATCTCTTTTTCAATAATTTTATAGTATTCATCGGCTTTGTAAGTTTGTTTTCCATCGGTCGAATAATAATTACGACCGTCTGTAATATACTCGGTCATATTACCTTTGTAAATAGGATGCAAATTATGCTGTAAGCTTCCTCTTTTATTATTCTTATCTGCAAAAACGCCTTCTTGAGGGGGTGTAATTAACACTAAACCGTTCTCGTAGGGTGCTAGAAAGTTTAATCGTCTATCTTTTACTCCAGCAGCATATTTAGAAAAATCCCATTGGGTGACTACTGCCCCGGGCCAAGAACCATTCAATCTACTAAACACAAAAGGGTTGTTTTTTTCAAATTCCTCATCATAAAAGGTTGTCCATTTTACATTGACACCGTCTTCAATAAAATGATGATCTGGTTCTTTAATACTGAGATGAACAGGTGAAAAACTTAAAACTTCAGAACGTTTGGGTACGTACAACGCTCCTTTTGCGATAAGTTCCCAATAAATACTCATATAGTCTTGATCTACCGAAAAATTATTAATAAACTGTGCCCCATAAGCTGTGTGGAAAATTAGCATCCTTAAAAAATGGTTTGGCAATCTTTGATACCCCAACTGCCTAGATCTGTCAAAAGAAGTGTTATCCGGTACAGCCCTTGTCCCCCAGCAATTAACTGCACCACTTGCCCACATTCCTGTTCTACCAGCCAAACTTAACTCCATAGACTTATCGGTAGTTTCTTCCATTGAGGGAACAAACACATCTGCAAACTCACCTGACATTAATCTAGACCATGGCTTAAGATAATTTGATCCCAGCCAAAAAATATTCTTATTACGTAAAAAGATATTTGCATTTTTACCTTGTGCATAACTTGCTAACGGGTAGATTAAATCATTTACTAAAAAATCTAGATTCTCAGAATGATCTTCCATTTCTGGGTAAATAAGTACTACTTTCTTACCCTTCGCCTTATCTATAACTTTTTTGGTAGTTTTTAAACTAAACATATAAGGATCGTTGCCATGACCAGCCCAATAAGCAATTCCAGGCTCACCTTCAAGTCCTTCTATAATTTGATCTAAAGCTTCTTCGTGATTAAGTGTATAACGCTTTCTGCGATCGCGTCTTTTTCTATACTTTTCATTGGTCATACTCGATCTATCCCAATGCTCTACGTTACGCATAAACATGGAGTTTAAAAATACCGGACTCCTATAATTACTAGTTATTTTACTTTTTAAACTTTGAAGATTAACAGGAACAGACTCCGTCATAAAATAAACAGTTTGAGAACCGTTTTGATATTTAGGTTTTTTGAAATCCTCTAAATCTTTTCTTATGCTTTTGGTATTTTTTAAAATAGTTTCAATTTTACCAATAGGCTCTAATTTCTCGAAAGTTTTTTTCCAGTTTTTATTTTCTGTATCAATAATGTGTACACCACTTCCTCCACTTTGCACACTGGCAAGAATGACTTTATTTGTTATAGGGTCTTTCCATAAATCATTATAAGCATAGTTTCCATTAAGCTTTTCTTCTTTAGTATCTTTCCCTGGTCTATAGAGTCTAATTTGACTACCTAATCTGGACAAATACAAGACTTCTCCTTTTTCTTTAATCGAAGTATTGTGCACAATATCATATCCAAATTTAACTTTTTGCATTCGTCTGTAAGAGAATTTATCATTAGTCAAATCGTACGTAGTAACCAGTAAATCGTTTGCATGAGCCGACGCTCCCAAAATTATTTCATCTGAGCCATCGCTATTTATATTTGATGTCGTAAAGTGTCCTAAGGGTCTAATTAGTATTTTTTTTCTGAGTTCTTTAGGTACTTGTATTTTCACTTTCTTATACGGCTCGTCTTCCATTATATTAAAGAAATATAATGTTCCTGGGGATTGCATATGATTATTTGTTCCTAAAACCACAAGAGATTGTGATCCGTCAGCCTTTGTAACTGTTCTTATAAAGTTTGACGTACTAACATATTTTTCAGGCAAGTTTTTATTGCTTTTGCGCCTTGGGTTTTCTATTGAGAACGTTGAAGATTTTATTTCCTTAATCAATTCACCATTTGGTGAAATATAGTAAATACTTTTATCAAATCCCCCTGCTACTACATAAGACTTGTCACCTTTAGAAATAGTGCATAATGTATACATAGGTGCGCTATTTTTGTTGAATTTCCAAAGTAAATCTCCTTTGTTATCTAAACAGTACACATAACCATCTGCATTTGCCGTAACAATCTCGTCAATCCCATCTCCATTAATATCTCCACACCATATGTCATGATTCATATACCCAGATAGCTGATTTTTAAAAAGAACCTCTCCGCTATAAGAAACACCTAAAACGACACCCTCAAAGCTATTGGCAACTATATACGACTCCCCATTATTTTGAGCTGTTCGTACACTTAAAATGGTATAGCCAGTATCGATACTTGTGATACCTTTTAAATTTACTTTGCTTTGAATTCCATAAGTAATATTCGAAAAAGAAAGAAGGGCTAATACTAAAAATTTTGAAAAATATATGTATTTATTCATACTGTTATGTTATAATGGCTTTGCAAATCTCCAGAAACTGATTGGTAATACATGAACTTATCATAACCACCAGCTACTACATGGGTGTTTTTTCCTTTTTTAATGACTATCTGTTTTTTGTATTACTAAGTTGAGCAGAAATTGACAAGGGTGCAACTAGAGCTAGAACCAAAGTTGAATTTTTAAGTAATTGTGTTTTCACAATTTTTATTTAGTAAATTTTCAATAATATGGAATGCAATTAATTTTTCTAAATTGAGGATATATAAATTATTAAATGTCTCCTGAGGTAAATAAAATGTATCTTTATGTTTATTGTTAGATATACAATCAAAAGAACATCAATCAACTACAATCTTATAGTTTGCAATATCGATACCCGAAACAAATTGAACGACATAACATGTAACACATCACTAACTGGATTAGGGTATACTTTTACTAGTCAAAGTTTTCAAGGTTTTAAATGAAGCCCTTCGCAATCCCTATTTGATTTTACTCTTATTACATCTTCTGCACTAGCTATTAATGAAAAAAGATTTTAACATGGTTGCATTACAAATGTTCCATTAACTGAAACTTTAAACAGGGAATGCCTGATATTATACCTATAGACACTTTATTAGGTTTTACGACACTTGATTTTCCTGTGGTCGGATTAGATTTGTTGGTTTTATGGCACTCTAACTTTCACTTGAATCTTCAAAATTATATTCTACTTGGGCGTTAACATAAGATATAGTCCCAAAAGAATAAATATTAAAATATATAGAACTTTATTTTCCTAATCACAACTTTATATTTTTATATAAAGCTAAGTGTAAAACTCAAAAAATATTTTGGAATATACATAAAATACAACTTGTAATAAATTTCATCCTTATTAAAAAAAAGGGATTTAGTTATTACCACATTCATTTTTGCTGGTTTTGGTGATATACTTCCCAGGAGTAACACCAAATTTTTCCCTAAAGACTTTGGTAAAGTGTGTTCGGCTTTTAAACCCCGTCATTTCAAAAGCTTCGTTAACGGATAATCGTTTTTGAGCTAAGAAATTTGCAGCTTTTTTTAACCTATAATTTTTTAATAGTTCAAATGGAGTTTGGTTTGTCAAAACCTTAACTTTTTGATAAAAGTGTGTACGGTTTAAGTATAGCTCTTTTGCTAAATAATTAAGATCTAAATCTTGATTGTCCAGGTGCTCCTCCATTAAACTGTACAATTTTTCCAAAAAGGCATTATCATTCCTATTATTTTTATTGTTTTCTCTAGTTAGTGGGATACCAACTTGATAACGTTCTCTTAATTGTTTACGATTTCTAAGCAAAGCTTCAACGTTTGTGACTAAACGCTGTATATTAAATGGTTTTTCTATATATGCATCTGCTCCATCACGAATACCCTTGAGGTGGTCTTCAATATTTGCCAATGCTGTAAGCAAAATAACTGGAATATGACTGGTTTTTAAATCAGATTTTATTTTAAGGCATAAATCCAAACCGTTCATTTCTGGCATCTGAACATCACTTATCACTATATCTGGCCACTCCTTTTCGAAAGCTTCAAAACATTCATGACCATTTCTAAAGCTTTTAACTTTAAAAAATTCTGAAAGTATTTCTGAAACAAAATTTCTCATTTCTGGATTGTCTTCAGCATAAAAAATCAACGTATCGGAAAACTCGCCAGACACTTCAACATTTGATATGGTATCTTTTTTAAATAAATGGTTATCAACCTTCACCTCTTTTTCATCTGGCAAATTAATACTTTTATACTTTTCCTCTTTCAAAAGTTCTTTAACTATTGGTAAACGAACATTTATGGTAGTGCCTTCTTTTAACTGACTTTCGGCATCTATAAAACCATAATGCATTTCAACTAATCTTTTAGAAAATGCAAGACCAATTCCCGAACCACTTCCTTGAATATTTTCTTTTTTATGCGACCTGTAAAATCGTTCAAAAATATGTTCTAGGTCAATGGCGTCTATACCCTTTCCCGTATCGATTACTGATACAACCAAATCTTTATCATTGGTTTTATATTCGATTTTAATTGTATCGTCTGTTTTAGTGTATTTAAAAGCATTGTTTAAGAGGTTATTAAAGATTTTTTCCAACTTATCTCTATCTGCAGATACCATTATTACTTTGTTCTCGCCTTCAACTTCTAACTTTTTATTATCATTTTTTGCCAGCATATTGAAGTCTCCTATGAGCTCATCCATAAATGAGTTAAAGCTAAACCTAGTATAATTCATTTTCAGGGCATTTGCATCGGTTTTCCTAAAATCATGTACCTGTTCAATAAGCTGATGTATTTTTTTAGATTGTCTTTGTATTAAACTAAGTTTCTCTCCAATATCTGGGTTACCCTTAAAACGCTCTAATAATATATTCATAGGACCTGAAATTAATGCTAGCGGTGTTTTTATTTCATGAGAAATATTTGAAAAAAACCTTAATTTGGCCTCGTTTACTTCCTTAACATTGTCAATTTCCATCTGTTCAATTTCTACTTTATGATTTAAAGTCTGAATCTTCAAAATAACCCGAATTACCAAATAAATTAGCAGAAAGCCTAAAAGTGTATATAAAAAGTATGCCAAATGAGTATTCCATATAGATGGCATTATCTCTATTTTTAGTTTTTTTGGTGATGTCCATTCATTTAACGAATTTGAAGCCATAGCGGTTAATTCGTAATCGCCAGGTTGAAGTCCGCTATAATAAATGGTTTTTTGACTTGATGGCAGTACAGTCCAGTCTTTATTTATCTGTGATAATTTATACTTTATTAAATGGTTTTTATCATTAGAAAAATGTAAACTCGTTAAATCCAATGAAAACACATTTTCATTATGCTTTAGCTGGATTTTATCCAGTACACCAATACTTTTTTGTAATACAACCCTCCCATTTAATGTATCCCCTGGGATTATTTTCTTATCAAAAATCTTAAAGTTCTCAAATTGTAATTTTGGGAGTTTCTCTTTAGTATTTACATCTTTAGGGTTAAAATAACAAAAGCCATCCAAACCTGATAATATCATGGTACCATTATCTAATGTTTCACTTGCGTACCAAAAATCCTCAAAAGGTAAACCATCAGATTTGTTGAATTTTCTAAACTCATTGGTTTTGGTATCAAATTTATTTAAACCAATGTTGGTAGGGATCCATAAATTAAAGTTTTCGTCGTATAGTATGTTTTTGACCACATTATTAGACAATCCGTCCTTTTCAGTAAAGGGTATAAACTTAGGAATCGAATCACTATTAATTACCTTGCAAATACCGCCACCTTCTGTTCCTATCCATAAATCCTCATTTGGTAATCTAATAATTGAAGACACAAAATTACTCGGCAATAAATGCTCATCTTTTTTATCATTAACAAAGTTATGGATGATGAGTTCTTCAATTGGTGTATCTTTTTTGTTAGTTATTCTAAATAGCCCATTAGTACTTGACCCAATCCAGATAAAGTTGTACATGAAATCTGAGTATACACGCCTAGGCAATGCTATTCTATTATTTTGAAAAAAAGGATTGTCATTTAGATATTCAACCTTAGTAACGTTATCATCAGCATCTATTAAAACCTTGTAAACTTCTTCATTTCCTGCAATCCAAATATTACCATATTGATCCTCTGAACATGTACGTATCCTAGGACCAGTTGTTATATTAAGACTATCAAGTTTAACTTTTTCATAGTCTCTATGTCCTTTCCTGAATCTATACAGGCTAGATTCACCAGAAATGTATATCCAAGCGTTCTTCCTAGAGTCTACAAATACACTACCAACATTTTGTTCTTTTCCAATAGATAAGTTAAAAGGAAACCGTTCAAATTTCTTGAGCACGCTGTTGAAAAGAGACAAACCTCCAAGACTAGCAGATATAAAGGCGTGGTTTTTACCAAATGGAGCTATGTGAGTAACACTATTGGAACCGAGTCCAAAATCATAATCCATACTTACATTATAACTTCCAAAAGGCCTCTCAACTATATCAAATTTATAGATGCCTTCATTAAAAGTTGCGTACCAGCAAATGTTTTGAGATGTTAACATAAATCCACTTGAACGTAATAATTTTAGGCTATCTTTAAAACCCTCAACTTTAACTGGAAGCCCTTTCTCAATTGAATCTATGTTGTTAATTTGAATAATCCCTTCATTTAATTCGCCTAACCACAACTCACCAGAATCATTTAGCATGATGCTGTTAAACTTATAACTCTGCAATGCCCTTTTATCTAGTTTAAAATCATCGTAGTCAACTTTGTTATTGTATTTTACTAATGCTACTCCTCTAAATAAAGTTATTAAAAAGGAATGGTCTGAAATTTTAACAATAGCATTTGTATAAGACACCTCGTCCTTTAATAGTTGTTTGAATTTTTTTTCAGAAAGATCGAAAAGTAGTAGTCCCTTAGATGTTGCAAACACATATGATTTTTTTCCTAACGGCATGATATCTAAAAAAAATATATCATCTCCAAATTTTTCAACTGGAGGTAAATACTGATTCAAAAAATTAGAATCCTTATCAAAAACTAATACACCATCACCTTCCGTTAAGCATAATATCTGATTTGAAGATTTGTCCCCAAAAATTTTTCTAATTACTGGTCCTTTAACCGCATTACTGACTTGCTTATTTGAATATATTGTTGTGAATTCTTCATTTATAAAATTATATATTGTTATACCTTCATCAGTTCCAATCCAAAGATTGTGATTATTATCCTCATATAATGACCTAATCCTATTACTTATTAATATATTCTTATCTATTGTGTTTTTAAAAATTTGAAAATTATAGCCATCAAACTTATTAAGCCCATCATATGTACCAAACCACAAAAAACCTCTTGAATCTTCAAGCATTGTAGTAACTCCATTATGCGCCAGCCCCTCCGAAATTGTATATTTCTGAGAATATTTAATTATTTCATCTTGCGCAATAGCGTTAATGCAATAAAAAAATAAAATAAAAATTTTAAGAAATATTCTAGACATAAAGACACTTTATTCTTTAAAATTGAAACTAATTTAATTTATTTTATTTTTCAAAAGACGTGCTTCCCAATCCTTTAAAATTTCTTCATCACTCACATCAGGAGATAACCCTCTCTTAACTTTTTGAATTTCTTCGCTTTTATTATCCGTTATATTGTTAAACTCCTATCTATCATTTTCAAGATCATAAAGTTCAATCTCTAGTTTTGTATCTGCCATAAACTGATTATAAGGTTCTCCTAATTCTCCTTTTTTATGCAATACTTTGTATAGCGCAAAAAAGCAGAATATTGCATTTTTTTATAGTTAACCCGAGTTTCCTAAAAAAGGAGGATAATAAGTTTTAGTATTTTAGAGTTACAAAACAAAACCCCCAACTCAAAATGCTCCAGGACAAAGTTATAGGAATCTATTGTATAGTAGATGATATTTTAAAAAAAATGATCCATAAAGAGCATAACTGCAGGAAATTCACCACAATCAAGCACTTACCACTGCTATAGTTTCGGCAATGCTTTTTAATGGAAACCAGACCAAAGCCCTATTTCTATATGAAGAGCCACATATTCAAGGATATGATCCGCAAAAGCGGTCACACAAGGTAAAAGAATTATTGATGGGCAGTTTTACCAGTATCTGAAGGGTTTGTTTAAAGAAACCTGACAGGTGCATCTGCAAATAGCAAGAAAAACCAATTCCAAGAGAAAGGACAAACCTTATGTGGCTTACATAAAACAAATATTGTTTGTGATGGCTATCTCTAATGCTTCTATACCCTCGGGAGCATCACCATCCCGCTTAAGACCGGGTACAAAATATAAAAAAGCCAAAGTGTTTTTACTTTGGCTTTTTTATATATTACCATTTCATATGAGAACTGGTATAAATTTCTTTAACTAGTTATAATTTGAAGTTGACACTTCAAAATTAGAATCTTTAGCTGCCAAATAACGTTCAGCATCTAAAGCTGCCATACAACCTGTTCCTGCTGCGGTAACTGCTTGTCTATAAACATGATCTGCAGCATCACCAGATACAAATACACCTTCTATATTTGTTTTGGATGTTCCCGGTTTATTAATAATATACCCTGTTTTATCTAAATCTAAAAAGTCTTTAAAAATATCGGTATTGGGTTTATGTCCAATAGCCACAAAAAATCCTGTAGCAGGAATTTCATGTTTTTCATTCGTTTTATTATTAAAAACTCTTACGCCGGTTACTACTTGACCATCACCTAAAACCTCATCTGTTTCGGTATTGAAAAGAATGTCTATATTCTCTGTATTCTTAACTCTAGCTGCCATAATTTTAGACGCTCTAAACTCATCTCGTCTAACCAACATAGTAACCTTAGTACATAGTTTAGATAAATAATGTGCTTCTTCACATGCGGAATCTCCTGCTCCTACTATAACAACTTCTTGATTTTTATAAAAGAACCCATCACATACTGCACATGCAGATACACCTCCACCTAATTTTAAATATTTCTGTTCAGAATCCAAACCTAAATATTTGGCTGATGCCCCTGTAGAAATAATAACGGTGTCACAATGGATTTCTTTAATATTATTAACCCATACTTTATGCACGTCACCAGAAAAATCAACTTTTGTAACCCAACCATCACGCACATCAGTTTCAAAGCGCTCCGCTTGCTTTTGTAATTCAATCATCATTTCTGGCCCGGTTATACCGTTAGGATACCCTGGGAAATTTTCAACTTCATTAGTTGTTGTTAATTGACCTCCAGGTTGCGTGCCCTGGTACAAAACAGGCGACATATTAGCCCTAGCTGCATAAATGGCTGCTGTATAACCAGCAGGTCCCGAACCTATAATTAAGCATTTAATCTTTTCTATTGTATCAGACATAATCTTTATTAATATTTAATCAAAGCAAAAGTAGAATATTTGATTAAATCCTTACATATATTTTATCAACAGTTTTTATGAAAAGATAGAATTTGGTTATAAGAGAGCTTATTACAATAAAAAAACTTGTTTTGAGTCGCATATAGTTTGCCTCTCCTAGGACTGCCAAAAAGCAGTTCTGATTTCTCCGAAGAACTGTGATGTCATTGAAAACTCCGACACAAAACGCCGAGGAATTCTTTATATTAACAAGGTTTTAAATATACATTTTCAATGGCCATATTTAACATCATGCCCATAAAAGCATAAATTCCTAGTTGCATGCCTAAACTAATCCTATTCAATGATTTAAACTGTCCAAACAGTCTGTTTTCGTCTCCATAAAACAAATCGGCTCCTAAGCTGTGAGGTTATTTAATACTAAATATTCTATTTTTGGCCTTACAAAGCCATCCCCTTCATTAAGGTTTTGAATACAAATTACGGAAGCTGTTAGTGTTTCGTTTGCAAATCGTCTATCAACTAAAAAAGAGATATTAATTAGATTTATAAAACCTTCTTTGCATAAATTATAGATAAGTTTAAAAACAAATACCTACGTGGTTGAGCGTTATATTCAATTCTAAATTGGTTTATTTAAATTTTTGGGATTTCCTTAGTTCTTGGATTTGTTAAACAATACAAAAATCATTAAACCTAAATTGAATCACATCTGCTTTAAGTTATCAATAAATTCTCTGATGGTAATAGTTCAAGAGGAAGAAAGCAACATCGAATAGCATACAAAAGTGTTATTATTAAAAATTACTTTATTGATTTGTAAACAGAGAATTTGATGATTAATTACATCTATAATTATTGTGAATTAAGAAATATTTCACCAATAAAACCATTAAACAAAAACTCTTTGTTTATTATGGCATTAGGTTAATTTCCAAAGTATGGGCAAAATCACCAACTTTCGTCTCTGGCAATTGTATATTTAGTCCACTATCATTTTGTTCCCATTTTATTTCCTCAGGGCTACCTAACAGCTTTATGCTTTTTATTCTAACATCTCCATATTCAGATTTCGTTTTTAAACTTTTAATATTAACTTCACTATTCTCTGGCCAATCCATAACAATAGCATATATATTATCTCCCTTGGTAGTAAAACGAATATCATTTGATGTTAATTTACCATTATTAGCTTCAGAATGATGACCTTTAGCCACCTCTGTTGGTCCCTCTCCAAATATTTTCCAATACTTCGTATCGTATATAGCTGAACCATTGACAGATAACCATTTACCAATTTTAAGTAATACGTCTTGCTGATCTTGCGGAATAGTTCCATCAGATTTTGGACCAACATTTAGCAACAAACAACCATTTTTGCTAACTATATCCACAAGATCATCTACTAATTCATCCGCTGTTTTTGATTCCCAATCAGTTACATAACTCCAAGAATTCTTACCAATAGATGTATCCGTTTGCCAAGGTAACTTTCTTATTCCTGGTAATTTGCCTCTTTCAAGATCATAAATTACTGTTCCTTCAGGGAAAGCTTCATGGGAAAAATTTTTATCTTGTAAAACGACTTCCTTCCCCCAATCAATACCCTTATTATAATAATAGGCTGCTAATTTGGGTCTGTATTCAGCAAAATCTGGAATGTCAACATAAAAATCAAGCCACAGAATATCGGGTTGATAATTATCAATAACGTCTTTAGTTCTCGCCCACCATGTCTCTTTAAACACTTTTGATACAGGCTCAGTTAAGTCTGTTCCCTTTGGACTATACAAATCAGCATATTCTGGGTTCGTTGTATCAAAATGATTTTTTTTATTGTAAAACGACCAGTTAAAGGCATAATGTGATGATGCTCCCATAATCATGCCCTTCCTTCTTCCTGCCTTAAAAAGTTCTCCTAAAATATCGCGTTTAGGTCCCATTTCATATGCATTCCAACGTGTTGTATTTGATTTATACATTGCGAAGCCGTCATGATGATCTGCAACAGGAACCACATATCTAGCTCCTGCTTTTTTAAACAATTCAATCCATTCGTCTGCATCAAATTTTTCTCCTTTGAAAAGAGGTATAAAATCTTTGTATCCAAATTTCTTAGGGTTACCCCAATGTTTCAAATGATGTTTATAAACATGGTTGGGACCCTTTTCTTCATGACCTAGTTGTGCTGAAAATGTAGCAGTATCCATATACATCAGCCTTGGATACCATTCTGAACCATATGCTGGGACACTATAAGCACCCCAATGGATAAAAATTCCAAACTTTTGTTGGTTAAACCATTCAGGGTCTTTGTAATTCTTCTTTATGGATTCCCAATTTGGTTTAAATAAAGAAGCGTTTTTTTTGTCTTTTGTTTTTAATTTTGATGTCTCATTACAAGAAATTAATGAAATGAAAAATGTCAAAATAAATAGTTGTACTATTAGTTTTGAAGAAAAAGTTAGTAAAGTAGTTACTCTTTTAGTCAATGGCATATTTATGCTTTTAAATTAAAATATAATCGCCAAAAAACAATGATAATAACTCATCGAACGGTCTAGCGAAAATCCATATGAATAACAAAGATATTTTTAGCTGTAGATATAGTCTCATAATAATGACTCAAATGAACAACTGTATTTTTTTTAAGCAATGGTATTTACATCTAAAATTGGATGGTAATTCGATTTTATCATAATTTTCAATGATAGTTATAACTAATTTTTAACCATTTACGGTGCTATATACTTTCCTCTAATTGAAAAAATCATGGAACAAGACCTTTAATATTATATTGCTTGTCTCCAATTTTAACAATAAAAAAATACACGCCTGAACTCCATATAAAATTGGTCAAATTATTTAGATTTAAAATGTGGTCGCCCCTCTGTTTCATACCACTGTAAAGCAATGTTGTCCTACCAACCAAATCAGAGGCAGTAATATCTACTTGACTTTCCTCAGCATTTACATGATATTTTAACAATGACTTTTTTGAAATAGGATTGGGGTAAAGCAACGCTTTTTGATTATTTGGGTCTGTATCAACATTTGCCTCTTTATCAATCAACAGCCTAGTTACAACCTGCAAACTATCCCTGCCTTGTTCATCCAAAACTATATGCTTATAAATACCTTCATTACTATAAACTTTACCACCAAGGTTTATATTTTCTCCTTCTTTGATAGTTATTATTTCATTTCTTAATTCAATCCAATTGCTTTTTCCTTGTATTATTTTTATAGAAATATCGGCAGGTATATTAGTGTAAACATCTTGTTCGCCACCAACCCAATCCACAATTAATTTATCTACAATAGTATTCTGCCCTAAGCCAAAATGCACCGAATTTGCATGACTAGACAAATAACTAGAGCCTCCATCTACTTCTCTAATGAGCTGTTCTCCATTCGTTATCATAGTAATACGACTACCATAACCATTATGATTACTGCTTACACCCTGTAATTTAACTTTCAAGTGATGTTTTTGATCTTGTAATACATTTTCATATAACAAGGTGTTTGCACCAGATCCTGTATCATTTGATACCACACCTAATAAAATATCCAAATCGCCATCATTATCTATATCTGCACAACTTAAACCTCTACAATTTTCTGGATTATCAACTTTAGTTTCTTCAGATATATCTTCAAAAAGACCATTACCCATGCCCCTGAAAAGCTTATTTTTTTGGTTTTGGGTGGTTAACTTGAAGATTTCGCCATTCGCCACAAATAAATCCAAATTCGTATCATTATCATAATCAAAAAATACGGTACCCCAACTTGTTCCGTCTAAAACTACCAAATCTTTATCCTTACTCACATCTTGATAAATCATACTATCAATATTCTCATAAAATGGATTAGCACCCATATTAGTGATATAGTAATCAAGATCTAAATCTTTATCATAATCTCCAATAGCGACTCCCATGGCATTAATTTGCGCATCTACTTGTGCCTCTTCACCTAATTTTCTAAAACCTTGTTGCGGATACTGATTGATGTAAAGCTCGTTAGGCTGAAACTTATAACCAAAATCATTGGCTACCACTATATCTAGATCTCCATCGGCATCACAGTCTGTAAAAGCAGTAGCTAACCCACAGCCGATATCGGCAACACCCATTTCTGTAGCAACTTCCTTAAATAAATTATTTCCTAAATTCTGATATAGAAAATTAGATTGTCCACCGCTAATGTTTAAATCAAATGGAGGGTTAACAAAATCTACATAATTTACCACGTAAATATCTAACAAGCCATCAAGATTAAAGTCCCCTAGTGTTGCAGAAGAACTCCAAGCTGTATGGGTAATACCAGCCAATTTGGATATATTGGAAAATGTACCATTACCATTATTCTCAAACAATAAATTTGGAGAATCTTCATTTGTAGTAATAAAAATATCATCATCGCCATCGTTATCAATGTCGCCAGCCGTAACCCCCATACTAACAACTCCAGACATGATTAATCCCGCCTCTGAAGATACATCAGTAAACGTTCCATCCCAGTTGTTTTTATAAAGTGCATTGCTAAATTCTCCTCCAATAACGAATATATCTTGATAGTTATCATTATTATAATCAATAAAGGCTACACCGCCACTCATTAATCGGTTATCATAGCAGAAAGTTGAGATACCTGCTGCTTCCGATATTTCCTTAAATTCTTGTGCATTTACAAAGCTCGTCCCGAAGGCTACGTAAAAAACAACATATACTATAACATATTTCTTTTTCATAATTCTTCGCTTTTCATCTTAAAAAATACGAACATTAAGTCCGTTACTATCTTTTTCGAATAACTCTAGTTATTGATTTGATAGTACTTGATTTCTGCATCATTAATAACAACAAACAGGCCTTTTGTTCCTAATGTACTATTCTCAATGAGTTGAATATCTTTTACATTAAAGGGTACAAAAAACCCACTCTCAAAAGGTTTGGTAACCTTAAAACTTCCATTTTCAACACCCAACATAAATAATCCTGGGGAAGCATCTGCCCTAGTTGTTTCTACTTCGGCGTTAAACTTATTTCCTGCTAAAAGGATGTCTATTACACCATCCTTATTAAAATCATTAGCTATAATACCATTAACGCTAGAGAATTGAGCTTCCATAGGTAAAAGCTTAATTACTAATTTTCCGCCATCATTTTCTAAAATTACACTTGCAAATAAATGCGCTTCATATTTCAAAGCCTCTTTGGTTTTTTCCTCGCCCAATATACTTTTTAGGTCAGACTTTGCGAATTGGTCATACGTTCTAAACTTATCGGTTAAACCTGGGATTTGTTGAGATGAACAATTAATCCCTCTTATAGGCACAATTTTATCTTTGTTGTATTTGGCAAGAAAAATATCGTTGGTTCCGTTACTGTCAAAATCATTGGCATACACGAAAAACGGTTTTTTTTCTGAAGCTTTAAATTTATAATTCAATCCAAGATTTCCAGCAATAAAATCGGTGTCTCCGTCTCCATCGTAATCAAATGGAATAATTTTATTCCACCAACCCGCTGTTTTGGATAAATTATATGCTTTTGTAACGTTTTTCCATGTAGCATTCTCCTTTTTAAAAACTGTTATAGGCATCCATTCTCCAACGATTATGAGTTCATTTGTTTTATCTCCATCAATATCAGACCAAGTTGCAGAGGTTACCATGCCTATATTTTTCAGCTCTGGAGCTATAGCTTTAGTAACATCTATAAATTTGCCATTATTATTTTCTAAGAGATAGGAATCTGGTGCTGCAGGATATTTATTAGGGATAACACGACCGCCGACAAACAAATCTAAATCTCCGTCTTTATCAAAATCCATAGGCACAACGCATGAGCCACTACTGGAAACATCAGGAATACTTTTAGATTTTGAATAGTTACCTTTTCCATTATTTATGTACAATCTATCCCGAAAATAATCTGGAATATTGGTCAATTCATTTCCACCACTAACAACATATAAATCTAGATCTTGATCGCCATCAGCATCAAAAAAAACCGACCCAACATCCTCATGTTTCTTATCTTTTAATAATTCGGCTTGTACTGTTTTCTCATATTCTCCATGTTTATTTTGAACATAAATAGCTCCAGCTTGTCCCATAGCGCCACCAACAAAAAAATCATCCAAACCATCTGCATTTACATCGCCTACCGAAATACATGGCCCACTTTGTGATAATTTATGCGGCAGTAGAATTTGGTCTTTGTAATCATCATAATCATTCTCTACATGTTTAAAAGGGATTTTTAATGCCTCTTTTGTTTTATCAACAAATAGAGTGTTTATATTATTCTGTGTTTTTATATGTTTTGAAGGGCTAGCCTTACTATATTCAACTGTAACTGTTTGATTCGGTTTTATTGCTTCTATTTCACTTACCTTACCATCGTTCCATTGCACTTGGATTTTATCAATCTTCTCTACTTTTCCTAAACCGAAATGCAAGATTGGTTCTACTGAAGACAAGTACCCTCTAACCGTTTTAAAATCTTGAAATTGTATTTGATTGCCATAAATAATTTTCACTTTAGCTCCCAGACCAGACCTATTTCCCGAAGGGCCATTAAGCTTTAATTTTACAAAATTATTTCCTAATTCGTTGGCCTTATTTTTATACAAAAAAGCTTCACCTTCTAAATTATTAATCACCAAATCTAAATCGCCATCATTATCCAAATCAGCTACTGCTGCACCATTTGAAAAACTTTCCTTATCTAATCCCCAATCTTTTGTTTTTTTAGAAAAGGTTAAATTTCCATTATTTTTATAAATGTAATTTGGTATTTTATTAGGTTTATACAAGTTGATTACATATCTAGCATTTTCTTCATTCGATCTCTTTTTTATAGTTTCGCTTCTCATATACCTATTAAAAAAAGCATCAACATCTCTATCCCAAACATCACGTCTGTAGCCATTGGTTACAAGCAAATCTCGGTAGCCATCATTATCAAAATCACTTCCTAAGCATGACCAACTCCAATCGGTCTTATCTATTCCTGCTAACTGCCCAATTTCACTATAAAAACCACTACCTTGATTAAGCTGTAATGTATTATGCATGTATTGCGTATGAAAACCGCTTGCTTTCAAACTCCTAGCTAAAGGAATATTCATAGAGGCCATTGTAGTTTTAGAACGATAATAATCCTCTGAGGTCATATCTAGCTCAACTATATCCTCTAAGCCATCATTATTAAAATCCACCACATCAATTCCCATGGCATAAAATGAAGTGTGATTTGTATAGTCTTTTATACTTTCTTTGAATTTATTATTGCCTTGATTGATGTATAGATAATCGTTCTCTAAATAATCGTTTGAAACCAATATATCGACTAATCCATCACTATTTATATCTGTAGTTGAAAGCCCCAAACCAAAAGAAAAGTTATTTCTTATACCAGCTTGAAGACCAATTTCTTTAAATTTCCCACCTTCATTAAGAAACAATTTATCTCTGTATAAATTATCTTCTTTAGCTTTTCCTTTAAGGACTTTTTTATAGTCCAGAAAAAACTCGTCGGGCCTGTTAATTAGATACATATCCAAATCGTTATCATTATCCATATCGAAAAATGATGCCATTACAGAGTACCCATTATCGTTTAAACCAAATTCCTTACCGCGTTCACTAAACGTTAAATCTCCATTATTGATAAATAAACTATTCCTTCTATTTTTTGTATCAGATTTTGGTCCACCCTTACTAATATATAAATCCAATAGACCGTCTCCATTCACATCAGCCATAACAACACCGTTACACCAGCCATCATCATCACCTACTCCTGCTTTTTCGGTTATGTCTTCAAACTTAAAATTGCCTTTATTTAAATATAGTCGATTTTTGACTTCATTTCCCGTGAAATAGATATCTGACAAACCATCATTATTGATATCACCAATAGCTACGCCACCGCCATTATAAACATTCTGAAATATGGCGAAAAAGTTGGTATAGTTCTCTTCAACATGATTATTGAAGCTTACATTACTATGAGAAGTCTCAATAAGTTCGAATAATTTTATGTTGCTTTCGCCAAGTTTATCAACCGCAATAGGTGCATCCGCTTTTTTTGAGGTGCACGAAACAATAAGCCCAAAAAGGAAGAAATAAACTATTTTCATAAAAATAAAATTACATAATGACTAAGATAAAAAAGCCCATTTGATAAAATAAATGGGCTTTTTTCAACTAAAACTAACTCTAAATAAAAATACTAATTAACTTCTAAAAAATCCACTAATCTGCATTATAAAGTTTAATGTCATCAACCCAAACTGTATAATCTTCAGTAGCCCTCAACTGTTGGTAATAATATCTAGGCAAAGCATCAACCACTTCAAAATCAAAAGTATATAACGCCCATTCAGTTGTTAGAAAAACATTACCAACATCGGCTTGAGCCCAACCATCCGCAAGCGTACCAATAGTTAACCTTTTTCCAGCAATGGTACTTTTAGCCCAAACTTGAACTTGATATTTGCCATCTGGAAGCACATCGTCTGCTGTAGACCAACCTTTAGCTTCGACACCCCATCCTTCAAATCCAACATCATTGAATAACCTTATTTCTAAAGACTTATCTCCCGAAGCAGATTCTGTATCAACTACAACATAATCGTCTCTGTTGGCAGTTCCATTCCATGCGCCCCATCCAGCAGGAAAAACTCCAGCATCATCATTTTCAAAACCACTGTATGCAACGCCATCTCTAGTACCAAAGAGGTTAATTAAATTGTTTGTAATAGGCAAACCTGAAATACCTCCTAAAATGGCTGAACCATCATCGCTTAACAAGTTTCCATTGTAATTCAACTTGATATTAGCATCACCTTCTTTTATACTATTCTCAAGAGTAAGAATAATCTTTGTGGCATCTCCAGCAGCCAAAGCAGCAGCAGATATTTCGTAATCTTGACCATCTACCGTCAAAGTGAATGAGTCTTTAGCACTAGCATCAAAAGCTGCTACATCCTTATCATAAGTTAAATGAATTTCTTTTCCAACGCTTGAAAGTTTTGAGGCTACGGGATTAATCACATCAACATCAACAATATTGATTAAATCTGGCATTGTAATCGTCATACTATCCGGTGGAAAACTTCTCACAACTTTTAATGTAACATCAAACTTACCTACATTGGTATATACCACACTTGGTTCTTCTACTGTACTTGTAACAGGATCTCCACCTTCAAAAATCCATTCAAACCTATCAAAATCCTGGTCTTCCAAATTCTGATTTAAACTTTCAGATAAGTTTATAAAATTAATAGTGCTTCCAAATTTTGCTGTTGTTTTATCTGGCGAAAAGGCAGCCGTAACTTGTTTCCAAATTTGAACATTAAATCTTCTATCAAATGTTTTTCCAGCGTTATCTGTTACTTGAATATCAACTGGATAAGTTCCATAATTAGGATAGGTCACGGCGACTTCTTGTTGATCTGAATTAACAATAGATGCTCCTTCAAATGTCCATAATCTACTAGTTACAGAGGTAGAAGAATCGATAAATGTTATCTGGTTTCCCTCAGTTGTTACACGGGGTTTCGCAGAAGGTTTAAATGTAATTTCTCGACTAAAAAATGAATCACTTTCACTTTCACAACTAATAGATAAAATCAGTAGCAAAGACATTATTGTCATTGACAATATCCCTTTATATTTTGTTTTATATAGTTTCATAATATTTTGTTTTTTAATTAAATAACCTTTGCAGTTTAATCTTCTAGACCAGTATTCTGTTTTAGCTTAGGATTTCTATCTAAGGCTTGTTGTGGAATCGGCCATCTTAACTTAGCTGGCGTCCAGTTTGGTGCTGGATTTGGAAATGCTGCACCTATATCTACGTTAATACCTAATATGACTTCTTCCATTTTACCAAAACGAATAAGGTCTGCTTTTCTCCATCCTTCAAGGAACCCTTCCAATCTACGCTCATTTAAAATGGCATCTGTAATCTCTTCATTACTCAGACTTGCAAAATCAACTGGTGTTGCATTTACTCTTGCTCGTAACCTGTTAACCGTTTGCTCCCATACTGCGACAGTTAATTTACCCTGACCATGTAATGCTTCAGCGTATGAAAGTAATACATCTGCATATCTTATAAATGGGTTATCAAAAGGCGTATCACTTGTATAGTTGTTTGGTTTTTCAGCATGCCACTTCCAACCATACATATTTGCAGGATTGGTTGTTCTCACTACATCGGGATCGTCTGAAAAAGCTTCTTCTGGAGTATAATCATTCGCATTGTGATAAGCAATGTTATTCCATCTTCTAATATCTTGTCTTTCATAGGCTGCTTCTGTTTCTGGATTCACAAAATGCGATCCCCAACCGGCTCCATTCTCTAAACTTCCTGCGGGTCCAGCAAAACTGCTTAGTTGACCACCAGATTGAAGACCTGGGCCATCCATACCCCAAGCAAAAACAATTTCTTCACTTTGCTCATGGTCTAAATCAAAAACCCAGTTATATTCTTCTAATAAATTATAAATACTACTATCAATAACTTCTTGTAATTGTACTTCAGCTAGAGCAAAGTTAGATGCATCATTTATAGGATATCCTGTCATTTGCAAATACACCTTACCTAAGAGAGCCTGTGCAGCACCTTTAGTTGCACGTCCTCCACCTTGACCTACTTCCAAGACCGTTATTGCTTCTTGTAAATCTTTTATAACTTGTTCATAGATCTTGTCTGGAGTAGTTTGCTCCACTTCAATATTATCTAAATCTGTAGTTTCTTCGACAACCAAGGGGATATTTTCCCAAACTTGAACTGCCCAAAAGTACAAGGCACTTCTTAAAAACTTAGCTTCGGCAATAACTCTATTTCTTTGATCAGGATCAATCGCGGCATCAGGCATATTACCTACCCTTCCAATGACACTATTACACTGATTAATGGCTTTATAGGTTTTAGACCAATGGCTATATATAGTTGGTGCTTGGGGAGATATAATGTGTTGATGAAACTCGCCATAAACTCTTTCCCAAACAAATGGAACTAGTTCATCTGTTCCATAAATACCCCAGTGATTAGCCAAACCTGTTCCTCCTAAACTGTTTTGGGATCCATGACTTAAGTTATCTCTGGTTAGGTCGTAAGCACCATTTAAATACAACTCCGCAGATTTAATATCTGTTAAAAGCAAATCAGGATTTGCAAATGTGGTTGGTTTCTCTGTTATGAAACTTTCGTCTGTACATGATCCAATTACTAATGTTAATGTTAGTATCGTGGATAAAACTATTATTTTTTTCATTTTATTTCGTTTTAGCAATTTTATTATTAAAAACCTACCTGAACTCCAACTCTAAATTGACGTGATCTAGGATAAGAGTCTATATCTTGCCCTGGTGTAAGTTGGTTGCCACCTACACTAACATCTGGATCGTAACCTGTATAATTTGAAATCAAGAATAAGTTATCGCCTGCTGCATAAAGCCTTAAATTTCTCAAACCAATCCTGTCCAAAACATCTTTTGGGAAATTATAGCCTAAAGTAACATTAGCCATTCTTAAATAGCTTCCATCTTCTATTTGGGTAGAATTAGCTGCAAAACCCAAATCACCATCAGTATCTCCTAACACAGACATAATATCACTTGTAGGATTTTCTGGTGTCCATCTATCTCTTATCCAACCTAATTTATTAAAATGTGGTATAGATTGAGCACCGCCTTTTTGTCTATTTTTATTATATACCTCGTTACCGTAAGACCAATTCATTACAACGCCAAGGTCAAAATTCTTATATTTAAAATTATTCGTAATACCGCCGTAATGATCAGGCTGTGTATTTCCAAGAATTTGCCTGTCTTCTGCATTAACTACTCCGTCACCATTATTATCAACAAATTTAGGCATACCTGGTCTGTACTTATCATACAACCCTGTTTGAACTATACCATCCTTTAAAGTATAGAACTGAGAAAACCAGCCATTTACACCACCGTTTGCATACATCAAATCAGCTGCCTCCTGATTAGATAGACCATCAAACTCCTCGAAATCTTCATAGGAATATACGCCGTCTCGTTGATATCCAAAAAACGATCCTAATGGTTCACCTTCTCTTAAAATGAAGTCGGAGGTTGCTTTATTTCCGAAGCCATTGAAAAACAATTCCTCAGTAGTTACCAAATCATCAACCGTGTTTCTATTAAAACTGATATTAAAATTGGTAGTCCACTTAAAATCATCTTTATCTATATTTATTGTATTCAAAGTAAATTCGAATCCTTTATTAGACATCGCTCCTGCATTTTCAATAGAACCAGTAAAACCAGAGGTTTCTGGAATTGGCTTAAATAATAAGAGACCATCCGTTTTCTTTATATAATACGTTGCATCTACAGATATTCTATTATCAAAAAGGCCAAACGAGACACCAAAATCTGTTTGCTTTGTTGTTTCCCATGTTAAATTATCTTGTTGCAATCTATCTAAAATGGCACCAGCTTGTAAATCGCTACCACCAAAAATGTAAGGTCTATAAACAGCGGCAGCTAATACAGAGTAACTAGCAATGGAATTATTACCTGTTTCTCCATAAGTTGCCCTCAATTTTAGATCACTCAAAGCTTCTATGCCAGACATAAATGGTTCTTCGCTAACTCTCCACGCTATTGCTGCTGAAGGGAAAAAACCCCATTTCTGAGCAAAGTTGGAAGACCCGTCATAACGACCACTTAAAGTAAGCAAATATCTGTCTTTAAATTTGTAATTAACACGTCCTAAATAGGATATGATACTTCTTTCATCTCTACTACTAACTGTTTTATTGGAAACTGCAGCTGACTCAAGTGCATCCAAATTTACTCCTGGCAAATTGAAACCATTAGAACTAACCCTTAAACTCTCATTCTCATTAAATTGGCGTTCATGAACAGCGGTTGCGATAATATTATGATCTCCGAAAGTCTTATTATACGTTAAGTTAAAATCACCAATTATATTGGTACCCTGATTATGTTGATAAAATGCTCTACCTCCAGCACTTAAACCCCAACCGTATTGCTCAGAGTAATACGCTTTACCTCTACTAGAATAAATACTACCTCCAATGGTAGCTTTAGCAGTTAACCCATCCATAACTTTATAAGATAGATACGTCTGGGCAAAGGTTTGGAAATCTCTTCGAAGATTACTATCTCCAAATAATGTTATAGTTGGATTAACGACATCTCCATTTCTTAAAGATACCACTCTACCCCTATCATCAAATTGGGCACCTTCTACAAATTCAGCATTGTAAGGTCCTTGCACAGGAGCGTATAGAAGGGCACCAGTAAGCAAACCGTTTTGTCCTCCTCCATCTGAACTAGATGCAGAAACCACACCACTATTCTTAGTAAAACCAGCATTTATTGAAATACCTGCCTTTAATTTATCAGAAATGGTTTGATCTACTCTCAAATTTGTTGAAAATCTTTCAAAATCAGAATTCTCTACAATACCATTTTGATTTAAGTAACCAACAGCACCATTGTATTTGGTTTTCTCATTACCACCATTAAAACTCAGTCTATAACTATTAATTGTTGCAGGTCTTAAAACCTCATCTAACCAATTAGATACTATTACCCTATTATCATTGGGAGCATAAGGATTACCAAACTCATCCCTAAATGTATCTATTCCTGCGTCTGATGGATCTGCATCAGGATTATAAGGAGAGAATTCGTTTCTCCAATCAATAAATTCTTGAGGAGTCAATACATCAATACCCCTAACTACATTAGAAAATCCTGTAAAAGTTTCGAAGTTTAATTCTGATTTTCCGGCCTTACCTCTTTTGGTTGTAATAATTATAACACCATTAGCACCTCGCGCTCCATAAATTGCAGTGGCAGAGGCATCCTTTAAAACTTCAATGGATTCAATATCTGCTGGGTCTATAGAATTTAAAGGACTCGAAAAACTATTTCCAAGACCAAGACTTGAAGAATTACCCGATCCTAATAATTGAAAACCATCAATAACATAAAGTGGATCGCTACTTGCATTTATAGATGTTCCTCCACGAATTCTTATTTTGGCGGCCGCCCCAGGCTGACCTGAAGAGGTTGTTACCTGCACACCCGGTGCTTTAGCAACAAGTCCCTGTTCAAAAGATACCGCCTGAACTGGGTTTAAATCTTCCGCTTTAAGCGATACAACCGAGCCTGTAAGATCTTTTCTTTTAACCTCACCGTAACCAATAACAACAACCTCATCTAATTGCTCAGTATCAACTATTAAGACAATATTAATTGTAGATTGATTACCAACTACAGCAATCTGGTCTTTAAAACCTATATAGGTAAAAACCAATACTGCGTCCTGTTTTGTAACATTAATTGAATAGTTTCCATCAAAATCTGATACAGCTCCGTTGTTGGTCCCCTGAACAACAATGGAAACACCAGGAAGCGGCATTCCATCTTCTTTAGAGGTTATTTTCCCCGTTACTGTTGTTTGTGCAAGTACGTGACCTTGCAGTACAAAAATAAATAATGTTAAGATGCTTTTTAAATATAAAGCCTTCACATTATCTAATAAAATAGGTATAACATGTTTCATAAAATTTAGTTTAATTGTTAATTTAGTTTATAACACATAAAATTATACTAATCGAACAGAAACTCGCCACATGAAATGCTGGCATAAAGAATGGGGAAATAAATCATGAAGGGTATTTTAGCACAAAAAGCAATGGTAAATGTATTGATTTAATTCCTGTACCATGATTTTCCTATATATACTGTACATTTATTTTGATTTATTGATTATTATGAGAGAGTTTTTACTTCAAGAAAAAATTAATATAATTTTAAGATATTTGTTGTGATATGCCAAAAAGACTTACTTTAAAATTATTTTTTATTCAGATATTTTTCCTTTGTTCTGTTTTTTTTGCTAAATCTCAAGATTTTAGCAATGACTTTGATAAACTTAATACTAGAAACGGACTTTCACAAAGTGATGTCCGAGCTATTTACCAAGACAGTATAGGTTATATTTGGATTGGTACTTATGACGGACTAAATAGATATGATGGATATTCAATTAAAACGTTTCGAAGAATACTGAGTAACCCGAACTCTCTTAGAAGTAATTTGATAAGTTGTATTACCGAAGACTCTTATGGAAATATATGGATAGGAACTGACGATCAGGGCCTATCTATGTATGAAAGAAGTACAGGGAACTTTTTTCATTACAGAAATACATTAAATACTCCCAACTTCCTATCGGACAATGTAATTACAGCTTTAGCTATTGATAGCAATGGATTTATTTGGGCAGGCACCCCTAATGGCTTAAACAAGTTATCTGTAAATTATAAAACAGGAAAAGCCGAAAATCAAATTTTTAAAAAAAATGAAGATCGCTATGGAGCACTGAATAGTGAACGTATATCTTGCTTATTTATTGATGAACATGGAAACATATGGATAGGAACATCTGCTGGGCTTTCTAGATATATCGATAGCAGTAGTAATAATAAAGGGCAGTTTCAAAATTACCAAACTAATCCAAGAAGTCAAGTTACTTCAATACAAGAGACATCAAATAGCTTAATTATAGGAGGACATAATCTTTATGATTTAAAAAAAGAAGATATTAATAAAGCCAATGCTCAGTTTAATTATTTAGGGCCTATACATGCTTATAAAATTTTAGCCTATGATGATCAAACCATTTGGTGCGCTACTAGTGAAGGTGTTGTAATTGCTTCTTATGACAATCATAAAACAGAGAAAATTAAACATTTTACTAACCGATGGGGAGATACTGGAAGTTTAAGTAATGATAATGTGCTTTCTCTTACCAAAGACTCTTCAGGCATTGTTTGGATTGGAACCAATGGCGGCGGTGTCAATATATATAAACCAAACAAAAAAAACTTTAAACATTTCCGACGTAACGAAAACAAAGGAAGTCTTTGTAGAAATAAGATTCGTTCCATATTTGAAGACTCTGAAGGCAACCTATGGATTGGTACTGATGGAGGTGAAAGTTTAAATTATTTATCATCAGAAGATGCAAATAACTACGAATCTGGTTTTAAAAGGATTAAAGCACCAACCTCAGATGGAATTCAAAGTCAAGTGTTTACCATTAATGAACTAAATTCTGGAAATGAATCAACAATCCTCCTCGGAATTGGTTATCCAAGTAATTTTATATATGGTAAAAAAAATCAGATACTTAAGGGAAACTTTATTTCAGGAAAAAATACAATGCAACCTACTGAGCAAGTCTATACCTCTTTAGTTGAAAATAACAATATAGTTTGGCTTGGAACTTATCATAGCGGACTCTATAGGTACGAAGTCGATGAAAATGGAAGAGTATTAAAAGAAACAAACTTTAAACATGAATTAGATAATCCTGAATCAATTTCGTCAAATATAATAAGAAGCCTAAAGCAAGACCAGAATGGGAATATTTGGATTGGAACTGCCAACGGACTAAATAAGCTGTCTTCTGAAGAAAAAATAAAACCAAGCCCAAATTTTATTAAATATTTTCATGACGAAAACGATGAATACTCTATAAGCCATAATTACATCCTACCAATTTTTGTTTCGTCCAAAGGTCAAATATGGGTTGGTACTTTAGGTGGTGGACTCAATAAAGTTATAACCTCATCAGGCTCAACAAAAGATCATTTTTTATCATATAACACTTTAGACGGGTTACCAAACAACGTAATAAAAGCTATACTTGAAGATGACAATAATAATCTTTGGTGCTCTACCAACAAGGGACTGACAAGATTTTCACCTGAAAAACTTGAGTTCCAAAATTTTGGATTAGAAGACGGTTTACAAGATATGGAGTTTACCGAGCTTGCCGCTCTTAAGAGAGCATCTGGTGAAATGCTTTTTGGTGGTATTAACGGATTTAATGCTTTTTATCCCAAAGAAATATTATCAGACAGTTTTGATGTTAATTTAGTATTTGAAAATTTACAAATTTTAAATGAAACTGTAAAAATTGGAGATACATTGAATGGTCGGGTTATTTTACCCCTAAATATCAATGAGATTGACGAGCTAAAACTAAAGCACAAAGAACGCAGTTTTTCTATTGGCTTTTCCACCTTACATTATGCAGCACCACTTCAAAACAAATATGCTTATAAACTTGAAGGTTTTGATTCAGATTGGATATATACATCCGCATTGAATCGAATTGCTAAATACACCAATCTTTCTCCTGGGAAATACAAATTTAAAGTTAAAGCTTCTAATAGCAATGGGCATTGGAGCAGCAATGAACTTTTATTAGGTATATATGTGGAACCACCATGGTGGTCTTCAAAATGGGCTCTTCTTATTTATACAATTGTTTTTTTAGGTGGTTTATGGTTATTTAGAAAATTTACTATCATAAAAACAACTAAAAAGAATGAATATGTGTTAGAAGCCATGGAAAAACAAAAACTGGAAGAATTGAGCCAACTTAAGTTAACATTTTTTACAAATATTTCTCATGAATTTCGTACACCACTAACCTTAATCATTGGGTTTATTGAAAGACTACAAACATTTTCCGCAACATTACCAGAACTGGACAGACAAAAATACTATGATAAAATTTTCAAAAATTCCAAAATTTTGTTAAAACTAATCAATCAGTTAATCGGATTTAGAAAACTTGAACATGGTAAATTGAAATTAAAAGTCTCTTATAATGACCTAACTAATTTCATCATACTATTAAGTGAAAATTTTAATGAAGTTGCGAATAGAAAAAAAATTATATTTAATGTTCACCATGAGCAGGAAATAATCACATGGTTTGATGCTGAAATTATAGAACGTGTTCTGTTCAACTTATTATCAAATGCCTTTAAATTCACACCAATAAGTGGTAAAATAAGTGTAAATCTACGGTCTGATAATGAATATGCCTACATAGAAGTTGAAGATAGTGGAAAGGGTATTCCAAATGAAATTCAAGAACATATTTTTGAAAGATTCTCAAATACAAACTCAGAAGGTAAATTTGGTTCTGGCATAGGTTTATCTTTTATAAAAAACCTTATAGAAATGCATCACGGAAGTATTTCTTTTAAATCAGCAGAAGGTATCGGGTCTACTTTTAAAGTTATATTACCCATGGATAAAAGCACATACAGTTATGATGAAATATCAGAAGAAGATATAACCCTTGATGGTAAATTGAAAAATCAGCATTGGCTCTTACCTGCTGTTGAGATTGATGAAATTGAAAATAAAGATACCGCCAACACTAAATTTCAAAGTATACTCCTTGTGGAAGACAATAAAGATATACTCTATTTTTTGGAGGAGACCTTTAAAACTCAATTTAACATATATAAAGCTGAAGAAGGACAGCAGGCTTTTGATATATGTCTCGATAATAATATTGATTTAGTAATAAGTGATATTATGATGGAAGGTATGGACGGTTATTCATTTTGCAAAAAACTGAAATCTGATGACCGAATTAATCACATACCTATTATCTTACTTACGGCAAAAAATACTCCAGAAAGTAAAATTAAGGGGTATTCGTTAGGCGCAGAGGCATATGTTTCTAAACCTTTTAGTTTAAAAGAACTAGAGGCTCGTGTTGAGGCTTTATTAGAATCAAGAAATAACATCATTAGAAAATTTAAAAATGAAATAGAAATTTCGCCTGCAGAAGTTGGCCTAACAAGTATTGACGAAAGATTTATCAATAGAGTAATGGTTTGTATTGAAAATAACATGTCAAACTCAGATTTTACAGTGGAAATGTTAGCGCGCGAGTGTGGATTAGGACGTATGGAACTTAATAAAAAACTTAAAGCTCTAGTAGGATTTACCACAAATGCATTCATTCGAAATATAAGAATAAAACGTGCGGCTCAATTACTTAAACGCAATATGCATTCAGTTTCTGAAATTATGTATGAAGTCGGATTTAATGATGCTCAATATTTCAGGGAGGCTTTCAAAAAACAGATTGGTTTAACACCTTCTTCTTATAAAAAGCGTGAGGCAGAACAAAAAGAAACTTAGTAGGATTAATCAATTAATTAGATAAAAAATTGAAACAAAAAGCATTTGCTTTAATAACAGTCCTAATATAATGCATTAGAAATAAATTTGCTCTTATTTCATCTAAAATATCAAAAATAAAAGCATAAGTTTTAAATTTAAGGTAGATAAGTTTAATTATGTGATATAATTGATCAATTTTGAAAAGGATAGAATTCATAATTTTGAAAATGAAATAACACTAAGTTATAACCCTACTTAAATCATTCATAAAAACCTAAAATACAAATCGTATAAAGTATAATAGACTCTATAAACTTAGGAACCAAAAAGATTTCAACATTGACCGATAATTGGATTTATGAACATCCTCTCAGTAAATTAATAATAAATTGAAAAGCCTTAAGCCTGATGATATTATTTAAGCTAAAGTCACTGAGGCAAAAATAGATGAATGTGGTGTGGCTCTAAAAATAAAAACAAAAGAATAAGAATAAATATCAATACACATCTTTTGTATGGTTAATAAGAGATAAAAATAAAATCAAAGCTTGTAGCTCGCTCAAACGTTATGATTGTTTGATAAGATAGTGGCACTCCGTCTACCACTACCCGTGCAATTGTGTGATTTTTATTCTTGTTACTACTTATTCTTAAAAATGTTTAATTCAATATTAAAAAAATGAAACTATTAACAACTTTTTTAATTATCAGCGTAATGCTTACTTCTTGTGATGATAACAAGAAAGCCCTTAAAACTAACGATGAAAAAACCATGGAATACTCACAAGAAGATTATGATTTCTTAGCTATAGGCAACCCAGATAAAATAAGTGCTGCTTCCAAAAGAGCATTAGAACGTGGGTATCATAAAAATGCTGAATGGTTTGGCGAATTTAGAATCCATAACCTTAAAGGAAATGTTGGTTATGAGAAAGGAGTAACCCGACGTGATCCATCCATGGTTATTCAAGTTGACGGTTTGTATTATACATATTATTCAAAATCTACAGGAAAAACCTATGGTTTTGGAACTGGAGATCCAGAAAAAAAAGTATTTCCTTGGGATAAAACTGAAATTTGGTACGCTACTTCCAAAGATGGCTGGGAATGGACTGAGCAAGGTTTGGCAGTTACATTTGGTCCAAAGGGATCTTATGATGACCGATCAGTATTTACTCCAGAGGTATTAGCACACAACGGTAAATATTATTTAGTCTACCAGAGCATACAAGCTCCTTATCTCAATCGTAGTTTTAATACTGTTGGTATGTCGGTAGCAGATAGTCCTAGAGGGCCTTGGAAAAGATTAGAAGCTCCAATACTAGAACCAGCCATGGATGGCGAATGGCTTGGAGAAGAAGACAGTCGTTTTAAAGTAAAACAACAAGGTAGTTTTGACAGTCAAAAAGTCCATGACCCAACGCTGTTCTACTATAAAGGCAAGTTTTATCTTTATTATAAAGGAGAGCGCATGGGAGAACGTATGACGGCTGGAGGTAGAGAAATAAGATGGGGGGTTGCCATAGCCGATAAGCCAGAGGGACCTTATATAAAATCAGAATATAACCCAATTACCCAATCGGGTCATGAAATTTGCATTTGGCCTTACAAAGGTGGTATGGCTCTTGTACATTCGGCAGATGGTCCAGAAAAGAGAACTATTCAGTATGCCCCAGATGGTATCAATTTTGAAGTTATGTCTTATATATGGGACGCACCTTCCGCAATGGGTTTAGTCACAACGCTTGATAATGACAAGCATCCTACAGAAGCTTTACGTTGGGGATTGTGCCATAAAACAAAGTTTTACCCTGGAGAATCTTGGCTAACGGGCAACGATTATTTAGTTAGGTTTAGCTTTAGCTCTAATAGAGACACAAAACGTGAATTTGCCAAGGATAAAGACAAATAACTTATTTATATAAGTTACTTTAAACTACCTTAAAACTAGAAATAAATGCTTATTTTTAGATAAATAAGTCAATTAAATGAAACCTCAACTTATTAGAGTTCCAAATAAAAGTGATTTTTCATTTTATATATCTAATGAAATAGTACCATATTTTTATAATCCATTTCATTACCATGATAAATTAGAACTTACTTATATTATTAAAAGTACTGGAACCAGATTTGTTAGTAACAACATTGATAAATTTAAACCTGGCGAACTGGTTCTAGTTGGTCCAAATGTTCCACATTGTTGGAAAAATGATTCAAAATACTTTGAAAAAAATTCAAAATTAAAAGCACAAGCCATTGTTATACATTTTGAATTGAACTTTTTAGGAGAAAAATTTCGGAAAATTCCAGAAATGAACAAAATTGACAAACTCTTTACAGAATCTAGAAATGGTATTTTATTTAGTAGTGAAATTACAAAGCAAATAAAAAACAAGTTATTCGACATAGAGCATTTATCAGGTGCAAAAAAAATTATTCACTTCATTGAAATATTAGAAATTTTGAGTCATGATGCTGGCAAGCTAACGTTAAGTTCATCATCCGAAAACTATTCTATTAACGATAAAAACCTTGTTCGTATGAATAATGTCATTAATTACATCACCACCTATTACAAAAAAGATCTTACTGTACAGCAACTTTCTGAAATTACGCATTTAACACCAAACGCATTCTGTAGGTACTTTAAAAAACACACTCGAAAAACATTTAAAGAATTTTTGAATGAATTAAGAATTTCCAATGTTTGTAAACTTTTACGGGAAACTGATTTGAGTATTAACGAAATAGCATATTCAAATGGGTACAATAGCCTTTCACATTTTATAAAAATGTTTAAGAAAATTAAGCACATGAAACCCTATGAATATAGAAAACGTACTAGTGAAACAAAGGCGTTATCAAATCCTAAATTCAATTAAAACTGTACGTTCAAATCATTTTTAAATAGAATTTATATTTTAATCTATATATGCTTTTTATTTACGTTTATAATTACATTAAGGTTAAATCCATACGATTATAAATTAATCATATGTTATAGATTAAAAGTCGTGTGTAACACTTGAAATGACTAATATAAACGAATTTAGAATTTAAATAACTACAATCAATTGCAACTGACTTCTTTGTTTAAAACTAAATAATGAAAAAACCTCTCCTCATAATAATGAAAAAATTTCTCCTCATAGTTTTAGTAGGCCTCATTGTTTCTAGCTGTAACAATTCTAAAAAAGAAACAAAAAGTAATCGTGTACAAGCTGATTTTAATCAAAACTGGGAGTTTCACGTATCTGATGACAGTATCCAGGTTAATACCATAAAAAAATGGAAAACAGTAAACTTGCCTCATGACTGGGCTATTGAAAATGAATTTGATTCTACACTTGCTTATGAAGCCCATGCCACAGGTTACTTAAAAAGTAAAGGCTATGGGTATTACAAAAAAACATTTGATAAAAACTACAACCAAGATGAAGTTACCTACGTACTCTTCGATGGTATCTATAATAATTCTGAAGTTTATATAAACGAAAAAAAACTAGGGTTTCATCCGTATGGATACTCGCCTTTTTATTTTAACATTTCGCCCTATCTTAACCAAAATGGAAAAGGCAATGTACTTACTGTAAAAGTTGACCATTCAAGATATGCCGACAGCCGTTGGTATACCGGCGCAGGAATCTATAGAAATGTAAAACTTATAACCACCAACAAATTACATATTCCCGTTTGGGGCACCTTTATAACGACTCCAAAAGTTTTAAATAATAAAGCAACAGTGCAGCTAAATATTACGGTTAAAAATGAGTTCCCATCAGAAAAAAAATTCTTATTACACACCAAAATTTTAGACAAAAATGGTCAGGAAGTCACCTCTATTGAAAATGAACTAAAAATTGATGCCAATTCTTCAAAGAATATTTTTCAAAATGGAGAAATTACCAATCCGAAATTATGGAATATTAACACACCACACCTATATAAAGCGGTAACTTCTATCATAGAAAATGACAAAGAGATTGATAGCTACACAACGAATTTCGGTATTAGAACCATAAAATTCGATGCCAACGAAGGTTTCTTTTTAAACGGACAAAACTTAAAAATAAAAGGGGTTTGCTTACATCACGATGGCGGTTTGGTTGGAGCAGCTGTCCCTAAAGGTGTTTGGAAACGCAGGCTTCAAATTTTAAGGGAGGGTGGTTGTAATGCCATACGAGTAGCCCATAATCCCGCTTCTACAGAATTTCTAGACTTATGTGATGAAATGGGATTCTTGGTGCAAGACGAATTATTTGATGAATGGGACAATCCGAAAGACAAACGCTTTAACATCAACGAGCGTATTAGTTTTGATTACATAACACGTGGTTATGGAGAACATTTCCAGGAATGGGCGCAAAAAGATATAGAAAACGTGCTTTTAAGCCATAGGAATCACCCTTCTATTTTTCAATGGAGCATTGGTAATGAAATTGAATGGACTTATACCAGAAACGCAGCAGCTACAGGTTTTTTTGACAATATAAATTGGAACGGAAATTATTTCTGGTCCGAGCCACCATATACTATTGATAAAATTAAGCAACAATTAAAAACGCTTCCAAAAGGAAAATATGATATTGGTAAAACGGCACAAAAACTTTCTAAATGGGTCAAAGAATTAGATACAACAAGACCTGTTACAGCAAATTTAATTCTGCCTTCGGTTAGCCACTTATCAGGCTACACAGATGCCTTAGATGTTATTGGCTATAGCTATAGGCGTATTATGTACGATTATGGACATAAAAACTATCCTGACAAACCCATTATGGGAACCGAAAATCTAGGGCAATACCACGAGTGGAAAGCTGTTATGGAACGCCCTTTTATATCGGGTACTTTTTTATGGACAGGAATTGATTATATGGGGGAAATTAGAAAACCCTGGCCTGTGCGTGTTTCAACCTCTGGTTTGTTAAACTCTGCGGGATTCACAAAAGGTTCCTACCACATGATGAAAACCTTATGGAATGACGAACCCCATATACACATAGCTACCCAAAACATAGATAAGTCCATAAATAAAATTAATAATAACGGAGAAATTGTTGCCAAAAACCCTGAAAAATGGAAAAAGGCACTTTGGAGTTGGCAAGATGTAAATGAACATTGGAATTACAAAAAAGATGACATGATTTCGGTTGAAATCTATTCTAACTGTGAGGAAATTGAATTGTTTTTAAATGAAAAATCACTTGGAAAAAAGAAACTATCCGATTTTGAAGACCATATCTATAAATGGGGCGTTCCTTTTGCAGATGGTAAATTAATAGCCAAAGGAATTAAAAATGGCAAAGAAGTTACTTCTGAAATTAATACCGCAAGAAAATCAACTAAAATTCAACTTACTTCTGAAGAAAAAAAATTAAAAGCCAATAGTTATGACGTAGCACATATTATCGTTCAATTAACTGATGAAAACGGAAACCCCGTTAAAACCGATGATAGGGAAATTACTTTCGAAATTAAAGGAAATGCCAAATTACTAGGCGTAGATAATGGTTGGAAAAAAAATGTTGAAAAATTTCAATCCAACAAAAGCACCACACACAATGGCAGGACTTTATTAATTATTCAAGCCAAAGATACCTCGGAAAAAGTTGAAATTATTGCACATTCTAAAAACTTAGAAAGCAAAAGCATCCACATAGAAATAACAAAATAATAACGAAACAAAATTCTCATATTCAAATGCAAGCAACACAATACATAGGTAATAAGACCTTCAAGGTATTAGAAAAAGAAATTGAAGCACCAGCCTCTGGAGAAGTTAGAATAAAAGTAGCGTATGTTGGGGTTTGTGGCACCGATGTACATATTTACCATGGCATGATGGATAAGCGCGTTGATATCCCCGAAACTATCGGGCATGAAATGTCTGGAGTTATAGATGCCATTGGTGACGGTGTTACGGATTTTTCCGTTGGTGAAAAAGTAGTAGTACGCCCATTGGATGACAGAAAAGTTAAACCCTCAGATAAAGGCTTCAATCACATCTGTGAAGAACTAAAATTTATTGGAATCGACAGCCCTGGAGCCATGCAACAATATTGGAATGTCCCAGCGTTTACGCTACATAAATTAAAAGAAAATACCGATTTAAAACTTGCCGCTTTAATAGAACCCTTATCGGTAGCAGCACACGATGTCCGTTTAAGTGGATTGGTAGCAGGAGAAACAGCGGTTGTTTTAGGTGGAGGCCCTATAGGATTATTAGTCGCATTAGTAGCTAAAGAAGTAGGAGCTCAAGTTATTATTTCTGAGGTAAACGAAAAACGAGTTTCTAAAGCTAAAGCACTTGGATTAGACGCTGTAAACCCAATCAATATTGATTTAGTTGAGTACGTAAAGGAAAAGACCGATGGTCGTCGTGCCGATGTGGTGTTTGAAGTGGCAGGCGTACAACCAGCCTTAGATGTGATGTGCGAAGTAGCAGGCATACGAGGCAGAATTGTTATGGTAGCTATTCATGGCCAGAAAAAAGAGGTTGATTTATTCAAGTTCTTCTGGAAAGAATTAAAGTTGATAGGCGCCCGTGTTTATGAAAAAGAAGATTATGAAAAAGCCATAACGCTAATCACAGAAAATCAGTTGCCATTTGAAGACATGATTACAGATGTACAACCATTGAGTAATATTCAACAAGTATTTAAAAATATAGATAACAATCCTGATGGATTAAAAGTATTAATGGACTGTCAGCTTTAAGTTCAAAAAAATTAAAAAACGTAAATCAAAATGAGTATTTTAAATACATTCAGTTTAGAAGGAAAAACGGCTTTAGTAACAGGTTGCAAACGAGGCATCGGAAAAGCAATGGCTATAGGCTTGGCAGAAGCAGGAGCCCATATTATTGGGGTTTCAGCATCATTAGAATCTAGTGGTAGTGATGTTGAAAAAGCCGTAAAAGCTGTAGGTAAAGATTTTAGTGCCTACCAATGTGATTTTTCAGATAGAAAATCATTGTACAAATTTATCCAAGCCGTAAAGAACAACCATCCCCAAATAGACATTTTGGTAAATAATGCAGGTACTATTTTAAGAACACCCGCAGCAGAGCATCCAGATGAGATGTGGGATAAAGTCATAGAAGTCAATCAAACTGCACAATTTATTTTAACACGTGAATTTGGGAAAGACATGATTGCCAGAGGTTCGGGGAAAATCATTTTCACAGCATCCTTATTAACGTTTCAAGGAGGCATTACCGTACCAGGTTATGCTGCCAGTAAAGGAGCCATTGGCCAAATGACCATGGCGTTTGCAAATGAATGGGCAGGCAAAGGTGTTAACGTAAATGCTTTAGCGCCAGGATATATCGCTACAGATAATACAGAAGCATTAAGGAATGACCCTGTACGGTCAGAATCTATTCTATCTCGAATTCCAGCAGGACGTTGGGGAAATGCCAACGATTTTGCAGGACCAACCGTGTTTTTAGCATCAGAGGCATCGGCTTATATGCATGGTACGGTAGTTCTTGTTGATGGTGGCTGGATGGGAAGGTAATTTGTCTAATTTATTAAAAAAAATCAGAGCATGTCTAATATAAAAGAATATCAGTTATTTATAAATGGAGAGTGGAAAACATCAGCTTCAAAAGAAACCATAGATGTTATAAATCCTTCCACAGAAGCGATAGTTGCAAGAGTTCAAAAAGGAACATCTAATGAGGCTATAGAAGCATTAAAAGCCGCTGAAAAAGCTCAGAAAACATGGCGCAAAATACCAGCAAAACAAAGAGCAGACTTACTTTATAAGTTTTCTAATGAAATTAAGGCAAACGCAGAATATTTAGCGGAACTGTTAGTAAAAGAACAAGGAAAACTGTTAAAAGTTGCCAGAATGGAAGTTGCGGTTACTTCGTCGTTTATAGAATATGCCTGTGAAGGCGCAAGACGAATTGAAGGTGATATTATTCCATCGGACAACGCTAACGAACAAATTTGGATTCAAAAAATACCACGCGGTGTCGTTGTGGCTATAACGGCTTGGAATTTCCCATTAGCATTGGCTGCTCGAAAATTGGGACCAGCACTAGTCGCGGGAAATACTTTGATTATAAAACCAACTTCCGAAACGCCATTAGCAACTTTAGAATTAGGAAATCTAGCCAATAAAGTTGGAATCCCAAAAGGTGTTTTAAATATAGTAACAGGTTCTGGACGTGTTATGGGCAATACCTTAGTGGAAAGTCCAATTACTAAAATGGTTAGTATGACAGGGTCTACACCCGTAGGACAGGAAATTGCTCGTAAAGCAGCCCAGAATTTAACCCATGTACAATTAGAACTCGGAGGAAAAGCGCCTTTCATTGTCTTTAAAGATGCCGATATAGATGCTGCAGTAGATGCCGCTCTACATTCGCGTTTCGATAATTGTGGGCAAGTGTGTACCTGTAATGAGCGGATGTATGTTCATGAGGCCATCTATGATGTTTTTATGGAAAAATTCATAACAAAAGTTGAAAATTTAAAAGTAGGAGACCCCATGTTGGAGGATACCGATATGGGTCCCAAAGTAAATGCTGCCGAGTTAAAACAGATGGAGCATTTAGTAGAAATAAGTCTAAAAGAAGGTGCTACCGTAGCTACAGGAGGAAAAAGACCAAAAGGGGAGCAATTCGATAAAGGCTATTGGTTTGAACCAACAATACTCACTAATGTAAAGCAAGATATGACTATTGTTCATGAAGAATCTTTCGGACCCATTTTACCAGTATTAAAATTTAGCACTTTCGAAGAGGTCATTGGCTATGCCAACGATTGCGAATACGGTTTAGCGGCCATGGTTTTCACTAACGATATGAATATTATTATGAAATGTAACGATGAGTTGGAATACGGTGAAATTTATGTAAATAGAGGTCATGGCGAGCAACATCAAGGGTTTCATAATGGGTATAAACTATCAGGCTCTGGCGGTGAGGATGGCAAATATGGTTTCGAACAATATTTGGAAAAGAAAACATTTTATATAAAACATAAGGCTTAATCATTTTTCATTTTTAAATGTCAAATTACATTTTATTAAACCCTTCTTATGAAGCACTTATTTATAATATTACTTATTGTTTTAAACTTGTCCAACAAAATGAACGGACAGGAACAAAAATGGTTTGATGAATCCATTTCCTTTGATGAAAGAGCAGATTTATTGATTAAAGCCATGACATTAGAGGAAAAAACGGCTCAATTTTTAAACGAAGCACCTGCAATTCCAAGATTAGGAATACCCGAATATAACTGGTGGAGTGAAGCTTTACATGGTATTGCCAGAAACGGTAAAGCCACTATTTTTCCGCAGGGAATCGCAATGGGGGCTACATTTAACCCTGAGCTTATCGAAGACATGACTACGGCTATTTCAAATGAAGCACGAGCTAAGTTTAAAATTGCGCAGTCCATAGGCAACAAAGGGTTGTATGCAGGACTAACCTATTGGTCTCCCAATGTAAATATTTTCAGAGATCCGCGTTGGGGACGTGGACAAGAAACATATGGCGAAGACCCATTTTTGACTTCAAAAATTGGAGTTGCCTATGTTAAAGGTCTACAGGGTAATGATTCTAAATATTTTAAAGCCACAGCTTGTGCCAAGCATTATGCAGTCCACTCTGGCCCTGAAGAATCAAGACATCATTTTAATGCCACGCCTTCAAAATTAGATTTATACGAAACATACTTACCTGCTTTTGAGGCGCTTGTAAAAAAAGGAAACGTACAAGGTATCATGGGGGCTTACAATGCCGTTTATGGAGACCCTTCTTGCAGTAGTGAGTTTCTATTAGATGAATTATTAAAAAAACAATGGGGTTTTGATGGTTATATCGTTTCGGATTGTGGTGCCTTAGGAGATATTTTAAAAGGACACAAAAAAGCGAATACCGTTGAGGAAGCAGCTGCAATGGCATTGAAAGCTGGTGTAAATTTAAATTGCGGAGGGGTTTATAAAAGCCTTAAATCTGCAATTGATAAGAAATTAATCACAGAAGCACTTGTGGATGAACGATTGAAGCAACTTTTTTTAATCCGTTTTAAATTAGGGTTCTTCGATAAGGTTGAAAGCAACCCTTTTAACGCTGTAACTTCTGAAGTTATTAATTCTGAAGCGCATAAAAATTTAGCTCGAAAAATAGCGCAACAATCTATAGTATTATTAAAAAACAAAAACAATGTTTTACCATTAAAGAAAGATATTAAAACATTGTATGTTACGGGACCATTTTCATCTTCCAACAACATCTTAATTGCTAATTATTATGGTATGTCTGCGAATTTAGTAACCGTTTTAGAAGGTGTTACAGATAAGGTCTCGTTAGGGACTTCCCTAAATTATCGTCAAGGGGTATTGCCTTTTAATAAGAATTTAAATCCATTAAATTGGGCGCCAAAAGTTGCGGGGCAGGTCGAAGCTACTATTGTAGTGGTAGGGATTTCAAACGAAATTGAAAGTGAAGAGGTAGATGCGATTGCTTCAGAACATAAAGGAGATAGAATAGACTTAAAATTACCTCAAAGCCAAATAGATTATGTCAAGGAGTTGTGCCAATACAAAAAAGGACCAATCATTTTGGTACTTGGCACAGGTAGCCCTGTTTCATTAGAAGAACTAGAGCCGCTTGTTGATGCTGTTGTATGTATGTGGTACCCTGGTGAACAAGGCGGAAATGCTGTTGCCGATGTATTATTTGGCGATGTGGCACCTTCTGGCCATTTACCAATTACTTTTCCTAAAAATGTTAAACAACTTCCAGACTTTGATGATTACAGTATGAAAGGAAGAACTTATAAGTACATGACGAAAGAACCGTTGTATCCCTTTGGCTTTGGATTGTCTTATACCTCTTCAGCATTTAGTAATCTTACCTCAAACTTACAAAAAGTAAAAAAAGGTGATGATGTAACCATTTCAGTTGATGTAAAAAATAATGGAGCTGTGGATTTTGAAGAGGTCGTTCAAGCCTATTTGGTTCCTGCTAATGTAGCCGATTATTTGCCTATGTATTCATTAAAGGGTTTTAAACGAATTGCATTGAAGGCTGGCGAAACTAAAAAGACTTCCTTCAATTTTAAAACTGAAGATTTAAAACAAATCAATTTAGAAGGTGAAAAAGTTTGGATGAAAGGAGATTATAAAATTATAATTTCAAACGCTTTACCTAGTAAAAGAAGTATTGAGTTAGGTTCAGCAAAACCTATAGAAACATTCATAAAACTAAAATAAAGAGAGTATAGCATGAGCACAAAAATTTCAAATATAATAACACGCCTATTTACCGTACCACTCCCTGAGGTCATGGCAGATGCTAAACATGGCGACCATTATGATTTTGAATTAGTAACAGTTACAATAAAACTTGATGATGGAAGCGAAGGTACAGGCTATACCTATACAGGAGGCAAAGGAGGTCATGCTATTAAAGCCATGATAGAATATGATTTTACTAATGTTTTAATTGGTAAGGATGGGACAGATATTGAAGGTATTTACGAATTTTTAGAATGGCACATACATTATGTAGGTCGCGGGGGGATTGCTTCGTTCGCTATTTCAGCAGTAGATATTGCTTTATGGGATATCCGTTGCAAAAAAGCAGATAAACCCTTATGGAAAATGGCAGGAGGCGTAGGTAATACTTGTAAAGCCTATTGTGGTGGAATTGATTTAATGTTTCCATTAGAGAAATTATTAAACAATATGAAAGGATATATGGCTAGTGGATTTAATGCTGTAAAAATTAAAATAGGGCGGGATAATTTAGAAGAAGACTTAGAACGCATCAAGGCTGTTAGGGAATATGTTGGTCCAGATGTCACCTTTATGGTCGATGCTAATTATTCAATGACAGTTGAAAAAGCCATTAAGGCCATTGAAGGATTTAAAAAATATAATATTACTTGGTTTGAAGAACCCATTATTCCAGATAATTATAAAGGGTATGGCGACATTGTCGATGCTACAGGGTTTCCATTGGCCATGGGCGAAAATTTGCATACCATTCATGAGTTTGAATATGCTTTCGAACAATCTAAACTATCATACATTCAACCTGATGCTTCCAATTGCGGAGGTGTTACCGGATGGCTGGCAGCAGCAAGATTAGCAGATAAACATGGTATTCCTGCCTGCTCTCACGGGATGCAAGAATTGCACGTAAGTTTGGTCTCCGCTCAACCAAATTCAGGTTGGCTAGAGGTGCACTCCTTCCCTATTGACCAATACACAACACGTCCGTTAGTGGTTGAAAATTATAGAGCGGTAGCTCCAGATTACCCAGGCGTTGGCGTCATCTTTAACTGGGAGAAATTAGCTGAATACGAAGTATAATAAACTATAGATTATGGCAGTATCTAAAAACACATTCGGAAATTACAAGAACCAAGAGATTTTGCAGTATACGCTATCTAATGATAATGGTATGCAGGTAAAAATTATGAATTATGGAGCTACGATTACTTCAATAACTGTTCGGGGTAAAGACGGTGAAATAAAAGAAATTGCTTGCGGATTTGACACGTTTGAATCTTATTTTTCTGAGACTTATAAAAATAATGCGCCCTATTTTGGATGTATTGTTGGGCGCTATTCTTCACAAATAAAAGATGCAAAATTTAGTTTAAATGGAAAGAATTACAAACTAGCAGACAACTGTGGTAACAATAATCTTCATGGCGGCAAAGAGGGTTTTGATAAAAAAGTATGGGACGCAGAACCTATTATCAAAAGCACTTCATCAGCAATAAAAATGTCCTTAAAAAGTCATAGCTTGGAAGAAGGATTTCCTGGGAATGTGGATATTACAGTTATTTTCAGTTTAAATAATGCTAACGAATTAACAATCAGTTATACTGCCGTTTCAGATGAGGACACCCCACTATCGCTAACAAATCACACGTATTTTAATTTATCCGGATTTTCAGAAAGCATTGAAAACCATATAGCAACAGTACATACAGATAAGCGATTGGCACTTGATGATACTGGAGCAGCAACAGGAGAGATTGTGAATCTTCAAGGAAAGGTAGATGATTTGAGAACTGGAAAACGTATTGGAGATGTGCATAAGGCGATGAATGATGGTTTTGAACATTTCTACGTTTTAGGCAATCAGAATGAGCAACTTAATCCTGTGGCCTCTATTTCATCAGAAGATGGAGGATTAACACTTGATGTATCAACTACAGAGCCTTGTATGTTATTATACACTGGCAAATATACATCGGATGAATTAGCTAGGGAAAATGGTGATAAATATGGTAAATACAGAGCATTTTGTTGTGAAACGCATCGGTATCCCAATGGTCCAAATATTAAAAACTCCCCAAAGTCCATTACCCAGGCAGGAGAAACATTTAAAAGCACAACCGTATTTAAGATTTCTTAAAACTATAAATCAAATTAAAACTAAATAATTAAATAAAAACACCCATTATGATTGAAGGAATTATTTTAGCCATAGGTGCAGGACTCATGTTAGGTCTATATGCCCTTCCAGAAAAATTTACAAAAGATTTTAAATTCGAAAATACTTGGGGGCTATTTTTTATGCTTACCATGTTTTTAGTACCCATAATAGCTTCGTTAACATTGATTAAGGATTTTAGTGGTGTCTTTACAGCGGTACCAACAAACATTTTATTTAAAATGGCAGCTGCGAGTGTCCTATGGGGTATTGGTGTGATGATGTGGGGTAAAGCCATCAATCACATTGGTTTATCATTGGGCTTTTCATTATTTATAGGAACGGTTATTTTAGTTGGCTCTGTATTGCCATTTTTGGTAGAAGGGCTTCCTGAAACAAACACATTTTTAACCATTCTTGCTGGTATAGCAGTCGTTTTAATTGGAGTCATATTCAATGGGAAAGCAGGGTTAACCCGTGAAAAGGATGAAGCCTCTAAAGAAAAAACCTCTGAAAAGGGCTCTATGGTTACTGGGATATTTATAGCGGTCATCGGTGGCTTATTGGCTACTGGGTTTAGCTATGCAAATGCAGTTGGAAGACCTTTTATTCACGAGGCATGCCAAGCAGCAGGTAATGCTGAGTGGGTCACAGCAGTTGGTGTGATGTTTCCAATATTTATAAGTGGAGGCATCGTGATGGCTGCCTATTTTGCATGGCAACTCTCTGCTAAAAAGGCCTGGGGTGATTTTAAGACGCCTAGTTTTGGTAAAAATTTCGCGCTTATTTTAATCATGGCTATTTTTCATTATGCGGCCTCTGCCCTTTTTGCATTTGCTGCATTCAAATTAGGCGAAATAGGTAATACCGTAGGGTATGCTATTTTTAATACGGCTTGTGTAGCAACTGCCATTGTTAGTGGTATTGTTACAAAAGAATGGGTTAATGCCTCAAATAAAGCAAAAAACTACCTTTACTTGAGTCTGGCAAGTATGATTATCGGAATTATTATCATAGCAATTGGAAATGGCATCTCTTAAAAATAAATTAACGATTAATTTTAATCACATGACACAATTATTCAGGTTACAAAAAGCAAAATTACTAGTAGTCCTTTTCTTTTTTGTAGCCTCATCATATCACAGTATTGGTCAAACACCAGCTGTTTCAGAAACCCCTTATTGGGAAAACCCCGAGATATTTCAAGAAAACCGTGCGCCTGCTCATGCCAGTTTTTACAGGTATCAAGACGAGGCTTCAGCAATAGCAAATAGTCGTTATTATAATTCGCCCCTATATCAGTCACTCAACGGGCAGTGGAAATTTAACTGGGTAAAAAAACCAAGCGACCGACCTGTCGATTTTTATAAAGCCGATTATGATGTGTCTGGGTGGAAAGATATAAAAGTTCCTGGTAACTGGGAATTGCAAGGGTTTGGCTTTCCAATTTACACCAATATCTCCTACGTCTTTCCCAAAAACCCTCCTTTTATAGATCACGCCTACAATCCTGTAGGAAGCTATAGGAAGACGTTTGAAGTTTCAAAAGATTGGGACGGTAAAGATATATTTGTTCATTTTGGAGGTGTACGTTCTGCCATGTATTTATGGATAAATGGTCAATATGTGGGCTATAACGAAGGCAGTAAAACGCCTGCCGAATTTGAAATTTCCAAATACTTAAAAGCTGGTAAGAATTCCATATCGGTAGAAATTTACCGATGGGCAGATGCGTCTTACATGGAAGACCAAGATTTTTGGAGACTTAGCGGTATGGACCGCGAAGTCTTTCTGTATGCAAGAGATAAAACGACATTAAAAGATTTTACAGTCGAATCTGGACTGGATGCTTCATATAAAGATGGTATTTTCAACTTGAATCTGGAATTTGGTAATAGCAATACCACAACTAAGGTTTTAAGCATATCGTCAAAATTAATGGATGGCGACACCGAAGTTTTATCATTTAACAAACAAATAGATGTTGTAAATGGTAAAACCCAAACAGTGAACTTTGAAGGTATTGTAAAAAATGTAAAGCCTTGGAGTGCCGAGATTCCCAATCTTTACACACTAGCCATTACCTGGAAAAATGATAAAAATCAAATTATTGAATCTACAGCTATCAAAGTAGGTTTCAGATCTGTTGAAATTAAAAACTCACTATTATTAGTTAATGGTAAACCTGTTTATTTAAAAGGTGTAAACCTGCATGATCACGACGAAAAATTAGGGCATACCATAACCGAAGAGCTTACCTTGTTAGACTTACAGATCATGAAACAAAACAATATTAATGCGATTCGTTGTTCGCATTATCCTAAAAACCCTTTCTTTTATCAATTATGTGATCAATATGGTTTTTATGTGATAGATGAAGCAAATATAGAAACCCATGGTATGGGAGCTACCAATCAAGGCTTAGACAAAGACTTAGAGCGACAAGCAAAACACCCAGCTTATCTACTTGAGTGGAAAGCGATGCACCTAGATCGAACAATAAGGATGTTTGAAAGGGATAAAAACTTTCCAAGTATCATCATTTGGTCATTGGGCAATGAAGCTGGAAATGGTGAAAACTTTTTTGCTACTTACGATTGGTTAAAAGCACAAGACAAAACCCTACCTGTTCAATACGAAGGCGCAAAAAGATATGCTAATACAGATATTTATGCGCCCATGTATGAAGGCATTCAGGGCATGATTGATTATGCAAAAAATAATCCCAAAATGCCATATATCCAATGCGAGTATGCACACGCCATGGGTAATAGCGTTGGTAATTTACAAGATTATTGGGATGCTATGGAGACACATGACGTCCTGCAAGGTGGATTTATCTGGGATTGGGTTGATCAAGGTTTACTTACTAAAGATGAAAAAGGTCAGGACTACTGGGCTTATGGTGGGGATTTTGGTGCTGGACACTTGCAAAACGACAGAAACTTTTGCCTCAATGGCATAGTTAATGCAGACCGTACAGCACATCCGGCACTTTATGAAGTTAAGAAGGTGTATCAGTTTATCAAATTCAAAAGTTCTGATCCTTCATCTGGGAATATAGAGATTTACAACGGTTATGAGTTTATCAATTTAGATGGATTTGATTTTACATGGGCTCTGAAAGAAAATGGTGTAGCGAAGTATACAGGTTCTATTGATGGTTCTGGTATAGCACCAAGAACAAGCAAAACGTTCAACATCGATTTACCCGCTATAGATACATCAAAAAACGAATATCAACTGGTTATTTCGGCTAAAACAAAAGACGAACAACCACTTATTCCAAAAGGCTATGAGTTGGCATTTGGAGAATTTGAAATCAATCAGTTAAAAGGAGTAACTTTCAATAATACGGTTAAAGGTAAAATGACCGTTGAAACAACTGGCAATTCGATTAATATTACGGGTAAGAAATTCGATATTAGTTTCGATAAAACAAGTGGAAAGCTAACGGGACTGGATTATGGAAAAGGAAATTTGATCCTCACTCCTCCACAAACCAACTTTTGGAGAGCTACAACAGACAATGATTTTGGCTTTAAAATGCCCATTGATTGGGCAGTATGGAAAAAAGCAAGTAAGCATCAGCAATTGACATCATTTACCGTATCTAAAATAAATGCTGGAGTTGAGCCAAAGCAGATCACCAAAGGAAAAGTAAGTAATGGTACGGTATTAATAGAAGCTAAATATAGTCTACCTGATCCTAATGCAAGCGCTAACGTTAGTTATGAAATCAACACTAATGGAGAAATCAAAATATCGACAACTATGGAAGGTTTGTCGGCAGAGTTACCTCCATTACCCCGATTTGGCACTAATTTGGTCATTGATAAAACATACGCTAAGGTAACCTGGTATGGTCGAGGGCCACATGAAAACTATCAGGACAGATACACCTCAGCACAAATTGGAGAATATAGTGCCGCAGTCGGAGATTTGTATTTCCCATATGCCCGTCCTCAAGAGAATGGTTATAAGACCCAAGTGCGTTGGGTGACTTTCCAAAACAAAGCTGGTAAGGGTTTGAAGTTTTCGGCTTTGGATAATACATTGAGCTTTGGAGCACATCACCAATATAATGATGATTTTGACGAAGGTGAAAAGAAAATCAACCGCCATACCACCGACATTGTTGAACGAGATATTGTTAATATCAACATCGACTACAAGCAAATGGGAGTCGGTGGAGATACGTCATGGGGTACACACCCTCACGACCAGTACAAAATTTTCCCAACAGACAAACTCCAATACAGTTTTGTGGTTAGTCCGTTTAGTATAAGCACAGTCGCTAAATAAAAAGCGCTATTTTTCGTTTTATAATTTACTGAATTAAAAACAATAATGGTTTAGGGTTTACCTAAACCATTATTGTTTTACATTATTAACCTGCTTTTATTTTTCCTTTTCGTAAATTTTATTAGGCACTATAGTTATACCTATTCTCATTTGAAATGGTATTACAAACTCTATTTTCAAAATATTCAATTGAACAAAGTTGAAGCAGAAATTGGTATAAGTATCTATAATCATTTTAGGACAATTGAGCTAACGAAAATCTTATAATCAAGCTTATAAGAAAAAGGTACTATCAGGTTGAACATCGCAACTAAAAACTGTAAATCGAATGCTGTAATATCATTTCAAAATAGACTATAGTGCTCATATTGAACAGGCTATGCTTATTGCCAAACCAACAATAATAAGATATGATTTTAATCATTTAGTGCACTGTAAAAAACATATGTGTTAACCCTTGCACATATTTATATACGAATTTAGCCGGATATTTTTTAATGAACCATCAGTAATGAAATCTATCAAAAATCAATTGTTCAAGCTGTCCGTTCTGGGCGCTCTAATCTTTACTTCCTGTATGGAAAAGACTGGGAACAGCGATACCGCCGAACCCAAACAACCAAAATTCGAGGCCAATTGGGAATCCATCAAAGCCAACTACAAGGACCCTGAATGGTTCAATAAGACCAAATTCGGGATCTTCATACATTGGGGCGCCTATAC
>NZ_SRSO01000018.1 GCF_004791695.1 Flavivirga rizhaonensis | reverse complement strand
CTACTTTTTTTGTAATTTGTATATCTTTCATATCAGATGGTATTATTTAAGTTAATTTTGCACTAACAAATTAATAATACCTCCTGGTTTTAGAATGACACTTTAAACATACAAACTCGATTTAATTTTTTTATAAAAAATAATATTAAAACAATGATTTTCAATTGTTTGTCATTTCGACAGAGCGAAGTATGAGCCTTTCGACTTCGCTCAAGATAAACTTTCGAGAAATCTCATAAGGATGGGATTCCTCCTCAATAGCTACGCTATATACGTTCAAGTAAAATATATTTTACCCTCCGTAGCGTTCGGAATGAACATAGGTTCATTTAAAGAACTAATTATCAGATTATAATATATCGAACTCACCTTTAGTGAAAATTTGTGTAATTCGTGTTCAACTTTTACTATTCTATTACATATGCTAATTTTCTGTATGCACAGTAGGCTTTTATAATCTTAAGTTATCTATTTTTTCAAAAACTGAAACAATAACCTTTACAGCTTCTACATAAAACTCTGGATGAATGTTTTCATAATCATCTGTAGGTTCATGGTAATCATTATGATCCTCTACTCCAAAGTATAAAAATGGAATGCCTTTTTTATAAAAATTCACATGATCCGATGAATAGGTCCAGTTCTCTAGGGCATCACTATCATTATGACCTTCTATGAGTTTGATTTTCTTAGAGTGTTGATAATAGCTAACAGCATGTTTCAATTTTTTGTTACGTTCTGTTCCAACTACATACAATTCATTCTTTTCACTCCTGCCAATCATATCCATATTGATATTTACTTTGATGTTTTTTAATGGAATAATCGGATTTTTCACAAAGTACTTAGACCCTTGCAACCCCAATTCCTCACCATCAAATGCTGCTAAAATTACTGAATACTTTGGTGGATTATTTTTAAAATATTCACCAAAACTAAACAATGCGCTTAATCCGGAAGCATTATCATCGGCGCCATTATAAATGGCTCCTTTTTTAATCCCTTCATGATCATAATGTGCACTAATAACTATGTATTCGTCAGGGTTTTTGGTACCTTCTATTAGGCCTAAAATATTTACTGCCTTATATTCTTTTTGTTTTTTTACAAACAAAAATGGTTGCTCATAGCCTTTTCCTAATGGTTGAACATTTAGCGAATGGAACTGATTAATTATATATTTTCTAGTTTTTAAGGCGCCTCTAGTCCCTGTTCTTCTACCTTCGAAAGCATCAGATGACAATGATTTTAAATGTTTTAACATAGATTCTTCACAAAAGAAACTAGCTTCTTTTTCACATATTTGTGAATTTACATTTATACATATAAAGTGACATAGAAAACATAAAGCTATCAATTTTATTTTCATCTACTAGATTTAATTTCTTAAATCTAAATAAAAAAACCCAAGCATGAGCCTGGGTTCTTAAATTTTAAGATATGTATAACTAAAATACTATGATATATTAGCTTTCATTAACTCGCGATTCATTCTAGCAATGTTATCTAAAGAAATTCCTTTAGGGCATTCAATTTCACAAGCACCTGTATTTGTACAGTTACCAAAACCTTCTAAATCCATTTGAGCAACCATATTTTTAACACGATCTGCTGCTTCTACCTGTCCTTGAGGTAATAATGCATATTGTGATACTTTAGCACCTACAAACAGCATGGCGGATGAATTTTTACAAGTTGCTACACAAGCACCACAACCAATACACGTAGCAGCATCCATGGCTTCATCAGCCGCATGTTTTGAAATAGGAATCGAATTTGCATCTTGAGTATTTCCAGAAGTATTCACAGAAATATATCCTCCAGCTTGCTGAATACGCTCGAAAGCCATTCTGTCTACTACTAAATCTTTTATTACAGGAAAAGCTGCTGCTCTAAATGGCTCGATAGTAATCGTATCACCATCATTAAACATACGCATATGTAATTGACAGGTTGTTATACCTCTATCTGGACCATGAGCTTCTCCATTAATATACATAGAACACATTCCGCAAATACCTTCGCGACAATCATGATCAAATGCTACAGGCTCTTCACCAGTATTAACTAATTGTTCGTTCAAAACATCCATCATTTCTAAAAAAGACATATGCTCTGAAATATCAGTAACTTTATAATCGACCATTTGACCCTTTGCATTTGAGTCTTTTTGTCTCCAAATTTTAAGTGTTAAATTCATTTTATTTTAGTTATTTGGTTATTGAGTTATTTGGCTATTGAACGATCGTTTTATAGTGCAATTTCTAATTAACTTAATAACTTTATTTTTCTTTTTGATTCTTTAAATATTTAATATATCCATTTAAAATCAAAAGCGTTTTTATTATGTATTATTCTTAATTCATTTAAATTTTCTTCTGAAATGTAGCCTTCATCAAAAGCAATAATTCCATGATCAAGAGTTTCAAACAAAGAGCCTCTTGCTATCCTACAAAACTGAATGTTCTCTTGGAAGTGAAATCTTCCATAACCTTCAGATATATTATTTCCAACAGAACGTGATGAACGTTTAATTTGATCAATAAGAGCAAATTTCTCAGAGTTAGGTATCTTAGTAATTATTTGAGTCTTTACAAACAATCTTAAATTTCTTGCTTCTTTCCAACAAGACAATTCTTCAAAAGATTTAAAATTACCCACTCAAAATAACTAAATAATTAATAACTATTTATAAGATCTCTGCTTCAATTCAATATCATTAAATTCTAATTCTTCTTTATGTAAAACGGCATCGGCAGGTTCTCCTTTATATTCCCATGCAGAAACAAACGCAAAATCTTTATCATTACGTTTTGCTTCTCCTTTTTGAGGACCATCTAATTCAACAGATTCTTCTCTAAAGTGACCTCCACAAGATTCTTCACGTACTAAAGCGTCTTTTGCAAATAATTCACCTAACTCTAAGAAATCGGCAACACGACCAGCTTTTTCAAGCTCAGGGTTCATTTCATTTGCACTTCCTGGTACTTTAACTTCTTTCCAGAACTCTTCGCGAATGGCTTTAATTTCGGCCATAGCTTCTTTTAGTCCTTTTTCATTACGCGCCATTCCTACTTTATCCCACATAACTTTTCCAAGTCGTTTGTGGAAATGATCAACAGATTTTGTTCCTTTATTATTGATGAAGAAATCAATACGGTCTTTTACTTCTTTTTCAGCTTCTTCAAACTCCTTAGTATCTGTTGGTATTTTTCCGGTTCTAATATCATCCGATAAATAATCACCTATTGTATAAGGTAATACAAAATAGCCATCTGCTAAACCTTGCATTAATGCCGAAGCACCAAGTCTATTTGCTCCATGATCTGAGAAATTAGCCTCACCAATACAGTACAGTCCTTCAACAGTGGTCATTAAGTTATAGTCAACCCAAACACCTCCCATTGTATAGTGGGTTGCTGGATAAATCATCATAGGTGTTTCGTATGGGTTCTCATCAACGATTTTCTCATACATTTGGAATAAGTTTCCATATTTGGCTTCAACGATAGCCTGCCCTAGTTCGTATATTTTTTCTTCAGAAGGGTTATCTATATTTTGAATTTTCGCCTGTTCTTTTCCGTAACGTTCTATAGCAGCAGCAAAATCTAAATAAACAGCTTCTCCAGTTGCGTTTACCCCAAAACCTGCATCACAACGCTCTTTTGCAGCTCTAGAAGCTACATCACGAGGCACCAGGTTACCAAATGCAGGATAACGTCTTTCTAAGTAATAATCTCTATCCTCTTCGGCTAAATCGGTCGGTTTTAATTTACCTTGCTGAATGGCCTGAGCGTCTTCTATTTTTGCTGGAACCCAGATGCGACCATCATTACGTAGAGATTCAGACATCAATGTTAATTTAGACTGATAATCTCCTGAACGTGGAATACATGTTGGGTGAATTTGTGTGTAACAAGGGTTTGCGAAATACGCTCCCTTTTTATGAATTTTCCAAGCAGCTGTGGCATTACTTCCCATAGCGTTTGTTGATAAGAAATATACATTTCCATAACCTCCAGTAGCTATTACAACAGCATGTGCCGAATGTCTTTCTATTTCACCAGTAATTAAATTACGAGTGATAATACCTCTTGCTTTTCCGTCTACTTTTACAACATCAAGCATTTCATGACGGTTAAACATCTCTATTTTACCACGAGCAATTTGTCTATTCATTGCAGAATAAGCTCCCAATAATAATTGTTGTCCTGTTTGCCCTTTAGCATAAAAAGTTCTTGACACTAATACACCACCAAACGAACGGTTATCTAATAACCCTCCATAGTCACGCGCAAAAGGAACTCCTTGTGCCACACATTGATCAATAATATTTGCAGATACCTCAGCTAAACGATGTACGTTTGCTTCACGAGAACGATAATCACCACCTTTTACGGTATCGTAAAATAATCTATATGTTGAATCCCCATCTCCTTGATAGTTTTTTGCAGCATTAATCCCTCCTTGAGCAGCAATAGAATGCGCACGCCTTGGAGAATCTTGATAAGCAAATGCTTTTACATTATATCCTAACTCAGCTAGAGTAGCGGCAGCCGAACCACCTGCTAAACCAGTTCCTACTACAATAACATCTATATGACGTTTATTAGCAGGATTTACTAAGTCGATATGATTTTTATAATCTGTCCATTTATCTTTAATTGGACCTTTTGGTACTTTTGAATCTAAAGCCATACTAAACTATTTAAGATTAATGGTTAAGGTGATGATAAAGTGCAATTATTATAAATCCTAGCGGAATAACAATTGAATATACTTTTCCAAATGTTTGTAATGCTTTTTTACGTCCAGCTGTAGCTCCTACCGATTGGAATGCTGATGTAAATCCGTGCATTAAGTGTAGCGCTAAGAGTATAAATGCAACAACATAGGCACCTACTCTGGCTGGACTTAAAAATTTGTGTTGCAATTCGTGAAAATATCTAAAACTTCCATCATGCATTCCAGACATGTCACCTTGAATGTATTTAGTATTTATTTCCGGAAACCAGAAATCTATAAAATGAAGTACAATAAAAGCTAATATTACTAGCCCACTGTAAATCATATTTCTACTCATCCAAGTAGAGTTTGCTGCACCATTATTTTTGGCGTATGCAACGCCATTTGCTTTTTTGTTCTTAATTTCTAATACGAATCCCATTACAAAATGAAATACAACACCAAATATTAACACTGGTTGTAAAGCAAATTGAACTAGAGGGTTTGTTCCCATAAAATGAGATAGCTCATTAAAAACATCTTCACTAAATAGAGATGTTATATTTACTGCTAAATGTATTATTAAGAAAAACATGAGGAAGAAAGCAGAAAGTGCCATTGCAACTTTTCTTCCAATCGAAGATTTAAAAAATCCACCCATTATTTTGAAGTTATTTTTGTTTTTACAAAGGTAAGTTAGGATGAAGTTTTAGACAACTAACAAATGTCATGTTTTTACTATTTATAATGATTTTAAGTTAAAATTAGCTTAATTTATCACTAAAACTTCTTTTTCAGATTCAATTTGAATATAGTACGTCCCTTTCGGTAAGTAATATTTATCATTCTTAGCTTTATTGATTTCTATGTTAGCATCTTCTTTAAGAAGTAACTTTCTACCTTTTTGGGTCAGAGTCATATCATAACTTGTATAATTATATCCTTTATCTGCTTTAAGTTTAATTTGATTGAGTAAAGTTCCTTTTTCTGAAAATACCTCAATAATTTTTTCTTCGGATGAATTTGAATAAAAAGTCACATTAATTTTAGGTTCAGAAGCTTTAAGCCACTTGCTCCAGGTATTCCCCCAATTAGAAGCATGTTTTAGACCTTTTACTTTAAAAAGTGTAACTGGTTTTAACTGCATCGTGTCATTCATTAATTGAAGTGGTGCAATATCTGTTTTGTAAATACTTCTTCCGTGAGTGCCAAGTAATAAATGTTTTGCATCTGGCTGTACAACCAAGTCGTGAATAGCGACACTTGGTAATCCGTTGCCAAACGCTTCCCAAACCAGACCTTGATTAAACGAAACATAAACGCCATTGTCTGTTCCTAAATACAAAATATTCTCGTTCATAGGATCTTCTTTTATCACATTAACTGGAGAGGCAGGAATGTTTGAGCTGATTTCTACCCATGTTTTTCCATAATCATTACTCTTGTAAACATGTACCATGAAATCGTCCCAACGATATCCATTCAAGGTCACATAAACACGTTCTTTTTTATGCTGTGATGCCACAATACGACTTACCCAGAGATCTTTTGGTAACGATTTTGAAATAGTCTGCCAACTTCCACCAGCATCTTTAGTAACCTGTATTAATCCGTCATCACTGCCTGTATAAATTAGCCCAAATTGAAAAGGGGATTCACTAATAGTTGTCAATGTTCCATAGGCTACATTACCTTTTTTCCCTCCATTGGTTAAATCTTTGCTGATGGCTGTCCAATTGGTTCCTTGATCCATTGAACGCATTAATTTATTTGCGCCTAAATATAAAATATCCTGATTATGAGGCGACAGTAAAATTGGAGTCTGCCAATTAAAACGATACGGATTTTCTCCCAATTCGTGTTTAGGCTGTATATAAGTTCGTTCTCCGGTTTCTAAATTTAATCTATAATAATTTCCGAATTGATAGCCTGTGTATACAATATTGTGATCTCTACTATCAATTTGAACTTGCATACCGTCTCCACCCATGATACTTTTCCAAGGATATTGTCCGCTTTGATGCCAGCTTTTATCTTCACGAGCATTATTAGCACCAACCCAGACACCATTATCTTGTAAACCTCCATAAATATTGTATGGCTTAGCATTATCTACATTAATAGAATAAAACTGACCAACAGAATTAACATTGAGTTTTTCCCATGATTCGCCATCATCATAACTCATATTTAATCCGCCATCATTTCCATTTATTAAGTGACCCGTTTTTTCAGGATTTACCCATAATGCTTGATGATCTGCATGTACATTTTCTTTACTTATAGAGGCAAACGTTTGCCCTCCATCTTTAGATTTTAAAATAGGAACTCCTAAAACATAGATACTTTTTTCATCTTGAGCATCTACCCTTATTTCTCCAAAGTAATACCCATAACTATAATATAATTCATCAATATAATCTTTATGTGTTTTTTTCCAACTCACGCCTCCATCTTCACTTCTATAGACTTCAGCACCTATAACCGGCGTATCAAATAACATTGAATTGGCAGTTTCAAGATATTTTGCAAGGTCAATTGGCTTTACATTGCCACTCCTTACCATTTGCTTTACATTTTCTGCTCTGTATTTTTCTTGAAATCCATTTGTTTTTAAAAACCCATTGAGCTTCTTATCATCAAGTTCAAAAAAGGTTTCATCTGTCATCGTCTTAAAATCTTCCTTAGTTAACCCTCTTTTTTCTTCATTTTTTTCTTCAGGAACTCTTCTAAATTGACTATCGTGTAGTGCATAAATAATAGTATCGTTAAAAACGGCTAAACCAATTCTTCCAACACCTTGCCCCGTTGGAAACCCACTTTTTTCGGTAGAAACTTTAGTCCATGTATTTCCCGCATCTGTACTTTTATAGATTGCGGAATTATTTCCGTTGCCATCAAAATTCCAGGCTTTACGATCTTTAGTCCATGATGTTGCAAACATGAGGCTAAAGTTATTTGGACTACATTGTACATCAATAATGCCACTCATATCATCTACAAATAGTTTTTGTGTCCAGGTTTTTCCTCCATCTACCGTTTTATAGACCCCTCGTTCCTGGTTTGGAGAATATAAATGCCCCGTAACTCCAACAATAACTTCATCGGGATTCTTTGGATTGATTAAAATTCGACCTATATGATGCGAATCTTTAAGCCCCATATTTTGCCAAGTTTTTCCATTATCTGTAGATTTTAAAATTCCAATACCAGCATAACTAGATCGAGACGCATTGTTTTCTCCGGTACCCACCCATATGGTTTTATTTTTCCAATCAACAGCAATATCACCTACGTTTTGGGTATTAGAAGTGTCCAGTACAGGGTTAAAAGTTGTCCCATTATTTTTGGTATGCCAAACACCTCCGGATGCATACCCTACATAAAATTCGGTGGGGTCTTCTGGATTAACAGCCAAATCGGTAACACGGCCACTCATAACTGTTGGTCCAACATTTTTAAAAGCAACATTCTTCACTAATGACTTTTGAACAAGCTGCTCTTTTTTGATTAATGCGTCTTCTATTGTTTTTGGAGATGTAGCAACTTGTTGTGCCGATATTTTTAAAAAAGAAATAAGGAAAAATAAATGAAGAATTTTAAATTTCATGTGGGCTAGTTTTTTAATTATTGAAAATAACTAAAACCAGCCAAAATAATACTATTTTAATATGCTATAGTTTTGTTAAATTAATCTAGAATCATTTTTCTGGTAATCATAGCGCTTTCGGAATGAATATTTACAAAGTAAATACCTTTGGACACTCCAGTTACATCAATAGTTTTAGTTCTTGTGGTATTAGAAATGTCATATTCATTAATAAGCCTTCCGCTTAAATCGTAAATCACAGCTTTTTCTAAATTAATAAATGAATTATTTTTTATATAAAATATACTTTGAGCTGGGTTAGGGTATAAGCCAATAGCATTATTTAGTTCTTCATCTTCCACACTCAATGAACAAGCGTAAGCAGACATACTTGATTTTCCAACAAAACAAGCAGGCACACTAGATTCGCTTCTACTTTGCACATTGTTCGCAGCTATAATATTATTAGAACTTAAATCTCTTAGCTGTTCACCAAAACCTAAATTAAAATGCATCGCATCATTATTTGTATCAATCACATGGCCTAACTGGTGTGCATGGCCTAATTCATGAAGTGCTACACTTTCAAAATCAATTTCAAGTCCTGGCAAACCACTACCATAAAACCAATTCTCATCATCATTAAATACCATATCAATTTCTGTTGGATACGCTTGAATACTTCCTAAATTTCCACATCCTGAAAAACTATACGACGTTTCTCCAAGTGTTCCAGAATCTAATTCGTTACCATTATCAAATCTTATAATATTGGTTCCGTCTACAGTAGCCTCATCAATAGAACTAACAGAACCTATTGTAAAATTAACTCCTGTTTCACACCTCCAAGTATCCAAAGCGCTTAAAAATGCTGCTTTGGCACCAGACTCTTCAACATCTGCGTCAAAACTTGTCTCCATTCGGAAAACATATCCGCCACTTCCATCGTTATCCAGATGCCTGGTGGGAAATGCATACATGGTTCCAGATCCTTGAGGCACTTCGAACGTTACATTAATTTCGGCATGAGTAACCGTTAAGTCTGCAGAAGAAACTATGACGTTTGAAGAAGCATCAGTCACTCTAATATCACCTGTTCCAGCTTCGGCAGGGACTTCTACAGTAATAGATGTACTTGTCCAACTTAATACTTGTGTATCTAAAGCATCAATATATACTGGGTTAAATGAAGGAGGACCGTCATTACCACCAGAATCCGCATCTCTAAAACTAACCTTACCTTGATTATCACCAAAATTACCAGTTGCTCCTCCGGGAATAGTAATAGTTATTGTAGATTTTGTACCAGCAGAAACACTTGTTGGAGAAAAAGTTATGCTACTAGGAACTAATAAACTTTTATTCTGACTTGATTTAGAGGTTCTTTTTTCAACATCAAAATGACTTACATTCTTATAATTAGACTTAGTATGACCCGTAATTTTTTTATAAAATGTACTAGAAATACCTTTTTCACCATGAAGCGTATTAGTTACTATATCATCATGTAAATTATATTTGTAAAAGCCTTGTTTTGCCCCATATACTTTAAACAATTTATTTGTAATTTTATTTTTATCAGATATGGATATATCATTATTATATAAAGTGAATACCCCCAAATCTCCTTTACGTAAATTTAAACTAGGAATTACCATTTGACATTCCATGCCTATTGCCCCCCCCTTAGTTATAACATCAACAGAGGTTATTGGTTCTCCTTTAAAAACTTTATATATTTCAACTGTATTAGCGGTGTAAATATTATTATCTAGACCTCTAAAGGATTTTTTTGAAATTACCTTACCTTCAACAACCAAACTTGAATTTTCAATTTGTTGTTGCAGTGGTATCTCTCTAAGTAACTGCTGAGCAAATAAAACAGAGGAATTAAAAAGATAAATTAATGTTATAGCAATTAAACCAGAGAGTGTGTATGTTTTCATTTAAAAAAAATTTGTAACTGAGAGTATTATTAACCTAATATACGTGCTATACCTGTACTTAGACGTTCAATCATATTTCCTAAGACAGATAGATTCTTTTCGGTATTTTTTACTGAAACTTTCAAATATAACAAATTATAATCTAAATGATTTATTTAGCTTTGCTACATTTAATAAACTTAATATACAATTAACATGAAATATCATCCAATTAATAATGAGCTCTTTATAAAGAATCGCAAAAACTTCACTTCTAACATGAAACCTAAAAGTTTGGCTGTTTTTAATTCAAATGATATCTATCCAATAAGCGCGGATAGCATTATGCCTTTTGAACAACATCGGGATATCTTTTATTTAAGTGGTGTGGATCAGGAAGAAAGTATTCTTGTACTATTTCCAGATTGCCCTAAAGAGAAACATCGCGAGATTCTATTTTTAAAAGAAACCAATGAACATATTGCTATTTGGGAAGGCGAAAAATTAACCAAAGAAAAAGCGTTCCAAACTAGTGGTATTAAAACTGTTTACTGGTTACAAGACATGGAAAAAATCATGTTTGAGATTATGACACAATGTGACACGGTTTATATTAATACCAACGAGCACTATAGAGCCAATGTAGAAACCGAAACTAGAGAAGTCCGTTTTACAAAATGGTTAAAAGAAAAATACCCCGCTCATGCTGTTGCTAAGAGCAATCCTATTTTACAAAGACTCCGCTCGATTAAAGATAATATTGAAATAGATTTAATTCAACAAGCCTGTAATATTACAGAAAAAGGATTTAGACGTATTTTAAAGTTTGTAAAACCAGATGTTTGGGAATATGAAATTGAAGCAGAATTTATGCATGAATTCTTAAGAAATCGCTCTAAAAAATTTGCTTACACACCTATTGTTGCTTCCGGAAACAATGCTAACGTATTACATTATATAGAAAACAATCAACAATGTAAAGCAGGTGAATTAATATTAATGGATGTTGGTGCAGAATATGCTAATTATTCTAGCGATATGACACGTAGTGTGCCTGTTTCTGGAAAATTTACTCCAAGACAAAAAGATGTTTATAATGCTGTAAATAGAGTCAAAAATGAAGCGACTAAAATGCTAACTCCCGGAACTATTTGGGCTGAATACCATGTAGAAGTAGGTAAAATAATGACTAGTGAACTATTGGGGTTAGGTCTACTAGATAAAGCAGATGTACAGAACGAAAACCCAGAATGGCCAGCTTATAAAAAATATCTCATGCATGGTACAAGTCATCATATGGGATTAGACACACATGATTATGGTATATTAACAGAACCTATGCAAGCTAATATGGTATTTACAGTAGAACCTGGAATTTATATTCCAGATGAAGGTTTTGGAATACGATTGGAAGACGATGTAGTTATTCAGGAAAATGGACAACCATTTAATTTAATGAGAAATATTCCTATTGAAGCAGACGAAATAGAAGATATTATGAACTCATAAAAAAGAAGAAAGGGTCGTTTAAAAACGACCCTTTTTGCTAACAATACTAAAATTTTGTAATTTAAAGAGTGACTAATTCAAATAAATAATCGTTTAGTTTTTGCAGCGAATCAATTTTATCTTTTGTATCAACTAATAGAGAAATATTATTTTTACTCCCTCCATAAGAAATCATCCTAATTTTTACATCTTGTAATATTTGGAATAACTTATAAGTATCTTGATGATTAACAACAGAATGACCTACTAAACAAATAATACTTTGGTTTGTATCAATTTCTATTGTTGCAATTTTTTCTAATTCTTCAATAATTTTTTCTAAGTTTCTATCATCATCAATCGTTAAAGACACCGCGACTTCCGATGTTGTAATCATATCTATAGAGGTCTTATAAGTTTCGAAAATCTCGAAGACTTTTTTTAAGAAACCATGAGCCTGCAACATTCTTGCAGATTTAATTTTTATTGCTATAATATTATCTTTAGCCGCTATAGCTTTAATGCCTTTTTCTGAAGTGATATTAGAAATTAAAGTGCCATGTGCTTCAGGGTTCATCGTGTTTTTTAAGCGTACAGGAATATTATCTGCTCTAACAGGAGTAACTGTTTGCGGATGTAATATTTTGGCTCCGAAGTAAGCTAACTCGGCAGCCTCATCAAATGATAGATTAGAAATTGGTTTGGTGTTTTCAACATATCTAGGGTCGTTGTTATGCATCCCATCTATATCTGTCCAAATTTGCACCTCCTTAGCTTTAATTGCTGCGCCAATTATAGTTGCTGTATAATCGCTCCCGCCTCGTTGTAAATTTGAAACTTCATCCTTATCATCTAAACAAATAAACCCTTGTGTGATATATATTTCTGAATTCCCTGCAGCATTTATAGCAACCTCAAAGTGTTTTTTAATATAACTTATATCTGGCTCTTTATCTTTGTCTATTTTCATGAAACTCAAAGCTGGCAGTAAAGCAGAACTTATACTTTCTTGTTGTAAAAAGCGGTTAAACATATAAGTTGAAAGCAGTTCTCCTTGAGCCACAATGTTATTTTCTAAATCTATAGAAAACGCTTTGTAAGTGCATGTAACTAAAAAATTAAAAACACTAGAAACGTAATCTTTAACTTCTTTATTTAAATCTTTATTAGTTAAAAGTGTATCTATTGTAATAGTATAAATTTCATGCAGCTTGTTAATTTTATCAACAGCTTCATTAGGTTCTTTGTTCGAGATATTATTTGCAATAGCAACTAACTTATTTGTAGTGCCAGACATAGCCGAAAGTACAACAATTTTCTTGTGCCCATCGTTAATAATATCTTTAACGTTTTTTATGTTTTCTATGGAGCCTACGGATGTACCTCCAAATTTTAAAACTTTCATTCACACTAATTTGAATGTAAAACTAAAACTCCTTAATCCAAATACTATATTTATTTAAAAAAAAGATTATTTTTACACAGATTGTTAAATAATTAACATGTACGTAATAGATATAAGCAAATGAAAACCGTATCTAACTGTGTTGAAGACATTTTAATAACGCAACCTTATTTGGAAGAGGCGTTGTCTAGAAACATCATAAACTTTAGCGCCCTAGCTATAGAATTAACAGAACCTATTAGTAAAATGCTTAAAAAAGAAGTTAAGCCTGGTGCTATTATGATGGCTTTAAGGCGATATAACCCACCTACAACATTAACCAACTCTGTAAAAATGAGACGAGTTATTCAGAATTTAGGTGATATAACAGTACGTTCTAACTTAACAGATTTTACCGTTAAAAATTCTGATACTATTATTGATAATCATTCCAAAATTCTAGATAGGATAAATCAAGAATCTAAATTATTTTACACATTTACAAGAGGTATTCACGAAAGTAATATTATAATTTCCAGCAGCTTAAAAGATTTCATTATTGATCAATTAAAAAACGAAACTTTTTTAGCGATACAAGACGGGTTATCTGCAATTAGCGTCAACCTACCTCAAGACAATTCTAAAATTGCCGGTCTTTATTATCACTTCTTTAAGCGTTTGGCTTGGGAAGGGATTGTCCTTTATGAAGTCATTTCAACTACGAATGAATTTACAATTTTGGTAGAAGACGAATACGTAGACAAAGCCTTTGCTGCTATTAAAAAAGTAAAATCTTAGTGTTTCTTATTTGAATGAATTTACAATATAAAGGCATCAATGTTTTTTATACTGATAATGGAAAAGGTAATGCCGTTGTCTTACTTCATGGGTTTTTAGAAAATGTCTCGATGTGGGATCCTTTTATTCCAACATTATCAAAAAAGAATAGAGTCATTTGCATCGATTTATTAGGTCACGGTAAAACCGAGTGTTTAGGCTACATTCACACTATGGAGCTAATGGCTGAAGTTGTGCAAGTTGTTTTAAAACATTTAAAAATTCGCCGCTCTACTTTTGTTGGGCACTCTATGGGTGGCTATGTAGCACTCGCTTATGCAGAAAAAAATCCTGATGCATTAAAAGGGTTATGTCTTATGAATTCTACTACAAGCGCAGATACTCTTGAAAAGAAAAAAAATAGAGATCGAGCTATAATCGCTGTTAAACAAAACCACAAAACGTTTATTAGAATGGCTATCTCTAGTTTATTCAGGCCAAAAAACAGAGCCATTTTTTCTGAAAAAATAAAGCTACTAAAAAAGGAAGCCTTAAAAACATCCTTGCAAGGAATAATAGCATCTCTTGAGGGCATGAAAATTAGAAATGACAGGGAAGCATTGCTTCATTTTACGCCCTTTAAAAAAATGCTGATTATTAGCAAAAAAGATCCTGTGCTAGATTATAATACATTAATTTCTCAAACAAAAAACACCAATGTCAAAGTAGTAGAATTTCCTGATGGACATATGAGTCATATTGAAAATAAAAGCGAATTTTTACATACAATTATGCATTTCATCGAAAATATATAGCATTTTGTCGTTTTATTGATTTTTTTATTTTAGATTTATTGTTCCTAAAATTATTACCATGAATAAACCTACAACTAACAAACCTACTTTTATTCCTAAAATGTATTGTAATCTTTTTGGTCATCATTATCAAGTCACTAAAAAAGTTACATATCATGTTAAGGAATACACATGTTCTCACTGTAAAAAACAATTAACAACAAATAGCAATGGCCGTTTAATTGAACTTACGCCAAAATTTAAAGAGATAAATGCCATCTTAGAACGTATTCATGCTTCACGAATGGAACGTTCAAAGAAGAAAACACTCGCTTCGTCGATTTATTAACAAATTGTTTTTTCTGTCTGATTGTTTTTTAATATTTTAATAAGCTCTAACTAATTAATCTAATAGCGTTAAATGAAAAACATTCACTGTAAGGTATTCGGACATGATTTCCGAGTATCAAGAAATGTTACTTACCATGTAAAAGAGTACACCTGCAAAAATTGCAAAAAAGAACTCACCACCAACGGGAGTGGTCAATTAATCGAGCTTACTCCTAAATTTAAGGAAATTAACGACGTATTAGAGCGCATTCATGTGAAGCGACACATGAGGTCCATTGATAATAGTCAATACGTAACTGCAGATTATGATGAATTGGAACCTATTCATATTACACATGAAGTAAAATCAAGTGATGATCAACCTTCAACTATAAATCCTGCTAATTTATTAGTATTTAAGCATTAAAATTTTTCCAACCCTGCGCTTTAATAGGTATTTTAGTATCTGCTCGAGTTACTAAATGCATTCCAGCTTGCGCTTCCTTCATGTAACCAATTACAGTAAAATTCGGATTGGCTTTAATTTTAGAATAATCGTCTTGGGAAATTGTAAATAATAGCTCGTAATCTTCCCCGCCATTTAAAGCAACTGTTGTACTATCAATATTAAACTCTTCGCAAGTAGAAATGACTTGAGGGTCCAATGGAATTTTTTCTTCATACAGATCACAACCTACTTTGCTATGTTTACATAAATGTATAATTTCTGAAGATAAACCATCACTTATATCAATCATTGAAGATGGTTTTACGTCTAAGTCTTTCAATAATTTAATAATATCCTTTCGTGCTTCAGGCTTTAATTGACGTTCTATTATATAAGAGTAAGCCTCTAAATCTGGCTGGCTATTGGGATTCACTTTATAAACTTCCTTTTCACGCTCTAAGACTTGTAACCCCATGTAAGCTGCTCCTAAATCTCCGGTAACTACTAATAAATCACTAGGTTTGGCTCCTTCTCTATATACCTCATTATTATTTTCAACTTCTCCAATAGCTGTTACCGAGATCAACAGCCCTGTTGTTGAAGAGGTTGTATCTCCACCAACAACATCAATATTATAAATCTTAGCAGCTGTTTCTATTCCAGCATATAAATCCTCAAGAGCTTCTAATGGAAACCTATTAGAGACGGCTATAGAAACTGTAATTTGTGTAGCTTTGGCATTCATCGCAAATATATCGGACAAATTAACAATAACCGACTTATAACCTAAATGCTTTAACGGCATATAACTTAGATCGAAATGAACACCTTCTACAAGCAAATCAGTTGTAACAACAATCTTTTTATCTTTAAAATCTAAAACAGCAGCATCATCTCCAATACTTTTTATTGTTGATTTATGGTTAATTTTAAAATTCTTAGTTAGGTGATCTATAAGTCCAAACTCTCCTAAATCACTTAATTGAGTTTTCTGTTGATTTTTATCTTCTATCATAGTGCAAAAATAAGAAGCTTAAGCATATAAATGGATAAACTTTAATATTAAATAATCTCAAATTAATCGACTAACATTTAATTTTAACATGAAAAACCCAATAAGCTGGAACACTTTTTATTATTTATTAAACTAAATTTATTACTTTACACAAGTAACCATATCGTAATACATATAAATACCTGTAAACAATATGTTTATTATAGAATTCGTTTTAATTTAAAGGCTATGAGATTCTAACAAATTCTAGATTTCGAAAAAGATTGATTAAAAAAATTGCAAACATGAACTACTTAAAAAAAAGTATTTGTTTTATTAAGCTATTTATTTTTGGTTGCCTGTTATTTCTATGTACACAATCTTGTGAAAGAGATAACAACGTACCTATTCTTAAAGATGAAGCAGACCTTACAGAAACAAACACATCAGTTGCATGTGAAAATGGTTTTGCCGGTGCTTATCCATGTAATGATTATGATTTAATGATGCAAATGCCATTAAATACTTTTGGAGCTACCAAAGGAAATGATTCCTGGGGCTGGGTAGATATAACTACTAACAAGGAATATGCATTACTGGCAACAGACGCTAATGTGTCTTTTATTGATATTTCTGATACAAATAATCCAATATATTTAGGACATGTTCCAACTGCTACAATAAGTACTTCCTGGAGAGATGTAAAAGTTTATAAAGACCATGCCTTTATTGTAGCAGATAATGCTGGAAATCATGGCATGCAAGTATTCGATTTAACACGCTTAAGAAATGTTGCTAATCCACCAGAAACATTTACTCCCGATGCTCATTTTACCGAATTTGGAAGTGCTCATAATGTGGTAATAAATGATGTTAGCGGATATGCTTACATTGTTGGTACAAACAGAAACGGAACATTTGCTGGAGGTCCGTTATTTATAAATATTCAAAATCCGACATCGCCAGTATCTGAAGGTGGTTTTGATGAAGGCGGCTATTCACATGATGCGCAAGTTATAACATATAACGGTCCAGATACAGATTATACTGGGCGTGAAATATTAATTGGAAGCAATGAAAATGAAGTGGTTATTGCCGATGTAACCAACAAACCCAATCCGATAAAGATTTCAGATATAAGCTACTCCAATGTTGGATACACACATCAAGGTTGGTTTACGGAAGACTTGAATTATTTTATTTTAGGTGATGAAACCGACGAAATAGACATTGGCACCAATACACGTACAATCGTTTTTGACTTCTCTGATTTAGATACCCCAGCTTACCACATGGATTATCTAGGCCCCTCGGCGGCAATTGATCATAATGGCTATGTGAAAGACAATACATTTTATCAGGCAAGTTATAGTGCGGGAGTACGAATGATTGATATTTCACAAATTGCAAGTAGCACCATGACAGAAATAGGATTCTTTGACACCCATCCAGAAAATGATAATACAGGTTTTAATGGCGCGTGGAATGTTTACCCGTACTTACCAAGTGGTAATATTATTGTAAGTGATATCGAAAGAGGCTTGTTTGTTATTAAAAAAAGTGACTCTTAATAAAAGATCGCCATGCAAGTCTCAAAAACAAAAACCCTTTTAGCAATTGGTTTTGCTTTCTTTTGTAGTTGTTCTAATAATGATGACTCTTCTAATGAAACTCCTAATGAAATAAAAAAAGAAATAGATTTTGTTAACACCATTGGAGGTACAAAAAATGAAAGTGCGCAGTCCATTACTAAAACTTCAGATGGCGGTTATATTATCTTAGGATATGTGCAGAGTTCTGATGGTGATGTATCAAATAAATTGAATGAATCTTTTGATTATTGGTTATTGAAATATGATCAAAACAATACACTACAATGGCAAAAAATTTATGGAGGCAGTGATGATGATCGCGGTAGAGATATCATTCAAACATCAGATGGCGGATTTGCGATTTTAGGCTATAGTAAAAGTAATGATGGTGATGTCACTGAAAATAATGGTTTCAATGATTTTTGGATTTCTAAGTTAGATGCTTCTGGATCTATTTCCTGGGAAAAATCTTTTGGTTTTTCAGGAGCAGACAATGGTACTTCTATGATTCAAACCAATGATGGGGGTTATCTCTTAACTGGTGTTTTAGATGTATCTGCTTCAAATGGTGAAGGAAATAGTAAATCTTTTTCATCAAAAAGACATGCAGGTGGAGATTACTGGGCTATTAAATTAAACGCTTCTGGCGAAAAGCAATGGAGCAAGTTTTATGGAGGTACGTTCACAGATACTCCTTACGATGTTATTCAAACAGAAGATAGTGGATATATTATTGTAGGTTCATCAGATAGTGACGATGTTGATATAAAAGGAAATAAAGGATCATACGATTTTTGGATTATTAAAATATCTGATACTGGTAATTTAATTTGGGAAAAATCTTTTGGAGGTTCTCAAACAGATGAAGCCAGAGCCATAGTAAAATCATCTGATGGCAATTACATTATTGTTGGAGATACTAGAAGTGAAGACTTCGACATTTCAAGTAATAAAGGTGCCGCCGATCTATGGGTTATTAAAATATCTACAACTGGAAACTTAATCTGGGAGAAAACATTTGGCGGTAGTAATTTTGATGTTGGGCGTTCCATTTCTAAAACCCAAGATAATGGCTTTATTATTTCTGGTAGTTCCAGAAGCTCAAACGGAGATCTTTCAAATAACAATGGACAAAATGACGCCTGGATTGTAAAAATTGATGACCAAGGAAATTTAAAATGGCAAAAAACTGTTGGAGGCTCCGATATAGATTTTGCTTTCGATGCTGTAGAGATTAACAACGGAAGTATTATTGTTGTTGGAGAATCAAATAGTGCAAACATTGATATTCCAAACAATAAAGGATTTACAGATTTACTAATTTTTAAAATAAAATAAGAAGATGCGAAACATATTCCCCATATTAGTTTTCAGTTTTATCACATTACTATCGTGTGGCTCTGATAATGATGATGAGGTTTCTCAAGCAAATGTCACATTCAACTTTGACCATAATTGGGATGCATCACCCGTTACAAATTCTAATTTCAATACCATTCAATATACCAATGCTAATGGTGAGGAATTAAGTATTACAAAACTAAGATACCTTATTTCAAACATAACATTTCAAAAATCAGACGGAGAAACATTTGTTCTTGACGGTTATAATTTAGTAGATGTTACTAATAATACGAACCTTTCTTTTACACCAACCACAACAATCCCAACTGGTACTTATAGTAAAGTGCTTTTTACTTTTGGCTTTAATAATGATGCTAACTATAATAATAATTATCCCGATTTAAATTCAGCCACCTGGAATGTTCCGTCCATACTAGGTGGTGGCTATCATTATATGCAGTTAGAGGGGAAGTTTATTGATAATACTACTACTGAAACCGGTTATGCTTATCATGCCATAAGAGCATTAGATAATTCAGGTGCAACTCAAGAATTTCAAGATACTTTTTTTGAAGTTGATTTAGGTGAAGTTACTATAACGCACAATGCAACTTTTGAAATCGATATGAATATTGCCGAATGGTTTAAAAATCCAAACACTTGGGATTTGAATGTTTTAAACAATATGCTTATGCCAAATTTTAATGCCCAAGTAATGATGTCTCAAAACGGACAAAATGTATTTAGTCTAAACACAGTTAATCAATAAAATGTTTAAATGGATTTCATATTTTATCTTACTTTTTTTCATTTGTATATCATGTTCAAATGAAAGTGTCAATGAATATGTACCTACGCCAAGTCCATTAGAAATCCCTCCGTTTTTTCAAGACAATATACTTGCTCCAGTTATCCCCACTAACAACCCACAAACCGTTGAGGGAATCGCTTTAGGTAAAAAATTATTTTTCGACCCTATATTATCAGCAGACAATACGCAGGCTTGTGCAGATTGTCATGCTCCAGAAAATGCATTTTCGGATGCAGATCGATTTAGTGATGGTATAGATGGTTTTTTTGGTAATCGCAACTCCATGCCTTTATTTAATTTAGCTTGGAATTACGATGAGAAATTCTTTTGGGATGGTAGATCATTTGGCATAGAGCATCAAGCTTTTCAACCTGTAATCGATCCTTTAGAAATGCATAATACCTGGGTACAGGTAGAACAAAAATTACAACAACATATAGAGTACCCTAACTTATTCGAACAAGCATTTGGTACCTCAACAATAGATTCGACCTTAGTAACCAAAGCCATTGCACAATTTGAACGCACTTTAATTTCTTCGAATTCAAAATTTGACAAACACCTTTTAAACGAAGCAACTTTAACGCCTGAAGAACTTAATGGGTTTAATATTTTTATGGACGAAACTAAAGGAGATTGCTTTCATTGTCATGGTAGTGACAAAAATCCCTTATGGACGGATAACATGTTTCATAATAATGGTTTAGATGCTACTTTTACAGATTTAGGCTTAGGTAAAATTACTGGTGATCCCGCAGACAACGGAAAATTTAAATCGCCTTCATTACGAAATTTAGCATTCACAGCACCCTACATGCACGATGGTAGATTTGCAACACTCGACGACGTTATTAGTCATTACAGTGAAGGTTTACAAAACTCACCAACTATTGATCCTTTAATGAAAAAAGTAGCACAAGGCGGTGTGCAACTATCAGCACAGGATAAAGCAGATTTAAAAACCTTTTTACTATCTCTATCTGATTTTGAATTTATAAATAATCCTGCTTTTTCAAATCAGTAAATACTTTGTTGAAAAACTAATAACGCCAATTACCAGCAAATAACAAGTTGTTAATTCATAAATCGAAACATCACTTTGTTTTTCATCGAAAAAAAAATTGTTTAATCTGTTTTGACAGATTTTTTGCGATATTTGCAGCCCTAAATTTCCCACGTAATGACCTACGAAAAACCTATAGATAGATTTTGCTCCATATTTGGGCATAATTATTTACATGTAGATAAAATAAATAAAGAAACCTCAGAATTAATATGCAAATCTTGCAATAACCGTTTCATATCAACCAATAGTGGTAATATCATAAATCTATCAGTTTATAAAGAAATGAGTCACTTTCCTAATTACCTAAAAAGAAGAAGAGCATCTAGACTTTCAAAAACGTCATCATAAGACAATGCTTTATTCTAAATAGGTAGAGAACAAGTTCCGATTAGCGGAAGAAATACAAAAATCTGATGGCAAAAATATATTGTTTTTAAGTAATTTGTCTGAAGAAGAAGTAACTTTTCAAACAAGAGTTAAATTTCAAACATTATTTTTCAAAACAATGGAACGGAATCTAAATGATGATATATCATTTTACAACAAAATCTGGATAAATTAAGGATTATAGTCCTCATTTTTTGAATCTAATTTTCATCACTAAATATAGTTTGATGATAAAAAATAATATCATGCTTTAGCATGATAACGCACACCACGACCAGAACCAGTAGTTAATATAAAACCTTCTTGAACCAAGTATTGTAAATCTTTTTTAAGTGTATTTCTCGAGTAATCAGATAGGTTTTCTTCCAAGTCTTTTATCTGAACCGTTTTATGCTCATCTATATAAGCTAATACTTGTTTCTGTCTATCGTTGGTACTGCTTTTTAAGCTATTATAGGTATCATATTTGGTTTTTAACTTTTCGGTAAGTTCAATGAGGCAGTCCAAAAAGAAAACCACCCAACGATCCAGTATTTCATCATCTGTTCCTCTGTGTTTTTGAGTTTCCATAAGGACTCTGTAGTACATATCCTTTCTGTTTTCAATAACATGTTCAAAGGATACATATTCAATGAAATTGTAGTCCTGTTTTAGTAGTAAAAATGTGGTTAACAATCGTGACAATCTACCATTGCCATCTTGATATGGGTGAATTGATAGAAACTCATACACAAATACGGATGTTATTAGTATTGGGTGTAGTTTTTTTTCTTCCAATTGCTCATTAGTCCACACAATTAAATCGTGCATCTCACTAGCTGTTAAATGTGGCTCGGTAGTTCTAAATATAACTTTTTGTCCGCCACCTGGATAGTTAGCTACTACTTGATTGGATAAATTTTTATATTTCCCTTTGTGTCGTTGGTCTTTACTACTATACTTTAAAAGTACTGTGTGTAATTGGTGTAAATAGCGTTCTGAAAGGTCTATATCCTCGTAATGCTCTAATATAAGTTCTAAAGCTTCATAATAGCCTACAACTTCTTGTTCTTCACGCTTATCAAGTTTATTTATTTGTACCGACTTAAGTAATTGTTTAACTTCTTTATCAGTTAAAGTAGCACCTTCTATTCTGGTTGATGAACCGATACTTTGAATGGTAGCAATATCACGTAACTCTTTTAAGTAACGCTTTTCTTTATTTTCAATGAGATTCCAGCCACCTTTAAAGGTATCAACAAGACCTGTTTTTTGTATGATGTCCTGAAATATAGCTGGTTGAAATACTATCTTTTTAGATATATCCATTTTGTATCCAATTTTATCCAATTACAAATATATGTAATTATTCTTTTGGATATATCCAATTAGTATCCAATTTTATCCAATAATAGAATCATTTAATAAAAACAGATTTATTTTAACACATGAATCAAGTCATGGATTAACCACATCAAATAAAACACATCCGCAGCACTACGATTAGTATTCGGACCATACTTTTTGTGGTTTTAGGTAAAGGCTATAAAGCGATGTCTTGTTTTATTTTTTTAGCTGTTCTTAAACCATACACATCCTAAGAGAATTTAAAACCAAATAGAGGCCTTAGAATTAAAGAGCATCTAGATTTTCAAAAACTTTATCTAAAATTGATTTAAAATATTATTACCCAATTAAAAGCTACTTTCTTTCCTAATATCTTTTACAATCTTAACACTTTAAAGTTTTAAACCTCTTAAGTTCTTACATACAACTTTCAGTTAAAAATAATGCAAATTTAAAAGTGTTTAAAACCTTCCTTTTCAAACTGTCAATTTATCTATAAAAAGTGATTTTAAGAGGAAAAATCACCATAAAAACCAATCTAATTTGTTAAAAAAATAGAATTTTTCTTTCAAGTATGTATTATTTTACTTAATTTAATTTACAGAAAATTACTAATACCATGAAAACCAATTTAACTTCAACCCTATTTTGCTCTGCTTATGGACATAATTATTTTCGTTTAAACAAAACAAATACAAACACACCTCAATTGATTTGCAAGAGTTGTAAAAACTACTTTAAATTTGGTAAAAATGGTGATATTGTAAACGTAAAACAAAAACAAAATATTTTATCCATTACAAAAACAAAAAGAATAGTTTAACGTATTAACATTTAAAAATCTTAAAACAATACAATAAAAGAGCTTTCATTTAAGCTCTTTATTTTTTAATAAAAAAAACCTATAAACCCATATACTAATATAATGTTAGGTTATATGGTAATCCATGACTTATATTGTATATTTGTGATCTATTTAGAAACTGTCTTAATAAAATTAACACATTTCTAAATCTAATAAAAAATAATATGATAAAAGTTTCTGAAACAGCTAAAAAGAAAGTTATTGAATTAATGACTGATGATGGCTACAATCCTTCTAAAGACTACGTACGTGTAGGTGTTAAGAGTGGCGGTTGTTCTGGGCTGTCTTATGATTTAAAATTTGATAAAGAAAGTAAAGAAGACGATAAAGTGTTTGAAGATAATGATGTAAAAATTATCGTTGATAAAAAAAGCTTTTTATACCTAATCGGAACAACACTTGAATATTCCGGAGGATTAAACGGAACAGGTTTCGTATTTAACAATCCTAACGCAAACCGCACTTGTGGTTGTGGAGAATCATTTTCACTCTAAAAAGCCCATCTAAATCTTCCCAAAGGGAAGACATAACCAAAAAGAACAATGAGTAATAAATACACAGAGGACGATTTAAGGGAAGAACTTAAAACCAAAGAATACGAATATGGTTTTTATACTGATATAGAATCAGATACATTCCCTAATGGTTTAAATGAAGATATTGTACGTGCCATTTCCCAAAAGAAAGAAGAGCCACAATGGATGACCGATTGGAGATTAGAGGCCTTTCGTGTTTGGAAAGAAATGACTGAACCAGAATGGGCAAATGTACGTTATAAAAAACCAGATTTTCAAGGCATTTCATATTATTCTGCACCAAATAGTAAACCTAAATATGATAGCATTGATGAAGTTGATCCAGAATTATTGGCAACTTTTGAAAAACTGGGTATTTCTCTGGATGAGCAAAAGAAACTTGCAGGTGTTGCCATGGATGTTGTTATAGATTCTGTTTCAGTTGCAACAACCTTTAAGAAAACCTTAGGAGAAAAAGGCATTATATTTATGAGTATTTCCGAAGCTATAAAAGAGCATCCGGAATTAGTCAAAAAATATTTAGGTACTGTCGTACCTCAAAAAGACAACTTTTATGCTGCATTAAACAGTGCTGTGTTTAGTGATGGTTCTTTCTGCTACATCCCTAAAGGGGTAAAATGCCCAATGGAATTATCAACTTACTTTAGAATCAACCAGGCAGGTACTGGACAATTTGAAAGAACATTGGTAATAGCAGACGAAGGCAGTTACGTAAGTTACCTTGAAGGCTGTACAGCACCTAGTAGAGATGAAAACCAATTACACGCAGCTGTAGTCGAACTCATTGCTCTAGACGATGCTGAGATTAAATACTCAACAGTACAAAACTGGTACCCCGGTAACTCAGAAGGTAAAGGAGGCGTTTACAACTTTGTAACCAAGCGTGGTTTATGTGAGAAAAACGCGAAAATCTCTTGGACACAAGTTGAAACAGGTTCTGCTGTTACCTGGAAATACCCATCATGTATATTAAAAGGTGACAATTCTGTGGGAGAGTTTTATTCTATAGCAGTAACCAATAATTACCAACAAGCAGATACCGGAACCAAAATGATTCATTTGGGAAAAAATACCAAATCAACTATCATTTCAAAAGGAATTTCAGCTGGAAAATCACAAAATAGTTATCGTGGTTTAGTTCAAATTAATTCCAGAGCAGAAAACGCACGTAACTTTTCGCAATGTGACAGTTTACTAATGGGAAATGAATGTGGTGCACATACCTTTCCTTATATAGAAGCAAAAAATAAGTCCGCTAAAATAGAGCACGAAGCTACTACCAGTAAAATTGGTGAAGATCAAATTTTCTACTGTAACCAACGTGGTATAGACACAGAAAAAGCCATTGCTTTGATTGTAAACGGATTTAGTAAAGAAGTTTTAAATAAACTTCCAATGGAGTTTGCGGTAGAAGCTCAAAAATTATTAGAAATAAGTTTAGAAGGAAGTGTTGGATAAAATAGTTTGCAGTATTCAGTTGCAGTTCGCTCACGCTTAACTGAATATTCAAAACCTTAAAATATAATGAACAGTTTCTCGTTTAGTTTTGAAAACTGAAAATAAATTTAAAAATGAAAAGAGCATTTTTTATCGTAACAATTCTGGCAATATTTGTAAGCTGTGAAAAAGGGGAAATAATAAAAGGGGAATTTGTTTATTATGATGGAGCTGCCGTATTACAAACTCAAAATGAGATTTATGGTGTTTTAATTACTGATAAATTGCATGAGTTAAACAAAAAAGCCGAAACCTTCAAATCTGAACCGACAGATATGGTTTCTGTTGAGATTAGAGGGCGAATTACAAATCAAAAAGACGAAAAAATACTTTGGGAAAATAAAGTTGAAATTGTTGAAATTTTAGACGTAACAGCACCGAAGAAAGGAGATAACAACGTTGTAAAACTAGTGAAGTAAATAAAAACTATGTTAAAAATTGATAATTTACACGCAAGTGTTGAAGATAAAACCATTTTACAAGGCATTAACCTTGAAGTAAAGGCGGGAGAAGTACATGCCATCATGGGACCTAATGGTTCTGGAAAAAGCACATTAGCTTCTGTGATTGCAGGAAAAGAAGAATATGAAGTGACTAAAGGCAATATTGAATTCAACGGTGAAGATATTGATGAATTAGCTGCCGAAGAACGTGCACACAAAGGCGTGTTTTTATCATTTCAATATCCTGTTGAAATTCCTGGTGTTTCCGTTACCAACTTCATGAAAACAGCTATTAACGAAACCAGAAAAGCCAAAGGATTAGAAGACATGCCTGCTAAAGACATGCTTAAATTAATTCGTGAAAAATCTGAGCTTTTAGAAATTGATAGAAAGTTTTTGTCTCGTTCATTAAACGAAGGGTTCTCTGGGGGGGAGAAAAAACGTAACGAGATCTTTCAAATGGCTATGTTAGAACCAAAACTAGCAATTCTTGATGAAACAGATTCCGGTCTTGATATTGATGCTTTACGTATTGTTGCAAATGGTGTAAACAAACTTAAAAGCAAAGACAACGCTGTTGTTGTTATTACACACTATCAACGTTTATTAGACTATATCGTTCCTGATTTTGTACATGTATTATACAATGGAAAAATTGTTAAATCTGGAACAAAAGAACTTGCTCATGAGCTTGAAGAAAAAGGTTACGACTGGATTAAAGAAGAAGTGAACGCATAGCTAGTCCGCAGTATTCAGTTAGCAGTTGGCAGTTTTGCTTACTCAAACCCTGATTACTCTTACTATTCTATTCAAAATAAAACAGCAATAAATTACACAGATTTGGTAACGCTTATGACTGCTTACTGAAGACTGATCACTGAAGACTGAGAAAATGGATTTAAAAGAAAAATTATTATCATCCTTTTTAGTATTTGAAAATCAAGTAGACATTGATACCTATGTGCACGATGTAAGAAATGATGCTATTAAGATATTTGAAGAAAAAGGCTTTCCAACAAAAAAAGAAGAAGCCTGGAAATACACTTCTTTAAATAAAATACTAAAAGAGGACTATAGTGTATTCCCTCAACAGGAAAATGCCATAGAATATAAAGACATTAAAAAATATTTTATCCACGATATAGATACCTATAAAATTGTATTTATCGACGGTAAATATTCGTCTCACCTATCGCAAACTACTCACGATGGTATGGATGTTTGCTTAATGTCGTCTGCACTTACAAAACCTAAGTATCGTATTTTAATTGAAAATTATTTCAACAAAGCAGCAACAAAAGATAGTCTATCATCATTAAATACAGCATTTTCAAGTGAAGGTGCCTACATTCATATTCCAAAAAATAAAATGGTTGAAAAACCAATTCAGATCTTGCATTTTTCAACAGGAAATGAATCAGCAACCATGTTACAACCTCGAAATTTAATTGTGGTTGATGAGAACTCACACGTACAGATTATCGAGCGTCACCAAAGTTTAAACGACAATCCTGTTCTTACAAATAGTGTTACCGAAATTTTCACAAATAAACGTGCTATTGTCGATTACTATAAAATTCAGAACGATAACTCTAATGCATCATTAATAGACAATACGTTTATAAAACAAAAGAAAGAAAGTGTAGCATCTGTTCACACTTTTGCCTTTGGAGGGAAATTAACACGTAACAATTTAAACTTCTTTCAAGAAGGAGAACGTATTGATTCTATCCTAAAAGGTGTAACTATTATTGGTGAAAAACAACATGTAGACCACAATACATTAGTACATCATATAGAACCGAATTGCGAAAGTCATCAAGACTACAAGGGTATTTTTGGAGAGAATTCAACAGGTGTTTTCAATGGGAAAATTATTGTTGAAAAAGAAGCTCAGAAAACCAATGCATTTCAGGCAAACAACAATATTTTAATAAGCGATAAAGCAACGATAAACACCAAGCCACAGCTAGAAATCTTCGCAGACGACGTTAAATGTTCGCATGGCTGTACCATTGGACAATTAGACGAAAGTGCTATGTTTTATATGCGTTCGCGTGGTATTCCGGAAAAAGAAGCCAAAGCACTTTTAATGTACGCTTTTAGTAATAACGTATTAAGTTCGGTTAAAATTCCAGAAATGAAACAACGTATTACAAAGATTATCGCGAATACACTAGGGGTTAATATAGGATTCGATCTATAGTACAGAGCTTATTTCAGTATCAAAATTATTCATTAATATAATGTCACTTTGAGCGCAGTCGAAAAGTCTTTCCTAGTAAAAAAGACTTCAAATCGTAAACAGAATCAAAAACAATTATCGAGACTAAACAAAAAACCATGTTCAACGTACTAGACATAAGAAAAGATTTCCCCATTCTTTCGCGTAAAGTTAATGGCAAATCATTGGTGTATTTCGATAATGCAGCCACATCACAAACACCACAACAAGTTATTGATACCATCGTAGATTATTACTCAAACTACAATGCCAATATTCATCGTGGTGTACATACCTTAAGTCAGGAAGCAACCGATTTATACGAACAAGCACGCCATAAAATACAAGCCCACTTTAATGCTAAGTTTTCGCATGAAATCATACTAACATCCGGAACAACACATAGCATTAATTTAGTAGCAAACGGCTTCTCTTCACTCTTAAAGAAAGGAGATGAAATCATTGTTTCTGCTTTAGAACATCATAGTAATATTGTACCATGGCAAATGCTCTGTGAACGCACAGGTGGTATTCTCAAAGTCATTCCAATGAATGAAGATGGTGAATTGGTGATGAGCGACTTCGACAATTTACTATCCGAAAACACAAAACTTGTTTTTGTAAATCATATTTCAAATGCTTTAGGAACAATCAATCCTATTGAATATATTATAGAAAAAGCACATCAAGTTGGTGCGGCCGTTTTAATTGATGGCGCCCAAGCATGTCCACATATAAAACCAGATGTGCAAGCTTTAGACGTTGATTTTTATGTGGCATCGGCTCATAAAATGTGTGGTCCAACCGGTGTTGGTATGCTTTATGGAAAAGAAACATGGCTTAAAAAATTACCACCCTATCAAGGAGGAGGGGAAATGATTGCCGAAGTAACGTTTGAGAAAACGACCTATGCCGATTTACCCCATAAGTTCGAAGCTGGCACACCAAATATTGCTGGAGGTATTGTTTTTGGAACTGCTATCGACTATATGAACAGCATTGGGTTTGATGCTATAGCAACTTATGAAAACGACTTGTTAGATTATGCTACAGAAAAGTTATTGGCTATAGATGGTTTAAAAATATATGGAACCTCTAAAAACAAAACATCTGTAATTTCTTTTAATTTAGAAAATATACACCCCTACGATGTTGGTACCATTTTAGATAAACTAGGAATCGCCGTTCGTACAGGACATCATTGTGCGCAACCTATTATGGATTTTTATAAAATTCCGGGAACCGTTCGAGCTTCGTTTTCATTTTACAATACCAAGGAAGAGATTGATATCTTAGTTGAAGGTGTAAGAAAAGCAAAAATGATGCTCTCTTAAATCTCGGCTTCTTTTTTGTAATACTCTTATAAAAATCAAACCCTATGAAATACCTTTTTATATTATTATCATTTGCTTTTGTCGACAACCGTTGTTCAGAATCTAAAATAGATCAAGAAGCTATTTCGGTTGAATATACAACTCAATCAAGAGGTAGATATAAAAATATTAAAATCAATAAAAAGACTATTTCTATTATCGACAAAAAAGGCAATACACCACTAAGTAAAACATGTAGCGAAGCACATTGGAATATTCTATTAAAAGCACTTAAGCCTATAAATGTTGAAAATATGCCGAACCTAAAAGCCCCTTCAGAAGATCGCTTTTTTGATGGAGCAGCTATTGCAAGATTAAAAATCATTTATGACGGGACTACATACGAAACACAACCTTTCGATCATGGAAATCCGTCAAAAGAAATAAAGGAACTTGTTAAAGAAATACTATCTATTTCAGAAAACATTGAATAGAAAATTTTCTTGTTGTATTTTTGTATTATAACGATATGTCAGATCGGGTGCAGTCGAGATCTATTTAAAAAACGCTTTTATTAAAACGACCTCTCGACTGCGCTCGAGGAGATAAATTAAAATTGTAACTGTGACTATTCAAGATATACAAAACGAAATTATAGACGAATTCTCAATGTTTGATGATTGGGAAGAACGTTATCAATATATGATTGATTTAGGTAAAGATTTACCTTTAATCGAAGAGCAATACAAAACGGAGAGCAACATTATTAAAGGTTGCCAGAGTAAAGTTTGGGTACATGCCGAAATGAAAGACGATAAAATAGCTTTTACAGCAGATAGTGATGCTATTATTACAAAAGGCATCATCGCTATTTTAATACGTGCTTTTTCAGATCAGCACCCCAAAGATATTATTGACGCAGACACTGATTTTATAGATAAAATTGGTTTAAAAGAACACTTGTCTCCTACACGAGCCAATGGTTTAGTAAGTATGGTAAAACAACTTAAAATGTATGCGATAGCGTACCAAACACAGTTAAACTAGTTTATAAAAATGAGCGAAACAACAATAGATACCAATGCCTTAGGCGAAAAAATAGTAAATGTCTTAAAAACTATTTACGATCCGGAAATCCCCGTGGATATATACGAATTAGGTTTAATTTACGACGTATTTGTTAATGAAGATTACGATGTAAAAATCCTGATGACCTTAACGACACCTAACTGTCCAGTGGCAGAAACGCTACCATTGGAAGTTGAAGAAAAAGTAAAATCTTTAAACGATGTAAAAAGTGCGGAAGTTGAAATTACATTCGACCCACCCTGGACACAGGAATTAATGAGCGAAGAAGCTAAGCTTGAATTGGGAATGCTTTAAACTCGGTTAATAGTCTCAGTGTTCAGTATACAGTTGCAGTGTTCAGTGTTCAGTGTTCAGTGTAACAGATAAAAAATCAAATAACTTAATAGCTTATATTTTTTGAAAGACGAGATCATAAATCGCATAGCGAATAGCAAGTTAATAACTATCGACCTAGAAGATTATTATCCTAAAGGACAACGTGTTCTTTTCGATATTAAAGACTGGTTATTTGATGGCTTCGTATTGCGTGAAAAAGATTTTAGGCGCCAAGCATTAGAGTTTGATTGGATTCAATATCAAGATAGCTATATTGCTTTAACGTGTAGTAGTGATGCCATTATTCCAGGATGGGCATATATGCTTCTTAGCATTCATTTAGAACCCTTTGCAAAAAAGATCGTTATTGGCGATTTAGAAACACTGGAATCTTCCATTTATCAAGACATTTTAAACCAACTGGATATCACCGAATTTAAAGACAAACCTGTCATTATAAAAGGGTGTTCCAAAAAACCAGTGCCACAAAATGCTTATATCATGCTTGCCAATAAACTAAAGCCACATGCAAAATCTATTATGTATGGTGAAGCTTGTTCTTCTGTCCCACTTTACAAAAACAAATAACTTAACCTGTGACCAAATTGTAAAAAAGTGTCTAACTATTAATTCAAAATTTTAATAAACTAAACATGAAAAACCTATCATTATTATTTATCTTTTTTATTGGAATCACATCAATACATGCACAAGAAACTCTAGAAGAATTAAAAGCAATTCAAGGCCCCAAAAAAGATTCTATTGCAGCAATCCAAGGACGTGTTGATGCGATACAGGCAAAAATTGACGCTTTACCAGGATGGAAAAAAGGGGCTTTTGGTACTATTGGTGGTAGTATATCTAGTTTTGAAAACTGGTATGCGCAAGGAACTCCAAATAACAATTCAGGAAACATTGGTTTTACTGTTAATGCTTTTGCTAATTTAAATAAAGAAAAATTCTTTTGGAGAAATGCTGTTAATGTAAACTTATCTTGGGTAAAATTAGATGATAAAGATGATCCTACAGATAGTGATTCCTTTCAGGAAGCAACAGATGTTTTTAATATTACCTCTTTATATGGACATAAACTAAGTGATAAATTTGCACTTTCTGGATTGGTTGAATACAGAACGACTATATTAAGTAATTTTAACGACCCTGGGTACTTAGATTTAGGTGTTGGTGTTACCTGGACGCCAATAAAAGATATGGTTGTGGTAGTACACCCTGGAAACTACAACTTTGTTTTTAGCAAAGAAGACACCGTTTTTGAGTCTTCTTTAGGAGCTAAAATCCTTATTGATTATACGAAGCAAATAAAAGCCATTAGTTTTAAAACAAATCTTTCAATGTTCCAAAGTTATGAGAGTTCAAACTTATCAAACTGGACATGGACAAACTCTTTTGGCTATAGTTTATGGAAAATGATTGGTGTTGGTTTTGATTTTGGCTTAAGAAGCAATAAACAAGAAGCACTTAATTATGCTTTGGCTCAAACACCTCCTACTGCAACTTCTTTTGAAGATGTTGATAATGACTTACAAAGTTATTGGATGTTTGGGTTAAACTACAAGTTCTAAAAGCTACCTAAGCAAATATCATATATAGAATAAATGCGCTTTTTAAAATAAAAAGCGCATTTTTTTGTATTATAGTATGTACTGGTTTTTCTTAAAAACCGAGCACCAAACCAAGAAGACAAAGACTACATTCTTATCATTTATTTCTTACTTAATTAATCATTTTGACGTATTTTTTTGCATTTAATCGATATAATTTCATATATTGCATTCAAATTTGAAAGAAAAATCAATCTAAATAAGTGAGAGATTATGGTTAAATCGAATTATGAATACATAGATTTAGATGTACTAAAAGAAAGTACTTTTGATGATGTTTCCATTATTAAAGAAATAATGGAGCTATTTCTTGAACTTATAGATGAATACGTAGAAGTTCTAACATCTCAGTTTCCAAATAAAAAATGGGATTTGCTTTTTCAAGCCACCCATAAGATAAAACCAAACATAAGCATGTTTGGCATCTTTAAATTAGAATCAATAATACTTCAATTAGAGTCTAATTTTAAAGACAAACAAAACTTGGACACTACTGCAGCACTTGTTAATGAATGTTTAACTCTTTTTAAAGAAGTAAAAAGAGAAATAATAATCGAACTTAAATCAATCAATAATGACTAAAAAGAAAATTGTTTTAGCAGAAGACAACTCAACACTTTCATTGTTATTGAAATTTAGGTTAGAGAAAGAGGGATACGAATTACTTATGGCAGAAGACGGTAGGAAAGCTCTGGATTTAATTGAAAAAGAAACACCAGATTTAATTTTAACAGACATTATGATGCCGTTTGTTAGTGGACTGGAGGTAATAAGTCATATCCGATTAAAATTAGATTCAGACACACCCATTATTGTATTCTCCTCAGCTGGTCAAGAAGAAATGGTAATTAAGGCATTCAATCTAGGAGCTAACGATTTTATGGGCAAACCATTTAGTCCTAATGAATTAATAATTAGAGTAAAAAGGCTTTTAAACTAATTAGCGTTTTATATGGCAGCTTATCAATATCTTATTGATCATTTCAATGAAGCCCCTCTCTTAATACAAACAGCTTGGGCAATTAGTTGTACATTACTTTTGGCCATTGTTATTCTTACCTTATACTTAAAACTAATTCGTGCAGCTCTAAGAAAAAAAGATATAGAAACTGCCAAGTTTAGAGAAGATTACGAATCAACATTAATTGAATATTTGTATTCTGATTCTGAAGATGGAGACATTACCGATCATCAAATAGCTATAATAGAAAAACTAAAAGTCTCAGTACATATAAAATCAAAACGTAAAATAATTATTTCCATTTTATATAATTTAATGAATGAAGTTTCCGGGGAAATGTCAGATTCTATTAAATTACTTTACTTTAAAACAGAGCTCTATAATTATGCTTTGAAGCGTTTAGAAAATAAAAATTGGTACATCATAGCCAAAGGCATTGGGGAACTAACCCGTTTTAAAATTGAAGAAGCACATGATCTTGTAAAACCATTTATTAAGCATCCAAGACTTGAGGTTAGAAAAGAAACCCAATTATACATGGTAAATATGTTTAGGTTTAATGGGCTTTCTTTTTTAGACGAACTTAAAAACCCATTATCTGAATGGGCACAGGTACAGTTACTGGAAACACTTCAGAAGTTTGACGATCAACAAATTTGCGATATTAAACCCTGGTTAAAATCTTCAAACCAAACAGTCGTTTTATTTGCCCTAAAACTAGCCAAGATGTATAACCAATTTGAGGTTAAAGATACTTTAATTGAGTTGTTATCTCACCCAATAAAAAAGATTAGGGTTAAAGTTATTGAAGTATTAACAAGCCTATATGGAATAGAAGCAAAAGAAATGCTAAAAGCTAATTTTAACGAACTAAGTTTAGAAGAACAAATTAGTTTTTTTGGTTTACTCGAAAAATTAGTAGTTCCATCTGATGAACCTTTTATTGAAAAACATCTTTTTCATAAAAATTTCGAAATACAATTGCTGGCACTTAAAATATTAAAATCTATCAACTTAGATAAGTTTATGGGACTTAGCAAATCCCCTAAAAGCAGAGGTAATAAAAAGATATTAAAATTTGTAACTAACACTTAATTATGGATACTAGTACAGTTAAAATAATTTTACAAATACTGCATTACCTGTTTTTTGGGTACGCATTTGCTGCGATTACTTCTTATATCATTCTATCGGTAATATCTGGCAAAGAAACCGTTGAATATCTTAAAAAAAATAGTTTCGTTAACTATAAAGACATCTTATCATCTACCATGTCCCCTTCAATAACCATTATTGCTCCCGCCTATAATGAGAGTTTAAATGTTGTTGAAAATGTAAGGTCGCTATTATCTAATCATTATGTTAATTACAATGTAATTATTATTAACGATGGTAGTACAGATAACAGTTTAGAAAAACTTATTGAGGCTTACGATTTAGAGACGGTTGATTTTATAATTAATGAAAAAATTAAAACACAACCCTTGCGTGCTGGTGTATTTAAATCTAAAAACCCCGCCTTTGAAAAGTTAATGGTCGTTGATAAAAAAAATGGAGGAAAAGCAGATGCCCTAAACATGGGCTTAAATATTAGCAAAAGCAAATATGTTGCCTGTATAGATGTAGACTGTTTACTATTAGAAAATGCCCTTCAAAAAATGATTAAACCCTTTTTAGAAGAAACTAATGTTAAAGTCATTGCTACGGGAGGTGTTATCCGTATAGCAAATTCATGTATTATTAGAGGCGGTAAATTAATTGATGTTAATCTACCAAAAGCCCTTTTAGTACAATCTCAAATATTAGAATATTTAAGAGCCTTTTTATTAGGCAGAATGGCATGGAGCCGATTAAACGGTCTATTAGTAATATCTGGTGCTTTTGGCATATTTGATAAAGAAATTGCTATTGCCGTAGGAGGTTACGATACCAAAACCGTGGGAGAAGACATGGAAATTATTGTCCGTATGCGACGCTATATGGAAGAGAAAAATGAAAAATATAAAGTGTCATATATTCCTGATCCGCTATGCTGGACAGAAGCTCCCGATAATTATAAAATATTTATTTCCCAACGTAATAGATGGACACGTGGCACTATAGAAACTCTAAAAAAACATCGGAAAATTGGTTTTAATAGAAACTATGGTTCCTTCGGCATGTTAAGCTATCCATATTGGTTAATATTTGAACGTCTTGCTCCAATAATAGAAGCTGTAGGTATTATTTATTTTGCCATTCTGGTTATTCTAAAAGAAGTACGGTGGGAATACGCGTTGTCATTTCTTATGCTTGCCTATATCTTTTCTGTACTATTTTCAATAATAGCACTTTACTCTGAAGAGTTAACATTCCATCAATACAAAAAGAAAGGTACAGGTTACAAATTAGTTTTACTAACTGCACTTGAACCCTTTGTTTTACATCCATTTATTCTATATGCAGCCATAAAAGGGAATTACGATTACTACTTTAATAAGAAAAAGAAATGGGGCGTTATGCAACGAAAAGGTCTAACCTCATCATAGTTTAAAAACACAAGTACTATGACATTTAATATCGAAAAAGAAGCCATAAATAAATACGTGTATTTAACTATATCACTAATTGGTGCATTGTGGTTTGTAAGTTTATTTGAGCTTTTTGCTGCAAAAACATCTGAGACTAATATTTTTTTAGCTTCAATCTATAAACTTGTTAATGATTTTTGGAGTGGCTTAATTATAGGCACTTTACTACTTCCTCTTTTTTTATTATTAAACTCATTAATAAAAAAACAAGCCATCATCATAACAAAGACACTGTTTATTTTATTTGTAATTATTCAATTTTCACTTGTAAAATATAGTTTAACAACCAATTTAAATTTAGGAGTCGACATTTTAGGATACTCATTTAATGATGCTTTTAGTACCGTTTCGGTATCAGAATCAATATCTATTACTTATTTTTTCCCATTCATAATATTCCCTTTACTGTTCTTATTGTTATATAAATATATTAACAATTCCATACCCAAAAGAAAGTTAATAGGCGTAAGTATTTTATCCATACTGTTATTAGGGTGCTTAAAATTAATTATCCCTGGGGTATCCAGTAAACCGCATCAAAATAAAATTTCTTTTTTAGTAAACGATATTATAAAATTTCAGTGCGAAAAGAGTAAGTTAAATGCTTCCGAATTTGCAAACAGAACTGATTACCCACTATTAAAATCAGTTAATAATTCCAAAGATGTACTATCACCGTTCTTAACATTTAAAGAGGGTAAACCCAATATTGTATTCATTGTAGTAGAAGGATTGGGAAGCGAGTTTGTAGATGGGAATCAATATAGCGGTTTTACCCCATATTTAGATTCGCTGATATCAAAATCATTGTACTGGAAAAATTTTGTAAGCACTACGGGGAGATCATTCGGAATCTTACCCTCGTTGTTTGGGTCTTTACCTTATGGTGAAACAGGTTTTTTAGATGTAACAAAAACACCTTCGCACATATCACTTATTAGCATCCTAAAAGCTAATGGATACAAAACGTCTTATTATTCTGGAGGGCCATCTAGTTTTGACCGAAAAATTAATTTTTTAGAGTATAATGGTATTGAGACCCTCATAGATGAAAATAAATATGGCCCATCTTTTGAAAAAACAAAAGGCAACGATGGCGGTTTTTCTTGGGGATATCCAGATAGTGAAATCTTTAGAAAAGCATTAACATCTTTTCAAATAGAAAAGCAACCTCGCTTAGATATCATTATGACGCTTTCTACGCATGAGCCATTTGAATTTCCTAAAAAAGAAGAATATATGGCTAAAGTTGACAAACTATTAGCGTCTTCCAATGAGTTAGAACCTATAAAAAATCAGATAAATGACCATAAAGATATTTTTGGATGCCTGCTTTATACCGATAACGCTATAAAAGAATTTATGCATGGTTATGAGCAACGTCCAGATTATTCAAATACCATCTTTATCATAACCGGAGATCATAGGCTTATACCAATCACTCAAAAAGACAAACTTTGCAGGTTTCATGTTCCTTTTTTAATATACAGTCCACTATTAAAAAAAGCCGATACATTTAAATCTGTATCATCTCATTGGGATGTGACACCAAGTATATTAAATAGCTTAATAAAAAACTTTAAATTCAAACCATTAGATAAAACACCTTGGGTTGGAAATGGATTAGACACTACCAGACATTTTAGGAATATTCATAAAATACCTTTAATGCGCTATAAAGGAAGCATCAATGATTTTATATACAAAGACTATTTATATTCTGATGGAGAACTATTCAAAATAAACGAAAATTTTGGAACCTATAAAGTAAATGAAGAAGTCATTGTAAAAACTATGACGGATTCATTATTAGCTTTTAAAAGGATAAATGCTTACGTAACACAGCAGAATAAAATTTTCCCAGACTCACTCAATATTTACGTAACTCCAAAAACAGAATTCTCTTCGGAGCAATTAGCTACAATTAACGAACATACCAAAGGAAAAACATATGATGAAATTCTATTTATAGCCAGAGATTTATCATTTAAAAAACAATACGAAATAGCCCGTTTACTTTGTGATTATATACTAAATGAATATCCAAATTACACAGATGCCAGAATATTAAAAGGGCGGTCCTTAGCTTGGGAAAGAAACTATGAAGAATCAGAAAAAGTATTACTAAATGCTATTAAAAGATCGCCTTATTATGATGATGCCTATTTAGCAATTCTGGATATGTACTGGTGGTCTGGACAGGATAATAAATCTGTACAGATATTCAATCAGGCCAAAAAGAATGATGTGTTAAATGCAGACATTCCCTTTAAAATGGCTAAAGCATATCAGCGGTTAGACCATAAAGCGTTTGCTATTAAATTAATGGACAGTATTATTAAAATTCACCCAAATAATTCTGATTATCTGGCATTTAAAAAAGGCTTAAAGTAAAGACCATTCAAAACTATGAACAAGTATGTTTTTATCATATTAATGTCTATACATTTTGGTTCTTTTGGGCAGCAAAAAGTCTTTAAGGGAGATCCCGATAATGCTTTTAAAGTAGCAAGAGACCTTGCTTTTAACAAACAAAGGAAGCAGGCACAAGATAGTTTGCTACTCATATTAACCAAATACCCCGACTATCATGACATCCGTTCATTTTTAGCAAGCACATATTCCTGGGATGGCCATTATAAAAAAGCCAAAGAAGCGTTCAATTACGTATTAAAAAAATCGCCAGATAGATTAGATACCTGGGAAGCTGCTATTAAGAATGAATTATGGAGCGGTGCGCCATATAGTGCTTTAGAAATGGTAAAAAAAGCCTTAACGCATTTTCCTAAGAATTCAGAAATTTTATACTTAAAAGCAAGTGCAGAGGATGCCTCAAATAACCCTGAAGAAGCTCTGGCAACTATAAAAACCATTTTAAAAAACGACTCTAAACACGAAAAAGCCATCGCTTACAAAGCAAGCCTAACAACTAAATTAAGCCTAAATACTATCGGATTAAAAGCCTCAGTGGATTTATACTCACAGGTCTTTGATCCCATGCAGTTTTATTTAATAAAATATGCCCGAGCTACTAAGTACGGAAGCATTCATGCTAAGATTAATTTTAACAGGCGTTTTCAATCTAATGGTGTTCAGTTTGAAGTTGATATGTATCCCAGAATAGTTAATGGTTTATATGCTTATTTAAATTTTGGAGTGGCTAACTCATTTTTATTTCCAGATGTAAGGTATGGCGCAGAATTATATAAATCGTTGCCAAAAAGTTTTGAAGCTTCATTAGGTTTTAGAGCTTTAAAATTTAGTTCGACAACCATCATATACACAGGTTCTATTGGCTGGTATCAAAAAAACAATTATTGGGCATTTAGAGCTTATGTAACACCTGGTGAACCTAAAGCGAGTAAATCTGGAACACTTAGTTTTAGAAAATACAGAAGAGATGCTAATAACTATTTTAGTGTTGATGTTGGTGCAGGTTTTTCTCCCGAAGAAAACAGGTTTAATTTTGGAGGTAATGAAGATGCCATTATTAACCTGCAATCTCAAAAGTTTAATTTAGGGTATTACTTTTCTTCAAAAAACAACCATAATCTTTGGGGAGTTCAGACGGGGATAGCCCATCAGGAAATTAGCTTTAATCCAGGTACTTATTTCTGGATTTATTCGTTTTCATTATCTTGGGACTTATTATTTAAGTAATAAATTTCAATCAAAAATCAACAAAATTAGATGAATCAAAAACTTAAAACATCTATTGCATTTGCAAAAAACCTATTAGTTACTGGTGCTATATCTGAAACCAGTAGACAGGTTGAAATTGATATTTGTAAACACATTTCAACAGAAAACAATAAAGTTATTGTTGAATTTGGAATGGGACATGGTAATATTACTCAGCAAATATTAAATACCATCGCGCCAACATCAAAACTATATACTTTTGAAGTAAAAGAAAGTTTCTGCGATCATGTAAGAAGAAACATTACAGATGACAGATTGGTTATTGTTAACGATGGCGCTCAAAACTTAAAAAAACATGTAAAAGAAAATGTAAATGCTGTAATTTCATCTATTCCATTTTCTTTTTTCAGTAAAGAAAAAGGCTTGGCTATTATACAGGATGCTTACGATCTTTTAGAAAATAATGCCTATTACAGTCAGGTTTTATATACCAAATTCAACTTCAAGAAATTTCAGCAAATATTTGAAGCGTGTGAAATGACTTCAAATAAAAATTTTATAACTGAATATATTTATCACTGTAGAAAGGTTAGAAATTAAAGCACAATACAAATGTCATCCAGAGCGTAGCGAAGGATCTCACTATATTTATAGAACTACCAGTAGTAAAGTAAAAACAAAATTAGATTCTTCAGTCGTAAGCTCCGCTTATATCTTCAAACAAAATATATTTTGTTTTCGATAGCCTTCTGAATGACATAACGATTTCTTTTTATATAGAGGTAATGTCATTCAGAGCGCAGCGAAGAATCTCATAAAAATAGCACTAAATGAAAACAAAAGGCACACATAACTACTATGTCTATGTACTAACAAATAAAATGAAAACAGTTCTATATACTGGAGTAACCAATAACTTAAAAGAACGACTCTATTTTCATAAAAACCCAGAACCTTTTTCAAAAGCTTTTACTTCAAAATACAAATGTTTTTATCTTATTTATTATGAACATTTTTTTGAAATTGAAAATGCTATAAAAAGAGAAAAGCAAATCAAAGGTTGGAGTAGAGAAAAAAAGAATAATCTAATTTCTAGTATTAATCCTAAGTGGTCATTTCTTGATGATACTATATAAGAGATTCTTCAGTCGTCCCTCCTTCTGAATGACAACGCAGCTTATTTTGTTCATTTGTTTAAAGGATCGTGCCTTTTAAAGAGTACTAAAAGCGTAACGTGAGAATCTACAATACTAACACCTAGCAATCATATCGAATTAAACACAATTGAGGCTCAAATGTCATTCAGAGCAAAGCGAAGAATCTCATTGTCCTATTGTATAAGGAGACCCTCTAAATTCATATACATTAACAATGCATTTACGCATTGGTAGTAAAAAAAGGACAGTGTTTTAGATTCTTCAGTCGTCCCTCCTTCTGAATGACAACGCAGCTTATTTTGTTCATTTGTTAAAGAATCTTGTCTTTTTTAGGAGCACCTAAAACTAGATGAAAGGATTTGTAAGGCTAAAGGAAAACTGCACCATAGTCATATCGAATAAAACACAATTAAAGCTAAAATGTCATTCAGAGCGTAGCGAAGAATCTCACCATGCTTATTGAATTACAATAAAGTAAAAAACATTTTTTTGGATTCTTCAGTCGTTCCTCCTTCTCAATGAAAAAGTTGCCTTTACCTCTTTTTCTTAAAGGCTTTCTTTTTCTTCTTATTCCCAAAAATTCTTTTAAAGAACCCATCTCGCTTTTCCGGATTACAATCTAAATCATCCAACACTTTCTGAGTAGGTGTTTCAAATTGGCTTTTAGTAATGTTATTAAAACGCGCATCAGCATTCATCTTTTGATAAAACTTTGCGAAAATCGGTAACGCCGAATTAGCACCTTGCCCTATTCCTGTGGATTTAAATCCTATGCTATGGTTATCATTGCCAACCCATGTTACAGTAACAAGTTTGGGTGTAATACCCACAAACCAACCATCTTTATTATTTTGAGTTGTTCCTGTTTTTCCGGCAATGTCATTTTTAAGCTGATACGTTGTTCTTAATCTGGATGCTGTTCCTGTATTAACTGTAGACTGCATTATTTTCAGCATCACCTGTCTGGTGTAATCACTATAAACCTTTTCCTTACTAACTTCTGGTTTAAAAGAAGCGATTATATTTCCTTCTTTATCTTCAATTTTTGTTATCGCATAAGGTTTAGCACTTTTACTATCATTCACATAACCCGCATAAGCCCCTGTGAGTTCTTTCAAATTAATCTCTGCAACACCTAAAGCCAACGATGGTTTTTCTGGAAGGTCTTTAGAAATCCCCATTTTTTTTGCTTGTTCTATAACACTCTCAATTCCTACTTTATTTAAAACTTTTACCGCAATGGTATTCACCGAATTACTTAATGCCGTTTCTAAATTATAGTTAAGGTGCTCTGTATCTTCGTCCTTTCCAGAGTTTGTAGGCGTCCAGTTATCAAAATCTGTATAGGTGACTTCAGATAATGAAAAATACGTACAAGGTTTCATACCATTTTCAATGGCTGTGGTGTATACAAAGAGTTTGAATGTAGAACCTACCTGACGTTCGCTTTGAGAGACATGATCATATTTAAAAAAACGATAATCAATGCCGCCTAAATAAGCTCTTATGGCTCCCGTTTGAGGTTCTATGGATAGCATGCCAGTATTTAAAAACTTCAAATAATGCTTTAAACTATCAATAGTAGATACATTTTTAATAGTGTTCCCTGTCCATCTAAACAATTCCGTTTTACGTTTTACAGACAACGAATCTAATATTTGTGCTTCTGTTAACCCTAATTTTTTATACGATTTATAAACTGGAAGTTTTCTTAGGGCAGTTTGAATTATATTTTTATTTGCAAGCCACGGCGCGGATTTCCCATAGGATTTTTCATGAGCCTTTTGCAAACTGGAAAGATGTTCTTTCATGGCAGTTTCAGCAAGTGTTTGCATGCCTGAATCTAAAGTTGTGTGTACAATCAAACCATCTCTATACAAATCGTACGAGTCGCCATTTGCTTTTTTAAGCGTATCTAATATCGTTGCTAATTCTCTTTTTACTTCGGCTCTAAAATAGGGGGCTAACCCCACATCGTGATGAAACGATTTATAGTTTAAAACAACATCTTGTTTTTTAAACAAATCAACCGAATCCTGAGATAAATACCCATACTTTAACATTTGCTGAAAAACCACGTTCCGTCGTGATTGGCTTCGCTCTAAATAAAGCCTTGGATTATAATAATTCGTTGCCTTTAAAGTTCCTACAAGTGTTGATGCCTCTAAATGCGTTAACGTCGATGCCGGTTTATTGAAAAATTTACGCGAAGCACTTTCAATACCATACGTATTATCGGGAAAGGGCACCGTATTGAGATAAAGCATTAAAATATCCTCTTTAGAATAAATAGCTTCAATACGTTTTGCTATAATAGACTCCTTAAACTTATTAATTAGCATGCTAAATACAGCATGTTTCTTTCTTCCAAATAAGTTTTTAGCTAATTGAAGCGTAATAGTACTACCACCTCCTGCCGATTTATCTCTTAAAATAATACTTTTAAAAAGTACACGAAGTAAACTCACATTATCAACACCATCATGCTCGTAAAAACGAACATCTTCTGTTGCTATTAATGCATCAATAAGGTGTTTTGGGAAATCTTTAAAAGTTAAAGGCTGCCTATCATAAATGTAGTACTTGCCTATTAACTTACTGTCCTTATCTAAGACTTGTGTTGCCTCGGCTTGTTTAATAGAACTTAAATCTGCTTCTGTGGGTAGTTTTCCAAAAAAGCCTAAAAGTACACTTATGTAAATGATGGTAAAAAAGACAATAACAGAGGCACAAACCAGCATGAACCACTTAACCCATTTCTTCTTCAATAACGATAAAATCCAATTCATTTTGGGGCTATGCTTTTTTGTTTGCGTTATATCATTTTCTTTTATGACAAATTCAAATATAAAATGACATTATTTCCCCATATCTTCATAATTATAATCTGGATATAAGAAATGATTATAAGGAAAACGTGTTACATGAATGTCTCGAACCTCATCGTAAACACGTTTTTTAAAGTCCTCTAAATTACTTTTATTTATTGCCGAAATAAACAAAGCATTATTACCAACCTTACTCATCCAGGTACTTTTCCATTCCTCTAAAGAATAATGTTTTTCTGTACGTTCCGTTTCTAAATCATCTTCCTCCAAAGGCTCAGCTTCATAGGCATCAATTTTATTAAACACCATAATAGTGGGTTTATCACCACTTTTTATTTCACCTAAAATTTTATTTACAGACTCAATATGTTCCTCAAAATTAGGATGCGAAATATCAACAACATGTAGTAATAAATCGGCTTCTCTAACCTCATCCAGCGTACTTTTAAAGCTATCTACCAATTGAGTAGGCAACTTTCTTATAAACCCAACCGTATCACTTAACAAAAACGGTAAGTTTTGAATCACAACCTTTCTAACCGTAGTATCTAAAGTGGCAAATAACTTATTTTCAGCAAAAACTTCACTTTTACTTACTACATTCATTAACGTAGATTTCCCAACGTTCGTATAACCCACCAATGCCACACGCACCATTTTACCACGATTGCCTCGCTGTATGGCCATTTGCTTATCAATGGTTTTTATACGTGCTTTTAGTAACGCTATTTTATCACGTACAATACGTCTATCTGTTTCAATTTCGGTTTCCCCAGGACCACGCATTCCAATACCCCCTTTTTGTCGTTCAAGGTGTGTCCACATACCTCTTAATCGTGGGAGTAAGTATTCGCATTGCGCCAACTCTACCTGGGTTCTGGCATAACTTGTTTGCGCGCGTTGCGCAAAAATATCGAGGATTAAATTAGTTCTGTCTAATACTTTAACATCAAGTATTTTACTAATATTTCGTTCTTGAGCCGCAGACAATTCATCATCAAAAATAGCTGTACCAACATCGTTTTCCTCTATAAATTGGCGTACATCTTCCATCTTACCAGTACCTATGAATGTTTTAGGGTTTGGCATATCCATTTTCTGAGTAAAACGCTTTATGGCATACCCCCCGGCAGTAAAGGTTAAAAACTCCAATTCATCTAAATACTCTTTAGATTTTACCTCATCCTGATCTTTAGTAATAACACCTATTAAAACAGCTTTTTCTAAAGCCATATCTTTCTTTTCTATCATGTTGCAAAGTTAAACATTTACAGGTATTATTATTTTTATATTTTTAAGCCTATTTTTGATTTATGACAGACGCTTTAGAAGACATTCCCGTTCGAGACGATTTGCAAACCGTAGCATTTTATAACCTTGAAAATTTATTTGACACTACGGAAGATAAACACACTCACGACAATGATTTTTTACCGACTTCGGTAAAAAAATGGACCCCTAAGCGTTATAAAAATAAACTCAAAAAACTGGGCTTTGCTATTTCTAACATCGGGAGGCACGAAACAGGAAAATATCCTGCCATCGTAGGATTGGCCGAAGTTGAAAACGCTTCTGTTATTGAAGATTTAATAAACTCTGAACATTTAGAGGGCTGCAATTACGATTATGTGCATTACGATTCTTTAGATGAACGTGGGATTGATGTCGCTTTATTATATGATGCCAATGCTTTTGAAGTGACTGCTTCTGAAACTTTTACCATCCAGTTGTTTGATGATGATGGCTCACCGGATTACACGCGAGATATCTTGCTGGTTTCTGGTCTACTTGATGGTGAAACCATTCACGTTATTGTAAACCATTGGTCGTCTAGACGTGAAGGCGAAAAGGAAACAGAACATAAGCGTATGGCATCGTCTAATAAAGCAGGAGAAGTTATTTCGATGCTACGCGACGATAATCCAGATGCTAAAATTATTGTTATTGGTGATTTTAACGACGATCCTTCCAGTAGAAGTATTAAACAACTTGTTGAGGGTTCTAATTTATATAACCCTATGGAAGTCTTACGGTCTTACAATAGAGGAACGACAAACCACAACCGACAATGGAATTTATTCGATCAGATTTTATTTTCAACTAACTTTTTTAAAAGCACGACTGATAAATTCGAGTTTAGCACAGCCAATATTTTTGATGAAGATTTCCTAAAACTCTTTAATGGGAGATACAAAGGCACACCTTTTAGAACCTTTGTTGGTAAGAGATACAAAGGTGGTTATAGTGACCATTTTCCTGTGTATGCTATTTTTAAGAAGTAATGTCATTGCGAAGGAGGCACGACTGTGGCAATCTGTTATCATCTCCAAAGCACATAGACCGCTTTGCTTTTAGAATCAAGAATAAAGACTTGTTTATAGTTAAATGATATGTCATTGCGAAGGAGGTACGACTGCGGCAATCTGTTATCATCTCCAAAGAACATAGACCGCTTTGCTTTTAGAATCAAGAACAAAGACTTGTTTATAGTTAAATGATATGTCATTGCGAAGGAGGTACGACTGTGGCAATCTGTTATCATCTCCAAAGAACATAGACCGCTTTGCTTTTAGAATCAAGAACAAAGACTTGTTTATAGTTAAATGATATGTCATTGCGAAGGAGGTACGACTGCGGCAATCTCTTAAATAAAAACGATATTGAGGATCTTGCTCGTACTAAGCTTATTTTACATTTAAAAGCTTCACTAAATTATTATAGGTGAGATTCTTCGCCGCACTCTGAATGAACAATACGTCCTAAACCGCCTGATACACAACATAACTCAACACCAAAGCAGCAATAGGCAAAAGCCAAAGCAACCAAATATTATAATGCTGCGTTCTTTTCTTATTCATTTTTGCATTTATCATCATACGTTTTTTGCCTGTGTACTGCATCCAGTTTTTAAAATAAATAAACACAGAAATTAAAGTAAATAATGTCCATGTTTTGGTAGACGACATGGTTACCATATGCATTTGCTTAAAAAACCCTGCAAAGAAAACACCTAAAAGCAATAGTAGCGAAACCTGTAAAAGTGTTACATAAGCAATAGCTATGTTGTTAGCCTTTTGCTTATACTTCGTTTTGTATTGCGAGAAAATATTATAGAATAAGATATCGAATAAATTCATTGTGGCTTTCTATTTAAAAACCAAAACTACGGTAAATAATTAATACAGATGGAATCTAGTTTGTAAACACTATAAAAGCAACATTATTACTAATTACGGATATCCGTAAAATATTAAATGTTATTTTAGTATCTTTATTAACTCTCTTATTATCAGGCTAATTAGATAATTATTATTTTTTAATAATTCCAATTAACAATGATTAAAAAGACGTTATTATTCTCCAACAAATGCTCGCTCACTACTAAACATGAACAATTAGTTATTAAATCGGAAACAAGAGATACAACCATTCCTATAGAAGACATTGGGTTTATAGTCATAGATAATCCAGAGATATACATAAGCATAACCACTTTAAATCTACTTATTGCAAATAATACATCTGTAATTATTTGCAATAAAACACATTTACCAAATGGCATGTTTTTAAATTTAAACAGCCATCATATTCAACAAGAAATCTTTAAGCATCAGGTTGAGGCAAGTCTACCACTAAAAAAGCAATTATGGCAACAAACTGTTATTGAGAAAATTAAAAACCAGGGAATCTTATTAGAAAAAATAACACAGTCGAAAAACAAATTTGAGTTTCTGGCGAGTAAAGTATTAAGTGGAGACACTTCCAATATGGAAGCCGTAGCTGCCAATTTTTACTGGAAATCTTTCTTTGAAATTAATTTTAAAAGGGAACGTTTCGGGAATTACCCAAACAATTTTTTAAACTATGGTTACGCCATTTTAAGAGCTGCCACAGCCAGAGCCTTATCGGGTAGCGGTCTGTTGAATACATTGGGTATTCATCATAAAAGCAAATATAATGCCTTTGCATTGGCAGATGATATTATGGAACCCTTTAGGCCCATTATAGACGAAGCTGTTCATACCATAACACAACATTATGATGAGGAAGATTTAAATACAGAAATAAAATCAATCCTTCTTCAAACCCTAACAAGAACGGTTTACTTTAAAGATGAAAAAAGTCCTTTAATGGTAGCGCTCCAAAAAACAGCCAGTTCTTTACAACAATGCTATGTTGGAAAAAGAAAAAAAATTAAGTACCCTAAATTATGGAACTAAATGGCTATAGAATTATGTGGTTATTTGTATTTTTTGATTTACCTACTGAAACTGCTAAAGACAGAAAAAATGCTTCTGGTTTTAGGAAAAACATTTTAAAAGATGGCTTTACCATGATGCAATATTCTGTATACATAAGGCATTGTGCGAGCAGTGAAAGTGCCGATGTACATGAAAAACGTATTAAAAGACTACTCCCGCCTTTAGGTAAAGTAAGTGTATTACGAATTACAGACAAACAATTTGGTAATATCATGAACTTTTGGGGACGCTCAGAAGTCCCTAAAGAACCTCCTCCAACCCAATTAGAACTCTTTTAAAATAAAAAAATGCTTCAATCTTGCCTTATCACTGCAAAAAAGAAGCATTTTTTAAAACGATATTCACACTTAATTTAATGATTATCAGAAGACAACAAGTCAACTAATATCGTGTTTTCTAATCCTTAATCAAACTACAACGAGTGGTTGAAGTTACAGCAACACGTAAAGAATATCGTGTTTTCTAATCCTTAATCAAACTACAACATTGTAAATAAGCTGGTAACCTGCAAAAGGAATATCGTGTTTTCTAATCCTTAATCAAACTACAACACTAGCGAGCAATGGTATTGTACTGCTAAAAATATCGTGTTTTCTAATCCTTAATCAAACTACAACGGATTTTAATCCGAGTTCGTTAGATGAGATAATATCGTGTTTTCTAATCCTTAATCAAACTACAACGTTTTTACCTGTTTTTCGGAATCTTAATGAAATATCGTGTTTTCTAATCCTTAATCAAACTACAACTTAGGAAACAGGAAAAAGCAAACAGGCTCGAATATCGTGTTTTCTAATCCTTAATCAAACTACAACCAGACATCAAATAACGATACACAGGAGACAAATATCGTGTTTTCTAATCCTTAATCAAACTACAACTTGGACAAGGATCAAGATGGACAGATCGATAATATCGTGTTTTCTAATCCTTAATCAAACTACAACTAGTTATCTTAATTCCTGTAGCGGCTGCAAAATATCGTGTTTTCTAATCCTTAATCAAACTACAACTGCGTAATAAAATTAAGCGTGCAATTCATAAATATCGTGTTTTCTAATCCTTAATCAAACTACAACGGTTCGGCTATCCCTTATACACAAGGTGGAAATATCGTGTTTTCTAATCCTTAATCAAACTACAACAGTAACATAGCGTATCGTAGCGATATTGCAAATATCGTGTTTTCTAATCCTTAATCAAACTACAACAGTACAAGTATCTAGATGATACAGTACATGAATATCGTGTTTTCTAATCCTTAATCAAACTACAACACTACCGGGTTTACGGTTTTTAGACTGTGCAATATCGTGTTTTCTAATCCTTAATCAAACTACAACTTTTTGGCATTACGGACATGATTCCGATTAAATATCGTGTTTTCTAATCCTTAATCAAACTACAACGACGTTAACGTTGTTCTTTCTGTAGGGTCTAATATCGTGTTTTCTAATCCTTAATCAAACTACAACTATACGTTGATAAAAGATGGTGTTTAGTGTAATATCGTGTTTTCTAATCCTTAATCAAACTACAACCGATGAAGGGTTAATTGCGGTATGGTTTGTAATATCGTGTTTTCTAATCCTTAATCAAACTACAACTGTGAAAGGAAATATTTGTCCGACACTTCGAATATCGTGTTTTCTAATCCTTAATCAAACTACAACCTTTGAACATCCAGTATTGGATGATATTCTAATATCGTGTTTTCTAACCCTTAATGTCAATGAACTTAATATTATAAATTTAGTAATTAAATCTCTTTATTTTTCCAGAAACCAAAACCTTTACTTTTATAGGATTAAAAGTTAACCAACCTGTTTTTCCTTCTCCATAACTTTGTATCCTAACATAGTATGGATTATTATTATTTTGTATTGAGGCTTCACTATTTAATCTAAACTCATAAAATTTCGATGATAATTTCTGCACCCTATATAAATGCTCTCTTAATACCTTATAGTCTGGAGTATCCCAATTAATTTCATCTTCATCGAGTCCTAATAAAAACATATCATTGATATGTAATGTCGTTACTATTTCTTCCCCTCCAGAAGGCAATTGATAAATTGAAGCGCCTTGTCTTTTCCTTTCAACTACTGTCCAAAAAGTAACGACATCTTCTTTTAGTTCGCCTTTTTCATCTTTGTAAATTAATACATGATGATTGTTTCTGGGGTTTACCCATTGGTTTACATCATCCTTCAGTTGTTCTGCTCCACTAAAGTTTTCTTTCATCCTTACTTTTAAAACAGGTACTGGGTCGCCATTTTTATTTGGTAAAAATATTTGCGGCTGTTTTACACCATGTTCGTCGACAATAAAAAAAGTATTAGCTGGAATCTTTCCTTTATCAAAACCTCCTAGTTGTTGAATTCGCTTTAATATTAAGGTCTTGATAGTTTCGTCTACTACTTTATCGAGGTGTTTTGAAGTTGTTAAACTGTCTATTGATTTTCTAACATGAAATGCTTCTTCGCTAAACGGTGCTTTTCGTTTACCAAAAACAGTTTCCTTGTGTAACTGTCCTCTGGCTGCAATGCCTTTATTTTTGTGTTTCTTTCCGTTTTTATCTGTTATATGTGTTCTAACAGTGATATCATTTTTAATACACTTATGAGATACCAGAATAGTATCAATAGCTTGTTCCGCATCATACCTAAAAGTTTTCCAAGGCATAGGAAAAACTTTTGATTCTGATTTTCTGTTGTACCCATTCCATTTAGACAATTCTTGTACATAAGAAACTTTTGTACATGCCATTACGAGTGCATCTACAGCATGATGACGATGGTCTTCACGAGACTTTGAGTTTTCATTGTTTAAAATATGATTTAGCCCCCATTTATGACGTAAATTTGAAGTTATCTGCCCTGGAGAAACGGTCACCTTGCCGCATATTTTAGAAAGATAACCTTTGGCTTCTTTGCTTATATATCTGGTATCATTTAACTGTCGTGAGGTAAAATCGTCATCAAAATTTTGCTGAACAAACCTTTTAAATTTTTGATAAGCGTTGGGATACTCTTTAGTATCTGAAAACAATTTTAAAGCGCGCTCCTTTACAGTTGCCCAATGAACTTCATCATTTCCATAAAACTCAAAAGGGGTTTTATTTCCTTTTTTTCTATTCTCGTCTGCCCAACATAAAGTTTTATTTCCAAAGCTATCATTTAACGACCTGCTCCACGGGTGAATATGTTCTATCTGAACTTCTCCCGAAAACAAATCTGTTACAGATATCGCTCTTCCTGTGTAAGGACATGTTTTTTTACATTCTTCCCATAGTTTGAATTTTAAAATACTATCGTGTGAAATACGCACATATTTTTCTACTTCGGTTTTTATTCTATCATTTTCGCGCTCTAATCGTTTTTGATTTCTACGTACTTTATTTCGCTGTGATTTAGATGATTTTAAATCGCGTGCCATTTCCACTTTTATATCCTCAATCTCACCATAGTCCTCAATTAACTCATTAACCAGCTTTCGCAATTCAAATAATGCGGTTATTACAATGGGGTTTCTTATGGATTGAATTTCTTTGTCAGCTTCTTTTCCTACTGGTAACTTTTCTAGTAAAGTGTCATTATTGATTGAAGCAGAATGGTGATATAATTTTTTTAACTGCCTATTATTAAACCCAAAATCTTTACGAAGTAATTCTTTAATCGTATCAATAAAACCGCCCTTAATTTTAGTACGAACTATGTCTTCTACATTATCGATTAATTCTAATTGTTTTTTATTGTTTTCTAAAGAATCATTCTGCCATGTATCGCCAAAAACATTTTTTACCCCTCCCATTACAACAGCCACATCGTAAGTATAACTTTGTTGTAAAAAGGGTAAAATATTAGAAATGGCTTTTCTACTTAAATTTGCATAACCATCTTTTACATTGAACTTAGAAATGGTTTCAGCTTGAGCTTCGGTAAAGTTCCAATTTTTAATGGCATATTGCTTTAAGTTGGATTTACTATCAAAAAAATATAATACGTGCCAAATATCATCCTGTTCTTTTTGGGTGAAATCGAACCACTTTTTACCAAAGTATTTATTATGAGATAGATTAGAAATGGTATGTGTTCCTACTATTTTATCGTCATCTTTATAGTTAAATTTAAATTCTGCACTTTCTTTACCAATAACTTTTCGGATTCTTTTAAAAACCGGTTTTTCAATGGAATACAGAAAGTCCACAATTTTACCCTTGTCTTCCTGACTTATTTTAGCACCGTTACATTCCACTGTATTTACCCATTGCCAAACTCTAAATTGCTCAAAAACAATGGCACTTATAGGGCATTTAGTTTTTGTGGGTTCAAAAGAACAATTACCTACTAAGTGTTTTTGAGAGCGTAAGGGGCGCTGATGAAATAAAATACCGTCTTCTTTATACCCCTCTAATTTCCTGCCCCCAAAAAGTGTTTTTAATTCATCATTTAAAACAGTATGAAATTGTGACTGTTGCTTCCAGATTGACTCAAACTCGTCTACATACATTTTTCGTGTAGTATATCTATTTCTTATACGCTCTGTACCACATTGAAAAGGTTGATGCTCCTTAGGATGTATTTCAAACAAATACGAGCCCAACGTTTTTTCTTTAATACTTTCTGTAGTTTCTGTAATACCTATTTTTCCTTCTTTGGTATTTCCTTTAAAAATAGCACCATCATCTGTTCCGCCTTTTCTACTATTGCTTAAAAACCCCCTACGCTGAATTAAATGATAAAAAACCCTTCCTATTTCTTCTAAAGATAATTTTTCATGCAATGCCTTGTGTCTTAATTCGTAAGGATTCTGTGCAAACCATATAGCCAATTTAGCAGAAGGAAATTGTTTTGTTTTTTTCCATATTTCAAAATCACTGTCCTTTAACGGACACATATGGTGTTTAGAAAGTGCTTTTAGTAGCTTTTTCTTCCTTAAGCGTCTTCTAAAAAATTGCCTTCTTACTCCTCTGGCTCCTGTTCTACTGGCATTTTTAGACATTTCATTATCGCCATCTCCCAGATTATCTACCCCCATTGGAAAAACTCTGCTGCCAATACCAAGTATTTTATTTTGTACATCGTCAATTAATGCCCAACCAATACTATTAGTACCCAGATCTAAACCTAAAATTTTTGACATAACTCCCTAATTTTTTGAGTTTTAAATGTACAAAAAACAAAATATATTTTTCTTACAGAAAACCGTATATTGTATGAAAAATATTTTAGTATCTTAGCAGCAAGATTAAACGTTCTAATCCTTAATCTTATCACAATAAGGCTATATGCCGTAGATGAAAATCTTTAGTCCTGCTTCGGTGGGACTTTTTATTTGCAGTTATTTATAATAGGTTATAGTTACCAGCTGGAGAAATGTACTAACTAAAAACAGTTTCTATCTCTTAACAGACTTACCCCATGCCTCAACCTCTATAAAAAAGTCTGATATTTTAATATCACGTGATTCGCAAATTTTATAAATAGTAGGCAAAGAAATTTGGTAATTTCCTCCCTTAATTATATCCCTAAGAGTACTTTCTTCAATGTTATGATTAATTGCAAATTTTCTTTTTGAAAGTCGAGATTTTTCCCATAGGGAATTTATATAACCATATATGTACTCATTTTGCTTCATTAGTAACAAAAGAATGTATTGGAAAAATAAAAAATGCGGTCTATGACTCGCATTTTGAAAATTTTATTATATTTGTAGCTTAATACATATGTTTGCAATTCTTCAAATAAAAGATATTGAAGCAATTGCTTTGAATCTCGAAAAGAAAACTGGTAATTTTTGCAAACGAAGTAGTAACTCTTTTCGGTAAGTTGAGTTCCACGCCTTTTTTGTTTCCCTACATAAAAAGGTTAATGAGGTATTTATCTCTTTTTTTAGGCAAATTGAACTTATAATTATGAGATTCTGCTAGGTACTGAAAGAAATTCAGTACGGGCACCAAAATAGTTCAATTTACAATTTTAAGCCCGTATCTTAGATAAGCTATTAAAAAATGAGAATTATAAACTATAAAACTAAAACCATGTTAAAAACCGAAACCCAGAAATTGTCTCAAAATTTTTTAATTTCTCATTATATTACTTTAGCTTTACTCATATTATTACTAGACAAGACAACCTTAAACCAAGCTGTTAAAAAACATTGTAAAACAGGGTTATTGGCCATTGAAATTATTTATGCCAACAAGGTTTACAAATCAGGAATAGATGCCTTATTAGGAAAAGAATTTGACACATTTTTTAAATTCTTTCCTCGTTCATATTTTGACAATAGAGGTTTAATTTCTGCGGGCATGATAATAAAAAATATAAAATTATGCATTACAACAGACGATATCATATATATGATTTCCGAGTAATACAAATTTGGTTAATAAATATTGAGAAAAAAGAACATTGAAAGCTTCAAAAAATGATTTTTAAACACTTATAATTTTTTTCGTTATTAACTAACTGTACAAATAGAATTTAGTATGTAAGCAATTCCCTTTTGCAATTCATATAGAACTTATAATCTCTCATTATAATGCATCTAAAATATGGAAAATTTTATCTCTCAAATTATTGATGAGCAAATACAATTTGCAATGAAAAGGCAATAATATCTGACTAACAATTTTTCTCGCAAAAGGGGATCTTACATCAGCTTTTCTATTAACTTTAAGGCTAGATTAATCCAACACTTTTAAAATTAAACTAGATGTACGTAATTTTAATGTTACTATATTAGTATTTAAATTAAATTTAGCCTTTTTATGTTTAAAAACCCCTTTTCGTTTTCTGGTAGAATAAGAAGACTCGAATATGGATTAACTTTTCTTTTTTATGCTTTTATTCTTATATTAAACATCTTTTTTACTGAAATTTCAGAATTATTAGACTCCATATTTGTCTTGCTTATTTTTACAACATATTGGGTTTTATTAGCCCAAGGTTCTAAAAGATGCCATGACTTGGGAAATAGTGGATTCTATCAATTAATTCCATTTTACATATTCATTATGTTTTTTTATGATGGGCAAAATAATGAGAATAAATATGGTCTTAACCCTAAATCTAAAGAATATCTAGAAAAAAAGAGCTCAATTAAATTCCCCGCTGTTAAAAAAATCACTCGGATAAAAACTTTTGAAATTATTACTATAACACTTCTTCTTGCTTTAATTTTAGGCATTAACAACCTAATATTTTTTGAATATGACACCTATCTAACACTTTCATATTTTGCAATGCCAATTCCAGGATTTATTGTTTTACTCTATGTTAGTTATTACAAAAAACCTTATCCAGAAGAAAAATCTAGTTTAGTTAATCAGCAATTAGTTTTTGCTGGGTTTTATTATTTAACTATTAGACTCTATAATGTCATTTTTAGATTAGCAGACATTGGCTTTGAAACTATAATTTCCGAGTTAATAGCAATCTTATTTATTTTTGGATTAACTTATATTTCTCTGGGTCTATATTCATTCATTTTTAATCATCGTTTAAAAGATGTTTAAGTTAAAAACACTCTATTTTATTTCTGGAATCTTGTTTGTAGCTTTATTATATACAGGATTAACTGAAAGAAAAAAATACACTACAAGCAATAAAGTTATTTGGTCAAAAAAAAATATCACATGGGATAACTTTACAAAAGTTGAAAAAAAAGAAAAGGATTATGTAGCTACAATAAATTATGGGATTTATTGTCCAGAAAGTATTTCTTGGTTAGATTCTGATGTATATGCCTATATGGATCCTGATAAGTCTGAAAAATTAGCGGATTCTATGTTAGATGATCAGGTTCTAATTCACGAGCAGTACCATTTTAATATTACCGAATATCATACGCGCCTTTTAAGAAAAGAAATTGTAAAACTGGGTAAAGATAAAATCAATGATAAAACGTTAGACTCTTTATTCAATAAATACTATTCGGAAAACGAATTAATGCAGTTAGAATACGATAGTGTTACAGACCATAGTGTTATTGTAGAAAAACAAAGGTACTGGGAAATGAAAATTGATGATCTATTACGTCAAACTGCTTATTTTCAAAACACAGACATACATAGTTACTATCAATATGATACAGGTGATACGAAATACTTTAGAAAAATTTACAGAACCTTTAACAATGATATACTACACTCATTTCCTATTTATGAAGAGAACACAAAATATGGAGAATCCTACAAAATAGTTGAAAAAGGAAATGAAGTCATTGTTTATTTCTTTAAAAATGGTGTTTTAAAAAATGGAGGGGCATTTAATACCGCTAAAGTTTCAATTAAAAAGAACAAAGAATTAACTGAAATTAAATATTTTAATCCTAATAATACTTTGAATGATGGATTAGACTTTTGTATTTATAAAAGGTACAACAAAGCAAATAAAAAAGTAGGTCATTATTATAACTCTAAAGAAGAAAGAATTAGTGTAAATAAGATTTATCAAATTGAAAGTAAAATTGATCCTCAAGGATGTTATATAACTTCTTATTACGATATCAATTTAAAGAGTATTAAAAACAAATACGGCATACATTATAAGAAAAATACGTTAGACTCTTTAGGTAGAACAATTGAACTTGATTTTTTTGACTCTAATAACATTCCAAAAAATGATATAGATTTTGTGTCAAAGGTTATCAAGGAGTATGATTCTAATCATCAATTAATTGGTTATAAGGAGTATGACGAGAGTGGTACTTTTGCTAAGCACCTATATTCCTATAACAGTAAATATGAATATGATGAAAGGGGTAATTTAAAAAGAAATATTAATCTTAATCAAGACTCAGAAATTGCTCCAAATAAAGACGGGATTTCCATCTACACTTACACATATGACTTATATGACAACCGTACTAGTTCTAAAAGGTTTAACAAATTTAATGATCCTGTTCTAGGTGTAGATGATTACCATATGGAGCTTGAAAAATTTGACAAGAAAGGACGCACATTGTTTTATGGCAAATATTATCCTGGATATGTTCTGTCATTTAACGATGAAAAATGGGGGGCTTCAAAATACAACTACCTTAATGACTCCATAGTTTATGTTCGTAATGTAGATGTTTTTAATGATGTTTTTAATGATAATTCTGGTGTTGCTATTCTTAAAAAACATCTGGATAAAAAAAATAGGGTGAAAAAACTAATTTATTTAGATACCAATAATAATTATGCTCAAACCAAGGATGAAATTGTAGAATTTCAATATCTATATGATAATCGTGGTAATAAAACCCAAGAATCTACACTAGATTCATTAGGAAACTTAAAAGAGTTTCAAGCCGATGTAGCTATAGTTAAATGGGACTATGATTTAAATAACAATAAGATAAAAACAACATATTATAACAGTTCATCAGAACTGGCAAATGCAAATCAAAATGTTACTTATAACACCTATAAGTATAATAATAAAAACCAACTTATAGAAAGAGCTAACTTCAATAAGAATATGGAGCCAAAAATACTTGATGGCTTTTTTAAGCGGAAGTTTATCCTTTCTGTTACGGGCAGGGACTCTATTATACTAAACTATAACACTAATAATAAACTAGTTAAAGGAGTTTGTAAGACTGTATACATCTATAATAAATATGATAATAATACGTCCGAATCTTTTTTTAATAAAAACAATGAACCAGCGTTAAATGACTCTGGGGTTTCGTCGATCAAATATTATTATAACTCAAAGCAACAATATATAGGATATGCTTATTTTGATGAAAATGGAAAAAAAACAAATAACATTGATGGCATATCATCTAACAATCAAACATTAAATGAATTAGGTTATGTGGTTTATGATACTTATTTTGATAAAAATGATAAGCCCGTTATAGGTCCAGAAGGGTACTATAAAAAAGAATATAAATGGAATGAAAAAGGAGAAACAATAAAAATTAGAACTTTTGGAACCAATAACAAATTAATCGAAGATAAAAGTGGTGTCGCACAATACTTATACACTATTCAAAACTCTGGCCTAATTAAGAGCGTAAAAAGGTATGACCGAAACGGACGATTAACAAATAACATTGATGGAATAGCCGAAAGTCATTATACATCGTATTTAAATGGTTTATATTACCTTGAAAAAGAACTAGATTATTTAGGCAATGAAATTTCTAAAGATAGTATCCAATAATAAACTTATAGATTTATTATTGGATTACTATAATTGATAACGATTTTACAATATTTATAATATTTTCTCAATGAACTCGTTTAAACTTTTTGTTTTTAACCGAAAATGAGATGAAATTTATTCAGAAGAGGCACTTTTTGCAAGGCATAGCAGAGCTACGCATAAGAAAAGTAACAAAATATGGGTAAATTTCGGCCATTTTTTAGGAAATAGAAAAAGTTTAAACGAATTCAATTCTTTTATCCGGAATCAACAAAATAACAGCAACACTAATCTATAATAATAATTGGATAAAAACATAAAAGTATCTTTCTGGAATTTTTAAGTATCAAAAAGAATTAATCACTAACTAAATTGTTGTTCTAATTTAATAGCCTTAGGGAACAAAATGTTGTTTTCTAAATGAATATGCAAATGCAAATCTTTTTCAAACTCCTCTAACATAGCATAAGTGACTCTAAACGTATTACAAGCATCAGCAGGCGGGTTGTATTGGTTTGTTAATTTTGCAATGTCTCTAAAACGCACTCCTTCATTATCATGCTCATCCTTCATCATGGCTATGGGGTTTTCAACAGTTCCAAAATGAGGTGCTTCTATAGCAGATTTGCTAATAGTGGCACTTATCATTTTCTTAATAAATGGAAACAGAATCAATTCTTCCTTTTTCATATGGGCAGCTAACTCTCTTGCCGATGCCGTAAAGTGCTCATTAATTTTTAATAATTCAGGGTGTCTTTCTCCATGAACTCTACAAAGCTTATTTAAAAATTGAAGTAATACAGGTACTTTCTCTTCTACATAACGATGGTGTTTTTTTTCAATGTAATCAACCAGTAAATCTAACGGCCATGATTTATAATCTATATTCTGACCAGTAGTGCTGCTTAAAACATTCTGAAGTTTATCTAATAACTCAGAGGTTTCTATACCATTTTTATCACATACCTCCTCTACGGTTCTATGGCCTCGACAACAAAAGTCTATCCCATAGTTACTAAAAACTGCGGCTGTTCTAAAATCTTCGGCAACAAATTGTCCGATTTGTTTTTGTGAATCTTTAAGTATTGTTTCCATAATAATTATTTTAATTCGGATAATTTTATCCTATTTTGATTTAAATTTTTTTTACACTTTTAAAAATGATGCTCCCGATTTAATATTGAGAGCTAATTCTTCAAGATTAGTATTCTCTAACATAGATTTTAATTCTTCCCTAACAGATTTAAATTTGTGATGTACTGGGCAGGGATGGTTTTCATCACAAGTATGAAGCCCCAGACCACAACCGCTATAAATAGCATCTCCATCAATAGCATTTACTATATGTGATAATTTTACTGTAGAAATTAATTCTTTTTCGATTTCAAAACCACCATAGGCCCCTTTCATAGAGTTAATAACATGATGTCTTACTAAATCCTGAAGGATTTTAGCTGTAAATGCTTCTGGCGAATTAATCTCTTTAGCAATGGATTTAAGGCTAACGCGAACATTTTTATAAGAATTAAGCGCAATAAATATTGATGCTTTAATACCATATTCGCAAGCTTTAGAAAACATATAGATTATAATTTAGTACAAAAATAGGTTAAATTTTTAATTAGGACAAATTTATCCGAATTAAAATTATTGAGAAACTAAGCCACTAAGGACTAAAAGTTCATAGGTTCTCTTTGGCAGACTGAAAGTTTGCTTCGTGAAATAACAAAATATAAAATAATAAACATTGTAAAAACTGAATTCGTATGCATTCGTGAAATTCGTGTCTAAAGTTTTTAAAAGCTAAAAGCAAGAGACCAATAGAAAGCTCCTCCACCTACAATTCGCTTCTATTAATAATTATTTCTAAACCATACTTTTTGCCATTCCCTTTTAAGAATTAAAAAAGAAACGGCTTCTGAAAGTTTTAAAAGATCATCTCCATTTAGTGCTTTAACCTGTTTTTCTGGAACATCAATAATATAAAGCAGGTTTAAATATTCAGTAAATTTTTCCTGAATTAATTTATATATCATTTCGTGAAGCAAGAGTTTTAAGCTTGATGGCAAGATTTCTTCATGAAAATCTAAATCGATATTTGCTAAGAGGAAGTCTTTATTAATTTGAAGAATTAACTTATTGTACAAATCTGATTGATTGGCCTCTTCAATTAATTTTTCGAATGTAGATGGTAATTGCATTATACGTTTCTATTCATTAAGGCATTACCAAAATCACGTAAAAGTGTTTTTTTCTCCTCAGAAATATCTAAAGATTCTAAAACCATAAAGGCTTTATTTGTATAATTTTTAATTTCTTCCTGGGTGGCACCTGAAGCTCCCGAACCATTAAAAATTTGTTTTACAGTGCTAATTTTAGCGTCGTTATCCTCAAGTACTGAATTAAATAACTCTTTTAGTTTAAGCTGATTTTCTTCATTGGAAAACTCTAAAGCTTTTAAATATAAATAGGTTTTCTTGTTTTCTATAATATCACCACCAACTTGCTTTCCAAATGTTTTTGGATCTCCAAAAGCATCTAAATAGTCATCTTGTAATTGAAAAGCTATACCTAAATTTCGCCCAAATTCATAAATACTATTTTGATCATTATTTGATGCATTAGCAACAATAGCTCCCATTTTCATTGCAGCACCTACCAAAACAGCTGTTTTGTATTCAATCATCTTTAGGTATTCCAGAACAGTCACATCATTTCTGGTTTCAAAATCAACATCGTATTGTTGACCTTCACAAACCTCAATAGCCGTTTTGCTAAATAGCTTTGCTAAAGATTGAAACGTATTAGTCTCATAGTTTTCGAATAGCTGATATGCCATAATCAACATGGCATCACCAGAAAGAATCCCCGTATTAATATCCCATTTTTCATGAACAGTTTCTTGTCCACGACGCAAAGGCGCATCATCCATAATATCATCATGAACCAGAGAGAAATTATGAAAAACCTCAATACTCAAAGCAGCATCTAAGGCTTTTCTATAATCGCTATTAAAAATTTCAGCAGTCATTAATGTTAAAACTGGCCTTAATCGTTTTCCTCCCAAGCCTAAAATATATTGGATGGGCGCATAAAGGTTATTAGGTTCTTTTAATGTTGAATATTTTTCCAAATAAGCAACAAATTCTTCTTGATATTTTTCTATTGAAAGCATGGCGCAAAAATAAAGTAAATAGTATTATTAAAAGGTTTTCATCTTATTTTCATATGTTAAAAAATTGTGAAACTTTGGAAACTTTTTTGGTTTTTATAGTTTCCATTCTATATTTGCACCCAGTTATGAGAGAAAAAATTATACATAGGGCAGCCGAATTATTTATTACGTTAGGTTTTAAAAGTGTTACAATGGACGATATTGCTCAAGAAATGGGTATATCTAAAAAAACCATTTATGTACATTTTGCTAACAAAACTAAATTAGTTGAGGCTGTAACATTTGAACTATTTGAAACTATCTGCGATGGTATTGATACTATTTGCGAAGCTTCAAAGAACCCCATTGAAGAATTATATGATATCAAAATGTTTGTGATGAATCACTTAAAAAGTGAAAAATCATCACCTCAATTTCAATTAAGAAAATATTACCCACAAATATATGATGTGCTAAAACTTAAACAGTTTGAAAAAATGCATGATTCGGTTAAAGAAAGCCTTCAAAAGGGTGTCGACACCGAATTATTCAGATCAAATATTAATGTAGATTTTATATCCAGAATGTATTTTAATGGAATGAATGGAATAAAAGACAACTCCATTTTCCCTACAGATATTTATACCATGGAATACTTAATAGAGAGTTATTTAGAATATCATTTAAGAGCCATTGTTACTGATAAAGGCTTTCAAATATTAAACAAATTTATAACATCAAATCAATCATAAAAATGAAGAACAAACTAATTTTAATATTTAGTTTATTATGCTCTATTGCGATTTATTCTCAGGGAGACATTAAAAGTTTCTCTTTGCAAGAAGCTATAGATTTTGCATTAGAAAATAATAGAACTGCTAAAAATGCTGCACTTGATATTAAGGCAGCAGAAAAACAAAAATGGGAAACTACCACAATTGGATTACCTCAAATAAACGGAAAAATTGATTATCAAAATAATGTAAAACAACAATTTGATGCTATAGATTTTGATCAAGATGGTGTTATAGATTTTGGAGCTAAACAATCTATTACGCCATCAATACGAATGGACCAATTACTTTTTGACGGGTCTTATTTGGTCGGGTTGCAGTCTGCAAAAGTATTTCTAGAAATTTCTGAAAATGCCAAAGAAAAAACCGATTTAGAGGTTAGAAAAACTGTTATTGATGCTTATGGTAATGTTTTACTTGCAGAAGAAAGTGTTAAGATTTTAGAACGTAACATAGCTGTCTTAAAGAAAAATCTTAACGAAACTACAAAGATTTATGAAAATGGTCTAGAAGAAGAAGAAAGTGTTGAACAATTACAAATAACCTTATCTAGTGTAGAAAGTAATTTAAGTAATACATCACGATTAAAAACTTTAGCTTACCAAATGCTAAATATTACTTTAGGTACAGATATAAATTCTAAAACTATATTGACTGATAATTTAGAAAGCTTAACAGCTCAAAATATTACTTTAGATCTTCTCAATGCTGAAGAGAAGATTGAAAATAATATAGATTTTAAAATTGCAGAAAATGATAAAGTTTCTAAAGAACTTCTTTTAAAATTAGAAAAAAGTAAAGCGCTGCCAACATTAAGTGCTTTTGCAAACGCTTCGTATGTTGGTAATAATCAAAATTTTAGATTTTTAAATAGTAACCAAATTTGGGCAGGCACAGCTGCTTTTGGAGTTAGTATGAATATCCCTATTTTTAGTTCAGGAGGAAGAAGCGCATCTACACAACGTGCCAGAATTAATCTTGAAAAATCAAAAGAAGATCTAACAGAAACCCAACAAAAATTGAAACTCCAAATAGCATCAGCTAAAAGTGATTATCAGTTTGCTATTGAAGATTACGACAACAAAAAACAAAACTTGAATCTGGCAGAACGCATCGAACAGAAAAATCAAACGAAGTTTTTTGAAGGGATTGCTTCAAGTTTCGAACTAAGACAGGCACAAACACAATTATACAGTTCTCAACAAGAATTTTTACAAGCCATGCTTGACGTTATAAATAAAAAGGCTGAATTAGAAACGGTGTTAAATAAAGTTGATTAGTTTATTGTTTAAAGTTTAAAAAATTAAAGATGAAAATATTTTCTTTCGAAAAACTATCCGTTTGGCAAAAATCAAGAAAATTGGCTGTTAAAATATATAAACTAACAAAGAACTTTCCTGAAGATGAGCGTTATGGCTTAATTAGTCAAATGAGAAGGTGTACCGTTTCAATTTCATCAAACATTGCAGAAGGAACTGGAAGACATTCAGCAAAAGACAAAGCTAGGTTTACAGAAATTGCCTTTAGTTCGGCATTGGAGCTTTTAAACCAAATAATAATCTCTAATGATTTAGAGTTTCTTTCAAATGAGGAGTATGAAAACATTAGACAAGATATTTCAGAAATAACCGCCATGCTTGATGGCTTATATAAATCACAATCAAAAATAAACTTATAAACAAAATCAACCTTTAAACTCAATTGACAATGAAAAATATATATTCACTAGTAATCGTAACGCTACTTTTAACTTCTTGTGGAGCCGATAAAAAAATGTCTGTAGAAGATATTATAGCTTCTGGAAATTTAGAACAGATAAGACAAAAGAAAACGGAGTTAGATGTGTCTGCTCAAGAAATTTCTTCGCAGTTACAGCAATTAGACTCTGAAATTAAAAAGCTGGATCCTCAGGAAAGAATTCCTTTAATTACAACTTTTGCTGCTAAAGAAGCCGTTTTCAATCACTATGTAGAATTACAAGGAAATGTAAGCACAAAGAAAAACCTTGTAATATACCCAGAGTATTCAGGAACCTTAACAAGAGTTTATGTTAAAGAAGGACAAAAAGTAAGTAAAGGGCAAATATTAGCAAAAATTGATGATGGTGGTTTAGGTCAACAAGTGGCACAGCTACAAATTCAAGCTGACTTAGCAAAAACAACTTTTGAGCGTCAGGAGCGTCTATGGAATCAAAAAATTGGTAGTGAAATTGAGTATCTACAAGCTAAATCCACGTATGAAGCACAGCAAAGAGCCGTTAATCAATTACAACAACAAATGGCAAAAACTTTGGTTCGCGCACCTTTTTCTGGAACTATAGACGATGTAATTTCAGAACAAGGAAGTGTTATTGCTCAAGGACAATCTCAACTTTTCAGAATTGTTAACCTTCAAGATATGTACATTGAAACAGATGTACCAGAGCGTTATATTTCTAATATAACACATGGGAAAGATGTACAGGTAGAGTTCCCAGTACTTGGAAAAAAGATGGACGCAAAAGTGCGTCAGGCAGGAAATTTTATAAACCCTGCAAACAGAACCTTTAAAATTGAAGTTGCTGTTTCTAATAAAGATAAATCTATAAAACCTAATCTAACAGCAAAGCTTAAAATTAACGATTACAAAAACGAAAAAGCCATATTAATCCCTCAAAGTATTATTTCTGAAAATGCTGAAGGGCAACAATATGTTTACACCGTAACCGATAAAGTTAATAACAAAGGAAAAGCAAAACGTGTTATTATAGAAACAGGGAAAACTCAAGGTGACTATATTGAAGTGCTTTCTGGTTTAGCAAATGGGAATGAAATTATTGATGAAGGTGCTAGAAGTGTTAAAGATGGACAAGAAGTAAAAGTACTTGTTGTAGAATAATCAACCTAATTCTGAAAAATAATGAGTAAAAATAAAAAACAAAAGAAGAAAGTAGATAAGGAATTTGGTTTATCATCATGGGCAATTAATAATAAAACAACCATGTATGTTTTAATTGTCTTGATACTATTTCTTGGTGCCGGTGCATATTTTAGTATGCCCCGAGAAAGTTTCCCGGAAATTAAAGAAACCAAAATCTATATTAGTTCTGTATACCCAGGAAACACTGCCGAAGATATTGAAAAATTAATAACAGACCCTATAGAAGATAAACTTAAAACAGTTAGTAATGTTGTAGAAATCACCTCAACATCTCAGGAAGATTATTCTATTATTATTGTAGAGTTTGATGAAAATATTTCTGTTGATGCAGCCAAACAAAAAGTAAAAGACGAAGTAGATACAGAGACTTCGGGTGAAGATTGGCCAACATTTAATGGTGCTAAAGTAGAGCCTAATATTTTCGATTTAAGTATGTCTGAGGAAATTCCAATCCTTAATATTAATATCTCTGGAGATTATCCTGTAGATAAATTAAAAGAATATGGAGAATACCTTGAAGATGAAATTGAAAGTTTACAGGAAATCAAACAAGTTGATATTCGTGGTGCTCAGGAAAAAGAAGTAGAAGTTGCTGTAGACATTTATAAAATGATGGCAGCTCAGGTTAGCTTTCAAGATATCATCAATACCATAAGCAATGAAAACATGACCATGTCTGCCGGAAATTTAATTACTAGCGGACAGAGGCGTACTATTAGAATTATCGGAGAAATTGACACACCAGATGAACTCGAAAATTTTGTAGTAAAGTCTGAAAAGAATAATCCTATTTATTTAAAAGATATTGCCCAGGTTACCTTTAAAGATGAGGACAAAACAACTTATGCAAGAGAATTTGGAGAACCTGTTGTCATGCTAGATGTTAAAAAACGTGCAGGAAAAAATATGGTAGCTGCAGCAGAGCAAATAGACGTTATCATTAAAGATGCTGTTGCTAATGTATTTCCTCCAGACTTAAAAGTTACTGTAGCAAACGACCAATCTTCAAAAACCATTGGACAGGTTGACGATTTGGTAAACAACATCATATTTGGTATCATCCTCGTGGTTACAGTTTTAATGTTCTTTTTAGGATTTAAAAATGCCTTGTTTGTTGGATTTGCCATCCCCATGTCTATGTTCATGTCTCTTATGATCTTAAACACGTTAGGCTACACTATGAATACCATGATTCTTTTCGGTCTTATTATGGGGCTTGGAATGTTGGTTGATAATGGTATTGTGGTGGTTGAAAACGTGTATCGTTTAATGAGTGAAGAAGGCATGAGTCGTATAGAAGCGGCTAAAAAGGGGATTGGTGAAATAGCTTTCCCAATTATTATATCTACGGCAACAACAGTCGCTGCCTTTATACCATTAGGTTTATGGCCAGGCGTTATGGGACAATTTATGATCTATTTCCCAATTACTTTGTCTGTTGTACTAGGTTCCTCATTGTTTGTAGCTATCTTCTTTAACTCCGTTATGGTATCCCAGTTTATGACGACCGAAGATAAAAACATGCCTTTAAAAAATATTATCAAAATCTCTGCCATTGTTGGAGGTCTTGGTCTTATTATTATGCTTGTTGGTGGAAGTTATAGAGGTTTGGGTTCCTTAATGATAGTCACTGTTATTTTACTTTGGATCTATCGTTTATTCCTAAGAAGCTGGGCTAACGGGTTTCAAAATAATATATTACCTAAATGGGAACGTCTTTACGAAAAAACACTTCGTAGTGCATTAAGTGGGAAAAAACCAGCCATTATTGCTATCGGAACATTTGTTTTGCTTATTGTAGCCTTTATGGGCTTTGGAGCTTCTGTTGGAAGTCAACGTACAAAAGTTGAGTTTTTCCCAGATAATACTCCAAATCAAATTATTGTTTACATAGAATACCCAGAAGGAACAGACATTAAAAAAACCAATGCTATTACAAAAGATATTGAAGAGCGTGTTTATAAAATTATAAATGAAGAAGCTTATATGTATGGTGATTTTAATTTCCTAACAGAAAGTGCCGTATCTCAAGTTGGTGAAGGTGCAGGAAACCCACAAACAGATGGCGGTTCACAAGCAGAAATGCCTCACCGTGGTAAAATAACAGCAACCATGCGTGAATATAAATTTAGAGAGGGTGCCGATAGTAATGTCCTTCTTAAAAAGGTTCAGGAGGATTTAAAAGATATTTATCCTGGTGTTGCCATTTCAGTTGAAAAAGATGCCGTAGGACCACCAGCAGGTTATCCTATAAATCTTGAATTAGAAGGAAATGACTATTCTGAGCTTATCGCCACTGCTGAAAAAATGCGTGATTTTATCAATTCGAAAAATATTCAAGGTATTGACGAATTAAAAATTGATGTTAACAAATCAAAACCATCCATGCAGGTTCAGGTAGACAGAAAAAAAGCCGGAGAATTAGGTGTAACTTCTGGTCAGGTAGGACAACAATTACGTAATGCTATCTTTGGAGCTAAAGCTGGTATTTACAAAGAAGATGGTGAGGATTATGATATCTATGTGCGTTTTAATGAAGAAAACAGGTATAATACGAGTGCTATTTTTAACCAGAAAATCACTTTTAGAGACCCTGCTAATGGGCAAATAAAAGAAATTCCTGTCTCTACTGTTGCCAAACAAAATAACACCTCTGGATTCAGTGCCATAAAGCATAGAGATGTTAGACGAGTGGTAACCTTATATTCTGCTTTAGCACCTGGGTTTACGGATGCCGGAGCTATCGTAACTAAAATTCAAAATGAAATGCAGGGTTTCACAGAACAACCTGCATCGGTCAAAGTGGATTATACTGGACAGATAGAAGAACAAAATAAACAAATGGCATTCTTAATGGGTGCATTCTTTACAGGTTTAGGTCTCATCTTCTTTATTCTAATTTTCCAATTTAACTCAGTATCTAAACCAGGCATTATTATGCTGGCTATTTTCTTGAGTTTAATAGGTGTATTTGGAGGTATTGTTGCTACTGGTAGTGCTTTCGTAATTATGATGACTATGATGGGTATTATCTCATTGGCAGGTATTGTTGTAAATAATGGTGTGGTACTCTTGGATTATACGCAGCTTTTAATTGACAGAAAAAAAGTAGAACATGATTTAGAAGATGATCAATATCTTGAAACGTCGGATCTATTAGAAGCTATTGTTAAAGGTGGAAAAGCACGTTTGCGACCTGTATTATTAACTGCTATTACAACTATTTTAGGGTTAATTCCTTTAGCTACTGGGTTTAACATCAATTTTTTTACTTTATTTAGTGAGTTTGACCCAAACATATACATGGGAGGTGACAATGTCATTTTCTGGGGTCCTTTAGCCTGGACTGTTATTTACGGATTATTTGTTGCTACATTCCTAACATTAATAGTCGTACCAATTTTGTTCTATTTAGTAACCAAATTTAAAATGTGGTTGTACAGCAACAGAGCTGCAAAATATAACAAAGAGGTTTTTAACGAATTAGATAAGATAAACGATTAGAATAATTTCTAATCAAACTAAAACAGCGTGAAATATAGCTGTAACAAAAGTCCTTTACTTTTACAAAGGATTGGTTAATAGCGGAAAGGCCTCAACATAATGTTGGGGCTTTTCATTTTTATTCAATTATAAGTAATACCTATTCTCATTTGAAATAACCGTAATAAAACACCCTTTTTCACCTTCTACTTCAATAGAAAAAGAAACCGCAACTGAGACTATGCTTTATTTTTATATTTTGTATAAAGCAAATAATCATTATTTTATTTTACAGTAATTCCAAACAGGAAATGGTATAAATATCTTACTATTGTCCTTCGTTTTGTGGAATCGGGAATTGATTAGGTACTGGAGATAAATCACCAGCTCTATCATAGGTCTTGATTTATGTCTGCAAGTCTTCCAAAACGTCTCATATCTACCCAACGATATGATATGAAAAGCCCCATGAATATTCATGGAGCTCATAAATAATATCTTATTTTCTTATTTCAACTTTAAGCTAAGTCTGGCAAAAAGAAATCGTCCTCCTATTCCAAACTGTTGTGCACGTCTAGACCAATCAAAACGACCGCTACTCCTGTTTGTACCTCCATCTGATAAAACTTCGGCAGCTCTATCTGGATAAATATCTAACAAGTTGTTCGCTCCTACCGTTAATGTTAAACTTTCTGAAGCTTTGTAACCAAAAGACAAATCGGTCACTACTTTTGTTCCAAAAACTTGTTGTCTGGCAACATTCGTTGTGGCTTCAGTTACCTCTCCGAAATACACATTTCTTAAAAATACATTAAATTTGCCAGCTGTTAAATTGTTAGTCAAATTTAGCTTAGTACGCGGCACTGCTTCTTCTAGATAAACTCTACTATCTTCTGGGAAGTAAGTATCCACTTTTCCTGCTCTTTCTAACAAATCTGATGCCTTTACTGCACCAACCTTCTTTGTTTTGGAAAATGTTCCTGATAAATCAGACTTTAGTTCCATGTTTGTTCCTATGTTAGCTTTGTGTGTAATAACAATATCCAATCCTTTAGACTCTGTATCAATAGCATTAGCAAAAAAAGCTGCTCTGGAAGCATTTGCTTGCGTTAATAAGTTGAATAATTCTAATTGCGCCCCTGAGTAAACAGGTGGTACACCTCCTGTTCCTGTGCCTGCATCTGGAGTTGGAGCAAACTGCCCTGTATAAACTACGCGATCATCAATTGCAACAAAATAACCATCAACTGTTACGGTTAAATTAGCATCAGGTATTTTAGCTGTAAAACCTAAACTTATACTTTGAGACGTTTCTTCTTTTAATTGTGGTATTCCTAATAGTTGAGCTGCTCTACTATCATTCGCAAACGTTCCTACCTCTTGTGGATCTCCATTTTGATCAAATATAGTCGACGTTGAATTAAAATTAAGCTGATGTAAAGAAGGTGCTCTAAAACCTGTATTTAATGCAGCTCTAACATTAACATTTTCACTAGCTTTTAACCTGGTCGCCAACTTAAAATTAATAGTTGAACCAAAATCTGAATAATCCTCAAAACGTGTTGCAAAACTAACTAAAAATGCTTCTGAAAAATCAGCCTCCAAATCGAAATACCCAGCGATACTACTACGGCCTCTAGACAACTCATTATTAGGACTAAAACCTGGAAATACTTGTGATCCTCCAGGTCTGGAATTGTCAAAAAAATCTTCGGAAGGATTTTGAGAAGCTAAGGTAATTACTTGTCCATCTGCTGTATATTGTGCATAAGATGCTTCTTCACCTGCTACAATTTCATAATTTTCTAATCTATATTCGGCACCAAAAGCGACATTAAGTCCACTAAGAATATCATCATAAAACTGATTGATATCTAAGTTAACCGTATTTTGCATAAAGTTAAACCCACCTGCATCAAATGTTGTTGGAGAAGAATTCTGAAAAGAGGCATTAAAAGTATTTCCAATAGTATATAGAAAAGCATTTTTTCCCCAGGTATTACTTAAATCTACATTCCAATCATTTATTTTACCTTTAATTCCAACCGCAAAAGATTTATCCGTAATAGTTGAATTTATTTCTGGTAAAAATCCGTTGATGTACGCTGGCGTATACGTTCTACTTTGGTTTGGTAATCTATAAAAACCAGCTGAGTTTCCTTTTCTGGAACTTGCTCCTGCAAATGAATACAATTCAGTTCCATTGTCATCCAGAGGTAATGATAAATTAGCAAAAAATCGACCTCCTCTTACTTCAGATTGACCAACGCGCATGTTAAAATCACTTTTAACCAATCCTCTGGCAGCTAATTCTGCATCCGTATTATCAGCTTCTAAAATAGGTTGCAAATCTGCTTTAGTACTAGCTCCCCCCAAATTAATTCCAGCAGCATTAGCATATTGTATCACATCAGTAACATCATCATCTAATAAATCCGACAAATTATAACCATCATTATTAGCAAATCTTTCAACCGTATTATAAAGGTTAAAAACATTGCCTTCCCATGCTTTCATTCTACCGTAATCCTCTCTAAAATCAAAATCACCCGTAAAGTTTATAAATCCACCGTTTTCACCTAAAGGCAAACCGTAGTTAGCACTAATATTAACGGTCTCTCCATCTACACCTCCTGTTTGATCATTGGCATTCTTTGTAAAATTGGCTCCTGTAGTCATGTTTAAAGTAAGCTCATTTACATTACTGCTTAGCACAATATTGATAACGCCAGCAATGGCATCAGATCCATATTGAGCCGCAGCGCCATCACGTAAAACTTCTAATCTCTGAATAGCTCCAGATGGAATAGCATTTAAATCGGTTCCTACACTACCACGTCCAAAGGTTCCATTAACATTAACTAAAGATGAATTATGTCTTCGTTTTCCGTTAATTAAAACAAGAACTTGATCAGGTCCTAATCCTCTTAATGATGCGGGGTCGATATGATCGGTCCCATCAGAAATTGTTTGTGTATTAGACGTGAATGAAGGTGCCACAAAATTTAAAATCTGATTTAAATTAACTTGAGGCCCTTGTGATGTTAATTCGGAAATATCAATAACATCAACTGGAACGGGTGTATCTACAGCTGTTCTACTTGGGTTTCTCGACCCAATTAATACAACTTCATCTAAGGCAACACCTTCCTTTAAAGCGATAGTGACCTTTTGAGAAGAAGACACATTAACCTCTTGAGTATCATACCCAACAGAAGAGACAACCAGAGTTACTGGGAAGCCTTTTACCGTTAAAGTAAAGTTCCCATCAAAATCTGAAATGGCTCCTGTACTAGTTCCTTTAATAATAATGTTTGCCCCTGCTAAAGGCAAATTTGTTTCGCCATCTGTTACCGTACCTGAAACCTGCTGCGAAAAAGCCATTACAGGTATAAAAAATAACAGTGTTAGAAACAATTTGAATTGTAAAAATTTGCTCATAATGTTTTTTTATTTGAGTTAGTTCCTTTAAATATGCAAAAAAAATATGTAAATTCATACAAATAATGTATGTAAATTCATAATTTAACAAAAAACATTAATAGATTCTAAGAATGTATTAAATCTGTTTTTATTTAAATCTTTGTAAAAAACGTTATACTGCAAAGTAATATCTTCATAAATTTGCAATCTGTTTAATGCATTTACTACTGCTTAATTAACTTGAAAACAGATAGGAATGCACTTCAATTTTCAACTATGTATAGAAGTCATAATTGTGGTGAATTAAAAGCTGCAAATATAAATGAAGAAGTCACCCTGGCGGGCTGGGTTCAGAAGTCTCGTGATAAAGGGTTTATTGTTTGGATAGATTTACGAGATCGTTATGGAATTACACAATTGGTTTTTGATGAAGAGCGTACTTCTAAAGAGATGATGCAACAAGCTCAAAACCTGGGTCGTGAATTTGTAATTCAAGTTAAAGGCACTGTTATTGAACGTGCTTCAAAAAACCCTAATATACCAACTGGAGATATTGAGATATTAGTTTCTGAATTAAATATATTAAACGAAGCTATACTTCCTCCTTTTACCATAGAAGATAAAACAGATGGTGGCGAAGATTTACGTATGAAATATCGCTACTTAGATATTCGTAGAAACCCTGTAAAAGAGAGTTTGATTTTTAGGCACAAAGTCACTCAAGAAGTTAGAAACTATTTATCTAAAGAAGGTTTTATTGAAGTTGAAACGCCTTATTTAATTAAGTCGACACCAGAAGGCGCTCGCGATTTTGTAGTGCCATCGCGTATGAATGAAGGTGAGTTTTATGCACTACCACAATCGCCACAAACTTTTAAGCAATTGCTTATGGTTGGTGGTATGGATAAATATTTTCAGATTGTAAAATGTTTTAGAGACGAAGATTTACGTGCTGATAGACAACCGGAGTTTACACAAATAGATTGTGAAATGGCATTTATTGAGCAGGAAGATATTTTAAATGCTTTTGAAGGGTTAACACGCCATCTGCTTAAAGAAGTGAATGGTGTTGATATAGAAAAATTTCCAAGAATGCTTTACGATGACGCTATGTGTTTGTATGGTAACGACAAACCAGACATTCGTTTTGGTATGGAATTTGGCGAGCTTAATGCTGTTGCTCAACATAAAGATTTTGGTGTTTTTAATAATGCAGAACTAGTTGTTGGAATTGCAGTTCCCGGAGGAAATAGTTATACCAGAAAAGAGATAGATAAATTAATTGACTGGGTAAAACGTCCTCAAGTTGGCGCTTTAGGCATGGTATATTGTCGTTGTAATGATGATGGCTCTTTTAAATCTTCGGTCGATAAGTTTTACGATCAGGAAGACTTAGCAAAATGGGCAGCAGTTACCAATGCAAAAGCAGGTGATTTAATTTGTGTATTATCTGGTAATACAAATAAAGTACGTTCACAATTAAGTGCCTTACGTATGGAGCTAGCAGAACGTTTAGGTTTGCGTAAACCAGATGAGTTTGCGCCACTATGGGTTATGGATTTTCCGTTATTGGAATGGGATGAAGACACAGAACGTTACCATGCCATGCATCACCCGTTTACCTCACCAAAACCTGGACAATTAGAATTATTGAAAACGAATCCCGGTGATGTAAAAGCCAATGCTTACGATTTAGTTTTAAATGGAAATGAAATTGGAGGTGGTTCTATAAGAATTCATGATAAGGAAACGCAATCTTTAATGTTTGATTACTTAGGGTTTACTCCCGAAGAAGCCAAAGCTCAATTTGGGTTTTTAATGGATGCCTTTCAATATGGAGCACCACCGCATGGTGGTTTGGCTTTTGGATTGGATAGATTGGTTGCTATTTTAGGTGGACAAGAAACTATTAGAGATTTTATTGCGTTCCCTAAAAACAATTCTGGAAGAGATGTTATGATAGATGCGCCTGCTCCAATTGACGATGAACAGTTAACAGAATTGAGTTTAAAACTTAATTTGAAATCATAAAATTTAAATCCTGCTTTTTTGCAGGATTTTTTTTAGTAATTTTATAAAATAATGCCTCTAAGTAGCAAAAGCCTTTTACGTAAGTTTTTAATCTGGAAATACAAACATATTTCTGAGCTCCAATTTATTTATATTCTTAGTGTTCTGGTTGGTTTCCTAGCAGGAATGGGCACCGTAGTCTTAAAAAACTTAACGCATTATATTCGATTACTTTTTGAATTAGATTTCTTTAATAATTACCAAAACTCACTTTACTTTATATTTCCAATAATTGGTCTTTTACTTGTTTATACGATCAAACAAATTTGGTTAAAAAAGCATATTGGGCATGGTATTTCTTCCACCTTATATGCTATTTCAAAACTAAACGGTATTATCCCGAGGTATAATATTTATGCTGCACTAATCACAGCGCCTTTAACAGTTGGTTTTGGTGGGTCTGTAGGTTTACAAGGACCTGCCGTAAGTGTAGGATCTGCTCTAGGATCTAATGCTGCGCGTTTGTTCCACATGAATACCAAAACAAGGATGCTTTTAATTGGCTGTGCTGCTGCCGGTGCTATGGCTTCTATGTTTAAAGCACCTATTGCTGCTATTATTTTTGCTGTTGAAATATTTAGCTTGGATATTGCTTTTACTTCATTAGTGCCACTTTTATTAGCATCTGTTTCGGCTGTAGTGACTTCTTATATGTTTTTGGGAACGGATGTTTTATTACGATTTGAACTCACCGATAAATTTGAGATTAACGACATTTTATTTTATATCGTTTTAGGACTCGTAACTGGTATCGCATCTGTATATTTTTCAAAAGTATTTTTTGGCATTACTAACTTCTTTAAGAAATTTGAAAGTCGTGCTAAACGATTGTTAATAGGAGGTATTGCTATTGGTTCTATATTATACTTTATCCCACCTCTTTACGGGGAAGGTTATGGTATTATGAATAATCTCTTAAAAGGCGATCATATATCTGCCATAGGAACCACGCCTTTTAATTTAGACTTATCTAATATTTGGATTGTTATCGCTCTATTACTTGGTATAGCCATATTTAAAGCTATAGCTATGACGACTACTTTTGGTGCTGGTGGTGTTGGTGGTGTTTTTATACCAACACTAGTTATGGGAAGTGCACTTGGTAATGCTTTTGCGAAAATCATTAATAATATTGGCTTAGATTTTCAAGTATCAGAATCTAATTTCACCTTAATTGGTATGACAGGATTAATGGCAGGGGTACTACACGCACCGCTTACAGCAATCTTCCTTATTGCTGAAATCACAGGTGGATATGAGCTGTTTGTACCTTTAATGATTGTATCGACCATTTCATTTGCCATGACCAAATATTATGTTTCTCATTCTATCTACACACTTAGACTGGCGCAACGTGGTGAATTAATGACCCACGATAAAGACCAAAATGTATTAATGGTTTTGGATATTGATAAAGTCATAGAAACCAATTTCATTATACTAAAACCAGAAATGAAACTTGGTGATATATTAAAAAAGGCTGTTGCAAAATCGTCACGAAATCATTTCCCAGTAGTTAATGATGCCCATGAGTTTTTAGGTGTTATTCGTTTAGATGATGTCAGGCATATTATGTTTAACTCCAACCTTTATGACAAGGTTGATGCTTCAAGCTTAATGCATGCAGATGCCGATATTATTGTTTATGAAGAACATTCTATGAATGATATTATGGATAAGTTTAAAAGCAGCGGTGCATGGAATTTACCAGTTGTTAAACATGGGAAATATTACGGGTATATTTCGAAATCTAAATTACTTACGGCTTACAGGCAACAATTGATTAATTTTACAAAATAAGGCTATCTAAAAAATAATATACTTTGTCATTCAGAGCGCAGCGAAGAATCTTATGTTTTAAAGAGATTCTTCATTTCATTCAGAATGACACTTTTTAGACGGCTTCTTAATTAACTTATATCCTTTTTAATGAAATATATTATCTTTTTTTTCTTTTTAGCTGCCCTAGGAAGTATTGCAACTGGTTACTTTTTAGAAAATGAATGGTCGCAAAAATTAATTGGTTTTGGTGTTGCTGGGTTATTCTTTATTGTATTTCCATTGTTTTCTTATTATCGTTGGAAAGACAAAGATGTTAAAGACTATATGCTTACTAAAGAGAATTTAGATAAAATGCGCGAAAATGAGCGTGATAAAAAATATTAACATTATTATATGCGCTATCTAAATATATATGGTACTAATCTATACAGAAGGTGTTTTGTCAGGTCGATCTTTAGGCTATGCTCAAGACAGGCTTTAGGAGACATCACATAGTGTTATAAATAAAGATCACCTTTACCGTTCGAAATGACTAAGTACATTAAATAGGGCTTGATAGTCATGTCGAAAGAGGTACGATTGAGACATCACATCATTTAGGCATATATTAATATTTTATGCGATTTCTCTCTTCGTTCGAAATGACTCAGAACGTTAATTCCTTCGTTATAATTAATTCAAATTCCGTTTTTCAATAAAAAAACGCTTCATGAGTTCAGAAGCTTCATCAGCCAGAACTCCTCCTTTTATAATTGTTTTAGGATGTAATTTTGTGTTTAGAGCAATGCAACCACGTTCTTCATCTCTAGCTCCATAAACAATGTTAGAAATCTGGCTCCAATACAAAGCACCTGCACACATTTGGCAAGGCTCCAGAGTGACATACAACGTGCATTTTTTTAAATACTTACCTCCTAAAAAATTAGCTGCAGCTGTAATGGCTTGCATTTCTGCATGTGCTGTTACATCAATTAATGTTTCCGTTAAATTGTGTCCTCTAGCAATTATTTTATTATCAATAACAATAACAGCTCCTACAGGGACCTCTCCTTTTTCAAAAGCCGCTTCAGCTTCCTGAAGTGCTTTTTTCATAAAGTAAGTATCATCAAAAGGTTCTATCATAAAAGCAAAAATACAATTTCAAATAGTACATTTGCAATCGCATGCAAGAATTATTAAATACTATTCACTCACCAAAAGAGCTTCGTCTTTTAAGTCAAGAAGACTTACCTCAACTTGCAAAAGAGTTGCGTGAGTTTATAATTAATATAGTTGCTACTAAAGAAGGCCATTTAGGAGCTAGTTTAGGTGTTGTGGAATTAACCATTGCGCTGCATTATATTTTTAATACGCCCGAAGACCAACTTATTTGGGATGTAGGACATCAGGCTTACGGACATAAAATATTAACTGGTAGAAAGGGTATTTTTCATACGAATAGACAAATTGGAGGCTTAAGTGGTTTCCCTAAACGAGAAGAAAGCAATTATGATGCTTTTGGGGTTGGACACTCTTCCACATCTATCTCAGCAGCTCTTGGCATGGCCATTGCGTCTCAACTAAAAGGTGATAATAAAAAACAACACATCGCCATTATTGGAGATGCTTCAATAGCAAGCGGTATGGCTTTTGAAGGCCTAAATCATGCTGGTGTAACGGATGCCAATTTACTGGTTATTTTAAATGATAATGCCATTGGTATAGATCCTAGCGTTGGTGCATTAAAACAATATTTAACCAATGTTAAAAAAGGCACTCAAAAGCAAGACAATATTTTTGAAGCTTTAAATTTTGATTACTCTGGCCCTATTGACGGACATGATATAGATCTCATAATTTCAGAGTTAAAACGTTTAAAAACTATCCAAGGTCCTAAGTTTTTACATATTATCACTACAAAAGGCAAAGGTTTAAAACAGGCTGAAGAAGACCAGGTTAAATATCATGCTCCTGGAAAATTTAATGCGCAAACTGGTGATTTGATTGTAAAATCTGAAACCATTCAACCTCCCAAATACCAAGATGTATTTGGACATACTATTGTAGAATTAGCAAAACAAAATAAAAAAATTGTAGGTATCACACCTGCCATGCCAACCGGTAGCTCATTAAAATATATGATGGATGAAATTCCTGAACGTGCTTTTGATGTTGGTATTGCCGAACAACATGCCGTGACATTAGCTGCTGGAATGGCGACTCAAGGTTTAATTCCTTTTTGTAATATTTACTCAACTTTTTTGCAACGTGCTTACGATCAGGTAATACATGATGTAGCACTACAAAAACTACCTGTTATTTTTTGTTTAGATCGTGCTGGATTGGTTGGAGAAGATGGTGCTACGCATCATGGTGTTTATGATCTATCTTATTTAAGGTGTATCCCTAATCTTATTATTTTTTCTCCTAGAAATGAAATCGAGTTACGTAACATCATGTACACGGTTCAATTAGAATTGGAGCAGCCTATAGCGATTCGTTACCCTCGTGGACGTGGGGTTATTATAGATTGGAAACAACCATTTTCTAAAATAGAAATAGGCATAGGCAAACAACTTAAAAAGGGAAATAATGTAGCTGTTTTAAGTATTGGAGCTATTGCTAAAAATGTAAGCAAGGCCATTCAAAAATGCAATACACCGAAAGATGTTGCACATTACGACATGCGTTTTGTAAAACCTTTAGATGAGGCTCTTTTACATGATATTTTTACAACATATAAAACTATTATTACCATTGAAGATAATGCTGTAAAAGGCGGATTTGGAAGTGCTGTTTTAGAATTTGCAGCAGCAAATAATTATAAAAATACGATAAATACATTAGGTATTCCCGATAATTTTGTTGAACATGGAAGTGTTAACGAGTTACAACAGTCTATTGAATTGGATGCTGAAAGTTTGACAAGGTATATTAATGATTTTTTGTGATTTGATTTATAATAATCAATTAAACATTAAGATGTCTGTTCGAGCGTAGTCGAGAACTAAAACATCTTATTGAATAAGAGGTTTCGACTGCACTCGAACGGACAAAAATCAGGCTTTTTTGTTATATGATTAACTCTCTAATTATTTAATAATAATTTTCTTAGTTTCTGAAAAATTATCTTTATTAAACTTAACCAAGTAAATCCCTGAAGACAAACCATTTAAAGTTAAAGGTCTTTTTCTTCCATTCATTTCAAGCTCAGATTTATAAAGGCTTTTTCCACTCAAATCATATACTTGCAAATCAACTTTTCCTGTAATCGCTTTTGTTGAAATAATCATTTCTCCATTTGAAACTGTGGGGTATAATGCTATTTGAGACTCTAATTCGTTATCTACAATACTTAACGATGTTGAGGTAAACTCACCAGAAAAGATTCCTCTTCCATAAGTAGAGGCATAAATTACGTTATCATTTCTTAAATCTAAATCTGTGACTTTAACATTACTCATACCATTAAATGCAGGATTCCATGAAGGCTTTGCAGATGAAAAATTATTGGTATACCAAACACCTAACTCTGTACCTACAATAACTTCCTCTACATTTAAAGGGTTTTGGAGTATAGCTTTAACTGGTAAGTCTGGTAAATTCCCTTCTTTTTCAAGCCACGTAGTTCCCTCATCTGAACTATACCAAATGTTTTTAACACCATAATTATGCATGGTTACAAAAATATCGGTCTCAGATTGACCAAATTCAATATCTGAAATACTTCCAATAAAATTAGCGTCTCCTATTTCTGTCCAAACTGGTGTTGTAGCTCCATCTGCATTGGTAACCTTAATCAATTTCCCATTTTCAACCCCAATGAACAATGTTGTAGATGATGTAGTAAAAGGTGATACTTTAAAAGCCGTAGGGTTTCCATCAAGTAACCCATTTGATAAAATAGATTTATTTACTGCTCCTGAGCCACTAAAATCATATCTTCTAACCTCATAAGTTGACGCTTCGGAATAATTTGTATATAAAATATTTAAATTAGAATCCAGGGTTTCTTGATTGATAAAATCACCTTTATTTAAATCTTCTCTATTAATTATAGTTTCTGTCCCAGATGGATAGTTTCTCCTAGTAATTCTATTATTATAAACAAAATTATAAATAAAATACGTATCCGTTCCATCTTGATCGACCATGGTTGCTGCACCATCTCCGCCTGTTGGATTGGTTACAGAACTATCAATCCCCGAATTGGAATTTTCAAAGAATTGAGTACCATTATCTTGAGTCCCTCCATAAAAATAATCTCCAGTAATAGTAGCCGTAAGAGGTGCTACACCTACAGTATAGAATTGAGTCACATTATACCCTAAATTTCTCTTATTAATATTTAACCCACCGTTGCTTGAATAATATACACCTCCATCGTTACCAAAAAGCATAATGCTTGCATTATTATTACCAAAAGTAATAGCATGGTGGTCTGCATGTACTAAAGGAACACTTAAGGTTGATAAATTATTATTATTAGACCATTTGGATATTTGTGACCAAGAGGTTCCGCTATTTGCTGATTTAAACAAATCAATACCTCCAACAAACACATTAGCATCATTTGTCGGATCTACTTTAATTAATAAGTTATAAAAAGCTTGGTTTCTTGTAAAATCAGTAGATGGAATATCTGTATCTGCATCATTTGGTAAAGTCAAACTAGTCGTAGATGTAAACGCATTATCTGTTCTAATCAATTCAACGGCATTGGTTCCAGAAGTCAACTCAGCTAATACATAAACTTTGTTAGGGTTTGAAGCTGAAACTGCAATTTCTGTTCTTCTTCCATTTGAAATGGTATGCTCTAAAGTAAATGTTGTTCCATTTGAAGAGGATAAAACTTGACCACCGGGATCTGAAGGGGAAACTAAACTTCGTGTTGTTGAAACCCAAATCCTGTTATCTGATCCAATTTCAATATTATTCGGGGCTACATCACTATTACTACCATTTTTTGGTAACACAATTTTAGTCCAGGTGATTCCATTATCGGTAGATTTATATAAGCCGTAAGCACCTGTTCCAATAAATCCCGTAGGATTTGCGTCTGTATATGCACTAGCTGCAGCGGCCACATAGATTTCACTAGTACTCCCTAAATCCCTAACCACAACATCGTTAATATGCTGAATTCCCCGTGAGCTAAAATTCCCGGTTGAAGGTGTGGCATTTGGTTCTATAGTTACATTTACTGTACTACCAAGTGCTGCTATTATAGCTTGTCCATCTGTTTGAGAAACCATAAGTGACGGTATGTAAATGGTATAATCATCACCACCCATGGCAATTATTGTATCTGGGCTATTATTAACAATTATAACTGCTATAGCTCCAGCATTTTCTGCATTTTTAACTTTGGTATCAAAACTGCAACTTCCTCTTTGAATGACAGCTATTTTTCCGTTTATTGCTGCACTGTTTACCAAAGTACTACAACCATCGATTGTTGTTGCTAGACCATCATCAACCAATACTAAATCTCCAGTAATCTCAGTTAAAGGACTACCAAAAGCTGCTTGAACCGCATTGTATTCTCCTGCTATAGAACCTGGAACATTTACAGTAAGTTTAGCGCCTTCTCCATTAGCTGTAGCTCCTCCAAAAATTCTTTCCCAAGTAACGCCTCTGTTAATTGATTTCCAAAGGCCATTTCCGTTTACATCGCCTTGCACATAAGATTCTCCTGTGCCTGCATAAAAAACATCTGTATTGTTAGGATCAAAAGCCAGACTTGTAATACTAAGATTTTCTGGAATGTTTACTTTTGTCCATGAAGAGGAAGAGGATGTTATATCTGTATTCTTCCATAAACCACCACTAACACCACCTGCAAATACAATTTTATTCGTTGCATCATTAGGATCGAACATAATGGCTCTAGTTCTTCCTCCAACATTGTTGGGCCCTCGTTCTACCCAGCTATTATCAATTTTATCACCAGAAACCCTTGCAAATGTACTAACTCTAGAGTTTTTAATGTCTTTTTGAATTTTACTTAAGTTTTCTGAAGTTGGCCTTCCTAATTCCGGATTCATTGTAAGCTCCCACTCTCTTTCAAAATAGCTATTGGGTGGTATCCCTCTCGATTTTCTTTCTTGCTTAGATAGTTTTTTAGTTTCTTTAAATGGGCTATTTTCTAAAAATGCTTTGTGTTTTGATTTTAATTTTTCAATAGATAAATCATCGTTTGGTGTATTTGAATTAAAATAATAAACAGTACACAAAGCAAGTAAAAAACATGTTACTAATGCAGTAGGGGCATTTTTTTTCATAATTAAGTAGATTGTATTTGATTAGAAATTAATTAACAGCCTTATTCGTCTTAACTAAACTGAAAACCTTTCAATTTTTTATAATTTAATATCGCTTTACTATCTGAAAGTAAGGATACAAAATGACATATACTGGACAAGCGCTTATATAAACTAACATCATCAGTTTTAATGGTTTTTGGCAAGCTCTTTAAAATGAGTTTATCATAATTTGAAGCGGTATTATTATAACCATTATTTACAGCATTTGTATACGTTTTTAACAATGTATTTATAATACCATAACCCGCAATTTCTTTATCTACAACTTCACTTGATTGATAGATATTTTCAATACTAATTTTAATAATATCATTTATTTGTGCTTCATATTTACTTTTATCCAACAAAGCACAATCAAAACTACCATTTAAAATAACGTCTTCATGTTCCATAAAAATAGCCGCTGCCTCGTCTATTAATGTTCCAATTGCTAGAGCTCTTAAGTAACTTACTCTATCCTCCTTATTTGAAAGCTCGTAGTAATTTTTAGTTTTAATTTTGTCTCTTACAATGTTTATTAAATATTCTAATGCAAACTCTTCTTGTATTAAACCAAGATTGATACCATCTTCAAAATCGATTATGGTATAGCAAATATCATCTGCCGCTTCTACTAAAAAAGCAAGAGGGTGTCTTGAAAAACTTATATCTGTTTCACTTCTTTTTAATAAACCTAACTCACTAGCAACATCAATAAATGCTTCTTTTTCACTTTGAAAAAATCCATACTTCTTATCAGCAATATGTTTTGTTGGTTTTTTGGGAAGTGATTCTTTGGGGTATTTCATAAAAGCGCCTAATGTGGCATAACTTAATCGTAATCCTCCTTCTCGCCCTGCTCTACTTTCGGTTAGAATTTTAAAGCCATTGGCATTCCCTTCAAAATCACATAAATCCTGATATTCCTTATCTGTTAACGAGTCTTTAAACTGTTTTCCATTTCCTGTTTTAAAAAATTCTCCTATGGCTTTTTCTCCTGAATGCCCAAAAGGCGGATTACCAATATCATGTGCTAAAGCAGCCGCGGCAACGATAGCACCAAAATCGTTAGCCTGATACCCATGAACACTATGCAAATGCGGATGTTTTTCTAATAGTTTCTTACCAACTAACCTTCCTAATGAACGTCCTACAACACTTACCTCCAAACTATGTGTTAATCTGGTATGTACAAAATCGGTTTGAGATAAAGGAATTACTTGTGTCTTATCTTGAAGGCTTCTAAATTCTGCGGAAAAAATAACCCGATCATAGTCTACTTCAAATCCTAAACGGGTTTCGTCTTGTTCTTTTCGTATGCGTTTATTAGTATCGCCAAAGCGTTTTAAGGATAATAATTGTTCCCAGTTCATTTTATATTTTTAAGAACAAGCAAGATAACTAAATTCAATAATAATTAGCCTTCAATAATTTGATAACATTAAGATAACATTTTAATCATCGTTCTTTAATAATTAGATAACATACCAATGATTATAAAATCAGTTCTTTGCTGCATTATTTTTTATACTAATGAAACAGCTAATAACTTTTTTTATACTAATTTTCACCTCTTTTTGTTTTTCACAAAACACTGGGTTAATAGCTGGCAAATTAACGGATAAAGAGTTTGATAACAATCCTTTAGTTTTTGCTGATGTCTCTATTAAAGGAACTTCTATTAAATCGACTACAGATGAAACTGGTTTATTTGTTATCGAAAATTTAAAGGATGGTGATTACACTTTAGTATGTAGCTTCACTGGTTATGAAACTAAAGAATTAAAAGTAAAAGTTATTTCTGGAGAATCTGATTATATTAAAACTTCTTTAGGAGCAAGTACTATTTCTTTACTTGAACTTGCATCCATCACCAACGTTAGCGAGAAAAATAACAAAACAGCTTCTCGATTAAATTAAAACTGAAGACGTAAAAACGAGCTCATTCAAAGTTGGTTATTACGCTAATTCACTATCATCATTCCTTTCCCTTTCTTTTTAGAGCATAAACTATTTGTCGTCCATATTTTAAAATCTAATGTAAAAAGAGAGACAAGAACATCTAATACTTCGTTAATTTTCTACTAAACACTAATAGCTGTTTTTATAAACTTAAAAAATCTATTCTTTTTAAGGTCTTTTCAATGTTAATTTATTGTTTACAAACCAAAATACAGTGCCGTTTTAGATAACATTTAGATAACTCTTTGGTTACTGTTGTTTAATCTAAAGGTAACATATTCTTTACATAGTCTACCGTTCTTTGCAGCTTAGAAATTAATAGAAATAATGAAAAGAATTTTAATACTATTCGCAGTATTTACTGCTACATTTTCTCATGCTCAAAGTACGGGTTCTGTTGTTGGAAAACTAACAGACAAAGAGTATAACAATGAGCCTTTAGCCTTTGCTAACGTGATAATAAAAGGTACTACTAAAGGAACTACTTCAGATTTTGATGGTTATTATAAATTGGAAAACCTAGATCCTGGAGCATACACATTAATGTTCAGTTTTGTTGGGTATGAAACTCAAGAAATACCTATACAAATAGTTGCAGGCAAAGTAACTGAAGTAAATGTACCAATGGGAGCTAGTGCAGCTTCTTTGGATGAAATTGTCATTAAAACGACAACCAAAAGAGAGAGTGAGACTGCTCTTTTGTTGGAACAAAAGAAGGCTGCTATAATAAAAGAAAGTATTGGAGCTGAAAGATTAGGTAAAATTGGTGTTTCCAATGCAGCTACAGCAACAACTAAAATATCTGGAGTTACTAGAAGTGAAGGAACCGGAGAAATATACATAAGAGGACTAGGAGACAGATATTTGTCTACTACAATGAATGGATTACCTATACCTTCTGATGACGTTGATAATAAAAATATTAATTTAAATTTATTCTCAACGAACATGATTGAGAACGTAGGTATTAGTAAAACCTATGCTACTTCAAGTTATGCTGATCAATCTTCCGGAAATGTGGATATTTCTTCTAAAGAATATTCCAAAAAGCAATTTTCTATTAGTATTGGCTCTGGGTACAATACTAATGTTCTGGGTGTAGATGGTGATTTTAAAAGAAGTGTAGCCTCTGAAGACGTTACACTTGGTTTTCATAAAAAACAGTTTGCTACAGTCGATTTAATTACAAGACAAGGTTGGGATCCATTAAAACAAAATAATACAGGAAACTACAATATATCTTTAACCGGAGGGTATAAGTTTGAAGTTTTTGGAAAAGAGCTATCAATCTTTGCTTCTGGTTCTCATTCAAAATCTTTTGGATACCAGGAAGGTATTTTCAGAAGCTATAGGTCAAACATTTTAGACAATGAATTTACCGATGTTGAGTCTTTTACAACTAATACTAACTCTACTGGATATATAAACCTGGGATTAAAAATTAATAGTGATAACAGAATAAAAATAAGTAGTTTATCTGTTAACAGGAGTACCGATAATGTTTACGAGCAAGGTAGAAATGGCTTGGGTTATGTCTTTGACCAAGATCCTCAAGAAGATGGTGCTTTTGTAAGAGATCAAAATTTCAAGCAAACCAGATTACTTGTTAACCAAATAATTGGTAATCATAATATAGGTGAGAATAACAGACTTAAATGGGCAGGTGGTTATAATTTTGTATTGGCAGAAGAACCTAACAGGATAAGAAATGAGGCTAATATTTTAGATATAAACACATCTGGTTTAACTCAATATGCACACGTTGGTGATTTTCAACAAAGAAAATCTAACCAGAAAATTGAGGACATAGAATACAATGCTTATTTAAAAGATGAAATAAGTTTTGGACAATTAAATGAAGATGACAAGAAGCCCTTCAAACTTCATGTAGGAGCTAATATCCGTAAAAAAGAAAGGGTATTTAGTTCATTATTCATTGGTGTTAGAGCAAGAGATTTTCAAGTTCCGTCTGTGGATGAATTTTCACTTACTTTCACAGAAGCTAACTTTAATAACGGGTTAATTTTAAGAGAAAGAGATGCAGATAGGTATGATGCAGATTTAACTATCATATCTGGTTTTGCAAATTTAGATTTTGAGTTCAAAAAGTTATCTGGAAACGTAGGTGTAAGATATGAGAAAGATGAAATAAATGTCTTATGGGATGTAGCAAACTTTGTTGGACGTATTGGATCAATTGCAAAGGAATATAATGACATATACCCAAGTGTTAATTTAAAATATGAGTTAAATGAAAAACACTTTCTACGTTTTGCTTCAAGTTTAACTCAAACTTTACCAGAGTTTAAAGAATTATCTCCTTTTGAATATGTTTCACCAACAGGTCGTGTTACGAGAGGTGACCCTGATTTGGAAAAATCTGATGTTTTTAATGCTGATTTAAAATGGGAATTTTTTCCAAAACAAGGAGAGCTAATTTCTGCTACGGCATTTTATAAACAAATTAAAAATCCTATTAACCTTGCTTTAACTAGAGGTTCAGCCGGGATTTTTGAATTCTCAAATACGGGCGAAAAAGCAAATGTATTTGGTATCGAGTTAGAGTCACGATTAAACTTAATCGAAAATGAAGAAGCAGAACCTATCCTTAATTTTAACACCAACATAACAAAAATGTGGTTTAATCAGGATTTATTAGAAGAGTTTCAATATAATAATGTCACTGAATCTGATTTACAAGGAGCTTCAGATTTAATTTTGAATGGAGCATTTAGTTACAACAGTCAAAAAGAAAAAGAATTTATTGCAACTGTAACTGGTAACTATTCTTCAGATAAAATATTTGCATTAGGGTCTCCCGAAGATTTTGCTAATAGTGCTACACTTTATAATGATGAAATTATAGAAAAAGGATTTTTTACATTAGACTTAGTCGTTAGTAAAAAAATAACTGATAAATTATTAGTAAAATTTATTGGAAGAAACCTTATTAACCCTGATATAGAACAAACACAATTAGTTAGAGATATTAATACAAATATTGAAACCGATAAAATTGTTAGTTCATATAAAAAGGGAAGTTTGTTAAGTTTAAGTTTAAAATATTCTTTTTAAGAATAAGCAAAACACAATAAAAGAAAATCCCGAGGAGATCCTCGGGATTTTCTTTTATTAGCACATTTGTGCAACCTCAAATTCCGATATATATTCACTTAACATTTTAATAACAAAAGGATGTGTTTTAACAAAAAAACGTAACCTACGTTTAATATTCTATTAAACAACAAGAGACACTAATCAATTTTCTTTGCATAACAATAAAACTAATAAAAAAATGAAAAAATTATCTTTAAAATTATTAACCATAATATTAGCTTATGCTACTATTAATTTAACCAGCTGTAGCTCTGATGATCCAGCTCCCATAGTACCTTCGGAAACAGAAGTTATTGAAAACTTAAACGCTGGTACCATGAAAGGTACCTTAGAAGAAAACTATACACTTAACGCTTCGACTGTTTATAATTTAACAGGGCAGTTTATTGTTGCAGATGGCGCTACATTAAATATTCCTGCTGGCACGAAAATTCTTGCTGACAATGGAGGTACAGACGTTTATATCGCTGTTTTAAAAGGTGCTCAAATTAATATTAACGGTAATGCAGGAAGTCCAGTTGTAATGTCTTCTGTAGATGGAAAGCCTGGTGATTGGGGTGGATTAACTCTATGCGGAAAAGCTACCACATCTGCAGGAGTAGATGCTCAAGCTGAAGTTGGCGGTTTTATTTACGGCGGTAATGAAGACACAGACAGTTCGGGGATTATAAGATACTTACAAATTGTTGGTACTGGAGCCCAAATCAATACAGAATCTCAATATAATGGTGTTTCTTTTTATGCTGTTGGTTCTGGTACGTTAGTAGACCACGTAGCGGTAATAAATGGATCTGATGATGGGGTTGAGTTTTTTGGTGGAACTGTTTCCGCTTCTAACTTATACTTAGAAAATAATGATGATGATTCTATAGACTGGACTGAAGGTTGGAATGGATCTGTTACTAATGCTTATATTTCTAATACTGTTGCTAATTTCTCTACTGTTTTTGAAGGAGATAAAGACAATGGAAACCCTACTTTTACAAATATAACGGCAGTTTCTACCGTTGGAGGTACTGCTTTACAATTCAAAAAACAATCTGGTGGTACTATTTCTGGGTTATCTTTAAGTGGGTATGATATAGACTTAGACATGAAAGATGGTGGAGATACAGCCAATGTAATCTTCTCTGATGGTTATTCTCCTGTAGCAATGGTTGAAGATGACCCAGACACAGCAGATGTAGACGAAAGTATTTACACTTTCGCATTAAATACTACTGTAGTTCCTACTGTTGATGCTGCAGATTTTGATTGGGTAGACACAAATTTATCATTTGAAAGCAGTGTTTTACAAGGGGCTGTTATTGGTAATGTTACTTTAGATGCTTCGGTAAACTATACATTAAACTCTTCTTATATTGTTCAAAGTGGTGGTAAATTAACCATTCCAGCTGGAACAAAAATTACTGCTAGAGATGGTGGTACAGGCGTATACATCGCTGTTTTAAAAGGTGGTGAAATAGATATTCAAGGTGAAGCAGGTAATCCTGTTGTAATTGCTTCTGCTAGTGGTAACGGAGGAGACTGGGGAGGTTTAACAATCTGTGGTAATGCTACGACTACCGCTGGTGTTGATGCTGTTGCCGAAGTAGGTGGTTTTGTTTATGGAGGAACTACTGATAATGACAATTCTGGTTCAGTAAGATATTTAGTTCTTAAAGGAACTGGAGCTCAAATTAACTCTGAGTCTCAATATAATGGTCTTTCTTTATATGCTGTTGGTTCAATGACAACCATAGAAAATATATCTGTTATAAATGGTGAAGATGATGGTGTTGAGTTTTTCGGCGGAACAGTATCTGCAACTAACTTATATATAAAAGATGCTCTTGACGATGCTATTGATTGGACTGAGGGATGGAGTGGTTCTGTAACCAATGCTTATATTTCTAATACTAATGATGATTTCTCCACCGTTTTTGAAGGAGATAAAGCAAATGGAAACCCTACTTTTACTAATATTACAGCTATTTCTAGTGGAGGTGGAACTGCGTTACAATTTAAAAAACAATCTGGTGGCACCATTACTGGTTTACATCTTACTGGATATGATGTTGACTTAGATATGAAAGATGGAGGCTCTACAGCTAATGTAATAATTGAAGGTGCTGGTGCTGATGTAACAGTACTATCTGGTGAAACTAGCAAATACACACTTAATTCTGGAAAAGATGCTACTGCATTAGATATTTCAGGATGGACTTGGAGAAATGCTGGTTTATAAAAAATAACATATTTAATTCACAAAAAAGCATCCTAAATTTCTTAGGATGCTTTTTTTATTAACTATTTTTTTAGTTTAAATACCTTGATTCCCTTTGGTGTCAGATTCCTTTAAACCAGCTATAACATTAGCACTATAATCTACTTCTTTTACAGTTTCATTATTCCAATAAAACCACTTGCCGACTTTTTTACCATTATCATAATTTGCAGAAACTACTTTTTTGCCTTCTGTGTTAAAACTCAACCACTCACCATGTAGTTTACCATCTGCTGTGTAAGTCCCTGTTTGGCTTACAGCACCATTGTCATGATAATAAACAACTTCAATTAAGTTCGTGTCTTTGTTATGTTTTAAATCTCTCTTTTGTTGACCAAAAGATACCACAGTAATTAAAAAGGCAAAATAAAATAAAATTGAGTTCTTCATAATTATGGGTTTTAACATTATATACCAAATATACAAATAAGATAACACTAAATCAACCTTTACATAACATTAAGTTAACATTAAAACATTAACGCACTGATTAATAAATAAATAGATTTTAAGATTTAACATTGGAATCCTTAATGATTACTTAATATTTACATCACATTCAAGTTACTTTAAACTAAGAGATTTGTATTTGTCTTAAGACTAAAATTAGTATTTCATTATAATCTATTAGTTTTTGTCGACTACATTATTATGATTTCTAATGAGGCTGCCTTAGGCCAAGGCAGCCTTTTATTAGTTTTTATTTAATCCTTAGTTAACATTAAGTTAACATTAGTATTAGTTCTTTGCAGCGACAAAAACTTATACTTATAATGAAACTTAAAACTACGCTTGTAGCATTTTTTTTATTTGCTCTAACTGTTGTAAACGCACAAGAATCAAACGCACCAAAATTTGGAAAAGGATTATTTAATCTGGTAGGAAAGGATAGTACTTGGACTATGAAAATTGGATTAAGAGCTCAATTTTTAACTACTTCTATTTGGGAAGATGGTGAAAGCAATGAATCTAGCATGTTAATTAGACGTTCGCGTTTAAAATTTGATGGTTATGCTTTTAGCCCAAAATTTAAGTATAAATTTGAATTAGGCTTGTCAAATAGAGACCAATCTGGTGCTTCACAATTTACTAGTAATGCGCCAAGGTATATTTTAGATGCCGTTGTTATGTGGAACTTTTACGAAAATTTCGAATTATGGTTCGGACAAACAAAACTTCCAGGAAACAGAGAACGTGTTATTTCCTCAGCAAATCTTCAACAAGTAGATCGTTCTTTATTAAATAGTAGATTTACAATAGATAGAGATATGGGTATGCAACTAAGACACCATTTTAAGCTGTCTGATAAGTTTATTATTAAAGAAATATTTTCTATTGCCCAAGGTGAAGGCAGAAATATTACCACTGGTAATTTAGGTGGGCACCAATTTACAGGACGTGTAGAATTATTCCCTTTTGGAAGTTTTATAAGTAAAGGAGACTATAAAGGAGGCGATTTAACTCGTGAACAAACACCAAAGTTATCATTAGCTGTAGCTTATGATCATAATAATAATGCCGTTAAAAACAGGAGCAATCAAGGATCTTATATGATCAAAGATAATGGTGATGGTTTTTATGAAACAAATATTAACACCCTATTTATTGATGCTATGTTTAAGTATAAAGGCTTTTCATTTATGGCAGAATATGCCGACAGAGATGCCAAAGATCCTTTTGCAAAAAACTCTGATGATTCTCCTTTATTAAAAGATGGAAAACAAGTTGTTGTTCAAGTAGGGAAAGGTCTAAACTTACAAACTGGATATTTGTTTAAAAATAGTTGGGAAGTTTCTGGGCGTTATACTAATATAGAGTTAGACAAAGCTATTACAGGTAAAAACCCTGAAAGTCAATATACCTTAGGCGTATCTAAATATATTGCAGGACACAGTTTAAAAGTACAAACCGATATTAGCCACTTAGAAGTTGATGGTGCAAACAATGAATTAATGTGGAGATTACAATTTGACATTCATTTTTAAAACATAACATTTACGTAACATATTACTTAGTAACACTTAAGATATTTGCAAACTTATTTTAATTAAATTATGGATAATATATATTTATTAATGCTAATTGCCATTACAGTTTTAGCGATTGCTGATATTGTAGTTGGAGTAAGTAATGATGCTATAAATTTCCTAAACTCCGCTATTGGCTCTAAAGCCATTTCAATGCGAACTATTATGATAGTTGCAAGTTTAGGTATTTTTATTGGAGCCGTTTTTTCAAGTGGAATGATGGAAGTTGCCCGTAAAGGAATTTTCGTGCCAGCCATGTTTAATTTTGAAGAAATCATGTATATTTTTATGGCTGTAATGATTACAGACATATTACTGTTAGATTTCTTTAACACATTAGGGTTGCCAACATCTACAACAGTTTCTATTGTATTTAACTTATTAGGTGCTGCTGTGGTTATGTCATTAATAAAAATTAGTGCTTCAGATTCTCAAACTTTTGCTAATCTGGGAGATTATATAAATACAAAGAAAGCTTTAGAAATTATTCGAGGCATAATAATGTCTGTATTCATTGCTTTTACGGTTGGAGCCATCGTACAATGGGTTTCTCGTTTAGTTTTTACGTTCCATTATGAGAAGAAAATAAAAAATTTCGGAGCTATCTTTGGCGGTATTTCTTTAGCTGCTATCACTTATTTTATCTTTTTAAAAGGACTAAAAGGGACGCCTTATTATAAAGATCTTAAAGACCTTCTTGAAGGCAATGAATTGCTTATTATACTAGGAAGCTTAATTTTTTGGACTTTATTTTCATTCGGATTCCAAAAGGTATTCAAAAAAACGATCTTACTTGTTGTAATTGCTGTTGGAACTTTTGGTTTGGCACTCGCTTTTTCTGGTAATGATTTAGTAAACTTTATTGGTGTACCAATGGCCGCCTATCATTCTTATGAAGCATGGATTGGTTCTGGTGTTGATGCCTCCATGTTTTCAATGGAAGTACTTGACAAGAAAGTACCTGCTGAGCCATTATTACTATTTATAGCTGGTGGTATTATGGTATTAACCTTATGGTTTTCCAAGAAAGCCAAAACAGTAGCAGAAACTGAAATAAGTTTATCTCGTCAAGGAGATACACACGAAAAATTCGAGCCAAATATATTATCAAGAAGCGTTGTAAAAGGGTCCACTTGGTTATCTGATGTATTTAGTAAAATTGTACCTGTATCTACTCAAGAAAAAATAGGTAAGAGTTTTGAAAAACCAGATGTTGTATTAACAAAAGACCAAAGCATCAATGTGCCTGCTTTTGATATGATTAGAGCTTCTGTAAACCTAATGGTAGCAGGTGTGTTAATCGCTATTGCAACATCAATGAAATTGCCTCTATCTACAACTTATGTAACCTTTATGGTTGCCATGGGTACATCGTTTGCAGATCGTGCTTGGGGAAGAGAAAGTGCCGTTTATAGAGTTGCAGGTGTACTAAATGTTATTGGTGGATGGTTTGGTACCGCCATTGGTGCCTTTATTGCTGCAGGAACAGTGGTCTTTTTAATTAAATGGAACCCTAGTGTAATGACACCTATTTTGTTATTATTAACTATTATTCTATTAGTTAGAAATTACTTATCACATAAAGAGAGTTCAAAAAAAGTTGTTGATGAAGATAGTCTAACACAAGCTGAAAGCAGCTCTATTCAAGGTGTTATACATGAAAGCGCAAACAATATAGCTAATGTTGTAAAACGTGGTAACAAGATTTATTCTAGTGCTATAGATGGTTTAGCAAAACAAGATTTAGTTTTACTAAAAAAGAATAAGAAAAACATCGTGAAGCTATCTTATGAAATCGATGAATTACGTGACAATATATTTTATTTTATTAAAAATTTAGACGAATCTAGCTTAGGTGCAAGTAACTTCTATATTAACATATTAGGGTATTTACAAGATATGACACAATCATTAGAATATATTTCTAAAGTAAGTCATAAACATGTAAACAACAATCATAAGAAATTAAAGTTCAATCAAATTAAAGAACTTAAACAAATTGACCAGGATCTTGAGTCATTATTTAACACAACTAAAAAAGCTTTTGATTCACGATCATTCGAACAAATTGGTGCTATTTTAAATAATAAAAAAGAAATTTTTGATTTAGTTACTGAAAAAATACAAATACAAGTAGAACGCACCAGAACCGAAGAATCCAGTCCAAAAAATACAACTTTATATTTCAGTCTTCTTTTAGAAACAAAAGATTTATTAACGGCAACTATGAATCTCCTACAAGAATATCATAATGCTCATGATAGTTCTGTTGAACCTGCAACCCTTGCAAGTAATCCTGAAGAAGAATATACTTAAAAGCAAAGAGGCTGTCTAAAAAGTGTCATTCTGAATGGAATGAAGAATCTCTTTAAAATATATGACTCTGATTATGAGTGAAATAAGATTCTTCGCGTTGCTCTGAATGACAAGATTAACCACTTTTCAGACAGCCTCTTTTTATTATGACTCACCCTGTTCCGTTTTAAAATAACGCGAGTTCGACCTATATTCTTCTCTAGTATTTGATGAATTTAACTGTGTTAGTCTTTGGATGAAAAAATATAACTCCAGAGTTGGATCTGACTTTATTTCCAGTAGAATCTGGTCTTAGAATAGAATGAGCTTCATTTAATGCGTCAGTTAGTAACTTATGTATAGATAGAGAATTCAATAAAGAATTTCTTGAAACCAACTATCCTCGACAGAGCCATAGAGGTATGCTTCGACTTTAGTTTATACTGAGCGCAGCCAAAGTACTCAGCACAGGTCTCGCTCGTTTCATACCCAATCAAGTTGAGACAGGCATGGGAATGACAATTTCAACGGAGGCTGAGCCTCGGAGAACTCTTTTCGATTAAAACTCTTTTTTACCAAATTCACTATCTATAAACTTCGATTTGTTTTTAACCTTATTAAAAGTATAGGATAGATTTAAGGTAATCATATCTACTTCATACACATAATTGGTATAGGTATAAAATTCATTTGCTCTGGAAGTAGCAATACTTTGTTCGTTCGTTTTTAATAATCCCATATCGATATTTTGCCATTGTAATGTAGCTACTAATCGACTGTCTAAAAACGATTTTTTCAAGGTTAAATTTGGGGAATAGAACTGAGAGTCTTGACCCTGTGCGGTATTAGTTTCAGACAGGTAGTTAAAAGTAAATTGCAAAGTAGCATTTTTCCAGAACGAATAGGTAGAATTTACATTAAACGAATAGATCGTGTTGCTACTATTTACATTGTAATTTCTGGTAATACCATCGCGATGTCTAAACACAAAATCCCCATCTATATCGTAGTTATATATATTCGCACCTATAAAATTGCTCCAATTTTTGGCGGCTTTAAATTGTGTACCAAGTTCTATGCCTATAGCATTGCTTTTTCCAACATTAGAATACACACGGTTTAAAATAGTATCAATTACAGCACCATTACTCTCATAAGCTAGGGTATTAACACGATTAATAGCGTTGTTTACATGTCTATAATAAGCCGTTGCATATCCAGAAGTGTTATTATTGAATTTTTTGTTAACACCAAGCTCTACCAAATCTATAAATTCAGGAAGTAAACGATTGTCTCCTTGTTCAAAAACTTCTGAATGCTCACGTTCTGCGAAACTATTCATTTTTAAGGTAGTGGTACGCTCTACTCTCTTACTATAAGCCGCTTTAATTTTGGTATCGTCGTTTACCGAATATTGTAATGATGCTGAAGGAAACAATTTTACAAAATCGTATTTATATTCATTTGGAACTGCTTCACTAACCAAAGCTTCAGTGTACTTTCTATTCATTGATTCTAAACGTACACCAGCAGCATAATCCCATTTGTCTTTAGCTCCTGTTAATTGTCCATAGGCCGAATGAAGTGTTCTTTTTAACTCAATATTACTTGAAAACTCTGGCACGACAACCCCGTCGCGCTCATAAACAAATTCGCCTTCGTGATTTAAATTTCTAAATTGATATCCTGTTTCAATAATTCCAAATGAAAACGGTTTCCATTTATAATCTAAATTATAACGCACCCCATGTAAAGGATTATCGTTGGTATTAAATTCTTGTTGATAAATAACATTATAGGCTGGAGTATCTACATTGTCGTTATAGGTTGGACCCCCTAAAAAGGTATATTCATATAAAAATGATGTTGATACTTTTGATTTATCACCAAAAGTATGCCCATAATCAAAACTCCCCAGCACAAAATCTCCTTTACGGGTTCTTAAGTTGTGGTTGTAATACGAAAAGGTGTATAATCTGTTATTGCTTCCAATGGGAGAAATAGCGTGATTATCAAAATAGGTAATATCTGCTAACCTATCAACAGTATGTTTCCCCGCAAAAAAGCCTAATGAGAATTCATCGTTTTTATTTGGTGTAAAGTCTACAGTAAAACGACCATTATAACTAATATTGTCAAAACTACGTTCTCCGTCTGATGGCAAAAAGGTTTGTTTATCTTCTGCTTGGTTTACAATAAATAACTCGCCTTCTCTTCTACCAGTTTTATCATTACGCTGGTAACTGGTTCCAAATGATAAATTCCATTTATCGGTTCTTTTATTAATGGTAGCATCTATTCCGTAGCGTTGTGCCGACACTTGAGTATCATAAGGTTCAATCGACGGAAACCCACCACGCAGGTTTATTTGTGCAAATGTTCCGTTAGTAGCGCCTTCTTTTGTAATAATATTTAAAATACCACCCTTGCCTTCGGGGTCGTATTTTGCAGATGGTGCTGTAATAATTTCTATTTTTTCTAAGGCATTGGCAGGTAATTGCGCTAAAATAGCACTAGCATCCCCCTGGGTAGGTTTTCCATTAATTAAAACAGCAAACCCTTTACTTCCTCTAACGCTTATACCTCCTAAACCATCAACAGATACCGAAGGCAAGTTTTTAATAATATCAGTTGCGCTACCACCCTGGCTATTTTGAAAATTTTTAGAATCGAATACTTGACGGTCAATTTTGTTAATTACTGTTGCACGTTCTCCCCTAATTTCCACTTCGTTAAGTCGATTTCCTAAAACCAATTTTATGACTCCTAAATCTATACGTTTATTACCTTTATAGATGTCTATATTTTGAATAGTTTTCGTGGTATAACCAACAAAAGACGCTTCTAAATAATAGCGTCCATTTTTAACATTTTCAATAATAAAAACACCATCAATATTTGTAATAACGCCCGTTACAAGTGATTTGTCATCTTGGTTATAAAGTGCTACTGTGGCATATTCTAAAGGATAATTATCAGTAGTATCTTGTATTTTTCCAGTAATCTGTGCTATTGCAAAATTTGATATTAACAAAAAGGCAACAACTAGTAATTTAATAGACCTCATGTGTAGAGTAAGGGAGTTATTATTAATAAATTCTGGGCAAATATAAGTTTTAAAAAAGATTCTACTAAGGTCTTTTTGAAAAGTATAAGTCATAAGTAACGATTGCTTTTAAATAGTTAGATATTTTTATAAATTTCTGAAATAAACCTTCTTTGACCTTAAAAACCATTAAAAGTTTAATACATGTAGTAATAAATTTATTTTCTTTAATGAATAAGGGGGTTTTGAATATTTTATATAGCTATTTGACTAATAATAATGTTTATTAGCATACCACTATGCCAATTGAGTTTGCTATTTTCGTCAAAATTTTAAAATAAATATATGATTTCAACAAACAACTATTTTGATGGTAACGTTAAATCTTTAGGATATACTACTAAAACTGGAAAATCTACTTTAGGAGTTATGAATGCTGGCGATTATGAATTTGGTACTTCTACTCACGAAACAATGCTTGTTATTGAAGGAGAAATGACCGTTAAATTACCTGGCGAATCAGAATAGATAACGTACAAAGCTGGCGAATCGTACCAGATTGAAGCCAATAAAACGTTTCAAGTAAAAGTATCTGAACAGACCTCTTATTTATGTCAATATAAATAAGGTTCTTAATTAGAAAAAGAGCTTGTTTGATTATCTCGTGTCAAAAAATTTTAGAAGCTCAGTTTTAACTTCTTTTGGAACCAGTAAAAAGCACCTCTCTCCTAGAAGGTGTTTTTCTGTTTTATGATAAATAGAAACTATTTCCCAATATCCTCATTCCATAATTCGGGTTTATTAGAAATAAAGGACTCCATAAGCGTGATACATTCCTGATTATCTACAACTTCTATTTTTACACCGCGTGATTTTAATAAGGCTTCTTCTCCTAAAAAGGTTTTGTTCTCACCTATTATAACTTTTGGAATACCATACAGCAAAATAGCTCCAGAGCACATACTGCAAGGCGACAGTGTTGTGTATAAAGTACTCGCTTTATATACACTTGTAGGCAAGCGACCTGCATTCTCGAAAGCATCCATTTCTCCGTGTAGTACAACACTTCCATTTTGAATTCTCCTATTGTGACCTCTGCCAATTATCTCACCCTTATAAACAATAACAGACCCAATAGGGATACCGCCTTCTTGCAGTCCTTTCTTTGCTTCGTCTATGGCTGCTTGTAAAAATATATCCATTTAAACATAGTGTTTTTAGGTTTTATACATCATTTTATATATCAAATTAGTATTATTCCAGAATTTGATTTAGATGATGCTCTAAATGATTGACGTAGTCCTGAATTAAAAATCTCAAATCCGAGGTGTTACTGCTATCATCTATTTTAATTTTGTAATTAAGCGTTTCTTCTGTTTGTTGACTTATTAAACACATTATTCTAGTATTAATAGCAAACCAAAAATCAGCAATTTCTTTAGATTCAGCATTTTGATAGTCATTAGCTTTCACTAATTTATCTTGTTCGTACCTTCTTATTTTATAAGGTTTGTTCTCATACTGAATTTCGGTAAATCGTTGAAGGTTATTTATTCCGGAATCAATAAGATGTCCTAAAATTTCTTTTTTTGACCACTTTTCAGGTGATGATTTTTGAGCCAATTCAAGTTCTGAAGATTGCAATATATATTCTAATCCTTTTTTTATTAGAGCTTCAAGTTTATTTACTGTTTTATTCATTTTTTAATTAATTGGTATTAACGATAAAAAAGCATCTCAACAGAGATGCTTTTGTACAACACTTAATTCGAAATCCCTCTCAAATTCTTTTAAATAAGAATTGGGAGACATATTAAATAAGTGAAAATTAGTTAAGACCCGCACATTAAGCAATCATCGCCTTCTCCTGCTTTTGCTTGGGCAATAAGTGCTTTCATTTCTTCTGCAGTCATAGGCTCAACTTCCGGTGTGTTTTGTTTTGCAAATTTAGCTGCATTATTTGCTGCTACTTGTTTCTTTTTTGCTTGCTCTTGCTGTACATTAACATCCTTAACTTCTACAACGTCTGCAGTTGGTTCTTCTTTCTTAGTTGTTTGTAGAGTAAACTTAATAGCATCTACTGCACTCTTAGTACGCAAGTAATACATACCTGTTTTTAAACCACTTTTCCATGCGTAAAAATGCATTGATGTTAGCTTAGCCATAGTAGCTCCTTCTAAAAATAAGTTTAGTGATTGTGACTGATCTATAAAGTACCCTCTTTGGCGAGACATATCTATAATATCTTTCATACTTAACTCCCAAACTGTTTTATATAAATCTTTTATATCTTGAGGAATGGTATCAATATTTTGAATAGAACCATTAGCCCTCATGATATCTTGTTTTAAACTTTCATTCCAGAGCCCTAGGTCAACTAAATCTTCTAATAAATGCTTATTCACAACAATAAACTCACCAGATAATACACGGCGGGTATAAATATTAGAAGTGTATGGCTCAAAACATTCATTATTACCAAGAATTTGAGATGTTGATGCGGTTGGCATAGGTGCCACTAATAATGAGTTACGCACACCATTTTTTAGCACTTGCTTACGTAGTTTCTCCCAATCCCAATTACCGCTTAATTCTTCATCTTTTAAATTCCATAAATTATGTTGGAATTCCCCTTTACTTATTGGAGATCCTTCATAAGTTTCGTAAGGGCCATCAGCTTTTGCTTCTTCCATACTTGCAGTAACTGCCGCATAGTAAAGCGTTTCAAAAATATCTTGATTTAATTTTTTAGCGGCATCACTTGTAAAAGGCATACGTAATTGTATAAATGTATCTGCCAACCCTTGTACCCCTAAACCTATTGGCCTGTGGCGCATATTAGAGTTTTCGGCTTCTTTTACTGGATAATAATTTCTATCTATAACTCGATTTAAGTTTTTAGTAACGCGTTTTGTAATACGGAACAATTCTTTATGATCGAATTCACCGTTTTTAATAAACATTGGTAGCGCTATAGATGCCAAATTACATACAGCTACCTCATCTGGAGATGTGTACTCCATAATCTCTGTACATAAATTTGAAGAACGGATGGTTCCTAAATTTTTCTGATTAGACTTACGATTTGCCGCATCTTTATACAACATGTATGGCGTACCTGTTTCAATTTGAGATTCTAATATTTTCTCCCAAAGCTCACGTGCTTTTATTGTTTTACGCCCTTTTCCTTCTGCTTCATATTTTAAATATAGAGCTTCAAATTCCTCACTATGTGTCTCATCCATTCCAGGACATTCATTAGGACACATTAAAGTCCAATCGCCATCTTCTTGAACACGTTTCATAAATAAATCTGAAATCCACATCGCATAAAATAAATCACGCGCACGCATTTCTTCTTTACCATGGTTTTTCTTTAAGTCTAAGAAATCAAAAATATCGGCATGCCAAGTTTCTAAATAAATAGCAAAACTTCCTTTTCGTTTTCCACCTCCTTGATCTACATAACGTGCTGTATCATTAAATACACGAAGCATAGGCACAATACCATTACTGGTGCCGTTGGTTCCTGCGATATAACTACCTGTAGCTCTTACATTATGCATCGCTAAACCAATACCACCTGCTGATTGTGAAATCTTAGCTGTTTGTTTTAAAGTGTCGTAAATACCATCAATACTATCTTCTTTCATTGTTAAAAGAAAACAAGATGACATTTGAGGTTTTGGTGTACCAGAATTAAATAGTGTTGGTGTAGCGTGTGTAAAATATTTTTTAGACATTAGCTCATAGGTCTCAATAGCCGCATCTAAATCATTTAAATGAATTCCTATTGAAACACGCATAAGCATATGTTGAGGGCGCTCTGCAATGACCCCATTCAATTTTAAAAGATAGGAGCGCTCTAAAGTTTTAAAACCAAAATAATCATAACCAAAATCTCGGTTATATATGATAGTAGAATCGAGGCGTTCTTTATTAGCCATAATCACTTCATATACATCGTCTGCTAAAAGTGGGGCGTCTTTACCTGTTCTTGGATTTACATATTTGTGTAAATCTTCCATAACATCACTAAATGTCTTTTTAGTGTTTTTATGTAAGTTAGAAACCGAAATACGAGCAGCTAAACGAGCGTAATCTGGATGCGCTGTCGTCATAGTTGCTGCAATCTCTGCCGCAAGATTATCAAGTTCGCTTGTAGTAACACCATCATATAATCCTTCAATGACACGCATTGTTACTTTTAATGGATCGACTAATTCGTTTAATCCATAACATAATTTTCTCACTCTTGCAGTGATTTTATCGAACATGATTTGCTCTTTTCTGCCGTCTCTTTTTACTACATACATATTTATTACACTTTTTAGGTTTTCTGATACACCTTCAGAAAATCGGTTAGATTATTATTCTAATGTTTAGCTCTAATGGTTAATTAGACAAAAATCAGTTACTTTGGTTACTTTAACAAAAGGTTATTAATTTCCCTCCTATTATGGGAATGTCATTCTAATTGAATTTTCAAAAAGAGAGATTTTTGAAAATTAGGGGCTCAATTAAAAATCGGCGTCAAAACTGAATTTATCTTTTTCTTCTTCTTTATTAAGGACACCCGCTTTTTGATATTCTGACACACGTTTCTCAAAGAAATTTGTTTTTCCTTGTAATGAAATCATATCCATAAAATCAAATGGGTTTGCTGTATTGTATTCTTTTTCGCAGCCTAATTCACTTAACAATCTATCTGTCACAAATTCTAAATATTGTGCCATTAAAACTGCATTCATTCCAATTAGACTTGCTGGTAAAGATTCTGTTATAAATTCGCGTTCAATATCTAAAGCATCCACTAGTATTTCTCTAATACGGGATTTAGGCACTTTATTTATTAAATGCTTATTATGTATATGCACTGCAAAATCACAGTGTACACCTTCATCACGAGATATTAACTCATTAGAAAATGTTAAGCCAGGCATTAATCCTCTTTTCTTTAACCAGAAAATAGAACAAAATGCTCCAGAAAAGAAAATACCTTCAACTGCTGCGAACGCGATTAAACGTTCTGCAAAACTTGGAGATTCAATCCATTTTAATGCCCAATCTGCTTTCTTTTTAATAGCAGGAAAGTTATCAAGAGCATTAAACAAAAGATCTTTTTCTTTTTCGTCTTTTACATAAGTATCTATTAAAAGTGAATAGGTTTCACTATGAATATTTTCCATCATGATTTGAAATCCATAAAAGAATTTCGCTTCACTATACTGCACTTCGTTTACAAAGTTCTCAGCTAAATTTTCGTTTACAATACCATCACTTGCAGCAAAAAATGCTAGGATGTGTTTTATAAAATAACGTTCATCATCATTAAGCTTTGTAGCCCAATCTGTAAGATCTTGATGTAAATCAATTTCTTCTGCTGTCCAGAAACTTGCCTCCGATTTTTTATACCACTCCCAAATATCATGGTGTTGAATTGGAAAAATAACAAAGCGATCTTTGTTTTCTTGCAGAATCGGTTCTATAGTCTGAGACATTGTTTTTTAAGATTTTTATAAAATATTGGACGAAAATTTCTTTCGATTTGGGAGTAACAAAGATTGAAAAATGTAGTGATAAAAGAAAGGTATAGTTATAAACATTGTCAACAAGTTTTTAACAAAACTTAACAAATTAGCCTTTTAAAAGGCTTTCTTACAACATTACAACTTGCTGATTGTTAAATGTTTAATTTTTAACATCTTCGCTTAAGCCCCCTAAAACAAGGGGGCTTTGTTTACAAAAAAAGTAAAGAAATGAGACGCTAATTTTAAAATTTAAAAATAAATTTTAATCCCTTTTTTTTGAATTTGCAACTTTCTCTAATTCCATATACCAATCTTCACCAAACTTCCTAATTAAAGCTTCTTTTACAAATTTATAGATAGGTATTTGTAATTCTTTACCTAATGCACAGGCATCATCGCAAATTTGCCATTTGTGGTAATTAACTGCTGAAAACTCACTATAATCTTGAACTCTTACGGGGTATAAATGGCAAGACACTGGTTTTTTCCAAGAGATTTGGCCTTGATTGTAAGCTTCTTCTATACCACAAAGCGCTACTTTTTTTTCATCAAAAATAACATAGGCACAATCTGCTCCATTAATTAAAGGCGTTTCTAATTCACCTTCTTCACTAGTTACGTATACACCTTGAGATTCTATAGCTTCAACACCTTCTTTACGCAAAAAAGGTTTTACCTTAGAATATATGTCTTTTAGTATTTTAGCTTCATCTTCTTCTAGTGGAGCTCCAGCATCACCATCAATACAGCATGCTCCTTTACAAGCCGAAAGATTACACATAAAGTCTTTCTCAATAACATCTTCGGATACAATGGTTTTTCCTAATTGAAACATCAGGCAAAAATAGACAATCTTTAGAATTATTTAATGCAATAATTTGGTATTTAATACCGAACTTTGCACACAAACTTAATAACCAAAGAAATGCAATTAAACTTTAAAGAAATCTTTACGGCTTTTATGGTATTATTTGCCGTTATAGATATTATAGGAAGCATTCCTATAATTATAGATTTACGAAAAAAAGCAGGTCAAATTCAAAGCGAAAAAGCTTCTATTATTGCGGGTATTATATTAGTTGTTTTCTTGTTTTTAGGAAAGAGTATTTTAAACCTTATTGGTATTGATGTAAACTCGTTTGCTGTTGCCGGTGCTTTTATTTTGTTTTTTATTGCTTTAGAAATGATTTTAGGAATCACTTTATATAAACAGGAAGAAAACACTGCTATGACAACTGCTGTATTTCCTTTAGCGTTCCCTTTAATTGCAGGTCCTGGAAGTTTAACAACTTTATTATCGTTAAGAGCTGAGTTTAGAACTGAAAATATTGTTATTGCTGTTATTTTGAATGTTATTTTTATTTTTATAGTACTGAAAACATCGGCTAAAATTGAACGACTTATAGGGCAAAATGGCATAAACATTATACGTAAAGTATTTGGTGTTGTATTATTAGCCATTGCAGTTAAGTTGTTTGCTCATAACATTAAAGCATTATTTGAAATCGTATAAACATTATTTAGAATGAAATATTTAACTATTATTATAAGTATTATAGCCTTTGGGCTCATGATTTTCAACTTTACAAAAGTAAATCTTGATGCGCCTTTTAAAGATGATAGTTTAATTGCTTTAATTACTATTTTAGCGTCTCTTTGCGTGATCCTTATGATGTTTATTTTAAGAATATCTAAACGTATTGAACAAAAAGTAAAAGAACGCAACTATAATACCAATTAAACTTCAAAAAGACACATGTAAATTGTTTCTTTTTTACTTATGTATAATTTTAAAATTCAATTGGTATAATGTATGATGCTTTAATTATTGGTGGAGGTGCAGCAGGCTTGTCTTGTGCTTTGGTTTTAGGTTCTGCTAAAAATAAAGTTTTTGCTAAAGACAAAAGTATTGGCATCATTGCCCACCAAAAAACATCACATCTTCAAACCGCCTTATTTAATAATGTATTAGGTTTAGCGCCTAAAACAACTGGTGCTTCTATTTTAGAAAATGGAAAAAGACAATTAACAGACTTATACCCACATGTTAATCAAATTGAAAGGGAAAAAGTCTTAGAGCTATCAAAATCTGAAGATGTTTTTAAAATAAGAACCAATAAAAATACTTATTCTTCTAAAGTCGTTGTCGTTGCAGTTGGCTATACTAATTTAATGACTATTAAAGGGCTTGAGTATTATATTGAACCTCATCCAAGATCTCCTATTGAAAAAAATAGGATTTGGTTAAAAAACACAGATCATTTAATTGAAGATAATTTATATGTAGCTGGTACACTGGCTGGCTGGCGCAGTCAGTTTTCCATAGCTTCTGGTAGCGGCGCACATGTGGCTACAGATATTTTAACGCTTTGGAATGATAGGAAAGATACTAAGGTGCATGATAAAATAGAATCTTAATTTTAACGTGAGCTCGATATATTAAAACTTAACAATCAGTTGTTTAATTGTTTTAATAAAGAAACTATGTCATTCCGAATGCTATTGAAAATAAAATATATTTTATTTGAAGATATAAAGCGTAGCTTGCGAGGAGGAATCCCATCCTTATGAGATTTCTCGAAAGTTTATCTTGAGCGAAGTCGAAAGGCTCATACTTCGCTCTGTCGAAATGACAAACACTTGAAAATCATTTCTTTAATATTATTTTTCTAAAAAGAATTAAATCGAGTTTGTATGTTTAAAGTGTCATTCTAAAACCAGGAGGTATTATTAA
>NZ_SRSO01000017.1 GCF_004791695.1 Flavivirga rizhaonensis | reverse complement strand
GTGAAAGCGAAAAACGACCATAGAATATTTATAAAGGAAACACATGCTGACAGTGAGTTTTTTAAGTCTTCTAACACAAAAAAGAAAACTTCAAAAAAAACTAAAGGTTTTTTTAAAGTTCCAAGTGGCTACAAACGTTTTAGATTGAATATTGATTTCAATAATAGCTATACAAGACAATTAGTAGAAACATTTCATAACTCTACAACCTTTGGTTTTGATTATGGTATGGAATCCAATATACACCAAGATGATATTTTGGCTTTGGACGCGCATTGGTTAGTGGATGGAAAGCCTTATCTCGCAGAGGCACTGCCTTTTGATGCTACTTTAAAAATCCCTTTGGTGATCAAATTAAACAAAGACTCGCAGATTAGAATTAGAATTGCTGACATTCAGAATTTTGAAAGTGATCAGCCTATTTATCTACATGATAACGAAAACGACTCTTTTGTTAATTTAAAAGCTCAGGATTTTAATATTAATCTTAAGGCCAACAATTATAAAGATCGGTTTGAAATTGTTTTTAACAAGAATAGCTTACACACTACTGAAACTAATTTAGATAATTTAAAAGTATTCCAAAATAATTCCATTTCTGAATTAAAAATCTTAAACCCTAATTCTTTAAGTTTAAAAACATTTAGTTTATTTAATGCTACTGGAAAAGAAGTATTACATAAAAAGATTCATGATTCAAAAAAAGCATACAACTACTCTACTAGGTTACTCAGTGATGGGGTTTATATTATTCAAATAAATACAGCCAATGATAAGGTTATTAAGAAAAAGATTGTAATTTCTAATAATGAATAATACTAATCTGTATCATTTTTATACTTATACCAATTCTCATTTGAAATAACCGTAATAAAACACCCTTTTTCGCCTTCTACTTCAATAGAAAAAGAAACCGTAACTTAGGCTATGCTTTATTTTTATATTTTGTATAAAGCAAAAAATCATTATTTTATTTTACTGTAATTCCAAACAAGAAATGGTATTATTTTATCATTTCTATGCAATAAAAAAATGCGTTACAAATTAAAAATTTATAACGCATTTATATAAGCTAATTATGCTACCTTTTATATGTTATGTCTTTCTCTTGCTAGTAATGTATTTTTAAGTAACATAGCAATTGTCATAGGTCCAACACCACCAGGAACAGGTGTAATATAACTTGCTTTTTTACTAACATTTGCAAAATCTACATCACCGACTATTCTATACCCCCTAGGTCTGGTTTCATCTGTAACTCTTGTAATCCCTACATCTATAATAACAGCATCATCTTTAACCATTTCTGCCTTTAAGAAATTAGGAACTCCTAGTGCTGAAATAATAATATCTGCCTGCGATGTAATTTGAGTGATGTTTTTAGTATGACTATGTGTTAAGGTTACTGTTGAGTTTCCTGGGAATCCTTTGCGTCCCATTAAAATACTCATAGGTCTACCCACAATATGAGAACGACCAATAACAACCGTATGTTTTCCTTTTGTCTCTACACCATAACGATCTAGTAATTCTAAAATACCAAATGGGGTTGCTGGAATAAAGGTAGACATATCTAAAGCCATTTTACCAAAATTTGTAGGGTGAAAACCATCTACATCTTTATCAGGATCAACAGCTAATAATACTTTTTGCTCATTAATTTGCGGTGGTAATGGTAACTGAACTATAAAACCATCTATCTCTGGGTTTTCATTAAGTTCTTTAATTTTATCTAATAATTCAACTTCACTTGTGGTATTAGACATTTGTACCAAAGTAGACTCAAAACCAACACGTTCACACGCTTTTACTTTACTTCCAACATAGGTTAAACTTGCGCCATCGTTGCCTACAATGATTGCTGCCAAATGAGGTACTTTCTCTCCTTTATCTTTTATTTTTTGAACTTCGACTGCAATTTCATTTTTAATATCATTGCTAACTTTTTTTCCGTCTAAGATTGTCATTATTTTCTGTTTGGTATTTGGTGAAAAATCCACTTTCTAACTTCTAACTTCTAACTTCTAACTTCTAACTTCTAACTTCTAACTTCTAACTTCTAACAAAACTAACGCATCCCTTTCATCATTTGCATCATTTTTTTGCCTCCGCCACCTTGCATCATCTTCATCATCTTACTCATTTGGTTAAATTGCTTTAACAATTGGTTGACTTCCTGAACAGAAGTCCCTGAGCCTTTACCGATACGTATTTTTCTACTTGAATTTATAATAGATGGATTGCTTCTTTCTTTAGGTGTCATAGAATGAATAATAGCTTCAATACCTTTAAAGGCATCATCATCTATATCAATATCTTTCATCATTTTTCCAGCACCAGGAATCATCCCCATAAGATCTTTCATGTTCCCCATTTTCTTAATCTGCTGAATTTGCTTTAAGAAATCATCAAAACCAAACTGATTTTTGGCTATTTTCTTTTGAAGTTTACGTGCTTCTTCTTCGTCAAATTGTTCTTGAGCTCTTTCAACTAAAGAAACAACATCTCCCATTCCAAGAATACGATCTGCCATACGAGATGGATAGAATACATCAATCGCTTCCATTTTTTCACCTGTACCAATAAACTTGATTGGTTTATTTACTACAGATTTTATAGAAATTGCTGCCCCACCACGTGTATCACCATCTAGTTTTGTTAGTATAACACCATCAAAATTCAGTACATCATTAAAGGTTTTTGCTGTATTAACAGCATCCTGACCTGTCATAGAATCTACAACAAACAATGTTTCTTGTGGTTGTATAGCCTTATGAATGTTTGATATTTCGGTCATCATGACCTCATCAACAGCTAGACGACCTGCGGTATCAATAATCACTACATTATGTCCGTTAGCTTTAGCATGAGCAATACCTGCTTTAGAAATAGCTACGGGATCATTATTTCCTCTATCACTAAAAACCTCTACGCCTATTTGATCTCCAACAACATGTAATTGGTCAATTGCAGCTGGACGATATACATCACAAGCTACTAATAATGGATTTTTAGTTTTCTTATTTTTAAGATAATTAGCGAGTTTACCAGAAAAAGTAGTTTTACCAGAACCTTGTAATCCAGACATTAAAATAACACTTGGAGTACCAGAAAGATTCAGACCTTCTGCATCTCCTCCCATAAGCTCAGTTAACTCATCTTTTACGATTTTAACCATTAACTGACCTGGCTGTAATGTTGTTAAAACATTTTGACCAAGTGCTTTTTCTTTGACTCTTTTGGTGAATTCTTTGGCTATTTTAAAATTAACATCGGCATCAAGCAAAGCACGACGAACCTCTTTTAAAGTTTCGGCTACATTAACTTCTGTGATACTTCCATGCCCTTTTAAAACGTGTAAGGCTTTATCTAATTTATCGCTTAAATTATTAAACATAATTTACTTTTAATTTTAAGAATGCAAAGTTAATGATTTGAAGCGTATTAATAAAGAGGCTCATTATAAAAAAATGGAATAAAAAAAGCTGTCAAATTATATAATTTGACAGCCTATATAAAAGGAGACTTAACTCTAATTAACCTAACAAACCGAAAGATAAGTGTTTCCTTTTTTAATCAAAAACAGTAAGATTACTTATTTTATTGTACGTGTTCAAGAACTAATATTCTTTCTATGCCACCATTGGCATTGTAATCTTTTAACTCAATTCTATTTGATGTAATGGATTTTATTACCCATCTATGGTTAAGATCATTAAACGGTGCTTCAATTCCAAAATGCATACCAAGGAATAAATCATCATTTCTGTAAGCTAACCAAGAACCATCAAACTTTACATCATTATTATTTTCCTTGTAAACATTTATTTTCCCTTCTTCTGAAAAAGTAATTACATATAACTCAAAACTCTCCTTTTTTTCTACATCTCCATCAAGATAAGAGGCTACAGTCCAACCTCCATCCCAAATTCCCCCCCAAGGGGAAGTAAGAACATCATTGATATAGTTTATATCTTCATCACCTTCTGGACAATGTCTTTTCAACACCATTTTATTTTCTCTGTTATTTAATGACTCCAGTTTTATTAAACCTGGTTCAAGGAACGTAATTAACCATTCTAATTTTAAGTTTGGTCTTCCTTCAAGATTAATGCTTAAGCCTAAACCATTATTTCTAACTAATACTTCATAAGTACCTTCAACTAACTCACCATTTACTCTAATTTTAACAACATTGTTTGCAAAGAATTTTAAAGGTGTACCTATATAATCTTTTTCATTATCTGCACCATCTACACTTAAGCGTGCTACTCTCCATAAACACTCTTGTAAATAGTTTTCAACTCTTTCTTTTGTATGATCTATAACAACATCACAATTTTTCTTCATAATGATTCTGTTACCTCCAACTTCGTAAAGTTTGATTTTACCATATTCAATATCATATACAACCCACTCTAAAGTAAAGTCAGCCAGCGTATCAAATTCTAACTTTAAAAGCGCTCCTCTATCAGTTACACGCGTATTCCAGGTACCTGTTAAAATATCACCACCTCTTGCACGCATTACAACAACACCATCTTCTTTAAAGTTTAAAGCATATTCTTTGTACTCAGGAGTATTATCTTGATTGTCTCTTTTAAATTCATGAACAACCCAAGGGCAAATTTTTAAATACTCATCTAAACGCTCTTTAGTAAAATCGTCATCACCATAATCATTATCATCATCTTCATCACAATCATCTTTTGCCTCGTTTATAGTACTTTCTAATTCTTCATTGTTATTTACAACTGTAGTAGAACCATCAGCATAAATCATAGTTACCGGAAAATTAAGACTTGCTAAAACTTCAGCATTGGCAACACGTTTAACAAAACGGTGTAATTGTCTGTCATTTTCAACAGTAATAACATCTATAACCTGAAATTCTGTATCGTAAACTGAAAAAGATATTGGATACTGAAAATCGATACATTCGATATCATCGTCTGCTTCATTTTCACCTTTACATTCCTTTATTAAATTTTCTAAATCGGTACGATTATTAAGAACAATCTCCGTATGATCTGCTAAAACAATAGTTATAGGAAAAACAATCTCTAGTTTATCATCGTCATCTTCAAATTTATTAAAAATAGCTTCGATGACCTTATAGTCTTCAGTAGAGTCTACAATAATTTCAAGACCATTAACAACAACTGTTACTGGTAATTCGACAGATAAACAACTTGCTTTATCAATAATATTATCTGCAGATCCGTCTTTGGCAGACGTGGCACTAATAAAACTTGTTAGTTCTGAATTTGCAACAAGAGCCTCACTTTCTGCTGGTGGCGTAATATCAACTTTTTCTTCTTGACAAGAAGTAAATAATAAAAGGGCAAAAAAAGGCATTAATAATAATGTTCTCATTTTTGATTTCATAACATTTAATTTTGGGTTAAACATAGCTTTTTTATTTATAAAACAGGATAACTTTAAAAATTCCTACCCTTTAGTTTTGTTTTTTTTTAATTTAGCGTGATCAATCTCCAATAATACATGGATAAACAGTTACATGAAAACATTTGTGAAGAGCGTATGTTTTCTTCCATATTTAATAAACACTCTAAAGATTTACACAATTTTTTATACTATAAGTTTGGTGAATTACTAAACCCTAAAGATAAAGTACAGGAGGCTTTTGTTAAGCTTTGGGAAAACTGCGCTAAGGTTTCTCCAGATAAAGCAAAGAGTTTTGTTTTTACTACGGCTAATAATTTAATGTTGAATGAAACGGCACACCAAAAGGTTGTTCTAAAACATCAGCAAACCAAACCTAAAATGTATACTAATGAAAATCCTGAATTTTTAATGCAAGAGAATGAGTATCATGATAAATTACAAAAAGCACTGGCTAATTTAACGGAAGCACAGCGTGTTGCTTTTATGATGAATCGCGTTGAAGGAAAACGTTTTAAAGAAATTGCTGAACTTCTAGGCATTTCTACTAAAGCTGTAGAAAAACGTATTTATGGTGCTTTAGAAAAATTACGAAAGGATATTAAGGAGTTGTGATGTTGTTAGTTGTTAGTTGTTAGTTGTTAGTTGTTAGTTGTTAGAAAATAAACTTTTGGAATTTGGTTTTTAATTTTTATATCCTTTAGTTACTCATAAAGATGCAAAACTGGTTGAACACTGAACACTGAACACTGAACACTGAACACTGAACACTGAAATTTAAGCTTTTTTGAAAAAAAAATTAAATTAAGGGTAGGAAAAAATAAAAGTTAACTGTTATATAGTTGAATTAAGGAATCATGGACAGAGACATTTTAATATCGAAATGGTTGGATAACGATCTGAATGATCAGGAACTTGAAGTGTTTAAAGCGCTTGAAGATTATGATGATTTAGTAAAGTTAAACCAAGGCTTACAAGCTTTTAAAGTAGATGATTATAACACTTCTGAAGAATTAGATACTGTTTTAAATACTATTAAAAGTAATAAAAAGCAATCAACACAATGGTTTAAACCATTTATGCGTGTTGCTGCTATACTTGCTGTTTGCTTTAGTTTATACTATTATACAACTACTTTAGATACTACAATTACTACTGAGTTTGCACAAAAAACAACCATAAAACTACCAGATGCTTCTAATGTTTCGTTAAATGCAAAATCGATATTAACATTCAACAAAAAAGATTGGAAACACAATAGAGAAGTAGAACTTGATGGTGAAGCCTTTTTTAAAGTGGCTAAAGGATCATCATTTAAAGTAAAAACAAAAACAGGGCTTGTTACTGTTTACGGAACTCAATTTAATGTAAAACAATGGGACAATTATTTTGAGGTTATTTGCTACGAAGGTTTAGTTGGCGTTCATTACAATTCTCAAGAAACGAAGTTAAATCCTGGCGACAGTTTTTTAATTATCGATGGGAAAATAATTGCTAAAGAAAAAGAAAACCGCTCACAACCTTCGTGGTTAAGTAATGAAAGTACTTTTAAAAGCTCACCTTACAAAACAGTTATTGCCGAATTTGAAAGACAATATGGTGTTAGAATTACCTTAGTAAATATTGATTCGGATCAGTTGTTTACAGGTAGTTTTGCCCATGACAACATGGATGTGGCCATAAAAGCAATTACCTTACCTTTACGTGTAACTTATAGTAAAACAAACAATACTATAATATTAAAACGTGAGTAGAAAAGTACTTCTTTCTTTTTTTTCTATAGTATTTTTTTTGAATGTTTCCAGCCTTAAAGCCCAAAATACTCAAAAAGAAAAGCAACCTCTTTCGGCTATTTTAAATATTCTTGAAGCACGCCATAACATCAGTTTTTCTTATGCAGACGAAACTATCAAGGATAAAGAAGCCTCCTTACCAAGTGAAGACTTAACATTAGTTGATCTTTTAGAATTTCTAAAAGAGAACATTAAACTTGATTTTGAATTATTAGATAGTCGTTTCATAGCTATTAAACGTTTAGAAAAAGAAAAAGACAACTACAGAGTACAAAAACTTAAAGAAATTGTTGTTACTAACTATCTTACCAATGGTATTACTAAATTAAATGACGGTTCCATTACTATAAAACCAGAATCTTTTGGCATTCTTCCTGGTTTAATAGAACCTGATGTTTTACAAACCATTCAGGCACTTCCAGGTGTTTTAAGTGCTGATGAAAAAGTGTCTAATATAAATGTTAGAGGTGGTACACACGATCAGAATTTATTGTTATGGGATGGTATAAAAATGTATCAATCCGGACACTTTTTCGGGCTTATTTCAGCCTTCAATCCACATACAACTAAACGTGTTAACATGTACAAAAATGGGACCAGTGCTAAATACGGCGATGGTATTTCTAGTATTATAGATATAGAATTACCCAATGATATTGATAACGAGTTTAAAGGAGGGATTGGTTTTAATTTGATTAATGTGGATGCATATGCTAAAATTCCATTATCAAAAAAAACAGAGTTACAATTATCAACACGACGTTCTGTTACCGATTTAGTTATTACTCCGACATACGATCAATACCTTAAACGTGTTTTTGAAGATTCAGATTTTAGTAAATCCAGTAATAATTCTATTTCTCAAAATGAAACATTTTATTTTTATGATATTAATGCAAAGTTTTTATATGATATCTCTAAAAAAGATAAAATTAGATTTCATTTTCTAAACGTGAATAACAAACTAAATTATGATGAACAATCTACAATTAATGATAGAGATGAAGCCTTAAATAGTAAACTATCTCAACAAAACTCAGCAATTGGATTAACTTATACCAGAGATTGGACCAACAGACTTTCTACAACATATCAAGTTTATGTTTCTAATTATGATTTAGATGCTACAAATTATGACATTTTTAACAATCAACGTCTCATTCAAGAAAACGAAGTCTATGATGGTTCTTCAAGATTTGACATTAACTATAAGTATAATCGCTATCTGAAAATAAACGGAGGCTATCAATTCTCTGAAGTTGGTATTAGTAATTTAGAGGATGTTAACAACCCTGCTTTTAGAAGCTTTATTAAAAACGTTATTAGAAGTCATGCCATTTACGCAGAAACATCTCTTTTATCTAATAATGCCAAAACCAAATTAAAAATAGGTGGTCGTTTAAACTATATAAATAAGTTTAAGTTATTTTTAGCAGAACCCAGATTAAGATTTAATCAACGCTTTTTAAATAATTTTAAATTTGAAGTATTAGGTGAATTCAAACACCAAACAACTTCTCAAATTATTGATTTACAAAATGATTTTTTAGGTATTGAAAATCGGAGATGGGTACTATCTAACAACAATGAAGAGAATATTGTTATTAATAATAAAACCATCTATCCTGTTCCTGTAATAAAAAGTAAACAACTCTCGGCAGGCGTTCACTATAACAAAAACAAATTATTAATAAGTGCTGAAGCATATATAAAAAAAGTAGATGGTATAACGTCCAGAAGTCAAGGGTTTCAAAACCAATATCAATTTATAAACAGTATAGGAAGTTATGAAATTCAGGGAGTAGATTTCTTATTAAACAAACAGTTTGGAGATATTTTAAGCTGTTGGTTTTCTTATTCTTATAGTGATAATAATTACATATTCCCATCTTTGAATGATGGTAAAAAATTCCCTAATAATGTAGATATTAAGCATACATTTTCTTTTGCTGGGGCTTATACACAAAACGGCCTTAAGTTAGCTATAGGGCTCAATTGGCATTCTGGGAAACCTATCACGCTTCCAGATTCAAATCATGATTCAAATGAACGAGTTATTGTTTACACAGAGCCTAATAGTGATAATTTAGATGATTATTTACGCACAGATTGTTCCGCTACTTATAACTTTAATATTTCTGATGCAACTCGGGCCACTATAGGTGCATCTGTTTGGAATCTTTTAAATAAAAAAAACATTATAAATACCTATTATACCTTGAATGACAACAATGAGATTAATACTGTTGAAAATGAATCTCTTGGCATCACGCCTAACGTAAGTTTAAGAATTCATTTTTAATGCTTACTTTTACTGTATGTTGTCGTTTAAAAGCATACAAAATATATTTAACTGCCTTGCTTTACTAATTACTTTAGTATCGTTTTCGGGGTTTACAAGTGTTTCTTTTAATTATGAAAAACCACAGACCGAACTTCTTGTTAGCAAATATAAAAACAACAATTCTTCAGTTAAGCAATATAAGCCTTTTACAAAAAAGGCTCAAAAAGTAGTCTTAAATCAATACATTGTTTTTAGTTTTAAATCTTTATTAAACATCCACGCTTTTGATTTCAATATCACTTTAAAGTCTCAAAAGAAAACTATCCTACAGTTTGAAAATTACAATAACCTTCTAGAGCAAAACCTTATTGCTCAAACACACACCATCAAGTCTAAAGGAGTCTTCATATAATAATTATTCTATAATAAGCCGCCAGAATTCTGGCAATATTTTAACTTATTTTTTTAATCTGCAACATCATTTTGATGCCGCATTTACCATTACTTATAATGAAGACTTTAAAAAAAGGATTAAGCCTTTTCGCTTTAATACTCATGATTGCTTTAGCATCTGTATTGCCCGTACCTATAACGTTTTATAAAAAAGACAATCTTCCCAAGTATACTATTGAACTTGTTGAAAAGAAAGATGATGATACTGAAATTGAAGTTATTAAAGAAGTTTTATGATTTTATTTTGTAAAAAAATATATAATTTCGTTTAACTTTAAATATAAAATATTGAAACAGTTTTATATTAAGTTGTTAAACGAATAAAAAAATCACATACGCTCCGGAACATCAATCCCTAACAGTTTAAACCCATTTTTAATCGTATTAGCAACCGTATTTGAAAGCTGAACTCTAAATGTTTTTTCATTATCATTGTCTGCACCTAAGATGGATACATTTTGATAAAAGGAATTGAATTCCTTAACCAGATCGTAAGTATAATTAGCAATTAATGCTGGACTGTGCTGTGATGCTGCATTTTGTATAATCTCCGGAAATAATTGTATTTGTTTTAGAAGTTCTTTTTCTTTTTCGTGTAAAGGCACTTTGTCGGAGTCTATACTGAGCGAAGTCGAAGTACTCAGTGTGACAGTATCATCCAAATTAGCTTTTCTTAGAATGGATTGAATTCTAGCATAAGTGTATTGAATAAAAGGGCCTGTATTGCCTTGAAAATCGATAGATTCTTTAGGGTCAAACAGAATACGCTTTTTAGGGTCTACCTTTAAAACATAATATTTTAGGGCTCCTAAACCAATAGTTTTATATAGGGCTTGTTTTTCTTCATCAGAATAACCTTCTAATTTTCCTAGTTCCTCTGAAATCTCACCAGCTGTATTAGCCATATCATCAATTAAATCGTCGGCATCAACTACTGTACCTTCTCTACTTTTCATCTTTCCGCTAGGTAAATCCACCATACCATAACTTAAGTGGTATAAATTATTAGCCCATTCAAAACCAAGTTTCTTAAGAATTAAAAATAATACCTGAAAGTGATAATCTTGTTCGTTACCAACCGTATATACCAAACCACCAACATCTGGATAATCTTTAATACGCTGTATTGCCGTACCAATATCCTGTGTCATATATACCGCAGTACCATCAGCACGTAATACAATTTTTTTATCTAGTCCATCTTCGGTTAAATCACACCAAACGGAGCCATCATCTTCCTTATGAAAAACACCAGATCGTAAGCCTTCTGCAACAAATTCCTTTCCTAATAAATAGGTATTGCTTTCATAATACAATGTATCAAAATCTACACCCAAATTTTTATAGGTGATATCAAACCCTTCATATACCCAACCGTTCATTTTCTTCCAAAGCGCCACCGTTTCTTCATCACCTGCTTCCCATTTTAAAAGCATGTCTTGGGCTTCCAATAAAATAGGGGCATTCTTTTTAGCGTCTTCCTGAGACATACCAGTAGATACTAAGTCTTCAATCTCTTTTTTATATTCCTGATCAAACTTCACATAATAATTACCTACTAACTTATCCCCCTTTAACCCTGTACTTTCTGGAGTTTCCTCATTTCCAAAACGTTTCCAGGCTAACATACTTTTACAAATATGTATCCCTCTATCGTTTATAATTTGAGTTTTGTAAACTTTTGTTCCTGCTGCTTTTAAAATTTCGGCTACACTATAACCTAAAAGATTATTTCGTACGTGTCCTAAATGTAAAGGCTTATTCGTATTTGGTGAGGAATACTCAACCATGACTGCCTTTTTTTCTGCTATTGATGAAACAAAGCCATAGGTTTCATTATTCTTAATACCATTAAAGAAGTCGATATAATATGAATCGCTTATTTCAACATTTAAAAAACCTTTCACCACATTAAAAGCCTTAACATCTGCTACATGTTCCACTAAATAATCCCCAATTGTTTCTCCTATTTGCACAGGATTTCCTTTAACAAAACGTAACATTGGGAAAATAACAACAGTAATATCACCAGCGAACTCTTTCCTAGTTGCTTGAAATTCGACTGTTTCCAATACGATGTTAAAACTGGATTTTACAGCTTGCTTTACTTGATTAGATAAAGTCTCTTGAAGGCTCATTATGTAGTGAATTTTTAAGAGAGCAAAGATAAAACTTTTATCAAAGCATTACCCTCAAAATTAATCTTAATAAAATAGTTATATTTTAAAATGAAAAACACACAAATAATTCATTAACATATGATTATGTTAAAAACAAAAAATCATTTTAAGAAAAAAGGTGCATTTCATCGATAAGAGTGCTCTTATTCCATGATTTTTGCCGTTTGTCTATTCGTCGATTTTTATGTTAAATTTCTTATTTCCTTTCGTCTAATTTATTGGTATTAAAACGCAGAAATTAGATTTTAAAGTTGCTTTTTCCAACTTTTGTTCAGTAAAGCTATTAGTAAATCCATTTATTTGGAAATTTTAACACTAACAAATACGTTACAACTTAATAAAGAATAAAGCGATCTTACTTTCCCTCAAAATTAAGACACTTTTAATTATTGCTTGTTTTATAGTTGTAATTTGAATGTTGTATGAGGAAAATAATTACTTTAATTATACTTTTATCTATATCGATTGGTTATTCCCAAACTAACGAGGTAGATAGTCTTGCCTTAGAATTAGCTTATCAAAATCAAGATACTTTAAAAATAGATACTTCTATAAAGCTTATTAAATCGCTTTATGATATAAACGACTATGATAGAGCTTTAAAATATATTATTGAAAGTGAAAAACTTTCTAATAATTTAAACTACAGAAAAGGTATTGCAGAAATCACTTATTATAAAGCATTAATTTATGCTGCAAAAGACGATTATATAAATGCCATTAGTGGTTATGAAAAATCTAAAGCTTTATTTAATGAATTAAATGACATACTTGGTGTTGCCAAAGTAAATAACAGTATTGGTTTAATTGAAATTAAACGAGGAAATTATACTAAAGGTTTACAATTCTCGCTTGCTGCTATTAAAGAATTAGAGAAAAGGAACTTAGTTAATGACTTGCGATTAGCTTATAGTAATTTAGCAGATGCTTATTATAACATTAATGCTTTCGATAAAGCCATAGAATTTTATTTGAAAGCCTTAGATGTTCAGGAGCAATTAAATGATGTTAAGGGCACAAGCCGATCTAACAGTCAATTAGCAGAATTATACTCTTTTAAAAAGGAACATAGAAAAGCTATAGAATATTACGAAAAAGTATTGGCCAATAAAGTAACAAACATTGATTCTGTACGTGGACGTATCTATCCTAAACTAGGTGGTGAATATTTAAGGTTTAAAGAGTATGATATTGCAGCTAATTATTTAGTAAAAGGATTAAAACTTAATAGACGTAGTCGTTATAACGAAGGCATATTAATTGCCTTGAACAACCTTGGTGATTTAAATTTACAAAAAGGCAAAGAAATATTAGCTGAAAAACAATTGCTTGAAGCTGGTGCTATTGCTAAAAAAATAGATAATAAAACCGAATTGCTTAAGCATTACAGGCTCATGAAATCGTTAGATTCTACGAAAAAACGATTTGAAAGAGCATTTGTTTGGCAACGGCGATATTATGACTTAAAAAATACGCTTAGAAAAGATGAAGTAAAAATAGATTCGAAAATAACAAATGAACCTATAGAATTATTAGATCTGGATTTGAACAAACCAGTTACCACTACAGAAAAAATTGATCCTGTAATGAAAACAGCCCCCATACAGCCTAAAGAAAGTTTTGACAAATTTAAAATAATTCTTTACGCTTTATTAGCGGCTCTTGCTATTGTGTCTACTTTTTTAATTCTAATTTATCTAAAACGTAATAACAACATAAAGTATACACAAGAATTAGAAGAAAAGAATATTAAAATTGAATTGCAGAACGTCGCTTTTCAAGAGCAAACTAAACATCTTGAAAATGTTAACAATGTAAAAGACAAGCTATTTTCTATTGTTTCTCATGATTTAAAAGATTCTTTGTCTTCTATTAATGGTTTTATAGATTTACTTAAAGATGGTTCTTTAACTAGAGAAGAGTTTGATAATTTAATTCCAGAATTAAGTGAAAATGCAAACAATGCTTCTCTTTTATTGTTCAATTTATTAAACTGGTCTAAATCTCAAATGCAGTCATTAGAGCCTAAGCCTAGTCTATTCGACATTCAGGAAGTTTTTGAAGATAAGGTTAAGCTTGTTGAACAGCGTATGGAAAGTAAAGGTATCACTTTAACCGACCATTCTTTACGTGATTTTGCTTATGCCGACAGAAGTATGTTTGAAATTGTTATTCAGAACTTACTTGCTAATGCCTTAAAATTCTGTAAAAACGGTGATACTATTACTATTTCTAATCATATTAGCAATGGAAGTTGTATTATTAGTATAGCGGATACAGGTATAGGTATTTCTAAACAGAATTTAGAGAAACTATTTAAAAATAGTTCGTTTACCACTGTTGGTACTAATAATGAAAAGGGTACTGGTTTAGGGCTCTCAATTTGTAAAGAGCTCATAGAATTGAATAATGGTAAAATCTGGGTTGAAAGTACACAAGGTGTAGGTAGTACATTCTATGTACAATTACCTAAGTCTAGACCTAATGGTGATTAAAAGATTAAATTAAGATTAAGCTTTTGGCAAAAATACTTCTGCCATCATGCAACGTGCACTTCCACCTCCACAAGCTTCAATGGTATTTAAAGAACTAGATAGTATTTTTGTATGTTTTTCTAAACGTTCTATTTGAGATTTTGTTAAAGAGTCGTAAGCCGCTTGGCTCATAATTAAATAACGTTCATCATTGGTTCCTTTTACCTGTAACATATTACCTGCAAAATTATTTACCTGAGCTTCCGTGATATCTATAATATCTTTATTCGTTTCCTTTAAATGACTGACCACATTTTCACGTTCTCTTTTATCATCAATACTACTTAAACAAATAACCGCAAAAGTCTCACCTAAACACATCATGACATTGGTATGATAAATGGCTTTACGTTCCCCATCTACTGTTTGATTAGAAGTAAATATTACTGGAGTAAATTCAAAATCCTCACAGAATTCAATAACTAAATCTTCATCTGCTCTTGGAGATAACGCACAATATGCTTTTCTATTTTCACGATCTAACAACAAGCTTCCAGTACCTTCAAGAAATACAGCTTCTTCCTCGGCACTAGTATAATCAACAATATTATTAATTAAAAACCCATTTTCTTCCAAAGTATTAAAAATATCTTCACGACGTTCTAGACGTCTATTTTCAGCAAACATAGGATATAAACCTATATTTCCATTTTCATGAAAAGACACCCAATTATTTGGGAAAATAGAATCTGGTGTATCGGAAACATCAGTATCACTAACAACTATAACATTTACTCCTATGGTTCTTAGTTTTTCAACATACGCATCAAATTCTTGTTGTGCTTTAGCATTAACTGTTTCTGGCAATAAGTTATCAATTACTTTTTGATAATAATTGTTTACTGCGGTTTGTTCATTCATCCTAAAGCCTATAGGACGAATCATTAAAATAGTATTTGTGGTTTGTTGCATTTTTATTTAATTGTATTATTTTTCCAAATTATAACTTCTAAAACAGAAACTTGTTTAATCTACAATGAAGGTTAACCTGTTTAAAACATTAATCTCTAATTAGAGGCATCGTTGAACAACGTAACAGACCTTCTTGTTTAGCTATTTCAGCATAAGGGACTTCTTCTACTGTAAACCCTTTTTCTCGTAACCAAGTATTTAATCGTATGAAGGTTTTTTCTGAAATAATAACATTTTCAGAAATGGAAAACACATTACTATTCATTTGATACATTTCGTCTTTAGTTATTTCAAAAATATTTTCTTTTCCAAAAAAGTCAACCAACCACTCGTACTCACGTTCAACCAAAAATCCATTTTTATGAAGAATAGCTTTACCCTTTCCAATAGGCTGAAAACAACAGTCTAAATGCAATGCATTTTCTTTTGCATTTGTATTAGACTTTCTAAGTTCAAACGATTTTACAATCTTTTCAGGAAATAGTTCTTGAATGGCTATAACGGCATCTACATTTGTGCGAGCTGTGATAATGTCTGGGTAATCTTCTCCTGAATAGGTTCCGATAAAAATGTAATCATTCCAAGGCATTACGTCTCCCCCCTCAACATGGCACGCTTCTGGCAATATAATTCTATTCTCTTTTTTCACCTGATCCCAAACGTGCTTTATCGCTTTTACCTCTTTGTCTCTATTAGGCAAAATATTAGCTCGGATGATTTTATCCTCAATGACAAAGGCAATATCTCTTGAGAAAATTTGATTGCAATCTTTGATAACTTCTGGTCTATATACTTTAACATCATATTTTTCAAAAACTGCAGCAACAGCTTCCATTTCCAAAACCATATCTTCTTCTTTCGGATATGTACCAGCTATAACATGTTCGACACTTTTTGGATCATAACACTCTTCAACTTTAGGAGTCGGCCCACTACTTTTCGCGGTACCTAGTACAACTGCTCTTAACCTTGAAGTTTCATTTTTAATATTTAATTCTAACATATTATGATCGCCCTAAAAAATTAATTATTGAGGAGGCAAAACTAATCATAATTAAAATATTTTTTGAATTATTCTTAAAAATATTACTGTAAAAAACAAAAGCTTCATAAAAAATTTATGAAGCTTAATAATATCGTAATAATATACTTTATCTATTATAGATGGGAATAAAAGATCTTTCTGTTTCTCCTATATATAATTGTCTTGGTCTACCAATAGGTTCTTTACGTAAGCGCATCTCTCTCCATTGTGCTATCCAACCAGGCAAACGTCCTAAAGCAAACATTACTGTAAACATGTCTGTTGGTATTCCCATAGCTCTATATATAATACCCGAATAAAAATCTACATTTGGATATAGTTTTCTATCTACAAAATATTGATCTTCTAAGGCTTCTTTTTCGAGTCCTTTCGCGATATCTAAAATTGGATCCTCAATTCCTAAATCGCCTAATACTTCATCTGCAGCTTTCTTGATAATTCTTGCACGAGGATCAAAGTTTTTATAAACACGGTGTCCAAAGCCCATTAAACGGAACGGATCGTTTTTATCTTTTGCTTTAGCCATATACTTTTTAGTATCTCCACCATCTTCTTTAATAGCTTCCAACATTTCTAATACAGCTTGATTAGCACCTCCATGAAGTGGTCCCCAAAGTGCTGATATACCTGCAGATAAAGATGCAAATAATCCAGCATGAGCTGAACCTACTATTCTTACTGTCGATGTAGAACAGTTTTGCTCATGGTCTGCATGAAGAATTAATAATTTATCTAAAGCGTCTACTAGGATTTGATTTTGTTTATATTCTTCATTAGGACTTTTGAACATCATTTTCAAAACATTCTCTACATATCCTAAATTTTTATCACCATAATCCAAAGGTAAGCCTTGCTTTTTTCTAAGTGTCCAAGCTACAAGTACAGGTAATTTCCCCATAATTTTAACAACACTTTTGTACATATCCTCTTCAGAATCAACATTTACAGATCCTGGATTAAAAGCTGTTAATGCACTCGTTAATGAAGATATAATTCCCATTGGGTGCGCAGATTTAGGAAATGCATCAACAATTTTTCTGATATCATCATCAACTAAAGATTGTGCCTTAATATCATCATGAAATTTATCATTTTGATCTTTTGTTGGAAGCTCCCCAAATATTAGTAGATAAGCGACTTCTAAAAAATCAGCCTTTTCTGCTAATTCTTCAATACTATAACCTCTATATCTTAAAATTCCTTTTTCACCATCTAAAAATGTTATAGCACTTTCGCATGAACCTGTATTTTTATAACCAGGATCAAGTGTAATTACACCTCCTGTACTACTTCTTAATGCCTTTGCATCAATTGCAACTTCTTTTTCTGTTCCTGTTATTAAAGGAAATTCATGTTTCTGACCGTCTATTTCTATAGTAGCAGTATTTGCCATATTTTAAATGAATTTATTTTATTATGTTCCACGCTAAATTACAAAATATGTCGGTATTTATAAAAAGAACTATCAAAGGTTTTTGTAATGATCAAATTACTAAAATTGATAATAAAAAAAGCGATTATTAATAAATAATAACCGCTTAAAATATAAAGTTTATTTTTTACTATTTTATTTTGAATGCTTTTTCTTGAGGGAAATAAGCAACGCTTCCTAGTTCTTCTTCAATTCGAAGTAATTGATTGTATTTAGCCATACGGTCGCTACGAGACGCAGAACCCGTTTTTATTTGCCCTGTATTTAAAGCAACTGCTAAATCAGCAATCGTATTATCTTCAGTTTCTCCAGAACGGTGAGACATTACAGATGTATAACCTGCATTATGTGCCATATTAACAGCTGCAATAGTTTCTGTTAATGTTCCTATTTGATTCACTTTTATAAGAATTGAGTTAGCAATACCTTCTTCAATACCACGAGATAAACGCTCAACATTAGTTACAAATAAATCATCTCCAACTAACTGTACTTTATCTCCTACTAATTCTGTTAAGTATTTCCAACCTTCCCAATCATTTTCATCCATACCATCTTCAATAGAGATAATTGGATATTTCGCTACTAATTCTGCTAAGTAATCCGCTTGTTCTTTACTCGTTCTTACTACACCTGTATCGCCTTCGAATTTTTTATAATCGTATTGTCCATTTTCATAGAATTCAGCTGAAGCACAATCTAAAGCGATTTTTACTTCATCACCAAATTTATATCCAGCATTCTCAACTGCTTTTGCTATAGTTTCTAAAGCATCCTCTGTTCCTCCTGCTAAGTTTGGAGCAAATCCACCTTCATCACCTACTGCTGTACTTAAATTTCTATCATGTAATACTTTTTTAAGGTTATGGAATATTTCAGTTCCCATTTGCATAGCATGCGTAAAGTTTTTAGCTTTAACTGGCATGATCATAAACTCTTGAAAAGCGATAGGTGCATCACTATGAGATCCTCCATTAATGATATTCATCATTGGTAATGGTAATGTATTAGCAGAAACGCCTCCTACATAACGATATAATGGTAAGCCTAATTCTCCTGCTGCTGCTTTAGCTACAGCTAAAGAAACACCTAAAATAGCATTGGCTCCTAGTTTTGATTTGTTTGGTGTACCGTCTAAATCAATCATTATTTGATCGATTAAATTTTGTTCGAATACTGAAACTCCTAATAATTCTTCAGCAATAATAGAGTTTACATTATCTACAGCTTTAGTAACACCTTTTCCCATATAGGCACTACCTCCATCACGTAATTCAACAGCTTCATGTTCTCCAGTTGATGCTCCAGATGGTACAGCAGCTCTTCCTAATACGTCATTCTCTGTTACTACATCTACTTCAACCGTAGGATTTCCTCTTGAATCTAGAATTTGTCTTGCGTGGATATTAATTATAATACTCATAATTGGTTATTTTTAATCTTTAATACTTCAAATTTACGGCTAAATCTTGTTTATTTTAAGATGTTTTTGAAGAAATACTCAAAACGACATCTATAACGTTTTAGTAAAAATGAAGGCATCTAAAAAGTTTAGAAACTGTCATTTTGAGCCTTTCGACTTCGCTCAAGACAGGCTACGTCAAAAAATCTCTAAATACAAATATTTATCTCTAGAGATTCTTCGGTCGTACCTCCCTCTGAATGACACATTTTAGACACCTTATTTTAATGATTATTTTTTAATATTTTCAATGAATTGATCAAAGAGATAAGCCGAATCATGCGGTCCTGGACTTGCCTCAGGGTGGTATTGTACTGAAAAACAATTTTTGCTTTTCATAGCCAAACCTGCAACTGTATCGTCATTTAAGTGGACATGTGTTATTTGTAAATCTGGATTCGCTTCAGACTCTTCTCTATTTACGGCAAATCCGTGATTTTGAGAGGTGATCTCCCCTTTTCCTGTCACCAGATTTTTTACCGGATGATTAATACCTCTATGTCCATTGTGCATCTTATAAGTAGATACGCCATTTGCTCTAGCAATAACCTGATGTCCTAAACAAATACCAAATAAAGGCAAATCTCTTTTTATAATTTCTTTTGCCAAATTCTGTGCTTCTATTAATGGTTCTGGATCTCCCGGTCCATTAGATAAAAAGTAGCCATCTGGTTTAAATGCTTCTAAGTCTTCAAACTTAGAATTATATGGGAATACTTTAATGTAAGCATCCCTGCTTGCTATATTTCGTAAGATGTTTTTCTTTATTCCTATATCTAAAGCTGCTACTTTATAAGTTGCATTCTCATCACCAAAATAATAAGGTTCTTTTGTAGACACTTTAGATGCTAACTCTAAACCTTCCATATTTGGAACTTCGGCTAATTGTTTCTTTAAACCTTCAATATTGTCAACCTCGGTAGAAATAACAGCATTCATAGCTCCATTATCTCTAATATAACTTACTAAAGCTCTAGTATCAACATCAGAAATAGCTAATAAGTTATTCTTATTTAAAAATTCTTCTAGAGATCCTTCAGAATCAACTCGAGAATAAACATAACTGAAGTTTTTACAAATTAACCCTGCAATTTTAATAGAATCTGATTCTACTTCATCTGCATTGGTTCCATAATTACCAATATGTGCATTAGTAGTTACCATTAATTGGCCAAAGTAAGATGGATCTGTAAAAATCTCTTGGTAACCGGTCATACCCGTATTAAAACAGACTTCACCAAAAGAAGTGCCTTGTTTGTTTCCTACTGCCTTACCGTGAAAAATAGTACCATCTGCTAGAAGAATGATGGCTTTTTGTCTTTTTTGATATTTCATTCTGATTTTTATGAGATTCCCGCCTTTTCGGGAACAAGGTTTTACAAAATTGCATAAAAAAAAGGATAAACTAAAATAGTTTATCCTTAATATTTCAAATGCTTATTAACATTTATTCTTCTTCGTTAGTTGCTTTCGTTTCAACAACTGGAGCAGCAGCCGGTTTAGAACCACCTCTTCTACTTCTTCTTGTTGTTTTCTTAGCTTTCTTTTCTGCATTGTAAATTTCGTTGTAATCTACAAGCTCTATCATAGCCATATCTGCATTATCTCCTAAACGATTTCCAAGTTTGATAATTCTTGTATAACCACCTGGGCGATCAGCAACTTTAGCTGCAACATCTCTAAACAATTCAGCAACTGCTTCTTTTTGTCTAAGGCGTGCCATTACAATACGTCTGTTATGTGTGTTATCCTCCTTAGATTTTGTAATCATTGGCTCTACAAATTGTTTTAAAGCTTTTGCTTTAGCAACAGTTGTATTGATACGCTTGTGTTCTATTAAAGAACAAGCCATATTTGCCAACATTGATTTTCTATGAGCAGTTTTTCTACCTAAATGATTTATTTTTTTTCCGTGTCTCATAACTTTTGTTTATCATCTTGCTACCAAACTCATTTAATAGAGGAGCAAAATATGATTAATTAATTTTGGTTGAATAGAGTTTGTAGTTTAAGAGTAAAAAATCAGAAATCATCTATCTTAAATTTACAATCTTACACCCTCTAGTCTTTATCTAATTTATATTTGCTTAAATCCATTCCGAAATTTAATCCTTTAACGTTTACAAGCTCTTCTAGCTCTGTTAAAGACTTCTTACCGAAGTTTCTGAATTTCATTAAATCGTTTTTATTGAATGATACTAAATCTCCTAAAGTATCTACTTCCGCAGCTTTTAAACAGTTAAGTGCACGTACAGATAAATCCATATCGATTAACTTCGTTTTTAGCAACTGTCTCATATGTAATGATTCTTCATCATATGTTTCAGTTTGAGCTATTTCATCCGCTTCTAAAGTGATACGCTCATCAGAGAATAACATGAAATGATGAATTAACGTTTTAGCTGCTTCTGTTAAAGCGTCTTGTGGTGTAATTGAACCATCAGTGATAATTTCGAAAACTAATTTTTCGTAATCAGTTTTTTGTTCTACACGATAGTTTTCAATACTATACTTAACATTTTTAATTGGTGTATAAATTGAATCTGTAAAGATGGTTCCTATTGGCGCAGCAGCTTTCTTATTTTCTTCTGCAGGAACATATCCTCTACCTTTTTCAATAGTAATTTCCAAGTTAAAATTAACTTTAGGATCTAAGTTACAGATAACTAATTCTGTATTTAATACTTGGAACCCAGAAATGAATTTTTGAAAATCTCCAGCTGTGATTCTATCTTGACCAGAAATTGAAATTGAAATAGATTCATTATCAATATCATCAATCTGTCTTTTAAATCTAGCTTGTTTTAAATTTAAAATGATTTCTGTAACATCTTCAACGACTCCAGCAATTGCAGAAAACTCGTGATCTACACCTTCAATTCTAACCGATGTAATTGCAAATCCTTCTAATGAAGAAAGCAAAACTCTTCTTAGTGCGTTACCTACTGTTAATCCATAACCAGGTTCTAAAGGGCGAAATTCGAATTTGCCTTCAAAATCTGTTGAATCAATCATGATTACTTTGTCGGGCTTTTGGAAATTAAATACTGCCATATTGTTCTTCGTTTTAATTGTTATTTGGTTGCGCGATCTAAAAGTTTGAAGAAGACTAATAAATCCTTTGGCCAAATACCAATGTGATTAATTTATTATTTAGAATATAATTCGACTATGAATTGTTCGTTTATGTTTTCTGGAATTTGAATTCTAGCAGGGACAGAAACATAAGTTCCTTGCTTTGTATCATCATTCCAAGTAATCCATTCGTAAACGTGACTTGAGTTTGATAAAGATCTTTCAATAGCCTCAAGTGATTTTGATTTTTCTCTTACTGCAACAACATCTCCAGCTTTTAGTTGGTAAGAAGGAATATTTACTAATTCCCCATTTACAGTAATGTGTCTGTGAGATACTAATTGTCTTGCACCACTTCTAGAAGGAGAAATTCCCATTCTAAACACTACGTTGTCTAATCTAGACTCACATAATTGTAATAAAACCTCACCTGTAATACCTTGTGCTGCTCTTGCTTTCTTAAATAAACCTCTAAATTGACGCTCTAAAATACCATAAGTATATTTAGCTTTTTGTTTTTCCATTAACTGGATTGCGTATTCAGATTTTTTTCCACGTCTTCTGTTATTTCCGTGTTGACCTGGAGGGTAATTTCTTTTTTCAAAAGACTTATCGTCTCCAAATATTGCTTCGCCAAATTTACGAGCGATTTTAGTTTTAGGACCAGTATATCTTGCCATTTTAAATTTGTTTTTGAGAGTGATTATGAATTAAGGTCTTAATCTTATCCTTCGATAATCTTTTGGTCTCTCGTTGATACTTGTTATTATTTTTCGGTTTGCAAATTTATGCAAAAAATTAACACCATCTGAGAATCAAATGATATTAATTTTATTGACAATTTTTAACCCTTCGACTTCGCTCAGGGCAGGTTTACGAAATGCGATTTATAACAATCTAATAAATCGTAAACCAAACGATCGTAATTCGTTAAACTCTTCTACGTTTTGGAGGGCGACATCCATTATGTGGAAGTGGCGTAACATCAATAATTTCTGTTACTTCAATCCCTGCATTGTGGATAGAACGAATAGCAGATTCTCTACCATTTCCAGGTCCTTTAACATAAACCTTTACTTTCTTTAAACCAGCTTCTTGTGCTACTGCAGCAGCATCTTCAGCAGCTAATTGAGCAGCATAAGGCGTGTTTTTCTTAGAACCTCTAAATCCCATCTTACCAGCAGAAGACCATGAAATAACATCTCCTTTTTTGTTGGTAAGCGAAATAATAATATTATTGAAAGAAGCTGTAACGTGCGCTTCTCCAACAGAGTCTACAATAACTTTACGTTTTTTAGTGCTTGTTTTTGCCATATTTTTTTAGTTTCTAGTTGTTAGTTGTTAGTATTAGAATCCTAAACTTTTACATTTCAAACAGATTCCATCTAACGACTAAATACTAATGACTTTTAATTATTTAGTTGCTTTCTTTTTGTTAGCAACTGTTTTTCTTCTACCTTTTCTAGTTCTGGAGTTGTTTTTAGTACGTTGCCCTCTTAAAGGAAGACCAGATCTGTGACGAATACCTCTGTAACATCCAATGTCCATTAATCGCTTAATGTTTAATTGTGTTTCAGAACGTAATTCACCTTCGATTGTAAAAGTTCCAACAGCTTCACGAATACCACTAATTTGGTCATCGGTCCAATCTTGAACTTTAGTACTTTCGTCAACCTTAGCAGTTGCTAAAATTTCTTTTGCTCTACTTCTACCTATTCCATAGATATAAGTTAAAGAGATTACTCCTCTTTTGTTTTTTGGTATGTCTACACCTGCAATTCTTGCCATAATTACCCTTGTCTTTGTTTAAATCTAGGATTCTTTTTGTTTATAACGTAAAGTCTGCCTTTTCTTCGTACGATTTTACAATCCGCACTTCTCTTTTTAAGTGATGCTCTTACTTTCATCTTGTTATATTATTTTATATCACTGTAAGATGTAACCTTACGGTTTCATCGTATTAGTATCTATAAGTTATTCGAGCCTTTGTTAAATCGTAAGGACTCATTTCTAATTTCACTTTATCTCCTGGTAATAATTTTATATAATGCATACGCATTTTACCAGAAATGTGTGCAGTCACAATGTGACCATTTTCTAATTCAACACGAAACATAGCATTTGACAATGCTTCTATAATTGTTCCGTCTTGTTCTATTGCTGCCTGTTTTGCCATAGTAGATATATATTAAGCGCTAGCTTTTCTATTTTTACCAGTTTTCATCAAGCCATCATAATGTCTATTTAACAAGTATGAATTTACTTGTTGCATAGTGTCAATTGCAACTCCAACCATGATTAATAATGAGGTTCCTCCAAAAAATAATGCCCAACCTTGTTGTACATCCATAAGCTTAACAATAAATGCTGGGAACACAGCTATAAGTGCTAAAAATATAGATCCTGGTAAGGTTATTTGAGACATAATTTTATCAAGATATTCTGAAGTTTCAGAACCTGGACGAATACCAGGAATAAAACCACCACTACGTTTTAAATCGTCTGCCATTTTATTTGTTGGTACAGTGATCGCTGTATAGAAATATGTAAATACGATTATTAATAAAGCGAAAACTACATTATACCAAAAGCCAAACATACTTGCTGGACCAAGATTAGTAACTAACCAAGCTCCTACAGATGAATCTTTTAATAAATCTGTACCACCAATCATACCAGGCACAAACATAATAGCTTGTGCAAATATAATAGGCATTACTCCAGAAGCATTTAGCTTTAATGGAATGTATTGTCTTGAACCTGCCATAGCACTTTTCTCATAACCACCAGAAGCAGTTCTTCTTGCGTATTGTACAGCTATTTTTCTAACAGCCATAACAAGCATGATTGTAACTAAAATAATAACAAACCAAATAACTAATTCGAAAAGAATAAGCATCACGTTGTTACCTTCTAATCTAGTTGCGGCATTTTGAATAAATGACTGAGGTAATGTTGCAATAATACCAACCATAATTAATAATGAAATTCCATTACCTATTCCCTTATCTGTAATTTTTTCGCCTAACCACATGGCAAAAATACAGCCTGTGACTAAAATGCTTACTGATGAGAAATAGAACAAAGGTCCCGTTCCTAATAAAAAGGCACTTGGAGGAACACCTAAACTTGGTAAACTTGCTAAATAACCTGGTGCTTGTAATAAACAAATGGCAATAGTTAACCAACGTGTAATTTGATTAACTTTCTTTTGCCCACTGGCGCCTTCTTTTTGCAATTTTTGCAAATAAGGAATAGCTATCCCCATTAATTGTACAACAATAGAAGCTGAAATGTAAGGCATAATACCTAAGGCAAACACAGATGCTCTAGAAAAAGCGCCTCCAGTAAACTGGCTGAGTAATCCTAATAACCCTGTACTAGTACTGTCTCCTAAGGCTGCTAATTGCGCGGCATCAACACCTGGCAACGTCACCTGAGTACCAAAACGATAAACTAATAACAGTCCTAGTGTTACTATGATTCTGTTTCTTAGTTCCTCTATTTTCCAAACATTTTTAAGCGATTCTATAAACTTCATACCTTAATATGGTCTTATAATGTTATTGCTTCTCCACCAGCTGCTTCAATAGCTGCTTTTGCTGAAGCTGTAAATTTATGTGCAGATACTTTTAATTTTGCTTTTAACTCTCCTCTACCCATAATCTTAACTAGATCATTTTTTCCAGCTAAACGGTTTGAGAATAAAATTTCAAAATCTACTGTATCTTTTATTTTTTTATCATCAACCAATTGTTGTAAAGTATCTAAATTGATACCTTGATACTCAACACGGTTAATGTTTGTAAAACCAAATTTAGGAACACGTCTTTGAAGTGGCATTTGCCCGCCTTCAAATCCTAGTTTCTTAGAATAACCAGAACGCGACTTAGCTCCTTTGTGACCACGTGTCGCAGTACCACCTTTTCCAGAACCTTGTCCTCTACCTATTCTTTTCCCTTGATTTTTTACTGAACCTTCTGCAGGTTTTAAATTACTTAAATCCATTTTCAGTTTTATATTATTTTGTTTCTTCAACAGAAACTAAATGTGAAACTTTAGCAACCATACCTAAGATATTAGGTGTAGCTTCATGCTCTTTTACTTGACCAATCTTTTTAAGACCAAGAGCTTCTAAAGTTCTTTTTTGTCTTTGCGTACGATTGATTGCGCTTTTAACTTTTGTTACTTTAATCTTTGCCATCTTTGATGTTATTAAGCGTTAAAAACTTGTTCAAGTGAAATACCTCTATCTCTAGCAATTGCATTAGCATCTCTTAATTGTAATAAAGCATCAAATGTTGCTTTTACTACATTATGAGGATTGGAAGATCCTTGAGATTTTGATAATACATCATGTACACCAACAGCCTCAAGAACAGTTCTAACAGCACCACCAGCAATGACTCCTGTACCAGGAGCTGCAGGTATAATATTTACTCTTGCTCCACCATATTTCCCTTTTTGTTCATGCGGTAAAGTTCCTTTAATAATAGGAATTCTTACTAGGTTTTTCTTAGCATCCTCAACGGCTTTTGCAATAGCACTAGCAACGTCTTTAGATTTTCCTAAACCTTGACCTACTACACCTGCTTCATCACCAACTACAACAATTGCTGAAAAACCAAATGCTCTACCACCTTTAGTTACTTTTGTAACTCTTTGTACACCAACTAAACGATCTTTAAGATCTAATCCACCTGGTTTTACTAACTCTGCACTTTTATATTTTTGAAACATAATATTCTAGAATTTAAGTCCTGCTTCTCTAGCTCCTTCAGCTAATGATTTTACTCTACCGTGATATAAATAACCACCTCTATCGAAAGCGATTGTTTCTACACCTGCTTTTAAAGCTCTCTCAGCTATTGTCTTTCCTACTAGGGTAGCAATTTCTGATTTAGTACCTTTTGCAGAACTAATATCTTTATCTCTTGAAGATGCAGCACTGATAGTTGTACCATTTACGTCATCCACAATTTGAGCATAAATTTCTTTATTACTTCTAAAAACAGTTAGTCTTGGTCTAGCTTCTGTTCCAGAAACTATCTTACGAATTCTGTTTTTAATCCTTTGTCTTCTTTGATTCTTTGTTAATGCCATAACTATTTTATTAAGCTGATTTACCTGCTTTTCTTCTTATTTCTTCACCAACAAACTTAATTCCTTTTCCTTTGTAAGGTTCAGGTTTTCTAAATCCGCGGATTTTCGCAGCTACTTGACCAACAAGTTGTTTATCGAATGATGTTAACTTTACTAATGGATTCTTTCCTTTTTCTGAAACTGTTTCAACTTTTACTTCTGGAGCAATGTTTAAAACAATATTATGAGAAAAACCTAAAGCTAAATCTAATTTTTGTCCTTGGCTAGATGCTCTATAACCTACACCAACAAGTTCTAATTCTTTAGTCCATCCTTTAGATACACCTTCGACCATGTTATCCATTAATGATCTGTATAAACCGTGCTTAGCTTTTTGATCTTTAGAGTCAGAAGAACGTGTTACTAAAACGTTTCCATCTTCAACTTTAATTTCTACAGTATCGAACTCTTGAGTTAATTCACCCAATTTACCTTTTACTGTTACGACGTTATCCTTTACTTCTACTGTAACTCCTTCTGGAATTGCAATTGGGTTATTTCCTATTCTTGACATTTCTTTCTCCCTTTTAGATTAGTAAACGTAACATAATACTTCGCCACCTACATTATCTCTTCTAGCTTGTTTACCAGTCATTACTCCATGAGAAGTTGAAACGATGGCAATACCAAGACCATTAAGGATTCTAGGCAATTCTTTAGAACCAGCATACTTACGTAAACCTGGTTTACTAATTCTTTGAAGTTTCTTAATTACAGGTTCTTTTGTTTCTTTATTGTACTTAAGTGCTATTTTAATAGTCCCTTGTACGGTTGAATCGTCAAACTTGTAGCTTAAAATATATCCTTGTTCGAATAATATTTTAGTGATGTCTTTTTTTAAGTTAGATGCTGGAATCTCAACCACTCTGTGGTTGGCTCGTATTGCATTTCTAACTCTCGTAAGATAATCCGATATTGGATCTGTATACATATTTATTAATTTGCGGTAGTGGTTTTCAAAAGAACCCTTCTTTTGAACCTAAAACCAATTTATAATTCTTTTTTTACCAACTTGCTTTTCTAACACCAGGTATTAATCCTTGGTTAGCCATTTCTCTAAATGTTACACGAGAAATCCCAAAGTTTCTCATATACCCCTTAGGTCTTCCTGTTAATTTGCATCTGTTGTGCATACGAATAGGAGAAGCGTTTTTAGGTAACTTTTGTAATGCTTCGTAATCTCCAGCTTCTTTTAAAGCTTTACGTTTCTCAGCATATTTAGCTACTGTTTTTGCTCTTTTAACCTCACGGGCTTTCATTGATTCTTTAGCCATAACTTAGTTCTTTTTAAAAGGTAACCCTAGTTCTGTTAATAATGATTTTGCTTCTTTATCTGTATCAGCAGATGTTACAAATGTAATATCCATTCCAGAAATTTTATTAACCTTATCGATGTTAATTTCTGGGAATATAATTTGCTCAGTAACTCCTAAATTGTAGTTACCTCTACCATCAAATCCAGTTGCTTTTATACCATTAAAGTCTCTAACACGTGGTAACGCAGAAGTAACTAAACGGTCTAAGAATTCATACATTCTTTCTCCACGTAAAGTAACTTTTGCGCCAATTGGCATCCCTTTACGTAATTTGAATGATGCAACATCCTTTTTAGATAATGTTGATATAGCTTTTTGTCCAGATATAGTAGTTAATTCTTCTACTGCGTAGTCGATTAACTTTTTGTCTGCTACTGCTGCTCCAACTCCTTTAGATATTACAATCTTTTTAAGTACTGGAACTTGCATAACATTCTTATATCCAAATTCTTCTGTAAGAGCTGCAATTACTCTGCTTTTATACTCTTCTTTAAGTCTAGGTGAATATGCCATAACTATATTACTTCATTAGATTTTGTTGAAAATCTTACTTTCTTATCGCCTTCTACTCTATAACCTACTCTAGTTGTTTCTCCGTTTGAAGTTAACAATGATAAGTTTGAAATATGAATAGGAGCTTCTTTTTCAACGATTCCTCCTTGAGGACTTTGTGCACTTGGCTTTGTATGTTTCTTAACCATGTTTACACCCTCAACGATCGCTTTGTTCTTATCTATTAATACCTTTTGTACTTTACCTTCAGATCCTTTATGATCTCCAGCAATTACTTTAACAGTATCTCCAGTTTTTATTTTAAGCTTTGTCATCTTAAATTAATGTATTAAAGCACCTCTGGTGCTAATGATACAATTTTCATGAATTGTTTATCACGAAGTTCTCTAGCAACAGGACCAAATACACGTGTTCCTCTCATTTCACCCGTTGGGTTTAATAAAACACAAGCATTATCGTCGAATCTAATATAAGATCCATCAGGTCTTCTTACTTCTTTTTTAGTACGAACAACAACTGCAGTTGAAACAGCACCTTTTTTAATGTTTCCATTAGGTGTTGCATCTTTAACTGAAACAACTATTTTGTCTCCTACAGAAGCATATCTTCTTTTAGTACCACCTAGAACACGTATTGTTAATACTTCTTTTGCTCCAGTGTTATCTGCTACCTTTAATCTTGATTCTTGCTGTACCATAATTATTTAGCTCTTTCTATGATTTCAACTAATCTCCAACATTTAGATTTACTTAAAGGTCTTGTTTCCATGATCTTTACAGTATCTCCAATATTACAATCGTTTGTTTCGTCGTGAGCAACATATTTTTTTGTTTTTAACACGAACTTACCATACATAGGGTGCTTTACTTTTTTAACCTCTGCAACAACTATTGATTTTTGCATTTTGTTACTAGTAACAACTCCTATACGTTCTTTTCTTAAATTTCTTGTTTCCATCTTTCAGCAGAATTATTGTAATTCTCTTTTAGTTAATTCTGTCGCAATTCTAGCTACTGTACGTCTTATACCACGTAACTGAATTGGATTTTCTAAAGGAGATATTGCATGAGCCATTTTTAGGTCTGAATAACTTTTTTTAGTCTCACCAAGTTTTTCTTGTAACTCAGCTGTTGATAATTCTTTAATTTCTGATTGTTTCATAATATCAAATAAATTATGCTTCGTAATCGCGAGCAATTAAAAACTTAGTTTTTACTGGTAATTTTTGCGCTGCTAAACGTAATGCTTCTTTAGCAATATCTAACGGCACACCACCAATTTCAAATAAAACACGACCTGGTCTACAAACGGCTACCCAATATTCAACGGCACCTTTACCTTTACCCATACGTACTTCAAGAGGCTTTTTTGTGATAGGCTTGTCTGGAAATATTTTAATCCAAAGTTGCCCTTCTCTTTTCATGTAACGTGTAGCGGCAATACGAGCTGCTTCAATTTGACGTGACGTTATAAAAGTTGCGTCTAATGCTTTTATTCCAAAAGTCCCGTAAGAAAGTTGATGCCCTCTTCCAGAGAGCCCTTTCATACGTCCTTTTTGTTGCTTACGAAATTTTGTTCTTTTAGGCTGTAACATTTTTCTTTACTTTATAAAAAATTACTTTCTACGACGAGGATTGGATTTATTTCCACCACGTCCTCCTGCTCCACCTTTTCCTTGCTTTTTGGATAGACCAACTAGCGGAGAAAGCTCTCTTTTTCCATATACTTCACCTTTCATGATCCATACTTTAACACCCAATCTACCATAAGTAGTGTGTGCCTCAACTAAAGCATAATCAATATCAGCTCTGAATGTAGATAAAGGAATACGCCCTTCTTTGTAGTGTTCTGAACGTGCCATTTCAGCACCATTTAAACGACCACTAATCTGGATTTTAATTCCTTCAGCATTCATACGCATTGTAGCAGCGATAGCCATCTTTATTGCACGTCTGTATGAAATTCTGTTTTCAATTTGACGAGCAATACTAGATCCTACTAAAAATGCATCAAGTTCAGGTCTTTTAATTTCAAAGATGTTAATCTGAACTTCTTTTCCAGTAATTTTTTTAAGCTCTTCTTTTAACTTGTCTACCTCTTGTCCGCCTTTTCCAATAATAATACCTGGTCTTGCTGTAGTGATAGTAACGGTTACAAGTTTTAAAGTTCTTTCAATAATTACTCTACTTACACTAGCTTTAGATAAACGTGCGTGAACGTATTTTCTAATTTTATCGTCTTCGGCAATCTTATCTCCATAATCATTACCTCCATACCAGTTAGATTCCCATCCTCTGATAATTCCTAAGCGATTCCCGATTGGATTTGTTTTTTGTCCCATATCTATCTTAGCTTTGTGTATTATTGTTAGCTCCAACTACGATTGTTACGTGGTTTGAACGTTTTCTAATTCTGTGCGCACGACCTTGTGGTGCTGGACGTAATCTTTTTAACATAGACCCGCTATCAACTTTAATCTCTTTCACTACCAATTCAGCCTCTTCAATATTAGCCTCTTCATTTTTAGATTGCCAGTTTGCAATTGCAGACAATAACAATTTTTCTAAACGACCAGAAGCTTCTTTTTGGTTGAATTTTAAGATATTAAGTGCATGTTCTACTTTTTCACCTCTTACTAAATCGGCTACTAAACGCATTTTTCTCGGTGATGTAGGACAGTTATTAAGTTTAGCAAAAGCAACGTGCTTTTTTGCTTCCTTAATAGCGTCTGCCATTTGTTTTTTACGACTTCCCATAGCTTACTACTTTTTACCTTTATTTTTAGCACCTGCATGTCCACGGAATGAACGTGTCGGTGAAAATTCTCCTAACTTATGACCTACCATGTTTTCTGTTACATAAACAGGCACAAATTGACGGCCATTGTGTACTGCTATTGTTTGTCCAACAAAATCTGGAGTAATCATACTAGCTCTTGACCAAGTTTTGATTACTGTTTTCTTGTTAGATTCAACATTAACAGCTACTTTCTTTTCTAATTTATAATGAACGTAAGGTCCTTTTTTTAATGATCTTGCCATGTCTTATTTCTTTCTACGTTCTACAATATATTTATTACTTGCTTTAGTCTTAGAACGTGTTCTATAACCTTTAGCTGGAATACCGTTTCTTGAACGAGGGTGTCCTCCTGAAGATTTACCTTCACCACCGCCCATTGGGTGATCAACTGGATTCATAACTACTGGTCTTGTACGTGGTCTTCTTCCTAACCATCTTGTTCTACCTGCTTTACCACCAACTATTAATTGATGATCTGAGTTAGAAACAACACCTATTGTAGCCATACAGTTAGCAAGAATTAATCTTGTTTCTCCTGAAGGTAATTTAATAGTAGCAAACTTACCATCTCTTGCCATTAACTGTGCAAAAGCACCAGCGCTACGAGCCATGACAGCTCCTTGCCCAGGACGTAATTCTACACAAGAAATAATAGTTCCTAATGGAATTTCACTTAATGGCATTGCATTTCCAATTTCTGGACCAACACCTTCTAAACCAGATACCACATTTTGCCCAACTTGTAAACCGTTTTGAGCAATAATATATCTTTTTTCGCCATCTTGATAATTCAATAATGCGATAAAAGCGGTTCTGTTTGGATCGTACTCGATAGACTTAACTTCTGCTGGAATTCCAACTTTGTCACGTTTAAAATCGATAATACGATACTTTTTCTTATGACCTCCACCTATATAGCGCATGGTCATTTTTCCTTGACTGTTTCTACCACCAGACCTTTTATTCGGAACGAGTAAACTCTTTTCCGGCTTATCAGTAGTAATAGCGTCATAACCATTTACTACTCTAAATCGCTGTCCTGGTGTGATTGGTTTTAATTTTCTTACTGACATTGTTGTCTAATTACATGTTACTGTATAAATCAATCATTTCACCTTCCGCCAGTTGTACAATTGCTTTTTTAACAGCATTTGTTTTACCATGTTGAATACCTGTTTTTGTAAAACGGGTTCTTCTATCTGGACGGACATTTATAGTACGAACTTTTTCAACAGAAACACCATAAGCAGCTTCCACCGCTTTTTTAATTTCTACCTTGTTCGCCTTTGTCTTCACCGCGAAAGTATAGCAGTTTCTTAACTCGCTATCTGCAGTCGCTTTTTCTGTGATTATAGGTTTAATTAAGATACTCATCTGTTTCTTATTTACTTAAGTTTGTTTCAATTCCTTCTAAGGCACCTTCTAAAAGCACTACTTGATTTGCATTTAAAATTTTATAAGTGCTTAATTCTGAAGAAGTTACAACTTCAGATCTTTTTAAATTGCGCGATGACAAATATACGTTATTATTTGACCCACCCAACACAAACAGAGATTTTTTGTTTTCAAGCTCTAAGGCTTTTAAAATCGCTGTAAAGTTTTTCGTTTTTGGAGCATCAAAATTAAAGTCTTCTAGAACCGTAATTGACTTCTCTCCTGCTTTGATACTTAATGCAGATTTACGTGCTAAACGCTTAACATTTTTATTAAGTTTAAAGCTGTAATTTCTTGGTCTTGGACCGAACATACGACCTCCACCTTTAAATACACCAGACTTAATACTACCTGCTCTTGCTGTACCAGTTCCTTTTTGCTTTTTAATCTTACGTGTACTTCCAGCAATCTCACCTCTTTCTTTAGATTTGTGAGTTCCTTGACGTTGGTTTGCTAAATATTGTTTAACATCCAAATATACAGCGTGATTATTAGGGGCAATAGCGAACACATCTTTAGAAAGGTCTGCCTTTCTACCTGTGTCTTTTCCGTTTATATCTAAAACTGCTACTTTCATTATTTTCTAATAATTACATAAGCGTTTTTGTGTCCAGGTACACACCCTTTAACAACAAGTAGATTCTTTTCAGGAACTACTTTTAAAACTCTTAAATTTTGAACTTTTATTGTTTCTCCACCCATTCTTCCGGCCATTTTCATGCCTTTAAAAACTCTTGCAGGGTAAGATGCAGCTCCTATTGATCCTGGCGCTCTTAAACGGTTATGTTGACCATGAGTAGCTTGACCTACACCACCGAAACCATGACGTTTTACAACACCTTGAAATCCTTTACCTTTAGATGTTCCTGCGATATCAACAAATTCACCTTCAGTGAAATGTTCAACAGTGATTGCATCTCCTAATTTGTACTCCTCCTCAAAACCTTTGAATTCAACAACTTTGCGTTTTACAGAAGTACCCGCTTTTTTAGCATGACCTAAGTCTGCTTTAGTAGCGCTTTTTTCTGTCGCGTCATCGAAACCAAGTTGGACAGCTTCATAACCATCAACTTCTTCGGTTCTGACTTGGGTAACGATACATGGTCCAGCTTCGATTACTGTACATGGCATATTCTTACCATTTTCATCGAAGATGCTGGTCATACCGATTTTTTTTCCAATTAACCCAGACATATTATTATTTATTAATTATTATTATTTCGTTGAAACAAGTTTCAACATTACCTATTTAAAAAATTTCAGGGACAAAATACCTTTCGTCCCTGAAATGCATTTTTCCGTTTTTCCTTCGCTCGCAGCTCTGGACATGTCTTGAAACTTCTAGTTTCAATTTATGAGATTCCTGCCTTCGCAGGAATGACAAATTATACTTTAATCTCTACTTCAACGCCACTTGGTAATTCAAGCTTCATTAACGCATCAATTGTTTTTGATGACGAAGAGTAAATATCTAATAATCTCTTATAAGAGCTTAATTGAAATTGTTCTCTTGATTTCTTGTTTACGTGTGGAGAACGTAATACAGTGAAAATTTTCTTGTGTGTTGGTAAAGGAATTGGTCCAGTTACAACAGCACCAGTACTTTTTACTGTTTTTACAATCTTGTCAGCAGACTTGTCTACTAAGTTATGATCGTAAGACTTTAATTTTATTCTAATTTTTTGACTCATTTTCTTAACTTTTAAGATTGTTCTCCTTTAGCTGCTTTGATAACTTCTTCAGATATATTTGAAGGTGTTTCAGCGTAGTGTGAAAATTCCATTGTTGATGTTGCACGGCCTGAAGACAATGTTCTTAATGTTGTAACATATCCAAACATTTCAGATAATGGCACAGTTGCTTTTACAGTTTTTGCACCAGCTCTGTCACCCATATCACTTACTTGTCCTCTTCTTCTATTTAAATCGCCTACAATATCACCCATATTTTCTTCAGGAGTAATTACCTCAAGTTTCATTATAGGCTCCATAACAACTGCTTTTGCAGCTTTTGCAGCATTTTTAAATCCAATCTTTGCAGCTAATTCGAAAGATAGTTGATCAGAATCCACATCATGGTAAGATCCATCTTTCAAGGTTACTTTCATAGCATCAATTTCATATCCTGCTAAAGGTCCGTTAACCATTGCCATTTTAAATCCTTTTTCAATTGAAGGGATAAATTCTTTAGGAACGTTACCACCTTTAATTGTTGAAATAAATTCAAGACCTGTTTTACCTTCTTCAGCTGGCTCAACCGTAAATACGATATCGGCAAATTTACCACGACCACCAGATTGTTTCTTATAAACTTCTCTATGATCAGCCGCTTGTGTAATAGCTTCTTTGTATTCAACTTGTGGTTGCCCTTGATTAACCTCAACTTTGAATTCTCGTTTTAAACGATCAACAATTACATCTAAGTGAAGCTCACCCATTCCAGAAATAATAGTCTGTCCTGAAGCTTCATCTGAACGTACAGTAAATGTAGGATCTTCTTCAGCTAACTTAGCTAAACCAATACCTAACTTATCAACGTCTGCTTTAGTTTTTGGTTCAACCGCAATACCAATTACTGGATCTGGGAAGTCCATAGATTCTAAAACAATAGGATGTTTTTCAGATGAAAGTGTATCTCCTGTTTTGATAGATTTAAATCCAACAGCAGCTCCAATATCACCAGCTTCTATATAATCAATTGCATTTTGCTTGTTAGCGTGCATTTGATAGATACGAGAAATACGTTCTTTTTTACCTGAACGATTATTTAGCACGTAAGAACCAGCATCTAAACGACCTGAATACGCTCTAAAGAATGCTAAACGACCAACAAAAGGATCGGTAGCAATTTTAAATGCTAAAGCAGCAAATGGCTCCTTTACATCAGGCTTACGTAGAATTTCTTCTCCAGAATCTGGATCTGTACCTACAATACCTTCTTTATCTGTTGGAGAAGGCAAATAACGACATACAGCATCTAATAAGAACTGAACACCTTTATTTTTAAATGCAGAACCACAAATCATTGGAATGATAGCCATATCCATCACAGCAGCTCTAAGTGCAGCATGCACTTCTTCTTCTGTAATTGAATCTTCATCTTCCATGAATTTCTCTAAAAGATTCTCGTCATAACCAGCAACTTCTTCAATAAGTAGTGCACGGTATTTACGAGCTTCTTCTTTCAATTCCTCTGGAATCTCAACAACATCAAAAGTTGCCCCTTGAGTTTCATCATGCCAAACAATGGCTCTATTTTTAACTAAATCTATAATACCTTTAAAATCTATTTCGTCACCAATGTTCAAAACGATTGGCACTGCATTAGATTTTAACATATCTTTTACTTGTTGACAAACACCTAAAAAGTTAGATCCCTGACGGTCCATTTTATTAACGAACCCAATTCTAGGCACTTTATAGTTATCTGCTAGTCTCCAGTTAGTTTCAGATTGTGGTTCAACACCATCAACTGCACTAAATAAGAATACTAAGCCATCAAGTACACGTAATGAACGATTTACTTCAACTGTAAAATCTACGTGACCCGGTGTGTCAATTATATTAAAGTGATATCCTTTAGTGTCTGGTGTTGGTTCTCCATTCTCAATTGGAAATTCCCACTCACAAGTTGTCGCTGCAGAAGTAATTGTAATACCTCTTTCTTGCTCTTGCTCCATCCAGTCCATTGTAGCAGCACCATCATGTACTTCTCCAATTTTATGAGATACACCTGTATAATAAAGAATACGCTCTGTAGTAGTAGTTTTTCCTGCATCAATGTGAGCAGCAATACCTATATTTCTAGTGAATTTTAAATCTCTTGCCATGTCGTATTAAAATCTAAAGTGAGAGAATGCTTTGTTTGCTTCTGCCATTTTGTGAGTATCAACTCTTTTCTTAACGGCTGCTCCTTCTTCTTTAGCTGCTGCTAAAATTTCTGAAGCTAAACGATTAGCCATAGATTTTTCGTTTCTTTTACGTGCATAGCTAATTAGCCATTTCATTGCTGTAGAAACTTTACGATCTGGACGAATCTGCATTGGAATTTGGAATGTTGCACCACCAACACGACGACTACGTACTTCTACGTGAGGCATCACATTTGATAAAGCATCTTTCCAAGTTTCTAAAGCTGTTTTTTCTTCGTCAGTTTTTTTCGAATCTACAATATCAATGGCATCGTAGAATACTTTAAAAGCGACAGACTTCTTTCCATCCCACATCATCATATTAACGAAACGAGTTACTAACTGATCGTTAAAACGTGGATCTGGTAAAAGCGGTCTCTTTTTTGCTGCTCTTTTTCTCATGTCTTCTTCTTAAAGTTTTAAATTACTTCTTAGGGCGTTTTGCACCATACTTAGATCTACGTTGTGTTCTACCTGAAACACCTGCGGTGTCTAAAGCACCACGTACGATGTGATATCTAACTCCTGGCAAATCTTTTACCCTTCCACCTCTAACCAATACTATCGAGTGCTCTTGTAGATTGTGTCCTTCTCCACCAATGTATGCATTCACCTCGTTACCGTTTGTTAAACGAACCCTTGCTACCTTACGCATTGCTGAGTTTGGTTTTTTAGGAGTTGTCGTGTAAACACGAGTACACACACCACGTCTTTGCGGACAAGAATCTAAAGCAGCCGATTTACTCTTCTTGGTTATTTTGGCTCTTCCTGTTCTTACTAATTGTGAAATTGTTGGCATATATATTATATATAAATTTTAAAATCCTCTTCTAAGAGGGCTGCAAAGGTAGAAATTAAAATTAATAATTCAAACCCTAAATCATTAATTTTCACATCCTAATGAATTTTTATTTTTTACTTGATACTCCGACCACATTCAGCTCAAGTTTCAATCACTTTATTTACCTAAACACTTGTCTAATTCTAACCTTAAAACAATTAACTATTATTAGACATTTTTTCACAAAAAACACAAAACGTTTTTAATAGAATTCAAAAATTATCTCGTCCGCTATATTATAAGTCTATGTTTTCCGTTAGATTTACACAATAAACAGCTAGCTATAAAGTGAAAAAAGTTTCTTTTTTACTCCTTATTATATATATTCTTTTTTCTTCGGAATTGTTTTGCCAAAATTTACACCTGAAAATTGATGGTAATACTGAACATGAAACTAGTACTATAGATTCTTTAAGCTATACTAAAACTCATAAAGATTATAGTTCTATTAAGCATGAGATCGATTCTACTCAAAAAAGACTTTTTAAAATAGGATATATTGAAAATGAGTTAAAAAATATTACTAAGATAAATGACTCATCATTCAAAACTCAAATACATTTAAAAAAGAAATTTAACACCATATATATATACTATAATGAAACTGAAATTGAACGCTCCCTTTTAGAGCCCATTTCAAAAAATATTTTTGATGATTATTTCGAACTAGAATTTAGCAAAATTGAAAGCACTCTAAATTTTATTAATTCTAAAATTTCAGATGAAGGATTTCCTTTTTCAAAATTGTACTTATCAAATATTAAAGTTAAGGATACTTCTGATTTATCAGCAGAATTGATTATCAAATCGGAAACAAAGAAAAGAATTATTAGCAATATCATAATTAAAGGTTATGAAAAATTTCCCCGTTCCTATCTAAAACACTTTTTGAAAATTAAGCCTTCTCAAGTTTTCGATTTAACTAAAATTAAAAACAAGACGAATCAACTAAACAATTTAAGGTTCGCTAACGAAATAAAGTCTCCAGAAGTTTTGTTTTCTAAAGACTCTACAACTCTGTATTTATATCTTGAAAAAGCAAAAAGCAACTCTTTTGATGGCTTTTTAGGTTTTGGAACTAATGAAGAAACAAACCAATTAGAGTTTGATGGTTACTTAAATTTAAATTTAACCAATAATTTAAACTTTGGCGAATCATTTAAACTATTATACAAAAGTGATGAAAATGATCAAAAAACATTTCAAGCTGATTTAACACTCCCCTATTTGCTTAAATCACCTATCGGGATTGATTTAGGATTACGGATTTTTAAAAAAGATTCATCCTTCACAACCATAAACCAAGCATTAAAACTACATTATCAAATAAATTCTAAGCATAAAATTTATACCGGTCTTCTTTCTACCGAGTCAAATAATTTATTAACAGAAAATACTTCACTGGCAATTTCAGATTATAAAACGCAATATTACTCATTTGCATACGAGTTCATAAAACCACAACCATACAATTTACTATTTTCAATAAATTCTAAGCTATATCTAGAAACAAATTTTGGAGAAAGAAAAGCACTCAACACCCAAGAAAAACAATCTCACTTTTCTATTGATGCCTTTAAAATCTTTAACTTAAATAGAAAAAACAGTGTGTTTTTAAGATTGAACGGTGCTTCCTTAAATTCTAATACTTATTTCGAAAATGAATTACTAAGATTTGGAGGCATAAACTCTATTAGGGGATTTGAAGAAAACAGCCTGTTTTCCTCTTTATTCGGTTTAATTAACACAGAATACAGGTACCAGCTTAACAATTCAATTTACATTCACTCTATTATAGATGCTGCCTATTTTGAAAATAAAATTATAGACACCAAAGAAAAACTTTTCGGATATGGATTTGGATTTGGTATCCTTACACAAGCTGGATTATTTAGGTTTAATTATGCAAATGGTAAAAGTGAAAATCAAAAATTTAAACTCTCCAATTCTAAAATACATATAAGTTTAATAGCAAATTTCTAACTTTTGTTATGTTTTCTTCATATATTTCTTATTCTCAAACTCATTTTAGACTTTTTGGATTTAAGCGAAAATTAGAAGTTTTTGCCTATGTTGAAGACTTTTTTGAGTTGCAATAGCAGAGCTATGGAAGGAAAAAAAGACAAAAACAGAGCTGAAAACAGCAATTTTTTAGCAAATTGAAAAAGTCTAAATGAGTTCCTCATTAAATATTCAAACCTCCTACCCTTAAACGTTAACATTTTATTTTACAGAGCCTTAGCATCATCACTTCTAATAAATATTTCTAACACATTTTAATAAATCCTTCTCAGGTAACCTATTATCCTTTTGGAGTAAGTTTTGTCCCCGACTTTTATAATTGACTAATTCAAAATAATTATAAAATGAAAACAAAATTTAGTGTAATGCTAACATTATTGTTAGTGTTAGCTGTGCAATTTACATTTGCGCAAAAAAAAACAGTATCAGGAATTGTTTCAGACGGTTCTGGTTTACCTCTTCCAGGAACAACTGTTTTAGTTAAAGGTACAAATTCTGGTACCTCATCTAATTTTGATGGTAAATATTCTATTGAAGCTTCTCAAGGAGAAATTCTTGTCTTTAGTTTTTTAGGGTACACGACTCAAGAAATTACGGTTGGAGCTTCCAACACAATAAATGTCTTGCTACAAGAAGACACCTCTACTCTAGACGAGGTAGTTATCACGGCTCTTGGTATTTCCAGAGACAAAAAGTCTTTAGGATACGCTACTCAAGAAGTTAGAGGAGAAGAACTTACTGCCGTAAAGAGTGGTAATTTCACAAATGCACTTTCTGGCAAAGCTTCTGGTATAAAAATTACCAGAACAAATAATTTGGGAGGTTCGACTAACGTGTTAATTAGGGGTAACACATCCCTCACAGGAAACAATCAAGCTTTATTTGTTATTGATGGTATCCCTATTAGCAATAGAAGTACTAATACCAGAGGTCAAGAACAAGCTACTGGGGGTAATTACGATTATGGCAATGCAGCTTCTGATATAAATCCTGATGATATTGAATCCGTTAATGTCTTAAAAGGCGCAGCAGCTTCCGCTCTTTATGGTTCTAGAGCTGCGAACGGCGTTATTATGATTACGACTAAAAAAGGTAAAGCCTCTAAAGGCTATGGAGTTACCATAAACTCTGGGATTACGTTCGGTTCTATAGATAAAAGCACTTTCATTAAATACCAGCAAGATTATGGAGCAGGTTACGGACCTTATTACGGTGACTGCGAGTGTTTGTACTTAAATAATCATATTGACGTTAATGGAGACGGTACACTAGACATCTCCGTTCCTTTCACGGAAGATGGATCTTATGGTGCTAGATTTGACCCTAATCTACTAATATACCAATGGGACTCTTTAGATCCTGATAATCCCAATTTTGGTATGCCAACTCCATGGGTTAACGCTAAAAATGGTCCAATATCATTTTTTGAAACGCCAGTAACCATTACAAACTCTATATCTATAGATCAGGCTAATGAAAATGGTTCCTTTAGAATCAATTATACCAATTTTGATCAAAAAGGATTAATGCCAAACAGCTCAATTAAAAGGCATAATTTTTCTATGAGCGGAAGTCATGATTTTAATAAAAAATTGCATGCAACAGGATACGCAAACTACATTAAAGTTAATGGTCTTGGGAGGAATTCTACAGGATACAATGACAACCTTGTTGGTGGTTTCAGACAGTGGTGGCAAACCAATGTTGACATTCAACAACAAAAAGGTATTTATTTCGCTACGAAAAGAAACATAACATGGAACCCTAGTAGTCATAATAACTTAACTCCTATTTATTGGGACAACCCTTATTGGACTAGATATGAAAATTACCAAACAGACGAGAGAAATAGGTTTATAGGTAATGCTTCTTTGACTTACGATTTAAAGGATTGGTTAACCATAACTGGTAGAGTTGCCACCGATACCTACAATGAACTACAAGAAGAACGACGACAAGTAGGAAGTGTTCCTACTGGTTTTGGTATTGGGACAGGAGCAGACGGAAGTATTAACAGGAATACGGTAGATTCGGGATACCTGAGAAGAGATATTACAGCAACTGAAAGCAACTACGACTTAATGTTTAATATTGATAAAAACCTAAGTGATGCGCTTAATTTAAAAGCAATATTAGGGGTTAATATTAACAGAAGAGAATTTAGCAGACTAACTTCAGCTACGCAAGGAGGGATTAGTGTACCTGGACTTTATGCTTTAAAAAATAGTAAAGACCCATTAGCTTTACCAGTTGAAACTGTCTGGAAAAATGGTACTGATGGTATCTACGGCAGTGTTTCTTTAGGATATGATGACACATTCTTCTTAGATGTTACTCTTAGAAGAGATCATGTATCAACCCTGCCAAAAGATAATAGCACCTTTTATTATCCTGGAGTTTCTGGAAGTTTTATATTTAGCAAACTAGTAGATGTAAACTGGCTATCCTTTGGAAAGTTAAGTGCAAATTATGCCGAAGTTGGTAATGGAGCCTCTGGTCCTAATCAATTACAAGATTTTTATGATGTAAATACACCCATTGGATCTGCAAGCACATCAGTTGGTAATACCAAAAACAATCCAAACTTAAAACCTGAACGAACGGACAGTTATGAATTAGGTCTTGAATTGGATTTTTTAAAAAATCGTTTAGGACTAGATATCGCATATTATCATTCAAATTCTATTGACCAAATTGTAGGTGTTAGGGTTTCTGAAGCCACGGGTTATTTATTTAAAAGAATTAATGCTGGTGAAATAGAAAATAAAGGTGTAGAAATGACTTTATCCGGAACCCCTATTAAAAATGATAATTTTACCTGGAACGCTAGCGTAAATTGGACCAGAAACAGAAATAAAGTGTTATCACTTCCAGAAGGATTACAAACTTTACAATTAGGTAGTTTTCAAGGAGGTATAACAATTAATGCTGAAGTAGGCAAACCTTATGGTGTTATTTATGGTTCTGATTATACATATTTAAATCCAGACAACCCTAAAGCTAGCGAACGACTAATTGATCCTGTAAGCGGACAGTATTTAAAAACATCAACATCCGATAATATTATTGGTGATTCTAATCCAGATTGGCAAATGGGTATCAGTAACAACTTTATCTACAAAAATCTTTCTTTTAGTTTCTTAATCGATATTCAAAAAGGAGGAAGCATCTGGTCTTTAGATCAATATTATGGGCTTGCAACGGGATTACCTGAAGAAACATCTTTCCTTAATGACTTGGGAAACCCCGTTAGAAATCCAGTTACTGGAACCGTAGGAAATTACAATGCAGATAGCGGCGGATTTATTAACCAAGGTGTAAATCCAGATGGCTCTGTGAATCAAACACGTATTAGAGCCGATAGGTTTGGAGCTTGGGGATATAGAAGAGGATTACCAGACAAAGCCTTTTCTTATGATGCGGGATATGTAAAGCTAAGAGAAGTTACCTTGACATATAGCCTACCTAAAAGCCTTATGAAAGATTGGTTCATCACAGGTGCTTCATTTAGTTTAATTGGTTCTAATTTATGGATTATAGATAAAAACCTTCCTCATGCAGATCCAGAATCTGGATTGGGAGCGGGTAATCTACAAGGCTATACAACAGGTTCACTTCCTACCACAAGAGATATTGGTTTCAATATTAAATTACAATTCTAAAAATTCATATCATGAAAAACATATATATTATAGCGATAGCATTTCTAATTGTATCATGTTCAAGCAACTTAGAAGACTTGAACAAAAACACTAAGGATCCTGATTCTGTATCAGGTGAATCTCTTTTTACTGGAGCCCAAAAAGCTTTAGTAGATCAGATTGTCCAAATAAACGTAAATGAAAATAATACGAAACTTTGGTCTCAGTTTTTACAGGAAACCACATATACAGATGAAAGTAATTACGATCAAGTAACCAGAACCATTCCGGAAAATCTTTGGAGTGCTATATACAAAGACGCATTAAAAGATTTAGATGAGGCTGGAAAAATAATTTCTGCAACTACATATCTTAGTCCAGAAGATCAGTATACAAACAACAAACTAATGATTATTGAGATCATGAAAACTTATGCTTTTAGTCATTTAGTTGAAACTTTTGGAAATATTCCTTACACTGAAGCTTTGAATATAGATATTTTAACACCAGCTTATGATGACGGTATGACTATTTACAAAGATTTAATTGCAAGATTATCAACAGCAATTAATGATTTAGACACCAGTCAAAAAAGTTTTGTTGTCGGTGACAACATTTTTAATGGCGATGTGACGAGCTGGAAAAAATTCGCAAATTCTTTAAAATTAAGAATGGGAATGCTCTTAGCAGATGCCGATGATGCTTTCGCAAAAACAACAATAGAATCTGCAATAACGAGTGGAATTATTACTAGTAGTAATGAGAACGCCCACATGCATTATTTATCTTCAGCTCCAAATACACACCCAGTACACACCAACGTTATCCTTAGTGGAAGAAATGATTTTGTTGGAGGTGCTACTTTAATTGATATGATGAACACCCTTAATGATCCAAGAAGGCCTTTATGGTTTAAAACGGTTGGTGGTGTATATGTAGGAGGAGAAATAGGAAGCCCTTCAGCTTACTCAAATCATTCTCCACTATCAGATCAAGTTACAGCAGCAGATGCTCCTGGTGTTATTATGTCATACTCAGAAATACAATTTCTGCTAGCAGAAGGTGCAGAAAGGGGTTACGACACAGGAGATACGGCTGCCAATCATTACACAAATGCAGTTACGGCTTCCATAAACGAATGGGGAGGGAGTGCCACAGATGTGGCTACTTACCTAGCTCAACCAACTGTTGATTATACAACATTAATTGGAACTCAAACCTGGAGACAAGTTATTGGCATCCAAAGATGGATTTCATTATTTAATAGAGGCCCAGAGGCCTGGACCTCTATCAGAGCTATGGACTACCCTATTTTAGCAACACCAACAGAAGCTGTATCGGGTTTTCCTAACAGATATACATATCCCATAGTAGAACAAACTATTAACGCCACTAATTATACTGCTGCGTCTTCAGCCATTGGTGGTGATTTAGCAGAAACAAAATTATTCTGGGACAAATTTTAAAATATTAATATGAAATAGGTTATCTGAAAAGAAAAACTGACTCTGTGTTAAGTTCATCGAAACTAAATGAAGTCGAAAGGCTCAACCGATAAACTAAATCGTAATGACTTTTCAGATAACTTCTTCCATTTGTTCTACAGTACTTTAAAAATTAAATAAATTATTTGAATCCCTTCTGAAATTATTTTTAAATCATACTAAATTCATTAGTAAGAACAATTTATTTGAATTAGAAAGGCAGTCTCTTTTGCTTTTAAAAAGAAGGAAATAAGCTTATGTTTTTTTATTTTTTTCTTAAAATTTCCCGTTAAAAGGCAAATTTTAACCATTATTTATTGTTTTATTAACTTTTTATTATGATTTTTGGCATTGACTAATTCAAATAATTATAAAATGAAAACAAAGTTTAGTGGAATTCTAACGCTATTACTAGCGTTTGTCGTGCAGCTTACGTTTGCGCAAGAAAAGACAATTTCAGGTACAGTTTCAGATGATTCTGGCTTACCTTTACCTGGAGCTACTGTCTTAGTAAAAGGTACTAGTTCTGGTACATCTTCAGATTTCGACGGAAAATATTCAATTAGAGCTAGTGAGAGGGCTACCCTTGTATTTAGTTTTGTTGGGTATACGACTCAAGAAGTTTCTGTTGGTGCATCCAATACAGTTAATGTTACATTACAGGAAGATGCTACCGCTCTAGAAGAAGTTGTAGTAACGGCATTAGGTATTAAACGTAAGCCTAAAGAGTTAGCTTATGCAACTGCTGTAATAGAACAAGAGACACTGATACAAGCGGCACCTGTAGATGCCACGTCAGCATTGGTTGGTAAAGTATCTGGTTTAAATATTAACTTTAGTGATAATGGTGTTAGACCTAACTCTACTGTTAGGTTAAGAGCTTCTACCTCCATTAACGGAAATAACGATGCTTTAATCGTAATTGATGGTGTACCTCAATCTAGTAGCGCACTATCAGACTTAAACCCTAATGATATAGAATCGGTTAATACTCTTAAAGGTGCATCTTCTGCAACCTTGTATGGTTCTGCAGGAGCTAATGGAGCTTTAATTATCACAACAAAAAAAGGAAAGAATAATGGAAAAATCACTGTTTCTATAAATTCTGCCGTTACTTTTGAAGTATTAAAGTTCTTCCCTGAAACACAAAGTGAATTTGGTAGTGGTTCTAGTAATAATTTTAATTATACTCCAGATGAAAATGAGAGTTGGGGTCCTAGGTATGATGGTACAATTCGTCAAATTGGCCCTGTATTGCTTGATGGAACTTTCCAAACAGGCAAATATGCTCCTGTAAAGAATGGTAGAGAAAACTTCTTTGAGACTGGTATTGGAACTCAAAACTCTATTTCTATAAGTGGTGGAGATGATACCTCTACATATTTCTTTTCAGCACAAAGAGTTGACAAAACTGGTATTACACCAGGTGATAAATATTTTAGAGACAATTTTAGATTTAATGCAACTAAAAAATATGGTAAATTTGAAACTGGAACAATAGTATCCTTCTTTCAGGATAAAGTTGATCAAGCTGGGCCTAGTCCAAATGATGGTAGTTTTTACCGAATTTTATTAAATACACCTGCCCACATAGATTTACAAAAATATAAAAACTGGAGAACAGATCAATTTGCTACTCCAGACACTTATTTTAATGCATTCTTTAAAAATCCATATCAAGTAATAGAACAAAATAGAGACACTAACAGAAGAAATCGTTTGCAAGCAGTTGCAAATTTTAAATATACTTTTAATGATTGGCTTTCTGCAACTTACTCTTTAGGAGGTACATGGTCTAATAGAGAAACTAAAAATACGCAAGAAGCATTCACTTATATTCCTAACACTCCTTATCCAAGACCTTCAGACGAAGTAAATGCTGTAGCTGATGGTACTAGTAGTGACTTCAGATTAAACTCTGACCTTTTATTTAACATAGATAAACAATTATCAGATGATTTTAATTTAAGAGTTATTATAGGAACACACTTAGAATCTCGTAGAAATAATCAAATGAATATTATTGGTAATAACTTATTTACTAATGAAATTTTCAATGTAAATGTAAGACAAGGAAATCTAGCATTTAATACAACTAATTTTGCTTCTCCACAAAGTACATTCCAAAAGCGATTATACTCTTATTTAGGTGATGTAACTTTAGGGTTTAAAGATTATTTATTTTTAACTGGATCATGGAGACAAGATACATCTTCTACACTTCCAGTTCAAAATAATACGTATCAATACTATAGTGGTGGTTTATCATTTATAGCAACAGATGCTATTCAAGGTTTAAAAGGAGATGTTTTAGATTTCTTAAAATTTAATGTTAGTTATGCTAAAGTAGGTAAAGATGCAGGTATTCAATCTACAAACGAAAACCTTATTGTTCCAGTAGGCTTTCCATTTACCAACCCAGGTTTAAGACCTACTACTATTGCAGTAGATCCAAATTTAAGTCCTGAGTTTACAACTTCTATTGAAGCAGGTTTTAGAGCCGAGTTTTTAAGAAAAAGAATAACACTTGATGCTAACTACTATGTTGCTAATTCAGAAGACCAAATTAGTAATGCAGCAGCTTCAAGAGCTTCTGGAGCTAGTTCATTTTTAACCAATGTAGGTGAAATTCAAAATAAAGGAATTGAAATTGATTTAAATTTAATTCCTCTTCAAACTGAAAACTTCCAGTGGGATTTAGGTTTGACTTTTGCAACCAATGATTCAGAAGTAATTTCATTAAGTGATGGTGCGGACAGAATTCAAATCGGCACCGCAATATCAGACACTGCTGGAATATTTGCTGTAGTAGGCGATCAATATCCTTCTTTATTTGCACCTGCTTATGTGAGAGACCCACAAGGTAGGATAGTTGTTGGTGCTGATGGTAATCCATCTCCAACTAGTGAATTTGAAAATTTAGGAAATACCGTTCCTAACGTTATTGCTGGTATTACTACTAGATTAAGTTATAAAGGTTTGTCTTTAAGAGCAGTTGCTGATTATAAAACAGGCCATGTTTTTTATAGCACAGTAGTTGAAGCTTTAGAGTTTGCTGGATTAACAAAAAACAGTGTATCTACAAACAGACAGCCATTTATTTTTCCTAACTCTGTTTATGAAACTGCACCTGGTTCTGGAGTATTTGTTGAAAACACTGACAGACCTACATCAGATGGTACAAGAAACTTCTGGCAAACTTCTTACAACGAGATTAAAGAAAATTATGTAGTGGATGCCTCTGCTATTAAGTTGAGAGAAATTGCTTTAGACTATACATTACCAAGAAAAACCTTAGAAAAAACACCTTTTGAAACCATTACTTTTGGAATTGTTGCTAACAACTTAATCATGTGGAGAGCAGCAGAAAATATCTATACAGATCCAGAATTTTCACTTAACTCAGGTTTTGGTCAAAATACTGGTATTGGTGCTAATAACAATACAACTGTGACAAACGGAACAACTGGTATTGGAACTTCTGCTCAGGCTCCACCAAGTGGTACTTATGGGTTTAAAGTAAATGTGAAATTTTAAAAATTTGAAAATGAAAAATATAAAAAATATAGTTCTGCTAACGTTATTGACACTGTCATTTTCGTGTAGCGATAATTATTTAGATGTTAATGGAAGTTCTACAAGTCCTTCTTCTTCAACACCTGATTTAGTATTGCCTGCAGCTCAAAAGAATTCGGCTGATATGCTTTATGATGCAGATAAGTTGAATGCTTCTGGAGACTCTTTTAATAGAATAGGAAGTATACATGCTGGAGTTTTGGCTGATGCTGGGGATCGTGTTTGGTATCAACCAGAACAACAATATTTAATTCTTAATAGTACATATTCAAGAATATGGGAAAACACTTATACTTTAGCACTTTTTACCTATAACTTCATAGAAACTTTTGAAGCGGATGGTTATGATAATTACAAAGCCATTGCTAAAATAATGAAAGCATTTCATATTGCTATGTTGGTAGATACTTATGGAGATATTCCTTATAGTGAAGCCTTTGGCAGAGGAAATAACACACAACCTGCTTACGATGATGATAAAGCTGTATATGATGCTATTTATGAAGAATTAAATACAGCTATAAGTATGATTGACAATGCGCCTGCTGGAACTTTGGCTGCTTCTACTGATGCTATGCTAGGTGGTGACATGGAAGAATGGAAAAAATTTGCTAACACACTCAAATTAAGAATGTTATTACGCCAAGTTAATACTGCTGTAGATTTATCATCTCAATATAGTGAGTTAACAAGTAATGGTATTGGATTTGTAGATACCACAGTATCTGTTAACCCTGGTTATGCAAATCAAGCTAATCAACAAAATCCATTTTACACTATATTTGGTTTAACTCCTGGAGGAACTCCTACAAACAATAATCAAGCTGCGCGGGGTAATGAATTTTTTGTTGAATTTCTAAGAGACAATAATGACCCAAGACTTACACAGCTTTTTGTACCTGCTGCTTCAGATGGAGAAATTCGTGGCATTCCACAAAATGTTTACACCAATGCTTTAAGAGCTGATGCAACATCAGCTTTAGGCCCTGGTCTTTTAGTTAGCAGTACACAAGACCTTCAAGTTATGTTAGGTTCTGAATCTTTATTTTTGCAAGCAGAGGCAGCTTTTAGAGGCTTAATTTCTGGTGATCCAGCTGCTTTGTATAGAGCAGGTATAGCTGCTTCTTTTAGTGAGCTAGGAGCAACAGGTGCTGACGTTTATGAGTCTGCTGCATTTAGTAATAAAATCAACTGGGATTTAGCTGCTGCTGCTGGAAACGAAATTGAGGCTATTATAACTCAAAAATGGATTGCTGGTGGATTTATTTCTGGATTTGAGGTATGGATGGATAGAGTTAGAACAGGTTTTCCTTCAGGGATCCCTATTCCTACAGGTGCTTTTTCTCCCGTATTTCCATCTAACTTATTGTATCCTACATCAGAATTAGCTACAAATTCAGCTAATGTTCCTGAGCAGGGGGATAATGCTGCTTTTGACAGACATACATTCTGGATGCAGTAATAAAAACTAATTTAAAAATATTATAGATATGAAAAATATAATAAAGTCTATTACATTACTAATAGTAATGGGGTTATCAATAACTTCATGTATCTTAGATGATGATAATCTAGCGGATACATTTAACGACGGTTCTAATTTCGTTAGTTTTTCAACATTAGCTCAAAATTTGAGTGCAGTTGCAGATGACAGTGAATATGAGTTTCCAATAAATGTGGAGCTTCAAGGTCCAAGTATAGATGCAGTAAATGAAGATCTTACAGTAACTGTTGAACCTGTTGCTAGCGCTACATCTACTGCTATTGAAGGTGTTCATTACAGATTAGATTCAAAAACAGTTACTATTAATAAAGATCAAAATTATATTGGAGCAATACCAATAACTGTTATTACACAAGGGATTATAGCTCCTCTTCAAGTTCAATTAGAAGTTTCAATAACTACAACTAGTGGCAATGGAAATACCATTTCTAATAGCAAAAATACTATTCTAACATTTGTTTATCAATGTTTTGCGGATTTATCAGGTACTTATTTAGTTACTAATGATGGTTGTAGTGACTTTGTACCTTTTTTAACTACTATAGAAGCTCGAGGTGGTGATTGGTTTGTAACTGTAGGCGATGGTGGCTTTTTAGGTTATGGGTGTACCGGTAATCCAGGATTAAACAATGCAGCAACTATAACTGAACTTTGTGGTGAAATTTTGCCAACTGGTAATTTAGATTATGGCGGTTTAGGTATTGGTAATATTACAGGTGGAACTTGGGATGCAGTTAATGGTGTTCTTACCATGGACCATGTACAATCCTTCACAGGTAACTGGGCTCCATCTTGGACATCTACATATACTAGACAATAATTTAAAAAAAATAAAATGAAAAATATAATATATATATTAAGTTTATTAGTCATATCTACTTGCTTTTTAGGATGTGATGAAAATGATTTATCGCCTGTTATAGATGAAAGTGCAAAACCATCAGTTTCTGCGACTTCATCAGTTACGAGTATAAGTGAAAGTGGTTCTCCTACTTTTACAGTTACTATTAACTTTGACAAACCAATTAAAACGACAACTTCTTTTATTGCTACACAAATAGGAGGTTCTGCTTCTGAAAATGATTTTTCTGCTAGCTCTGCTGTTGTTCCTGCTTATGCAAAATCAGCTACTATGGATATTACTATTAATGATGATATTTTTGTAGAAGGTTCTGAATCTGTTGACTTACAAATAAGTGCTCCAGGTATATCAGATAGTTATGAAGTCATTGGTACACCAACTGTTTCGTTTAATATTGAAAATTCTGTTTCTAATGATTTTATTTTTAAAATGGATTGGGATGCTATTTACACAGATTCAGATGGCGATGAACATCACCTTTGTGATTATGATTTTGATATAGAAATTTATGATGCTGCTGACGATGTTGTAGCAGCTAGCTATAGTTCTTGCCCCGAAGAGATTAGATTATCACCTGGTGATTTACCTGACGGTGACTATTCGTTAACACCAACTTTCTGGTCTTCAACTGGCGCTGTTCCTCCAGCTGAACCAATAAATATCCCTGCAATTTTAACATTTGCTAAACCTGGTGTCGCTTTAGAAACAATTGATTTAACTGGCACGTGGGATACTGAAACTGGTGGTTTTCAACAAAGTAACCCTAATGCTTCTTTATTTAAATATACTTTAACAATATCAGGATCAAGCTATATAGTTACGGATTCAGACACAGGAACTATTGTTTTTCAAGGATAAAAAATTAATTATTATATAATAATTAATTTACTTTAAAATTTAAATAAAATAAAAAACCACTTCTTTATAAGTGGTTTTTTATTTCTTAAAAGCGTTATAGGGTGAAATATTTATACGTTTATTTTCTAATTATTTTCAATTTTAGTCTATTTGGCCAAAATACTGTTGGTACTATTATAAATGAAATAGGATCTTATAATGGTTATACCTTATTCACAGCCAACCATTCTGGGGAAACTTATTTAATTAACAATTGTGGGGAAATTGTAAACCAATGGAGTAGTACAAATAAGCCAGGTGTGGCTGTATATTTATTGGAAAATGGTAACTTATTAAGAACAGCAAAAATAAACAATACAAATATTACCTTTGGAGGAGTTGGAGGTAAAATCGAATTGTTTGATTGGGATGATAACTTACTTTGGGAATATACTTATTCTTCAAGTACTGCAACCCAACACCATGATGTATTTCCATTACCTAATGGTAATATCCTTATGCTGGCAGCTACAACAATGACTGAAGCTGAGGCTATTCAAGCTGGAAGAGACTCAGCTAAGTTAACAGAAGGCAAACTATATAATGAACAAATACTTGAGTTAGAACCTGTTGGAGCCAATCAAGCCAATATTGTATGGGAATGGAATATTAAGGACCATTTAATCCAGGATATCGATAATACCAAATCTAATTTCGGAGTAATTGCTGATAACCCTCAATTATTGAATATTAATTACTTAAGTGGAGGGAATCCTGGAGAAGCTAATTGGCTTCATGTAAATTCAATTCAATATAATGCTAGTTTAGATCAAATTATGTTAAGTTCCAGATTCATGAATGAAATATATATTATAGACCATTCAACAAGTACCTTAGAGGCATCACAACATTCTGGTGGAACTTATGGCAAAGGTGGTGACTTTTTATACCGTTGGGGTAATCCAGAAGCGTACAATCATGGAGACACTACTAATAAACAGCTATTTGGACAACATTATCCGCATTGGATTGCTGAAGGGTTAACAGATGCTGGAAAAATACTTATATTTAACAATGGAGCTAAACGAGGTAATACAGGAGACGAATACTTTTCTTCATTAGATATTATTGATCCCTTAGAATCTTCGCCAGGATCGTATATATATGACCCTATAAATGGTTATGGTCCTTCTGTAGCCGAATGGAGTTACACCAAACCTGTAAAAGAAGATTTCTACTCTCCTATTCTGTCTAGTGGACAACGACTACCAAATGGTAACACATTAATTTGTGTTGGTTTTTTTGGTCGTTTTTTCGAAATAGACCCTAGTAACAATATCGTTTGGGAATATACAAATCCAGATACCTCATCTGGAGGTACTCAAGTAATTCAGACACAAGGCCAATTACCTACAGCTCTGGGAAGTGTTTTTAGAGTATTAAGATATTCCACTGACTATAAGGCATTCAAAGGAAGAGACCTAACACCAAAAGGCACTATAGAAAATGGAAATGATTTAGGTAATTGTGAAGTCTTAAATAATAAAGAGTTTCAGCTTGTAGATTTAAAAGTATTTCCAAATCCAATTGAAAATGTAGTAAACATAGAGACAACTACTTTAATCAATAAAGTTGAAATATATAACACGCTAGGACAGTTTGTAACTAAAGGAGTTAATTCAAATAAAATTTATTTAAACAATCTTACTAAAGGCTTATATGTGATGAAAATTTACACCAATTACGGCTATGTAAATAAAAAAATTATTAAAAACTAATTCCTTTAAACAATAAAAAAACCATCTCTATTGAGGTGGTTTTTTTATACCTTTACCCCATGGAGGAACAAACACAAATTTTTGGGATTAGAGCCATTATTGAAGCCATAAATGCTGGTGAAACAATTGATAAAGTATTTCTTCAAAAAGGTCTTAAAGGTGAACTTTTTAGCGAATTAGAAACCGTCTTAAGAAAGAACTCTATAAACTCTTCTTATGTTCCTGTTGAAAAACTTAACAGACTCACTAGGAAAAATCATCAAGGTGCTGTTGCTCAAATTTCTCCAATTGAATTTCATGATATTGAAACGTTAGTCTTAAATGTCATAGAATCTGGTAAAACCCCTTTATTTTTACTATTAGACCAATTAAGCGATGTTCGTAATTTTGGTGCTATTATACGAACCGCAGAATGCACGGGTGTAGATGGTATTATTATTCAAAAAAAAGGTGGTGCTCCTGTAAATGGTGATACTATTAAAACAAGTGCCGGAGCTGTTTTTAAAGTACCTATTTGTAAAGTTGACCATATTAAAGATGCTGTTTTTTACATGCAAGCTTCTGGCATCAATGTTATTGCTGCTACAGAGAAAACAAATAACACGCTATATGATGTTTCTTTTAAAGCCCCTTGCGCCATTATTATGGGCTCTGAAGGCAGAGGTATAAACCCATCTATACTAAAAGTAGTTGATGCAAAAGCGAAACTACCTTTATTAGGCGAGATTGAATCTTTAAATGTTTCCGTGGCATGTGGTGCTTTTTTATATGAAGTAGTAAGACAACGTCTCTAATTATCGTTATTTTCTTTATAAGTATAATTTATAATAGGAGGCTCCTCCTCTTTTTCAATACGCTCAATAAAATTCCCATCTTCATCAAAATGCTGTAAAAAAGGATCATCTTCTTCATTATAGTTTTCTTGTTCCCAAACATATTTTCTTGGTTTTGCAATATTTCTTCTAAAGAAAAGTGCAAATAATAAACCTGTAACCAAACCAGACAAATGCCCTTCCCACGATATACCTTCTTTTACAGGAGCTGCATACCATAACATACTACCATAAAGAAAGATAATCAGAAGAGATAAGGCTATAAGTCTGTAATGCTTTGCAAAAACCCCTTTAAAAAAGGTAAAGCTTACTAAAACATAAATGAGTCCACTAGCTCCGATATGATAAGATGGCCTTCCAATACACCAAGTGAAAAATCCTGAAAATAAAATTCCGAATAGTATAACTTTCCAAGCAATGGGTTTATAGAAGTAGAACAAAGCCATGGAAAGTACAAATAATGGAATTGTATTATGATAAATATGTTCTATATCTCCATGAATAAAAGGGCTAAAAATAACGCCTCTTAAACCCTTTAAGTTTTGAGGATACACACCATATTTACTAAAATTAAAACCAAAACGTACCTCAAACCAAAACACGAACCAAATAGCTAATACAAAAAGGATGGGGTATAAAATAACTCCTGTAGAGAATTTAAAGTGGTCTCGGTTTTTCATTTGGGCATATTTTTTATTTAATCGGATGTCATTCGCATAACTAAAATATTCTGTCTATTGAAATCATTAACCATGATTATTTCACGTATAATAAAGATAACAAATAGTTAACCAAGTTTTACTTTCGTGCTAAAATGTCAGATTAGTAATGCATTGGTGACTTAAACCATTTGTATATTCTGTTCTTTTATATCGTTTGTTTTATATTCCTTACTATGCTAAAATTGATTCTGTATAAAAGATTAAATAACCAAACCTATGTGGTAAAGTAAATTCTATGACACATAAAAATCTTAAAAAAATACTTTAATTTTACATTATGAATGAACCGTTAGCTGAACGTTTAAGACCAAAGACTTTAAATGACTATGTAAGTCAAAATCACCTGGTTGGTAAACAGGGGAGTTTAACGCAGCATATAAAACAAGGTTTAATTCCTTCAATGATTTTATGGGGACCTCCAGGTACAGGAAAAACAACACTTGCAAATATTATTGCCACAGAATCTGGCAGACCTTTTTATACACTTAGTGCCATAAATTCTGGTGTTAAAGATATTCGTGATGTTATTGATAAAGCGAAACAAAGTGGTGGATTATTTACTACCAAAAACCCTATATTGTTCATTGACGAAATTCATAGGTTTAGTAAATCACAGCAAGATTCTTTATTACAAGCAGTAGAAAAAGGCTGGATTACACTCATTGGAGCTACAACAGAAAATCCTAGTTTTGAAGTTATTTCGGCTCTTTTATCTCGTTGTCAGGTTTATATCTTAAATCCTTTTAATAAAACTGATTTAGAGATGCTTTTAAGGCGTGCGATCGATCAGGATGAATATATCTCTAGAAAAATAATTAAATTAAAAGAAACGAATGCTCTTATAAGGCTTTCTGGAGGTGATGCCAGAAAACTACTTAATATTTTTGAGCTCATAGTAAATTCTTATGATTCCGATAAAATAACTATTACCGATGAATCTGTTTTAGAAAGAGTTCAAAGTAATACCGTTCATTATGATAAAACTGGTGAACAGCACTACGATATTATTTCTGCGTTTATAAAATCGATACGAGGTAGCGATCCAAATGCTGCAGTATATTGGTTAGCTCGTATGGTGGAAGGTGGTGAAGATGTAAAATTCATAGCCCGTAGGCTGCTCATTTTAGCTAGTGAAGATATAGGAAATGCTAATCCAACAGCACTAGTCATAGCAAACAATGCATTCCAAGCGGTTTCTACTATAGGGTATCCAGAATCTAGAATTATACTAAGTCAATGTGCTACATATTTGGCATGTTCACCTAAAAGCAATGCAGCCTATAAAGCTATTGGTAAAGCACAACAATTGGTTAAAGAAACAGGAAACTTATCCGTGCCCTTGGAAATAAGAAATGCACCAACCAAATTGATGAAAGAATTAGGTTATGGTGATAATTATAAATATGCACATAATTATGATCTCAACTTTGCCAATCAGGAGTTTTTACCAGATGAAATTAAAAACACAAAGCTTTACGAACCTGGCAATAATGCTCGCGAAAATGCTCACAAAGAGTTTTTAAAACAGCGATGGAAAGATAAATATGGATATTAGTACCGGTTACTAAAACTTAATATTTAGTTCTTCTTGTTTTAATATGTTATTTGAGTAATATTCAATTACCCAACTATCCCCCTTTTTATAAATAATAGCACTAGTATTTTCTACTAAAAAGATATTATCAAGTTTTGTCTGTTTGATTCTGTAAACTACTTTTGGGGAGCTATCCACCAATTGAAATCCATTTTCAATTTCTTGAGCATATAACACCCTAGACAGCACTTCTTTCACACCAGTTTCCATGTTGTTATTGGCTTCTCCCTTAATAATCGTAGGTACAGGTACTACTTCTCCTTTTGGGTTAGGTTCAACAACCTTTTGCACATTGACTGCAGCTTCTACTTCTTTTTCCTTTTTAAGGTTTTGAATCTCTTGTTTAAGCTGCTCAATTTCTTGCGTTACTTCATTATTCGCTTCGGGGATTTGAGTCTGTAAACCTGTTATATTTTTATTTGGCTTGTATTTATAATTAAGACCCTCAATAGATTTAAAAGAATTTCTTAGAGCTTCATTATAAGCTCTAGCATAATCCTTTTCTCTACTTTCTCCTAACGTAGAAGAATAAATTAATTGATCGTTACAATCTTTTAGTTCTATAGTCAGTTTAGTTCTAAACATCCCAGATCCTTTAATGGCATCAGATCTTAAAGCTAAACATCTATTTCTAATTAAATCTTCAGGGTATTTATCTCCTTCCATCAAAGCTTCAAACCCATATTTTTCGAATAAAAATTTTGCCAAAGAATTTAATTGATATTGATTTTTCTGCTTCAGAAAATCAAATTTATTAGGAACAATCACATATTTATAATCGTTTAAATTAGATTGCGAAAAAACAGTAGTTACCATAAAACATACTATGATAATAGAAAAAAAATTAGTTCTCATTTTTATTAAATATATAGTTAAACCCTAACTGTAAAGATACACTTTGTGCATTATATATGTTTTTTAATTGTAAAAAATTATCTGCCATCACATAAAAATTCATACCTCCTAATCTAGCAGACACCCCCAGACCTATATTATAAGTAGAATAAGAATCTATTGTGTAAGTAGTTTTAATTTGTAAACCGTTAAATAAACGTCTATAATAATATGCTGTTAATGCCAATTGAGGTTGTTTGGGTCTACTCATGGCAAAAAACTGTAATCCTGCTCTATTTAGATAACTTTTTTCAGTCCTCGTACAATTACAGTCCTCATATTCTTGTTCACCAAAAATGTAATTTAATGAAGCGTTAAACTTTATAGGTCGCCATGTTGTATATTTTGCAGTTGTAGTATCTACCTCAAATATATCTTCGAAGTTCTCTTCAATTTCATTCCAATAGTCTTCTGCTGTCTGCCCACTTCCTATTTCAGGAAAAATGGGATTAACCCCCTCATACACATAATTTCCTTTTATCTTATAATTTTCGATATCTTTTGTATGACTAATAAACCCTACATCTAATAAACTGGCGTCCATACTCCATTGTTCATTCAATTGTCGTGTAATACCAATATCGAATCCTAGCCCTAAATTTCCTCCTAAAAAAGCACGTTTTGTTAAATCTTTAACTACAGAGTCGGAATCAGATTCATCGTCTGTTAAACTAGCTAATCCAGATGTTCTGGCTTCTAAATCTAAATTAAAAATATGGTCATAAAAATTATTTTGTCCGTTTACAGTTGTAAAATGACCTTTATTTTTTGTAGAATTTATATTTGCTATACTTGAATATATTTTTCCTCTAACTCCAAAAGTAAGCTTCTCATTTATTTTTTTATTATACCCTACATGAAAGACTGAAATAACCTCTGCTGCCACACTTACATCACTCATTTTAAAAGGTCTATTAATATTATTCTGGTTACCTTCTATAGCTAAAACTGCTAAATCTTTTGGAAAATAAGTTATAAAATCTAATTCCTGATATAGTCCAAAACTCAAATATTGATTTTTTTCATATGAACTTCCAAAAGAAAACCCTCCAGAAAAAATTTCTAATTGTTGGTTTACACTAAAAAAGTCTCTGGAATCCATACCATAAACAGCATTCTGTAGCTTGGTGTTAAAATCGACACCGTCTTTTGCAAAAAGATCATAAACAGTACTCCCCGTAATACCAACATTAGTATGGATATGTGATAATAAAGGAATTCCAAAATAAAAATCATTTTTTACTTTTCCACCTGGGTTAAGCAACAGAGATTGGGGTATTTCTGAAAACCCGTAAAGCAATTGCTTGTTTTGAGAGAATGAAAAACAGCATGAAGCAACTATAAAAAACATGGTTAATCTTATCATATTGAATCACCTATATTCAAATAAAAAATGGCTTTGGATTTTAACTTTATTCTACCTGGTGTTGTTGGATTAATAGTGCCTCCAGGTAACAAGCTAAGGGTGAATATTAGTTTTGAAGTGTTTTTTAAAGCTTCCAACTCATCACCTTCAAATACTTCTACATGATTTGATAAAAGATCACTACCATTTGTCGATGCTAAAGCTTGAAGTGTGAACGAATGTACTTGTTGGTCTACATCATTAATAAAATCAACTTGTATTTGAAATGCCTTATTAATTGAATTTGTAGCTTCAAAAACAAAATCTGCCTTAATAAGATTATCAATAACAAAGTCATTATTAAAAACCTCTATCCCTATAGAATCCTTTATAGAAATTATTTCTGTACCATTTGCTAAAAAAGAACTAGCTGACTCATCAAAAAATACGAGACTGGATTCTATTACTGGGGAAATTTCAAAATCATCGGCTTGTTCAAAATCAATTTCCTTAGTACAAGAAAAAAGGCTTAAAAATAAAGCAATGACTAAAAACGAGTGCATAATTTTTCGTTTTTGCATAAGAGATTAAATTATAAGAACAGAACGCGAAAATAAAAAAATTAGTGCATCATAGGAACTTCTTTAATTGAATTAAATTATCAATTCTCTTAATATTACCATTGACAATTTCGTTATGAATATCAAAGAAAACAACTTCCATACCAATATTTTTGGCACCAAGAATGTCCGCTTCATAATTATCACCAATCATAACACTTTGACTACTATTTGACTTAGCAGACTCTAAAGCGAAATTAAAAATTTTAGGGTTTGGTTTTTTAACACCAACCATTTCAGAATTTGTAACTGTTTTAAAGTATTTATCAATGTTAGATAAGGTTAGTTTTTTATACTGTATTTCATCGAAACCATTAGTAATAATGTGTAAATTATAATTAAGGTTTAAATAATCTAGAATTTCAAAAGTATTTTCAAATAAATGATTGAATGTTGTTAAATACCTAATATAATCGTCCGCTAACTTATAGATAACAGCTTCTTTAACTTGATAACCAATCGCAGAAAAAGCATCATTTAACCTACCAAAACGTAAAGCCTTCTTTTCTATTTTCTCTTCTCTGTATAATTTCCAATACTTTAAATTTATAGAAACATAATGATGCAAAAAGTTGTTTATGTCAACATCTATATTGTTTAGTTTTAATATCTTTTTAAATGCTAGCGCGGAGTTTTTATCAAAATCCCATAGTGTATGGTCTAAATCAAAAAACACATCAGTAATGCCCTCAATTTTCATTTGCTTCATTTGCATTTGCAGATTCTAAAATAATATTAAATAAATCTTTAAAGCCATGCCACTTTCTTTCAGCACTAAAAGTATAATTATGAAATATTGAAATAAACTCACCATTAACTTGCTTTACTTCATTAATAATCTCATTTAAAACTTTCTTTTTATCCAATAAAGAATGTGTTTTTAATAAGGCATAATCCATAAGGTGGTATGAGTAAATTTTTAAAGGTGTTTGTACTTCATAATCTAAATCGTAAAACAAAAAAGGAGTACACGATCCAGCTCTAAAACCTATGTGATCGATATATCCCATAGTATAATCTTCCTTGATTTCTAACTCTATAAGGTTTCGGTATGATTTAGGTAAATTAAGCCTAGAAAAAGAATGTCTTGAAGCTTTTAATGAGGTGTTTAAAATAGCTTCCATTCGTGATTTTTCTTTCTTCAAAATTGACATGTCTTCAATAGCAAAATAGGAAGCTTTTAAACCGACAAAACAGTAATCTGCAACATGTTTTATAAGCGACACAAACTTCTTTTTATTAGGGTTTATCCCTTTATCATAAGTGGAATAGTCTCCTATTAAAAAAAAGAATAAAAACTTAAACTTAGTATGTTTTTGTCTGTTTATTATATACTTATAAGTATCAAACGGATCATGCATAAAACCAAGAATAACCATAATTCTAAAATACAACCCCTTAAATCTAAACCTAAACAGATCTTTCGCCATACCACCAAGAGTTCGCATGATTCCTTTCAGTCTAAAATTATAGGCACTGGGAACATCGATAATGGGCTTAATAGTATAGCTTTTTTCTGGAAACTTAAATTCTGGAAATTGTGCCTGTAAAGCATCTTTAAATTTATACGCCCATATATCAACTACTGGCTGTTTAAGGAAACCGTGTTTATAAGCTAAACTTTCAACAGCAGTAAATCGACCAAATTCATCTTTTACATGCGGTAAATATTCTTCATAACGGGACAATAAATAAAAAGAAGCCGCAAAGATATCGAAAGGGATGGCACTTTTATCTCCATTAAAAAAGAAACATTTGGTATTTTCCCAATCATGAATGCTTATATCCAGATCACTCAATCCCTGCTCAAATAATATATCGTGACTTTTAACAAAAAACTCATTTCCAAGTTGTTGTTTTGTATAAGACATTTTTAAACTATCATGCGCGATAAATGCTTCTATTTGGGTAGTAAACTCCACTTCTACACCTAGAATTCTGGTACAAATATGTTTAAAAACATATTTTAAACGGGGTGATATTTTATGAGTATAAACTAAAAGCATTATAAAAGCGTTTCATCTGAGAAACTAAAATATGCTTTTTCTGTTATAATTAGATGATCTAGCACCTTAATATCGATACTTTGTGCTGCCTTTTTTAATTTTTTGGTGATTTGTTTATCAGATTCACTAGGTCTTAAAGTTCCCGATGGGTGATTATGGGCTAATATCAACCCTGTAGCACCAACCTCTAAAGCATTTTTCAATACCAAACGTACATCGACTAAAGTCCCCGTAATACCTCCTTTACTTAATTGATTTTTTTGAATCACTTTATTAGAATTGTTTAAGTAAATAATCCAAAACTCTTCATGTTTTAACTCGCCTATTTTTGGTTGCATAAGCTCAAAAGCAGACCTGCTGGATGTTATTTTACTTCGCTCCAAAGCATCTTCAATCCGCCGCCGCCTTCCTAACTCTAAAGCTGCTGCAATAGAAATAGCTTTAGCCTCCCCAATACCTTTAAATTCCATAAGTTGCATAATTGATAATTTACCTAGTTCGCTTAAATTATTATCCACACTTGCCAAGATTCGTTTACATAAGGCAACAGCACTTTCATCTTTATTACCAGAACCTATTAATATAGCCACTAATTCTGCATCACTTAATACTTCTCTTCCTTTGTAAAATAATTTTTCGCGTGGTTGATCGTCTTGCGACCAGTTTTTTATTGAAAACGATGCTAGTTTTTCTTGCATTGGTTAGTTGTAATTAGTTTATTACGTTTAAATTTTGCACAAGATAATTTAATAATCCAAAAGTAAGTAATTTCTTTCTGTTCTTTTAAATTAAATCGACAAGAAAAATAAATATTGTAATTTTATAAATTAAAACTCAAAGATTGATTTGAAATATCCTCTAAAGTATCATCAGGACAATGACATTAATCACATGATTGAAGTGATTAAAACCTATCCTTTAGCTACACTAATTTCTGTAAAAGATAATCAGCCATTAATCACCCACTTACCTTTAATTTATAACGATGCGGGTAAACTTATTGGGCACATTGATAAATTTAACCCGCAAGCAGAATTCTTAAAAGAGGATCGCGATGTTACTATTATATTTTCTGGCCCGCAATGTTACATCTCACCAAATATTTACACCACCAAGCAATTACCTACTTGGAATTATATCATCGTTCATTTAAAAGCTACTGTTAAGGCTATTGAAAATAAGGAAGCTTTAAAAAAGTCATTAATTGACATGACCGCTTTTTTAGAAGCTCCAGAACATAAGTTTATTTTAGAACCCGATAATCGCAGCATGAAAGGCTACTTGGATTATATTAAAATGTTTGAAATCACTATTACTGATTGGGAAGGTAAGTTCAAGCTATCTCAAGATAAAAAACCACGAGATATTGAAAATGCTAGAGCTGAATTAATTCGAGCTAATCAAAAAAGTATTGAATATTTTTTAGAAAAGGTGTTTTAAATCAAGACGATTTTCGACAAATAAAAATAAAAAAACAACGTTGTTTAACAGAGTGATCTGACATATTTTATATGTTTTGAGGTTGTGATTCAAAAAATTAACCGACATTGAAAATATTAAAAAAATTATTATTCCTCTTTTTATATCTAACTACACCTAGTATTGCTATTGCTCAAGCATCTCAAATAAAAGTGATGGCTGGTGCTGGTGATGGTATTTATTCTATCCTTCGGAATAATGGCTTTGAGCCAACAAAGCATTATAAAGCTTTTATTGAGTTAAATAAAGACAGCTTAACGGCAGACAATGGTTTGGTAAAGGGTAGAACATATAGACTCCCAACTATACAAAAAAAGGATAGCATTGTTACTATTGAAACACCAATTATAATAGATAATACAGAACCAAAAATTAGTGATAAACCTCTCGATAGTAAGTCAACAGTAAAGCATATTAATAATCCCCTCTTTGGTAAAGACTATGCTCATGTTCCTTTAGAAAATGATATGTTAAATGGTACCATTTATTATTTAATTTCTGGACATGGTGGTCCCGATCCTGGAGCTATAGAGACTTACAATGGTAAACTAATTTCTGAAGATGAATATGCTTATGATGTTACATTACGATTAGCTAGAAGGCTTATTTCTTATGGTGCAAAGGTTTATATAATTATTAAAGATAAAAATGATGGAATTAGAGATAAAAAAATACTTGAAGTAGATTATGACGAAGTTAATTTTCCAAATAAACCTATTTCAAAAAGTCAAAAATTACGATTACGACAACGTACTAAAACTGTAAATAGCTTATACTTGAAACATAAAGGCGCCTACCAAAGACTCATTGTAACTCATGTTGATAGCAGAAGTAAAGGTAAAAATATAGACGTATTTTTCTATCATCACTATAACAGTAAAAACGGAAAACGGTTAGCTAAAAATATTCATAAATCGTTCAAAGAGAAATATGCTAAATACCAACCTAATAGGATATATTCGGGCTCGGTAAAATCTAGAGGGTTGTACCTAGTAAAAAAGACCTTACCTGCCATGGTATATATTGAACTAGGCAATATAAAAAGTAAAAAAGATCAAAAGCGAATTCTCAGTTATCAAAATAGAAAAGCGTTAGCAAAATGGATCTTTAACGGACTCTTAGTCGACTTTAATGAAAGCAAAAGGCTACATTGATTAAATTTAATTAAGAAAGTGTTTATGCAATTTTGAATAAAGGGTTTTAATTTATACATTTCAGTATTAATGTACCCTGAGATCACAGATATTCAAAACTTTATTGCTGCCCGAGGGATCACAATTTGGTTGGGCAAAGGAATTTCTATTGACAAAAAATTAATCCCAATCGTTTTAAAAATAGATAATGGGATATATAATATTCATGTTGCGGATGAGTATGATGATCTTGACTATTATAATCCTATACTAAATTTCATCATTGTTTTTAGAGCCATAGTTGCCATTAATGAATCTTCAGATTTTTTAGAATGGTGTAAGCAAGAGGATCTGGATCCAAACAACTATAAACTTTTAGATTATTATAAAGATATTTGCAATGTTATCAGTGGCATTAATCTCAGTTTCCCAGATCATGAGATTGATTATTTTGTTTCAGATTTAGACTTTCAATTAAATACTGGGGCTATGCAGTTTTTGAGACGATGAATTTAAATATATTTCATGATTTTACGGTTAGAAAAACAGTTCTACAAACAATAATCAAAAGCTTGTAGAAAAGTAGACAATTTTGTCCCTTTACCAAACTAATTGGTATCCTTCATAAAAAAGGCAGAAGCAACCCGATTGAACATGCTACAAAAAACATTTGAATTAATCTCTACGTTAAAGGCTATTAAACCAATAGTATTGATAACATTATTGCCACAACACAAATAACTAAAGGTGCATTTTATTACCATTTCAAATCTAAGGACGATATGGGACTAGTTATTATCAATGAAATTCTGAAACCAATGTTTGCCAATAGCTTTGTAAAACCCTTACAGAATGAAAAAACCCATTAGACGCTATTTACAATCTGGTACATAATCTTCTTATGAAAAATGAGTTTTTAAAAGTTGAATATGGTTGCCCAACCGCTAATTTCACTCAAGAAATGACAACTTGGAATGCTAAATTCTGAGGGGCTTATCTCAGATTTTAATCAGCAAAGGTAGCATCATCAATCACTTGTAATATTGAGAGTGTTTTACATAGGGTTTTTAGTTAAACTTTTCAATAATTGGAATTGGAATTTGTTCTTTAAGATTTTTTGTTCTTTTTATTGCTTTTAGCATAAACTTTCTTACTACTACTAATCTAATATACCAATATAAATTAAAAACAGTTCTTATAAATAACGTTTTAATATACTTATATATAGTTTTTTAACAAGTTCGGTATTAAACGTTTTGTTGCAATGATAAATACATAAGTTCTACTATGCATTTATATATGTAAGTAACTTTGTAGATGATGATTTTTTTAAAATTACAAGGTCTAAAACATAGAACAATGAAAGTTCAAAAACAACTTAAGTCTTTAAAAACCTATTCACTATTGCTTTTGGCCATTATTAGTAGCAATGCACAAACGCTAGATACAGATTATTTTAATGCTTTAAAATCTAGCAAGCAAAATTCTAGTCCAGATTTTGAATGGAGACAATTTGGCCCTGGAAACTCAGGGTATTGTGAAGAATTTTGGATTCACCCAACCGATCCTAATTGTTATTATATGTCTCCAGATTTATCCAACTCTTATGGTACTTTTGATAACGGAAAAACATGGCAAACCATAAAAGAAATTGATGGGAATGGTCGAGGTATGCGTCGCGTTCAAAATATCACATTGTCTCATCAAGATCCAAATTTAGGTTTTGCGACCAATGTAAGAGGTTTTTTATTTAGAACTGAAAATAAAGGTCGTAGTTGGACTAAAGTTTTAGAACTCATAGAAGGAAGGCACTCTGAAATGGTTGTCGATCCTAGCAATGATAATAACTGGTATATAGGTGCAGGGGATTTTTGGAATGTTAAAGGGTATCACCGAACTCAGGCAATGCCCCAAGGTAATATTGCCCCTTATATTGCTTATGGTCATATTTACAGGACGACAAATAAGGGTGTTAACTGGACGCCGGTAGTTGTAGATCCTGCTCATACAAACGACTTATCGGTTGGCGTAATTGTCGTTGATCCTACTAACTCTAATAATATTATAGCAGCAACTAACTTTGGTTTATATAACAGTACAAATAAAGGTATTAGTTGGACGAAGAACCCAGGTACTGGATTACCTCACAACCTACCAAGAGATATGGATGTTCATGTAGATAAAACAAATCCTGGCAATCCTATAACCACGCTATACTTAGTCGAACAAACACATTATACTCCTAATGGAAATACAGTAAATTCTACTGGTGGCGTTTACAAAAGTACCGACTTTGGAACTACCTGGACTAGCATAACGGGCAATCTTGGTGTACGTATTGCTTCAGACGCTAACAACGGTAACAATACAAACGGTGTAGATAGTTTTACTACTGGTGACAAATATTATAGAACAATAGCTTATTGGTTTGGCATAGATAAACAAAATGCAAAAGCCACTTACAGCCAGTTTCCAAATACAAATGTATTACCCGTCTATAACCGCTTAGTAGTCAATCCAACTAATAAAAATGAGATTTATATATCCTTTAACGCTAAGCATGATTTTACATTTGGTCCAGGTGATGTATGGAAAACAGAAGACGGAGGGCTAAATTGGTTCCCTTGTGTACGCACCGGTAAATACTGGAGTAGAGGAACAGACACTGGTTATTGGACCGCTAGAAATAGCCCTAGTACAGTTAACACAACTTTCGCGCATATTCATGAAGAATCCCAAAATAGTGAAGAATACTCTGGTAATCGCTTTTTAGAAATTAACCAAAGAGGAGAGGTTTTTATTAGTGTTGGTCAACAAACATTAAAAACTTCAGACAATGGAGCTACTTGGACACAGGTTGACGACGACGAAACATTTCCAGGAAGTAAAAAATGGATAGGTCGTGGAGACAGTAATTTACCTGGTCGTTTTTTATTGCTAGAAACTGGTGTACCAAATCGTAAACTTTTATGTAGTGGTGAACATGGGCTTTGGCAAACTACAGATGCCTCAGGTTTTCCTGATGCAGACGATTTAACAGTAGCTGTAGAACAAATAGAAGGACAAGTTCACCCGAATGGTGCAACGTCTATCTCCTCTGTTGCTGTTCACCCTAACGATCCCAATATCATTTTTACTTTACAATTCCGTCAAGATCACCGAGGGTACTTACGTAAATCAACCAATGGAGGTACTACATGGAACAATGTGGTTTTTGCATTCTCTGGAGATTATTCAGGAACAAATGAATCCTTAGATCATATTTTCCAATATAATCTACTTATTCGTCCAGATTTACCAGATAGAATGTATTTCTGCGTCATGGAAAATCCTGTAGCAGAAGTTAATGCTTCTTTTAGAATAATTACCCGTCAAGAAGATTTGGGGGTTAAAAGAAGTTTTGATGGCGGACAAACGTGGGTGACTTCAAATACTGGAATGCCTTCTGAAGCAAGTGTTCGTAGAATAGCATTCCACCCAAAAAAACCCTGGCAAATGTATGCTGCACTAAATGTGACTTCTACTGGAAAACCTGGCGGTTTATACTTTTCTGACAATAGCGGACAATTTTGGAGTAAAGTAACTATTCCTTCGGAAATTAAATCTGTTAACCATGTGTTTTTAGATAAAACTACCGAAGCTATTTTTATATCATGTGGACAATTTTCGAGCACAGATGCTAACGAAGGCGGAGTTTGGAAAAGTATTGATGCAGGGGCAACATGGATAAAGATTTTTGATATGCCCTATGTGTGGCAAACAGAAACATCACCAATAAACCCTAATTTAATTACTGTTAATGTTCCTTTACAAAATAATAAAGGTGCCAACGTAACTATTTTTAATCCTGGTGCATACGTGTCTTTTGATGGTGGCAGTTCATGGCTTAAAATTAGTAATAACCTAGGACAACCAGATCTAATTACAGATTTAAAACCAGACCCAGAAGATATAAATGTATTCTGGCTTGCATTAAAAGGAAGTGCTTGGGCAAAAGGTATTTATTCTGGCCCCAACCCTTTAAGCTTATCAAAAAACACAACCAATGCTAGAGAATTAATTAAAATGTTTCCTAACCCTACAAATAGTAAATTCATCTCCTTGAAAAGTGATTTATTATCAGGAGCTAATTTTAAAAACATTAGTATTTTCAATATGCAAGGACAATTAAAAGGGAATCATGATATTTCAAAATTACAAACAAATAATTCTAACCTTAGGATTCCAATTAGGAATTTACCAAATGGCATTTATTTAATAAAAATTAATATAAACAACACCGAATACATAAAGCGTTTTATTAAGAATTAACTTGTAAACACTTATGGTTTATGGCGGGTTTGGAGGCTAGAATTGTTTTTTTATAGCATCAAAATCAAGCCCCCCATAATTACCTGAACTCATTAATAAAAGAGCCTTATTATCAAAATCCTGCGAGAATAAAAAGTCTTTAAAATCAGCTGGATTCGTGTAAATAATTAAATCATCACGTTGAAAAGCATTAGCAATTTGTTCATGCGTCACCTCTTCGAGTTTTTTAATTTCAACCGCATGTGGAGAATAAAATACAACTGCAACATCGGCAGCATTAAGTGACCCCTTATATTCCTTTAAAAACTCTGCATTTAAACTACTATACGTATGCAATTCTAAACAAGCTACTAAAGTTCTATTTTTGTATTGTTCTTTAACCGCATTGGTAGTCGCCTCAACCTTACTTGGGGAGTGTGCGAAATCTTTATAAGCCACACTAGTTTTACCTTCCGCTATTTTCTCTAAACGTTTACTAGCCCCTTTAAAGGTAGAAATAGCTTCGTAAAAGTCATCCTCATCAATACCCATGTGCTGACAAATCCATTTCGCACCTGCAAGGTTATTTAAATTATGCTTTCCAAACACTTCTATAGGCAAATTGCCTTCCAGAGTTTCTAATAAGGTTTCTCCGTTCTCAACAGTATATTCTGGTGTTTGATATGGTAATTTACGAATAGTATTTGTTGAGGCTTCAACAACGCGTTTTACCTCAAGGTCTTCCTCATTATAGCTAATACTACCACCACTAACAATAGAGTCTACAAAAATACTAAACTGCTCCACATAGTTACCATACGTTGGAAATACATTAATATGATCCCAGGCAATACCACTTAATAACGCGATATTAGGTTTATATAAGTGAAATTTAGGACGTCTATCAATAGGAGAACTTAAATACTCATCACCTTCTAATACGATAAAATCGTTTTCTTCGGTGAGTTTTACCATCACATCAAAACCTTCTAACTGTGCACCAACCATATAATCAACGTCTCTATCATGATAATGCATAACATGTAAAATCATAGATGTTATGGTTGTTTTTCCATGACTTCCACCAATAACCACACGAGTTTTGTGTTTAGACTGCTCGTACAAAAACTCAGGATAACTATAAATTTTCAACCCTAATTCCTGAGCTTTTAACAATTCTGGATTATCTGCTTTGGCATGCATTCCTAAAACAATAGCATCTAAATCTGAAGTGATTTTTTCCGGATACCACCCAAAAGTTTCAGGTAATAATCCTTTAGCATTTAATCGTGATTTCGAAGGCTCGAAAATAGTGTCGTCACTTCCTGTTACCTGATAGCCTTTATTGTGTAGTGCTAAGGCTAAATTGTGCATAGCTGCACCACCAATAGCTATAAAATGTACGTTCATACAACAAATATCAAACTCCAGATTTCAAATTCCAAATTAAACTTAATAAAAGTTAGCGGGCTGTTTGGTTATTGGTAAAACTAAAATTTGAAAAACTCCTGACTTCCAACTTCTAACTTCCAACAAAAATTAAAATCCCCAAAAACAATACTTAATACTTTTTACTCTGTACTTAATACTCAAACTACAAATTAAGAATCCTCTCCTTTTGTTCTTTAAACGATTTAACCTTAGGAAGTTCGACAATAGCTAACTCGATGTATTTTAGAGCCTCTTGTTTATTTTTTTTATGCATGTGAATTTGTGCCAAACGGTAATTCGCCCAGGCTTTAGGAACCCCATCTTCAGCAGAATAATTATCTAAATACGCCTTTAAACAACGCTCTCCTTTTTGTAACTCTACATTGTACTCTGCAGCCACTTTGCCAATTTGGTAATGCATGGCATTCCGTTGATGTTTTTTATGAGCCGTTTCTATGTTTTCGATAGCTTTTTCTGGTTCCTCTTCATTTTCGTATAAAGTGGTCAATTTATTATAACAAGTTACAGATCCGCCTTCTTTTATTGCCATTTTATAATACTTTTCAGCTAATTCTGGCTCGTCATCATACTCATAAACGTACCCTTTTGCCAAATAACCATCTACTTTAGACAGCGCTTCTAATTCTCCAGCATAGAGTAATGACTTACTTTTACTACCACCTATAATGCCTGGTAATTGCATATATAGTTCTACTAAGGCCCAACGAGTAGCAATATGATTTTTATCCAACTCGGCCGCTTTCAAAAACGCTTCTTTTACATCTCCTATAATCCCCAAGGCTTTTAATTTACTAATAGACAAAGCTTTCATTCCCAATGCCCCACCATATTTATAATGATAGTTGGCTTCATTCTCTTTATTTTTTACTAACTTTTCGTATTGTAAAATAGCAGCATCCCATTTTTTTTGATGCCCATAAGCATCTCCCAGTAATTCAATGGCTTGCAAGTTATTAGGGTGTGTTTTCAAATAATCACTGACCTTTTGCTGTGCTTTTTTAAATTGCTTTTTTTGAAAAAGAGCTTCTATGCCATCAAGGTTTGACTGACTAAAAGTCATTATAGGAAGTAAAAAAACGAGCAAAAAATTTCTCATAATGTATATAGTCGATAATGTAAAAATAAACTTTCTGGTTCACTCATAAAAAACTAATTTCACTCAACCAAACTGTATGTTCACGCATTTCCTATTTTTTGGTATAGCTTTTGAAAGTATTTTAGATACAAACTTAAAAAAATGAAAAACACTTTATCTTTATTAATGATTATACTTATCGCCTCATTTTCTAATGCTCAAAACAATAAATATGAAGGCTTATGGGCTAAAGTCGAGCAATTTGAAACAGAAGGTTTGCCAAAATCTGCTTTAAAAGTTGTTGAAGACATTACTAAACTGGCAAAAAAAGATAAAAATGCTCCTCAACTAATAAAAAGCATGCTTTTTAAAGGCAAATTCGCTTTGGTTTTAGAAGAAGATGCCCAACTTAAAATCATTAACAATTTTAAAGATACCATTGAAAAAAGTGCCTTTCCAACAAAAAATGTTTTAGAAAGCATCCTGGCTAACATGTATTGGCAATATTATAATCAAAATAGATGGAAATTCTATAACAGAACAAAAACTACTGAAAAAGTAGACCCTTCGACAAGCTCAGGGCAAGTTGAAGATTTTAGAACCTGGGACTTACAAACGATATTCAACGAGATTCATCTACATTATCAAAATTCGCTACAAAGTGGATTAATGTTACAATTAGAGCCTTTGAGCGATTATGATGACATTCTAAATTTACAAAAAGATTCTAAAATTTACAGACCTACATTATTCGACTTTTTAAATCATAATGCGCTACTATTTTATAAAACCGATGAAACTCATATTACCAAACCTGCTTACAAATTTGAAATCGACAATCCTGTTTTTTTAGAAGATGCCAAAACGTTTTCAAAATTAAAAATAGATTCAAAAGACACGACATCATTACAACTAAATGCCTTAAAAATCTATCAGGATTTGATTCGTTTTCATTTAAAAGATGAAACCCCATTTGCTTTAGCAGACGTAAATATTAATCGTTTAAAATTTGTAAAACAACATGCTACATTTAACGACAAAGAATCTATTCTGTTAAACACCTTAAAAACTGAAAAAGACCATTTAAAAACTCATGAAGTTTCTACTTTATACGACTATGAAATAGCGACTATTTACAATCAACATGGTGCAAATTATCAACCTAAAACAAATGAAGATAATCGCTGGAAAATTAAAGATGCTATTACAATCTGTAATAATGCCATTTCAAAATTCCCTAAAAGTGATGGTGCTAAAAAATGTACTGTTTTAAAACAACAAATTGAGCAACCCTCTTTACAGATTACTACAGAAAATTTTCTTTCTATACAGCAAAATGCACGTTTATTAATACGATATAAAAACTTAAGCCAACTTCAGTTTAAAATATTTAAGCTAAATAGAAGTCAATTAGAAAAATTCAATCAAACATATAGGCAAGACAAACAACTAGCCTTTATTAAAAAGTTAGATACTTATAAAAACTGGGATAACACGCTACAAAATGAAGGTGATTACCAAATACACACGACCGAAATTTTAGTTTCAGGGTTAAACAATGGTGCTTATTTAATTTTTGCATCGTCTAAAAACGACGGAAAAGCCATTGCTTTTAACACAGTACAAGTCACTAACTTGGCTTTAATTGAAACTGAAAGTAATACTCATAAAACCTTTCAAATTATTGACAGAAATAATGGGAAACCAATTAGTAATGCTAAAGTAGAAATAAGCTATAGCAAAAATAATGATAAAAGCTATCAAACAGAAAACCTCACTACAAATACATATGGAGAGGTGAAAATTGAAAAAAACAAAGCACGTAATGCATATATAAAAGTTAAGGTTAAACATACTAATGATCTCGCATATTTTGGCGAATATTATGTTTACAGATATTACAAAGAACGGCAAGAAGACGTTAAGCGCAGCTCTTTTATATTTACAGATAGAAGCATTTATAGACCAGGTCAAACGGTTTATTTTAAAGCCATAGCTATTAAAACAGAAGAAGGGAAATCTGAAGTTTTAGCAAACGAAAAAGTTTACACCATTTTATATAATGCGAATGGTGAAGAAGTAAAAATATTAAAGTCTAAAACAAATGAATTTGGTTCTGTTTCAGGTGAATTTATGCTGCCTAATAATGGCTTAAATGGAGAATATTATATAGAATTTGATGCAGAGCAAGGGTATGACATGGAGAGTTCTGCTTACTTCTCGGTTGAAGAATATAAGCGTCCAAAATTTGAAACAACATTTAATCCCATAACCGAAACTTATAAAATCAACGACTCAGTAACCATAAAAGGGAATGCTATAGCTTATGCTGGAAGCAATATTACCAATGCTAAAGTGGTGTATCGGGTACATAGAAAGGTGGAATACCCACGTTGGTGTTATTTTTATCGTCCGTGGTTTAATAGTGAACCTCAAGAAATCACTCATGGTGAAAGTATGACTAACAATAAAGGAGAATTTGAAATTACTTTTAAAGCCATTCCAGATCAAGGTGTTGACAAAACAAACCTTCCTGTTTTTAAATATGAAGTCACTGCAGATGTTACCGATTTAAATGGCGAAACCAGAAGTGAAACTACGATAGTTAATGTTGGATACCATGCATTAATGGCAAATATGTCTATGGCTAATCTTATAGATAAAACTAAAAAAAATAATGCGATTGAAATAGATACCAGAAACTTGAATGGTGAATTTGTAGCAGCAAAAGGAACAATAAAAATGTATAAATTGAATGCTCCTAACAAAGTCTTAAGACCAAGACCTTGGGAAGCTCCAGATTATCAAGAATTTCCAGAAGATGTTTTTAATAAATTGTTTCCATATGATGCTTACTCTAATGAACATAATCCTAATAATTGGAAAAAAGGAAAACTTGTTTTTATATCATCATTCAACACAGAACACACAAAAAAGCTTAATCTTGGTAAAATTAAAAAATGGGAATCAGGTAAATACATTATCATTTTAGAAAGTAAAGACAAGTTTGGTCAATTGGTTAAAGATGAAATTAAAACGACTCTATATAGCGATTCTGATAAAACCTTAGCAGACAACCAATTATTTCACATCACGACAAATAAATCAAGCTATAAAGCAGGTGAAAAAGCTTTAATTACACTAGGTTCTGCTGCAAGCAACTTAAATGTTTCGGTGCAAGTTGAAAAAAATCGTAAGATTGTAAAAACGGACATCATTCAACTAAATAAGAACAAAAAAACAATTTCCATCCCCATAAACAGTGAAGATACTGGTGGCTTTGTAGTCAAATATAGCTTTGCAGCTTTCAATAGTTTTCAATCGGGCAGTTTAAATATATTTGTTCCCTATCCTAAAACTCAGTTAGACATTGAAACAACAACCTTTAGAGATAAGCTCAAACCTGGAACCGATGAAACTTGGAGTTTTAAGATAAAAGGGCCTAAAGGCGATAAAGTTAGCACAGAGTTATTAGCAAGTATGTATGATGCCTCATTAGACCAGTTTAAATCACATGGCTGGTATTTCAATCCTATTAATAAACCTACTTATTATTCGCATTTGTCTACCAATAGCCACAAGAGCTTTGGCACAGGTTATTTTAGAGTTTATAATGATTATAACATCAGTAGTTATCCAACTCAGTATTACGACCAATTGAATTGGTTTGGGTATCACTTTGGATATTTCAACTCAGCAAGTTTCAGAAGCAAAAAAATGCTTAATAGCCGTGTAGCTGGTGCTCCTGTGGCCTCAGAAGAAATGATGTTAGAAGAATCTATTGTTGTGTCTAACAAGTTAGAAGATAGTTTAGATTTAGATGATAAGGCTAAACTAAATTCTGGTGAAGAATTGGAATCAGATAGGGAAACCATCGAAAAAAAATCTGAAAAGCCAAACTTCGATAACGTTAAAATCCGTAAAAATCTTCAGGAAACCGCCTTTTTCTTTCCACAGTTAAAAACAGATGCAGAAGGCAATGTTAGTTTTAGTTTCACGACTCCAGAAGCTTTAACTCGATGGAACTTGCAGTTATTAGCACATACAAAAACGTTAGAGCATGCTACCAGAACGTTAACTACAGTTACTCAAAAAGAGTTAATGGTAACACCAAATACGCCACGTTTTTTACGAGAAGGGGACCAAATTACCATTAGTACTAAAATTGCTAACCTTACTGAAAAACAATTATCTGGACATGCCATTTTATTGTTAACCGATGCTGTTTCTGGAGAAGACATTTCCAGTAAACTTATCCGTAAACAAGCTAGCACTCACCCTTCGGCGGAGTCAGAGAGGGCTTTTACTATTGATGCCAAAAGCAATACACAAGTATCATGGAATTTATCAATTCCAGATGATATTCAAGCGGTTCAATACAAAGTAATTGCCAAATCGGAAACTTTTAGTGATGGCGAACAAAACGCCTTACCAGTGCTATCTAATAGAATGTTAGTTACCGAAACACTTCCTATGTGGATTCGCAGTAACCAAACAAAAACTTTTACGCTAGACAAACTAAAAAATTACACCTCAAAAACACTTAAAAACCATAAATTAACTCTGGAAATGACTTCCAACCCTGCGTGGTATGCCGTGCAAGCACTCCCCTATTTAATGGAATACCCGTATGAATGTAATGAACAAACGTTTAGCCGTTATTATGCGAATGCTTTGGCGAGTCACATAGTGAATTCTAACCCAAGAATTCAGGACGTTTTTAATCAGTGGAAGTCTCAAAAAGTACTGATTTCTAACTTAGAAAAGAATGAAGAATTAAAATCTATTCTTATTCAGGAAACCCCTTGGTTACGAGATGCACAAAGCGAAATAGAACAGAAAAAACGCATTGCGCTACTTTTCGATTTAAACAAAATGAACAATGAATTGCAATCCGCTATCAGAAAATTAGAAGATAATCAAATGGACTCAGGAGCCTGGGCATGGTTTGATGGTGGACGTGCAAACAGATATATTACGCAACATATTATTACTGGATTTGGACATTTAAATAAGTTATCTGTCTCGTCGAGCGCAGTCGAGACGTCTCAAATGACCTCAAAAGCCATTAAATATCTCGATAGCCAATTCATTAAAGAATACAAAGACATTAGAAAATATAATGCTAAAGTAGACTTAAACAAAGATCATTTAAGCTACACGCAGTTACATTATTTATACATGCGAAGCTTCTTTCCAGATATTGCGAAGTCAAAAGAAGTGGATAAAATTACAGCGTATTACCATACACAAATTCAAAAATATTGGTTAAGCAGATCTTTATACGCTAAAGGATTAATGGCTTTAGTATCTCACAGAGCTAATGATTCTAAAACAACCAATAAGATTTTAAAATCGTTAAAAGAAACAAGCATTACTTCAGAAGAATTAGGCATGTATTGGAAAGCAAATACCAACTCTTGGTTCTGGTATCAAGCACCAGTTGAAACACAAGCGCTTTTAATTGAAACGTTTTCTGAGGCTGGCCACAGCATTCAGAGTAATACAAAAAATCTTGAGACTATAGATAACTTAAAAATCTGGTTACTTAAAAACAAACAAACAAATAGATGGAAAACCACCAAAGCAACTACAGATGCGGTATATGCCTTGTTACTTCAAGGAAGTGATTGGTTATCGGTGACAGACATGGTTGATGTTGTTTTAGGTGGACAAAAAATAACACCTTCAACATTAGAGAATGTAAAAGTAGAAGCTGGTACTGGTTATTATAAAACGTCTTGGAGTGCTTCTGAAATAAAGCCAGAAATGGCCAAGGTAAAACTTACTAAAAAAGGAAACGGAATAGCTTGGGGAAGCTTATACTGGCAATATTTTGAAGATTTAGATAAAATCACTTCGGCAGAAACGCCTCTAAAATTAAAGAAAAAACTATTCTTAAAGCAATATGATGATACAGGTGAAGTCATTTCTGAAATTACAGAAAAAACCCATTTAAAAGTTGGTAATCTGGTAAGAGTTCGTATAGAGTTACGCAGCGATCGAAATATGGAATTTGTTCATATGAAAGATATGAGAGCTTCAGGATTAGAACCTATAAATGTGTTATCACAATATAAATGGCAAGATGGTCTGGGGTATTACGAAAGCACAAAAGATGCTTCTACTAATTTCTTTTTTGATTATTTACCAAAAGGTATTTATGTTTTTGAATATGATTTAAGAGTGAATAATGCAGGTGATATGAGCAATGGAATAACAACCATACAGAGTATGTATGCACCTGAATTTAGTAGCCATAGCGAAGGTAAACGTTTGTTAGTTAATTAATACAGTTTCGACAAAATCGACAGCAAATTAAAATTAATTTGCTATCTTTCAATCTAATAACTAATAAATACATGTATTATGAATTCAAAAGTTTTTATGGTCGTGAGGTTACTTCTCGGGCTTTTTGTTTTGTTTTTTGGACTTAATAAGTTCTTTCATTTTATAGGCCATGGAGAAATGTCTGCTGAGGCTGGAGCTTATTTCGGTGCATTAGTTTCTGTTAAATTAATAACACTAGTAGCCATTGTGGAAATTGTTGCAGGGCTGGCATTAATCTTTAACAAGTTTGGAGCATTGTTGGCATTAATTTTAATGAGTGTTTCTGTAAACGCGGCATTGTTTCATGCCATGTTAGCACCAGAAAGCATTGCAGGCGCTTTAATCTTACTAGTTTTAAACATTATTGTCCTGTATGGCTATAAAGACAAGTATAAAGACTTACTGAGTTAATATTAATCATACAAGAGAGGCTTAGGCCTCTTTTTTTATTTTCTTAACTTTACCAAAATTTTGTTATTCGTTTAAACCTTTGGAAAAGCAAAAGTTAAATATCCCCAAAATCACAATAGCATTTTTCTTTTTTATGATGCTATTAGGATGTGCTTCTAAACAAAGCCTATCTACAAACACTAATAAAATTGAAAAAACACCTAAGATCATTTTTCTCAACTATACGATTAAAAAAACTTCGAACGGAAATAGAACTGTTAGCCTTATAAATAAAATAATAACAGAAGGGAAACTAAAAGACCATAATAAAAATTCTAAAAAAGAGCCTGTTTCTGGTGATTTAATGTGTTATCAACTTGATAAAAAGTCTAATATCTTGCAAAGTATTATTGTAAAAAATCCATTAAAAAAAACAGTGGAGTCTCTTAATGACTCTAAAAGTTTTCAAACAAGCCATATAGAACTAAAGCATACTTCTTTTTCTCTTAGATTGAAGTTAGAGCCACAAACAAAGTATATTTCTATAAATGAAATCACCCAAGTTAAAAAAGAAATAAAACCCCTAATTAAAACCAAAATCAACTAATTAATGAAGCCCCATTTACTACTATATATAGTATTACTCATCAATGTTGGTTTAATACCTGCTCAAATTTTTGATGTAGAAACTATTGAATTTTCTGGAGATGATAGCAAAAGAATTAACCTAGTTATTTTAAGTGAAGGTTACCAAACCAGCGAATTATCTCAATTTATTACAGATGCTACTAATTTTACTAATAGCATGTTTAATCAATCTCCACTTAAAGAGTATGCAAACTATTTTAATGTCTACGCTATAAAAGTTCCTTCTGTTGAAAGTGGTGCAGATCATCCAGGAACAAGTATCGAACCATTAGAATCATCAATTAGTCCTACTGTCCCAATAAGAACAGTAGATACTTATTTTAATGCAACTTACGATGCTTTTGGTAAACATAGGCTGCTTTATTATGAAATAGATGGAAACAGTGCAAACAATACCGAAGCAATAATTAATACCGTTTTGGCTAACAATTTTCCAACCTATGATCAAGCTTTAATTTTGGTTAATTCCTCTGAATATGGCGGTAGTGGTGGAAAATTCCCTATGACTTATTCAGGTTTTTGGGGTGCGAATGTAGCTGTTCACGAATTGGGACATTCTTTATTTAATTTAAAAGATGAATATTACCCAGGAGATGATCTTGCTGGTGAAGCTATTAACATGACTCAAGAAACAGATCAAAACTTGATCAAATGGAAAAATTGGCTAAACACTAACGGTATAGGAATATATCAATATACCTGCGATACTGGTAATTGTGCTGACTGGTATAAGCCACATCAAAATTGTATCATGGAATTAATTGATAAGCCCTTTTGCTCAGTTTGTAAAGAAGGCATTATAGAAAAAATTCATAGTTTAGTGTCTCCTATAGACTCATACACACCAATTTCAAATACGGTTTCAACCTCCAGCTTCCCTATCAATTTTAACCTAAACCTAATTAAACCCATCCCTAATACGTTAGAAAGTTCATGGTCATTAAATGCTGCTAATTTTGCTTCAAATGTTGATGATATAAGTATTTTAGAAACCGATTTAAATGTAGGCATAAATACTTTAACAGTTGTTATTACAGATAACACAACACTTTTAAAGGTTACTAATCATGAAACCATTCATCTATATACCGTGACTTGGACTATCAATCATTCTTCTTTAGGAGTTAATGATATTGAAAGTGATATCAATAATTTAAGCATTACTATGTTTCCAAACCCTGCCAATACCATAGCAAACCTTAAGATTGAAAGTGAGAAAGATGCACAGTTAAAAGTTGACATCACCAGTTTAGATGGTAAAAAAGTAAAAACAGTATCCTTATCAAACTATGCAACACAACAAGTTGATATTAGTAACCTAAGCGAGGGTATTTATATGGCCAACTTCTATGCAAATAATGTGTTGGTCGCTAGTAAGAAGTTAATAAAACAATGAATTTATTGTTTAGGTGGATATTCCAACAGTATTTTTTCAACAATAGCATTTAATCGTTCTTCACGCTCTCTGGGTATCGCATTGGGATTATAATTTGATTCGCTCACCGCCTGCCAAAACAATTGCTTTTTATTTTCATCTACAAAGTCAATAGTTATTTGACGATTAATATTGGACTGTCCAACAGGTATACCAATTGAAATACCGCCTCCAACATTACCGCCACCGCCTCCCAAGCCGACGCCTACATTACTGCGTTGTGCTTCGCGGTATTCACTACTTTTAATATCGATAAAAAAATCTGGGCTATCTGATAAATTAAATCCTTTTGCTTTCATTTTAATATCTATAGCATTTAGTAAGCGTTTTGTATCTAACTCACTTAAACCCGTATTCATATCGCTATAATAATTATAGGTTTTATAATTATCGAATTGAGTTGCCTTATCATAATCATAATTAACACGAATAGATGCACACCCTACAACTAATAGAGCAAGTAAAATAATTTTCAAAGTTTTCATAGTCATAATTTTTTATTAGAAGCGGTTTAGACTTCTTAAAGTTAATCAAAAATTATTCCACAGATTAAGTTAAAAGTTTTGAACTTGAATCTAGTATCGCGACATTTGATTTATAAAATTGTCATCATGATATTCTATTCTAAAAGTATTTTTTTAATATGTACCCTTTTTAGTATCAATCTTTTTTCTCAAAGTAACCGCCCACAAGAACCTAAAGAACCATATAATTATGTTTCAGAAGATGTCTATTTCACCAATCTTCAAGCAGACAGTATAAAACTAGCAGGTACACTTACGCTTCCTAAAGACATAAAAAAACCTGTTGTCGCTATTTTAATAAGTGGATCTGGAGCTCAAGACAGAAATGAAGAATTGGTAAATCACAAACCTTTTCTGGTCTTGTCTGATTATCTAACAAACAATGGAATTGCTGTTTTACGATATGATGATAGAGGAACTGCTGAATCTGAAGGAAGTTTTAAAAACGCAACAACTTTCGATTTTGCCACCGATGTTGAAGCTGCCATTACTTATTTAAAAACAAGAAACGATATTGACACGTCTAAAATAGGTTTGATAGGACATAGTGAAGGCGGTCTTATTGCTCCCATAGTAGCTTCAAAAAATAATGATGTTGCCTTTGCTGTATTACTAGCAGGAACTGGTGTAAACGGAGCAAAAGTTTTAGAAACTCAATCTAGGCGAGCGGCAGAATTAGCAGGTGCTAATAGCGTTGTTCTTGATGAAAATGAAAAATTATCAAAGATTATTTATGATATCATAAGAACAAACTCTGATGTAGAAATTATTAAAACCAAAATTACAGAAGAACTTAATGATTTTAAAACTAAAAACCCTACTTCGATACTCGCTCCAGCTATTACCCCTGCATTAATCAAACAACAATTCAACGTTTTAAAATCTAAATGGCTGCTTACTTTTATTAGAATAGATCCAAAAGATTACTTAGAAAAAACGACATGTCCTGTATTAGCTTTAAATGGGAGTAAAGATTTTCAGGTATTACCAAAAATCAATTTAGAGGGTATTAAAAATGGGCTAGAAATTGCTGGAAACAAAGATGTAACCATTAAAGAATTAGAAGGTTTAAACCATTTGTTTCAAACTGCCGAAACAGGAAGCATCCAAGAATATAGTCAAATTGAAGAAACCTTCTCCCCTATAGCTTTACAAATTATAAAAGATTGGATTTTAGAACGATTTTAGTTATACCCATTGGATTTTAAGGTGATGTATAACTAAATTGAATTTAGTACATAACAAAAAGTTTAATGTTGTTTTTACAATATAAATGTCTACAAAATCAAGACCTGTCAGGTTTTAAAAACCTGACAGGTCTTGATGTACTAGATTAATTGAGTTTAAAAACCTAAAGGATGCGTCTCTGTTTTTAAATAAAAAGTAAGCGAAAAAGACCTATGCTCAACTTGATCTGGTAAACGATTTATATGCGACAACTTAGTATTTAATTGGAATTAATTGTCAACTTTCTTATCAACAGATTTAGTTAAAGCAGAAGATATGATCCCCGTTGGAATAGCTACAATTCCTAAACCTATCATTAATATGAAAAATGTAAACACTTTTCCACCTACCGTTATTGGATACACATCTCCATACCCTACGGTAGTTAAAGTAATAATAGCCCACCATAAGCTATCGAAAATTGAAGAAAAATGTTCTGGCTGTGCTTCATTTTCAAAATAGTAGATACCAACTGCAGAAAAATAAATTAGAATAAGTGTAATAAGTATAAACAGAAATATTTCTTCTTTAGCAGATTTTATAGCACTCGTAAAATGATTCATCGCTTTATTATAACGCACCAATTTCAAAATCCTGAACAATCGTAAAAAACGTAATGCTCTTAAAGAACGTAGATCAACTCCAAATGATAAATAAAATGGTAAAATGGCTAATAAATCTATAATACCAAAAAAGCTGAATATAAACTTTGGTCTGCTATCTGCAACATAAATTCTTAAAAAATATTCTAAAGAAAACACAATAACACTAAACCATTCAATAGATTGAAGTATTACTTTTGTTTGAGGTTTTAAATTTGGAATGGTTTCAATTGAAAACGTAACAACAGATAATAAAATTAAGCCCTGAATAAATAGGGCAAAATATCTACTTTTCTTATTATCATTAATTTCTACAATACTTTTAATATACTGTTTCATAAGGAAACTATAATTGTATTGTAAAAAAACAAAAAAAAATTAATTTAATTAAGATTTAAACCACTTTATGCATTCAACATTTTCCACAAAACATCCTTTAACTCGGTAATTCCTTGTTGCGCTACAGATGAAATAAATAAGTAAGGAATAGGAAGTTCATTATCCAACTCTTTTTTAAGTTCTGCTTTCAATTCATCATCAAGCAGATCACTTTTTGATATGGCTATGATACGCTCTTTATCAAGCATTTCCGGATTGTAACGTCGAAGTTCATCCAATAAGACATCATATTGTTTTCTAATGTCATCTGCATCAGCAGGAATTAAAAATAATAGGATGGAATTACGTTCTATATGTCGTAAAAAATAATGCCCTAACCCTTTTCCTTCAGCAGCTCCTTCAATAATACCAGGAATATCTGCCATAACGAAGGTTTGAAAATCGCGATATTCTACGATTCCCAAATTAGGTTTAAGTGTTGTAAACTCATAATCTGCAATTTTTGGTTTAGCAGATGTTACAACTGATAATAACGTAGATTTTCCCGCATTAGGAAATCCAACTAAACCAACATCTGCAAGAACTTTTAATTCTAACGTAACATACTTCTCTTCTAATGGAAGTCCAGGTTGCGCGTATCTTGGTGTTTGATTGGTCGACGACTTAAAGTGCCAGTTTCCTAGTCCGCCTTTCCCGCCTTCTACAATAATTCTTTCTTCACCTTCTTCAGTGATTTCTAAAAGAATGGCATCAGTTTCAGTATCTCTAACAACTGTTCCTAACGGAACATCCAAATATACATCTTCACCATCAGCCCCAGAACTCCTGCTCTTGCTACCATTTCCACCATGACCTGCACGAATATGCTTTTTAAATTTTAAATGAAGAAGTGTCCAAAGATTAGAATTTCCTCGAAGAATAACATGGCCTCCACGACCTCCGTCACCACCATCTGGTCCACCTTTCGTAATATACTTCTCTCGGTGTAAATGTACAGATCCTTTGCCCCCGTTACCAGAAGCGACATACATTTTTACATAATCAACAAAATTTCCTTCGGTCATTTTTGAGTTTAAAGTTTATAAAGTTTAAAGTTTAAAGTTTAAACTCTGTTGAAGAATTATAATTTATCAATTACAGTACTTAAACGCACCGTAATATCTTCAATACTTCCTACACCGTCAACACCAAAATATTTGTTTTGCGCTGAATAGAAATCCTTTAAAACAGCTGTTTTATTGTAATACTCAGCGATTCTATTTCTAATAATAGGCTCGTCTGCATCATCTGTTCTTCCGCTGGTTTTACCACGTGATAATAAACGTTCAACTAAAATTTCATCATCAACTTCTAAAGCAATCATCGCATTTATTTGAGAATCTTTGCTATCCATTAGCTTATCTAAAGCATCCGCTTGTGCGTTAGTACGTGGAAATCCATCAAAAATAAACCCATTAGCATCAGTATTTTTTTCAACCTCAGCATTTAACATGTCAATAGTTACTTGATCTGGAACCAATTCACCTTTATCCATATAAGATTTAGCTAACATTCCTAAAGCCGTCTCGTTTTTAATATTGTATCTAAAAACGTCACCTGTAGAAATGTGTACTAAATCATACTTCTCTTTTAAAAAATCTGCTTGTGTTCCTTTTCCAGCACCTGGAGGGCCAAATAGCACTAAGTTTGTCATGTGTTGTGTCTCTTTTATTTGATATATTTCTGGTAAATTTCTTCCTAATCCATCATAATCTAAGCCGTAGCCAACTATAAATTTATTAGGAATCTCAATGCCAACGTAATGTAGTTTAAAATCTTTTTTATAGGCCTCAGGCTTGTAAAAAAGCGTCGCTATTTTTAGCGATTTCACTTTTTCATTTTTAAAAATTCTATGAACTTCTGCTAAAGTATTTCCTGTGTCAATAATATCTTCTAGAATAATAACTGTACGTCCTGTTAAATCTTGAGTTAACCCGATAAGTCTTTGAATATCTTCGGTAGATTTAACACCTTCATAAGATGCTAATTTTATAAACGTGACTTCGCATGGCTTTGGATATTTCTTTATAAAATCGCTTACCACCATAAAAGAACCATTTAAAATCCCAACAAATACGGGTATTTCATCTCCCACATCTTCAGCAATTTCTATTGCTAAACGCTGTAAAACATCATCAATCTCTTTGGCTGAAATAAATGGTTTAAAATATTTGTCGTGTAGCTTTATCACGGTTATCATTTTTTGAAGCAGCAAAGATAATCATTAGATTACAAATAACGATTTTTTGATTTATGATTTAGCTGCTAATTAATATTTAAGTGTATTTTTGCGTATCCTTATTCAATTTCAGTTAAAAAGAAATCAATGAACTACTTTTCTTCAAATTTCAAACTTGGCATTCTTGGTGGTGGTCAGTTAGGTAAAATGCTACTTAACGATACTAGAAAATTTGATATTTATACATGTGTTTTAGATTCCAGTAATGAAGCTCCTTGTAAAATAGCGAGTAATGAGTTTCATTTAGGTGATTTAATGAATTATGACGCTGTTTACAATTTCGGAAAACAAGTAGATGTACTAACCATTGAAATTGAAAATGTAAATGTCGATGCTTTGGAAGCTCTTGAAAAAGAGGGCGTCAAAGTATATCCTGCATCCAAAACATTACGCACGATTCAAAACAAAGCAACTCAGAAATTATTTTATGTTGATAATAATTTACCAACAGCACCTTTTTCTCGTTTTGCTTATACTTCAGAAATTAACGAAGCTATAAATCACGGTGGTTTAACAATGCCTTTTGTTTGGAAATGCTCTCAATTTGGATATGATGGCACTGGGGTGAAAATTGTAAAAACACTTCAAGATTTAGAAGGTTTACCAAACGTAGAGTGCATTGCAGAAACATTAGTACCTTTTAAAAATGAATTAGCTGTTATTGTGGTTAGAACGGCATCGGGAGATATTAAAACATTTCCAGTTGTTGAGATGGAATTTCATCCAGAAGCAAATCAAGTAGAATATGTTATATGTCCTGCCAGGATTCCAAAAGAAGTTGCAAAAAAAGCTACTGAAATAGCTTTAAAAACATCTAAAGCTTTTAACCATATTGGGTTGTTAGCCGTAGAAATGTTTCAGACTCAAAACGACGATATTTTAATAAATGAAGTCGCACCAAGACCACATAATTCTGGGCATCAAACTATTGAGGCTAGTTATACATCTCAATTCGAACAACATTTAAGAGCTATTTTAGATTTACCTTTGGGAAGAACAGACAATAAAGTTGGTGGTGTTATGGTAAATTTGGTTGGAGCTGAAGGTTATACAGGCAATGTGGTTTATAAAAATATTGAAACCATTATGGAAATGGATGGTGTAACACCTCATATTTATGGTAAAAAACAAACAAGGCCATTTAGAAAAATGGGGCATGTTACCATTGTAAATGAAAATTTAAACGAGGCTCGAAGAATAGCTGAAGCCGTAAAAAAATCAATTAAAGTAATAAGTGAGTAATGTCTCCCCGAGCGCAGTCGAGGGGGGTTAAATATTTTTAGTTTTGATATTAAAGGTCTCGACTGCGCACGACCTGACATAAAATAAAAATTTATGAAAAAAGTAGGAGTAATCATGGGAAGCAAAAGTGATCTTCCTGTAATGCAAGATGCCATTGATATTTTAAAAGGTTTTGATATTGAAGTTGAAGTAGATATTGTTTCGGCTCACAGAACTCCAGAAAAATTATTTGATTATGGAAAACACGCCCATACTAGAGGGTTCGCAGTTATTATTGCTGGTGCAGGTGGTGCAGCACATTTACCAGGAATGATAGCTTCCTTATCGCCACTTCCTGTTATAGGTGTCCCTGTTAAAAGTAGTAATTCTATAGATGGTTGGGATTCTGTTTTATCTATTCTACAAATGCCAGGCGGTGTTCCCGTGGCTACTGTAGCCCTTAATGGCGCAAAAAATGCCGGTATACTGGCTGCACAAATTATTGGCGCTGCTGATACTTGTGTTTTAGATAAAATATTAGTTTATAAAGAAGGCTTAAAACAAAAAGTAAACGAATCTGCTAAAGATTTAAAATAAAAAAAGCCTCAAAATAATTTGAGGCTTTTTTTGCTATTAGTGTATAATTCTAATGAGTTAGTCACTCTGTATACGATTAGCTGCAAAAATACAAAAAAAGTTATTATGCATACATAACAAGTTTATATTTTAACACATTTATTAAGAATGACAAAAAACATATTAACAAAACCTTTTGAAACCGCATATAATTCGGCTCCCTTTTCAAAAATTACCAATGAGGATTTCCTACCAGCCTTTAAACAGGCTATTACCAGCGCTAAATCTGAAATTGATGCTATCGCTAAGAACAATGAACGTCCTACTTTTAAAAACACCATAGAAGCTTTAGATTTTTCTGGGGAGCAATTAGGTAGAATTTCTAGTATATTTTTTAATTTAAATTCTGCAGAGACTAATGATACCATACAAAAAATAGCACAAGAGGTATCTCCTTTATTATCAGAATTCAGTAACGACATTACTCTAAATGAAGACTTATTTAAGCGTGTAAAAGCGGTTTATGACACTAAGAATTCTTTAAATTTAAACGTTGAGCAACAAACATTACTTGATAAAAAATATAAAAGTTTTTCACGAAATGGGGCTAACTTGTCTGAAGACAAAAAACAAGAACTTCGGGATATTGACAAGCAATTGAGTCAGCTAACGCTAAAATTTGGAGAAAATGTATTGGCAGAAACCAATGCATTTGAAATGCTAATTACCAACAAGGATGATTTATCCAGTTTGCCAGAAGGTACTAAAGAGGCTGCTAAACAGTTAGCCGAATCTAAAGAAAAAGAAGGTTGGTTGTTTACATTAGATTATCCTAGTTACATTCCTTTTATGACTTATGCCGATAATCGTGAATTAAGAAAAAAACTAGCGCTTGCAGCTGGAGCAAAAGCTTTTAAAGGTGACGCTCTAGATAATCAAGACAATGTATTACAAATAGTTAAACTAAGATTTCAACGTGCTAATCTTTTAGGCTACAAAACACATGCACATTTTGTTCTGGAAGAACGTATGGCAAAAACGCCAGAAACTGTTAAAAGCTTTTTAAATGAATTACTTGAAAAAGCAAAACCGGCTGCCGAACTAGAGTTTGAAAACCTTCAAAATTTTGCTAAAGAATTGGACGGTATTGAACAACTTGAAAAATGGGATGCTTCATATTATTCTGAAAAATTAAAACAAAAATTGTTCAGTCTTGATGATGAAAAATTAAAACCATATTTCAAATTAGAAAATGTGATTGATGGCGCCTTTACCGTTGCCAATAAATTATTTGATTTAAATTTTGAAGAAATTGATACCATAGATACATATCACGAAGATGTTTTAACTTACAAAGTCACTAATAATGATGGGGATTTAATCTCCATCTTCTATGCCGATTTTTTTCCAAGATCAGGAAAACGAAACGGTGCATGGATGACATCGTATAAGCCACAATCTATAAAGCATGGTGTTAATGATAGACCACATATATCTATTGTTTGTAACTTTACAAAACCAACAAAGAGCAAGCCTTCTCTTTTAACTTTTAATGAGGTTACAACCTTATTTCATGAATTTGGACATGCATTGCATGGTATGTTAGCAAACACAACTTATCCAAGTCTATCTGGAACCAGTGTGTTTTGGGACTTTGTTGAATTACCAAGTCAGGTTTTAGAGAATTGGTGCTACGAAAAAGAAGCTTTAGAATTATTTGCCACACATTATGAAACCGGGGAAATCATTCCAATGGATTTAGTTGAAAAAATAAAAGAATCTGCTACTTTTCATGAAGGTATGCAAACCTTAAGACAGTTAAGCTTCGGGTTGTTAGACATGAGCTGGCACGCATGTGAATCTCCAGAGACGATAAGGTCAGTAAAAGCACACGAAACAGAAGCTTTTAAAAACACAACACTTTACCCAGAGGTATTAGAAAATTGTATGAGCACCTCGTTTTCGCACATCTTTCAAGGAGGCTATTCTTCTGGATATTACAGTTATAAATGGGCAGAGGTTTTAGATGCTGATGCCTTCGAATATTTTAAAGAATCAGGTATTTTTAACAAAGAAATTGCTGATAAATTTAAAAACCATGTGTTGTCTCAAGGTGGAACAGAAAACCCTATGACACTTTACAAACGTTTTAGAGGACAAGAACCTAAGCCTGAGGCGTTATTAAAGAGAGCTGGGTTATTGAAATAACACTATTAAAGGTCTAGAAAGTTAATTGTCATTGCGAGACTTTGCAAAAGGCGTGGCAATCTGTTTAATTTTAGTATCGATTCAAAAGATTACCGCGTCGATTCTCTCCTCGTAATGACAGTTCTCTTTAACTTTCTAGACCTCTCGATTTTTACCCATGTTGCATAGGCGTAAAAAAGAACTCTTCTCTTACTATTTTGCCATCTTCTACTTTATAAACGCAAACTTCATGCATACTAGTTCTAGGAGCTCCTTTAAATGTTACATCCATCTTCATAGTACATGAAAAGAATTTGTCTGCTACAATAGGATCCGAAATTTGCATATCATGAATTTCCTCTACCATCTCATTAAATTGTTGGCCTTTGGCTATAACAGCATCTAATCCTTTAGTTTCTTTAACAGGTGCACCATCTGGTTCTACACTTATAATGTTTTGCCCGTATAAATTTTGAATAGCTTCTGCAAACTGTCCTTGTCTGCAATAATTCACTAATTGTTCTGCAACTTCCTGTGTTGTCATAATTTTGATTGAATTTTTAGTTAATAATTTAATTTGTACAATAATGTTTTAAAATGCGGCATTTAAAAATTCATTCAAAGGCCTTATAGCTTTAAAATGCTTTGCAATGGCATCTTTTAGATTAGGAGAATTATAATAGTCTTTCAAAAAAAGATCAGACATTGCATAAAACTGTTTATTGTATATCAATTGCGTTTTATTTGCTACAGCTTCATGAACTTTATCAATACGTTTAGAAACGTCTCCCTTTAAAACTCCCAAGCAGTCATTAAATTCTTTTGTCGTTGTTATAGCTAAAAAATCATCAATATGATTAGCAATATAATTTCTTACTGCTTTTAATTCTGGTGGTTTAACATTAAATAACCCACCACCAACGTGAACTGAATCTGCACTAATTCCTAAATAATACCCTGGTAACATAGACTTTTTACCATTAGGCGAAAATCCAGCTTTTAAAATGGTATGATAAGGTGTTTTGTCTTTTGAAAATCGTACATCTCTATTTATTCTAAATAAAGCCTTCTTCTCATCGGTTAAAATTCGGTTATCCCATTCATGAAGCATTGGAAGTAGTTCAGAAAGTAACTCTAAAAAAGGGCCTTTAACATCATTTTCATAACGTTTCTTATTGGCATGAAACCATTCTTTGGTATTATTCTTTGAGAGTTCTTTAAAAAATTCGGTATACGCTTTTGTTATCATGTGTCTTGATTTATTATATCCAACGCAAGGCTTGTTAAAGATTCCCAAGAATCTTTATATTCAGCTCCTAATTGATACCATCCAGACATTGGCTTTTTATTCTTGAATGGGCTAAACATTTCTAAAGGGACATCAATCGTCTTAACATTAAACCCCTTCCCAAGTTTAAACACCATTTTTTGCTTCGTAGAAAAAAATGCAAATACTTTTCCTTTATAATGAATAGCCTCAGAGCGCATCATTTTGCCTACAGTTACATCTTTGTAGTTAGAACAAAATTTAACTCTTATGGCTTCAAAATAGTGTTTATGCTCCATCGGTTATTCAATTGGTGTTTTCAAAATTATAAAATGTATGCATTTCACCTAGAGGTCAAATACGACACTTTAAGGTGTTGATTATGACAAAATTTAATCTTACTTTTAAAATCATAACTATTAAGACATTAACCAATGAAACATGTAAGCATATTGGTTCCAAAATCTAACACCATTCTAAGTAGTGTTGTCGGACCCTATAAAATTTTTAAAAGTGTGAATGACTTCATTCTACAAACTGGAAAAAGTCAACAGCCATTCTTTGATATTAATCTAGTTGGTATTGATAAAGATACTGTCTTATATGATGGAGCATTTTCGGTACATTGCGATGCTACCATATATGATATTTCTAAAACTGACCTCATCATAATTTCGGCAGTCAGACCAGAGTGGATTACCGATGGTATAAAAACTAATTACGAGTTTATTCCATGGATTAAAAAACAACGCACCCAACATAATGCAGAAGTAGCAAGTTTATGCTTAGGTGCTTTTTTACTAGCAGAAACTGGACTATTAGATAATAAACAATGTACAACACATTGGGCTGGGATTGATTTGTTCAGGCAGATGTATCCTAAAATTGATGTGTTACCAGAAAAAATAGTTACTGACCAAGAAGGCATTTATTCCAGCGGTGGCGCATACTCATTCCTAAACCTTATTATTCATTTGGTTTACAAATATTGCGGACAGGAAGCAGCTGTCTATGTGTCTAAGCTTTTTGAAATAGATATTAGTAGAGATAATCAAAATCAATTTGCCATTTTTAGAGGTCAAAAAGACCATACCGACACCCTAATACAAAAGGCACAATTATTTATTGAAGATCATGTTACAGAAAAAATTTCTGTAGAGCAATTATCGGATATGTTGGCGGTGAGTCAACGCAACTTTATAAGACGGTTTAAAAAAGCAACTGCTAATACACCTTTAGAATATATACAGCGTGTTAAAGTAGAAGCTGCTAAAAACACTTTGGAATCTACTCAAAACACAATAAACGAAGTGATGTTTTCTGTGGGTTACTCAGATACTAAAGCATTTAGAAGTTTATTTAAAAGGTTTACAGGTTTAACACCAATAGCATATAAAAATAAATATAACCGAGAATTGGTTAGTTTTTAGTTTTATGTGAGTTCGGTATAAAAAAATATTTGATTTCGCATTTAAAAGCTAAATATTAAATAGTTGTCATTTCGACAGAGTGAAGAATGAACGACGAGAAATCTTATAATCATGAGATCCCTCCTCATACTTCGTTCGGGATGACATACAAGCTCAAATATCAATTCAAGCAATTCATAAATCAAAATTATATCGAACTCACAGTAATTTGCTAGGATAAAAAATAAGTTGATGTATTTGGTTGCCAAAATAAACTTTCAATAATTATTGAAAGTTTAGAAATTATTTATATCTTTGTGCTATGGAATACCAAGAAGCAAAAGATAAATTTATAAGTACCTGGGGAAGCTTAGGGACATTATGGGGTATAAATAAAGCAATGGCTCAAATACAATCACTTCTTTTTATTTCTACAAAACCATTATCTATGGAAGAAATCATGGAAGAGTTGAAAATATCTCGTGGCAATACTAGCATGAATTTACGTCAGCTTATGGATTGGGGAATCGTAACAAAAGAACTTGTTCCAGGAGAACGTAAAGAGTTTTTCACAACAGAAAAAGATGTACAAGAATTAGCAAGACATATCGCTAAAGAACGAAGTAGAAGAGAAATTAAACCTGTAATAAAAATATTGAAAGATGTTAGTTCCATTAAAGATGATGGCACAGAAAAAACAAAAGAGCTTATTAAACAAACCAAAGCACTACATGATCTAGCAGAAACAGCAGACACTATGATGAATAAAATTGTTAATCAAGAACATAATTGGATTACTAAATCTTTACTTAAGCTCATTAAATAAAAAAATTTAAAATATACTTTCAATAATTTCTGAAAGTTTAATAATAACGAAATGAATTACAACATTCTTACATATAGCATCTACCTTCCTATAATTTTCTTCATTACTATTAAAATTGGTTGGTTATTTTACAAACATGGTGAGGTATTTCTATTAAACATCTTCCAGGGTAATTACTCCTTAGCAAACAACATTAATAATATATTGCTAATTGGGTACTATCTGGTAAATCTCGGTTACGCAATAATTACTATAGCATACTGGGAGCAACTTGAATCAATAAATCAAGTAATAAATACTCTATCAACAACACTAGGAAGAATCATAATTCTTTTGGCGGTTTTACATTACAATAATGTCTTCGTCTTAACATATTTAATAAAATCAAAATCTTTAAAACAATAAATCATGGAAAATTCAAAAATCATTATCGGTTATTTAGTCTATTTACCAATAGTTATATTACTAACTATCTATGTATCAAAAATGCTCTTTAAAAACGGCAAGTTATTTATGATTGACATTTTTAAAGGCAAAGAAGACATTGCTTTAGCTACCAATAAATTATTCGAAATTGGATTCTATCTCATAAATATAGGATGGGCTATGTTGATTCTTAAAATATCTTATTACAATGCAGATGGAATGAGTTACCAATCACTCATTGAAATATTGAGTAAAAAAATAGGTGGTTTTTCAATCTATTTAGGAGTCATGTTGTTTATTAATTTATTCTTTTTCTTCAGAGGGAGAAGCAAATCAAGACAAACATTAAAATTAACAAAACCTCAACTTAATACTCCCAAATAATATGAAAACGCTCCATTATATTAATAGTTTCTTTTATTTAATAACTATCATACCGTACTTAACCATACACTATACTATGATTGGTATGTATGCTCAATTTGTACTCGGAATTGCCCAAATATTAATAGCCATCATTATTTTATTCTATATAAAGGGATATAATAAAAACATTCGAAAACACATGTCATACTACTGCTCTTTTGTATTGATTATTATGTTCACATTTCTAGTACTATCAAAAACTAATAGCATTGATAGTCAGGCAGTACTAATAGCTTGTGTTTTCATAATTCCAATGCTAATTGCTAGTTATTTTGTTTACATAACTTACTTAATTCAAAAACAATGAAAACAATTATTATAGCGGGTGGAAGTGGGTTTCTCGGACAAATTTTGGAAGACTATTTCACTAAAAAAGAATATTTAGTGAAAATATTAACCAGATACCCTAAACGTAAAAATGATATTTACTGGAACGCCAAAGATTTAGGAGAATGGGCAAAAGAATTGGAAAAAACGGAGTGCCTTATAAACCTTACTGGAAAATCAGTAGGTTGTAGATACACCGAAGAAAACAAAAAATTGATTTATAATTCTAGAATCAATCCAACACATCTACTCGGACTAGCGATCAATCATTGTAAAAATCCACCAAAAATCTGGATGAACTCATCAACAGCAACTATTTATAAACATTCTTTGGATAAAGAGATGACAGAAGAACATGGAGAAATCGGAGATGATTTCTCCATGAATATTGCTAAATCTTGGGAGCAAGCATTTAATTCAAGAACAACTCCTAAAACGCGAAAGATTATTTTACGAACTTCAATTGTTTTGGGTAAAAACGGAGGTGCGCTACTTATTCTAAAAAATATAACCAAATTTGGATTGGGAGGAAAACAAGGAAGTGGTAATCAAAAAGTGAGTTGGATTCACCAACTTGATTTTGTAAAAATCATTGAATTCTTAATAAACCATAAAAACTTAAGCGGTATTTTTAATTTATGTGTTCCAAAACCCACAAATAATAATACACTTATGAAATCTCTAAGAAAGGTTTTACTTCCTCTTTTTGGAATACCTCACTCCAAACCTCTCTTAGAATTTGGTGCTAAAATTATTGGTACAGAAACTGAACTAGTTTTAAAAAGTAGAAATGTAATACCAAAACGATTATTGTACAATGGTTACTCCTTTAAATATACAAATATTGAAAGTGCTCTATTCAATTTACTAAACATTTAAAAAGTCGTTTTTTTATCTTATTTTTGAAATTCGAAATAACTACTTAAACAATGCCCAATCATCAAATTAATCCTAACCAATGGATCGATTTATATTCCGATTATCTATACAACTACACTATTACACGTGTTAGTGATAGAGAAATTGCACAGGATTTGGTACAAGATACTTTTTTTGCTGGTTTAAAATCAATGAAAAACTTTAAAGGAGAAGCCAGTGAACGTACTTGGCTAATATCTATTTTAAAGCGAAAAATTATCGATCATTATCGTAAAATAAACTCTAATAAAGGAAAAGCAGAAGTTCGCATTAGTTATAATGATGACTCTGAGACCGAAGGTGATTGGTTGGAAGAACGTGTTGCAGATCCGTTTGATAAAACTGCAGAAGACACTATGCAAAATAGTGAATTAGGTGATGCTATACATAACTGCTTAGGGAAATTACCGGAAAAACAAGCTTATGTTTTTAAAATGAAAACCATTCAAGGTTTTGAAACCGAAGTAATTTGTAATGAATTAAATATTACAGCGTCTAACCTTTGGGTAATCATTCATAGGGCACGTACGGCTATGGCTGATTGCTTAAAAGAAAATTGGTTTTGATTATGAGTAAGATTAAGATTTTTATTCCATGTGATGATGCAAATCATGTATGTGATAAAACACAATATAAAGAAGCTTCCTTATGGGAAATGATAAAGCTCAATATACATTTAATTTATTGTAGAGCTTGTAGAAAATATACTAATAATAATACGAAGCTTACTAAAGCTATAAAAGAATCTAATGTAGAATGTTTAGATAAAAAAAGTAAAGAATCTATGAAACTAGATTTTGAAAAAGCTTTAAAAGAGCTGACAGATTAATAGAATAAAAGTAACAGTATTAGCCAAAAAACTGGTATTCCTTCTACCCAAAATGCACTATAGCTTTTTCCTTGTTCTATTTTAGAAAATACCAGAAATAATAAAGTGACCCCAGTAATTATTATCAAAAGAATGACATGTATCCCATTTATTTCATCTTTCAAAAAATCTAAAAAGAAGAATAACCCCAACAATATACTTCCTATTAGTTTTGTCTGCCTTACTCCTATTTTCTGAGGAATCGTTGATAATTTTAAGCTATCATATCTTAAGTCTCTAATTTCAAAAGGCAACATTAAAACTATTATAAAAAGACACCTTTGAATCGTTGTTAACACAGCATCAGTACCTATAAAATAATTATTATTTATTAGAGGAAGTAACACAGTAACACCTGCCCAAATTAAGGCTATTAAATAAATTTTTAATCCACCAATACTTCTTAAATTATGCTGTTTATCCAAAAAAAAGCGTTTAGGCAGAAAAGGAATCGCATATAAAAATGTGATGACAGCAAAACCGCCAACACAAATTAAAGTTACAGGATTTAATTTAAGAGCATAATAACACATTAAAAGAAAGCTAAAAAAAGAAAATACCTGAATCAATTTTAACCAATTAGTCAAACTTCTGTGGTGAAACTTTGCTATCCCGAAATACTTAACAAAATTATATCCGGTTATTGAGGCATAAAACACAAAATATAGGATGTTTTCATCATATGGAATATCAAACTCCATAAGCGTAATCCATGTTAACGAAAATACAGATAAGGCTACATGTACACTACTGTTTAAGTAGAAATTAAAAAGTTGTTTTATAAACTTCATAATGTAAAAATAATCAAAGTGTTAATAACGCCTTCAAACGGTTAAAAACTTTCCATTTTATGCAATAAAACACATTAAATATTATGTATTTTTGCGAATTATATAATTAATTTCACTTTTAATGAATACAAACGCTTTTGCATTGCGTCATATTGGTCCTAGAGAAAGTGACCAAAACCTTATGTTAAAAACTCTTAGTGTTGATTCTTTAGATCAATTGATTCATGAGACAATTCCAGATGATATTCGCTTAAAAAATGGGTTAAATTTAGAAGCCCCTATGACTGAGCATGAATATTTACTTCATATTCATGAATTGTCTAAGAAGAATAAAGCTTACAAAACATATATTGGCCTAGGGTATCACCCAACCATTTTACCAGCCGTGATACAAAGAAACATTCTTGAAAACCCAGGATGGTATACAGCTTATACACCGTATCAAGCTGAAATTGCGCAGGGAAGGTTAGAAGCTCTTTTAAATTTCCAAACCATGGTTATTGACTTAACAGGTATGGAAATAGCAAACGCATCACTTCTTGATGAGAGTACTGCTGCTGCAGAAGCTATGAGTTTGCTATTTGCAGTTCGTGATCGTCAACAGAAAAAAGCAGAAATCAATAAGTTTTTTGTTTCAGAAAACATGTTACCTCAAACCTTATCGCTATTACAAACAAGAGCAAATCCTATTGGTATTGAATTAGTTATAGGTAATGAAGACACTTTCAATTTTTCATCAGAATTTTTCGGAGCTATATTACAATACCCAGGGAAAAACGGACAGGTAACCAATATTAAAACATTTATAGCCAAAGCAAATGATGCTCAAATTAAAGTTGCTGTTGCTGCCGACATACTTAGTTTAATAAAACTAGAAGCTCCTGGAAAATTTGGAGCTGATGTTGTTGTTGGTACCACACAACGTTTTGGCATCCCTATGGGTTATGGAGGTCCGCATGCGGCTTACTTTGCAACTAAAGAAGCTTATAAACGTGATTTACCAGGTAGAATTATTGGGGTAACCAAAGATAAAAATGGCAATAGAGCCTTACGAATGGCTTTACAAACACGCGAACAACATATAAAAAGAGATAAAGCAACTTCTAATATTTGCACTGCCCAGGTTTTACTAGCTGTTATGGCGGGTATGTACGCTGTGTATCACGGTCCTAAAGGCTTACGGTTTATAGCCAATAAAGTTCATAATAAAGCCTCTGAATTGGCTAATGCTTTAAAGACATTAGGCTATAACCAAGTCAATACGTCATATTTTGATACCCTTCAAATAAAAACAAAGGCTAAAAAAATAAAAGCAATAGCTAAGGAGAAAAAAGTAAACTTATATTATCCAGACAAAGAAACTGTTATTATAGCAATTAATGAAACGACTTCTATTAGAGATATTAATTACTTAATCTCTGTTTTTGCTGAAGCTGCTAAAAAAGACACTATTACTATTTCGACTATTACTGATGAAGCTAATAATATTTCAGAATCTATACAAAGAACTTCTGATTTCTTGACAACAGATGTTTTCAATACATACCACTCTGAAACCGAATTAATGCGTTACATAAAATTTCTTGAACGTAAAGATTTAGCATTAAATCATTCTATGATTTCTTTAGGGTCTTGTACTATGAAATTAAACGCGGCTTCAGAAATGCTACCTCTTAGCTGGTTTAAATGGGGTAACATTCATCCTTTTGCACCTTTAAAACAAGCTAAAGGTTATTTAACCGTTTTAAAAGAACTAGAAGATCAATTAACAGAAATAACAGGTTTTGCTGCCACTTCTTTACAGCCTAATTCTGGAGCACAAGGTGAGTTTGCAGGACTTATGGTTATTAAAGCATATCATGAATCTCGTGGTGATCATCATAGAAATATCTGTTTAATTCCATCTTCTGCACACGGTACAAACCCAGCTAGTGCGGTTATGGCAGGTATGAAAGTAATTGTTACAAAATCGACTTCAGAAGGCAATATTGACGTAGATGATCTACGTGAAAAAGCAGAATTATATAAAGATAATTTATCTGCTTTAATGGTAACATACCCATCTACACATGGTGTTTATGAATCTGCTATTAAAGAGATTACTCAAATTATTCATGATAATGGCGGACAAGTCTATATGGATGGCGCTAACATGAATGCACAAGTAGGACTAACAAATCCAGGCAATATTGGTGCTGATGTCTGTCATTTAAATTTACACAAAACGTTTGCCATTCCACACGGTGGAGGAGGTCCCGGAGTTGGACCCATTTGTGTTGCAAAACAACTCGTACCGTTTTTACCTGGAAATCCCATTATTAAAACCGGAGGTAAAGATGCAATTACAGCTATTTCAGCAGCTCCTTTTGGATCTGCATTAGCTTGTTTAATATCCTACGGTTATATTAAAATGTTAGGAGCAGAAGGTCTAAGAGAATCTACTAAAATTGCCATTTTAAATGCAAACTATATTAAACATCGTTTAGAAGGTAGTTTTGATACCTTATATTCTGGCGAACGAGGACGTGCAGCACATGAAATGATTGTAGATTGCCGACCATTTAAAGCCAATGGTATTGAAGTAACAGATATTGCAAAACGCTTAATGGATTATGGTTTTCATGCGCCTACAGTATCTTTCCCTGTAGCTGGTACTTTAATGATTGAACCTACAGAAAGTGAAAGTAAAGCAGAAATTGATAGGTTTTGTGACGCTATGATCTCTATTAAAAAGGAAATTGATGATGCATCCAAAGATGATGACAATAATGTTTTAAAGAATGCGCCTCATACACTAGATATGATAACATCAGATGAATGGTATTTCCCATACTCTCGTGAAGCTGCAGCCTTTCCTCTTGATTATGTTAGAGATAACAAATTTTGGCCTAGTGTTGGGCGCGTTGATGATGCTTATGGAGATAGAAATTTAATATGTTCATGTATACCTACTGAAGCCTATGCAGAGGCATAATTGGTCTTTTGAACATCGTAAATTAATATAAAACAAAATTTGTCTTTAATTAAAAATAAGTAACTTGTTTCGGCAACTATTGTCATGAATCATTAAAGGCAAATTTTTCTCTCATGAATATTAAGATTACAGGAACAGGAAGTTATATTCCAGAAACTATTGAAAAGAATGAGGATTTTTATGAGCATGAATTTTTAAATACTGATGGTTCTGTTATTAATTCTCCAAATGAAGTTATAGTAGAAAAATTTAAAGCTATAACAGGCATCAACGAAAGACGCTATGTGACGCCTGATTTAAACACATCTGATATCGCTTTCTTTGCTGCTGAAAAAGCTATTGAAAACGCACAAATCAATAAAGAAGATTTAGACTATATTATTGTTGCTCATAATTACGGTGATATTAAACACAATACTGAGCAAAGTGATACGGTACCAAGTATCGCTTCTAGAGTAAAACATCTTTTAAAAATTCAGAATTCAAAATGCGTTGGTTACGATCTTTTATTTGGTTGTCCCGGATGGATAGAAGGTGTTATTCAAGCAAATGCATTTATAAAATCTGGTATTGCCAAAAAATGTCTGGTTATTGGTGCTGAAACCCTTTCTCGGATCATTGATAAGCACGATAGAGACTCCATGATTTATAGCGATGGTGCTGGAGCTGTAGTTATTGAAAACACTAACGAATCTGGCGGTATTATTGCTCATGAGACAGCTACCTTCACATTAAATGAAGCGCATTTTATTTATTTTGGCGAAACTAATAACCATGATATAGATGAAAAGCGTCGATACATAAAAATGTATGGTAGGAAGATTTACGAGTTTGCATTAAACAACGTTCCTTTAGCAATGAAATCATGTCTTGAAAAAAGTGGTATTGACATAAAAGATGTAAAAAAAATACTTATTCATCAAGCCAATGAAAAAATGGATGAAGCTATAGTAAAGCGTTTCTATAAATTACATAGCTTAGATATGCCAGAAAATATTATGCCTATGACCATCGGAAAATTAGGAAATTCGAGCGTCGCAACTATACCTACTTTATATGACATGATATTAAAAGGAGATATGCAAAATCAAAAAATAAGTAAAGGAGATATTGTTATTTTTGCAAGTGTTGGAGCCGGTATGAATATTAATGCTATTGTTTATAAACATTAATTAATGTAAGAACAAAAGCATGTCTTACGCTTAGGTTTTAAAAATTTTATCTATCCAATAATTCAGAGCATAGACTAACTTAAGCTTAAAAACGATGTAAACCATTGTTAAAATAAAAACGCATGATTTCACTAATATATTAGCAACATTATTCTTCATTTCTGGTATCCAATAAAAAACCATACCCACAAAAAGAGTTATTACAAATAGCTGGAAATACCCTTTATCAAAAGGTAATATTTTAAATTTACTGTAGATATAAAATACCTTGAATAGATTAAAAGCTGTCATGGCAATAAATGAAGCCCAAGCAACTCCTATGATGCCATAATCTGTTAGGATTAAGACATATAAATTCAATCCAATATTTAAAATCACTAAAATTAAGACTAGAATAATGTTAGTCCTATAATACTTAGAATACGAAATAATCTCAGAGCTAAAGCCCGTAGCCATATTAAATAAAACATTAACTCCCAGAATGAAGATAATAGGTATGGTATCAACTAATTTCTCATACGTTGGCAATAACTTAAAAAACGAATCTATACCTAAAACAATGGCACCATAAAAAATGGCACCAACAAAAAATAAGAGTTTAGCGTTTTCAACATACTTCCTACCTAGCATATCAATATCTTGATTCTTTATATATTTAGAGACTAATGGTGCATAAATTGAAAATACTCCTGTTGCTGGAATTGCTATTACTGAAGCTAAAATAACACCAATACTATATGTCCCATTGGCTTCAAAAGAAAGAAATTCAGGGATCATTAATGTATCTAGACGAAATGCTAAAAAAGATCCAAAACTCCCCAAAAAAGCATAAAAACTATACCTGTAATACCCCTTCTTAGATACCTGAGAAAAGAGAGATTTAAAGCTAAAATCTAGATTAACTCTATAATAATTAAAAACATATATTGATAAGCAGCCCAAAAGGATAAAATACGAAATAACAAGAGTGACTAAGCCTCCTTCAACTTCAAAAAATCCTGACAGTAGCAAAATAAAGACTACTGGTAATGCTATTTTGGGTATTATTTTTTCAAATAAGGTAGGTATAGACAGTTTATTAATGTTTGTTGCCTGACGTTTAAATAGTTCTATGAATGCTAATGATACACCTATAGGAAAGGCATAATAAACATATTTATAATTTTCTATTGTAAAAAAAGCATCCACTAATAACACTCCCAAAAAAAGAACAAAACTTATTGTAAATATGGTCGCTATACCATATTTGAATAACTTCTTTTGATTATGCTTACTAACTATAGGATAAAAATTAATTAATGCTTGACCAGCTCCAAATATCATCACTGGAAATAACAATCCAGCAATGGCATAGATGTAACGAAAAACCCCTAAAAACTCCTTGTCTTTAGGATATATAAAAACTGTAGATATAATACCAATAGCAATACCTAAATAATTAATTATAGTAAACCAAAATACTTGCTTTTGTTCACTTTTATTTTTCATCTTTTATAGCCTCCCCGTTTTTTTAAAATACTGAATATATTCACCTTTATTACCAAATAATAGATACTCAACTTAAAAAATAGTTGTAAAATTTGGGGCAAAGTATAATATTTATAAAAATATTTAGGTAAGCCAAAAACAGATTGTAGCCCTTTTAAATACCCTTTAAATATGGAGTAATTAACGTTTAAAACGTCTCCTAAAATCTTATATTTAGACTGGACACTGTCTTTATTAAAATTCCTGCTAATCTCCCTATCATGACAAATTTTAGCATCTTTTACAATGACAATTTTATAACCATGAAACCGTACTCTATCTACATAATTTCGATCTTCACCATAGTGATCAAACATGGGTTCAAAGTATCCCACTTTTTCAATTACCTGTTTAGAAATTAACCACGCTGCTGCATTTACAAAAGGGACTTCATCTATATTTTTTGAAATAGTATCTGTCTTTCTATTCCAATAGGTTTCAAAATTTTCATCCAATACATTTTCATCTCTTGAAAAATGAAGTGGACTTAAAATACCATAACTTTCATTACGCTCAGCAACTCTAATCAAATTTCCAAAAGTTTCAGGATATACCCATGTGTCTTGATTTAGAAGAAAAACATAATCAGCACCTTGTTCTAATGAAGCTTTAATCCCTAAGTTATTAGCTTTTCCAAACCCTAGGTTTTCTTTACTTAAAATTAATTGTACATCAGGAAATGATTTTACGATCTCAGCAGTATTATCTGAAGAACTATTATCAATTACAATAACTTTGATAGGGAATAGCGATTGTTGTAAACTTTCTAAATTTTTAACAAGCCACTTTTCTCCGTTATAGGAAACAATAACAACGAAAATGTTTTTTTCAAAAATATCCATATTACAAAACAAAAATAAAGATATTTGTAAGTTAATTAACTAGATCTATGAATTTTTACATAATCATTCCTGCCCATAACGAGCAAAGCTCTATTGGGGCTACTTTAGACTCTTTGGTTAATCAATCTTTAAAACCAAAGCGTATTGTAGTTGTTAATGATAATTCTACTGATAAAACACAAGATATTGTTGAAGTTTATACCGAAAAATATCATTGGGTTCACTTAATAAATTCTAAATCATCAGATCAACATTTACCAGGATCAAAAATAATCAATGCCTTTTATAAAGGCTATGGAACTTTAGATGATAACTATGATGTGATTTGCAAGTTCGATGCCGATTTAATTTTTCCAAATAATTATTTAGAACAACTATCTAATCACTATAAAAGCAATAAAAAACTAGGTATGGTTTCTGGCTTTTGCTATATAGAAACGCATAATAATTGGGTATTAGAAAACTTAACACGAAAAGACCATATTCGCGGCGCATTAAAAGCTTATAGAAAAGAGTGCTTTCTTCAAATAGGAAAACTAAAGCCCTCAATGGGCTGGGATACTGTTGATGAATTATTAGCTAAATTTTATAATTGGGACATTTTAACTGATGAATCTTTAAAAGTTAAACACCTAAAACCAACTGGCGTAAGTTATAGTAAAGCTTCAAAATATTTACAGGGAGAAGCTATGTACAAAATGCGCTATGGATTTATGATTACTCTGATTTCGGCTATGAAATTAGCTTACAAAAAGAGAAGCTTTACTTTGTTTAAAGATTATATGTCTGGCTATTTAAAAGCTAAAAAAAGTAAAGTTTCATATTTGGTGTCAGAGGAAGAAGGGATATTTATTCGTAATTTACGTTGGAAAGGGGTACTCGGTAAGTTTAAATAAAATGTCATGAGTACAATCGAAGCATCTCATTACAAAAAGATTCTTCACTTCGTTCTTAATGACACTTTCTCGTCAGTTAAAACTCCAGTCTTTATAACTACTTGAAGATTCAAGTTGAGTTTCTAAAGTATCATCTAATTGGGGAAAGAAATCTATTCCTGTTAAAGCTTCAATAGTATCTACAGAAACAACAAATTCATATAATGGCTCATCCGATTTTTTATGTGGCATTAAAAATGCTATCATCTTTGTTTTACCAGAATTATTATCTATCAATATTTTATAGAATTGATTTGGAACAGAGACTTCATCATCACCTATAGCATCCATTTGCCCTTTTAAAACACCTCCAGTAACTACAAAAACACCATCATACTTCCTTGCCCAATAACGTACTTTCTGTTCAAGTTTATTCCAAATACCAGAATTAAATTGGTGCTCTTGTGGGCTAATATTACTTGTTAAAAATGTTTCATCATGAGCTATTTTACTGTATCGCTTATCCCCAGCCGGACACAGATGTCCGCGGTCATATCCAGAATTTTTGTAATTTCTCCAATGTGCCGCACCTGTTTTTACCGCTTTGTCTATTTCAAAATAAGGACGTTTAAAATTACTATTTGACAAATGGGCTTTTTTTAATTCATAAGCAACCCACTCTGCCTGTTCATGTGGTTCACTATAAGACAGTGAATACCCTTCATGATGAATTATTTGACCTGTCGTACTTGTAGGTAAAAAATATTCATTTGTGTTATTTTTAACTTCTTTACCTGTTCCAACAATCTGAATCGTTTCTTCTTCTTCTTCTAAAAAATACTCGTAGCCATATATTCCAAAAACAATAAGAATTGCTATTAGTGAGTAAATTGTCTTTTTATTCATACTTAATCTAAAACAAACTCTAGTGGTTGTCCAGTCGTTCCATTTGGAAAACTAATACTTAAAAGTGCAGACATGGTTGGAGCAATATCTGTTATTGCTGTTTTTTGATAGGTCTGCCCCTTTTTTATACCTTTTCCGAAAAATAAAAGTGGTACATGCGTATCGTAATTTAAACCACTACCATGTGTAGATCCTGTTTTTCGATAAGAGACATAGGCAGGGTCATCTACCAATAAAATATCACCTGATCGTTTTTGATTAAACCCATTTTGTAATAAAACTTCAATTCCAGTAGTAAAATCAACCGAACTCATAGTCGTTGCTGTATAAGCTTTTGAAATGTTTTTATAAGTAATCTGTTCATTTACAATAGCTTCTTGAACATCATCTAAATCTAGCCCTAATGCTTTAATTTTTTCTCTGTTTAAGAACATTTGATTATTACTAATATTTTCTAGAATATCTGTGGTTCCATAAGTATCTATTAGAAATTTTTGAAATTTTTCTTTGCGTTCGGAATTCTTTAAATATCCTGCTGGAATTTTAACAGACTGTAAATACGCAGGTACGTCCACTGCTCCATGGTCTGCTGTTAAAAACACTGTGTACACCCCTTTTCCTACTTTGGAATCAAGAATCGTGAACAGCCTTTCTAAATCCTTATCTAATCGTAGATAAGTGTCTTCAATTTCTTTTGAATTTACGCCAAAATTATGTCCAATATAATCTGTACTAGAATAACTAATTGCTAAAACATCTGTGATGGCATCTTTACCTAATTGTTCTCCATCCAATGCTGCCAGAGCGAAATCTGTAGTTAAACTATTACCATAGGCCGTAGATTTTAAAATATCAAAGCCTCCATTTTCTTTTTTTAATGCTTTTAAATCATAAGGAAACGTTGCCGTTTCTTTTCCTTTAAATCCACCCTCAAATGTATTCAAATCGCTTCCACTTTCTACGTACGAATCAATGTCATATAAAGTATTCCAAACTTTAAAATAAGATTCTGCTGCTTTAGAGGTATTAAAATCTATAACCCAATCTGGTAGGTCATTCATATAAAATGAACTTGAAATCCAATGACCTTCATCCTTACCATGAAACCAATAAGCCGCATTAGCCGTATGGCCTGCAGGTAAAACAGCGCCTCTATCTTTAATTGAAATACCAATAGTTTTACCTCTCATTTGAGTAAACAATCTATTCTCATCAGGAAATGTTGATGTTTTCATTCTGTGAGGGGACATTTGACCTGTTGTATTTTTAGTACCAACAGATTGCACAGAACTATCTCCTGCACAATACACCATTCCTTTTATTTCTTTATCATACCAATTATTTCCAATAATACCATGATACTTTGGAGTTGTTCCTGTATAAATGGACGTATGACCTGGCCCTGTAGAGGTTGGTATATAATTAAAATGATTGTTTTTACAATTAAAACCTTCATTTATCATACGTTTAAAACCACCTTCACCAAATTTATTATAAAATCGTGTTAAGTAATCATATCGCATTTGGTCTACTACAATGCCTACAACTAATTTTGGGTTGGACTCAATTACAGCATTAGTAACAATGTTTTCTTTTTTAGTGTTTTGTGCTTTACAAAACATAGAAAAAAATAAAACTAAGAGGGGTAAAAATATATTTTTTATCATAAGGATTTTATTTTTAATGTTCAAAAATAAGGATTTTAAAACATCAAAAACTTAAAATTAAGGTTAAATACCATTAACTTTTTTTTACTTTAGCACTAACAAATTTTTATATGACATACCTTCATAACATTGGTGCTTATTTTTTAATGATAGTTGAGATGTTTCGCAAGCCAACTAAATGGTCTGTGATGAAAAAATTAATATTTAAAGATATTGATGATTTGGTTATAGGTTCGCTCGGTATTATAGCATTTATTTCCTTTTTTGTTGGTGGTGTTATAACGATTCAAACCGCCTTGAATATAAACAACCCTCTTATTCCTAAATATTTAGTTGGATTTGCTACCAAACAATCTATTATACTAGAATTTGCTCCTACCTTTACCTCTATAATAATGGCTGGAAAAGTTGGTTCTTTTATAACGTCTAGCATAGGTACAATGCGTGTTACCGAACAAATAGATGCTTTAGAAGTTATGGGTATAAACTCATTAAATTATCTAGTTCTCCCCAAAACAATTGCATTACTTTTATACCCTTTTGCTATTGCTATAGGGATGTTTTTAGGGATACTTGGTGGTATGGCCGCATGTGTTTTTGGTGGTTACACATCATTAGAGGATTATGTTTTAGGAATCCAAACCGATTTTGAAGCTTTTCATATAATTTATTCTTTTATAAAGACTTTTGTATTTGCTTTTATTCTTGCCACAATCCCTTCATTTCATGGCTATTACATGAAAGGCGGTGCTCTTGAGGTTGGTAAAGCGAGCACAACGTCTTTTGTTTGGACATCGGTTGTAATAATCCTGTTAAATTATATATTAACTGATATGATGCTAGGCTCATGATAGAGGTAAAAAATTTACATAAATCGTTTAGTGGTGTTGAAGTTTTAAAAGGCATTAGCACAACTTTTGAAAAAGGAAAAACCAACCTTATTATTGGGCAAAGTGGTTCTGGAAAAACTGTTTTTCTTAAATGCTTATTGGGTCTTTTTGATTATGAAGAAGGTTCTATCTCGTATGATGGAAAAATATTTTCGCAATTAACCGAAGATGAAAAGCGTAATCTACGCGCTGAAATTGGTATGGTATTTCAAGGGAGTGCTTTATTTGATTCAATGACCATTGCAGAAAATGTTATGTTTCCTCTGCAAATGTTTACTGAACAAAGCAAAAGTGAAATGGAAGACCGTGTCGATTTTGTTTTAAAACGTGTTAATTTAGACGAAGCCCATAATAAAATGCCTAGTGAGGCCTCTGGAGGTATGCAAAAACGGGTTGCTATAGCTAGAGCCATAGTAAACAATCCTAAATATTTATTTTGTGATGAGCCTAATTCTGGGTTAGACCCTAAGACTGCTATTGTTATAGACAATCTTATTCAGGAGATTACCGATGAGTACCAAATTACAACTGTAATTAATTCGCATGACATGAATTCTGTTATGGAGATTGGTGAAAAAATTGTGTTTTTAAAAGATGGACTAAAAGCCTGGGAAGGTTCTAATAAAACCATTTTCAAAACAGATAATGAAGTGGTTACAGACTTTGTTTATTCTTCTGAACTTATGAAAAAAGTACGTCAGATGTATATTGAGGAGAAACAGTAATTGATTGTATATTCTGGCAATCTTAATGTAACGTGATTTATACATAAGTAATCACTATTATTAACTACCTATATTCAGAGACATGTCTACTCTAGTACTTCAGCTATGCTTAGTATGAACTAAAGTCCAGAGGTTTTTAAATGACCTCAAATTTCAATAGGTTTAGACTTTATACCATTTCTTGTTTGGAATTACAGTAAAATAAAATAATGATTTTTTGCTTTATACAAAATATAAAAATAAAGCATAGCCTAAGTTCAATGCTATTAAGTTAAGGATTCATCAAATAGCATCTCGTTGATTTTTAGTTACTTTATGCTTTTTGGTGATTCGTTTTGTTTTATTTCTATGATTAGATCTATTGGGCTTAATGGGGACAAGGTG
>NZ_SRSO01000016.1 GCF_004791695.1 Flavivirga rizhaonensis | reverse complement strand
ATGTAGGTTATTAAAGAAATAGGGCAAAAAAAAATCGGAACTCAGATTTGTTCCGTAGGCTTTTATTGCAATAAAATAACATAATAATGCCTTTTTATTTGGTTTTTAACATAGAAACTGACGTTAAAATATAACTCTTTTTTAAAAGATGTAGGCACACCGTAGCTGCCGACAGGTAAATAAATTTTCGACGAAAAAGCTTCTCGATAGTTCTGCTGAGCTTAGTCGAAGTAATAAATTCTTCCAGAATTTAACTCAAAGTGACATCTTGAACTCTTAAACAAGATTGACTAACTCAATAACATGGGACTCTAGCTAACTCTAAACCTGAAAGGCCCTACAATTCAATAATATTTACAGCCAACTGCCAACTACACAACATCCCTTTCAGGTAAGTTTTAATCCATTTGAGTTAAGTTTTATCATCGATCTTTGCCGTATAGTTGTTAGTTTAGTTAGTTGTCTTTTCAACTTCGGTTGCGCCCTGTCATCTTTATTGGAATTTTGGATGTTGAGCGTAGCTGGAATTGAAAACGACAAAGTTTCAAATACTCAACAATTAATTCATAGCACAAAAATTGATAATCATTTCATTAAACATAGACAAAACAACTTCCTCTTTAAGGACTTACCGTATGGGTTCAAAAATCAACATACATATCAAAAAGCAAAGATACGTTTCAAAGGTCTGTATAATGAGACACGCTTTGTTACTAACATTTAAAAAGTCTAATCTGAAAGTAACGTACCTATACAAATTTTATATTCCAAAATTGATTCATTCTAAATCAATGAACTAAAATTTAAACGTGTGAAATATTGTTTTTTTGTATTTACAGCGCTTTACTTAACAGCATCTTTCGCACAAACAACGCCGTTTAAAATCTCTGGAACTTTAGTAGCAGAAACCGATAAAACAGCTTTGGAAGCTGCAACTATTTATTTAGAACGGGCTAAGGATAGCTCATTAGTTACTTATACTATTTCAGATAAAAATGGTAGATTTAATTTAGAAGGTAAAACATCCGATAAGCGTTTAAATTTCTATATCTCATATGTTGGGTATCAAACCTACTATCAAACCATTAATTTAGGTCAGGAAACTATTCATTTAAATACCATTAGCCTAAAAACAGACCTTAATGCTTTAGAGGAAGTTTTTATAAAAGTTAGCCCTCCCGTAGTCATAAAAAAAGATACCTTAAAATTTAATGCTTCATCTTTTAAAACTAAAAAAGACGCAAATGTTGAAGATTTATTGAAGCAATTGCCAGGAGTGGATGTTAATGAGACTGGAAAAATAACTATTAATGGTAAAGAAGTGGATCATATTTTAGTAAATGGAAAACCATTTTTTAGCAATGACCCCACTATAACAACCAGACATTTAAGCAAAGAAATTATTGAGAATATTCAAATTACAGATACAAAAACTAAGGCTGAAGCTTTTGCAGGAGACGAAGGAGATAAGGAGAAAAAAACGATTAACCTTGTTATAAAAAAAGAAAACAATGATGGAGTTTTTGGACAATTAGCTGCTGGCACTGGAACCGATAAGCGTTATGAATTTGCTGGTATGCTTAATATTTTTGATAACGACCAGCGCATTAGTATCCTTGCTGGAGGAAATAATATCAATTCGCCCGGATTCAGTTTTGGTGGTGGCCTTACTAGTGGTGGGCAAGGTATTATTGTATCTCAAAATTATGGAGCCAATTATGTCGATAAATTAAAAGAAAAGAGCGATATCTCTGCCAATTATTTTTTCTCTAATAGTCGTACAGAAAATGAGAGCACTATACAACAGATAAATATTCTCCCAGATTCAAGGTATAATTCCAATTCCAACTCAAAATCATATAATGAAGGCGACAACCATAACATTCGATTGGGATTCAACATCGAAATAGACTCTACACTTTTAATCAACATAAACCCTTCATTTAATACCACCAAAAACAAAACTGAAACTTCCACAAATCAAGCATCTCAGGATGAAGAAAGTACTTTAACAAATCAATCCAGCACGTCTTCATTTTCAGAAACTTTAAACAAAGGTTTTAATAACCATTTAAGTATTACAAAACGATTTGGTAGAAACGGAGCCTATTTAAGACTTAACATCTCAAATAAGTATGATATTAGAGAATCTGATGACTTTTTAAATTCTGAAGCTGCCATTTTTGGAGACAATCCAGAAACTATTAATAGAAATCAATTTACAGATGGTAACCAAAAATCAAAAGGCATTAATACAAGCGCCTCTTTCAGATGGCCTTTAATAGGGAATAATTTGTTTTTAGATCTTAAATTTAATTACCGGTATGACAAACAGGAAAACATAAAAAGTACGTTCGATTTTGATCCAGACACTCAAGATTTCACACTTCTTAATGAGGACCTAAGTACCGATTTTGAATATACAAACAAAAGAAGTACACCCGCCTTAAGGTTTACTTATAAAAAAGAAAAATGGTCTGTTAGTTCTGAAGCGGGATATGTATTTAGGACCTTACAGAACACCGATTTTCTAAGGCCTCAATTAAGTTTAGCTCGTCTTTTTGAAACTGTAGAATTACGATCGAATTTTCAGTATCAATTTAATCCCAAATCATATATATATGCCAGCTATGGCTTAGATAATGTTCCTCCACAATTATCCCAGCTCCAATCCTTTCAGGATGTATCAAACCCGTTGAATACAGTTACGGGCAATCCAAATCTAAAACCTACAAACACCCATAGTCTTTATTTTGGGTATAATACATTCAACTTTCAAAAACATAACGGTTTCTTTAGCCATGTCTATGCTAATTTAAGCAACAATCAAGTGGTTACTAAAACAACTATTGATGCCAATTTTGTACGAAACACAAGCTATGCGAATGTAGATGGTGGTTATAACTTAAGCGCTGGTGGAAGTTATAATAAAACCATAAAAATAGATAGTTTAAAAACACTAAAATATAGTGTTGGCCTGTCTGCAAGTACAAATAGAACCGTTAACTTTAATAATGAAGTACAATATGCTTCAAACAATACTGCGCTAACACCACATGCGGGTATCACTTTTACTTGGGATGATGTGATGATGATGGTACCAAATTACAGGCTTTCATTTAATAAAACCACGTTTGATCTAGACAATTTTGAAGACCAGGAGTTCATCAATCATTCGGCTGGATTGCAAATAACAACATTTGTTCCTAAAAACTTTGAATGGCGGCATGACATTAGTTTTAATTATAATCCAAATGTTGCGGAAGGATTTCAAAAAAGTGCCTGGTTTTGGAATACAACCCTGGCCTACACTATGTTTAAAAACCGTGGAACTTTATCTTTAAAAGTTTATGATTTATTAAATCAAAATACCAACGCAAGACGTATTGCCACTCAAAACTATATTCGAGATTCTCAAAGTACCGTTCTTAAACAGTATTTTATGTTACGTTTTAGTTGGAAATTTAATAATTTTTAAAGGAGCTATTTTTTAATAAAACTAGAGTTGAATGAACAAAATAATTTGCTTTGTCATTCCTGCGAAGGCAGGAACCCACTTAGAAAATAATGATTTCAATATTAAAAGATTCTTCAGTCGTAAGCTTCGCTTATATCTTCAAACAAAATATATTTTGTTCTCGATAGCCTTCTGAATGACACCAAATTTTACACATTTGTCATTTCGAACGAATGTGAGAAATCGCATAAAACTCTTGATTATCTGAACCCTGCTATTACTAGAGAAAAAAGAACCAAAATAATCGTATAGTCTGTTTCTTCTCTTAGGCTATTCTTAACATTCCAAGATCTTATATATTTTAAGAAGAATAATCTGTAAACTTATCCTTATGGGATGTCTCAATCGTGCCTCATTTCGACATGACAGCGAGATGCAATATTGGTCTTTCACTTTAAAATACTGGATTTTAATCGTTTGTCATTTCGACAGAGCGAGGAACAAGTGACGAGAAACCTCAGAACAGATGAGATGCTATTTTATATTCCCTGTCGGTTCGAGTATTCCGATTTTTCATCGGAATGTATCGAGAACTCATCATAGCTACTACTTGTAATTAGGTCTCGATATATTTTTATCGTTCCTCATAAAACACTCGACCTGACAACTAAACACTATTTATTGCATTTTAATCGTTGAATTTCAAGCACTTGTCATTTCGACAGAGCGAGGAACGAGTGACGAGAAATCTCAGAACAGATGAGATGCTATTTTATATTCCCTGTCGGTTCGAGTATTCCGATTTTTCATCGGAATGTATCGAGAACTCATCATAGCTACTACTACTTGTAATTAGGTCTCGATACGTTTTTATCGTTCCTTAAAAAACACTCGACCTGACAACTAAACACTATTTATTGCATTTTTAATCGTTGAATTTCAATCACTTGTCATTTCGACAGAGCGAGGAACGAGTGACGAGAAATCTCAGAACAGATGAGATATAATTTTACACCCCCTTCCGGTTCGAGTATTCCGATTTTTCATCGGAATGTATCGAGAACTCATCATAGTTAACTACTTGTAATTAGGTCTCGATACATTTTTATCGTTCCTTAAAAAACACTTGACCTGACAACTAAACACTATTTATTGCATTTTAATCGTTGAATTTCAAGCACTTGTCATTTCGACAGAGCGAGGAACGAGTGACGAGAAATCTCATAAAGATTTTCATTACTCAAATGTGATGTCTCCTAAAGCCTGTCTTGAGCATAGCCGAAAGATCAACATGACAGCGAGATTCAATTCCCTCTTGGTCAGTCTCACTTTTTTGATAAAACCAACACTAGATCGTTAAATCCTTTTCAGATAAGTTTTAATCCATTAAAATTAAACTTTATCCTCGATATTTGTATTGGTTAGTAATTTTTGTCTTTTTGACTTCGGTTGCGCCCAATCAACCATCTATTGGATTTCTTCCGATTGTGCGTAGCCGAAACAAAAAATAACTTCTTTTTTAAATCAAATTCACATCACATCATATCAAATCAGACCAAAAAAGACATCCTTTTCGGATAAGTTTTAATCCTTTTCAGTTAAATCTTATCATCGATATTTGTGATGGTTAGTAATTTTTGTCTTTTTGACTTCGGTTGCGCCCAGTCAACCATCTATTGGATTTCTTCGATTGTGCGTAACCGAAACAAAAGAGAAAAATAGACTCTAGATATATACTAATCAAGCCCCATTTATAAATAATATACTACATTACTTTTTTTGCTGTTAACGCAGCCTAATCTCCAAGGTTTAATCAATCAAAATAGAATATATCTATTTATAAACCAGACTCATAAGACATCCTTTTCGGATAAGTTTTAATCCTTTTCAGTTAAATCTTATCAACGATCTTTGTCGAGTCTGATATCTAATTTCGGTTGCGCCCGATCAATTTTTTTATAGGGATTCTGGAGATTGAGCGTAGCTGAAATTAATCATATAGTCTGTATATTCCGAAATCTTCTATATTAATAATAATCTGAAAACTTACTCTTATGGGATGCCTCAATCGTGCCTCATTTCGATGACAATTTAAAATTAGCCTGTCTTACTGAGCTTGTCGAAGCACAAATTTAATTTAAAATGAAATTTTATTACGTTTACATATTACTTTGTTCAGATAACACTTACTACACAGGAATGACCAACAATTTAGAAAGAAGAATTAGTCAACATAAATCTGGTTATAGAAAAGATAGCTATACGTATTCAAGACTACCAATTGAACTTAAATGGTATTTGCAGTGCACCAATTCGTCGGAAGCCATTAAAATTGAAAAACAAATTAAAGGTTGGTCTCAACGAAAAAAGAACGCACTAATTAATGAAAATTGGAAAGATTTGATTAAGTTTTCTAAAAATTATACTGACTATGGACATCCTAATAAACAAGAATAGTAATCGACAAGTTGCCATAAACTAATTAATGTATTTCTAAAAGTAACATTTTACTTAGAGTGACGTTAAATTGGCTTTTAGTTTTACTGACTAATTAACAACTATTTTCTCAATCCAGGGCTTATCGAGAATTATTCTTTTAAGTGATTTACTTTAACGAATCATAGATATACAGATCAAAAAATTAACCTTAGCCTCAACTTCACATTAAGTAGGAATAAAATATTAGGTTTCAAATAGAACTTATCTTGACTTTTTGTTTTTAACCGAAAATGAGATAAAATTTGTTCAGATGAGGCATTTTTTGCAAGGCATAGCAGTGCTAAGCATAAAAAAAGTAACATAATATGGGCGAATTTTAGCCATTTTTTAGGAAATAGAAAAAGCCAAGATGAGTTCATAGTATTAATCCCTCTCAGACAACTTTTACTCCTAGTCAATTAAATTCTCGACTCCTACATTTGTAATCGAATTTTAAATATACTTATTAAAATCCCCCTAAGCTGGGTAGTACTAATTTGCGGTTGTCCTAAATTTACTTATCAAATGAATCTACCCAGTTTTTAATTCAGCACAAGCAAGTTTAGTACAGATTGAGTTTGTGGTTGTGTTTTTGAGATCCCGCTCAAAAGCGGGATTAGTTCAACTCACAGTTTTGAGTGTGCCTTACGGCTTCTCAAAACTGAGTTTTACTAACAAATCCCTCTCAGGCAATTTATTATCCTTTTAAGTTAAGTTTTCTTTCCGATTTTTGTGAGTAATTACCCTCAATCTAACGAAATAATGATACAACGCGTAGTTACACATAAAAAAACCAATTAAGAAACTCATGGTATTTAATGACAGAGAATTCGAAAAGGAAAACCCTATTAAACGATACGGAAATGATTTTATAGTAAAGCAAATGATTTTAAATGGCGTTCCTAAAGAGGAAATGACTGGTAAAAAAGAGCTTACTACGACAAGCGATGAAATATTTAAAAGTGCCCATTTACTTTGGTTAAAGCTAAAAAGTGACTTTCAAAAAATAAAAGTACCAGAAAATTTAATGCAGCTTTTAAAAACGGACAAGAAAAAAGACCAGGAAAAATTACTTGATGGATTCTTACTTCCCCTAGAAACTTTAACCTCTTTTATTTTTACTGCTTATCATGAATTTGGATATACCCTAAGTCAATATATCTCTGAATTTTCTAAAAAAGAGTTTAAATCTGTTGCCAGAATTATAGATTGCGGTGAGCATTGGCATTGCTTTTTTACAACACCTAAGGATTCAACGGAAGAAAAAACACAGCTTCACTACTTATCCAGTGCCTTTGGTATTAAAAGAGATGACCTTGTTAAACAGATTAAATCAAGCGAATCCTTATCCAATTTAGATAACCTTTCGCTTATTACTTTTCAATGATAACTTTATTAGTTAGCATAACAACAATCCCCAAATAAAGCCAGAGCCATATCTTATCTTAAATTTTTATAATTCTTTTCAAAAAACTAGTATGCTCTGGTTTTTCCCACATTAAAGTTATTGTGTCTCCCTCCCAAAGAAACGAAGTTGAAGCCTAAACTTAACTCAGAATGCATTTGAGGAATTAAAATTATATGATTTCTCTATCCTAACTGATTTCACGACACAAAAAAGAATAATTCACTATTTTCCGATAAAATAAGAACTATCACATATAATAAAATCCCTCTAAGACAATTCTTTCTCCATTTAAAATAAATTTTATTACATATTATTGATCGACTGATATATATAGTTTATTTTCCAACTTAACATCAAGGCCTGAAAAACAAACTTGTATTCCAGATAGGCTATCCTGTAGTCAGGGCTAAGACCGAAAACCTGTAAAATAGAGTAGGTCACTAATCTTTAAATATCTTTATTATGAAAACATTTTTTTTTAAAATCGTGTTTCCTGCTTTTGCTTTAATATTAGCCATAACCGCTTCTCTTGCATTTAAGTCTAATACTTTATTTTCTCCTATAGCTTATTACAATGATGATAACTCACAAAAATGTGAAGCAATTACCCCACCAGTAGATTGTGATACTCCAATAACTGGAATTCTTTGTTCAGTTAATATATTCGGGCAAACTAATAATCCAAGACATATATATATGACCAAAACACCTGGAAATGAATGTATTTTTGTTTTGTTTAGACAGCCATAATTTCATAAAGACTAGGAAAAAGGGCTACCTGAAAAAGATAGTCTTTTTTCTAAGAATTATCAAAAAAGCAGTCTTTTCCAAAGTTTTAAACCTCATTTATTTAATCGTCAGTCTACTTCGCTAAAATGATCCACAGTATCATTTTTTAACGATCGGTCTTGGATTAAAGATGATTTTATAAGATTTAGAATCTTTTATTAATGTTTCAGTAAACAATTCTATATTTTTAATCGTAATTGTATTTACTAAGTCTTCAAAGTTTTTAGGGTCATTCATATTGTACCCTTCTAGAAAGTAATTTGTTAGTACGTGCATATCGTAGTTATTGTAATCTTGCTCTTGTTTTCTCTCTTTTAAATAATTTGATTTGATTTTATCCAAATCTGTTTGTGAAATAGCTCCTTTTGCTATGTTTTTTATCTCCTGATGTATCATCGTTACAAGCTGCTCTACCTTATCAGAATTACAATCAAAAGCGACCTGCAAGTTTGCTTGTTCAATAAGCCTCTTTTGCACACTTGCTTTCACACTTCCAATATAACTTCCTACTTGTTCCTGTAAAATTTCTGTTAATCGTAATTCTAAAATATCGCTCAAGACTCCTGCTATTAATACGTTTTTTAAACTATAACTCATTATGTTCTTATAGCCAATTCTGACCTCGTTTTTTGGGTCTTTCATAGTTAAAAAAATGTCCTTAATAATCGTATCTTGTAACCAAGGCACCGAATTATCTTGCCATGTTTCTTTAGTATCATTTGTTGAAATACTGGCAATATATTTTTCCAATAAAGGCCTTAACATTCTCTTTTGAAGGTCTCCTACTATAAAGAATTCAAAATCGGCTGCATTATTAAAACGCTCCGTGTACAAGGTCTTTATTTTCTCAAAGTACACGTCTTTAACAAAGTCATTATTAAATAAACGCCTTTTAGGGTGCCTATTTCCATATAAAGTTACTGTTATACTATCTTTTATCCTTTCATTAATATCATAACTTCTTTTGGTAATATGATTATTCAAATCCTTTATTAAGACCCAATAGGTTTCTTTGTCAAATCGTGGTTTTACAAAACGTAAATGAATCATTTGCAATAGGGTTTCTACATCCTTCATTGTTGAAGACCCACTGATACTTTCTGTTATATTGGAAAGATGGATCTCTGTTCTTGCAGTGTTACCAGCTAATATTCTTGATAAATCGATAGCTGAATGATCACCTAATCCTGATGAAGACACTATTTTAGCCAGAAATTGTGCGGAAGGTAAATCCTTATCTTTTACTAAAGACAAGCCTCCATAGCTTATGGCCTTGAATTGTACATCATTCTTGTTTTTGTTTGTAAACTTATAGTGCACTTTGATACCATTGCTTAAGGTAAAGGTTGTTGAACCAATAGATTGTAGCATCCTTTCGGATATGATATGGCCTTCTTTAATAGTAATACCAGACATAAGTGTTTTTCCTATGTCTACATAAGGAGTTAAGGGGTAATCTCCTTTTTTAATAGATTGATTTATCTCAAGAGAATCATTAAGATTTAAAGTTTGGGCATTGCTATGTACCGAAAACAGCGACAGTAGGGCATTTGTAATTAATAAAAATGATATTATGGAAAATCTGTTTTGCATTTTTTGGTTGTTTTTTTGTAAAAAGATTTAAGACCGCTTTACTGATAGAATTAAGAATAAAGACTTGGTTGTAACAAATTGACTAACATAAACACTCCCAAACATTACTTTTTTTTAAATTTTAGAATCTTAACTGGTGTTAAAAGCACGGCTTTTTACTTTAACGTCAGTTTGACAGAATTTACTACTGTAAATCAAATAGTTACATCTTTTAAAGAAGGGTTTTGTCATCTTGAACGCTATCGAAAACAAAATATATTTTGTTTGAAGGTATCAAGCGAAACTTGTTGAGGAGGAATCCCATCCTTATAAGATTTCTCGTCACTCGTTCCTCGCTCTGTCGAAATGACAAATGCTTAAATTTTAACATTGTTTTTCTAAAAAAGTTATATTCTGACGTTGCTTTAAATTGTTTATCACTAAAATTATAGTTAGACCTTAGAATAAATTCCGAATGTTTACATCGGCGATGAAAATAGGGTGTTCAAAAAGTCTATAAATTGTCATTTTGAGTACTTCGACATAGCCCTTAAACGCATTCGAAAAAGCTACTTATAAACTAAAGCCAAAAACATCAGCAATTTAATATTCAATCACTTAACCTTATATAGATTCTTCATTTCATTCTGAATGACACCTTTCGATTAAAAAATATGGACAACCGAACTATGATATCGATTGCCCGTACTTTACATGAAAATGTTGTCTTTGGAGTGACTAATTCAAAAAACAACCGATATGGTATTTAGGGCTATTATATTCTATTTTTTTTTTCAATAACTTTTGTTTCCGTTTTATTTAATCATTCTACTTACTGTATAAAAGGAAACAGGTGGTTTTTAACTTTTAACTACTCTAACCTAATTAATCTTAAAACCATACAGGTTCCCTTTTTGACATTGCATCTTCTTTAAGTTTTTTTTATTAAACGCATTAACTCTATGCCAACACGCCAGCTGGCTCATTCATTAAAATAGTCAACTGGACTATTTCTTTACATTCCGCTCTTCGTTTTTAACATTGCTTTTTCAATATTTTTTAAATAACTATTAACCTTAGTAATTCACTAAAATGATCTTTAATCTTTTATTTTTTCAAACAAGTAAATACTACTCATCCTATTTTATAAAAAAGGGAACAGATGGTTTATTTTCTTAACTACTCTAACCTAATTAATCTTAAAACCATACTTGTTCCCTTTATGAGATTACACCGTTATATTTTGATTATATATGGTATTCATTAAAATTGCCGAGAAAACAATTTCTTTACATTGATAGTCAAATTATTCAATATATTAGTTGCCCATATGAGATGTCCCTGTTGTCGACATGACAAATGAAATTATTTTTTATTTCTAAATCATGTTAATCGGAGAGAAAAACTACAAACTGACAATTATAATGTCTATTAGCAAGTTTCAAATTAACATTCAAACGCAATTTATTTATAACACATTATTAGTTTAAGAACTCTAACAAAATTACACCAACCAACTATTTGTTCCTTTAAGTTTGAATATTTATTTAATGGTTAGTGTTTTATCGTTTATTTCATAACTATTAATAAAATTTGTACTCTTAATAGCTATTAATATATCTTCAATGCTGTTACTTTTATTGAATGTCCCAATAAAACGCTCTTCTGTTTTCACTTTATTTTCAATAATCACATCCATATCATACCAACGGGACAAGACTTTAAAAATCTCCTTTAAAGGTTTGTTTTCAAAACTAAAAATACCGTCTCTCCATGCCGTTTCGTTGTAAACATCAGCAACCGTAGTTATACTTATTTTATTAGTTTCTAGATTAAGAGTTGATTGTTGGTTTGGTACTAGCACCTGATTTTCAACTGCTGTACTTACCGACACTTTACCTTCTACCAATAGTGTACTAATATTAGTGTCGTCTTTATAGGCTTTTATATTGAATTCGGTTCCTAATACTTCTACTTCTTGAGATCTGTTAAATACTTTAAATTTAGCACCTTTATGTTCCGTATTTGGTGACACATCAAAATAAGCTTCGCCGTAGACTAATTCCACCTGACGCGTTTTTCCCTCAGTAAATGCTATAGGGTATTTTAATTGAGATTCGGAATTCAACCATACTTTTGTGCCATCAGACAATAAAATATAGAATTGTCCGCCTCTTGGTATTGTTAATATATTATAGTTATCCGTTGTTTGCTTCTGCTTACTAGTTTTGTATACTAACTCCTCGCCATTACTGGCAACATGGTTTGATTCATAAACTTGTCCTTTTTCAAGAATAACATCCGATCCGTCTTCAAGTGTTAAGGTTGCTTTATCTGTTCCTATTTTAATATTATTATTTACTATAATCGGTTCATCAAAGTCTTGATCTTGATTTGTTTTATTAAAAACGAAACCTATAGTAATTAACAGTGCAACAGTAGCTGCAGCACCATAATACCAGAACTTGAATGATTTTCTAGTTTGCTGCTGTATTTTTCTTTCTAGAATCTTCCAATCTTTTTCTGTATCAATTTCTTTTAAAAGATCTGAATACTTACCCGATTTTATTTCTGATAACATCTGTGCTTTCGTTTTGGCATCAAAAATCTCAGACGTCTCTAAATCGTTAGGCATTTCATTCTTTATTAGCGAGGCTGCTATTTTTTTTGAAAGTGATTTTATTTTACTGGAATTACCCATTGCAATGTTTTAGGCTATATGATTAATACAAAAAAAAGAAAAAGTGGGTGGTATCATGTAACAAAATTATTTTTTTGTTAAAAAACTAAGAAAATCTCTTAATTTACGGTAGGCTATCTTTTTATGATCTTTGACTGTATTGATAGATATGGACAATTCGTCCGCTATCTGATTATTTGTATAGTCCTCGATACTTAATCTAATAACCTGTGCTGCTTTTTCGGGCAATTTATTGATGGCTTTTTCTATAACTGCGGTGGTTTCTATAGCAACAGCTTCAGAGATGTAGTACTCTTCAGTGTCATAAACCTCCAAATTTGCAAGCTCGTAACGCTCAGTAACTTTATACTGTTTACTTTTTAAATAATTGAGACATTTATTTTTTACGGCTTTATAAAAAAAGCCTGTGGCATGGTTTTCGTTTTGAAACGTGATTTTATCTTCCCAGACTTTGACAAATACTTCCTGAACGGTATCTTTTGAGAGGTCCAAATCATTAAGATACTTATATGCAAACACACACAGTTGTGGATATAAATCCTCAAAAAGTTTCTTGTAAGTTTCTAATGTAAGTTCGTCCTTGCCTCCCCTCATGGCTTTGTTAGAGATAATAATTCGATAAAACTAAGTAATTTTCTACTAATCCTGTAAAAATGTACGTAATTATTTATTAATTTCATAAAAAAGTAAGGCGATTCTATTTCCAAGAGACCGTATGTCTTTAATAAAAAACAATCTGTGATTAATCAATAAAACTAACCTTGTTTTTGTGTAAACTAATTTATATCCAAATAATTACAAAAATAAAAAGAAAATGTTCTTTATATTTATATAATTTCATTTATAGTCATTTATATTATTTTCTAATTGTTATGAATGCATGATCTAAGAATATAATTTTATCCTAAAAACTAAATAATTAGAGTATTATTTTAAAATAAATATAATGAATTTCTCACAAATAAATAGTGTTTCTTTTTATTTTAACGTGAGTTAAATATAACAATAAGTATATTAAACTAAAAATCAATCATTTATATTTTCGTGTCAGATTGTGCCTTTCAACTTTAGTTTATGCTGATTAATTCTACTGATTTCAGGACAAACTAAAGTCGAAGTACTCAAAGTGACTCATACCAATATGAGTAATTTTATACTTATGTGTAAACTTGCTTTTAAATCAAACTCGCTTTGTTTTTCCTCTCCCAGAACTGCCAAAAAAGGCAGTTCTGGCCTCTCCGAAGGAGAGGTGAATGGGAAACCCCGACCAAAAAGGTCGGAGAATCTTTAGATTAAAGAATTTCTTGAAACGAACTATCCCAGAGGCAAACCGTAGGGGTATTTCGCTCGTTTCATACCCAATCAAGTTGCCTACAAGGCTTTGAACTTTCGGTTCTAAAATCTAAATTCTGTTATTTAGATTCCCGTTCCTGTTTGCCATGCCTTTCGCTTGGTAAACCAACAGCTAAGTGTACCTGCATCTTTAAAAAAGATTTATTATTTACTTTTCTTTGCGCGTCCAAAGAAAAGTAACAAAAGAAAAGACGCCCCTTCGATAGGAATTTCTTCTCTCTCTTACGCTCGAGAAGAACCAAGCACAAAACTTCGACGTCTCGCCAATGCGCCATCCAATGCTATGCTCCTGGGTTTCGAAGCTTTTCCCCTTACGCGATCTGGCTCCTTCGCTAAAACAGTCTACCAGACTGTTTCTTTAACGCTCGAGCCTCTTACGAAGGGTCGGGGTCAATGTCATTAAGTTAAGGCTGTAATGTCAGTCTGAGCGCAGTCGAAGACCTATTGGAGTTCTAGTTTTTATTAGCATTTCGACTTCGCTCAAGGTGACAAAAAAGGAGCAAAATCCCTTAACTTAATGACATTGGATCCGAGACAAGCCTCGGAGAATTCTTTTCGATTACATTAATAGAAAATCAACTAAAATTTAAGAAAGACAAAAACTGGTAAGTGATCTGACGGATATTTACAGTCTTTAGAATCGCTTAACACGGCATATTTGCTAACTTTAATAGTTTTTTTGCTGACAAAAATATAATCTATTCTATGCGTTACTGGTTTATCAAAATGAAAACCATTAAATGTTCCTGATGGGCCAAAAGGGAGGGTTTCTGAAATTTCTTTAGAGTCATTAAAATGTTTTTTTATGAATTGAATGCTTTCGGTTTCTGGTTTTAAATTAAAGTCACCCATCAAGATAGCTGGGTAATTTTTAGAATTTAATTCCTTTATTTTTTGAAGAATCAATTTTGGGCTTTCTTTTTTTGCCTGCTTCCCAACATGGTCGAAGTGTGTGTTAAACACCCAAAAATGCTGATTTGTTTTTTTGCTCTTAAAAAGTGCATACGTACACACTCTATTACAAACCGCGTCCCAGCCCATAGATACTTTTTCTGGTGTTTCAGACAACCAAAATGTGCTACTTTCAATAACCTCAAACGATGCTTTTTTATAAAATATGGCTGAATATTCTCCTGAATTTTTTCCATCGTCACGCCCTACGCCTACGTAGTTATAACTTACAAGTGTACTATCCAAATATTGCATTTGATTTGGTAATGCTTCCTGCACTCCAAAAACATGTGGTTCGTAGAAATTAATCTGTCCGGTTATCAAGTCCTTGCGGTGGTTCCAACTGTGTTTTCCTTCTTTTGGGTAATCTAATTTGATGTTGTAGGTCATGACTTTAGTGGTCTCTTGTCCAAACAGAACACCTAGGCTAAAAAATAGGGCTATTAAACAGCTTAATTGCTTCATAATTAATTTCATTCTTTTGAGATTTCTCGTCACTCGTTCCTCGTTCTGTCGAAATGACAAAAAACATAATAACCAATCATTTAACATCTATTTAGTTAAAAAGTTTACATTGAACTGAGGTTAGTTATAATTTCGGCATCAAAGATACGGCACACCCACCTCCTTCAGCCAAATGAAGTTCCAAAACACTATGATTATTCACTTCTTTTTCTTCAATGTCGTAAACTTCAGGATTATTCATATAATGTGAATCTGATCTATCTTTATATAATCTTGCCATATAGGTTTTACCGGCATCTAAAAAGTCCAGCTTTACCTGTATGGTTCTCTTATTTTCATCTGTAATCGAACCCAAAAACCAATTATTCGTACCTTTTTCTTGACGAGCTACTGTTATAAATTCTCCTATTTCGGCATCTAAAACTTTAGAAGTATTCCAATCTACACCAACATCTTTAATAAATTGCATTGCCGGATGTTCTTGATAATGCTTTATTAAATCCGGAACCATTTGTACTGGGCTATATAACACAACATAAAGCGCCAATTGATGTGCCAAAGTTGTATTTATTTGATTGTCTTCCTTATAAGGCTTTAATGACGTATTAAAAATACCAGGTGTATAATCTACAGGACCTCCCAACATTCTTGTGAATGGCACAATGGTTAAATGTTCTGGCGGATTGCCCCCATCTTTAGACCATGCATTGTACTCTTGTCCTCTCACACCTTCTCGAGCAATCGCTACCGGATATGTACGTCGTTTTCCAGTTGGTTTAATGGGCTCGTGCGCATTAATTGCTACTTGTGTTTCCAATCCCTTTTCCAATACTTTTTGATAATGGTTTACCATATATTGTCCATGATGATATTCACCCTCTGGAATAACACTACCAACATATCCTGTTTTTACGGAGTGAATGCCTAAGGATTTCATTAAAGCAAATGCGGTGTCCAATTGTTTTTCATAAAGCACAATATCTGCCGAAGTTTCATGATGCATCATTAATTCCACGCCTTTTGATTTCCCATAACGTACTACTGCTTCTAAATCGTAATCCGGATAAGGTGTTACAAAATCAAAATGTACTTTTTTGTTCTTTTTATCCCACCATTTTTCCCAACCAATGTTCCAGCCTTCTACCAACATGCCATCAATGTTGTGTTCCGAAGCAAAATCAATCATGTCTTTTGCATATTTGGTGTTTGCTGCATGGTATGTTCCTGAATAGTCCCAACTCCCTGTACCAATATGCATATCCCACCATATACCTGCATATTTCATGGGTTTAAAATAAGGTAGGCCATCAACAACTCCCGGGTCGTTTAAATTTACAATCAATTTAGACTCTATTAGGTCACCAGGTTTATCAGCTATTTGAACGGTACGCCAAGGTGTTTCAAAAGGTGTTTGCCGTTTTACTTTTATATTTTCGCTGTTACCTACCAACTCACTTTTCATTTTTAAATTTAGGGTATCAACTGCTAAGGTCATTCCCGCATAATTGGTTAAATCGGCTTCATGGAAACTTAGGTATACCCCTGAATTTGTCTTCATCGTGACTGGTGTATTCACCCCATTTTCCGGCACATACGTTTGTCCTAAATGGGTATTAGGTTTATAATATTTTAAAGCGTTTATTTCTGAAAACCTTGTGGTATTGTATACATATTCGTAAATATCCCAATCTCCTGGAATCCACCAGACTTTATGGTCTGCGGTTAAATTGAATTCGGTATTTTCGTCTATAATTACGACATCCTTTAAATGTTTTTGCTTAGGAAATTCATATCGGAATCCAAGACCGTCATCATAAACTTTAAAAATGATATTTAGCCTTCTTTTTAATTCGGAAGTTTCTTCGAGTTCAACTTTCAAAGTGTTATAATGATTCCGTACCTGGGTATCTTCGCCCCAGATCATATCCCATGTTTCATCTGAGGTCGACTCCTCCACATTTATAATTTTAAAATTTCTACTTAGCGGTGGTGTATCTTTCAGTTCAAATCCTAACTTAGAAGAATCAATAATTGTTTCGTTTTTATAGCTCACCATATAAGATAACTCCTGTTTATTTGACATAAAAAAGTTGAGCTTTACGTTTGTATCTGGGGATTGTAACATAATAGATGCCCTAGACTTCTCTGGGGCACAGCTTATTATTAAAGCCACAAAAAGAATAACTGCTATTAATTGTTTCATAGTTAATTGATTAATTAGTAAATAAAATGTCGCTTTTCTTTGAAATTCCATTTTCATTAAATGCTTCTACCTGGTAATAGTAGCTTGTATTGGTGTTTAAGGCTCGTAATTCGTAATTGGACGTATCGTACATGAATGCAGACAGGTTAAGCTTATCTTTTGAAATACCCCAATAAACAACATAGCCCGTAGCTCCTTTAACGGGATTCCATGTGAGGTCTGTATTTCTTCTGTCGGATTGCCTTGAAGCCATAAAATTTGATGGTGCTTCGGGTGGTATTCCACGACCGTTTCCAAACACTCTAAATTCCGAAATGGCTAAATGCTTATTATAGCAATACACATGATTGTATCTAATAAATCGTGCATTCACAGGTCTTTCCAGTTCAAGATAGGCATGTGGCATATCTTTTTCATTTTTAGAATAATCAATTACCGTTTTCCATATTTTACCGTCTGCAGAGCTTTCAATAACAAATTGTTGTTTCATACTTTCTGGCCTTCCGAAAATCCCTGCATTAAAGTCCTGAAAATTAATTTGAATGGCTTTAACTTCCATGGTTTTAAGCAAATCGACCGTCACATAAATGGAATCATGATTGGCTTCGGAAACCCAATACGAGCGTATTTCTTCATCATTAATACTTTTTATACTAAAATCCTTTATTTGTTCTTGCATATAGCCTTTATCGCTTTCATCAACCACATTAATATCTTTTTGAACCAATCCAGAATTTGTAGTGACTGGTTTTTTATACGACAAGAGCATCCAACCGGTAAATCGTTGTTTATGATTATCTACATCCGAATCTGGTAAATAGTGTGGGTAATCGCCATAGGCCGTATTCACATACATTTGTCCGTCTGCCTCAAAGCCTGCTGGGTACATCCCTAAACGTCTTTCGAATTTAAAATTTACAGATATGGCCATTGTGGAAAAATGCCAGTAATTACCATTATTGTCTTTCACTGTACTTCCATGGCCAGAGCCTTTTAAAAAACCGCCCGGTTTGTAGGAAATGGGATTATAGGCAGCATATTCAAAAGGTCCGAGTGGGCTTTTAGCAGTATAGACACCATCTGCATACACATTCCATTGTGTTCCGGGAGCACCATACTCCAAATAATAGGTGCCATTATGCTTCATCATCCATGGGCCTTCAATGAATGGCTTGATATCGGAATTATGATCCTGTCCAAAACGTTCCCATCCATGTTTATCTGGATTTAGATTGAATAAATCGATCTGTTTTCCTAAAGGAATATAATGATTCAAAGGGTCTAACTCCACACCTCTTATCGGCCATTTGTTCGATGATTCTTCGTAGAGATAGACGCTTCCATCATCATCCACAAAAAGGTTTGGGTCTTGCACGCCATGAGGCACACTCACAACGGCATAATTTGTTTTCCAATCACCTAATTCCGGATTGTCTGTTTCAATTACGGCACCTCGACCTGATGGATCTCCTAAAACGATGACCTTATCACCTTTAACTGCCACCGCTGGCGCATTACTACCATTAAAATACCAACTCTGAGGTTTTATAAATGTCCAGTTGCTCATATCATCTGATGCCCAATATCCATGGGATCTGGTAACGAACATGTAGTACCTTCCCTTGAAATTCACTACAGCTGGATCAGCACCCGAGCGGTAAGACACATTATTTCTGGCACGATAGTGTGACATATATGAATAATCTATATCAATAGGGTTACAATAAGTCTTATAATGCTTTTTTGTATTTTCGGAGATTTCTTTATTATTAGAGATATTTCCAACCTTATGGCTTTTTGTTTTTTCGTTACAGGACTGAAAACAAAAGAAACAGGTGCTCATTATACATATTATATTAAAAACGAATCTGGTCATAATCAACTTGTGTTTGATATAATTTGGTGTTTGTGTTTAAAACCTTGTAAATATTTAATTAACGTGAGCTCGATATATTAAAACTTAACAATCAGTTGTTTAATTATTTTAATAAAGAAACTATGTCATTCCGAACGCTACGGAGAGTAAAATATATTTTACTTGAACGTATATAGCGTAGCTATTGAGGAGGAATCCCATCTTTATGAGATTTCTCCTCGCTCATGCTTCGCTCTGTCGAAATGACAAACACTTGAAATTCATTTATTTAATATTATTTTTTATAATGAATAATCTCATTCCGAACATTATCGAGAACAAAATGTGTTTTGTTTGAAGATACAAAGCGAAGCCTATGAGGAGCACGCCTACTGGCTGCTGCTTGTACCTACATCTTTTTTTAAGAAACATTCTCATTTTATACATTGAATTCTTCTTTTTATATATCTTTTTTGCATTACCCAAAAAAAGAAACAAAAAAGGCTAGGCTTTATACAAATTCATTGAAAATCGACATTATTGATCTCTCTTGCACATTGCAACCGCTGCGCTAGGCAATGCTCCTCTGCCAAGCGCTCATCAATAATTTGATTTTGCTACTGAATTTATATAGAGACCATTTACCTTCTATTCATGTTTTTCATTTTCATTACATTGTTTATATTTAAATCTGATTGCCCTAGTGCATCTGGAATATTTCTCAATACTTCACACTTTTGCCCTTTTTATACCCCTACAAATCCTCCAATCCATGTTTTAACAATTTTATGAACACCATTATTATTTGTGGGTGCTCCATAGCTGCCATGTTAATTAATGGGTATAGGCTTTCATGGGTTTCCCTCTCAATCTTTCAAAATTTTCATAGGCTTTCTTAATAGATTCGGGAGAGGCATGTTCAAATTCTTTCTCTGTGACTTGATATTCCCATTGCAACTCTTTTAGCTTCTTCCGTAGTTTTTCTTCTATACCGTTGTAGTTATCATTATCAATTAAATTTTGGGTTTCGTTCGGGTCTTTTTCTAAATCGTATAATTCCCACTCATCTATATCATCGTACACATGAATCAACTTATACCGTTTTGTACGGACTCCACACATTTTCTTTACCATATGAAATGCAGGGAAATCGTAATAATGATAATAGATAGCTTCTCGAAAGTCATCACCTTCAATCCCACTAGTAACTAATGGTTTTAACGATTTCCCTTGCATATCCCTGGGGATGTCAACACTAGCAAAATCCAAAAAAGTCTCGGCAAAATCTAAGTTTTGAGTTAATGCTGTTATTTCTGTTCCCGGTTTAATGACTCCCGGATATTTCATAAGCATAGGCATTCCCAAAGACTCCTCATACATAAATCGTTTATCAAACCAACCCTTTTCGCCTAAATAAAAGCCTTGGTCTGTGGTGTAAACCACTATAGTATTTTCTTCTAAACCGTTAGCTTTTAAATAATCCAAAATACGTCCCACACCTTCATCTACCGCTGCTATAGTCGCCATATAATCTTGTAAATAACGTTGTAACTTCCACAGGTCCAAATCCTTTCCAGATAAGCTGGCACTATGAAAGGCATCATTTTTTGGTTGATAGGCTTTGTCCCAGGCAGCTCGTTGTTCCGCTGTCATACGCTCAAAATCTGTGGTCCACGGATTGTGTGCCAATTCCAGGCTCCCTTTTTTCCTGGTCATTTTTAAATCATGTCCTTCGTACATATCCCTATAAATGGTTTGGTATTGCTCTTTTGAAGCTGTTGATCCTTCATGGTTCGTAAAATAAGTCTCGGGCACTGGAAATTTAACTGTATCATATTTATTGGCATGTCGTAATGCCGGCATCCAGTTTCTGTGAGGTGCTTTGTGCTGTACCATGAGCATAAAAGGTGTTTCGGCATCTTTAATTTCATCCAGATACCTAATCGCGTCTTCGGTTACAATATCAGTCGCATAGCCCTTTACCATTGTGGTATCTATTTTTTGGGTTTGTGTATTAATAGAAATAAAATTGGGATTATAATAGTTGCCCTGGTCTTGCAGAATATTCCAATAGTCAAATCCCTGTGGAAGCCCATGCAAATGCCATTTACCAAACATAGCCGTTTTATAACCTGCTTTTTGCAATAGTTTTGGAAAGGTTTGTTGGTTGCCATCAAAACGATCACCATTCATTCTAAAACCATTAACATGACTATGTTTTCCGGTTAAAATGACGGCGCGACTGGGGCCACAAATAGAATTGGTACAGAAATTATTTTTAAAAATAGCACCTTCATCAGCGATTCTATCAATATTTGGTGTGGGTGCTAATTGACTAATAGGATGCCCATAAGCACTTATGGCTTGAGTGGCATGGTCATCTGCCATAATGAAAATAATATTGGGCCTTACTTTTGCACTACCAATCTGAACTTCTTTTTTTTCTCCTTTACAGGATTGACATACAGTAGCTATTAAAACAATATATATTAGTTTTTTCATGGGGTTTTAGTTATAATCCTTTTTGTTTGAATGGTTTCTTTATATTGAATGGTTTGATTGAAAAAATCAAGTATCGTATCTAATTGGTCAAAGGGAATTTGACACAGTTCGTGCTTACCGCCCACTACTTTGTAGAAATAATAAGAAACTCCCAAATTATCCAATGTATCTGTAATAACTTCGGAACCATCCAAAATCATATAACCCAACTTATCTGATGTGCAATAATGATGTGGTGCTTTTCCACAAGGCACCAAATTATCATCGGTTCCATGAAACAGCACTGTGGGTACTGCATTTTGTTTTGAGATATAATCTGAATTAACCAAAGCACCTGCAAGCGAAATAACTCCTGCAAAGTTCACATCTTTATATGTTGAAACATCATCGACAAAAAAGTTTCTTAAGTATACCGCATTTAAAACCCCCTCAGCACCAGCGCTACTACCACCAGCTATGATTTTGGTTGGATCTATTTTAAGTCTTGCTTTGTGCTCTACAACATATTTAGCAGCGTCAAGATAATCGATAGCTGCTTGCCTAAAAATATCCAATTTTAAGGTTTTCGGACAATCACAACCTGAACCTGTTTTTGAGTTTTTTAATAGCAATCTGTATGACATCGAAATACCTATATAACCTTGTTTGGTTAAGCTTTTCATCATTTTAACCTCATCGGGGTTATCACGTTTACCACCTGCAAATCCGCCTCCGTGCATCCATAAAACGACGGGGAGTCTGTCATTGGTCTTCATACTTTTTGGTGTATATACATCCATTTTCAAGGTATCTGAATCTTTAATCGCATAGGTATAAGTCGTTTTGTTCTGAGACCAAATAAAATTGCTGATGCACAAGCATATGATAAATGATTTAAGATTTAGATGTATTAATATCATTTTTAAAATTTATTTTTTCGGACTTTTTGTTTTAGAGTGATGCTATTTAAACCTTTCTAATTTCGATAAAATCGAAATTGTCCTCCCTTTTGAGATTTCTCGTCACTCGTTCCTCGCTCTGTCGAAATGACAAATAGCTAAATATCAAACATTTAAACACATATTGTTTACTGAAATTTATATTGAATTGAACTGATCTTACTTATGCTATTTTTTATCTATTTAACTCGATACAACTTTAATTTTATTTAAATGTCAGGTTGAGTACTTCGGCTATAGTTTATACTGAGCGCAGTCGAAGTACTCAGTATAAACTAAAGTCGAAACCTAATTAAAACAACTGAATTTTTAAAACCTTTCGACTGCGCTCAAGGTGACAAGCTTTATTTTATTGAACTTTTGTCTATTTTTTTATAAATTTTATGTCGAACTCACGTTATTTTTTCAATCTATTTTTTCGATTAAAACACCACTTATCACAGGTTTGCCTACAATCGGTTTTAAGGAAATAGTTAATCCTTGATTATTTTCAACTCTAACTATTGCTGATTTTTCAATGCCATATTTTTCCGGATATTGCTCAGCCATATTAAACTGATTTTCTATGCACGTATCGTTTAAATAAATATCGAAAATGCGTTGTTCTTTATCATTATCATTAGTCTCATCAACAGCATTCAAATTATAGATATTATCTATGGGTTTTATTTGAGGTTCTACAAAAAATAAACTGATTTTATACTCGCCATTGGGTATATCTAATTTATAATTTGTACACCCTTCCAACATGGTTTGAAATAAGGGTTCTGAAACTGTATTCTTAATGCTGTAAGGCACTCCTTGATGTTTATCGTCACTTAGATTAAAAACGAAGCCATCCATATAACCAAACTTGCCTTTTTCATAAGGTTGATCTGGAACGAATGTTATTTGACGTTCTTTATCTGCAAAGTAAAAATGAGAACCTATATTAATTCCTAAACGAGGAAACATTTCAAAATCTAAAGTTTTTGTTTTTATCACGTCAGTCGTTTTTTCTTTGAATATTGGTCCTGCCGTTACTTTGATAGTGTTTGCTCCATTTACAAACGGTATATCGACAGTTACAGCACCATTTTTAAATGAAATATCTTGAAGTTTTCCACCGTTTAAAAAAACCACACCTGTATTCTGATTTGAATATATTTGAACGGGGTATGTGTCGTTATCAAACAGTGTTAAACCATCCAAATAAGTAGTGGCGATATGTATAAAAGGTTCTTTGTTGTTTAAAACCGATTTATACCAATAATATATGTCCTTGGGCTCTCGATTAAATTGTATTAAGCCTTTTTGATTAACGTGAGGTATGGCATCACCGCGAAACTCCGAGCCGAAATCGGCAAAATTCCAGGCTGTCATCCCTGTCATATAAGGTCTTTCCATAATTTGCTGGTAATAGGATTGATGTAATTTGGCTTGATATTCTGTGGAGAAATCAAATTTTTTGGGTGTATTCGTAAAAATTCTAACATCGGCTCCAGGTCCATACTCTGAAAGTAACAGCGACCTATTGGGGTATCTTTTATGTTGATCGTCTAAAAAAACACCTAAATCCGGTATGTCTTTATCATACCATCCAAAATATAAGTTCCAACCGAACAACATCGGTAAATCGGCGATACCAGTTTCATTATACAATTCGTTTAAATGCCCTGCCATAACTGTTATGTGATTGGGAGCTAACTTACGCGTTAATCCCTCTAATTGTTTGGCTAAATCGACGGCAGCTTTTTTCTGGTTTTCCTTTTCAACTTCGGTGGATTTATTATCGAAGGCTAATCTTAAAAAGATTTCGTTCATATAACCAAACATTACTACTGATGTATGATTATAATATTGTTTCACATGTTCCTTTTGCATATTCAAACTAACATCAAAAAATGCTTTGGTATCTGTTATTTTATTAACTACGGGAATTTCAGACCACACTAAAATGCCTAGTTTATCACACATATCGTACAACTCCCGTGACTGCGGGTAATGTGCATTTCGAAGCACATTGGCTCCCATCTCTTTTATAAGTTGAATATCCTTTTTCTGAAGCTCCATGGGAACGGCATTGCCATAGCCTTTATAATCCTGATGACGATTAACACCAATAAGCTTGATTGGTTTCCCATTTAAAAAGAACCCTTTATCGGCATCCACATGCGCCCATCGAAAGCCTATATGTTGTCTTTTTTCATCTAAAACATGTTGTTCTTCATCTAATAATTGAAGCTGTAGTTTGTATAAATATGGTGAGTTCGGAGACCATAATTTTGGATGGTATAGTTCTGAAAATTTAATATTTATAGCTTCTGAGGCATTTGCACTACTTTTAAATTTTAAACTTTTATTAAATACCGCTTTATTTTCAGCATCAAGAATGGCCACTTTTAGATGGTTGTTTGATAATTTGTTTTCAAAATTATCGATCAGTACTTTAACTTCTATGCCCACCTTTTCTTCTGAAATAGTATAGTAATCTATATAGTATCCATCTGAAGCAAAATCAGATAACGAGATATGTTGTTTTGGTTTTGAAATAAGCTGTACGTCGCGATAGATGCCACCGTAAAAGGTGAAATCTGCATCTAACGGCGGGATATTAGGATTATGACTGTTATCAACTTTTACTTCAATTAAATTATATGCATCATAATGTATCCATTTTGAAATATTGACATTAAAAGCCGTGTAACCCCCTTTATGATTGCCTACATGATTACCATTAACATATACATCTGCTTCTTGATTGACACCTTTAAAGTACAGATAATGGATTAAATTTTCTTTTGATTTTGAAAAATAAAGCTGCTTTTTATACCATCCCACACCTCTATAATATCCTTTTACCTCATCAAAGGCATCCTCTTTATTCCAGGTATGCGGTATATTGATGGTTTCCAAATTGTTAGAAGTTCTTTCTCCTAAAATAAACTGCCACCCAGAATTTATGGTAATTGTTTGGGCTTTTATTTTACCTGGGAACAGCCCCAATATTAAAAGAAATACGGCAAGTCTAAATTTAAATGTGTTGTTAGGTTTCAAAATGATTTTTATAATAATTTTTTAATTTTAAAGACATTGTTTTTTAACGTGAGTTTTCGACATAAAATTTATAAAAAAATAGACAAAAGTTCAATAAAATAAAACTTGTCACCTTGAACGCAGTCGAAAGGTTTTAAAAATTCAGTTGTTTTAATTAGGTTTCGACTTTAGTTTATACTGAGTACTTCGACTGCGCTCAGTATAAACTATAGCCGAAGTACTCAACCTGACATTTGAATATAATTAACTGATTTTCATTTAAATAAAACTAAATTTGTATCGAACTCATGTTATTTTAATATGAAACATATATCTTATCGAGTGGATTCCTGCCTCCGCAGGAATGACAAAACCGACTATTTAATCACTCATATTCGATAACGTCATTTTATACGCTTGATAATTTTTTGTCTTCAATCTACCATTGACGTGTTTTTTAAGCAACTAATCTAGAGCTGTTTGTTCAGAACACAGCGAAGAACCTTTTGATAATTTTTTAGAGATTCTTCAGTCGTAAGCTTCGCTTATATCTTCAAACAAAATATATTTTGTTTTCGATAGCCTTCTGAATGATACCCGACTCTAAATATTGTTATTAACTAGTTTACAATAATGTTAAATAGATTAAGCTATATCCAACCATGCTATTCTAATGTAAATATGTGTTCAAAATTAAAATCTGAAGTGCCTTTTATAGCAATTTCAAATGTTCCCGGTTCTACGGTAAATGTGTCATTGTTATAAAACTTTAAATCTTCAACGGTTAAGTCAAAACTCACTGTTTTACTTTCTCCTTTTTTAAGGACTATTTTTTCGAAGCCTTTAAGTTCTTTTACTGGTCTTGTGATACTTCCTACTTTATCATGAACATATAATTGCGCCACTTCAGACCCATCGTAATCACCCGTATTTGTTATAGTAACAGAGGCGGTTAAGGTATCTGAAGACCCTATAGTGGTTGCTGATAATTGAACATCGGAGTATTCGAAATTAGTATAGCTCAACCCATGTCCGAAAGGGTATAAAGGCGTATTGGGCGAATCAATATAATTAGATTTGTAATCTTCTTTTGGATTATTGGGAGGAATGGGGCGTCCTGTATTTTTCATATTATAATAAATAGGTACTTGCCCTAAGGTTCTTGGAAAGGTTACTGGTAATTTTCCTGATGGATTATACGTTCCAAACAACACATCGGCAACGCCGCTTCCACCACTAGTTCCCGGAAACCAGGTTTCTAAAATGGCATCTGCTAAATGGTCTTCTTCTGATAGATCCAACGGACGACCATTCATTAAAACCAATATAATTTTTTTATTGGGTACTGCTTTACGAATTGCTTTTATTAAATCTGTCTGACGTCCGGGTAGTTTTATATTGGTTCTACTGGCAGCTTCTCCACTCATATCGTAGTCTTCTCCCATCACCATAACGACTTTATCTGCTCGTTTTGCAGCATTTATAGCTCTATTAAATTCACTTTTATCATCACCTTCAATCTCGCAACCTTTGGCATATATAATTTTTGAATCGCCTAAATACTCCTGAATTCCTTCATGCACACTAATAGCCTTGCCTTTTCTATCGCCAGCCGCCGCCCAATTGCCTATAATATTTTCTTTGTCTTTCGCCAATGGCCCTATTAGTGCTATTGTTTGGCTATTATTTAAAGGCAATCCTTTGCCTTCATTCTTTAACAACACAGAACACATCGCTGCAGATTTACGTGCTGCTTCTAAGAACTCAGGTTTATAAACCACTTCTTTTTCACGTTGCTCGTCGCAGTATCTATAGGGATCATCAAACAACCCCAGTTTATATTTTGTCAGCAAAATTCTTCGGCAAGCGTCATTAATCAATGTCTCATCTACGCTTCCTTCATTCACTAATTCTTCTAAATAGAGACGATTTGCACTGCTCATCATATCCATATCGATACCCGCATTAATAGCTAATTTTGTGGCATGTTTTTCATCTTCTGCAAATCCGTGAGGCACTAATTCGTTAATAGCCGTATAATCGGTAACCACAAAACCATTAAAATTCCATTCATCTCTTAAGATATCTCTAAAAATAAATTTATTTGCTGTTGCAGGCACGCCATTAACTTCATTAAAAGCCGTCATAAATGTTTCTACACCCGCCTCTACAGTTGCTTCAAAAGGTGGTAAGTATACATTTCTAAGTTCATCCTCGCCCATATTTACTGTATGATAATCACGACCAGCCTGTGCAGCACCATAGCCCACAAAATGTTTTGCGCAAGCAAGTATCGTATTATGTTTGGATAAATCGTCCCCTTGAAAGCCTTTTACGTATGCTTTTGCAATTTCACTCCCTAAATAGACATCTTCACCTGCGCCCTCTGAGATACGTCCCCAACGCGGGTCTCTCCCTATATCTACCATAGGTGCAAACGTCCAATGTATCCCTTCTGCCGAGGCTTCCTCGGCTGCAATGCGTGATCCTTTTTCTATATCTTCTAGATCCCAACTTGCTGCTAATCCTAAATTGATTGGAAAAATGGTTCTAAAGCCATGAATAACATCATAGCCAAACAACAACGGAATACCCAATCTGGTTTCTTCTACTGCCAGTTTTTGCAAATCTCTAGTGCCTTTAGCTGAATATACATTCAGCATGGCTCCAACATTGCCTTCTTTTATATATTTTTTATTATTGGAACTCACTGTTGGACCCGTAACCGTCCAACCGCCACTATACATGACGGTTTGGCCAATTTTTTCCTGTAAAGTCATTAGACGCATCAAGGAATCGACTTTAACGTCGAACGGGGCTTCATTAGAAACCTTGCTAACGACGTTTTTAGAATCGGTACGACAACTAAAAACGGTCATTATGAGTAAAAAAATGTAAGCTTTGGTTAGAGTATTAATCATTTTTTTAGTATTTTTTATTTGTAAAAGGGGCGTTTAAAAAGTGTCATTCAGAACCTTTCGACTGTCGCTCAAGACAGGCTAAAGTGAAGAATCTCTTAAAAATTAAACACTTAAATATTATAATTAGTTGAGATTTTTCAGTAAGCTGTGCTTGCTACTTTCACTACAAAATGTATTTTGTAGTTCAGTAATGCTCAAAATGACAATTCATATACTTTTTAGACAGCCTCATTATATCGTATTAATTTAATCTTCATAACTTCCTAATAATTAAATCCTAATTTATCCAGTCCTTTTTTAACATCTTCATTTTGCATAAATAGGTTCCATAACAACCCTGTTCTATGATTTTCAATCATAATAATTTGAGGCCCCTGATCTATAGCAAGGTAGGTTTCGGTAACCCAAAAATTATAATGCGGACTAAAGGCATCGTAAAATCCTGCTGGTCCTAATAATTTATCTTTATTTTGATATAAATAGTGCATCACTTTAAGAGATTCCGTAGGTGTATAGGGTATAGAACTAATGGCTGCTGTTGGAGACACCACCCCTGTGTCGTTTGAAGGACTATGTGCTGAATACCCTCTTGAACCGTCTGCATTTCTTGAATAACTTGCTGTTAACCCCCAACAATCTTCGCCATAATCTATATAGTTTTTCGGATTGACTATACAGTATTGACGATTGATCTTAGTATGGTTGACTACCAAATTCCAATAATTCCCATATGGATCGGTTAAGTTTTTAGGGTTCAATCCTAAGAATGAATAATGACTAAAAAACAGAGGGCCTCCAAAATTGGAGCCACCAGCATGTCTTAGCACCAACGGAAAACCGTACTGCGAACTTGAGGAAATAATGGCTCCATTATTAGCCCAACCTTTTTCGTAAGCTGTTTTATCAATTGTATAATCTGGTGAAGCTGCGGCTAAAATATAAGTGATTAAAACTTCGTTATAGCCTGTTAACTTCAAGTTGATATCAAAATCATGATTAGGACTCCAATGCCAGTATAAGACATCCTGGTTCTGGGTGTACCAATTCCATTCTACACCTTTCCATAGTTCGTCTGCTTGTTGTGCCAAAGCTTTTTCTATATCTGAACCATTTTTGAAATATTCTTTGATACAAATGAGTCCTTGTACCAAAAATGCGGTTTCTACCAAATCGCCCCCATCATCCTTTACGCTAAAAGGTAATGCATTGGCTGAGTTACCATCTATCCAATGCGACCATGCGCCGTGAAAACGATCTGCGTTTTCTAAAAATGTTACTATTTTACTTAATCTAGAAACACCTTGTTCTCTTGTAATAAAATCACGCTCTATACCTACCAGAATACTCATGAGTCCAAATCCAGTGCCTCCTGTTGTTACTACATTTTGATTGAGCGTCGGATTATTTGGATGATATCTTTCCTTTGCTGCACCGGAATTTGAATGTGCAAAATCCCAAAAGTATTTAAAGGTTTCTTTTTGGGTTAAATCCATCATGTCTTCATCACTCAATGGCACTACCCCAGTAGGGTCATCATCTGAACCCGGAATGTAAGGTTCCTGATACCCCGGACCATTATCTTTCCCACAAGAAAAGCACACAACACACAATAATATCAATGAATATCGAAGCATAGAGATTTATTCGTCTTTTGAGTATGTGAATCCTAATTTATTCAGTCCTTTTTGGATGTCTTTATTTGCCATAAAGAGGTTCCACAACATTCCGGAACGATAATTTTCAATCATAACAGGAATAGGCCCCTGGTCTATAGCCAGATATCTTTGCGTATACCAATTATGTTCGAAACTAAATGCATCATAAGGACCATATTTACCTATGAGGCTATCATGGTCTTTATATAGTTTTTTTAACATTTGCATGCTCTCTTTTGGCGTATATGGAAATGAGGACAGTGCCGCTGTTGGCGCTATAACACCTAGGTCTTTATCTGGCCTATGTCCTTTATAACCCTTTACGGAATAACTTGATGTCAAGCCCCAGATACTGTCTCCATAACCTTTATAATTTTTTGGATTAGCTACTGCATGCTTGTAATGAATTTTGGCTTGGTTTTGAACGAGTTTCCAATAATCTGCATAGGTATCTGATAGCCCTTTCGGGTTTAATCCGGTATAGGAATAATGTGCCCAAAACATAGGTCCTACAGGAGATTTATCGTGTTCGTAATAATCAAGAATTAAATCTTCCCCGTAATATGTTTCATTAGAAACAATATCCCCATCTCTAGCCCAACCTTTATGATACACTGCTTCATTTACAGCATGTGTAGGTGATGAGGCTGCTAAAACATACATAATTAAACATTCGTTATAGCCCCCAACTGGAAAATTCATATCCCAGTTGTATTCTGGTGACCAATGCCAATACAACACATCTTCACCTTTGGTATACCAATCCCATTCTACGTCATGCCAAAGTTTATCTATTTTTTCTACTAATTTTTGTTCCTCTTCATTGCCGTTTTTAAAATATTCGGCAACTGTTAACAAACCTTGAACTAAAAATGCGGTTTCTACCAAATCCCCACCATTATCTTTTTTGCTAAAGGGCATCATTTTACCTGTTTGCCCATCCAACCAATGTGGCCATGCTCCATGGAATCTATCAGCATTTTCTAGAAAACCTACCATCTTAACAAAACGCCTTAACGCCTGTTCTCTGGTTATAAATCCACGTTTCACGCCTACCAAAATAGCCATCATTCCAAAACCACTACCTCCTGTAGTAACGGTATATTTTGGTGATGTAGGGTAAACATTGTCTATATGTAAACGTTCTGGGGCAAGACCTGAGTTAGGCTCCGCGCCATCCCAAAAATAATTGAAAGTTTGTTTTTGAGCTAAATCTAATAAGGCCTCATCATCATTTATAACTAAAGGCTTCTTAATAGGCTCTCTTTTTACAATCTTGTCTTTTTCATCCTTACAGTTAAAATATATTAAAGGTAAAAGCAATAGAAAAATCAATGTCTTCTTAATAGAAAAACTCATATAGAACTACAAATTAATTTTAGCTGCATTTTATTAAATAAAATGCAGCTAAAAATTCAACTAAATAAACTTACAAACACAATATGCAACTAAAACTAATTTCCCATAATGGTTTGAACTTCCGACTGTGAAAGCGTTTTGTTATATAAATGCAATTCATCTAAATAACTTTCATCAGACCGATGATTCCAACCTGTAAAACGTGGTGCTCCAGACATGATAGATAAAATATCACATCCCGTCCAGTCCACACCAGTTATATCGCTCTCTGCAGCCACTTCTCCATTGATGTAAACTATAGCTTTTGTTCCAGAAATAGTAAAGGCTAAATGTACCCATTCATTAGCTGTAGGATCAACATCAGCTGCCGCACCTCCATCTACCCAAGTATCTCCTGCTCCTGTACCAACATTTAATTTAAAACGTTGCATACCTCCTGCGTTTTCCCTGAAGAATCTGAACCCATTACTTCTATTGTTTTGTGAATCAGGATAATTAGCATTTCCGATATCTTCAGGTCCTATAACGAGAACACCTGCCCGATCTGGTGTAGCATTTACCTTATGCCACATCGTAGCACTAAATTCACTTGCCAGTAATCCTGTTGTTGGGAATGTTATATATGAATCTGCAGCACCAGCATAAGCATCACTACCTAATTTACTTTCTCCTGCAAAACCGGGAGTTCCTGTAATATCGGCTGCACCTCCTGTTACCCAGTTTTTATAGGTTCCATCAAACGCCATATACATGGTTTCGCCATCATCGGGTGTATATGGATTTGTAACTCCAATAATATTCTGAATTTCACTTTGTGATAAAGCCGTATTGAAGAAACGCAATTCATCCATAAAACTTTGATCAGACTTATGATTCCAACCTGTAAAACGAGGTGCTCCGGACATAATAGACAGGATATCGCAATCTGTCCAATCTACTGGAGCTGGTAAAGCACTTTCTTTGGCTAATTGACCATTGATATATACACGTGCTTCTGTTCCAGATATAGTAAATGCTATGTTTACCCATTCATTTTTATTGGGGTCGACATCGGCATCAGTACCACCATCAACCCATGTATTACCAGCACCTGTACCTACGTTTAATTTAAAACGCTGCATACCTCCAGCATTTTCCCTAAATAACCTGAATCCGCCATTTCTATTATTCTGGCTATCTGGGTTTGTTACGTCCGGTGGTCCTATTACCAATACGCCTGCCCGATCTGGAGATGCATTCAATTTATGCCAGAAGACAGCAGATATTTCATTTCCTAATTGCATGGTACTGGTTGGCACCGTTAAATAGGAGTCTTCTGCTCCGGCATAAGCATTATTACTCGCCAAACCTTCACCTGCAAAGCCCGGATTCCCAACTATTGTTGCTCTGGTAACACTTATGAATTCTGTGTAATCTGTTTCAAAATCCATATAAAGCGTCTCATTTGCAAAAATTGGAATGTAAGGTGGTTCTTTTTCAAAATTTGCAGTAGCCGTCGTCGTATTCCCGTTAATATCTGTCGCTTCAACTTTTAATTCATGTTGACCTGTGGTGACATTATCAAAAGGAACCTCAGCTAAAACACGTCTATAATCTTTAAAGCCACTTAATGTTGCTATCTGATTGTTGTTAATTGATACTGCAATGGTTTCTACTTCAATATCATCTGTAACTTCAAACTCAACGTTTATAGCTACTACAGGATCATTAACTTTTATTTTAGTTCCATCAATGGGATATTTAAGAGTTACCTCAGGAGCTCCTGCATCGGGGCCTGGATCTACTGCTGTTATCGAGTCGATACCATCGTTACATGAAAACACAAGCAACAGTAACATGAATCCAATAAGTTTATTTATATATAATTTCATTTCCTTATAGTTTTTTAATTAATTTTCTAACGGCAATGCATCAACTTGTTCCTGAGGGTAGGGCAAATATGCTTTATCTTCGGAAAAAGTTCTTCCGTCATAACTCAATTCACTGTATCGACCTAAGCGGATCATATCATAATATCTAATACCCCATTCAAGACCTAACTCAGCTAGTTTCTCATCCATTATCTGGTCAAGTGTCACACTTGGTAAATCAGGCATATTGGCTCTTTGTCTGATAAGATTTACCGCTTGAGCTGCTGTAAGCCCATTACCATTAGCGCCCTGAGTAAGTGCTTCTGCATACATTAATAGTATTTCGGCATATCTTATATTTATGAAGTTTTTTCCTCCTCCATAATCGTCTCTTTCGTCTGTAAGTTGAATGGATGGCAGATAATGTTTACCACTGGCAAACTTAGCTCTTGCATAATCGTTGATGATATCTCCATCTCTTGTTGTATTTCTTACAAACGAAGGAAGACTATTATAACCATCTGCTTCAAGATCCAAAATTCCTCGATCTGTAAATAACACACTGGTCTCAAGACGAATAGTTTCATTTCTATCCAGCATGAATTTAATAAATTTCATACTTGGCTCATAGAATCCCCAACCACTTCTTGCATTTTCTCGAGCTGGAGTCCAGTTTTGAGAACCAAAGGGAGCGTATAGATGGTAAAAACGATCTCCCGTTTCGGAATTAAAATCCGAATACTGCATTTCCAAGAGGTTTTCATCACTCAATTCACCAGGTTTTTTGAAAAGTTGGTAATAATCAGAGTAAAGCGAAAACTTACCTGAATTTATAATAGCTCCGGCAGCATCTGCCACGCCTTGGTAATTCCCGAGTTCTAAATTTGCCATAGCTTTCATTGCATAAGCCGTATATCTTGTAACGGCGCCAGGTAAATCTGGCCGCTCATTTGGTCTCATATCGGGTAAATCTGAAGCAATTTCATCCATCTGATCTGATAGATATTGCATAACTTCTTCCTTAGAAGACACCCCATTTGCTTCAATTTCATCGGCGGGAGTATTCGTTTCATAAATAAACACGTCTTTCCAAACGCGTGCTACGTTAAATTGCAACCAAGCTCTTAAAACTTTAATTTCTGCAATATATTGGTCTGCTAAGGGCTTTTCGTTTTCACTCAAAAACTCTTTAAAACGCTCAACTTGTACTATTGCAGTGTTAAGATCAATGATATCACTGTAATGCTGATTCCAAAACTCATTGTACATCCAATAATCTTTATTGTAAGCGTATAAATCCGTATCAGCAAAAGGCTGTTGATCTCCAAGACCTCCTGCATTAACATCGTCTCCTCTAACGGCTATGAGTAAGGGTTCTGCCCAATGTCTGGTAGCAAATACATTATATGCGCCAATTAAAGGCTCAATCATACCATTTGTATCAGTGTAATCTAAATCTGCAGCATTCAACTGACCTTCTTGCGAATCAAATTTATCACTACAGGATACCGAAGTGGCCATAACCACTAGGGCACTTAAAATGAATAAAACTTTTATTTTTTTCATAACTACAATTTTTAAATTTTTAAATTGATTCCCAGTGTATATATAGCTGGTATTGGATAAGTTTGTCTATCTACACCATTATTTACTTCTGGAGTAAAACCATTGTATTTAAATGTTGTAAATGGTCTTTCTGCTGTTAGGTAAATCCTTGCATCTGGCATATTAGTGCCTAAACTCTTTCCAGAGATATTATATGCCAATTGAATATTTTGAATTCTGAAAAAATCTCCATCTTCAATCCAAAACTCACTCAATTGTTGATTCCAGCTTTTCCGTATGCCTTCTGAAGAAGGATAGGAATTGCTAGTACCTTCACCATGCCACCTATTTACTGCTAAATCTGCATCAATATTTGTGTCATTTGTAAAAATGATTTCTCCTCGTTTTCTATTTAATATTTTATTTCCACCTTGACCATAGAAACTAAGTGAGAAATCAAAATTCTTATAAGACATCCCTATATTACCTCCATAGGCAAATTTTGGCAAGAATGATCCTAAAATAACGCGATCATCCCCATTTATAAAACCATCGCCATTCTGGTCTTTATATATTAAATCTCCTGGTTGTAGATTTGCTTCTGGATGATTAGCGGCAAAAGGATCTGCATCAACTTGTGCTTGGTTTTGATACACACCAACTCTTTCCAACCCAAAAAAGGTTTGTACTGGGTTTCCAAGTATGGTTCTTTGTCTAAATTCTGCTGAACCTGTATCTATATAACCTTGCTCATTATCTATTCTTGTAACTTCATTTTTAATGGTGTTGAAATTAGCTCCGATAGTATAGCTAAAATCATCTGAAATTTTATCACTCCAATTTAAGCTTAACTCAAGACCTCTGTTTTGAATGGTTCCTGCATTTTGATTTAGCGTAACATCAACTACAGGTATTGTTATAGGGAATATAGCTCTTTTGGTATCTCTTATAAAATAATCTGCATCAATGGATAATCGGTTATTAAAAGTTGTTGCATTGATACCAAAGTTAAGTTCTTCTACAAATTCCCAAACCAAATCGTTGAACACACTTGTTGATGTGAATCCTGTAAATTGTTGGTCTCCAAAATCAGTAAAAACGACATCAATGGTATTAGCTCCAGAACTTGCATCAACATTATCATTACCTAGTTGTCCCCAACTACCTCTTATCTTGAAGAAGTCAAAAACACCATTGTCTTTCATGAAATTTTCCTCTGTAAGTACCCAACCTAAACCTAAACCAAGAAATGTATCGGAATTGTCTTTTGTAAATTTAGAAGATATCTCATGCCTAATTGTTCCGTAGGCTAGATACCTGTTTTTGAAACTATATGCAACTCGCCCAAAATAGGATAATCCATAAAATCTTTTTCCGATTTCTTCAACTTTATTATTGAATGATTCTGGATCGGCAAAATCTAGAAACTGACTTGACTCAAGGCTTATCCCTCTAATGTCCTGTCCAGTAGCGTTAAATTTATTGTTAGCTTCGTCTCTGTATGAATGCCCTGCTAATAGGGTCAAGTCATGATCGCCAAATGTATCTTTAAAGGTTAAGGTATTATCCCAATATTGATTTGAAAACGTATTGTTTTCTCTTTTGATTTCAGAAATTCTGTCTACATTATTTCCTAGTGAATAGGGTTGAATTACGCGACGTTCTTCTAATGCAGAAAAATTATGGCTATATGATGTTCTAAATTTCAATTTATTTTTTATAAAATCTATCTCGGTATAAACATTTGCTAAAATTTTTCTGATTTTGAATCTATTATTAAAATAAGTTAAATCTGAGAATGGATTTTGAGTGCCTCTATATCCTAGAAGTTGAGCATTAGAATATCGAACAGGAGAAGCGTCCGTATTCATTTCATCAATGACAGGTATTATAGGTACTGCAAAATATGCTTTAAACCACGCTCCGTTTTCTGGTTTGTATTGTGTGGCGTTACTAAATACAGAATTTACTCCTACTTTAATTCTGTCTGTTAAATTGGCATCAACTTTTGAACGAATATTAAAACGTTCATATTCATTTTTCATATCTAAAATACCTTCTTGAGAAAAGTAATTCAGTCCCATGGCGTATGAGACATTTTCTCCTCCACCTGTACCACTTATACTGTGGTTTTGAATAATTCCATTTCGTAAAATTTCGTCATACCAGTCAGTATTTACATTTGGCACATTAGGATTAACCCTACTACGGCCATAACGTTGCATCGCATTATCAATAAATGAAATATCGGCGGTAGAACCTGATTCGTTTACCCAAGTTACAAATTGTTCTGAGTTTGCCATTTTCACGACATTCTGCGCATGTTGAATACCTGTATATCCATCATATTCTATTTGAGGTTTAGAGTTTAAACGCCCAGATTTTGTTTCTATAATAACAACACCATTTGCTGCCCTTACACCAAAAATTGCCGAAGATGATGCATCTTTTAACACATTTACCGATTTGATATCCTTGGTATTTAAGAAATCAATATTATCGTAAAAAGCACCATCAACAACATAAAGGACTTTGGTGTCACCACTATTGAAAGACCCTAGACCTCTAATTCTAACTGTTGGAGATTCCCCAGGCGCACCTGCACTTACAATTTGCACACCAGGTAATTTTCCTTGTAAAGATTGCATCACATTCGCTGTTGGTGTTTTTTCAATAGATTCTGCGTCAACCGAAGCTATTGCCCCTGTTAAATCTCGCTTCTTCTGCGTACCATAACCAATAACCACAACCTCATCTAGTGAAGCAATATCAGGTTCAAGCGAAATATTTACAGTCGTTTGGTCTTGAATTTGTATCTCGACCGTTTTAAAACCCAGAGAGCTGAATTCTAAAATTTCTCCTTTGTTAACATTAATGGAATAGCCACCATCAAAGTCTGTACTTACTCCTCTTATTGTTCCTTGTACAATGACATTAACTCCTGGTACAGGCATATTATCTTCGGCACTTGTAACAATACCACTGATTGTTTTATCCTGAGCAAAAGCATGAAGTGTAAACAAAAGAATTAACAGTAAAGTAAATCTTGTTTTCATATAGTTTTAATTTAGAATGTTAGTTTGATACTAAATTATAAAGTATGGAGGTGCTCGTCAAAAAATGACTTACACATAAATTACGTCATATGTAAAAAAAAATGAAAAAATCGCTATTGACGTATATTATAGCTACAAAAAATAAGCAGAAACATTAGGATTAAATAAGTTATGACGTAGTTTTGGCGTAGTATTTTTAAATGGGAATTTAAGAATTTTAATACTATTTATTTAAAATCTAGCAAATATTCACTTAAAGATTTGTCATTTTCTAAATTTAACTTGCGTTTTAATCGATATCTGTGAGTTTCTAACCCTCTAATGGACACATTCATCAATGGAGCAATCTCTTTAGTTAATAAATTCATTTTTATGTAAGCACAAATCTTCAAATCTTTATGTGTTAGTTTAGGATGCTTTGCTTTTAATTGATTAAAAAACGCTTCGTGTACCTGATTGAAATTATATTCAAATATTTCCCACTCATCTTCATGTCCTATGGAGTTGTCTATTTTTCTCAATAGACGTTTGTATGTAGATGAATTGTCAAAACCTTCTTTATTTCTTATGAGTTCATTTTTAATTTCCAGCATAGACTCATTTTTTTTCACTAAAGCCATAGCTGTATTTGCCAATTGTTTACTTTTTAACTTGACTTCATTTTTTAAAGATTGATTTTTTAACTGTACTATCTTCTTATCATTTTCTATAGTTTTCTCTTTTAAAAGTATTTCTTGCTCCTTTACAAATTTATCGTGTAAAATCTTTTGTTCTTTTTTGATTTTTCTTTTATGTAATCCATATACAACACCTCCTATAATTAAGGCCATTATAAGGTAGAACAAACTATTTTTGTACCACGGTGGTAAAATTGTGATCTGAATTATTTTTTCAGGAGAGACTTCACCCGATAGGTTTGTCGCTCTAAAATGAATACTATAATCTCCATTACTTAAACTCGATAATTCTAATCTCTCATTATCCATTTTATACCAGTTTAAAACGTCTGATGTAGTAATGGCATACTCAAAAAAGTGGTTTTTTGATAGTGGTGACGATATGGAAACACTTATACTTTTATTAAAAGGAAACTCATAAACTTGTTCATTATTAATATCAACCAAGGTTTTATCTATTTCTATATGCTCAATAATAGGTTTATGGAGTGTATCGCTTCTCTTTTTTGCTGTATTATTTATTAACATAAAACCATCATATAGGTTTAATGTATATATGGAGTCATTAAGTTGTGAAACACTTTCTGCGTCTACTACGAGTCTTTTTTGAATAAGTTCATTAGGAAGATTCAAGCCTTTTTTATCCTCAGTTAATGATAGGAAAGTAATTTTATCATTGGCATTGTTGGTTACTAATTCATTGGCACCAGATTCGGAGATAATATCTGCGTCTGTTCCAAAGGAATTATTTAATAAATCATGCGGAACTATACTATCAATTAAAGCCTCATACTTCTGCCAACCTCTATTCGTTTTAAAACAAATATCATTTTTAATTTTATGGACCTTAATACTAAAATCTGACCATAATCCTTTATTCTTATAATTATCAAACGTTACAATACTATCATAGCTTTTATCAAATCTCACTCTAAACAAACCTTTATAAGCATGAGCCACCCATGCAGTATGTGTATCTTCAAAGACTAAATATTTTATTGGTATCGTTTTATTCCCCATGTGCCTTGAGTTCCATTTCCCTTCAGAAATATCAAATCTCACTAATCCTCCATAGGTACCTTGAATAAAGGTGTTTTTCATTTCTGGAACTTTTTTAATCACCCAGCCCCCTGTAAATTCGGATATTTTTCTTAGTTTATTATTTTCAACAACATATGTTCCATCGTTATGTCCACATAATAGTTGTCCATTAATTTCCTTTAAATCCCAAACTTGTCCCTGGGAGCCTTCAATAAAATTAAGATCGCCTTCTTTTAAATAAAACAGTCCTGTATTACTTCCCAGATATAGTGTGTTTCTATAACTTATTACATCATAAACTGCCCCTAATTTCCCCGAAGTGTCATTGTATAAGGTATGATTATAATCCAGGTCTATTTCCGCTATACCATTATCTAACCCCACCCATAAATTATTGTTACTTCCTAATTCATGACCCAAAACTGTATTATTCAATAAACCATTTTCCTTATTAATATGGTATTTAACATGTCCAGATTTATCCGTAATATAAACACCATTTTTTATGGTTCCAAAAACCATATCCCCGTTTTTAAGGGTTTGAAACGTATTAAGCTGCTGTTCTTTAATAATGTTACTAATGCTAGACTCCCAAAGTTCGAGTCTGTTATTGATTTTATTATATATATAGCAACCATTGAGCGCCGTAGTTATTAGTAATTTTCCCTTGTTGTAATTAACTATTGAAATGATCTTAACATCAACAAGTTCACTTGTATTTATGAAAGGTTTTAATATATCTCCTTCTAAAATAAAAATACCATTTCTTACTGTTGAAACATAAACTCTGTTGTCTACAACACTACACGACAAAACAGTAGATTCTGGTTTTATTCTCTTTATTTCTCCATTTTTGTAAATGTATAGCTTTGAGAAAGACCTGAAGAGTATCGCATTATCATGAAAGAATATTTGCCAAAACTCTTCATCTGAAGGTGTTTCGTTTTCTTTAAAGTTACTTAATGACGTATAAACTAATTTTCCTTTTGAATTTTTTTTCCAATATCCAAACTCTTCATAAGACCCTGTGTAAATAACATTTTTATGGGCTAATACTGAACGTATGATCGTTTTATTTGGTAACTGATAAAAATTCCATTTTAAACCATCAAACTCAACTAAACCTTTATCATTCGCGACATATAACTTACCATTATGTGCTTTTGAAACATCCCAGTTTTGATTTCCTGCATTATATTCTGTCAGCGCATAATTTTTAAAATAAGGTATGTATTGAGCAGTTACATTATGAGACGCCATAAAGAAGCTAAATAGAAAAAGAACTTTATAGTGCTTAAGTTGCATTATTGTTGATTTTTTAAAAGAAAAAGGGAATTAGTACAAAGCTAATCAAAATTATATTAAAATATCTTTTTAGATTATGAGCAAAACACAAAAACCTCCAACCGAATAGGTTAAAGGTTTTTTACTAGTTGAATGTACAAAAAAATGTCGAATACTTTTAATTACCGAATTAGAGGCGCTCAAAAAAATAGTTTCTAAATTTATTCTTCAGGTAATAAAATAAACTCAGCATAATTATTCATATCAAAATAGGTATTCGCTGCATCTTGAAACATCTTAGAATCTATTTTATTAATACTAGTCTTATAATCTAAAACAGACTCAAAATCTAATCCGTATTTGTAAGCTTCTTTTAGTTTAAATATCCAATATCCATTAAACTCTAAAGCATCTTTTGTGTTAGCTAATTCTGCTTCTTTAATTTTATTTAAATCTTCGGATGAAGCTCCTTGTTTTTTAATTTTTTCTATTTCTTCAAATACTTTTGCAATTAATTTATCTACATTATCAGGATCACATGTAAACCTGACATTCATTCTATACCAATGATAAGGTATCTCTGAAGCATATCCTGATACTTGTACACCATATACTCCAGCCATTTTTTCACGCATTTCTTCTGTAAGTTTAATTTTAAGTAGTTTCCCTAGCAGGCTTAATTTTTTCTTCTCTTCTAATGAAAATTCAAAACCTCCAATAAAACGCATATCTACTTTGCTTTTATCATCTATACCTTTTAATATGATTTCTTTAACGCCTCCTTGAGTATATCTTAAACCAATATCTTTCCAAGAACTTGTTTCGTTTAAATTAGAAGAGAGACTTCCTAAATATCGCGTTACATATTCTTTTAGGGAATCGATTTGAAAACTTCCAACAAAAATAAAAGTAAAGCCATTTGCAGATGAAAATCGTTCTTTATAAAAATCGTATACTGCATCAAGTTTTAAACCATCTTCAATTTGGCTGCCAGTTAAAGGTATTGCTCTTAAATGCTTTTTTGTCATGACCTCACTTATTCTTTTTTCAAAATAACTTCCCGGGCTTTTATCTTGATCTTTATATGTCGCCTTTAAGTTTTCTTTAAATGCATTAAAAACGTTTTTATCCTTATTCGGTTTAGTAAAGTATAAATGTGTCATTTGCAGCATGCTTTCCAAGTCTTTTGATGAACTACTACCAGAAAATAATTCGCCATAAAAGTTTATACGTGGTGAGATGCTAAGTGTTTTTCCCATATTTAACTTTTTCAAATCTGTTTTAGAGATCTCATTAACACCGCTAGAACCTATTATATTCCCTGCATTTCTAGCTGAAACATATAACGAATCTGGGGCAATCGAACTTCCACCAGGTCTAAAACCATTCATAGAAATCAAATCATTTTGAAACTGTGTTGGTTTAGCTATGATTGTAATACCATTTGCTAGTTGCCAAGTGGTAACGTCTACCTTCTCATTATATATTTCTTTTATAATTTTTCCTGGCTCTGGCTTATTGGCCATTAATTGAACATCTCCGAGTTTATCTTTGTAAGCTTCGATATCTTTTGAAGTGACATTTTTAAGTATTTTTTCTATATCATTTTCAGTTGGTAATTTTAAATCTGCTTTTTCTATGGCATTTATAACTACAGCGATGTTAACGTCTCTTACCCATTGTTTACTTACGTTATTAACGTCTTCAACAGAAATACCAGGAAAAACTTCTTTATAAAATTCATACTTAAATGCATCACTTGGAATTGGCACATGGTCTGTGAAATTATCTATGTATTGTTCTATATAATATTTTGTAGATAGCTTTCCTGTTTCTTTTCTGCGTATATCAGCATTATTGAGTAAAAGTGCTTTGTAGCGCTCTAATTCGGTAGCTGTAAAACCAAATTGTTTGGCTCGTTCGCTTTCTGTTAGTAACGCATCAATCCCCTCGGTAACTTTGTCTTCTTTAAGATTAGCTCTTAAAAAATAGCAATCCATATTAGCCAAAAAATTCCCAATTCCAGCAGTCGCCGATAAAAAAGGAGCATTAGACTTAATTGAAACCTCATTTAATCGCTCCCTTAACATCCCTGAATACAATCTCCTTAAAAGTACCTGTTTATAATCTTGTAAAGTTTCGACCTCAGTTTCTTGCTTTTTAATATATATAGAAACTTTAACTCCCTTAGTTTCTTTATCTGTAATGACCGTGATTTTTGGTTCCTCATTATCAGAAATTTCATAATACACTCTTTCCTTCGGATTTTTTACTGGTTTTATACTCTTAAAAATCTCCTTAACTTTTATTTCGGTTTCTTCTACATCAAAGTCTCCTACTAACACTAAAGCCATTAAATCCGGGCGGTACCAATCGTTATAAAAGCGTTTCATGACATCATATTTAGAGTTCATGATAACATCTAACGTTCCAATAGGTAATCTATCCGCATATCTGGAATTATTTGTTATTACAGGAATTGACTTATAATACATACGCATACCAGCTCCACTCCTGGCCCTTAACTCTTCTGCAACAACACCGCGCTCATTATCAATTTCTTCATGAGAAAATGTAATGCCATCTGCCCAATCCCGTAATACTTGTAAACTTGTACCTAATGTTTTTTCATCTGTAGGAACAGATAATTTGTAGACAGTTTCATCAAACCCAGTATGTGCATTTAAATCAGCTCCAAATTCAATACCAAGACTTTGCAAATAATCGATGAGGTCGTTTTTTGGAAACTTTTCAGTCCCATTAAATGCCATGTGTTCTATAAAATGTGCTAATCCTAACTGATCTTCATCTTCTAAGATTGAGCCTGCATTAAGAACTAAACGTAATTCTGCTTTGTTTTTTGGTTTCGCGTTGTGTTTTATATAATAGGTGAGTCCATTGCTTAGTTTCCCCATTTTTATAGTTGGGTCAATGGGTATGTGATTGCTTAGGTCTTTTATCTGAGCTATTAAGCTAAAACTCCATAAATATAAAATTGAAGCTATTACTGTTGCGTTTTTCATGATTGATATATTAAATTTTAAATAAAATAGAGCTCTAAGCCTCTAGGAAACCTAAAGCTCTACTAAACATAACTAACTCAAAAATTTAAATTTCTAAATACTATCATAGCCTGGATTTTGATCGGCTAAATTTACTAGTGAATTACTATTAATTTCTTCCTCAGGGATAGGTAATATATATTGATTGATACTCGTAATCTGAGGTTTTAAAGTCATCGCTTTGTCAAAACGAATAGCAGCAAACCAATCACTACCATTTTCAAAAGCTAATTCTTTTACAATCTCATCAAAAATATCATCTTTTAACTCATCAATTGTTGTTGCTGGAGAATCTCCATTGCCAACTCGATTTCTAATAATATTAAGAGGTGCTTTGCTTTCATCTAAACTAGCACCACTAAAAGCTAAGGCTTCCGCTCGTATTAAATACATTTGCGCTAAACGTAAAAAATAAGTCGGTCTAAATGTATCAACATCGTTTGTTTTTAAGACACGAATGCCACTATAGGTTAAGGGTTGTCTTGGATCGCCTGACATTAAATCAGGGAACCATGTTGTACCTGGCCTACCAGCATAAAATCGCTTCCTATTATTATCTTCAGAATCTGAATTTTCATCACGAAACGTCATAAAAATCATTTCAGAGGAACTTAATCCTTTACTAAAAGCTTCTCCATATGTTGGCTCTAAACTGGTAGTACCTTCACTAATCACTTCCGCAGCTAATGCTGCAGCTTCTGCATATTGTTTTCTGTATAACTGCACCTTAGCCTTTAAGGCTTTTGCTGCTGTTTTAGACGCTCTATAACTTACCGTATAGCTTGGTGCATCTGATATTGCAATATCTAAATCGGCTAATATTTGGGCATAAGTCTCAGCTACAGTACTCCTGGCTTTGTTTCTGGTTGTGAAATCTGCAGGTTCCGTTCTGAGTACGATGCCATAATTACTACTTTCATCAAAAAACTGTCCATAATATCTTAACGCATCAAAAGTGCCCATGGCTCTTAAAAAATATGCTTCTCCAATAATTTCACGCTTGATATCTTCGGAAACTTCACTTTCAGGAAGCTCACTAGTACGGATAATGGTATTATTAGCTGCATTAATTACTTGGTAAAAGGCTAAGTAAAAATCCCTTACTACGAAGTTATCAAACTCTAAAGCGTTTTCACCAAATTGCCCATTGGTACCACCTGCACCTACACGACTCATCGTTCCAATCATAGCACTAGGTATGAGCTCTGTGAACAAATAATACTTATCAAGAGTTCTTGATGTAATGATTGTGTAGACACCATTTAGTAATGCACGAGCATCAGCTTCATTATTCACAACATTTTCTGACACTAAATTATTAGGGGGATCGTTTTCTAATACATTGGTAAGCTCACATGCGCTTAAACAAAGTATCATGATACTATATATTATTATTTTTTTCATATCTCGTTTTTTTAAAATCCTATTCTTATTCCTGTTGTAAACACTTTTGCCACTGGGAAACGGTTGTTGTCTCTACCGGCACTAATGTCATTATTAAATAAATTAGTAGCCTCTGGGTCAGCACCTGGATAGTTTGTAATTGTCAATAAATTTTGAGCAATAAAAAATAGAGAAACCTGATCTACGAATTTTAAACGTTTTATAACGCTATCTGGAAACGTGTAGCTAAAATTTAATGTTTTTAGTCTTAAATACGAACCGTCGTATACATAATGACTAGATGTTCTGTCATTATTATTAGGATCAAAATATATAATTCTTGGTACATTGGTGTTTGGGTTTTCTGGCGTCCAGGCATTTAAAACATCTGTAGTTTTATTTTCTCCAAGAAACGTACTAGCAAAATTTGTATCCCTAGCTAAACCAAAAGCCTCAATCTCATTTCCTATTGAAAAGTTAAAGAATGTAGATAAAGCAAAGCCTTTATAGCGGAATGTACTATTAAACCCTCCAAAAAAATCAGGTTGCGCATTCCCTATGGTTGTTTGATCCAAATTAGTTATTCTACCATCTGGTACACCATCTGGTCCAGTAATATCTTTAAATCTCACATCGCCTGGAGAGGTCCTTGCATTTTGGTACACGCCAGTATCTGATCCAGCATTAAGTAAATCAATTTCTTCTTGAGTTTGAAATAATCCTTCAGCTTCATAACCAAATATAATTCCTAAAGGGCTTCCGACACGTAACAAACCGCCACCGCCAAAACCAGAGATATAGCCATCATCCCTTAAAAAATCATCTGAAATCTTAGTGAGTTTATTGTCTAATGTGGTAATATTTAAATCTAGATTCCAACTAAAACTTTCACTTCTTATAATATCAGCCTTAATTTCAAGCTCATAACCTCTATTTTGGGTATCTCCTATATTAGCAGTGATACTTCTAAAACCGGTACTAACTCCTGGTCTTGCATTAAAAAGTAAATCTTTTGTGTCTTTAGTAAAATATGCTACAGATCCGTAAAGGCGTCCTTTGAACAATGAAAAGTCCAAACCTAAATCAAACAATCTTGTGGTTTCCCATTTTAAAGCATTATTACCTAACTGGCTAGGTATTACTGAAGGATCTGGCCCGTAATCTTCGGCAATAAACAGTGTTCTCCACGGATATGGACCAAAAGCTTGTTGTCCTGCAATACCATAACTTGCTCTGATTTTTAAATCTTCTACTATCTCACTATCCTCTAGGAATGGCTCTTCTGATAATCGCCATGCACCTGCTACTGATGGAAAAAAGGCATATTCATTATCTGGTGCAAATCTGGAAGAACCATCTACCCTTCCTGCCAAAGTAAGTAAATACTTTTCATCAAAATCATAATTAACACGAGCTATATAAGATATTAAGCCTGATCCTACTTGTTGCGAGGATCCATCTGTAAAAATGGTGGCACTATTTATATTTGTTAATATTTCATTTTCAAAGCCTTCTCCCCATGCCAAGACTTGTGAAGAACTATTTTTTTCGAATGTGGCTAAAGCTACAGCATTTAAATTATGAGAATTAAAACTTTTATCAAAACTTAATTCGTTTTGCCAAAGTATATTACTGGAATTATTTCTGCTTTCCTGAGCATATCCATCACCATCACCAAAACGTCTATCAAAACCACCTACATTGGTGAACTTAGGATAAAAACTCCTTTGATTACCGTTATTAAAATTTAAAGCAAATGATGTTTTAAATTTTAGCCCTTCGGCTAATATTACTTGTGCAAATGCAGAGCCTAAAAAGAGAAACGTTTTGTTATTATTAGATCCTTTAGAAAGTGCTACTGGGTTTTGGCGAGTAATCATTGGTGAAAATGAATAATTTCCATCTTCATCAAATACAGGTATATCTGGTCTGTAATTGTATATGGTTTGGGTGATTCCAGGATCTAAAGATTTTTGCTCTGAAAACGAAATATTTGTTTTTACCCCCATTAGCCACTTATCGTTAACTTTGGTGTCTAAATTTAGGTTGAAAGTATAGCGATCAAACCCTGTTGATTCGAAAACACCTTCTTGTGTATTAGCTCCCAAAGATAAACCGAAACGTGTTTTTTGTGACCCTCCTTGAACACTAAGATTATAATTAGATGTTATGGGAGACCCTGGGCTTACTTCATCTTCCCAATTGGTATTGGCATCTCCAAAATAAGAACCATCCAAGACACTTTGCGTATAAGCATTATTAACCGTTCCATTTTCAACAGCAGTCGTCCAGGCTTCTCTAAATTGAGCTGCGTTTAATACCTCTAAGGTTCGTGGTCTTTGTGTGCTTAACGACATATTAGCTTGAAACTTTGGGTCTTCACCATAGGCCCCTCTTTTAGTATTGATAACAATAACACCGTTAGCTGCACGAGATCCGTAAACTGCAGTCGCAGATGCATCTTTCAAAACTGTTATGGATTCTATATCTGCCGAGTTTATATTCCCTAAAGGAGTACTTAATCCCTCTTGATTAAGCTCATTTCCTAAACTTTGACCTTGAGAACCTCCTGTCGGTATATTACTAGTTGCTACTACAGGAATACCATCAATAACATATAAAGGTTGATTAGAGCCAAATAATGACGTAGCACCTCTAATCCTAACTCTAGCAGCAGAACCTGGCTGCCCTGAAGAACTTGATACGAAAACACCTGCTACTTGACCTTGTAATGCGTTATCTAAATTAACAGTAGGTGCTTGGTTAGTGATCCCTACCATATCGACTACGCCTACAGAACCTGTTAAGTTTTGTTTTTTAACACTACCATAACCTATAATTACAGTTTCATCTAAACTGGTAACCGATTCGTTTAGTAAAACATTGATAGTTGTCTGATCATTTACAACAATTTCTTGTGTTTCATAACCCAAAAATGAAAAAACCAATACATTTTCCGGGCTTGGCACTGTTATAGAATATTTGCCATCAAAATCAGTAGCTGTTCCTGTATTTGTACCCTTTATACGTACCGTAGCCCCTGGTACTGCAAGCCCATTTTTATCTGTAACCTTTCCAGATACTTCCTTCTGTTGTCTTTTATCGTTTCGTGATTTCTCCTTTATAAGAATGGTGTTGTTTTTAGTGACTATGACATTTACATCCCCTAAAGACAAACTCATATTTAATAGTTTGTTTAAACGAATTTTTCCCCTTTTGAGTTGTATTTTAGGAAAGTCCCTAAAAAGATCCTCGGGATATATAAACATATAATCGCTTGTTTGGGCTTTTATAATTTTAAAAACCTCATCGACAGTTACAGTGATATCTTCCTCTATTACAATTTTTGAATTTTGAGACAATACATGCTTTGGAGATAAACTGAATACTGTGGTACATAATAGGAAAATGAACGTTTTCATAACTATTATTAAGAACCGTTTTTTAAAACGGCTTTTAGTTAATTTAATTTCCATAAATTTGCTTGTTATTAGTTAGTTAATATTTTAATTAAGTAATACATCAAGGGGGATATACAGTTAAATACTTTCCAAGGTTCAAACTGTTTTCCTCCTTCTTTTTTCTAAAAATAAATTCCAATCCCATCTTTTCGATAGACTTCTATTTATTAGAAATTTCATGTCATTTTTCGCATAGGCATCATTGTTTTTAGTTAATTTTTCTATTTGAACTCATTTAAACTTTTTCCATTCGCTAAAAAATTGTTCTTTTTAACCCATTCTTTGCCTTTTTCTTCTTCTGTAGCTCTGCTATGCAACTCTAAAAAAACTTCAAATGGTCAAAAAATGTCTAATTTTCGCTTAAACGCAAAAAGTTTAAATCAGTTCTTTATTTTAATATGACTGTCTTATTATTAATCTCGTAATTTTTAATAATGTTTATATTCTTAATAGTCGTTAAGATCTCTTCTATTTTATAGTTCTTACCTATCCTACCACTAAAACGTTCTCCTTTTAAAGTTTCATTTTCAAATTCAACTTCCATATCGTACCAACGCGATAATACTTTCATGATCTCCTTTAATGATTTACCTTCAAAATCAAAAATGCCGTCTTTCCAGGAAATTATACTATTCACATCTACCATAGAAAGTGTTATGTCATTATCAATGGTGTTAACTTTTGATTGTTGATTTGGGATAAGTGTTTCTTCTTTAGTATCTGTACTTACTGCAACTTTGCCTTCCACTAAAGTTGTATAGATGGTTATCTCATCTTTGTATGCCCGAATATTAAACTCTGTACCTAATACCTGTATTTCCTGTTTATTATTATATACTTTAAAATCTGCACCTTGATGCTCGGTACTCGGGGAAACATCAAAATAAGCTTCGCCATATACTAGTTCTACTTTTCTGGTTTCACCTGCTTTAAAATTTACGGGATACTTTAGTTGAGATTCAGAATTAAGCCAAACCATAGTACCATCAGATAAGGTTATTTGAAATTGACCTCCCCTAGGAATGGTAATATAATTGTAGGCTTCTTCCTTTAAATTTTCTTCGTCAGTTTTATAAACAATATGATCTCCACTACTGAATATATTACTTGCCTCATATATTTGTCCTTTTTCCAAAGTAATATTTGAACCATCTGATAAACTTAGTATTGCCTTATTAGTCCCCGTTTTAATATTGTTATTTACAATAATTGGCTCAACAAACTTGGGAGTTCCTTTTTTATCTAGAAATAAGGTTAATGCTAGTATTAAAAGCACAGATGCGGCAGCTATATATTTCCAGTATAGTCTTTTTACTGGTACTTTTTTCTCTGTTAACAATGGGTTTTGTAATTGAACAACAATATTATCCCAGGCTTCTTCTTTATTAATATTATCGTAAAAGCCTATGCTTCTTGCCTTTTTATGAAATATTAAATACTCCGAAAATTTCTTTTCATTTTCAACACTTTTATTAATCCAATTCTGAAGCGTTTTAAACTCTTCTTCACTAATTTCTTGCGAAGTATAAGCAATAAAAAGTTTGAGGATATTTGTATTAATCTTATTCATTTGATGATCTTCTATACTATACATATACTAGAAGACAAAAAATGGGTGACAATAAATTTACTTTTTTTAAACTAAAAGTAACATTATAATAACGTCTAACGAATTACGAAGTTGTTTTAAAGCTCTTGAGTAATGTGTTTTTACTGTATTTACAGAAATACTGAATTGTTCCGCTACTTCCTTATATTTCATGTTTTCTAAAACAATGGCTTTGAATACTTCCTTACTTTTTTCTGGTAATAACTCAACTTCTTTTAGCAATTTCTTTTTCCTATCTTCAATAGCAGTCATATCTAATTTTTCATCCGCAATTAGTTTATTGACTTGATCTTCTATTTCTTCAAAACGATATTTGGTTTGTTTCCTCACAATCTGTAATGTATTATTTTTCACAGATCGAAATAAATAAGGACTTATAACGCCTTCTAATTTCATGTATAGCTTCTCATCCCAAAATTTAACAAACAAATCTTGTACGATGTCTTCTGCCAATTGAAATGAATCACAATACTTTAATGCATAGATACTCAATGGCATATAATATTCATCAAATAATTCCTTATAGGCTGAAGCATCACCATTTTTAAGGTTTTCAAGGATTTTTAAGTCTTTAGATCCCATCTATATGATTTGAATTGAGAGTATTGTGAGTAACCAATATTGTGCTAATATAAATCAATTTAATAAATGTAATTGTATTTAACTCAATATGATTGAAACAATATAAGTAAAATAGTAAAATAAAAAAAAGCTCTCAATTTCTCGAAAGCTTTGATTTTACTAGTAGACCATATAGAAAAAATGTCGAACCAAATAATTTTGGAATTGGAGAAATTTGATTCGATTATTTAATAAGAATGAGGTTACCCACAGCACTATTCTATTAAGCATTTGTATGCACATAGTAATTAATTATAACCATCTTATATTCAAAACATGACATTGCATGAAGTTGATTGTTTTAAAATGTCCCAGGAAACAGCAACTCAATTAATTTCAGATGGCCCTAAATCCTTTAATTCGTTTAATTGCTTTAGGATATCAAACGTTTTTTTAGCTTCATCTTCATTTATTAAGCTAATGGCCACCCCTACATGCACCAATATATAATCATTTACTTTGGCTTCGGGAACTAAAGCAAGACTGACTTCTTTTATAACACCATCAAAAGATACTCTACCGGTCCTAAATGTTTCGTCGAGTTGAGATGTTATTTCTAATAATTTTCCTGGTATTGAAAGGCACATTAGAAGTTTGATTTAAGATTCATGATTTTTGAATTATGCTTTTTGAGTTTTCAACCAATCATACCATTTCGGCATACCTTCTCCAGTAGTAGCGGAAAGTTCAAAAAATTGTAATTTTGGATTCACTTGTAAAGCATATTCTTTTAATGTATCAATATTAATATTAACATATGGCAACAAATCCATTTTATTAATAATGCAAATATCAGAAGTGTGAAACATATCCGGATATTTTATGGGTTTATCTTCTCCTTCCGTAGTACTAATTATTACAACACGTTTTGATTCCCCTAAGTTAAACATGGAAGGACAGACTAAATTGCCAACATTTTCAATCATTAAAATAGCATGGTCCTCAATATTTAATTTCTTGACTGCATTGTAAACCATATCACTTTCTAAATGGCACCCTTTTCCTGTATTAATTTGTATTACTGGAATATCTAAAGCATCAATTCGGTTAGCATCATTTAAACTTTTTTGATCGCCTTCAATAACATAAAATTGTATCTCTTTTTTTAAATCTTTTAAAGTGCGTTCCAAAATTGATGTTTTACCTGATCCTGGAGAGCTCACTAAATTTATAGCAAAAATATTTTTTGCCTCAAAGTAGCCTTTATTTCTCGCAGCCATAACATCATTGTGATGCAAAATATCTTGTTCTATATGTAATACTGTTTTATGATGATGGTCAAAACTATGCGAATGCTCATGGTGATGGTGAGGATGTTCATGACCATGGCCATGTGCTTCATCGTGATGATGATGATGTCTTTTTATTTCCTTCGGATTTTGAATGGTAACACCATTCTCTCCAGTTCCGCAACCACATGTTCCACACATAATTCAAATTTTTAATTTGTTAAAATACAGTCCACTATTACATTCTTCTTAAAATAGTCTTTAGCTTTATTAATGTTTATTTTGGCTTTTTTGCTTATTCCTATTTCTAATTCCCATTGATAGCCTTGTATTCCTAAAATAAATGCTTTGGGATTATAATAATACAGTGTATTAGTTAAATGCAAAATAGTCTCTGGCTTCAATGCATGCGTACTAAAACTGTATGCTTCTGAAGGTTTACAGGTTTTAAAATAAAACCCATCTCCTGTATCTTCCTTTGTGGCATCTATAAATATAACCGTTTCATAATTTAAAATCAACTCGGCATCTTCAATTTGAAGTTGATATCTGTATTCCAAATCCATATGAGGATTTTGGGTTTTAAGAAAATCTAAAAACAGCCATCCTAAACCATCATCTTGTCTTCCGGTATTGCCAATACCAAAAACTATTGTTTTATATTTACCTTCTTTTTTCATGTATTAATTCTCCAGCATGATTATAAAGAGAAACTTCTAAAGGCATTTGCCCCAGAGCATGCGTTGCACAACTCAAACAAGGATCGTAAGCCCTAATGGCTACTTCTACTTGATTTAACATCCCTTCAGTAATTTTGGTTTTGCCACTAATAACATTATTTGCTACCCATTTTACGGCCTGGTTCATAGCTTCATTATTATGCGTGGTTGAAACTATCAAATTGCAACGGGTAATGCGGTCTTTGTCATCAACTTCATAATGATGAATCAAGGTGCCACGTGGTGCTTCAATAATTCCGATACCTTCATTTCGTCGTGTACCTTTTCTTAAAAGATCATTACTCAATATATCTACATCATTTAATAAGCTTTTCATCATTTCAGCACAATACAGCATTTCAATTAAACGCGCCCAATGTGAGTACATGGTTTTATTATTAATTTTACCATTGGTTTCTAATTTAAATAGGATTCGCTCTTCTTCAGCCAATGGGGTTTCAATACCATTACAAATATTGATTCTTGCTAATGGCCCTACTCTATTCCATCCATTTTCTTTTCCAATTTCCTTTAAATATGGGAATTTTAAATACGACCATTTTTCAACGCCTTCATTAAAATACTGAATATAATCATCGTTTGGAACATCATTTAAAGTCACTTTTCCGTTGGCATCCAAAGCTCTTAAATTACCATCATATAATTCTAAAAATCCATTTTCCTTATTAACCAATCCTAAATGTCCGGAAGGGTAATCTGCAAAACTATTTAACCATTTATGGTTTATCTCATGATAGTTTTTAATAAAATCTATGATTTCTTTTGACCAATGAATCATAGCATCAATGGATGGAATTTCTTTGCTATTTAAAAAGTAATCCCTGTCTTTTAAGGTAACTTTTTTATGAACCCCACCGGGAATTGCTGAGATTCCGTGAATGCGTTTTCCTGCTGTGGCTTTAATGATTTCCTGACCAAACTTTCTCATTAAAATACCTTTTTTAGCCAAATCGAGATGTTTTATAGCCACTTCGGCTACATTACGCTTAGATGGATCTGCATTTACACCAAACAATAAATCCGGAGATGCCAAATAGAAAAAATGCAAGGCATGTGATTGGAATACTTGACCAAAATGTAATAGTTTCCTGATTTTTTGGGCTGGCAATGATAAATCACCTGGATCCAGCCCTACAATTTGATCTATTGCTTTAGCTGCTGCCAAATGATGACTTACGGGACAAATACCGCATAAACGTTGTACCAAAACGGGAGCTTCCCAATACGGATGACCTTGAATGAATCTTTCAAAACCACGAAATTCCACAATATGAAAAAAGGAGTCTTTTACTTTATTGTCTTCATCTAAATGAATGGTAACTTTGCCATGACCTTCAACTCTTGTTACTGGGTCTATAACTAACTTTTTCATTTTTAATCGTATTTAAATTCTTCGTGAGTAATGGAATATTCTTCATTTAACAGAATATTTTTTACAACTTTCCATATATGATTGGCATCTGGAGGACAACCAGGAATGTAATAGTCAATTTTCACTATTTCATTACAGGGGTACACATTGTTTAACAGTTTAGGAATGTCTTCGTGATTGGGGATAATATTAGCACCTATTTCGCTGGTTAGCCCATTAATATAGGCTTCTTCTAAACATTCCTTAAGAGGAACAAAGTTTCGCATCGCAGGAATACCACCCATAATGGCACATTCCCCAAAAGCAATAAGGATATCGCATTTTTTTCTAAATTCCTTAAGCACTTCAATGTTTTCTGAATTTGCACAGCCCCCTTCGATAAGTCCAACATCACAACGCTTACTAAATTTTTTAATATCCGTTAAAGGTGATTTATTGAATTCCACAATTTCTAATACATCAACAATATCTGTATCAATATCTAAAAGTGACATGTGACAACCAAAACAACCAGCTAAAGACGTAGTAGCAACAATAAATTTATTGTTTGCTCCCTTTTTAACAAAGTTTTCTTTCCGTGCAGCTTCCTTCTCTTTTCCAACTAAATCATACTTTCTATCTCCAAACGGTTCTTTATAAACCATGCCTTTAACTAAAATAGCTCCAACAGGGCATAAATTCATGGCATGCATCGCTTCTGATTGTGTTAGTTTTTTTTCTTCTTCATAGTCAATCTGAACACGTGTATTAATGCCTCTTTTTACAAATGAAAAAATATTTTTCCCTTCATCTGTTTTAACTTCTTCAACACAGCGCATACAAAGAATACACCGGTTAGATTCCATGATCATACGATCTGAATTAAAATCTACAACCTTATTACTGTAAACATGTGGAAATCTGGTAACCGTTATTCCCATATCATAGGCCAGGTTTTGCAAATCGCAATTACCACTTTTTTCGCAAGAAGGGCAAAAATGATTTCCTTCGGCAAACAACATTTCTATAATAGCTTTTCTGGTATCTATAAGTTCTGGGGTATTAATCTCTACCTCAATCCCTTCGTTGACTTTTGTGGTACAACTTGTTGTGGTTTTACCATTTACAATTACTGTACAAATTCTACATGTTCCCAAAGCATGATCTTGATTGTGAAAATGACACAATGTTGGTATGTAGATTCCATTTTCTTTTGCAGCATCTACCAAATTTTTACCAGCTTCTACTTGGTACTTGTTGCCATCAATTTTAATGTTGACTAGATTATTCATAGGTAGTTTCTATTTCATTGATTATTTTGTCATAATTATCAACTGCTTTTTCCAAATTAAAAGCCTGGTTAATATCACTTTCTGCCAACAAACATTTATTAAATTCTTCAGGGAATTTCAGCATAGCAGTCAACAAACAATTTGTTGATGTTTTCCCAAGTCCGCACCTACTGGATTGTTTAATAATGCTACACCATTCTTTTATTTCTTCTAAATCATTTTTATCGGCGTGACAGAGTTTGATTTTATGGAGTTTCTTGTTTAATAAGAAATTGCCCGTTCTACATGGCACACATATGCCACATGATTCTGCCACAAAAAAGTCGGTAATGTTTTTAAGAATTGGCAAGAGATCCCTAGTTTTATCAAAAATCATAAAAGCCCCACCACTCCTTAATCCCACAGCGCTCATTTTTCGTGCATATTCAATAGGATCATTCAATTGAAATTGGATATGTTCTGCCAATAAGTTTTCACCAGATATTTCCCTATCAAAATCTTGGGAAGACAAACATTCCCCTGAAAAACCATTGAATAAAATGAAATGTGGATCTTTAGCTTCTATTAAGTCTAAAAAATATTTTAACTTCATGCCCCATTCTATCTCATAAATACCAGGTTTGTTACAATCACCAGAAACACTCATCAATTTTGTACCAGGAGTTGCTTTAGTACCTATAGCCAAATAATTATCCAATCCCATTTCTAGAATTCTTGCTGCTGCACAAAGTGTTTCTACATTATTTACAACGGTAGGTTTTCCTAAATACCCTTTTTCTACGGGGAAAAATTCTTTTGTAGTAGGTTCGCCCCTTTTGCCTTCCATAGATGCTATAAGTGCGGTTTCCTCACCACATACATAAGCACCGGCCCCCATGTGAATATTTAAATTGAAATCGAAGCCTTCAATACCGAGAATATTTTTTCCCAATAATCCTTTTTCAAGGAATTTCTTAATGGTTTTTTCAAGCTTATTTTTTAAATAAAAATATTCGGCTCTTAAATAAATAGTGCCTTCTGTTGCTCCAACAGCATAACCAGCAATGGTCATACCTTCAATAAGCAAACCTGGGTGTTCATTCATTAAAACCCGGTCTTTAAAAGTACCTGGTTCGCCTTCATCTGCATTACAGATAATATATTTTTGATCTGATTTATTATCTCTACAAAACTGCCATTTTAAACCTGTTGGAAAAAAAGCGCCTCCTCTACCAGATAGCTTGGATGCTTTTATTAAATCAATCACGCTATCTGGTTCAATACCTATTATTTTTTTTAATGCGTTCCCTTGGTGATATGGTTTAAAGAACACCGTTTTGTTTTCTTCTGGCGTATACTGAATATTATTTTCGGGGAAATTGCTTAACGATTCTAACGATTCACCTTGCCGTAATTTAGAAATTAAGGTTTTTACTTTTTCTGGGGTAAGATTTGTAAATGCATTGAAATTTATTAATGCGGATGTTTCTTGATCGCTCAAACCGATACAAGATGTTTCAAATAAACCAAACAGACCGTCTTTTGTAACATGTCCTGTTTTTATGCCAATTTCCTTTTCAAATGCTTTTTTTACCCGATAGAAATCTTTGTATTTTGAAATAATTGAATTATTCAAATAAATGGTATACTTGCCGGCATGTTTAAGATGATAAAAATGATAAAAGGAAATAACACCTTCTAATTCTATTCTTGAGATGTTAAATGCTTTTGAAATTTTAGTCATATCATCACGACTTATGCACCTTCTTTTTTTTTGAATATCCCACAAGATATTCATCAGTGAGGATTTTTTGAAAGAGTTTTCTTTTGTGCTCATAATGAAGAAATTATGATATGCAACTAATATAGTATTCTAACAAAAATTAAAACATGATATTCGTCATCTAAAGCTGAATTATTGAATAAAAAGATGTTAATATTTTAATATTTTCCATAATCATCAAGAAATCTCTAACGATTTTACCTTCAATTCTTTACCTTTAAGAATTCTTTTTGAAAAACTGTTGCAATTTGGGCACGTATCATAAACATTTTCTAAATTAAAAATGGTATCACAATCGCTACATTTTGCTTCTCCTTTTATAACATGAATTTTTTTAGATGCATACTCCAGAACGGTACCTTCAACTGCAGAAGACCAAACAAATTCCAATGAATCAAGTTCTACACCTGCTAAAGTACCTATTTCTAGCTCAATGCGTTCAACTTTACCTGCCTTAGCCTTTGCAGTTTCATTTTCGGCAATTTTAACAATCCCTAAAGCTATTGATAATTCATGCATTATGTTAATTTTTAAACCTTTGGAAATAATTCTATTATAACAATATTAAATGTATTGAAAAACTAATACATAAAACATGAGAGTTGTCAGAAAAAATTCATCTTAAAAAATGTAACTTTATAGTGCTTTTAAGCTTTAAATTTTGATACAAAAAACTTATAAAATTTCTATTTCCGGACAAGTACAAGGTGTTGGGTTTCGCCCATATGTTTATAGTTTAGCTACAGAATTTTTATTAACTGGAACAGTTTCTAATAACGAAGAAGGGGTTATTATTTTTGTGTCGGGTTTAAAAAAAGTCATCTTTAATTTTTATGATAAATTAATTCAATCTCCACCTCCCGTTTCTATAATTAATGACAGCCGAATCAATCAAATTGAATATCGCTTTTTTGATGAGTTTAAAATCATGCCCTCTAAAAAAAGCAGTCGATTAAATTTACCATTAACACCAGATTTTGCCATTTGTGACAATTGTAAAAACGATATGCATAATCCCAAGAACAGACGTTTTGACTATCCGTTTACAACCTGTGTAAATTGTGGACCTCGTTGGGCTATTACAGAAACGTTTCCGTTTGAAAGAAATCATACAAGTATTGATGATTTCCCTATGTGTGAAGCATGCGTAGAAGAATATACAAAACCTATTGACAGACGCTTTCATTCACAAACAAACACATGTCAAACCTGCGGAATTAAGTTGTTTTTGGTTGATAATTCAGGCTATAAATTAGAAGCATCAAAGCATACATTATTTAAGAAAGTTGCTAATATTTTATCAGATGGAAACATAATTGCTATAAAAAATACCAGTGGTTATTTATTATGCTGTAATGCTGAAAATGAACACGTTGTTCAAGAATTAAGGGATAAAAAAAACAGACCCCATAAACCATTTGCCGTTTTATACCCTTCGCTTGATTTTTTAAAAAAAGAGTTGCAGCTTAATGAGCCTCATGTGAAATCATTAACTTCAACTGAGCGTCCTATAACAATAATTCCATTCAATAATTATAAAGGAAACATAGCCATTCATAAAGTAGCTCCAGGATTGAGCCAGTTAGGGGTTATGTTACCATATTCCGGGATTTTACAGTTGTTAGCAAACGAATTGAGCTTCCCAATTGTGGCTACAAGCGGTAATATTCATGGATCTCCCATAATTAGTAAAAATGACAAAGCATTCGAAAAGTTAAAAGAAGTAGCTGATTATTTTTTACAGCACAATTTAAAAGTCACACATCCACAAGACGACTCTGTTGTTAAGTTAAGTAATAAATTTAAAGAAAAAGTATTGTTCCGTCGTTCTCGTGGCTATGCTCCAAACTATTTTAATGCTTCCATAAATTCCGATAAAAAAATAATCGCTTTGGGTGCTCATTTAAAAAGTAGTATTGCGTTTTATCCAAATAACTATTTATACATAAGTCAGTATTTAGGAAACCTCGATAACTATGATGTTTATGAGCGTTTTACAAAAACAACATTACATTTTATTGATTTATTTGAACAAAAACCAAATGTGGTTTTGGTTGACAAACATCCTACTTATCATAGTACCCTTTACGGTATTGAGCTGGCACAACAACATGATGCAGAGTTGTTTAAAATCCAGCATCATAAAGCGCATTTTGCTTCCGTATTAGGAGAGCATAATTTGTTTACTTTCCACGAACCTGTTTTAGGCGTAATTTGGGATGGCACTGGTTATGGGGATGACGGACATATTTGGGGAGGTGAGTTTTTCAAATACCAGCCCCATAAAATAGAAAGGGTTTCACACTTTGAATATTTTAATTGGCTAGCTGGAGATAAGATGTCTAAAGCTCCCAAATTATCTTTGTTGTCATTATCAAATAGCGACATGCAGTCTGTTTTAAAGGACAAGTTTTCAGATGAAGAATTAACCATTTATCAATCGTTAAAAAAGAATAACAAATTAAAAACATCCTCCGTAGGAAGGTTATTTGATGCCGTTGCTTCTTTACTTAATATTTGCGATATCAATACCTACGAAGGTGAGGCCGCTATTTTATTAGAGAATTATATAACCGATTACAATTTGGATGATTGCAAATTGTATTGTTCGATTTTAGACAAAAATCTTATTCCTACTGAAAAGCTGCTCTATAACTTGCATTTAGATGTAAAAGAAGGGCATTCAAAACAATATATAATTACTAATTTCTTATATACGTTAGCCTCTATAATTTTTCAAATGGCAAGCCATCAAAAAGTAAAAAAAATAGCATGTAGCGGAGGCGTTTTCCAGAACACGACGTTAATAGATATGATTAAAGAAATAGGAGAGAACAAGTACAAATTGTATTTTAACCGTAACTTAGCTCCTAACGACGAAAATATCTCTTTCGGACAAATAATGTATTATTTACATTGTTTGAATAGCTAACCTATAAACAGATGAAATATTTAACTGAATATAGAAATTTAGAGGCTACAAAAAGTTATTTAAAGCTTATTGAAAATACCGTTACGCAAACATGGAAGATTATGGAAATTTGCGGTGGACAAACTCACGGATTGGTTAAAAATGGGATATTAGAATTATTACCAAAAAAGGTTCAAATGATTCATGGGCCTGGATGCCCCGTTTGTGTAACGCCTTTAAATTTAATTGATAAAGCCATTGAATTATTAGAAAACGGTGTTATAGTTTGCTCTTTTGGCGATATGATTCGGGTTCCGGGAAGCAAGAAAAGCTTGTTGGAAGCTAAAGCAGAAGGGGGTGATCTGCGAATCTTATATTCGCCCATTGAAGCTATGAAAATTGCCAGGAACAATCCAGACAAAGAAGTGGTTTTCTTTGCTGTTGGATTTGAAACCACTGCGCCTGCAAATGCTTTGTCTGTTTTACATGCTCAAAAAGAAGGACTGAAAAATTACTCCATTTTAGTATCACATGTATTAGTTCCTCCTGCTATGGAAGCTATTTTAGATGATAAGTTTTGCAATATCAATGCCTTTTTAGGAGCTGGACATGTATGTACCATTATGGGGTATAAAGAATATATTCCCTTATCTGAAAAGTATAAAACACCTATTGTTATTACTGGTTTTGAACCTCTTGATTTGGTGCAAGGTATTTATATGGCAGTAAAACAATTGGAGGAAGGAATCTGTAAGGTAGAAAATCAATATTCAAGAGCCGTAAAAAAAGCTGGTAACACCTCAGCTATAAACGTAATAAATCAGGTTTTTGAAATTGGTAACAGAGAGTGGAGAGGCATTGGAGACATACCAAATAGTGGCTACATACTAACCAAAGCTTTTAAAGATTTTGATGCTGAATTAAAATTTGGAATCAGTAATATTAAAGCTCCAGAAAGTGCGAATTGTATTGCTGGAGAGGTCTTAAAAGGTATTAAAAAACCTCACGAATGCAGTCAGTTTGGCAAAGCATGTTCACCATCTAATCCATTAGGGGCACCCATGGTGTCTTCGGAAGGAGCATGTGCCGCTTATTATCATTTTTCAAGTAATACTATTTAAATATCTATAAATGGATACAACAGCATTAGGTTTTAACACTATTAATTTAGGACATGGAAGCGGTGGTGTAATGACCAGAGATTTATTGGACAAAATCATTTTTAAAACATTTAGTAATCCTTATCTCAATCAAAAACACGATGGTTCTATTGTTCATTTCAATAATAAAATAGCTATATCTACCGATAGTTTTGTGGTATCTCCTATTTTTTTCAAAGGAGGCAATATAGGTGAGTTAGCTGTTCATGGAACTGTTAATGATGTGGCTATGTGTGGTGCTATTCCGAAGTATTTATCATTAGCATTTATAGTAGAAGAAGGGCTGAAAATCGAGGAATTTATTACTATCGTTAATGCTATAAAATTGGCGGCAGATATTAGTGGCGTTCAAATAATAACAGGAGATACTAAAGTTGTTGAACGTGGAAAAGGGGATAAAATTTTTATCAATACAACAGGTTTTGGGGAAGTCAATCCAAAAGCAAATATATCTACTGATAATATTAAAGTAGGCGACAAAATAATTGTAAATGGGTTTGTAGCACAGCATGGCATGGCAATCATGTCCCAACGTGAAGGTTTAGAGTTTGAATCTACTATTGAAAGCGATACCACTAATTTGAATTTTTTAGTGAATGACCTTATTGATGAATTTGGGAACAAAATTCACTTGTTAAGGGATCCAACAAGAGGCGGATTAGCAAGTGTGTTGTCCGAAATATCACAAGACACCAATAAGGGGGTTACCATTTATGAAACTAAAATCCCACTGGAAAAACAAGTAGCTGCCGCTTGTGAAATTTTAGGGTTGGATGCTTTATATGTTGCAAATGAAGGTGTTTTTATTGCTATTGTTGATGCTGACATTGCTAATGCAGTTGTTGAAATGATGCAAAAAGATGAAAAAGGAAAAAATGCCGTATGCATTGGGGAAATTACCTCTGGGCATCCTAATAAGGTTGTTATGCATAATGAATTAGGTGGTAAACGTATTGTGAGTCCGTTAATTGGAGAACAGTTACCCAGGATTTGTTGAAAGAACCTGAAGCCAGAAGCTAATCGAACCGTTTTAATTAAAACAGTAACTATAACATAAGTTCGACGTAATGACAACATTATTGTTTTGAATATCAAATGTTTAAGACTGAGTGTCAGGTTGAGCGCAGTCGAAACCTATTTAACTTATAGGCTTTAATGACCTTTCGACTTTAGTTTATGCTGAGCGAAGCCGAAGCACTCAAAGCGACAAATAACGTTATTAGTGGATTTATCGTTAAAAATATGCTTGTTTTAAACTCACGTTAATTATAGTATCTTCCTCTGTGTATACTTTGTGTATCTCTGTGATATAATTATTTCACAAAGCTTCACGAAGCTAAAAAGAGTTTTACCTAAATTTTCAATTATTTTCATACTTGTAATGTCTAGCTTTATACGCTAAACAACCAATAAACACCAATAATTATCGCAAAAAGTCCACCAGCTAATCTAATCCCTACAAATAATGTATCATTATGTTCATTCTTGCTAAATGATGCAATTTTACCAATTACAAATGCGAATGTAGTCATCGCTATTATGATTCCTAAACTAAACCCAATAATATATAAAAGAGACTCTGATTGATTACCAAAACTTGCTACCGGAGTAAACAATAAAAAATGGGAAACACCAGATAGACCATGTAAAACGCCAATTGACAATGAAGCTAGATTACTTTGCTTAAGTTTTTTATCATGTTTGTGATGATGTAAATGGTCATGCGAATGATCGTGTTCATGCTTATGGATTATAGGCTCATTTTCACTGTGTACATGTAAGTGTCTATGCTTTTTATCCTCTTTAAATAGTCTATAAAACACCCATATGCCAGTAAAAATTAAAACGACACCTACTAATTGCTCACTATAATTAGAAATCTTTTCAACAGGAATCAATACTTTAAAAAGTAGAAATAAAACACCAACTAAGAGCATTCCAAGTAAATGTCCAATGCCCCAAAACAAACCAATCTTCCATGCTTTCTTTTTCGATTCTATGGCAAAAGGAATAACAGCAGCTAAATGGTCGGGACCAGTAATTACATGTAATATTGAAGTAATTAAAGCAGCTGTTAATGGGAATGTAGCATCCATAGCTTTTAGTAATTTAATGAGACAATACTATTTAAAGCTTCTAATTTATTCATTACCAGACTATTTTTTGACGATATAAGTAAATTACGAATTCCCCAGTGATCTGGCTCCCTTACGAATGATTTTTCTGCTTTCTTTCCCTTTAACCACCGTTCCATTATCATCTAACCATACAATGGCTCCAGTAGGACATCGTTGAATGGGCTCTTGTGTATTATGACCTTCAGCATAATTTATCACAGGTAAATTATTTTTCATAGTAATCAATTCACCAGGTGCATCCATAGCACATTTACCACAAGATGTACACCCCACTTGGCAATCTTCAAGTATAGCCTCGCCATGTTCAAGGTTTTTACAAGCCACCCAAAGTTTGTGGCTTATAGGTTGAAGAGAAAATAAATCTTTAGGGCAAACTTCCACACAATCACCACAGGCAGTACATTTCTCTGTATCTACTATTGGCAAACCATGTTCGTTCATGATAATGGCATCAAAATCACACACAACTTCACAATCACCATGCCCCAAACATCCCCAGAAACAACCTTTACCTCCACCCGAAACCAGAGTGGCCGCCTGACAGCTTTGAATTCCAACATACTGGGCTCGATTAATAGCTACGTTCGTTCCGCCAGCACAGGCAAGACGTGCAACTTGCTTTTCTTCAGCACCTAAATCAACACCAAGAAATTCTGCTATGGACTGCCTACCTTCATCCGTACTGACTGTACATTTACCAGGTAAAGATTTCTCAAAAACCAATGCTTCAGCAAACGGTCGGCAACCTGGATATCCGCATGCACCGCAATTTGCGTGGGGCAGCATGTCTTCAACTTTGTCAATACGAGGATCTTCATAGACATAGAGCTTTTTGTTTGCAACAATAAGCATAATTGCTAGAAGTAAGGTTAACCCCCCAAGTGCGGCAATTGCAGTAATGATAGACATATTAATCATGAATTTATTGAAACACAATTCTCCTTTATTTCTCAATACACCTTAAAAAATAATTTCAGCCCATTTTCTACCGGCTATAAGTTCTGCTTTACGAAGCTTCCATTTCTCTTCCGATCCCAGAATTTTAGAAAATGAGTTGTTGAGTTTATTAAGGATTTTTGCATATCCTGCAACATAAACATAAGTATTAGACTTTGAAAGTAGTTCTTTCAATTCAGTAGCTTGTTCCTCAAGCACTTTTTCTAACTCAATGGAATCAGCCCAATGTGGTCTCTTACTTAGTGCATGAAACGCTTCAAATGTGTCCTTGTCATAATAATTGGTGAGATCACCATCTTTATCATTTAAATACAGTAGTTCTAAACCGCTTCGAGCACCATAGAATAATCGGATTTTACCCTCCCAATCCTTCACATTTTTATAAATATGTTTAATGAAAGCTCGGAAAGGCGCAATACCTGTACCCATACCAATGAGTATCATATTAGCGGTTTTATCTTCTGGAACTCTAAAAGGTAATTGAAAAGGGCCAGTAACTATGATTTCATCACCTTTTTTCCGATTACATAAATAATTTGAAGCAACACCTTTATATTCTTCACCATTGAAATCATCAATATATGAGCAGCGCTTCACTAACATTGTAATTTTTGGATTACCATTAATTTTTGCTGGTAAATCTGCTACACTATAGAGCCTATGATGATGAGTGTTTCCAAAATCGCCTGTAGCTTTTACCAATACGCCAAAGCTTTGATCTACTTCGCATTCAAACTCTGAGTCTTTCACTTCTAGTATAATTTCACGTACTTCTTCGGTGTCTTGCGGAGTTAACCGTGAAGTATCTTTTACGACCGCCTTATAGCGTTTTTCGGTATCGAAATCTGATAAATGTGCCATGTTTATTTTTTATTTTATTGTTGTTTTTTTATTCAATAAGTTTTAGGATTTATTTCTCCTTATTCCTTTCGCTTGCAAACCGATGTACAACCACAATTGGAGCAGTTTCTTCTACCTGCCAAAACATCCTCCTCTGTGTATTCCTCTCTAAAGACCTTTTTCCATAAGGTTTGTACAAGTACCCAAGCCACTGCTATAGTTACTATGAAACCAACTCCTATGATAAGTGATTTAACCATTTGTTATTCTTTTTAAGCACCCAAACCTGCAAAACCCATAAAGCAAAGTGATAAAATACCTGCAATAAACAGTGTTAATGCTGTTCCTTTTGAAATTTTTGGGATTTCAGCAAAATCTAACTGCTCCCTTAATCCGGCAATCAAAACTAGTGCTAGTGTAAATCCAGCACCAGCACCTAGGGCATATACTATACTTTCTAAAAAACCATATTCTTTATTTGTTTGGAATAATGCCACTCCCAGAATGGCACAATTAGTTGTAATTAGAGGGAGAAATATTCCAAGAGATCTAAATAATGCTGGGCTTATTTTTTTGATGAACATTTCAACTAACTGGACTGTGGAAGCTATTACAACAATGTAACTAATCAGTTGTAGAAAGGGTGCGCCAATGCTCACCAAAAAAGCATGTATTCCATAAGCACACATGGAACTGATGAGCATCACAAACATTACCGCTCCACCCATTTTTGTAGCTGTTTCCATTTTCCCAGATACACCCAGAAACGGGCAAATACCTAAGAAATAAGCCAAAACAAAGTTGTTAACTAAGCAAGCATTTAGAAAAATAGTACCTAAAGATTCAGTGTTCATGATTTTGTTTTTCTTGTTTGTATCCCATTAATTATAAGTAACCAGATTGCCAGTGTAAAAAATCCGCCAGCAGGTAATATCATTACAATCCAACTTTGAAATCCCTCAGGGAAAAGTGCTATATTGAATAGTGAGCCATTGCCAAGTATTTCCCTGACAGACCCTAAGCAAAAAAGCGCAAACGTAAACCCTAAGCCCATTCCCAAAGCATCAAAAATGGATTTCCAGACGGTATTTTTCGATGCAAATGCTTCTGCCCTACTCAAAATCAAACAGTTTACCACGATAAGAGAGATGAAGGCACCTAAGCTTTTATGCAATTCAACACTGATGGCTTGAATGGCATAATCAGTTACCGTAACAAAAGTGGCGATGATAAGAATATACGAAGCAATACGCACTTGTTTAGGAACAAAATTTCGTAGTAAGGAGACCAAAACATTTGACATTAACAAGACAAAAGCAGTAGCTAATCCCATGGCTAAGGCATTTTCTGCCGTATTGGAAACAGCCAATACCGGACACATTCCTAGTACTTGTACAAATACGGGATTTTCACGCCACAGTCCTTTAATAAATTCATCGGTAGTGGTCACTTTTTGTTCAGATGAAGAATTATCATTGCTCATTACTTTCCTTTGGTTTTTGATGGTTCTTCTTATAATGGTTATATAAAATTGGAACTAATTCTGATGTACTTGTTCCAATAATATTTCCTATAGCTCTTGAAGAAATTGTGGCTCCGGTGATTCCATCAATTTCCCAAGGGTTTTGTTTCTCACCTTGTTTTACGGTAATTACCTTGTTTTGTAGTTTGTTATTGTTGGATAGACTAACATCAAGTGCTTTAAAATTGTTAAGAAAATGTTCCTCCTTTTCAATTTTATCGCCAAGCCCTGGAGTTTCTTTACTTTCCAAAACTTGAAACCCAATTAGTGTTTCCTTATCTGGCTCGTACCCGTATAATATTCTTATAATGTCCGCATAACCCTGTCCTGAAGCTTCAATAGCATATCCTACAATGTTATCATTATTGTCGTATCCTGCATATATGGCTGTTTCAGTTTTATCTCCTTCTTTCATTTTGAATAATTCCCCATTGGCATTCACCCCAAAAGCCTGGGTGTTAACAGTTCCTGGTAGCACTTCAAAAATGGCCTTTTCCAAAGCCTCAGCCTTTAATCGTTGCACACGAGGCAGCGTTAATTCAAAGGTCGTAACTATAAGCAATGCGCTTATGATGCCAATACCTACCATAGCTAGTAACATTTTTTTACTACTGGCAAGGTTTTGTGTTTCCATGTTAGCAACTTCACTCATGTGGCTTTTATTTTTCGTTTTGTCCCATACACCCGATTTTTAATTAAGGAATCTATATGGGGAGAAATAGCATTGGCCAACAGTATGGAATACATAACTCCTTCTGATAAACCTCCCCAAATTCGGATTACAATAGTTAGAATGCCAATAATGCACCCGTAAATCCACAAACCTAGTGGTGTAATTGGGGATGAGACCATATCTGTAGCCATAAATACTGCACCGAGCATCAACCCTCCAGATAATAGCATAAACACTGGTGATGGGTAAAGCTCACTATTGAGTAAATAAAGCACTCCACTTAATAAAAAGGCACTTAATAGTACCGCTACTGGAATTCTCCAAGACATCATATTTCGTGCAATTAGATAAATACCTCCTAAAGCGATGATTATGGCACAAGTTTCTCCAGTAGAACCACTTATTTGACCAAAGGCTAATTCTGTGATGGATGTGGTTATTCCATCAAATTTAAAGGCTGAAAGCGGAGTCGCTCCCGAAACGGCATCATACTGAGGCTCCATAAAAGGCCAAGTAAATACCGACTCGGAAACAGTTGAGAATCGGTTGGATATAAAAGCAGGATGCCATGTGGTAATTGCAACCGGAAAGGCTGCCTGTAAAACGGCTCTGGCCACCAGCGCTGGATTAAATACATTGTAACCCAATCCTCCAAAAATATATTTACCGAGAGCAATCCCGATAACCCCACCTACAAAAGTCATCCATAATGGAAAACTTGGAGGTAAAGAAAGTCCTAATAGTAATCCTGTAATTACCGCTGAATAATCTCTAACAGTAGTTTCCTTTTTGGAAATTTTACACAAAAAATGTTCAGTAATTATACTGGCAAAGGTTGCCGTGAGAATAACTAGTAACGCATTTAATCCAAAAGAATAGATGGAGAAAAATACAACAGGTAGTAACGCCCATACCACGTTTTTCATAATTTCATCTGTACTTCGCCCCTTAACTATATGCGGCGACGAACTAATATCTAAAGTTTTTTTAAGCATCTACTTCCTCTTTTTTATTAGCTTCGCGCTTTCTTATAATTCGCTTTGCCAGCCGAAAATATTGTACCAATGGAATATGGGATGGACATACATAGGTGCACGAGCCACATTCAAAACAATCCATCAGATTAAAATCTGAAGCCATTTCATTATAGGCTTCAAATTTTGCCAGTATACCCAGTTTTGATGGATTCAATAAAATTGGACAAGCATCGAGACAGGCCCCACATTTAATACAGGGATATATTTTGGGTATTCTGTTTACATCTTTTTTTGTAAAGACCAGAATTCCCGAAGTGCCCTTAACTATCGATATGTTGAGGTTTGAAACTGCAACTCCCATCATTGGACCACCCATATAAACTTCACTGATTTCTTCATCAACCCCCACCTGCTCAAGAACAAAGCGTAAAGGCGTACCTATTGGAATAGTATAATTACCTTTCTTTTTAACCCCTGGACCTGCAATGGTAATTACTCGTTCCTGTATACCTTGACCATGGGGCAGTAACCGGCCTATCTCTGCAGTTGTTGCAACATTTACCACAACCACTCCAACTTCAATGGGGAGTTTGCCTGAAGGTATTTCTTTACCCAAAATGGATGTGACCAACATTTTCTCCGCCCCTTGGGGATATTTTACTGGAAGTACTTGTACGGAAACAGGCATGCCTTTGGGAATATGCTTTTTCAAGTGATTAGCTGCATCTTGCTTATTGGCTTCAATACCGATAATGACCTTTTGTGTTCCTGTAGCTTTTAATAAATATTTAATTCCGGTAAAAATATCATGTTCTTGCTCTAACATAACACGGTGATCGGTTGTTAAATAGGGTTCACATTCAATACCATTGATAATTAATGTTTCACATTTTTTTCCGTCAGGAATTTTCAACTTTACATGCGTTGGAAATGCAGCACCTCCCAAACCTACAATTCCGGCACCCTGAATGCCCTGTAGAATGTCTTCAGGCGTAGCCGTATCTAGATCGATCGGTTTTCCTTCGAGTACTTCCTGAGTTGAAAATGGGAATGTTTCAAGAAAAATACCCGGAGACATTTTCCCTGAAATGGTCGGAACATTTGCAATTTTTCGAATCGTACCAGAAACCGGAGCGTGTAAAGGCACAGAAACATACCCCTCTGCCTTAGCCAATAATTGACCCCGATGCACTTCTTGCCCTTCGCGAACAATTATTTGTGAAGGAGCACCTATGTGTTGTGCCATTGGTAATATAATTACTGGTGGAAAAGGAAATTGCTTTATAGACATACCATTGGTTTCGCCCTTGCTTTCTGGAGGGTGGATACCATGTTTAAACGTGTTTTTATGAAAATTGAAAAATGCCATTATGCCATTTGTACATTAATTATACTTTTTACCTCGGTTTATCCATTTTTCCATATCCTTTGCTAATTTTTCAGAGGGTAACCCAGGATGAATAACACCAGCTGTACATTTTTCAGCTGCTTTAACCAGATCTTCATAAGGTCCAGCCTTAGGATTTTTTATGTACGCCTTGTTATCTTCATTATAAGCAAAAATATTCGAGTTCAGTTTAATGCACTCATCACATGAGGTACATTCATCTGTTTCCAACCATGGTGCCATATATTCTCCATTTGATGGTTTATCTTCAACTGGTACTCCATTGGTTTCTGCTGGTTTTTCCATGGCCATTTTCAGAATGCCGTCGCCATCACCCCCAGCAAGTTGCATAAGACCTTGTGCTATATTTCCAACCACCTCGTTTCTTATTTTTTCTTCTAGGTTTTCTTTTTCTTGATTTTTTGTTTCTACCCCTGCAAGGTCACGTAACATTAACCAGAAGTCTCGTCTTTCTTCACAAGACTCAACAATTGGTTTTGCTACCAATACTCTATTGAGTTTTTGCTCTCTATCTACTGCCCATATATAAGGGAATTTGCCATCACGATCGTTTTCTTCTAGTTCTAAGAACTCTGCCAGTGGCATCATGTTATCATTCCAAGCGCTACGTGGAACTTTTCTAAAGTGTTTTCTAAATCGAGCTTCTGTCAATGCAAAATCTGCAAAAGTCATCGGTAATTCCATGGAACGTTCTTGCCCGTATTCCAGATACTTTAAACTGTATGTAGGCCATATTTGATCTATTGCTGGATTACCAGATAAATCAAAACCTTCCTTAGTTTTTATACCATTGTCTGGATTGTATTTGTAAATAGGGTATGCTCTAGACTCTACAGCAAGTTTTGCCTGATGTGCACCTAAATCATCTGCGACACCATGTTCGGGTTGGCAAGTAGTATAAAGATTAAAAAGTGCTGGTCGTTTGGTTGTTAAACCGTCTATAAAACCTTCAATCATTTGGCTTGTATTGGCTAGTGTTCCTTGCAAAACGTAAGTATTTCGGTGTGCCATGGCAATAAGACCAATCTCTTTCCTTGGCTCACTTTTTCCTTTCCAGACTTTGCCATATTGCGCCATATCAGAAACCTGACCAATGAAACCTGAAGTACAAGCTTGTCCTCCTGTATTAGAGTATACCTGCGTATCTACTACTATTACTTTTATTGGTTTACCGGATGCCATCATTCTGGAGAGGTTTTGGAAGCCAATATCATACATGGCACCATCACCACCAAGCACTACTACTGGAGGGCAGAGCAACCATTCTTTGTCGGTAAACTGTTGCCAAGTAAAATAGGTGAAAAAGTCGTCATGTTCCTCCCCATTGTACGTTCCTTTGATCTCCAATTCTGCTTTACGAATGGTTTTAAAGCCTTCTGCCATTTTGGCCATGTGTCCTTCAAAAACACCCATTGCCATAGATGTTGAATCTTGGAATAAGTGGTTGGCCCAGGGGAATGGATACGGATTAAATGGCCATGAACTTCCCCAAACAGAAGTACAGCCTGTAGAATTAAGCATACCCATATTGGCACGACCTTTTCCGGTGGTACCATTGGTATATTTCCATTTCAATTTCTTTAATTGCGCTAGAAGTTGTGTTACATTACCCAACCACTCTTGGTCTATGGGTTCACTATCATGTTCAGATTCTAACCTACGGGTAACATCTGCCATGGTTAAATCTGAATTTTGCATTTCTTTGACAATCTTCGACATGGTATCCGAATCTGTCAAATCCATACGATTCATCAATTTTACTTGAATGTGTTTTTCAAGTTTATCGGACAATTCATCAATATATGCCATGTGTTTTTCAATACGTGGCTGCATAAGTGATTCTACCGTAGCCGTAAATAAATGAACTACACTTTTCTCCGAACAGCCTAAACAAGCCCCATCACCACTAGCAAAATTTAAGTAAGCATCTTTATTTAATAGAATGGTCTCTAATGGTCCAATCTTTTCCTCAAGGTTATCTATACGATTGAATTTTTGTGGTGTACTTGGTAGGTCCATCCATAAATCCCATTCTTTGTTAAGTTTTACAATAGAGCCTTCGGTTTGTGGAATCTTAATAAGGGCATTATCATTACAGACTTCAACACATTCCATACACCCTTTACAAGTATTGGGGTTAATGGTTATACTGAATAAACCTCCGCTATTTTCTTGTTTTTTCTCATGTAAATCAAAATATGGTCTGGTCAATGCGAAATTAAATTCACCTAATTCGTCTTTAAACCATTCAAATTCCTTGGTTAGTTCTTTACCTCCTTCATAATCGTCGACCGTCATATCAATGGCGTGGTGCATATAGTCATTAACTGTTGCTCCATTTTCTGATGTTGCGAATAGTTTACGAACATTACTTTCTAGTTTACGCACGGCTTTGGGTAGGTGTTCTAATTTTCCGTGGTTTTTTTTAACCCGTTTAACTATGGTGTCAAAAACATCGGATACCTCACTAACTAGTCCTGGTATGGCCGTATCTGGACAGACAGTATAACAGTCACCACAAGCTGTACAATTGTTTGGAATCCATTCGGGGTGTTCAAAGCGAATACCTGTCATATCCCGAAATATCGATGAAACTGCAGGCATTACACTTAGTCCTATAAATGGGTCTGTAAGGTTATCATTTCCCATGCCCCGTAAATAGAAATTACCAGTTTGTTCCCAAAAGCGATGAATGTCACTTAACTGTGATTCGCTTTGTGGGATGTTCTTCATCATTTTTGGAATAGGAGGCATGTTGGCATGAACATTATTTTTAGCCTTATCCTTGTTGACATCACTTAATACTTTGTTGGTAATTTCATGAACTTCATCGAAGCCACGTTTTACTACCCGCATATTATCATCTACAACACGTTGTCCTTTTGCCCCAAATTTGTCTTGTAATTGGTCTTCAATAGCCTTTAATAGTTTTTCATCCGAGAATCCAGATTTTTCCATTAGGGGAGAAGCAGAGAAAAATGCTCCTTGAAATGCAATTCCTTGCATACGTAATTGCAATTCTGGGTCTGTAGCTTCTTCACGTGCAATTTTAAATCCATCTATATAGTACACATGAATTTCTTTATCAATAATAATTTTTTGATAATGTGCAGGAATATCGGCCCACACTTCATCTGGTGAGCCTTTTTCGCTCTGGATAATGAAATTACCTCCTTTTTTCAGTCCTGCCAGCGCATTGGTATGTTTAAATACATTAGGGTCGGGAGATAAAACAACATCCACAAAGAAATATTCGCAATTTATTCTAATAGGTTCTGAAGAAGCAGCAAGATAGTATGTAGTAGGCTGCCCTTTTTTCTCTGAACCATATTTTGGATTCGCTTTAATGTTGTATCCTAATAACTCATATAAAGTCATTGCCATATTCTTTCCTGTAGTAATGGCTCCCCAACCACCTATGGAGTGGAAGCGCACCGTTATGGCATCTTTTGGCATTAGGTTTGGATTCTCTGAACCACGAACGGATAAGTCCTTGACATTAGGATAAGATTCTACAATAGTTTCTTGGTATGCCTTTTGTTTTGGGGAATGTGGTACTTCGCGAATAAAATCTATAGATAGATAAAAGTTTTTTTTATGTTTTCCTTCAGGAAACATATTCTCTATAGCTCCTATTATGCCTTCTGGTTGTAAATCTCGACTTCCCATACCAAATGAACCAGAGTAAACTGCAGGCATATCTGTGATGGAATAAGAAGTTAATTCTGGATATGGACGTATTTTTTTATCCATACCATTTTCTACACATTTATTTAAAACAGAACGAACCTCTCGCGTAATTGGAGAATCAACAGCTAGAGGTTGATCTAGTCGTTCTAATATGGTAACCGCTTTTTTGCCTTTCAGTATTTTAGCAAGTATATCAGAAGGGAATGGTCGGAACATAACAAGATCCACAACACCTACTTTTATTCCGCGTGTTTCTCTAATATAATCTACTACAACTTCAGCACTAGACACTACACTTCCTTGGCCTAGAATAAGGTAATCTGCATCCTCTGTTTTATATGTCATCACTCGCTCGTAGAGTCTACCTGTTAGTTTTTGGTATTCTGTAAAAGCTTGATCTGCCAACTCCTTAATATGATCAAAGAAAAATGGGCGTTGGGCAGCAACACTCTGCATATAAGAATCTTGGTTTTGTACAATACCTGCCATGACAGGGTTGTCTACATCCCATAATTCTGGAATACGCCGACGTGTTTCACCATAAATAATACTCTGTGCAGGTGTTGGTGTTTTTATTATATCATCAGGTCTTCCCAGGTATTCTTTAATTAGTTCACGTTCAGGTAAAAGGAACGACTCTATTAAATGTGTCGTTAAAAAGCCATCCTGAGCAATAATCCCAGGAGTAAGTGCTAATTCTGCAATGCGATGAGAGATAATATTAAGGTCGGCTACATGTTGCGCATTTTTTGCAAACATTTGGAAAAATCCTGTATCATCAACAGCATGATAATCATCATGTCCTGCATGTACGTTTAGGGTAGATTTAGTCATTGCACGTGCACCAATATTCAAAACATAAGTAAGGCGTTTTCCTACTGCTGCATAGAGAGATTCATGCATGTAAGCAATACCTTGACCAGAAGAAAAGTTTGACGCCCGTAAACCTGTCATAGATAAGCCAGCAGTAACTGCTGCTGCAGCATGTTCGCCTTCTGGTTCTATAAAAATTAAAGGTTTGTCAGAAACATTTAGATGCCCTTTTGCAGCGGCATCTGCCCAATATTCCCCCATTTGGGTAGAAGGTGTTATAGGATAGGCACCGGCAGCATCTGTAGATTCACGTTCGCACATGATTGCTGCTGTATTTCCATCCATAGCTACTGGTTTACCTGGATATTTAAAGTTAATTGGTTTGTTCTTCTTTCCTGTTTTTTTCTGAAATATCGACGTGCTCATAAGATGAGAATTTTTGATGTATTATTCTAGTGGCTTGTTGCCAATTAATATGATATAATTAGCTAACTAATTCTTTAGTATAGTTGGCCAAATCAATACAGTTTTCCATTTGATAAAATTCTGCGCTATACTCATAATCCTTAGTAAATGTTATTGGACTCAAATCAAAATTGTTAAATTCACTATTGATGGCTTGACATTTTTTTAGTAAAACCTCCACAGTTTCCTCTTCATCGAACGTCACCTCATTTTTTAATAGAAACCCCATTAAATAACAGGATATACATTTGCGCACACTTCTACATACCATATAGGGCACGACATCTTCTGCTGGTCGATTCATTTCCTCTTGAGCTAATTCAAGAAATTGATCGGCCTGTTCGAATTTAGTTTCATTGGTGTCCATAGTTTATGTTTTTAATTAACAATAGTGTAGAACTTATAATGAAAGTGGTATTAAAAATATGTAAATCAAAGTTCTTATTTTATGACTTTTATCAGGAACCGACTGAATATCAATATTATAAAGAATTTGATGCTGAGTATGAAAGTTCTAAGCGAATAAATACTCAAAAAACATTAAACGAACTTATCAATGCAATCAAGAGTACTCCTGCAAATAAGCGTCCAAAAATTATTTTAATCTGGTCTCCGAGCAGGTTTGGAAGAGCTGGTTCAGAACATATTGAACTATTTGTTAGTTTAAGGCGAAAATATAACGTATTTCTGTATTCTGTAAGTACAGGCCATAATACTTTTACCGAACGTAATGAAAACGAATTTTCTTTGCAACTACTACATTCTCAAAAAGAAAATTTTAGTCGTCAAGACGCGATAATTCCAAATATGAAGGATGCCATAGAAAAAGGAACTTTTTTAGGACGAGCTCCAAGAGGTTATGATCATTTTGGACCAAGATATCAGATCGACTCAAAGTCCAAGCTAAACAAGAAATTAAGATTAATAAAGATGGCTTATTATTAAAAGAAGATATAGGCTTAAGTTATATAAAAACTATATAGACAAAGAAATATTTGGATTGGTTATTCCAAGAAGGACTGGACATACCTAAACAAAGCCTAAACGCCATGTGGAGTAAAACATTTTATGCAGGCTATTTTACAAATAGTTTAGTCCCTGGAGTTGAAATAAAAGGACATTGGGAGCCAATTCCTTTATTATTTATGCCAAGATAATTACGTATAAATTCTCTTATTTTTTGACCTGCTCTCTATTCATAAATATGTTTTACCTGAACAACCTAGTCCATCTGCTAATTTTTTAATGTTTTCTCGTTGATAACCTAAGGACCACTTCAAATTTAAATTAAATACCGTAAACTCGTTTTTTCATTATTCTAAGATATTTATTTTTAGTTAAACAGTCTTAAAATATTTGTCTCTGGAAATGTAGTAATTTCAATATCGAAGAAAAACTATAGATAGTAAAGTGTTTATTGATTAGTCTGTGGTAGCTCAGGTGTGCCATAAAAATATACGAGAATATTATCCAATTGCTCTTTCCATATATTCCAATTGTGACCTCCGTTTTCAATAATATCAACTTTTAGTTCATACCCTTTGCTTTTTAAAATGTTAACCATAGGAATATCTTGTTTCTCAGTATCCCTTCCAGTACCAAAACTTAAATAAATTTTTAAATCCTTTTTGGGCTTTAATTCGTAAGATTTATAAATATCAGGGCAGGTATGGAAAGCAGGGGATTGCATAGCTATATTTTTAAAAATATGAGGAACTTGATCCCCTAAATACGATGCTGCCAATCCACCAAAGGATACACCTAAGATAGTACGGTCTTTTCGATTATTACTCACGGGGTATAACTTTTCAATTTTGGGAATTAATTCATCTGTAAAAAAATCAACAAAATGAGGATTACATAAAAACAATTCTTGTCTAATATTTTTCCAGTTTTCATTTTTATCTCTAGGGTCTAAAAATATTGCAGCAACAGGCTTAATAATATTATTTACTATTAAACTATCCAACGTTTTTGCTAGCCTGCCTTTTCTAATATAGCTATAGCCGTCATTTATATAAATAACAGGAAGTTTTTTGTTTATTTTATCGATTGGAGGTAAATAAATCTTATAAGGTAAGGCTTTCTTTAGAATAGGACTATTTACTAATTTTCCATTAGATAAACTACCTTTTAAATCAGGTAAAGAATTAATGAGTTTAGAATATTTTTTTGCCTTTAGATTGGCGATTTTTTTGTAATTGTTTACTTTTTCTGAAGGTACTTTTACAGGGAAATTTATAATTTTATCAGCTATTTTCGTAAACTCTAGGTATCTATTTGTTTTATCCATTAAAGAAAGTAAATCCATCTGTCCTTCATAACGATATGGCTCTGTGGCAATATTTAAGCGATATATTTCTTCTGCTTTTTTATAATTACCATCTTTTATGTAATAAGATGCTAATAGTTTTCCAATTCTCGGAGCTGAACTAATAAAAAAAGCTTTCTCCATGTATTTATATCCATCTTCCTTATAACCAGAGTCATATAATAATTTCCCTAAATGGGCATCTGAAAAACCATGATTATAAGTAAACATAGATAGAGAAATTATTTTTTCTCGATCCAAAGCCTTTTTATTACTCAAGGTATAATCTCTAAAATGTTTGATTCCAATACCTTTATTTATTAAAATATAAAAACTTGCTAAAGCCAAAATAATAAAAGACAAACGCATGCCATAAATGAGATGTTTATTTAATCTAAGGATAAAAACTTTAAAATTACCAAAAGTAACAATCAGGGCAAGACCTAATAAACCAAGAAACATTAACAAAAAATTACTTGATGGAGATGTAAATAATGCTAAAACACTTACACTCACCAGTAAAACACAACCTAATCGAGTTTTGGGGTTTATTTTCATTTTTATGATCAAGTATAAAATCATAGAAAAAGAAATAAATAAAGCTAATAGACCAAACTCATAAGCTATCAACAAATAATCATTAAAAGGTGTAAATACATAACTTGCATTTTTAATTTCTTCCCATGATCTTTCTGCCTCTAGAAAATAATCAGCTTTTGCTCGGTTATAACCTCCCGAAAAAGAAAATAGGCCATGACCTAAAATCGGTTTTTTTCCAATTTCCTGCAAAGTTATTTTGGCAACTAAAGCCCTTCCATTAACAGATTCAGGTTTTAAGGAATATAAAAATTTACTAGCGAAAATAGATATTACAATAAACAAGACAGCTCCTATTATTTTTGTTGCAATTGGAAGTTTTTTAAGAACCTGTTTGCTCTTTTTTGAGGTAATAAATAATACTATCATCGAGCATAATAGTGACAACCAAGTTGATCTTGAGTTTGTAATGACAATAATTATACCAATAAACAAAAAACAGATTGCTCCAATTATTAGCATGTTTTTTTGTTCAATTTTATTTACAATAAAAAACCACATTAAACAGCTAAATCCAATACCTAGGTAGGCTCCTAAAAAATTAGGAGTTTTAAAGGATCCTAATAATTTAAAATAGTCATTGCTTGTTTCTATTACTTCGAAATATTGTAATAAAGCTATTCCTGATTCTATAATGCATGTAATTAGGACCAAGAAAAGTATAAAATGTATTAATTTATCAAAGGCTTTATTGATTAAAACCCATCTAAGTAAATAATAACTAAGAAAATAAGCTATATATACCCATAGTTTTGATTAATACATTGGTGCATTTGAAAAGTAAAAAAAATGAAATAGAAAACACCCAAAGCAAGTAAGTACAATTACATCGAACCATGTGAATTTTATCAAACTAAAACCATTGTAACAAGACTTTGTAAAGCCCCAAAACACTAAAATAGTTATAGAGATTAATCTTAATCCTTCTAGATTTAACTTAAAAACTAAATTACAAATTAAAGAAGTGCTAAAAATTAAGCTCAAAAAAATACTGTCCAATTTTGTTACTTTCATATGTGCAAACCTTATCAAAAAAAATAATATACCCCTCTTAAAAGAATAATACACCCCCTTTTAACTATATCTAAAAGGCAGACATTTACTATGTTAAAAGTCAGGTATTTACTATACATTTAAATATGTGTAAATATTTTAATTCAGTTGCAAATTAAACAAATAAATAGTTTATGCTAAATTTTACTTTTTTAAATAACACAAAAGGATAAGGATGCTAAAAAGGTTATTTCTAATCCTAACAATATGCTTTTCCGCCAAAATGATTTAGAGAGTGTATTTAAACCTTTGATATTACAATATATCAGAGGTTTTGTCTTTTCTGGGTACCGCATAGGTACAACAAACAATAAGTAAAATGGTTCAAAACGACGCAATTTGATAGCTTTAATACGAAATTGAAATAAAAGTAGCCTTATTAAAATGTTACAAATACTTAATCATTTATAGAAAATCACATTTCAAAGCAATCATTTTCTTCCCAAACATTACCCGAAACAAAAATTTAACAATTTTTATCATAAAAATTTTCTTATAAATCTATTTGTGTGTACATTTGCTCACTCTCTAAGAATAATAGCACAAAAAGAAGCCCAAATTGTTATAGCCTCTCTAACTATAATTTTTTTGTGATTTTTAAAACGTACAATTAAATCATAATTATTAATCGTTGATGGAAAAGCCCTAGTTTTTTCAAAGGAAAACCATCGCAATATGTTTAACCAAACCAGTAATATTGAAAATATTACTTTTACTAAATCAATCAACATGAAAAAACAAGTCTCACTTCTCTTCTGTACCCTGTGCACAGCCTTATTTTTAAATGCTCAAGACCAAACCATTAATGGAGCAACATTCAAGCAAGATGGAAAGGTTGGGGTAGGAACTACAAGCCCAAATCATGAATTAACAGTAGAGGGTGCATCCTCTCCAAATATAGAGCTTAAGAACTCTAATTATTCAAACGGAGGATTTGTTTTAAATAGAACTAATTACGGTCATCAATGGAAATGGTGGGCACAGCATAATGTGATGTATTTTGATTTTTCTACAGATGAAACTAATTATTCAAATAAATTCACCATTAAATCTAATGCTTATGTAGGTATTGGAGCACCAAATCCTCTAGAAAGACTGCATATAGGGAACACATTCACATTTCATGACGGAGGACATAAAGTATTGGGAATTATGTATGCGCCTTCGGGAGGTGTTGACCTGAGTAATACTCAATATTCATCTGAACTAAGATTTGATCCTAATTCAGGAATATTAGGATTAGGTACATCTTCATCTATTACTAGTAATCCAACATCTCATCTTTTATAAATAAAAATGGTTACGTGGGTATTGGCACTTCAAGCCCAAATGAAAAACTTACGGTAAAAGGCCATGTTAATATTGGTGGTGATGGGAATTATAGATTAAGAGTTAGGCATATCGATGGAAAACATTTTACAAGCACCTCTGTAGATGATTTATATTTGAATCATAATACAGGAGAAGATGTTTTTGTTGGGTTTGGAGGACAGGATTCTAATTTATTTGCAAGTGGCAACGTCGGCATCGGCACCACAGACACCCAAGGCTTCAAACTAGGAGTGAATGGAGATATCGCTGCCCTAGAAGTAAAAATAGCCACCTATGCCAATTGGCCAGATTATGTGTTTAAGGACACATATAGTTTGCCCGCCTTAAAAGAAGTAGCACAACATATCAAGGATAATGGCCATCTAAAGGACATCCCAAGTGCCGAGAAAGTAAAAGAAGACGGTTTCTTCTTGGGAGATATGAATGCCAAATTACTTCAAAAAATAGAAGAACTGACGCTTTATACCATTGAGCAACAAAAAGAATTAGAGACACAAAATAATAAGATTGAATCTCAAAACACTAAGATAGAGAAACTAGAAAAAGAAAACGAAGAATTAAAATCTCTGTCCAAACGACTGGCAACCATAGAAGCCCTGTTAAACAACCAAAAACAATAAGCAGATGAAAAAACAACTACTCCTAGTGTTTTCTGCTTTAGTGGTGTCATTTAGCTATGCTCAGGATTATAAGATCACCTTTAGCTATGACAATGCAGGAAACCAGATACAGCGTAACCGTGTATGTTTAACCTGTAAATCTTCAGAAACAAAAGAAACCGTTACAGACTCTACAGCCGTAATCGCAGAAACGCCCAAAGAAGATATAGAAGACAATCTTTTAGAAGAAGGTTCAAGAATAACAGCCTACCCAAACCCTGTTACAGATATTCTACAAGTTGAGTGGACACCCACAGAAAAAAAGGTAGATCAGATCATGCTGTTTTCCTTTGATAACAAACAGATCTTTCATAAACAAGTAAATCATAGGCTAACCAGTTTAGACCTTGACTTTAGCCGATACCCATCCGGGACTTATATCGTATTGGTACTCTATAACAACAATACCAAACAATCCTTTAAAGTCATAAAAAGATAAACAGATGAAAAAGACATTATTTATACTATTCTGTTTTTTCATTGTAAAATCAGGATTTTCACAAGACACCTTTACCTATAAGACCGTAAATGCCTCTAACGTCACAGAAACCACTATATTGCTAGAAGGTGCAGAAGCTCCTCCAAACTCAGGAGGTACAACAGGCAAATCCTCAGGCTTTGCAGCCAAAGGTGGCACCGTAACCAATGGTATATTGGGTTCACTATCCGTATCACCAACAGGAGGGGCCAACTACACTATTCCTATCAATGTCCCTGCCGGACTAAATGGTGTTACACCCGAAATAGCACTTACATTTAATAGTCAGTCAGGTAATGGAATAGCGGGGTATGGTTGGAATATTTCAGGGCTTTCATTCATAACAAGAATCCCTTCCACCCAATACCATGATGGTGTCATAGATGCCGTGGACTTCGATTTACAAGATCGCTTCGCACTGGACGGTCAACGATTAATTATTAAATCGGGAACCTATGGCACCAACGGAGCCGTTTACCAAACTGAACAATATTCCAATATAAAAATAGTATCCTATGGCACGCACCCTGAAACGGGAGTAGAAGGCCCAAGATATTTTAAGGTGTTTTATCCAGATGGTTCCATAGCACATTATGGCTATAATGATGATTCAAGAGGGCATTTGAGCTATGCCATTTCCTATTGGGAAAACCCACAAGGTGTGCGTATAAACTATATCTACACAACAGTAGGCAACGTTCTTAGACTTGAAAAAATTACATACGGGGCAAGAGGGACATCCACACCAATTAATGACATTGAGTTTGAATATTCACAATGCTATGGAGAAGCCTCTTATGTCAATGGCGTTCTTTTTGGAAGCAACAATATTCTCAACACAATTAAAGTCAAAGGAAACGGTACAGCATACCGAAACTATGTATTATCAAGTAGTGAAAATGTAGCAGGAGATTACCTGCGCTATTACCGTTTAGATGCCGTTAATGAATATACGGGAGATAACCAGTTAAACCGTGGCGTTACTTTTAACTATGGTTTTACAAATCGGTATCTCTACGAATCCAATTATCCCTTTGGCGGGCTCAATCTTACAAATATTGAAAAGCGCAATGCCAAAGTGGAGACCTTGGATATTTCAGGGGACGGTAAATTGGATTTTATTGTCTATCCCACTACAGGAGTAGATACCAAAAAGAAATTTTGGCTGTTTAGTGATCTAGGAGGTCTCAATTATGGTATTGAAGTAAATACAGGGGAATTTGAAGAGATATTCCCAGTAAGCTGGCTCAACCATCAAAATAAGCTATTGGCCAACCAAGGGCTAGCAGTCGTTCAGAACAGTGGCAGTACACAAGTGAAATTCAAGGTGTACTCCTCAGGAGGTGCGGCACAACCCATAGCCTACAAATATGAAAAAACATGGACTGCCCCTACCCATTCGGGAAGCCAGAGAGTACCATTAAAATACCTCTCAGGAGATTTCGATGGCGACGGGCTATCAGATGTCATAGCCGTAGAAGAAAACTATTCAGGCTCCAGTATTAGTAAGACCCACCTCATTAAACTGGACAGGCGACTTACCAGTAATTTTTCATCCTATTTGGGCAACCTTCAGAGCCAGTTAGCATCAACAGACAAGCTGTATGCATACGATGTAACCGGTGATGGAAAAACCAATATCCTACAATTTAGGGAAGGGCGGGTATATGTATATGGTTTAAATGAATCCAATAATGGACTTCAGTTCCTATGGGATACAGTACATGCAGACATAAGAATAGACTATCCCATATTATTTGGTGACTATAACGGTGATGCTAAAACCGATTTTATAACGTTTAGAGGACCTTACAGTAAAGACTTTGCCACGTTTTCATCAATGGGCAACGATTTTAATGTGGACTCCAATACCTTTCTATTTGAATATGAGTCGGATTATGAGCAGAACGGTGTATTCTATGGACATAATTTGATTCCTATGGATGCTGATGGGGACGGTATAACCGACATCGTAGACTATTCTACAAAAACATATAGCAATAGTTCCACCGGCGAACACACACTAAAAGTCTACATTAATTACCCTCACCTTAATTATCCTCAAGCAGATGATTATCAGCCTAATTTTATCCCATGGGGAGATACCTCCCCCGGCCAATCAGCGACCCTAAAGACGTTTCCGATTCCAATATTTTTGACCTCGGATAAATCCAGCAATAATCTGGAATTGGCCTCTATCTCTAATGATAGGGTAACCTCCTTTGTATTTGAAAAGGATACCAGAGAGGATATGACCTTAAAGACCATTGTAAACAATGGTGTCACCACTGAGATTAAATACGATCAGATCAACCCGTATTATTCAGATCCAAACGATCCATCTTATTTCTCCGCTTATACTCAAAGTTATGGGCAGATATACCCCTACGTCAACGTCAATGTAGCTCCAGCCTTTAAGGTAGTTAGGGAAATGACCCAAACAGGCGATAATATTACCCGCACCAAACAATTTTTGTATAAAGGGGCGGTTTCCAATACATCAGGACTTGGCTTTATAGGCTTTGAAGAACTCAAGCAGACCAATTGGTATGGCAATGGCGTAGGTACCCTATGGACAGTCTCCAAACACGACCCTATGCTTCGAAATGCCGTAACCGAACAATGGGTAGCAGAAACCTCCAGTTCCTCACCCGGTCAATACGTCAGCAAGACCGATTATTTTTATGACTATGACCTGATTTCCAATCCGGGTTCGCCCTCGGCACCAGACTACGATGTCACCATCATCAGAAACACTGCTATTTCAGGAGCTGAGACCGATCAGGCAGAACAGGCCGTGTATCTAAGAACAGGCTTTTATTCACTGGGTAGCAACGGTACTTATCTAGGACAGACCCTAGCTCCCGAAGAACAGCCCGGAGCATCAGGCTATGCCGGGGTGGCCAATCTTAGACTCAATAAAATAGAACAAGATAATGGGCTTACAGGTGTATCTACTACGGAGACCTATACATACGACCAGTACAACAACCCTACGAAGACCTATAGGACATTCCCAGGAGGTAGCAATACAGTTACCTTTGAATATAGCAACAATGTGGCAGCTACCAATAATACCTACCATGTGGGACGCCCTACCAAAAAGAAAGCGACCAATACCCTTAGCGGAAATACCTTTAGCACCGAAGAACAGTACAGCTATAGCAATAATTTAGTTTCGGAAACAAAAATAAAAGGAAACGGTACATCTTGGCTCACCACAGCCTTTACCTATGATGCCAATGGTAACGTTACACAAAAGACCATTAGTTCTGATGGCGTATCCTCCAGAACCGAATCTTATGAATATGTTGGTTACGGACAGCGTTTTTTAACAAAATCTATAGATACCGAAGGACTGGAAACCACCTTTACATATAATGCCAATACAGGAAACTTGCTAACCACTACGAACCCCTATGGTCTGGTGACCACCTTTGAATACGACAAATGGGAAAGACCAGTCAAAGAGATTGATTATTTAGGCAAGGAAACGGTATTTGGCTACACCCCACAAACAGGTGGTGGTATGAAAGAAACCACCGATTATGCCACAGGTGCCAAAGAAGAGACCATTTACAATGCCTTTGGCTGGGTAACCAAAAGCGGCTCTTTGAGCTTGGACAACCAATGGGTACATACAAGTTTTGAATACGATGTAGCCGGCAGGCTCACAAGAGAAAGTGAACCCTATACAGGCGCTGCCTCCCAATGGAATACTACAGGCTATGATGCCTATGGCAGAGTGGTATCACAAGCCCTGTTTACAGGGAGAGTTATTAGCACATCCTATTCCAACCTGACAACTACGGTGAATGACGGTACCAAGACCGTGACCACTACAGTAGATGCCTTGGGCAATGCAGTAAGTGTACAAGACCCGGGAGGCACCATTAACTATACTCACTATGCCAATGGCGCTGTTAAAACAGCCGATTATGATGGCAATGTAGTGAGCACCACTATAGACGGTTGGGGAAGAAAGATTAGCCTGAACGATCCCGCAGCAGGGAACTATACCTATAGCTATAACAACTATGGGGAACTCCTAACAGAAACCTCACCAAAAGGGTCAACAACCTATGCATACGATGCCTATGGGAAGCCGACCTCCAAGACCATGACAGGGGACTTGACTGACCATACGCTTACCTATGTGTACGACAATGCCACCAAACTGATAAGCAGTATTACAGGGCAGGACAACACCAATAGCAGGGCGTATAGTTACAACTATACCTATGACACCTATAAACGCCCAAGTACCATTAAGGAAAACACAGGACTGGCAGAATTTGAGCTGCAATATACTTATGACACCTACGGCAGGGTACATAAAGAAACCCAGATCGGTAAAAACCTAGGTAATGCGGTGTCTAGTACCATTACTACGCGTAACGTGTACGATGCTTCTGGAATCCTATCGGAAATATGGAATGATGGTACACCTGATAAACTTTGGGAACTGGATGCCATCAATGCCAGAGGGCAGGCACTGACCATTAACTTAGGTAATGGGATGGCAAAGACCAAGACCTATGACAGCTATGGCTATATCACTAAAATAGAAGATAAGGAAACAGGCTCCGTTCCAACACCAGAAGTAGCCTTACATACCACCTATAGCTTTAACCAGCAACGAGGGACACTAACCAGTAGAAACAATGTAGACTTTAATCATCAGGAGAATTTCGGCTATGACAATCTGGACAGATTGACCACCATAGGTGGGGCAGTGAGCAAGACCAAGACCTATGATACCCGTGGGCGTATTACCAACAATACGGACTTAGGCGATTATGTATATGAAACTAGCAGTAAGTACCGTTTAAAGGAAATCACACCTAACGCATCAGGAGAAACTTATTTTCAGGCGCACCCTACACAGCAGATCACTTACAATGCCTTTAAAAAACCTATCGATATCCACGAAACGGGTCATGGCAGGGTAAGTTTTGAATATGGCCCGATGATGAATAGAAGCCATGCGTATTATGGTGGTGAGGATGAGAGTAAACTGGATAGACGTTATAGAAAGCACTATTCAGCCATTACGGGAACAGAAATCGTAGAGGATACCCAAACAAGTAGTACAAAGATCATTACTTATGTAGGTGGTGATGCTTATACAGCCCCGATAGCCCATATTAAAAGAACTGTAAATAATGCAATTGACGAATACCATTATTTGCATAGGGATTATTTGGGCAGTATCTTAGCGATTACCGATGCTGATGGTGATGTGATCGAGAAGCGCCAGTTTGGTGCCTGGGGATCGGTAGATAAGTTCTTAGACAGTAGTGGAACAACATTTAACCATCAAAGTTTATTAAATAGAGGCTATACAGGGCATGAACATTTCTTTGAGGTGTCGCTTATCCATATGAACGGGCGTATGTATGACCCTCAGGTAGGTAGGTTCCTATCGCCTGATAATCATATCCAAGAGCCATTTAATACCCAAAACTATAACCGTTACGGCTACGTGCTCAATAACCCTTTGATGTATACAGACCCCACAGGGGAAATGTTTGGTGGACCTGATCGTCCTGGTGGTGGATGGTTTGGACTTCTTTATTTTGGCTTGAGGTCATTGTTTGGAGGGTATAATTCGTATGGTAGTTATGGAAGCTATCAGAGTACTGCTCCAATACCTACCAATACAGGCAATGGCTTGACAACACCGAGAACACCAAATCCTGATTGGAACTTTGAGACTCCGAATATAGTGAGTAGGTATTATAGTTCATTATGGAATGGTTTTAAAGGAAGGCTCAATTCAACAGCAAATGGTATTTCAAGTTTTTTCTCCGACCCATTTGGAACTATTGGAAAAGCGTGGGATAGTCATTGGGAAACAGTTAGCAATCCTATAAGTTTTTTTAATTCTCTAGATGAAACCTTTGCTCAATATAATCCGACGCATCAAATGATTAGAAATGCTACTATGGCATTTCATTCAGATGATTTTGCATCTACATTTGGGCGTTTAAATGGAGAAGCTTTAGCTGATAAAACTGTGGAAGGAGCTGGATTAGCTCTTGGAGGTATAAGTGGTAGAGTGTTCTCTGGCTTAGGGCGTATCTCTACTTTCTCAAGTAAAGTACTTGGTACAGCACAAGCTACTGGCACTAGAGGACATGCGTTTCTTAGTAGAATTGTAGCTGCCAGATATGCGTTAGATCCTAGAGTATCTAGAGTTACACTTGACCTTGGTTATAAAAGGCTTCTTGGAGAAGGAGCATTTAAATGGGGGCCTAGACCAGATGTTGGTGTGCTCTTCAAGTCTGGTAGAGTAAAGATTTTTGAAATTGGTTCTAAAACTGATAACTTGCGGAAGTTGAGATTCCGTAATGAGAGATTTATGAATCGTAAGGATGTTGATGTTACAGGGACTGTTCGGGTTTATAGCGGGGCACGTTATCTTAATTGGATATGGCCAAAATAATTAATAAAAATGAACATATTTAAGAAAAAACAATCATATAAAGTAATAAAGCTCCATAAGATAGTTAATATTGAGCAAGGTAAAAATATCAGAATTCATGACATTATAGGATGTTGTTTAGAGTTATTTTATTCAACACAACTAAGTTATCCAAATGATTATGAGATTAATTATGGGCAAAAGGAGTGGAAGACTAAAAAGAGTTTTGACAACGGGATTTCGAAAATAAAAGAATTTGATATTTCGGACTTTGCAGCGACTTTTTCTGAGTCATTATCGTATTTAAGCATTGGCAATGATATTTTGAATGTTGATGAATCTTCGATACCTGATAAATCCATGGTAAGTGTTGAAATTGCATTGCCTAGTTCATCTATTGATATTGATAAAATGACATCTTTTTTTAAAGATTTGTATGCTTTTTTTCAATACGAGTATGGTTATGTTGTTGAATTAACTGAAGATTTTAGTTTTACAACTGAAAGGAAAATAAAGAAAAAGCTTTTTGGTCACGAGGTTTCAGTTGAAAAGATAGATAAGATTTGGCAATTTCATTCTGTAGGAATTAATCATGGTTATTTAAAAAAAGTCTACTCAATAAATATCTTAAACAAATCTCATAGCATACAGCCAATTATTAGTCAATGTCTTGCTGATAAAATAGGAAGTCTTAAACAAGTTAATAACAATCTGAGTCTATGGCTTTTAAATGACCATGAACTAAACCATGTAAAAGATCGTTTTAAAAAATCTAAATACCTCATTGCGGATAAAGAATCTACAGACTATTTTATGGAAACTGAAGAGGCAAAACGATTTCATGAAATGATGAAGTTTAAGTAAAGAATGCCCTCTTAGAATATGAAAAGAATAATTGAAAGAACTTTATTTTGGTTCATGGATGGTGATGAACAAAAATCAGCTATGGATAATAGGTACTTTTCTCTTGGAACATTGTTAAATAGATTAATGGGAGAAAGATATGAGGGTAAAAGGATAAAGTTTATCAATATATATTTTAATACAGAGGAAACATATAAAATACATCCTCAAGTACCAAAACATAATACTCATTTTTATGGCGGGCATTTAAATTATGATGATGTGTTTGATTTGAATTCATTCAACAAAATGACAGAGATTGAGCAAGATCAGTTTATCTGGAAAAGAGCTTTTGAAATATTAAAAGAAGCCTCTATAGCCATTAAAAACAAAGAACTTTTAAAAGCGTGTGAGTATGCCTATAAAAAGGGGATTGAGATAAACTTAAACCCTGATTACAGAATGGTTGAAAACGACATTGTGTTATTTGATCAAGCTTTAAAAGCGTCTGTTTGGGTGAACTTTAAAAAAGAAGGTATGTATTCCAAATTTACTCTTGAGAAGGAAAATGAAATTATCTTTGAGCAGGAAATCGATAAAACTAAAAATGGGATAGAATTCTTTCTGGAAATGTATAAAGACATTGAGTTAAAAGATCATGATATAATTATTAAAGGTAGAAAAGATGTAGAATATTTACCTTTAACAATACCAATAAAAAAAGAAGAACTTGCACATTAAAAATTACGAGCTGTAAAAGTTGTCATTCATATTAAGAATAATTTTTATGTCAATAAACAAAAAACTAGCTCCATCAAAAGACGATATTAAAGTTTTTTTAAACAAATTGGATTTCACGCTTCCTATTGGTTATTTAGAATTTTTAAAAGTGTCTAATGGAGCAGAAATTGCTAACGAAGAAGATTATGTCCTTTTATGGCCATTAACTGATTTGTTTGATTTGAATTTAGCCTATGATATGAGCTCTTTTGCCTCATCGCTAGTGCTAGTTTTTATAACTAGTACCGAGCAAGAGTAAATTTATAGAAAAGCACTTTTACAGCAAATGTAAGGGTGTTTTTTTTGTTTTAAGAGTAAGCCATTCTAGTTTTAGCATCTCTAATATAAGTATCAATAAGGTCAAAGAGTGTTTTTCTTTTACTTTCGTCTAGTAGCTCTAATAAAATCTGTAAGTGTTATGTTGAGATAATTTCGCCATTTGTGAAATCAAAAAAGTATAGTTTTTAACTGCTACTTTCTGACTCAAAAAATAGCAATAGTAATCTATAAACATTAGTTTGAAATAATTTCGCTAGTAATTTATCTAATGAAAAAAACATAGTCTTTGGTAAAAGGGTATCACAGTGTTACTTTTAGTAGTCTCTGGCCTTTTTAGTATTAGTATCTAAGATAATCAGAGGCAAAAACATAAAGAATTTTATCAAATTACTTTTAGGTAAATGATGGTTAACGTTTTTATTGGATGTACAATAAAAGGTCGATTCTGATTGTATCAGTTCCTTACCTTCCCGACTGCTAAAAGATAATAGTATGACCGATGCAGAATATTTCAGGCGATAAAGCACCTATTCAGGTACTACAAAAATTATATCGGTATTCTTCCGTTACTACAACTTAAGGTGCCTAGCCAACTTTATTAATAAGGATGCTGATTTATCTTTAGATAAAGTCATTAATTTTTAGCAAGCGTATTATTCTTCTAATAACTTTTTTAATGCAGCATGGAATGTATTGTACTTTTCTAAATTGTTTGTCTTAAGTTTAGTGAGATTCTGCAATTTCCATTGCACGGCTGGAAATTTCTCAAAATCGTAAATACTCCAATTGGGTGTCAAGTTGCTAAAGCTTAATAAAAACTCCTTATCTTCAGCAATTAAATTTTGTCGTATTGTATGAATCAATGCTTCTCTGGTTTTCTCAAAATCTTCATAGGTAAAAGGTTCAGAACTCATACTATCAAACTGATTGGCCATTGCTTCTTGCTGGTCAGTTAAATTAGGTTGTAACATTTCATTCAATGGTCTCTTGCTACTCAACAGAAAAAGCATAAATCCTTTTTTAATATCATTTGTAAACCCTTCGTTTTTTAATAAAGATTTTATATCAAACAAGTCTCTTGGGTGTTGACGGTCTAGGGCAGCACAAATTTTACCGCCATATAGTTGCCCTATCGAAACTACTGAAATTGTACAAAACGCATCAAACTCTTCTTGAGCTTTAATGCATAATGGCAAATCGACAGGTTCATCTAGTATACCTCTGTTTATTTGACTTACTTCCAACTTTATTTGTGCCTTTGCTGTAGTAACCTGTAGTTTTAAGAGCTTTTCCTTCAAAGTGATTACTGCCTTGGGAAAAATTCTATCAAGATTCATTTTTATGTTATCTAGTGCCGCAACTATTTTTTGAAAAGAAACAGTCCTGTCCTCTATTGGAATGTAGGTTAAATCAATATCGACAGACAATCTTGGCATATCTCGAATAAACAAGTTAATGGCAGTACCTCCGTGCAGTGCAAAACATTTTTCTTTTGCCACTTCTGGCAATACTTGTAATAATAAGGTAACTTGATTTTTATAATTACTCATATTCTGCTAATACTTTAGGAATGGTGATACTATATTTGGCTATATAAACACCATCTTTTACTAGGGAACGTTTCCCTTTTCCCATATCTATTTTGTCTATGTTTATAAACTTAAACCAATCGTGCTTCGATTTTTCTGCCATATATAAAAAAAGCCGTTTCACCTTTACAGAAGTGCATTGCTCCAAAAGTTCCTGGACTTGCTTTGGTCTAAGGTTATTAAGCCCCTCCATTATTTCATAGCACTCAACGAGTTCTTGTCTTTTTGGTGACAGATATAAACATTCCAGTAAGGCTCTTATAGGATTAGATATTTGCAAACTAAAATTGCCCTGATCGAAAGACTGTAATCCCGCTTTAGAAGGTAGGAAGGAGGAGCTACAATAATTTACTTTTAACCCCCAATCGTACTTATTGAACCACGCTGGGAGTTTTTCTTTACTGCCTCCGAACAATACGATCCGTTGTATTGATAATTCCAGATAATGTGCCTTTCCCAATAAAGACAATGCTGTTTTACCACCTAAATGAATACTCGATTGAGTTTGCTGCTGTAACGCATATACAGCACCTTCATAAGTAGGCTTCTCTCCTACACGCATCCAAGCACCTGTCCCTATGGAATAAAGCCAATTACTCTTCTTATAGCGGTTTAGCAATTGTGTGGAAAACCCATTTTCTGTTAACCACGAACTTAAATATACAACTCCAAAGGGTTGAGAATTTAACAGGCGGTTTATTTTTTGTTCTTTTTCCAAACTAATGGTTTCTATTTTCGAGTTATATTAAACTGTTACGATACAATTTAGGTTTAAAATATTCCAAATATACAAACTATTAGTTTGTATATGATGTTATTTTTAAACAAAAATCACAGAAACGCTATCTCTACAAAATATAAATTTCTGACTATTAACATTTTAACACCCGTAACATCACATAGCATGTTATCCTCTTGCTATTCCAAACAAAACCCAATCTTTAGTAAAATTAGTGTTTGATTAAAACTTTTCAAAATAGCAATTCTTCAAAATATAAGCGATTATGGATTATTAAAACTAAAAGGTTTATAATTTAATCCTCGCTTATAGATCAAACCATAACTTCTGGTCACTGACCTGCTTTAACCCTTAAAATAAAAACTATTTTTCATCTTAAAACATCAAACAATGAAACGAAAAGAGCTACCCCTAGAAAAGCATAAAGGATTGTTTATTTACTGTAATCGTTGTCAAAGAAACTTCTCCTGGACATATCGAATTATTAGATCTGGTAATCGAGCTAACAAGATTGAAGAACCCATGTGTTATGAAACTAAAACAACATTTTCTTCCTGTGAGTTCTTTGAAAGTCATCGATACAAAGTGCGGGTATATATTCCAAATAAAAAAGGAAAGACTAAATCTAAAAACCTCAAATCAATAGCCTCTATTATGGCCTTGTCATAATAGAGGCTATTGATTTTGAGAAAAAGGTAAAATATGAATTTCATAAAGTTGATATAAAATCGAATACTAGCACAACAATAGGCTTCAATATCCTTGTCATTGATGCTCAACTAGAATACCTGCACTACCTAGCAAATATTAATACCCCTAAGCATCAAAGGGTTGAACGTTCTGAAAAACATATAAAGGAAGTGTTATATAGTATTGAACTATTTAACAAATCACTTGTAGTCAATAAAATAAATATTTCGTCTACACCTATCATAGATCTCAAAGATGAACATATAGGAATATTTCACGCCTATTTATTAGAAGAAATGCACTATTCTCCCAGGACCTACAACAATAAAATGAGCTATCTAAAAGGTTTTATTGATTGGTCCATGCAAAAGTTTAATATTCCGTCGAATAATCCATTTGGATCCGTTAAAAAGCGTAGTACTAGAGTTCGAAAAGATATTATCTATAAAGAAGAGTATAAAGCCTTGTTAGGTATCATTAAACCAAAATTAGGTAAAAAGAAACATAATAATGGAAAAACATCATATTTTAGACAATTATACAAACCATATTTAAAAAATGGTATCAGACTGGCTCTTCATACGGGATGCCGAGGAGATGAAGTCGTAAACATGAAATGGAACATGGTTCACTTCAAAAAAAAGAAACCATATTTCATTGAGGTAAACAATTCAAAAGTTGAGCATCAAAAAGGAAGCGGTTTTAATGCTATGGTTCGGCCTATATTTATACCTATAACAAAAGGATTGTTAAAGCTTTTAAATAGAATGGGATTAAATGAGAAAAAAGGATCGGATGATTATATACTCTATCCTGAAAGAACCGCAACATCATCTACTATAAAAAACAACTTGTCTAAAGGCTTCACTCATTTTTATAAGCAATTAGATACAGGAAGAGCAATTACATTCAAACATCTTAGAAAAACATACTTAACATATCTAAATGCAACTATAAAAGAAAGAACGAAGCTATTGTCAGGACATTCATCAAACGAAGTTTTAAGAAGATACTATATCGATGAAAGCTTAATTTCTAAAACCGCAAAAAAAATTAAAAATCCTTGGAACTTAAAATTCCTTACCCGAGGAGCACAAAAACAAATTGAAAATTAAGAAATTAAAAATCAAATGTTTACAAAAACAAAAAGCACTCATGTCGTGCTTGTAGATCGTGCTTAAGTCCTGTTTTTTTAAATTTTAAAAACACTCCAAAAACAACAAAACCCCTTGGTTTACAAGAGGTTGCTTAGTAGAGCGTACAGAAAAAATGTCGAACCAAATTATTAATAGTTTAGAAATGTTTCAATCAATTATCATAAATTGAAATGTGTATGTCTTCAAATAAACAATCAGTTTGTTTCACAATCTGGTTTTATTATTTAAATATTGATTTTTCAGATTTTTACATGTTTTTTAAGTTGCCAACTAATTTGCACCATGAGTTTTAATAGGTTATAATGAACTAAAAATAAAATTCAAGTATAGCTAAAATCATAATATATTTTAATCCTGAAACTTCTTTTCTTATAGTTATAAATGCTCTACGTATCTGATTTTCAACAGTTCTTTCAGATATTTTCAACATACTAGCAATTTCTTTGTATTTATAGTTTTTAATTTTACTAAGAACAAAAACTTCTTTTCGTTTTTCAGGAAGTTTACTTATAATATCTTCCAGTAACTGTAAATAATGCTCTTTTTTACTATCCTCAAAACTTTCAAACTCTAAGATAGCGGATAATTGGAGTTCGTACATTAATGTTAATTCTCGCTTGTTTTTTTTTATTTCTCCAATAAATCTATTGTAAACAGCTCTATACAAATAAGCATTTAGAGAACTATTAATAGTTATATCTTCTCTTTTTTGCCATAAATACATCAATGCTTCTTGGACTATATCTTCTACATTAGTTGTGTTGTTAGAAAGTGAATTTGCATACCTACATAACTTATCATAATAAGCTAAGTAAATGGTCTTAAAAGCATTTTGGTCACCCGATTTTAATGCTGATAAAACCTCATCTTCATTTTCTATTAATCGCATGAGAGCGTTTTTAGAATAGTTAAATTTTAAGTGTTGATTAGCAAATAAATAAAAAAAATGATAATTCGATGAGGGTTTTTTACAATTTTAACTCCATACTGCTATAAAACGATATAAAATGGCAGAAAGGAATTTATTATTGTTAATTGAAAACTATCTTAATAATAGTATCTCTAAAGAAGAATCTAAAACTTTAGAAGACTTATTAAAGGATGAAGCTAATGCTAAAACATTTAAACAGATGTCTTTGGAAAACTATATTCTAAAGAATAAGGATAGCAAATTTGATGCTCAAGCTTCATTAGATAAAATACAACTTAATAATAGCACTTCGGCGAAAAAAGTTTTCAAGTTTTCTCAAGTATACAAATATGCTGCAATATTTGTAATTGCTATAGGACTTGTTTTTATGTTCAAAATGCTTACTGATAACAATGAAACTACATTAAAATCTGATAAAATAGTAAATACCGATGTAGAAATCATTTTTGAGGATGGTACTAGAAAAACACTGTTTCAAAAAAAATCGGACAGTATAATAAATAACAATAATGTTCTTGCTATTTTAAACAATGGTAAACTGTCCTATTCTAAAGAAAATTCAGAAATAATACAATACAATACTGTTAATGTGCCTTATGGTAGACAATTTCAGTTGGTATTGTCAGATGGCACATCAGTATATCTTAATGCGGGAACACGTTTGCGATATCCAGTTAGTTTTATTAACGGAAAACCGAGAGAAGTCTTTTTAGAAGATGGTGAAGCCTATTTTGATGTTGTTAAGGATACAGAACACCAATTTGTAGTAAACACTAAGGATATTGGTGTCGCTGTTTACGGTACAAAATTTAATGTGTCTGCCTATAACGAAGATGCAGAGATACAAACGACACTTCAAGAAGGTTCTGTAAAAGTATTTGATAAAGACAATAAGTCAAATGATTTAATGCTTGTACCAAACGAACAATCCACATATAGCAAAGGCAATCAAAGTTTAAGTAAAAAGAACGTTTATAGCGATTTGTATACGGGATGGATTATGGGTAAAAAACAATTTAGAAATATTCCGTTCAAAAATATTACAAAAAGATTAGAGCGCCATTATAATGTGGTCATTACAACAAATAATGAAAAGCTTAGCAACCAGCTATTTACTGCTAGTTTTGATGAGGAAACCCTTGAGGAAATCATTACATATTTTAGTAAAAGTTCTGGGTTTGAATTTGAAATTAACGATAAACAAATATTAATAAAATAAAATGACGAAGACTAATTTATTGTTATTTGTATTTCTATGTTTTGCAAACGTTAGGGGTTATTCGCAAAATCAAAAATTTAGCTTAGATTTTAAAAATAAGACCATAATAAATGTTTTTGATCATATTGAAAATATTAGTAATTACAAATTTCTTTATAGCTCTGAGTATTTCGATTTCAATAAAAAAATATCTGTTAAGGTAAATCAGGCAAAGATTGAAGACATTCTTAATAATATCTTTAAAAGTACTGACAATATTGAATACGAAATTGTTAAAAATCAGATTATTATCAGAGAAAAAGAAATTAAAAAAAACACATCTATACCCTCTGACTCAAGCACAAAAAATCAAAAAGTAAAAATATCTGGCTCTGTAAAAGATGATACCGCAGCCCCTTTTCCTGGTGTTTTAATTTTAATTAAAGATACTAACAGAGGAGCAACAACAGATTTCGACGGCTCTTATTCCATAGCTGCTAATGTTGGAGACACAATCGTTTTTACTTATTTAGGCTTTAAACCTGTAGAAGTATTAATTGACGATAGAACGCGTTATGATATTAAAATGGAACCATCGAGTCTTCAGCTAGATGAAGTAGAAATTTACTCCACGGGATATCAAGAAATACCCAGAGAACGTTCTACAGGCTCTTTTGAGAATATTAGCGAATCAACTTTGAAAGCTAAAGTAACACAAAATGTTTTTGAACAATTGGAAGGTGAAGTATCAGGACTTGTTCTTGATGCAGATGGACGCTTTATCATAAGAGGTTTGAGCACCATCAATGGGGTTAGAGCACCTTTGTATGTGGTAGATGGTTTTCCCTTGTTTGGAGGCATAGAATTTTTAAACCCTAATGATGTTAAAAGTATTACGGTACTCAAAGATGCTGCAGCAGCATCTATATGGGGAATAAGGGCTTCAAATGGAGTAATCATTATAACAACTAAGAAAGGTGAGCGTAATAAAAAACTGAATATTAGTATGCTTGCGAATACTGGTTTTAGCCCAAAGCAAGATTTATCTGCAATGCGACTAGGTTCTCCTCAAACCCAAATAGATTTCAACCAAGCACAATTTAATGCTGGGTTATTTAGCACAAACGATTTGTTTAATCCAAACCAAATTGCTACAAGTCCACTTAATTCTGGTGGGTCTCTACAATTATCCCCAGTTGTAGAAACGCTTCTGCAAAGACAAAATTTTAATATTACTGAAGATGTAGCTTTAGCAAGATTAAGACGTTTTGCAAGAACTGATCTAAGACAGGAATTTAAGGATAGATTGTTGAGGCCTAAAACCATTTCAACTTTTAACTTAGGTGTTTCTGGTGGTGGTGAAAACCATGATTTTAGAGCTTCTATTGCCTATAATAACAACAATGAGACTACTGTTAATGCAGGGGATAGAACTTTTCAAATAAATCTTTCTAATACTTATGATATTTCTTCAAAGTTAACGGTTAGATCTTCTTTTAACATGTATCAGGTATCTGCTTTTGATAATGCGCAAATTATAGAACCATCCGATTTTTTCAATAGCTACCCAATAGTAAGTCGAATATTAGATGATGATGGTAATTATGTGCCTCAAGTAGGTGGTAGAAATGTACAGTTTTCAAATTTTGCTCAGAACCAAGGCTTTTTATATCCATGGACTTTTAATATTAAGCAAGAGATTGATAACACTGCAACAGAAAATGAGCGCATAGAATTAAGGTTAAGTACTGCTGTTGATTATAAACTTTTAGAAGGTTTTAATGCCACACTGTCTTATCAATATCAACAATCAAGAACCAATCAAGAGAGTATCCTAAATGAAAACACCTTTGCGGTAAGAAATGCTATAAACTCATATACACAACTCGATGAAAATGGATTTGCCAATAGTTTCCCCATACCAGAAGGCTCCATTTATAGGTCAGGTTCAGGCATATCTAAAGCTAATTTATTTAGAGCACAACTTAATTACAACAAGAATTTCAATGATGGCTTGCATCGTATAGCAGCTATTACAGGTTGGGAAGCCAGAACAGAATTGTCAAAATTCAATAATAATACGCTATATGGATTTGATGCCCAAACTCTAGATTATACCCCTGTAAACTTTGAAGACCAGTTTTTTAGTCCATTTCAAAACTCTACAGATCCAAATGCATTAGGTGCTAGAAGTATTCCTAGGCCATCAAGTGTTGGTGAGATTGAAAATCGCTTTTTATCTTACTATGCTAATGCCTCGTACACCTATAAAAATAGGTATGTTCTATCGGGTAGTACAAGATTGGATGACACCAATCTATTTGGAACAACAGATGAATTTAGAAATATCCCGCTATACTCTTTAGGTCTTAGTTGGGATATTACAAGAGATTTCTTTGAAAAGAACAATACTGTTAATTTTTTAAAGTTACGGGTTACTTATGGTACCAATGGTAACACTGGGCCTTCATCGCTTAGCCCACTTTTACAAGCTGATGCTTCTAGCAGGGATAATGGTCCTTTCAGAGGTTTAGATAGATTGACCATACTATCCTTTCCAAATCCGTCACTTCGGTTAGAGAAAACAAAAACTTTCAATCTAGGTGTAGATTATAGTTTATTCGATTACAAGCTTCGAGGAAGTATTGAATATTATTCAAAGCAAAGTGAAAATTTATTAGTAAGACAACTACTTAATGCCACTTTGGGTGTTGATGAAGCTATACTAAACGTTGGTGAGTTGAGAAATCAGGGTATAGATACTAGTCTCAGATTTAATCCTATTAAAACAGAAGATTTTATGTGGAGCTCAACCTCCAATTTTAGCATTAACACAAACGAAATTACAAGAGTAAACAATAACTCATCTACCATTACCTCCACAAGAATATTTGGCTCGGCTATTATAAAGGGCGAGGCATTACAAACCATATATAGTACCAGATATGCTGGGTTAGATAGTCAAGGAGCTCCACAATTTACCGATAATGATGGTAATATTTTAGATGTTACCCAAGCCATCACAGATGTTAACTACCTTCAAAAAGAAGACACAACGATTCCAAGATATTATGGTTCTGTGATAAATCAATTTTCTTATAAAAATTTATCCTTAAGAATATTATCCACATTTAAAGCTGGTCATGTCTTTAGATATAGATTTGGCACCTATCTCCCATCTTACATACCGGGATTTCAACAATTTAATGTTCAAGAAGATTTTGGAAATCGTTGGCAACAACCTGGTGATGAAAATAGTACTGATGTTCCTGCGTTTGTCCCCTCAAATGACTTTAGAGGATTATCCGGCTATCAAAACTTAGCAGACTCAAACAGGTTTGTAGACACAGCTGCACATATTAGGCTGAGACAAATAAATTTAGGCTTTAGTATGCCACAAAGCACTGCAGATAAAATTGGACTAACTTCATTTAGAATAGCATTGCAAGCTGATAACCTAGCTGTTTGGAGTTTTAATAAATGGAATGTTGATCCAGAAAATGGATTTTTTCCATTACCCACTACCTATACTCTAAATATAAACATAGCACTATAAATGTAGATTATGACTAAGATTAAATACATACTACTTATAATTATCATAACCTTTTCTAGTTCATGTACACGAGATAATTTTTTAGATTTTCAACCAAAGCAATTTCTTGTGCCTTCTACTATAGAAGATTATAGGCTAATGTTAGATTTTATATCTGTCAATGAGATACCAGATAGAAATACACTTAACACAGGGTTTGATGTAAAGCATGGAAACATTATTTCTTACATGTCCGATAATCAGGTTTTAACTGAGGAATTTGTGCAGCAATTCGGAAATAATATAGAGCCATCAGTTATAAATGCGTATTTATTTCAAAGTACAATCTATCCAAATTTAGAACCTGACCCAGATTGGGAAGCTTATTATAGCATTATATATACCTGTAATATTATTTTAGATGGTTTAGAAACTGTAACAGATGGAACATCAACAGAAATTGGGGAACTAAAGGCCGAGGCAAAACTACATAGGGCTTACTCGTATTTTAATTTAGTGAATTTGTATGCGTTACACTACAACCCAGCATCTGCAAGTACAGATTTAGGGGTGCCTATTCGAGAAGGGATTTTAATTGAAGGTGTAGATTTAACCAGAGCATCTGTCCAAGAGGTATATGATTTTGTGCTTGAAGATATTACATCGAGCATATTAAATTTAAAAGACACGCAACCTCTACAGTTCTTATTTAGACCATCAAAAGCAGCTGCTTACGGTCTACTCTCTAAAGTTTATTTGTACCAAGGTCGCTATCAAGAAGCTTTTAATGCATCAAATAATGCTTTAAATCTTTATGGCATCATTAATAACCTTAATAGTGTAACTATAGGAAATAGAGAAAGTATCGATGCTAATGAAAATATTATTTTAAAACCTTTTATTGATGAAGATTTGGAGATTATTTGGTTTAAACAAAATAGTCGTCTACAAGTACTCCCTACAGAAGCATTAATTACAAGCTATCAATCTGATGATTTAAGAAGGCAATGGTTTGTAACCAGTGAATCAGCTTTCAATTTTGGTGGCAACGCTCCAGTTTATCAGTTTGGCAGTGAAAATGGAAACTTTTCAGATGGCATCAATACCCCAGAAGTACTACTTATTAGAGCAGAGTGTAGTGCACGTCTAGAAAACATTTCGCAAGCCAATGAAGATTTAAATAGTTTAAGGCTTAAACGTTATAGAGGTGGCACATTTACACCTGTTGATATTACAAATCAGGAAGATTTATTGCAGTTTGTTAAAGATGAAAGAAGGCGTGAACTTATATTAAGTACAGATAGAACTTTTGATATTAAAAGGTACAACTTATTTGATAACAGTAATATTTCTATAACCCACACTGTAAGTGGACAAACTGAAACTTTAGCTGCCAATAGCAATAACTGGGCAATGCCAATAGGAGATTTATATATACTACAAAACCCAGAAATCATTCAAAACCCGAGAGATTAATTAGATAGTAATATGAAACGTTTTAAAATTTTTAATTTTTTGTTATTAATGACTACCATCATTATCCTATCATGTAATAAGGATGATGATAACGTTATTACATTAACGTTTCCTGATTTTGTAACAAAAAAATTCTCTATGGTAATTTCTGGAGATATTTTAGGCAGTGTAAGGGCTTCAACTAGTAACAACGCTAATATTAACTATGCAATAATCTCCCAACAACCTAGTGGTGCTGTTCGGATCAACCCCAATAATGGTGATCTTATTGTTGAAGATTTTACGCTTTTAAATTCTAATACAGATACAAGTGTTGTTTTGGAAGTAAGAGCCAGTGCCAACGGTTTGGTTGAAACAGCCACAATAACTATACAAGTAGAAGGTGTTGAGGACATCGATGGTGATGGTGTTTTAGACACCATAGATTCTGATATATATAACCCATGTTCGCCAGATCAAAATCAAGATTTTACTGATTATAACCCAAACAACAGAATATGGAAAATCTCGGATTGTGATGCTGACCAAATATCAAATGGTGATGAGATTTCGGAAGGTACAAACCCTTACAATGCAGATTCGGATGGTGATGGTATAAATGATAATATTGATCCTGAACGACTAAATCCATGCTTTCCTGAGCAATTTCCAGGATATGCAAATTATGACCCAATTAATCCACTATGGTTGGATGCCGACTGCGATCAAGACGGTGTAATAAATAGTACAGAACTAATGGATGGTACAGACCCTTATACGAACTCAGACTGCCCATTGTATTATATAAATACTTCGATTTGGGAAGGTTCTTTAAAAGTACAGACTCTTATCGGTAATGAACTTTTCGATGTGCTAGGACCTATTACTGGTAATGCCGAATGTGGAGAACTTGTTTTAATTGGAGATATCCTGTCTTTTGGTGATTGTGAAAATCCGCCAACCACAACAATTAAATTAGAACAATTTGTACCTAATGTTAAAGAGGGAAGAGTTATCGTAGAAAGTCAGAACTACGACTGTACTACACCACCTGACATAATTAACTCGTTGGTTGATGGAACATATACCGAAGAATCTAAAACTATACGCGTTAAGCTACAAATTATGAGTAGTGGTTTCACTTTTACAAGTGAAATTTTAATAACTCCTCTAAATTAATAATGATTGGTATGTCGGTTTATAATAGAAAAACTATGAATGAAAATATTAAAAAAAGCATCTACATTATTTTGAGTATTGCTACTATATTTTTTCAATCGTGCTCTGATGATGATACTATGGAAACCATTATTGACTTCCCTGATGTAGAGAAGACATTTTATTATAATTTAAGAGCTAATGATGTTGTAGGATTAGTCAGTGCTACATCTAATGCAAGCGAGGATATCAATTATACCATTCTTAGCCAAACACCTAACGATATTATTAGTGTAGGCAGGATAAATGGAGAACTTACAGTTACGGATGATACCTATTTTCAAACAGATGATAAAGTGTCGGTAGTAGTACAAGTATTGGCCAGCGTAAATAATGCAACAGAATCTGCAACAGTAACTATTACTAAAGAAACGGCAGGTGTATGCGATCCATTAATAGACTCCTCACCATGGAATGGTGTACTTAATGTCGTATCTAATATTGATACTAATTTTGAGCGAACATTCAATATAATAGGACAAGCTAATGGGTGTGATATTGTATTAATAGGGGATATTTTTGACCTTGGTACGGGTATTTGTGATCAAGCGCCTGTTACCACTATTACCCTAAACTCTAACAACACAGTAACGGTGTTGACACAAAGTTATACCTGTTTAAATTTCATCCCTAGTTTTATTGAAGGTAATGGTCTGTATAATCCAGATACAAATATTATGAATTTAAGCTTGATTCTATTAGAACAGAATGCGGGTGAATTGCTACCAATAGGTATAAATAATATTAGAATAACAGCAAACCCTTAATTTTTAGGTATGACTTAAAACAATAAATTTTTAATGCAACTATGAAGAAAGCGATATTTATATACCTTTTTACTTTGGTCGGTTTTGCTCAAAGCAAATATACCATAATTGGTAACCTAACCCATATCAGCGATGGTCCTGCTAAGCTCTACACACATGATATCTATGGGAATAATAGAGATCTTGTAAATGAAGGAGCCATTAAAAAAGGGATCTTAGAATTAAAAGGTGAATCGCCAGAACATCCCTTACTAGCATCTCTTCAGTTAAATGAGGATATGCTTATTGAATTATTTATAGAAGAAGGGACAATAAATATTATCGCAGACGGCAATGTAACCATCAGAGCTAACACTAGGGAACGCTTATTAAAAGCGAAGATAAATGGCACACCTAATAACGATGTTAAAACATTGTATGAGGACAGAATACATGCTTTATCTACAAGTGAAACCTTTATTGATTATTACAAAAATTTAAATGGTCAAACAAAATCAACAAATGAAGAATTAGAGCATCTTTACAACAATGTTTTTCCAAAATTTAAACAAGAAGTTTACGACATAAAAAAAGATTTCATCAAAGACAACTTAAACTGTGCTTACACTTTATTACTTATAAATGAAGAATGTACATTTATGTCATCTTTTACCGATCAGGAAATAGAGACCTTCTTTTTAAGTCTAAATAAAAGTTTAGAAACACACCCCTACTATAAAACAGTACGGGAATATATTTCTATAATCAAACCCCTAATGATTGGTGCTATTGCTCCAAATTTCAAAGTAAAAGACATAAATGATAAGGACATCACACTATCTTCCTATAGGGGCAATTATGTTTTGCTAGACTTTTGGGCTTATTGGTGTAAACCCTGTATTAAAGAATTTCCGCATTTAGAAGAATTACGTAAAAAATATAAAGCAGAAAGTTTTGAAGTTTTTGGGATTCATGCAGATCCAAATAAACAAAAATGGTTAGATGCGATTAAAATACACGCACCAACAGGAGTACAAGGTTTTGAGGTTGATCCAAAGGCTAAAAATTCTGTAAGTGGACTGTATAATGTAATAGCACTGCCAACAGTTTACCTATTAAACCCAGAAGGAAAAATTGTCGGTAAGCACTTTAAAGATGATGAATTGGATGAAAAACTAAAGCAAATTTTTGAAAAATAAAGTACGTAGATATTCAATGAAAAAATTCATATACATACTGATTCTATTATTCGCTATAACATCTATAGGGCAAAATAAGTATATCATAAAAGGTAAGATAAAAGGGATGAAGAATGGTAAGGCCAGTCTTTATATGATAGAAGAAAATACTAATGATGACGAGGAACTTATTAACCAAGCTAAAGTAAGAAACGGAAAATTTAAGTTAAAAGGGACATTGCAAACGCCACCAATGTACTACCGTATTAAATTTAAGTTAGGAAGAAAAACTTATACTGATTTTTTCCTAGACGAAGGTAAAACAGATTTTGTAATGGATGTGTCTGAAGTGGCTGAGTCAAATAAGAATTGGATGACCATAGGTCTTGCTCCTTCAGTTAGTGGCACAAAAAATACTGATCTTTTTATAGAATATTATAAAAAACTAAATTCTATAGAAAAACCTGCAGGTCTAGAAGATTACTATCGTACAATAAGGAGCAACCCATCCAAAGAAGTATTAAACAAAGCTCTAAAAAAGTATAAAGAAGAGTTTTTGCCAATAATGGAAAATAGAAAAAAGGCTATTATAATGTCATCTATTTTTGAAAACCCAGGCTCAGAATTCGCCTTAACTCTTCTTAGTAATCACCTTTCCGATTTATCCCCGCTTACACTTCAGGATAAGATAACATTGTTTCAAGCTCTTGATAAAAAATTAGCAAGTCACCTGTATTACAAAAAAACAGAAACTATTATCAATGGTATTAAGCGTTTAGCAGCAGGTGCAACTGCACCAGATTTTACTTTAGAAAATTCAGATGGGGATATTGTTTCGCTTTCATCCTTTAAAGGAAAATATGTTTTATTGGATTTTTGGGCTTTTTGGTGTGCCCCATGCATCAAACAATTTCAACATCTTAAAGTATTAAGGGAAAAGTACAAAACACAAAATTTTGAGATTGTAGGTGTACATGCTGATCCTAATAAAAAGAAATGGTTAGGTGCTCTAGCTAAACATGAACTCCCTTGGCCACAGGTAATAGACACTAATATAACTGATAAAAATTCTAGTTATAATCTGTATAAAGTACTTGCCTTTCCAACAACATATCTCATTGACCCTGAAGGAAAAATAATAGCCAAAAATATGGATGCTAAAGACTTAGAACTAAAATTAAATAACTTTTTAATGAAATAAGCCATAATGATAAAACAACTCATAGTCATATCTATCCTTATTTTTACAAGCTGTAAACAAGACCTAAATAGTTTTACTATTACTGGTAGGGTTAATGGACTAGAAAGTGGCACAATTAAATTTGGTGGGTTGGGTGAATTTGTTGATGGTGAATTTTCAATAACCCAAAGCGCTATTGAAAGCACTATAAAGAATGGTAGATTTAAACTCTCAGGCACTTTAGCGGTACCACCTTCATCAATTTCATTAACGATTAATGATAAGGTGTTCACAGAAACTTTTCTTCTTGAAAATGGAAACATAAATATTGTTATTGATACTGAAAAGGTATTATTTGAAAACCAATCATTTAAAGTTGTAAAAACGACAGCTACTGGCTCACCTAATAACAAATTACTCACTGCATATAGAAAAAAGAGAGATAGTATAAGATTATTGCCCGATTTCAATCCCTTAAAAGAAGTCTGGTCAGATCACAATCATGAATATAGAAATAATGGTAAAAATGTTATACCTAATGATATCCGTAATCTAGCCATAACCTATGATACAAAGATAAATAGATTAAGAAAATCATTTGTTTTAGAACACCCAACTGCGGTTGCATCATTAGCACTCATGGAAAGTGAAATAGATTATAACACTTTGGTCCCTGCACCAAAAAATGAAAATGATCTTCTAGAAATGTTTACAGCTCTTGATGAAAGTGCATATAAGCATCACCCTTACTACCATAAAATAGAACAAAAAGTTGATAAAATCAACAGAGCCATTCCAGGAAAAATGGCACCAGATTTTACATTAAAAGACAGTAAAGAAAATGATATATCCTTATCATCATTACAAGGTAATTATGTGCTACTAGATTTTTGGACGTGGTGGTGCGTGCCGTGCATCAAAGAATTTCCACATTTAAAAGAAGTTAAAGAGCGATATAAAGACAAGCCATTTAAAATTTTGGGTATTCATTCTGATCCTGATATAGAGAAGTGGCAAAAATCATTGTTAAAGTATAATCCTGCCGGAATTCAAGTACATGATCCTCTGAGCAATCGTAACGGAGTTCGTCAAACATATAATGTTTCTAGTTTTCCTGGGTTTTTTCTTTTAAACCCTGAAGGAAAGATTATTAAAAAAGGAGATGTATTACGAGGAAAATCTCTAGATAATATACTTAAAGACATATTTAAGAACTAATTATATGACCCAAACAAATAACATATCTAAACCAATACGCATTTTAATATGTATAGTTATTAGCCTATTTTTTGCCAAATTAAGTGCGCAAGAAGTGACTACATTTGGAATACGTCATGACATTGAAATTGCAGAATATGAAATTATTGGGGAAAACAAACCTCCTTTTAATACTAATAAATACCCCGATTTTTCATCAGTTGTGGCAATTAGATTTAATAGAGAAAATAAATTTGATACAGGTATTGGCACTGGAGTTATTATAGATCCTTATTGGATACTTACAGTAGCACATAATTTTTACAATGAAGAAACTAAAAAGGTAGATCAACCAACCATTCTCAATATTTGTACAGGTGAAAATCCAAACAAACCAAAAACAGAACACAGCGTTGAAAAAATTATAATACACCCAGATTGGCTTGGTAAAGATATAGCGGAAAGGTTTTATGCGGGCAACGATTTATGTTTATTAAAATTAAAAGACCCCATAACAGATATTGCACCAGCTATACTCAATACAAGTAAAAACGAGCCATTAGGTAAAACCATTTGGTTGGGTGGTTATGGCAATTACAAATTTAATATTTCCCAAAATTTATCAAAACGACATGCTATAGAGAATAAGTTAGACAGAAAAATGGAATTAGCGGTAAATACCAAAAAATTACATCCCTCTGGTTTGTTAGCCTGTGATTTTGATGATCCAACATGTACGTCTAATATTTTGAAAAAGGGAAATTCACACCAATTTTTTGTTGACCTCTTAGGAGAAGGTAATAGCAAGAAAAAAGCAACAAAATTTGAAGGCACATCTGTTCCTGGAGATAGTGGTGGCCCACTTTTTATAAAAATGGATGGTGTTTGGAAAGTCTGTGGTCTACTTTCATTAACAATGAAATCCGACCCTTATAGCGATGATAGAAATAAAAACTTTGAGTATGGAGCCATAACAATGTTCACCAGAACATCTAGCCACAAAAAATGGATTACAGAAACGCTTAACAATAATAAAATAAAATAAATATTAACTCTAAAAACCATACGATTATGATTAAAAAAATGACTCTTTTATTTGCATTTTTAGCCGTTAATGCTATCAGTGCACAAATCACTTTCGATTTTGAAAGTATTTCCGTAGGTTCTCCTTCTGGTTTAGCCCAAACCGTATCTGGAATAACCGTAACCGTAGATGCAGTAGATGGAGGTGTGTCCACAACGGTCGCTTATAATGGCTTTGGTGGTATGTCTGGTAACCAATTAATAACCAATGATGCTGCTACAACAACGACATTTACATTTAGTGAACCCGTAACGGTTAATTCTCTTATAGTTGGTGATTTCGATTTTAATGAGATTGTTGAGTATACTTTAACGCCTACAGGTGGAAGCAATAGCCCTGTTACCTCTACGACTAATTTTCTAGGCATCGCTAACACTACACTAAGTTGGACTGATGTAACTTCTTTTACAATAACACTTTTAGCGTCAAACCCCACGGCTGGTGTCCCTGACACTAATATGGGTTTCAGTATTTATGATGACTTAATTATTAATGGTGTACTGGATGTTGCAGAGAACTCACTTAAACAAGTTGAAGCATATCCCAACCCAGTAAACGACATTTTGTATTTAAAAAATGTTGATAACATTAATTCAGTAACTATTTATAATAGCTTAGGCCAATTAATAAAAGAAACAAATCAATCAGAAATTGACTTTAGCCGTTTAAAAAAGGGACTATATTTTTTATATTTAAATAACGAGAATGGTGTAATAACAAAAAAAATAGTGAAAAATTAGGCTCTGTCTCTATAAATTATTTGTTTGATCAAAAGCGGGCTATTTTAATTAAAATTTAGCCCGCTCTTATAGCGCGCCATTAAGTTTTGCAAATAAAGCACTTCTATATTTACAAATTACTCCACAAATATATTAATACTAGTATGTAATATTTAATTTACTAACCCTCTGAAGCCACTAATTTCAGTAGTTTTAAGATAACGTAATAAACAAATAGTTTTTTTATTCCTTATCATAAAAGACCAAATGACACTGTAATGCTAAAAAAAATATTCCTTTTTATTTTATTCTTAAATTTAACAGTTCATGCACAAATAGTTAATACATCACCTTATATCTTAACCGTTGATGAGCTAAAAGTATGGTCTCAAAATGACCCTACGGCAGATCCGTCTTTAATAGCTACTGAACCTTTAGCAACGCGGTTTATTAATGAAAGTACTCAATTTAATCCATTATTGAGCAATGCTATGGAAATTGCATATCTTCCTGATGGAATGAATAATTTTGCAAATTATAATGGTGAGCAATCACAATTCAATTTGTATAATTTCACGCAATGGGCATATATTGATAAACTAATTTGGTTTGGAGGAACCTCAAACCAAACTATCCAGCTTCCGTCATCACCTTGGGTAAATACTGCTCATAAAAACGGAGTCAAAGTTTTTGGTAACGTTTTTTTTGCGCCTAATATCTTTGGAGGTACTACAGAAACTCTACTTAATTTCTTAGAACAAGATGTTAATGGTGATTTTGTTGTCATCCCCATTATGATAGACATTATGGAATATTACAAATTTGATGGCTGGTTTATAAATGAAGAAACCAACACGGATAGTAATACTGCAGCATTAATGTATGCATTTTTGCGAGATTTAACTGAACAAACAGAGGCACTCGGAAAAGAAGTTATGTGGTATGATGCAATGCTACTTACCGGTACAGTTGACTGGCAAGATAGACTAAACGCAAATAATAGCCCATTTATACAAAATAATGAAGATGGAGAGGCTGGCAATGGTTTTGAGCAACGCGTTAGCAGTAATATGTTCATTAATTTTTCTTGGTTCGGAACAACATTTCCCATAGCATCTAAAAATAGAGCAATAGAAATTAATAGATCTAAATTTGAGGTGTTTACAGGAGTTGACCTTTGGCCCTTTAGAAACCAAGGAAATTTTGAAACAGTTGGGAATTCTTGGATGGGTTGGCTATTTGAAGACATTGCAACACCACGCACGTCTTTAGGGCTTTTTGCCCCCAACTGTATATACAATAACAGCCAGTACAGCAATTTTAATACAGATTCTAGTGATTACTTGAATTTCTATGACCAAGAGCGACACCTATTTTCTGGAGCCAACAGAAATCCAGCCGTAGAAGATTCTGATGGGTTTAAAGGATTTTCCCATTGGATCCCAGCAACCTCTAGTATTACGCAAATACCTTTTGAATCAAATTTCAATACAGGTCATGGATTAAAAAAGTTTAGCGATGGTAATGAAATCAGTTCGGCACCTTGGCATAATATGAACGAACAAGATATACTACCTACGTGGCAATTTGCGTTTTCAGAAAATACGCTGCTTAAAGGCTCTTGGGATTTTAATCTGGCTTATCAAGGAGGAAATTCTCTTCTTGTTGAAGGTGACTTATTAGCCAGTACTCCAATAGATTTAGAACTCTATAAAACCAGACTATTACTAACAGAAAATAGTAAAATTGATATTATTTATAATTACGACTTAGTTGAAAATTCGCAAGTCGAAGTCTTACTAACTTTTAACGACGCCATAAATCAACCTATTATTTTAGATGTTTCGCCAAATGGAAATAGAGGCTGGATACTAAACACTAAACTTTTAAGCGCATTTAACGGTCGCACATTGGCAAAAATTGGTCTACGTTTTACTTCAAACAATACTATAGTAAACTATAAATTAAATATCGGAACAATTAAAGTACATGAAGGTGCCCCACTTTCTGTCACTGAACATTCATCACTAGATGATACAATAGTTATTAGCTATCCAAAAGATGTTGAAAATGTGATACACATTTATTTTTTAGACACTAATAAAAACCTTGATGCAAAACTATTTAATTTACAGAGCCAATTGATTAATAATTTTAAAATACAATCTGAAAATGTATTTGACATACATACTTCCACATTATCAAAAGGTATTTACATATTAAACTTTAAAAATAGCTTCGGCCATGAAGCATCAAAGAAAATAATTATACGCTAATAATTTAATATTAAAGTACATTGTTATGTGCCGATAGTATCTTTTAGTTTTTTAAAAAATAAATTTCGAAATATTTTTTAAGTATAGATGTTGATTTATTTTTTTTAAAATTTCACACTTATAATGTTGGCTTTAGATACTAAAGCATCTAAAAACCTCTTAGTTCAACCATGGATCAATCCCAAAAGTTGTGTGTGAATTCAAAGTAGAATGATATTTTTGTAAAAAAAAGAAGATTGGATCCATATATTGACCTACTGAAAGTTCTCTTGCCAGAGCTATTGATTACCCATTTTGAT
>NZ_SRSO01000015.1 GCF_004791695.1 Flavivirga rizhaonensis | reverse complement strand
TATTACACCTTTTAGGATCTGTACATCTTCCGCATCGCATATTTGTATCAAAAGGGAACGACATCGATTTTGAATGTCGCCTTTCAAAACATGATAACGATATTTTGTGCTCCAAACTATGTGAACTGATAAGCGAGATACACTGTGTCCATTTGATCGTTGTTCCGACATACTACAAAGGTAGAAATTTTTAGAAGCTAAAGCGACATGCACTAAAGTGCATAGTTTTAACTATTTTTGAGACCAATAAAACCTTAAATGATAGATGTTGCAAAATAATATCGATTATTGAACTCATTTAAACTTTTTAGATCGAAGCGAAAATGAGTTCATTATTTGAATTTACTGTAAAAGAAATAATGATGTTTTTTATGAAATTATAGAACTAAACTACTATGACCTTTAGTCAATAAGTTTGCTTTGGTAGACTGAAAGTCTGCTTCGTGAAATACCGAAATATAAAATTATTAAACATTGTAAAACTGAATTCGTGAGAATTCGTGAAATTCGTGTCAAAAGTTTTTAGTAGCTGAAAGAAAATACACTAAAATACATGACTTTAACTACATTTGAGTCCAATAAATTTATACCGTAATCTGTTTATTTTTTTAAGAAAAGTTGAGTAAAATAGTAAACTCCCGATTTACTTTTAACAACACTAACACCAATATGCGAAAAGTTTCCTTCAATGTTTTTACGATGGTCACTACTATTTAACCAAGCAGTCATAACTTGTTGAGCAGAAACCTGTTTAAACGCTACATTTTCACCTACACCTTTAGCATTCTCTTCATCAAACAGTCGGTTTGCCCGATAATCAAAATTTTCATGCCCGATGTTTCCTTGACTAATCATGAACATATTGTGTTCTTCTGCTAAATCTTCCGCCAAAGTATTAGTCTCTAAAATTTGTTTCCCAATACTAGACCTATGTTCATTTACTAATTGTAGTATATTAGTAGCTATATCAGTAACCATTTCCTTTTCGATATCGGCAGCCGAATCGTCTTTTGAACACGCTATATTACAAGTTAATACGGTGAAAAATGTTAATGCAAGTCCTGTTTTTAATAAAAAGTTTTTCATGAATTATGTGATTTGGGATATTTAAATATACGTTTTATTTAACTTTATGGTTTATTATGAACTTAACCTTAACTTTATTGCTATTAAAACACCATAACTAATCATGAAAAAACTAGCTTATCTAGTCTCGATTTTATTAATATTTACCTCCTGTAAAAACGAATCGAAATTACCTACTGAAAATGTGCAACAGCACAAAGCAAAACAAGCGTTTTCAATAATAATTCACGGAGGGGCAGGTACTATTTTAAAAGAAAATATGTCCGCAGAAAAGGAAGCCGCATATAAAGCAACATTAGAGGAAGCTATTAAAGTTGGATATAACATTTTAAAACATGGAGGGTCTAGTTTGGATGCTGTACAAAAAACGATTAACGTTATGGAAGATTCGCCTTTATTTAATGCTGGAAAAGGAGCTGTTTTTACCAATGCAGGAACTAACGAACATGATGCTTCTATCATGGACGGAAAAACATTAAATGCTGGAGCATCAGCAGGAACAACTACGGTAAAAAATCCTATAAATTTAGCCAGAGCCATCATGGACAATTCGCCGCACGTCATGTTATCTGGAAATGGAGCCAATACCTTTGCAAAAGAGCAAGGGCTACAAATGGTTACTCCTGATTATTTTTATACTGAAAAACGTCATAAATCACTTGAAAAAATAAAAGAATCTGAGAAACTTGAATTAGATCACGATGACAAGACAGCTTTCTTCTATGATGAAGACATTAAAAACTCTAAATTTGGAACTGTAGGATGTGCAGCACTTGACAAAAATGGAAACTTAGCTGCGGGTACATCCACAGGAGGCATGACCAATAAACGCTGGGGACGCATAGGGGACTCTCCTATTATTGGAGCAGGCACATATGCCAATAATAATACTTGTGCTATATCTTGCACAGGTTGGGGGGAGTATTTTATTCGCGCTATGGTCGCTCACGATATTTCTGCTCTTATGGAATATAAACATTTATCTTTACAAGAAGCCGCCAAAGAAGTTATTCAAAATAAACTATCAAATTTAGGAGGCACTGGAGGTATTATAGCCGTTGATAAAAACGGAAATATGGTTGCAGAATTTAATACCGCTGGCATGTACAGAGCAACAATGAATGATAAAGGCGAATTATTAATCGACATTTATAAAAATTAAGCTTTTAAGAATAATTTAACAACAACTCAAAATCTAAAGAATAAAATTAGAACGTAACTAGTTTAACAAGAAACAGCCTACACTTTCTTTTTTCAAGTTATTTTTTCATTTAAAACCATCGCTTATGCTATTAAAAAAGTCATTTGCTCTCATAGTACTTATTATGTTAGCTCTATCCTGTAAAAAGAAAGTCACTGAAACTGATAACCTTTTTAAATTCAAAGATTACATAAGCTTCACTTCATCTGGTTTAACATCAGTGATGAGTCCCATTGAAATAAGTTTAACCGAAGATGTTGAAGGTTGGGAAATGGGTCAAGAGATTACTGACCCTATCGTTTCTATAAAACCTCATGTACAGGGAAAATTAATGGTAGCCAATAAGCATGCCTTATTATTTACTCCAGATGAACCACTTCAACCTGCTACTGAATATGCTGTTACGGTTAAACTTGATGATATCTACAAAGACATTCCTAAAGATTTTAAAACGTATACGTTTCAGTTTAAAACCATTACGCCAAGCTTCAATATTGTTACTAATAATATTCAATCTTATAGTAAAAAATGGCAGTACTTAGAAGGTGTTATTAAATCGGCTGATGTTATTTCTCTAGACCATGCTAAACAATTAGTAAAAGCCTCTCAAAATGGAAATAACTTAAATATTGTATTTAATGAAGCAAATGAAAAAAGCAAGGTTTTCGATTTTAAAATAGATAGTATAAATCGTTTAACAGATGATAGTGATATTATTGTTTCCTGGAACGGGAAATCTATCGAGGCCGAAAACAAAGGAGAAAACAAGATAATTATTCCAGGAGTAAACAATTTTACAATTACTAAAACGGATGTTATTCAATCGCCTGAGCAACATTTATTAATCAATTTTTCAGATCCACTAAAAAAACAACAAAACTTTGATGGTTTAGTATCAATTCAAAATGCAAAAAAACCAAAATATGTCGTTGATGGCAATGTATTAAAAGTATATCCGGGCACTAAATTAGTAGGTAATATTCAAGTAGATGTTTTCCAGGGCATTAAAAATATAGATGGTATAAAACTTAAAAAACCTTTTTCTGAAATCATTGGTTTTGAAGAATTAAAACCACAAGTACGTTTAATTAGCAACGGTAGTATTTTACCAAATTCGGAACAACTAAAATTCAATTTCGAAGCTGTTAATTTGAGTGCTGTTGACGTTCGAGTTATTAAAATTTTTGAAGATAACATTCTTCAGTTTTTACAAGACAATAACATGAATAGTAATAATAGCCATGAGATTAGAAAAGTAGGGCGTCGTATTGCAAAAAAAACCATTCCATTAGTATCAGAAACAGAAAACACAGGCAAATGGAAAGCTTACAGTATCGATCTTTCAAAGTTTTTTAAAGCCGATCCAGGTGCTATTTACCGTGTGGAAGTTAGTTTTAATAAAAGTTATTCATTGTATGACTGCAATGCGGTTGTTAATGTAAATAACGTTGAAAATGGGGAGGATTATTATGATGAGGAATACTATGAAGAAGATTACGGCGAAGAAACTATTGAAGATGAAGAGCTAAGAGAAGAAGCCTACTGGAACAATCTGAATTACAACTACAGAAACTATTCATACAACTGGCGTGAACGAGACAATCCTTGTCATAGTGCATACTATAACGAAAACCGCATTACATCTCAAAACCTAATCGCTTCAAACCTGGGAGTAATCGCAAAACGAGGCGCCAACAATTCGTATTACTTTGCTGTTACAAATATTTTAAATACCAATCCAGAAGCCAACGCAACGGTATCTCTTTATAACTTCCAACAACAAAAACTAGAAGAAACAACTACAGACAAAGACGGCTTAACCACGATTGATGCCGAAAAACATGCCGCATTTGCGATTGTTTCAAAAGGCAATAATGTTAGTTACATAAAACTTCACGACGGTAATTCTTTATCATTAAGCAAATTTGATGTTTCTGGGAATAGATTACAACGAGGGCTCAAAGGCTATATTTATGGGGAACGTGGTGTTTGGCGACCTGGAGACACCTTACACTTAACATTCATGTTAAATGATAAAGCCAATAATCTTCCTAAACAGCATCCTGTAAAACTTGAAATTACCGATCCTAACGGAAAATTAGTTTTTAAAAACGTTACTACAGATAACGTTAATAATTTTTTCAACTTTACGGTTCCTACATCTTCAGAAGATAAAACAGGAAATTACAATGCCAAGGTCTCTGTTGGAGGCGCTACGTTTCATAAGGGTTTAAAAATTGAAACCGTTAAACCTAATCGTTTAAAAATTAAAGTTGATTTTGAAAATGATGTGCTTTCCAGTACAGAACCTTTAAAAGGAAATCTAGATATAAAGTGGCTTCATGGTACTCCCGGGAAAAACCTAAAGGCCGAAATAAAAGCAAAATTCAGTAGTTCGCATGCTGGCTTTAAAAAATATAAAGGCTATATATTTAATGATCCTACTCGTCAATTTAATACTGAAGAAATTAATGTTTTTGAAGGGAAAGTAAATGAGCAAGGGCAAGCTAAAATCACTAATAAAATAGCTGTTGGTAAAAATGCCCCAGGCATGTTAAACGTTCAATTTTTAGTAAGAGCCTTCGAAAATGGTGGTGATTTCTCTTTAGACGCATTCACAAAACAATACGCTCCTTACGAGTCTTTTGTCGGGTTACGTTCACCAAAAGGCAATGCCTACGGTTCCTATTACACAGACGAAAACCAAAGCTTTGATTTAGTGGTGGTAGATGCTAAGGGAAACCCCGTAAAACGAAACAATCTGGAAGTAAAGGTTTATAAAATTGAATGGCGTTGGTGGTGGAATTCGTCTTACGACAACTTATCAAGTTATGTGTCCAGTAGCTACCACAGACCGTATTTAAACTCTAAAATAAGTACCAATGCTAACGGAAAAGCAACATTAAACATAAACATTCCAGATGGCGAACGCGGGCGTTACCTTATAAGAATTAAAGATCCTGTTAGTGGTCATGCTACAGGAAGAACAGCCTATTTTTATAAAAACTGGTGGCAAAACTCATCTTCTAGTAATAAAGATGCTGCAAAAATGCTCGTTTTTTCTGCAGACAAAGAAAAATACAATGTTGGAGAAACTGCTAAAATAACATTTCAATCAGGCAGTGAAGGACGTGCATTAGTAAGTATTGAAAACGGTACTGAAGTATTAGAGCACAAATGGGTGAAAACAAAACCAGGTGAAACTACTGTAGATATTCCAGTAACCTCAGAAATGGCTCCTAATGTATTCATTAATATTTCACTATTGCAACCACATGCTATTTCGGCAAACGATTTACCAATTCGTTTATTTGGAGTTATCCCGATCATGGTTGAAGACCCAAAAACGAAGTTAGAACCTGAATTAAAAATGCCTGAAACCTTAAGTCCTAAACAAGAATTTAAGGTCACTATTTCAGAAAAAAACAATAAAGCCATGACTTATACTATCGCTATGGTTGAAGAAGGCCTATTGGATTTAACACGTTTTAAAACACCAAATGCCTGGAGTTCTTTTTATGCTCGCGAAGCTTTAGGAGTAAAAACCTGGGATATTTTTGATGATGTTATTGGTGCTTATTCAGGTAGTATAGATCAAGTATTTGCAATAGGTGGTGATGGAAGTGCTGCCAGTGGAAAGAACAAAAAAGCAAATCGTTTTAAACCTGTAGTTACTTTTTTAGGTCCTTTTACTTTAAACGCAGGTGATAGTAAAACGCATAAAATAAAAATGCCAAATTACATCGGGTCTGTGAGAACCATGGTCATTGCTGGAAACAATACAACCGAAGCTTACGGAAGTACAGACAAAACGGTTAAAGTAAAAAAACCTTTAATGGTATTAGCATCGCTTCCACGAAAATTAAGCCCAGGTGAAAAAGTTACGCTTCCCGTTACTGTTTTCGCAATGGAATCTAAAGTGAAAAACGTAAACATTAGCTTGAAACTAAGCAATGGGATTTCTGTTGTTGGCGACAAATCAAAAACACTCACTTTTGCGAATCCAGATGAAAAAATGACCTATTTTGAATTGGATGTTAGTAAAGCAAAAGGCTTTAATACTGTAGAAGTGATTGCCTCTGGGAATGGTGAAAAATCGACTTATAAAGTTGAACTGGATGTTATAAACCCAAACCCTATTACATCAAAACCAATAGACAAAACTTTAGAAGCAAACGCATCAGAATCTATAGCATTTTCAACATTTGGAGTTTATGGAACTAACTCTGCAACCTTAGAGTTTTCTACCATGCCTCCAATGGATTTTTCGCGCAGATTACAATACCTGATTCAATACCCACACGGATGTGTAGAGCAAACGACATCGAGCGTATTCCCGCAGTTATTTTTAAATGATATTTTCGATTTAACACACGATAAAAAGCAGAAAATTAAAAGCAATATTGAAAATGGGATTAAACGTTTAGGTCATTTTCAAAAACCAAGCGGTGGTTTAAGTTATTGGATGGGAGAAAACGATAGTAATGATTGGGGAACCAGTTATGCAGGCCATTTTATGCTTGAAGCCGAAAAGAAAGGGTTTGTTTTACCGCTTACCTTTAAAAGCAATTGGATTAAATACCAACAACAAACAGCAAGAGATTGGAGGCCTAGCTATCGATCGTATAATTCCGATCTAGCACAAGCTTACAGACTGTACACCTTAGCATTAGCTGGACAAGCAGATTTAGCTGCCATGAATAGATTGCGTGAGTTTAGCGAAATATCGAATGAAGCCAAATGGCGATTAGCAGCAGCATATGCATTAGCAGGTCAAAAAGAGGCAAGCGATTCTATTTCTAAATCAGCAAATATTAACTTTAAACCTGTTCGTTACAACTATTACACTTACGGTTCTGTTGATAGAAATCGCGCCATGGCTTTAGAAACAATGGTGCTTACTAAAAACCCAAAAAGACGCGAATTGTCTCAATATATTGCTAAGGACTTATCAAGTAATCGCTGGATGAGCACCCAAACAACAGCTTATAGTTTGTTGGCTATTGCAAAAATGGTAAATGCCAACGGAGGAAAAGCGCTTAATGTAAGTTATACTATAAGCGGAAAAACAGAAACCATAAACTCTAAAAGTGCGATTGCTCAACGCGAATTAAATGTTGTTGATGGAGAAAACACATTATCCTTTACCAATAATAAAGACAACATTGTTTATGTACGCGTTTTAAATTCCGGAAAATTACCGCTTGGACAAGAACTGGCTGAACAACGCGGGTTGAGTGTTTCTATACAATATAAAAACTTAATAGGAAATGCAATTAATATCTCCAAACTACAACAAGGGCAAGATTTTGTAGCAACAGTAAAAGTTAGCAATCTTAAAAATGAAGCTATTAACGATGTGGCATTAACACAGATATTCCCATCAGGTTGGGAAATCGTGAATACCCGTTTTACAGATTTTGGAAATACAACAACCAGCCAAGCGAGATTCACAGATATTAGAGACGATCGTGTTAATTTTTATTTCGATTTACAACGAAAAGGAAGACAGAGTACTAAAACATTTAACGTTATGCTGAATGCATCATATTTAGGAACTTATTATTTACCTGGTGTACAAGCTGAAGCCATGTATGACAATGAATATTTGGTAAGAACAAAAGGAAGGTGGGTTACTGTTGAGAAGTAATAATATAAATTAAAAATTCTGATTAAGTTTCTTTCCCTTATTTACAAGGGGGGAAGGTGAATTTGGTTTCTAAAAGAAATCAAAAACGGAAGTCTTAGTAAAACCTTATCAATACGTTTTATGAATACAAAAGGTATATTAAAACAAAAAGAGCATCGCTTGTTTACATACCCAGACCGTCCTTGGATGTATTATCAAGAATGGAATAAAGCCGTTTTTTTACATTGGGAAGTAAATCCTAAGTTAATAATTTCTTTTCTTCCAAAAGGCATAAAACCAGATATTATTAATGATAAAACATGGGTAAGCCTGGTCGCGTTTAACATGAATAATATAGGGATCAAAAACCTTCCTAAAGTGTCTTATATTTCAGATTTTTTTGAAATTAATATTAGAGTTTATATTATCTATAATGGTAAACCAAGTGTCTACTTTTTAAATATGGAAGGCAGTAAACGATCTTCTTGCAAGGTTTTAAAAATGATGTCTAAATTCCCTTATCAATATTCAAAAATGAGTCGAGACAACTCTGTTTACACATCAAAAAACGAAACGTTTAAGGACTCATTTCATATTGAATATAACCTAGAAGACACAGCTCCCAAAAAAGATGAAACCGATTTATGGCTAACCGAACGGTATGCAGTTTTTCAAGACCACAAAAAACATATTATTGAATACGATGTACATCATATTGAATGGCCCATGCAATCAATCATGGTTAAAAAACTAGATTTATACTACCCTAGATTTAGCCATTTAATAAATAATAACCCGGACAAAGTTCATTATTCCAGTGGTGTACAAGTATTAACCTGGGGAAAAAGAAAACTACCAATAACAGACCTTTAAAAAAATATGAACAAAGATTTTGAACCTTATTATGCAGTCATTTTTACATCAACCCATGCTAAAACTATTGAAGGCTACTCTGAAATGGCTGATAAAATGGAAGCTCTAGCAAAACAACAGGATGGGTATTTAGGAATAGACAGCGCTCGAAACGATGTTGGCATAACTGTAAGTTATTGGAAAAGCTTAGACGCTATAAAAAATTGGAAACAACAAAGCGAACATTTGCAAGCACAACTAAAAGGAAAAACCGAATGGTATAATTGGTACAATGTGAAAATATGTAAAGTAGAACGAGAGTATGAGTTTAAAACCTCCTCGTCTTCTATTTCTAAGACTTGAAATAGAATCTACTTTCTATTTAAAAGAATGAGAATTAAACTAAAAAGTGACAAGAATAATAAACTACATAAAGACCCGTAAAATTAAATCGGCAATATTAGCTGTGCTGTTGATTGCTTATTATTTCTGTCTACCAGAACAACTTTTTAAAGATCCTACAACAACCGTTATTACTAGTTCAAATAATGAATTATTAGGTGCCCAAATTGCCAAAGATGGCCAATGGCGATTTCCTCAAAACGATAGTATTCCTGAAAAATTTAAAGCTTGTATCGTTCAATTTGAAGATGAATACTTTTATAAACATCCTGGTTTCAACCCCATATCTATCTATAAAGCATTAAGGGATAATTTAAAATCTGGTTCTGTAAAACGAGGTGGAAGTACCATTACACAGCAAGTAATTCGATTGTCGAGAAAAGGGCAATCAAGAACCTATTTCGAAAAGCTTAAAGAAATTATTTTGGCGACTCGATTAGAGTTACGAGAATCCAAAAACAAAATATTATCCTATTATAGTAGCCATGCTCCTTTTGGAGGAAATGTTGTTGGGTTAGATGCTGCTTCATGGCGTTATTTTAATAGAAGCGCCAATCAATTATCTTGGGCGGAAAGTGCTACACTAGCCATTTTACCAAATGCCCCTAGTTTAATTTATCCAGGGAAAAACCAAGACCGATTATTAAAAAAACGTGATCGTCTTTTAAAAAAACTTTTAGAAAACGCCTTGATTGATTCTTTAACCTATAAACTATCAATTGCTGAAGGCTTACCTCAAAAACCGTATCCACTACCACAAATAGCACCTCATCTATTACAAAGAGTATCTAAAACCAACCATGGCAAACGAGTAAAAACAACTATTGACTCTAAACTTCAACAACGTGTAAACTATATTATAAAAAACCATTATAATCAATTAAGCCAGAATGAAATTTATAATGCAGCCGTGTTAGTTTTAGATGTAAAGACCAGGCAGGTTTTGGCTTACGTAGGTAACACACCTACGGATAAAGCCCATCAAAAAGATGTTGACATTATAAATAAACCAAGAAGTACAGGTAGCATTTTAAAACCTTTTTTATATGCAGCCATGTTAGATGCTGGAGATTTATTACCTAATACTTTGGTAGCAGACGTTCCTACTCAGTTTGGTAGTTATAATCCAGAGAATTACAACAAAACCTACGACGGTGCTATTCCAGCAAGTAGAGCTTTATCACGTTCGTTAAATGTTCCTGCTGTTAGAATGCTTCAGGAGTTTGGTCTAGACAGATTCCACCATTATTTAAAAGCTTTACAGTTAAAAGACTTGAAGTATAATGCAAACCATTATGGGTTGTCACTTATTTTAGGAGGCGCAGAAAGTAATCTCTGGGATTTATGCAAAAGTTATGCAGCACTCTCTTCAACCTTAAATCATTTTTCAGAAACTTCCAGCGAATATTTTACAAATGAATTTTGCGAACCTACTTTTTTAGCTTCAGACAATATTGAGTTTGGAGATAAGACTAGTGACAAAACACTTTTTGATGCCGCATCTATTTATTTGACTTATGAAAGTTTAAAAGAAGTAAACAGGCCTGAAAGTGATGAAAGTTGGGAGTTTTTTGATGGTTCTAAACAGGTCGCGTGGAAAACAGGTACTAGTTTTGGGTTTAGGGATGCCTGGGCTATTGGTACAACTAAAGATTATGTTGTTGGGGTTTGGGTTGGCAATGCCGATGGAGAAGGACGACCAGGCTTAGTTGGTGTACAAACAGCAGCTCCCATTTTATTTGATGTGTTTGATCTACTACCAAATAGTAACTGGTTTTCAAAACCTTTTGATGAAATGCAAGAGATAAATATTTGTAAACAAAGCGGCCATAGAACGTCTCCTAATTGTAATACTATTGAACAAAAGTTTATTCAAGTTAGTGGCTTAAAAACAAAACCATGTCCCTATCATGTATTAATCCATGTAGATAACAACGAATCGTTTCAAGTAAATGCTTCTTGTGAAGATTTAAGTAATATCATTCACAAACCTTGGTTTGTTTTACCTCCTTTAATGGCCTATTATTACAAAACTAAAAACCCTTTTTACAAACCGCTTCCTAAATTCAGAAGTGATTGTATAGGAGCAACTAATGCTTCAATGGAATTTATTTATCCAAAAGAAAATAATGCCATTTTCTTACCTAAAGATTTTGATGGAAAAACCAATGATCTTATTTTAAAAATAGCACATTCTAAACCTGAAAGCACTTTGTTTTGGTATATTGATAGTACGTTTATTGGAAATACTAAAGACATCCATGATATGGCAATTATACCAAAGCAAGGGGATCACACGATTACTGTTGTGGATGAGTTTGGGAATGAGGTTAAGCGCAGTTTTGAGATATTAAAATAAAATTGGTCTTAAATGACGTATCTTTTTTTGAACCTTTTCAAAATAACGTGTATACTAAATAAAACATTTAACTTTCAAAAAATGAAAAAAATAAAATCAAGATTATTTAAACTAGTCGTTGTTATTTTCGGTTTGGCTTTATTGTCTTTTACCCAAGCTAACAAACAAACAATTAAAGGATGGTTTCTAGCAGGAAGCAACCCAGAATCTTACGAAATTGGAATAACGAAAAACAAAGAAAGAAATAGCAATGTTGCTTATTTAAAATCCATCGAACCTAACATTAAAGGTTTTGGAACCATAATGCAAAATTTTGAGCCTAAAAAGTTCTTAGGGAAAAAAGTAAAATTGACATCTTATATTAAATCTAAGAGTATAAAAGACTGGGCTGGAATGTGGTTAAGAATAGATGGTACAAATAGAGGAAAATCATTAGGTTTTGACAACATGCAAAACAGACCCATAAAAGGCACAACAAATTGGACTAAATATGAAATTATTCTTAAAGTACCTAAAGAGGCAGTAAATATAGCATATGGTGTTTTAACATCTGGGACCGGAGAAGTTTTGATTGATGATTTTAAATTTGAAATAGTTAGTGATAATGTGAAAAACACTGGACATCAAGGAGCTATAAAGCTTAAAGAGCCTACCAACGTTAACTTTGAAGAATCTTTTTAATTTTTAATAACCTATATTGGAATTTCAATTTAGAATTAATTATAAAAACAAGTCTGATGAAGAATTGATGGTTCTTATAAATAAAGGAAAGGAAAAAGCTTTTAATGAAATTTACGAAAGATACTCAAAAAAGCTATTCCTTTTCTTTTACCAAAAACTATATCGAGATAACAATAAGGCTCAAGATTTTTTACAAGATTTGTTTTTAAAATTAATAGAGAAGGCTAAGCTATTTGATTATAACAAAAGCTTTTCATCATGGATATATTGTATTGCTTACAACATGTGTAAAAATGAATATAGAAATAATGCCACTAGAAAGGATAAAACAATAAATTTGAATGTTGAAGAATTGAAAAACGATGATACATCATCTATCATAATTAATAACGAAGATGATTTTTTATTATTCAAAAAGAGTTTAAATAACGAGCTTGGAAAACTGAATGAAAAACATAGTGTAACATTTACCTTAAGGCATCAAGATAATATGTCTATTAAAGAAATAAGTGAAATTATGGCATGTTCTGAAGGAACAGTAAAATCAAGATTATTTTATGCTACAAAAAAATTGTCGGTAAAACTGAAAAAATTCAGTTCTATCAAAATCTAAAATTATGAGATTAACTGTTGAAGACCTATTACTAAAAAAACGTTTTTCTGATTTATCTTTTCAAGAAAAAGAATTTGTTTTATCATTAATAACTGAGGCTGAATATAATGACTTTCGCTTACTTTTAATTAATTCTAAAAAATCTTTTGAAAACGATTTTAAAAAATTAAATGTAAATGATACCACACACAAAGTATTATCAGAAGCTTTTAATCAAAAATTTCCAAAACAAAAAAGATATTCAATTTATTCTAATATTTTGATTAACCATAAACAAACTATAAAGCCTGTTTTTTATATAGGAATTGTTTCTATTATAGTTGCAGTTATGGTAATAATAAACAAAAACCTACCTTTAAACAGTGCAAATAATGTAACTTCAATTTTAAATAAAAATAAAGCATTACTAAAAGTTAATAAAAAACATTCATCAGAATTAATAGATAGCAACAAGTATCTTATAGACTCGATTTTAGAAATGAATAATCACCTTAGAATAAAAACAGAAGGGCTGTATATAAATTAAATAGACGATATAATTTCTTAATAAAATCACTTTCTAACATATGTTTTCACCATACTATGATCTGATTTAAAAGTAGCTATCTTTTCTGTTTTAAGGACTTTTAAATCTTTAGAAACCCAAATATGGTCTAAAGACAGTAAAGGAATATTCCAAAACCAAGTTTCTCTAAGGCCATTTCCTTTTTCTGAGAAAGCATGATTAAAATTCGTTTTAATAGCATCGAAATACTTAGATTCATAAGGCACATTAAAATCTCCTAAGATCACAGTATTATTCGTTTCTTGAATTAATGCGTTTACAAACCCTAATTCCCATTCGCGAGGCACATCCATACTTGCCGACACATCAAAAACATAGAAATTAATTCCTTGGGTTTCAAAATTTATAAAGTTAGACTTGTATTTTGATATTGTTTCATTTATAATTTTTAACGGTGTTCTTGAAAAAATACTAACACCTCTAATGGATCTATAAAAATTATAATCAGGATATTTTTGTTGAAACTCTTTTACTATAAATTCACCATGTTCAACCAAAACAAGTACATCTGGGATGCCTTCATTGACATTAAAAGCTTCTTCAAAATCCCTATCATGTGAAGCATTCCAAAAAACAACCTCTAAGTCTGTTTCTTTAATATCTTCTGCAATATGAATTCTAAAGCTTCTTCCTAACCAGACAATTAATAAAATCCCTACTAATATTAGATGATACTTTCTTTTTTTTATAAAAATAGAAAGTATTAAAACTATAAGAATAATTATGGGTAGAGGGAACGTGTAAAAATATAAAGATGCCTGATAACTGCTCTCTTTTGTAACAAAATGAATGATCATTAATGTTATAATTATTATAATATTAATGACACTAAGTAGAAGCTTTAAAAGTCTTAACATTATCGTAAAGGAAATCCTTTTCCTGCCCACCACGGGTGTATCTCAACTTCTAAGCGTCCTGCCTTTACCATAGGGTCAGACTTTGCTAAACTATCTGCCATTTTTAATGTGGGTACATTATAAATAGTTATTCCACGAATATCTCCATCGTCCCCAAAAGGACCAGAAATATCTGCATATCCTAACTCGTACATTTTCGTTAAATGTGCTAAATGCTCTTTCTGTAATAAAGCTGTTTCCTCTTCGTTTTGTCCTCTTATGGGCCCTGTTTTTAAAAACGCCATAAAATATTGTTGCATTAAAATAGTGTCTTGCGTTTTTTCATCAACATAATCAAAAATCTTAAAGCCTTTTGCGGTAAGTTCCTCTTTAATTTGTTTTACGGTTTTCTTAATAGTTTCTTGTGGAGCCTCTATTATTGAGTCAACTTGTTCTTCAACAACTTCTGATGTATTTTCTTTAACATCTGCTATAGAGGCTTTTGCACCTTCTTTACACGAAAAAAGAACACATGCTAAAAATACTGGTATTATTAAATGTTTCATAATTAGGTCTTTTTAGATTATTACCACGTATTATATGGGTGTTTACTTAACTGGGAGTTATAATATTTTATCTGTCCTGTAACCTCTTCACCTATCCAATGAGGTCTATCAAAGATATCATCCTCACTGCATAATTCAACTTCTACAATGACTAAACCCTCATTATCTCCAAAAAATTCATCTATTTCAAAAATATGATTTTTAATCTTTACTTCATAGCGAATTTTATCAATAACTCCTGATTCACAAATATTTAAAAGTGATTCTGCTTCGGTTTTAGATATTTCTTTTTCCCATTCAAATCGTGATAGTCCATTTTGCGTAGACTCTCCTTTAACCGTTATATAGCCTATATCTCCTTTCAACCTAACACGAACCGTTCGTTCTTTATGAGTGTTTAGAAACCCTTGAATAATTCTGGTACTCTTGAATGCTTCATTTTTATACCCATTTGATGTTACTAAAAATTTACGTTCTATTTCTATCATAATAACGTCCACGAAGAGTATCTTATTAATTTTATTCAAATCTCATAAATTGAGATTCCTGCCTTCGCAGGAATTCATAAATTTACAGTATGTCTATGGATTTACCAATACGAAAAATTATTCATGTGGATATGGATGCCTTTTACGCATCTGTTGAGCAAATGGATAACCCTGATCTTAAAGGGAAACCCATTGCTGTTGGCGGGGGTGGTAAACGAGGTGTTGTTAGTGCAGCAAGTTATGAAGCTAGAAAATTTGGTGTTAAAAGTGCCATGGCTGGTAATTTGGCTGCAAAGTTATGCCCTGAACTCATTTTTGTAAGAGCAAATTTTGAGCGTTATTCGGAAATTTCTAAAAAAATTAGAGCTATTTTTTATGATTATACCGATTTAGTAGAGCCGCTATCATTAGATGAAGCTTACTTGGATGTTACCGAAAACAAAAAGGGGAACCCCAGTGCCTCTCTAATTGCAGAAGAAATTCGTGAGCGCATTTTTGAAGAAGTTGGTTTAACGGCTTCTGCTGGTATTTCTATTAATAAATTTATTGCTAAAGTAGCGAGCGATTATAATAAACCTAATGGACAAAAGACAATAAATCCAGAGGAAGTCATTGAATTCTTAGAACAATTAGATATTAGGAAGTTTTATGGCGTGGGTAAAGTGACTGCCGAAAAAATGTATCAAAAAGGCATTTTTACAGGGTTGGATTTAAAAGGAAAATCACTTGAATATCTTAATAAGAACTTTGGGAAATCGGGACGTTACTATTACTATGTGGTTAGAGGCGTTCACAATAGTGAAGTAAAACCTAACAGAATTAGAAAATCGTTAGCTGCCGAACGTACTTTTAGTAAAAACTTATCCAGTGAAATTTTTATGCTTGAAAAACTTGAACATGTTGCAGAAGAGGTTGCACGACGTTTAAAAAAGAGTAATGTTGCTGGAAAAACGGTAACCCTAAAAATAAAATACAGTGACTTTACATTACAAACTAGGAGTAAAACATTGCAATATTTTATTAACGATAAGAGTATTATTCTAGAAACCGCCAAGGATTTGTTATATCAGGAAAAGTTAAGCAATTCGGTACGTTTATTGGGAATATCGATGTCTAATTTAAATACCGAAATGAAGAAAAAGCCTGAGCAAAAAAGTGTGAGTGTACAGTTGAAGTTTAAGTTTTGATCGGGCAGATGTATTGAAACCCTTTAACTTCTCTCTGGATCAATTTTCCTTATTTGAGATACTATAAAAAAGCGCTACCCTTTATAAGAATAACGCTTAAAATATTTTATATACTGAATTTATTAAAAATTACAAGTATCTATTTCTGTAACTCGTAATGTATTCACCATACCCCTGTCTTTAATAGGCATTGCCGCTAAACTAATAAGCATATCCCCTTCTTCTAAATAACCCATTTTACAGGCAATATTATTTACATCCTCAATCGTTTCATCTGTACTTACAAATTTATCATAGTAAAAAGCACGAACTCCCCAAAGCAAGCTAAGTCGTGTTAATATACGCTTATTAGATGTAAAAACTAAAATATGACACGACGGTCTCCATGCCGAAATTTGAAATGCTGTATACCCACTGTTTGTTAATGTTGAAATAGCTTTTGCACTAATCTCGTTTGCCATATTAGCAGCATGATAGCAAATAGACTTTGTTATATAACGATTTGTACGAATATGAGGTGGTAATTGAGGTACTTTAATTAATTTTGAATCTTCTACACTTTTAAGTATATCAGACATTTTCTTAATGACCTGTACTGGGTAACTACCTACAGACGTCTCTCCAGATAGCATTACAGCATCTGCACCATCCATAACCGAATTCGCAACATCGTTTACCTCTGCTCTTGTTGGCGTTAAACTAGAAATCATAGTCTCCATCATTTGGGTTGCTATAATTACTGGAATTCTTGTTTTTTTAGCACGTAACACCAATTGTTTTTGAATAAGTGGCACTTCCTCTGCAGGAACCTCTACACCTAAATCACCTCGAGCAACCATAAGACCGTCACAGTGCGTTACAATTTTATCGATGTTCTCTACAGCCTCTGGCTTTTCAATTTTAGCTATAATTGGTATTTTATGCTCGCTATGCTTATTTATTAAATCGCGAAGTTGCATTAAATCTTCTGCATGACGCACAAACGACAAAGCAACCCAATCCACCTCCTGGCTAATAGCGAAAATAGCATCTTCAATATCTTTTTCGGTTAAAGCTGGTTGCGAAATATTTGTATTAGGAAGGTTTACTCCTTTTTTAGATTTAAGTGGACCTCCCTGAATAACACGAGCAACAACTTCGTCCTTATTGTTAGTAGAGGCTACTTCAAAAATTAATTTTCCATCATCTAAAAGGATACGCTCTCCTGGTTTTGCATCTTGTGGAAACCTTTCATATGTCATATAAACACGTTCCTTTGTACCTTCAAAACGTTTGCCAGTAGCAAATACGATTTCATCATCAGGGTGCACAACTACTTCTTCTTTCATAACACCAACACGAAGTTTAGGACCTTGTAAATCTGCTAAAATAGCAGCAGTAAAACCGAACTCTTCATTTAACTCTCTTATCATTTTAATGCGTTGAGTAACATCACTGTAATCGGCATGAGAGAAGTTTATTCTAAATACATTAACGCCTTCTTCAAGCATTCCCTTTAAAACTTCTTTTGTACTTGTAGCAGGTCCTAATGTTGCTACTATCTTCGTTTTCTTTGTTCTTGACATTAGTTAAAAATTAAATTGTCCTTAGATTTCAATTGATTGCTATCAATACTATAAGCCGTAGCTATTTGAGGTACTTCTAATACATTATTCAGAATGTATTTCTCTTTACTAAAATTGATGTCATTATCTATTTTTAAAAAATAATTAACCGTTTTATATTCTGGTATTAAATATGTTGTCCTCGTTATTTTTTCTTCAGAATCAAATAATGATTCATCATTCCTTTGTCTATAATCTTCTGTTTTGCATACATTAGATACTAGATTCCAGATTGTTTGCTGTTTATTATCTTCCCATTCAAAAATTGAGTACGTTGATTTTTCATCCTGATAATCTAAATCCAATGGTTTTCTTATAAGACTTATTCCTAAATATTTATTTAAAAGATATGCTAAACGATAATCTTCAAGTGTACAATGAATTGCTATTAAAGTATATAAATCTTCTTCAAAAATATCATCAAGAATAAGTTTGTGTACAGCCATAACTTATATTAATCGCGGTAAATATAATATTAAAAACAGTCAATCGGAATACGTTTGATTGATATCTTAATAACAAAATAAACGAAAACGTTATAGTTTAGTCCTTTTGCCCAAAAAGCCTTAAATCATTTTAGACATCTTGCTTTGAAATGCGAAAAAAGCACGTTTTGAAGCTTTTTCTTCTGCTTTTTTCTTTGATGTTGCACGTGCTTTTGCAACAATTTTTTCGTCTATAGATAGCTTTACTGAAAAATGTCGAACCTCATCATTACCAGTATCTTCATATACATTATAGCCAAATGTTTTCTTTTCTTTTTGACACCATTCAATAAGCAAACTTTTATAGCTAATAACTTTACCCTCTAAAGTTTCAATATCTACATAAGGAATAATAACACATTTATATATAAACTTTTCGCAAAACTTATAACCTTTATCAAGAAAAATAGCACCTATTAAAGCTTCAAAAATATTACCATAAATATTGTCTCCAAACTGTCCAGGTGGAATTTTACTCTCTACTAAGTCTATTAAATTTAAGTCTTTTCCTAGTTCATTTAAATGCTCTCTACTTACAATCTTAGAACGCATCTTAGTTAGATACCCCTCATCACCACTTGGTACTTCTAGATATAAATGTGATGCAATGACGGCACTTAATGTAGCATCTCCTAAAAACTCTAACCGTTCATAATTAATAGCATTGCCTTTACTATCCTTTATATTCATGGATCGATGAGTGAATGCTGTTTTGTAGAATTTAATGTGTTTAGGTTTAAACCCAAGAATTTTAGTTAATTGCATAAAAAAATTCCCGTTGCGTTTAGAACGGGAATTTAATATGTTACGAATGCTTTTCATCTGAAAATTAATAATGTTATTTTTATGTCAGATGTAATAAACCATGTTTCATTTTACTGAAAAGTTTAATGTATCGTTATGGTCTATCATTCATTCAGAATTCAATCAATTTTTTTGAATACTACGCAAGCGTTGTGTCCACCAAATCCAAACGTATTGCTCATAGCTACTTTAACATCACGTTTTTGAGCCTTATTTAAAGTTAAATTTAATTCAGGATCAATTCTTTCATCTATTGTAGTATGGTTAATTGTAGGAGGAACAATACCGTTCTCCATTGCCAATATAACCGAAATAGCTTCAATAGCTCCAGCTGCACCTAATAAGTGCCCTGTCATTGATTTAGTTGAATTAATATTTATATTCTTGGCATGATTTCCAAAAACTTTAGAAATAGCTTTAAGTTCGGCCACATCACCCAACGGCGTTGAAGTTCCATGTGTATTTATGTGATCTACATCTTCTGGCTTAAGGTTGGCATTTTCTAAGCAATTTTTCATTACCTCAATAACACCAATACCTTCTGGATGTGGAGCTGTCATGTGATATGCATCAGAAGATAATCCGCCTCCTGCAACTTCTGCATATATTTTTGCTCCTCTTGCTTTAGCATGCTCGTACTCTTCTAAAACTAAAGCACCAGCTCCTTCTCCTAAAACAAAACCGTCTCTGGTTCCGTCAAATGGCCTTGAAGCTGTTTCTGGACTTTCGTTTCTAGTAGATAATGCATGCATGGCATTAAAACCACCCATTCCAGCAATAGTAACTGCTGCTTCACTTCCTCCTGTAACAACTACATCACAATACCCTAAACGGATTGAGTTTAAAGCATCAAACATAGCATTTGCAGAAGAGGCACATGCAGAAACCGTTGTATAATTTGGTCCCATAAATCCATGTTTTATGGAAATATTGGCTGGCGCAATGTCTGCGATCATTTTCGGAATAAAGAATGGATTAAACCTTGGAGTTCCATCACCATCGGCAAAGTTTAAAACTTCTTGCTGAAAGGTTTCTAAACCTCCAATTCCTGCTCCCCATATAACACCTACCCGCAACTTATTCACCTCATCCAGATCTAATTTAGCATCTGCAATAGCTTCGTCTGAAGCTACCATAGCGTACTGCGCAAATTTATCCATCTTACGAGCCTCTTTTCTATCAAGAAAATCAGTTGCATTAAAACCCTTTAATTCGCAAGCGAACTTTGTTTTAAACTTTTCGGTATCATAATATGTTATAGGCGCAGCACCGCTTTTACCACTAATAAGTCCTTCCCAAAATTCTTCTTTGGTATTACCTATAGGTGTTAAAGCCCCTAATCCTGTGACTACAACTCTCTTTATCTCCATAAAGTGTAATGCTTATTTGGCTTCTTCTATATAAGAAATAGCTTGACCTACTGTAGCAATGTTTTCAGCTTGATCATCTGGTATTTGAATATCAAATTCTTTTTCGAATTCCATTATTAATTCAACAGTATCCAATGAGTCCGCTCCTAAATCGTTTGTGAAGCTTGCTTCTGTTACAACTTCGTTCTCATCAACTCCCAATTTGTCTACGATAATCGCTTTTACTCGTGATGCAATGTCTGACATAATATTTTAATTTTAAATTTTAATTAGTTGGCAAAAATAAAAAACTTTATTTTTAAAACACATCTTTCATATAAAAATGTGTTTGTAATTTACTAAAATAAGTTTTAACTATTTATATTTCACCTTCAAATTGTTAATAATTATTCTTTTTTTTGTTGAATAATTTTAACATTATAATCTGTAAAATGAACCGTATTGTAATTTTTGCGTCCGGAAGTGGTACTAATGCTGAAAATTTAGTTAAGTTTTTTCACAACAGCGATAATGCGTCTGTTATTCAGATACTTACTAACAATCCTCATGCCAAAGTTTTAGATCGTGCTAAAAGCCTAAAAGTAAGCGCGTTGTCTTTTAATAGAATAGCATTTACAAAAACAGATGACGTATTAAATATCTTAAAAGCATCTCAACCAGACTTAATTGTTCTCGCTGGGTTTTTATGGAAATTTCCAGAGCTTATTTTAAAAGAGTTTCCTAATAAAGTAATTAATATTCATCCGGCCTTGTTACCAAAATATGGAGGTAAAGGTATGTATGGTATGAATGTACATAAAGCTGTTGTTGCAAATAATGAAGCTGAAACTGGTATTACCATACATTATGTGAACGAAAATTACGACGAGGGTGCTATTATTTTTCAAGCAAAGTGTCATGTTACTCCTTCTGATACGGGGGAAGATGTCGCTGAAAAAATTCATGAATTGGAAATGGAACATTTCCCTAAAGTGATCGGAAAATTGTTATCTGAATAAAATTAAAACTTAAATTAATAAGATTCCCTCCTTCGCGGGAATGACAAAAATGTCTAAGAAGAAAAAGAAATATTACACTGTTTGGAAAGGACATCACACAGGTGTTTTTGAATCTTGGAATGATTGTAAAGCACAAATAAAAGATTTTCAGGGCGCTCAATACAAATCGTTTTCAACATTTGAAGCAGCAAAAAAAGCTTTAAAGGGAAACTATAAGGATTACATAGGAAAATCTTCTATATTTAAAAGTGAACTCTCTAAAGAACAATTAAGAAAAATAGGGCAACCTAATTATAACTCTATTTCGGTTGATGCTGCCTCAAGTGGAAACCCAGGAAAAATGGAATACCGTGGTGTTGATACTAAAACTAAAAAACAACTCTTTATTCAAGGCCCTTTTGAAGAAGGAACAAATAATATAGGTGAATTTTTAGCTATTGTACATGGCTTGGCTTTACTTAAAAAAAATAATAGCGATCGCATTTTATATACCGATTCCAGAACAGCTATTAGTTGGGTAAAAAAGAAAAATTGTAATACTAAATTAGAACGAAATAATAAAAATAAGTCCCTTTTTGAATTAATTGACAGAGCCATTGATTGGTTAAAAAAGAACAGCTATAAAACCGTTATCGTAAAATGGGAAACTAAAGCATGGGGAGAAATTCCCGCTGATTTTGGAAGAAAATAAGTCTTTTTCCTCCCATAACTTTGTTACAACTAGACGTATTTATATTCAAAAAAAATATTCTTGAATTAGCACTTAAAAGACTTATCTTTGCAGAAAATTATCAGGTCTCTTTTATGAGTAAATTAGTAATAGTTGGCACAGTAGCATTTGATGCTATTGAAACGCCTTTCGGTAAAACCGATAAAATTCTAGGCGGTGCCGCAACTTATATTGGTTTATCTGCTTCACAATTTAATGTAGACTCGTCAATAGTATCTATAGCTGGTGGTGACTTTCCTCAAGATTATTTAGATTTATTATCAAGTAAAAACATAGATATTTCTGGAATTGAAATAGTTAAAGAGGGGAAAACATTTTTTTGGAGCGGTCGTTACCATAATGACATGAATTCTCGAGACACTTTGGTTACAGAATTAAATACGCTTGCCGATTTTAATCCTATAGTTCCAGAAAGTTATCGTGATGCTGAAATTGTTATGTTAGGAAATTTACACCCTTTGGTACAACAAAGTGTTTTAAACCAAATGACAACAAAGCCCAAATTAGTGGTTTTAGACACTATGAATTTTTGGATGGATTGTGCTTTGGAAGATTTACATAACGTTATTAAAAATGTAGATGTCATTACCATAAATGATGAAGAAGCCAGGCAACTAACAGGAGAATATTCTTTAGTTGTTGCTGCTAGAAAAATTCATGATATGGGACCAAAATATGTGGTGATTAAAAAAGGAGAACATGGCGCTTTATTGTTTCATAATGACAATGTGTTTTATGCACCCGCTTTACCTTTAGAAGCCGTTTTTGATCCAACAGGAGCAGGTGATACTTTTGCTGGGGGCTTTGCAGGTTATCTAGCAAAGACTGGAGACACTTCTTTTGAAAACATGAAAAATGCTGTTATTTATGGCTCTACATTAGCATCGTTTTGTGTGGAGAAATTTGGAACTGAGCGTATGCAAGATTTATCAAGTGAAGAAGTTCTCAAGCGTTTATTACAATTTAAACAGTTAACACAATTTGAAATCGTCTTAAACGATAATTTATAGCAATCCCTAATGAAAATTAGACGATTAAATATGATTTTTAAGAAACACATATTAAGTACGCATAAAATATATAGAATTAACATAAAATGAACGCGCTCTGAAATAGAGCGCGTTTTTAATTAATAACAAAACTCCGAGATAGCATTATTTTGGAATCAATAATTTAATTTCCGCGAAAGCGAAAAACTTTACATATGAGTGATGCCTTAAAACATGAATGTGGAATAGCAGTTATTAGACTTTTAAAACCACTAGAATATTATAAAGAAAAATACGGAAGTGCATTTTATGGTGTAAACAAAATGTATCTTATGATGGAGAAGCAGCATAATCGTGGGCAAGATGGTGCTGGCTTTGCAAGTATAAAGTTAGATACTAAACCTGGTGAACGTTATATAAGTAGAGTACGTTCTGTAGCACAACAACCTATTCAAGATATTTTTGGTAAGATAAACGAAAGAGTAAATAACGAATTAACAGCACATCCTGAATATGCTAATAATGTTGCTTTACAAAAAAAGCACATCCCTTATATAGGAGAAGTATTATTAGGACATGTTCGTTATGGAACTTTTGGTAAAAACAGTGTAGAAAGTGTACATCCATTTTTAAGACAAAATAATTGGATGCATAGAAATTTAATAATGGCAGGAAACTTTAATATGACAAATGTTAAAGAGCTTTTTGCTAATCTTATTCAATTAGGTCAGCATCCAAAAGAATACACCGATACCATAACTATTATGGAAAAAATTGGTCATTTTTTAGACGATGCCGTAAGTAAAATTTATAAAGATTTAAAGAAAGAAGGTTATAATAAGAGAGAGGCTTCTCCTCTTATTGCCGAGCGACTTAAAGTTGCTAAAATATTAAGGCGTGCAGCAAAAAACTGGGATGGTGGTTATGCTATGGCTGGTCTTATTGGTCATGGTGATTCTTTTGTTTTAAGAGATCCTGCAGGTATTCGCCCAGCATATTATTATAAAGATGATGAAATTGTTGTTGTTGCATCAGAACGTCCTGTAATTCAAACCGTATTTAATGTAAACTTTGAAGACGTAAAAGAATTAGATCCTGGACAAGCCATCATTATTAAAAAATCTGGTGAGGTAAGCTTTAAACAAATACTAGAACCCTTAGAAAGAAAATCTTGTTCTTTTGAACGTATTTATTTTTCCAGAGGTAGTGATGCTGAAATCTATCAAGAACGTAAAACACTTGGTAAGCTGTTAATGCCAAAAGTTCTTGAAGCTATAAATAACGACACTAAAAACACTGTCTTCTCATATATTCCTAATACGGCAGAAACATCTTTCTTTGGAATGATTGAAACTGCTGAAGCTTATATAAATAAAAAGAAAACTAATACGATCTTAAAAGGACAGCGTTCTTTATCTGCCGAGAAAGTAACCGAAATTTTATCTGAGCGTGCTCGAATTGAAAAGATTGCTATAAAAGATGTGAAACTTAGAACGTTTATTACAGAGGATAGCAGTCGAGATGATTTAGTGGCTCACGTTTATGATGTTACGTATGGAGTTATAAAACCAGAGGACAATTTGGTTATTATTGACGATAGTATTGTCAGGGGCACGACATTAAAAATGAGTATTTTGAAAATGCTTGATCGCCTAAATCCTAAAAAAATCATTGTGGTGTCTTCTGCGCCTCAAATTCGATACCCAGATTGTTATGGTATTGATATGGCTAATCTAGAAAGTTTAGTTGCTTTTAGAGCCGCTTTAAGTTTATTAAAGGACGCAAACAAGTATCATATTGTAGAAGATGTATATAATAAATGTATTAGTCAAACTGATCTAGATGATAAACACGTGCAGAATTTTGTAAAAGAGATTTATGACCCTTTTACTGATGAAGAAATATCAGATAAAATTTCCGAACTACTAAGTGATGAAAGCATTAATGCAAAGGTAAGAATCATCTTTCAATCTGTTGAAAATTTACACAAAGCATGTCCTGATCATTTAGGAGATTGGTACTTTACAGGAAACTACCCTACAGTAGGAGGAAATAGAGTTGTAAACAGAGCGTTTATCAACTTTTTTGAAGGTAATAATGAACGTGCTTATTAATTACGGTTTGTCGGTTTTTTCCACTTTATCAGCATAAAAACACACTTAATCCAAAAAACGTGCCGTTCGTCTAAAAAATAATCAGAATACCTAAAATACATATAACTTCGTCTCACCATAACATAAGTAGGTTAAGTTCATGGTAGATTTGGGGCAAAAAAAGGTGAACAACTGTTCGCCTTTTTTTATACAATCTAGTTTCTTTTCAAAATTTATCTCCAAATATTATTTTTCATTCCCTTTTACATTAAAACAGCTTAAAAACAACCGTTTAAGCCAATATATAAGCAGTTTAACTAAAATATTTTATCAAACTTCACAAGCAGTATATATTTGACTCACCATAACATAAGTAGGTTAAGTTCATGGTAGATTTGGGGCAAAAAGGTGAACACTAGTTCACCTTTTTCATTTTTATTTTATTCCTGTATTCTTCTAATCAAAAGTTCAGCCTCAATAATTACAACATAGTCACCCCTTACTTATTAACTTTAATTTCTTTTCCTTGCCCAGGATTTTACAGCATGCAAATAAGCACTAGATTCTGAATAGCCCAAAATGTAGGCTACATCTTTTGTTTTTAAATGTTTTTCATTCTTTAAATAATTTGAAAGCTCTTCCTTTATTGTATTGACTATGCTTCTGAAAGATGTACCTTCTTTTGTTAGTTTTCGCTGCATATTGCGTTTACTGTAAGGAAATTGCTTCTGTACCTGCTCAAAATTGGGAATTTCTGGAGCACACATATTTAAAGTCATATTCCGTATTTGATACGAAAAAATCTTATCACCTTCTTTACTTGCGTTTAACATCGCAATAAATTTTGGTAATAAAAGCTCAACTTGCTTTACTTTATTTTTATTAATTTCTGTTTTAATGACCTCTAGAGGCAAAACTATTTGATATTTGTTATTATATATTATTTCAGTTTTTAGCAAATCATTATAAAATTTGCTTTCAAAAAAGGGTAATTTAATCTGAGGTACAAAAATATCTGTTAACATTAATTTTAGTTCTCTATAAATAATACTTAGCACCATATCTAAAAGATGCCTTTTTAACTCAATGTCTTCTACAGAGCTATCTAATTGCAAAATATAATTTTGAGAATCTTCAATAGCAGTAACCGAAACGATAGGAAACTTACTATCCAGAAAATTTTGAAGAATAAGAACCCCTTGTTCAATACTTGAAGTATTCAGAGATATTTCCAGAACTAAACCTAATGCTCCTAAATTAAGGTAACACCCAAAATTCAAACCGCAATAATCATTTTTAGAAGCTTCAATAACCTTATAAAAAACAGCTAAATATTCTTTAGCATTAATCATTTCTTCCAGATTACAAAGGTCAATATCCCGATTCGGTAAAAAATCTTTTAAGACACTGCTATCAAGACCCTGATATTCTGCAAAATTCAGTAAGTTAAATAAATATGGTGCAAAAATTTTCATAGTATAAAGATATAATAAATTGGCGCAAAGTATCAATTATAAGAATTTGATTCAATCTAATTTTGTTTTAGAAACTTTATAAAACAAAAAATATGAAAACATCGCAAAAAGCAACAAGACTAAATGCCATCGCAACCTTTATTTCCGGTATTGGTATTTTAGTTTTCCAAAAACAACTTATGTCCATTTTTGAAATAAATAATGATGCGCCATTTTTAGTAGTAGGTGGCGTAATTACCTTTTTTTCGTTAACCATGTTTATTGAAATAAAAAAACAAAGAGCATTAGCCATTTTATGGATTATTACACAGGACTTGTTATTTGTATTAGCAAGTATTTATATACTAATCACGCAACCTTTTAATATTTCAGACACGGGTTACTTGCTAATTGGATTATTTTTAATTCCTATTATATTTTTCATTATTTATCAATCTATAGGTTTAGCAAAAATAGATTCGAAAAATGGAACACGAATCAAAACTTTGTCATTTAAGAGGAAAGTAAAAGCCCATAAATCTAGAGTATGGCAAGGAATATCTGATGTTGCCAATTACCACAAAGTGGCGCCTAATATTGATAGCTCAAAAGTGGTTTCTGGAGAAAAAAAAGGGATGGTTCGCTCCTGTTCTCATGGTAAAGATAGTTGGACAGAGACATGCACACTTTGGGAAGACGAAAAACAATATTCATTTACAGTAAATACGAGTGCTCCAGATTACCCTTATCCGTTAAAATCTTTAAAAGGTATATGGATCGTTAATGAATCTTCAGATAATAAAAATGAAATTGTAATGATTTTTGAGTTTGAATATAAAAATTATCTACAAAACATACTTATACACCCGCTAATGAAACATAGATTCACTAAAGTATGCGCTAAACTTCTAGACAATTGGCAAAATAAGATTGAATAAATAAGACCTCTGAATTAAGATATAACTAAACTCAGTTGCTAATAAATTTAAATAAATACAATTAAAATTTAATACAGAAAAAACGCGACTAGTAAACATTACTAGGCGCGTTTTAATTTTAGACCTTTTTACGACAGAATCCTATTTTGCTTCAGCGTATCGTCTTTCAACTTCGTTCCAATTAATAACATTAAAAAATGCATTAATATAATCTGGACGTCTATTTTGGTAGTTTAAATAATAAGCATGTTCCCAAACATCAAGACCTAAAATTGGTGTACCTCCACAGCCAATACCTGGCATTAATGGATTGTCTTGATTTGGTGTAGAACATATTTCTATTTTACCTCCTTTATGTACACACAACCAAGCCCAACCAGAACCAAAACGAGTTGCCGCAGCCTTACTAAAAACTGCAATAAACTCATCTTTAGATCCGTATTCAGCTTCAATTGCATCTTTTAACTCGCCAGACAAATAACCTCTATCTTCTGGATTCATTACGTCCCAAAATAATGAATGATTGTAAAAACCACCACCATTATTTCTCACTGCACCATTACTCATATCTAAATTTCCAAGTATATCTTCAATAGACTTTCCTTCTAAATCTGTTCCGGCAATAGCATTATTTAAATTGTTTGTATATCCTTGATGATGTTTAGAATGGTGTATCTCCATAGTTCGACCATCAATGTGAGGTTCTAATGCATCATACGCGTATCCTAATTTCGGTAATTCGAAAGCCATAGTTTTAGTTTTATAATATTAATATTTAATTTCTTTCAAAATTACATATAAAACGGGGTAATTAAAAATAATTAATTGTTATGAAACCATTGATAGTTTTTATCTTGTATCCAAAATTATAATTCATGAGTCAAAACCATTCTTTTACAATTTATAATGCTTCTGCTGGAAGCGGAAAAACGTATACGCTTGTAAAAGAATATTTAAAAATTTTATTTCGATCTAATAATTATGAGCATTTCAAACGCATTCTGGCTATTACGTTTACAAACAAGGCTGTTGCCGAAATGAAAGAACGAATTATAGAAACACTCAAGGAATTTTCTAACAAAACAATACTAGACAAGCCAAATAGTATGTTTAATGCTATATGTGAAGAATTGCAAATGGATCCAAATGTACTTCACAATAAATCGGGAAAATTATTGAATACCATTATACATAACTATGCAGCATTTGATATTTCTACTATTGATGGATTTACTCATAAACTTATTAGAACCTTTGCTTACGATTTAAAATTGCCATTAAACTTTGAAGTAGAGCTAGATCAGGATGCTTTATTAAATGAAGCCGTTAACAGTTTAATTGAAAAGGCTGGAACAAATGATACGCTTACCAAAGTACTTATTGATTTTGCTATTGAAAAAGCGGATGATGATAAAAGTTGGGATGTTTCTTTTGATTTCAATAAAATAGCAAAGCTATTGGTTAATGAAAATGACGTACCTTTTATTGAAACATTGAAGGATAAAACCCTTGATGATTTTAAAACACTTAAAGCTCAGTTAAAAAAGGACCTTTCGTCCTTAGAAAATAACATCATTAAAAAAGCACAAAATATATTAGCCCTAATTGAAGAAGCTAGTTTAGAGTTTAACGATTTTTCCGGAAGTTATTTACCAAAGCATTTCAAAAACTTAGCCAATAAAAAGTTTGATCTAAACTTTGGAGCTAAATGGCAAGAAGACATCGAAACCAAAACACTATACCCTAAACGCGTCACAGATACTATAGCTTCTATAATAGAGGAAATTCAACCACAAATAGCTTCTAATTTCTACGAAACCAAACACATGGTTTTTCACCTTAAATTTTTAAAAGCTTTTTATAAAAACATAACACCATTATCTGTTTTAAATGTTATTAATAATGAATTAAAAGTACTTAAAGCAGAACAAAACAAGATGCTTATTTCAGAATTCAATACCATAATTAGTAAAGAAATAAGAAATCAACCCACTCCATTTATTTACGAACGCATTGGCGAGAAGTTTAATCATTATTTTATTGATGAATTTCAGGATACTTCAATAATGCAATGGGAAAATTTAATTCCCCTTTTAGGGAATTCTTTGTCAACAAAAACTGGAAATGCCATGTTGGTTGGTGATGCAAAACAAGCTATTTATCGTTGGCGAGGTGGAAAAGCTGAGCAATTTATAGGATTGTTTAATGATGATAATCCTTTTCATATTGAAAAATACGTTGAAAGCCTTCCAACAAATTATAGAAGTTTTAAAGACATTGTAAATTTTAACAACGGCTTTTTTAATTATCTGTCTAGCCAGGTTTTTAGTAAAAAAGATTATAAACACCTTTACGAAAACGCACACCAAAACACGTTTTTAGAAGATGAGGGATATGTTGAATTATCTTTTTTAGATATTGATAAAGAGGATCACAGAGACGAATTATTTTCTAGTAATGTTTTAAAAACGATTCATACCTGTTTAAAAAATGGCTTCAGGTTTGAAGATATCTGTGTGCTGGTACGTAAGAAAAAAGAGGGGATTGCGATTGCAAATTATTTAGGACAGCAACAAATCCCTATTATTTCTTCTGAAACTTTATTAATTAATAATTCAGCCGAAGTTGGTTTTATAAATAACATTTTAGCACTCTTAATTCAACCAAAAAACAACGAAATAAAAATTGAGATTCTCAATTATTTAAGCACGGTTTTTAATATTGAAGATAAACACGAGTTCTTTTCTAAACATGTTAATTTATCCATCTCTAATTTATTTGAAAGTTTTGAAGCGTTCAATATATCTATAAATAGTGATTTATTATTACAGCTTCCACTTTATGATTTGGCTGAAACTATAGTGAGAGCCTTCAACTTAGTTGAATCTTCCAACGCCTACATACAGTTTTACTTAGATATTGTTTTAGACTTTTCTCAAAAAAAGGGATCAAATATTTCTGGCTTCCTAGAATATTTTGACAAAAAAAAAGAAAGCTTAAGCATTGTGTCTCCTAAAGGACAAAATGCGGTCCAAATAATGACCATTCACAAATCTAAAGGCTTGGAATTTCCAGTAGTTATTTTTCCATATGCCGATCTAGATATTTATAAAGAATTAGATCCTAAAGAGTGGTTTCAGATAGATAAAGAAAAGTATGCTGGCTTTACACACACCTTATTAAACTATAGTAAAGATTTTGAAAATTACGGAGACGAGGGGCATCGTATTTATAATGACCATCAATCTGAACAAGAATTAGATAATATCAATTTATTATACGTAACCCTAACGCGTCCTGTAGAGCAATTATATATCATTTCAACAAAAGATATATCTTCTAAAGGGGTTCCAAATAACAAAAAGTATTCAGGTTTATTCATCAATTATTTGCAACACTTAGATTTATGGAACGATTCTCAATCAATATACAGTTTTGGGAACTCTAAAAAGACTACCGAAAGCTCATCCATTATAAAGGAAGCTAATATTCAACAAGAATTTATTTCAACCGCAAAAGAAGCTCATAATATAAAGGTTATAACCAAGTCGGGACTTCTTTGGGACACCAATCAACAAGAAGCTATTGAAAAAGGAAACCTTATTCACAATATCATGTCTCAAATTAAAACAAAAGATGATATTGATTTTGTCATTAATGATTTTATAAATACCTCTTTAATTACAAAAGAACAAACAATCGAGTTAAAACGAATCATAATTAAAATTATTGAGCATCCAAAATTAGAAAACTATTACAGCTCAAACTATACTATATATAACGAAAGAGATATTATTACTAAGGAAGGGATTATTTTAAGACCAGATAGATTGGTTTTAAATTCAAAAAATGAAGCTGTAATTATTGATTATAAAACGGGAATTGAAGATAAAAAACACTGGCAACAATTACAATCTTATCAAGATGTTTTAGAAGACATGAAAATAACCATTACAAACAAAATTCTTATCTATATTAATCAGGGTGTTAAAATAAAGTATCTGTAACCCTACAAAAAATAATATTTTTTGTAAGAAAAAACGCTTTATAGTTCTTGTAATTAAGATATTTATCCTCTCTAATCCCTCTTTTTTTATCGATCTATAAAAAAGCAAGAATACACGGACAGCTTTTGGCAAATCATACAAGCGAGTATTTTAGGCGAGGCTATCATTAGGTTTACTAAAAGCCCAGAAACTTCTATTATTATCTAAATCCATTCTGAACTGTCTATGATTAAACGAAATGTCCTATTTTTTTATATATTTGTCTTTGTTAATAAAATTTAACAACTTACTTTTGTTTACAATTAACACTTAAAAATTAAACTTTTGAATATGAAAAATCTTAGCAGATTATTGTTCGCTATGTTGTTTGTACTTGGTTATAGCAACGTTGATGCGCAAGACAAAAACAATCCATGGCAAATTAACATTGGGACTAACGCAGTTGATGCTTATCCTTCTGGTGATGGAGCTCCTTTTAGTGAGACTATCTTTAGTAAATATGTAGATGTAGATAACTGGAACATTTTACCTTCTTTATCAACTATCACAGTATCAAAATACATAGGTGATGGTTTTTCTTTCGGAATCGGTGGTTCTTTAAATAAAATCGACAGCTGGGGAGAAGACGCTAATGGAGACGCTCTTAAAGTAGATGATTTATCTTACTACGGTGCAGATGGTACTATTAAATATAGTATTGGTGAAACATTAGATTGGAACACTTTCGAGCCTTATTTAGGTGTTGGTGGTGGTTACACATGGGTAGACGAAGTTGGAGCTGGAACTTTAAACGGAACTTTAGGTTTCAATCTTTGGTTTAGTGAAAACATTGGTTTAACTCTACAATCAACATATAAACATGCATTTGAGGATTACTTAAACACTCATTTCCAACATACAGTTGGTATTTCTATCAAATTTGGTGGAGCTGATGCTGACGGTGATGGTATTTACGACAAAGATGACGCTTGTCCAGATGTTCCTGGTTTAGAAGAGTTCAATGGTTGTCCTGATACTGATGGTGATGGTATTGAAGACAGTAAAGATTCTTGTCCTAACGAAGCTGGTTTAGCTGAACTTAATGGATGTCCTGATACTGACGGTGATGGTATTGCTGATAAAGATGATAGTTGTCCTACAGTTGCCGGTTTAAAAGCTTTATCTGGTTGTCCAGATGCTGACGGTGACGGTGTAAGAGATGGTGATGACAAATGTCCTAACACTCCAGGTGCTCCTGCTAATAACGGATGCCCTTGGCCAGATACTGACGGTGATGGTGTTTTAGACAAAGATGATAAATGTCCAGATGTTGTTGGGACTGTTGCTAACAATGGTTGTCCTGAAGTAACTGAAGAAGTTCAAAAAACTTTAAATGAGTATGCAAAAACTATCTTATTTGATACAGGAAGATCTTCTATTAAATCTCAATCTGAAGCTGTATTAGGAGATATTATTAATATCTTAAATGAGTATAAAACTGCAACATTTACTGTTGAAGGTCACACAGATAGCGTTGGTAGAGAATCTACTAATCAAAAATTATCTGAGTCAAGAGCTAATTCAGTAAAAGACTATTTAGTTTCTCATGGTGTTGATACTTCAAGATTATCTTCTGTTGGTTATGGTGAATCTAAACCAATCGATTCTAACAAAACTAGAAAAGGTAGAGCTAATAACAGAAGAGTTGAGATCAACTTAGTAAAATAAAAAACTATTAATTAGTAGTTTAAAATAAGTTTTACAAAAAACGCTTCGGATATCCGAAGCGTTTTTTATTTTTATAAAATACCAATTAAACTTCAATGACAACTTTTATTTTTGATGTTCTAAAAGATTTACAAAACAGTGGTGAAAATCTTTCTGAATCAACCTTTATTTTACCAAGTAAAAGAGCTGGAGTATTTCTAAAACATCAACTATCCAAAGTTGTTAAACAAACTATTTTTTCTCCCAATATAATAAGCATTGAAGAATTTGTAGAAGACTTATCAGAACTTAAAAATATTACCAATACAGAGCTTCTTTTTGAGTTTTATAACACTTATATTAAATTAACTAAAAATAATGAAGCAGACTCTTTTGAATCGTTTTCAAAATGGGCTCAAATATTACTTCAAGACTTTAATGAAATAGACAGATATCTTAGACCTCAAAAAAACATCTTTGATTATTTAAGTGCCATTCAGGACCTAAACCACTGGTCGTTAGAAAATAATAAAACCGAGTTCGTTAAAAATTATTTATCTTTTTGGAACAAACTCCATAATTACTATACCTTATTTACTGAACAGCTTATAAATAAAAAAATAGGCTATCAAGGTTTAATTTACAGAGAAGCTGTTAATAATTTAGAAGCTTATATTCAAAATAATCCCGAAAAACAGCATGTGTTTTTAGGATTTAATGCATTGAATACTTCTGAAGAAACCATTATACAAAAGCTGCTTGAAAACAATTTAGCAAAAACGTATTGGGATATTGATGCTGTTTTTATAAACAACCAAAAACATGATGCTGCCTTATTTACACGACAACATAAAAATAATTGGGCATTTTTTAAAAACAAGCCTTTTAACTGGATAACAACAAACTATTCTAAAGAAAAAAATATTTCGATTTTTGGTATCCCAAAAAATATTGGGCAAGCAAAATATATAGGTACACTTTTAAATAATTTACAAAAAGACAATCAATCATTACAGAATACAGCTGTGGTTTTAGGTGATGAAAATTTACTTATACCAGTATTAAATTCCCTTCCTCCAGCCATTGAAGCATTAAATATTACAATGGGATTCCCTTTAAAATCTATCCCTATAGCCTCTCTTTTTGAATCTTTATTTCACTTACATAAATTCCCATCAAACACATTTTACTATAAGGACGTTATTAATATAGTCTCCCATCAATTTATAAGACCTTTATTTTATATCAATGAGGTTGATGTTGCAACAAAAATAATCGAGACCATTGATGCTAATAACTTAGTTTATTTAACAGCCGAACGTTTAAAACAATTAGCGGATAATTCTAATCATGTTATTGATTTATTATTTTCAAATTGGAACCAATCTGTTAATAATGCTTTAAAGAATTGCTCCCAATTAATAGTGCTCATCAAAAACTATCTAGACAATAAAAAAACCTCTAACTTATTATCGTTAGAATATTTATTTCGCTTTAATGAACTATTTAATGAACTATCTCGCTTAAATGCAGCATATCATCACATCAAGGATGTTTCAACACTATATAGTGTTTATAAAGAACTATTAAGCTCAGAAACCCTAGACTTCCAAGGAGAGCCTTTACAAGGGCTTCAAGTTATGGGTATGTTAGAATCGCGTGTTTTAGACTTTGAAACCGTTATTATTTCGTCTGTAAACGAAGGCATTCTCCCCTCTGGAAAAACCAATAATTCATTTATCCCATTCGATGTTAAAATAGAAAATAATCTGCCGACCTATAAAGAAAAAGACGCCGTTTACACATATCATTTTTATAGACTTCTACAACGTGCTAAAAACGTGTATATCCTTTACAACACAGAAGCAGATATTTTAACCGGAGGGGAGAAAAGTAGATTCATAACTCAGTTGGAGTTAGAAGGCATACATAATATTGATCATCAAATTATTGCACCTCAAGTTCCCGTAATTGAAACCTCGCTAAACACAGTAAAGAAAACTAATTCTGTTTTAAGTGAGTTAAAAAAAGTCGCTCAAAAAGGGTTTTCACCATCATCGCTAACTAATTATATAAGAAACCCTATTGATTTTTATTATCAGAAGATATTAAAAATAAAAGAGCATGATAATGTAGAAGAAACTGTAGCTGCTAATACTTTAGGAACCGTTGTACATAACACTTTAGAAGACTTTTACAAACCATTAGTCGGCACTTTTATATCTGTAAAAATAATTAAAGAATTAAAAACTAAAATTGTAAAGACTGTTACACATCATTTTACAGATGTTTATAAAGAAGGTGATATTACTAAAGGCAAAAACTTAATAATTTTTGAAATTGCAAAAAGGTATGTATCAAACTTTTTAGATTTAGAAATTGACGATTTAAAAGCGGGTAATCAAATAAAAATAATGGCTATTGAAGCTAATAATAATGTTTCCGTTGATATTCCAGAACTTGATTTCCCAGTTATTATTACTGGTAAAGTAGATCGAGTTGATGAATATAATGGGGTTACAAGAATTGTAGATTACAAAACTGGAAAAGTCGAACAAAATAATGTTGAAATTATAGATTGGGAATCTATTACAACAGATTACTCTAAATACAGTAAAAGTTTTCAAGTACTCACCTATGCCTACATGATGCATGTGTCTAATCAAATTCAGCTTCCAGTTGAAGCTGGCATTATATCATTTAAAAACCTATGTAAAGGCTTTTTAAAATTCTCCAAAAAAGACAAAGCAGGGGCATATGCCAAAAAGGACGCATTGATTACTCAAGAAACCCTTGACCATTTTTATAAAGAATTAAAACACCTTGTTCTAGAAATCTGCAACCCCAATATCCCATTCATAGAAAAAGAAATATAAAATGATTGACAAAAAAAATATTGTTATTAAAGGTAAGCACGGTAGGCCCATTTTAATAGATGTAACTTATGCTGTAAATGGCACAAATAAGCCCATTATTATATTTTGTCATGGCTACAAAGGTTTTAAAGATTGGGGTGCATGGAATTTAATGGCAAACACATTCGCAAATGCTGGGTTTTGCTTTATAAAGTTTAATTTCTCGCATAATGGAGGTACCATCAAACAGCCCATAGATTTTCCAGATTTAGAAGCTTTCGGTAATAATAATTACACAAAAGAGTTGGATGATTTAGAAACTGTAATTGATTGGGTTTTTAAAAATGATACCATAAAAGATAAAGGAAACACCGCTAGCATTAGTTTAATAGGGCACAGTCGTGGTGGCGGTATTGTTTCTATAAAAGCAGAGGAAGACTCCCGTATTAAAAACGTGATAAGTATAGCAAGTGTTTGTGATTTTGGTAAAAGAACGGCAACAATTGGCGATTTGGAGTCCTGGAAAAAAGACGGTGTAAAATATGTTCTTAATGGTAGAACTAAGCAACAAATGCCTCATTATTATCAATTCTATGAAGATTTTGTCAAAAATGAAGAACGCTTAACCATTAAAAGAGCCATATCTAATTTAAAAATACCCCATCTAATCATTCATGGTAATTCAGATACTAGTATTTCTGACGAAGAAGCTGAAAAACTTCATAAATGGAATCCAAATAGCAAGCTAGAAATTATAGAAGGTGCAAACCATGTTTTTGGTGCTTCACATCCTTGGGAAAAAGATAATTTACCAATACATTTACAAAAACTTATACAAGTAACCCTGTCTTTTTTAGAACTTTAATATTGAACTTATCTTGACTTTTTGTTTTTAACCGAAAATGAGTTGAAATTTGTTCAGATTAAGCACTTTTTGAAAGGCATAGCATCGCTATGTATAAAAAAATAATGAAATATGAGCGAATTTTAGCCATTTTTTAGGAAATAGAAAAAGTCAAGATAAGTTCATTTTATAATTCAACTCTAACTAACGATTTATGAAATTTCTTTTTGAAAAAATAAATGATTTAAAAAAAACGAAGCCGCTTACTAAGCATGAACAGCTAGTAAACGCAATAATTAGTAAAATTGAATCAAAAGAACTAAAAAAAGGAGATCGCTTACCATCAATTAATAAAATGGTTGCTGAAGTCGGTTTTGCCAGAAAAACCATTGTTAAAGCTTACGAAGACTTAAAAGGGAGAGGCATTATAGAATCTAAAAACTTTAAAGGCTATTATATTGCTGATGTAAATACCAATACAAAGCTAAGGGTAGCACTTGTACTTTTTGCATTTCATTCTTTCCAGGAAGATTTTTATAACACCTTTAGAAAAGAATTAGGTAAAAAATATATTATAAACGTTTTTTTTCATCATAACAATATAGATGTTTTTAAAGATATCCTCTCAAGAATCTCGGGTAGATATGGTATGTATGTTATCGCTCCTATACAAACCCCAGAAGTGGGACTATTATTAAAAAATATCCCAAGTGAAAAGTTATTAGTTATAGATAGACATATCCCTTTGCCAAGTGATTATTCATATATCACACAAGAGTTTGAAGATTCAACCTATGATCAATTAAAAAAACTACTTCCTGAAATAAAAAAATATAAAAAGTTTATCTTATTTTTTAAAGACAATTCTGATTACCCAGTAGGCATCCTAAATGCTTTTAATAAATTTATTGAAGAAAATAACATTGACGCCAAAGTAGAGAAAGAATATAAAAAAGATAGTGTTACTAAAAACACCTTATACTTTTTTATTAGCGATGGTTATTTATGGGAAATTCTTAGAGACAGCAAATCAAAATCCTACACAATTGGAGAAGATATAGGGGTTTTAGCCCATAATGATAATGCTATTAAAGAAATTATTTTTGGAGGCATTACTACAATTTCTACAGACTTTAAAAAAATGGCTTTAGAAGCTGCCAATTATTTGAAATTCAGGGAACATACTCGTAAAATAGTACCTTCCGAGCTAATTCACAGGAATTCATTATAGCAATATTTAAAGGGTTTTCATTCCTAAATATCCAGTTTTTAGATGGATTTTTTTATATATTCTTAGAATTTGTCAATTTTTTATATATATTTGCAAAGTAGCATACTGTAGCATACTTTTAAATAATAAAAGTAGCATACACTATCACAGTTAAACTAACTTAAATATTGACTTATGAAAAAAAATGTACTAAGACTATTATTTGCCTTAGTCTTTTCCCTCTCGGGAATGGTTGCTAATGCTCAAACATCAACTGTTTCAGGAACAGTTACAGACGGAAAAATTCCGCTTCCTGGAGTTAACATTATTGTGAAAAACACAGCAAATGGTACTTCAACAGATTTTGATGGAAACTTTACCATTAGTAATGTTAGCTCAGGAGACATTCTTGTTTTTAGCTATGTCGGCTATAAAAATCAAGAAGTTACTATTGGAAACGAAACTACAATTAATGTAGCTTTAATCGAAGATGCTGCTGCATTAGAAGAGGTAGTTATTGTAGGTTATGGAACAACAAACAAACGCGAATTAACTGGTTCAGTAGGATCCGTTAAAGGAGGGGATTTAGTAAATACAGTAGCCGGTAATCCAACCGCAGCACTACAAGGAAGGCTTACTGGAATACAAGTTGAAAACCCTGGAGGTCAACCAGGTGGGACAGGCAACGTATTTATTAGAGGTATCAATTCTTTAAGTAATGCATCACCGCTTTATATAGTGGATGGATTATTTGTAGATAACATGAACTATATAAACCCTATAGATATTGATAATATCTCTGTATTAAAAGATGCCGCCGCTGCTGCAATATATGGTTCTAGAGCAGCCAATGGTGTTGTTTTAATTAAAACAAATCATGGTAGAAAAAATAAAGGTTTAGAAGTTACCTTTAATACTAGAATTGGTTTTGATACGCCCAGTAAAAAATTAGATTTTATTAACGGTCAGCAATATACCGATTATTTAAATCAGCGATTTGCTAATGATGGTAGTTCAACAACTGTTGCATTTAACGGTGTAGATACAGATTGGCAAGATGAAAACCTTCAAAGTGGAATTATCGAGGATTATGGATTATCACTTTCTGGTGGTGGCGAGAAATCATCTTACTTTTCATCTGTAAACTATTATAATCAAGATGGTATTTTGATAGGATCTGGATTTAAAAGATTAAATGCCAGATTTAATAGTAATCATGAATTTGGTAAGTTTAAATTATCTCAATCATTAGGTATTACCGAAGCAAAATTACAAGAAAACAACTGGTATGGTTTTGATGGTACTACTGCTCCTACTGTAGCTCTAAGAAATGCTAGTAATGAGGGTGGTTTTGAAGCACCTTCTACAGATGTTCAGGGTCCAGGTGGCGTTAACCAATTTGCTTTAGCTACTTTGGAAAATAATTTAGAAACGACTAGAACATTATTCTCTAGTTTAAAACTAGACTACGAAATAAATGAAGCTTTAACGGCCTCTGTTAATTTAGGTGTTGATTATACCTCTCAAAAACGTTTTCAGTTTACACCAACCTATTTCATGAGCTTAGTAGATCCTGTAAGAAATGTGAATGATTTAAATGATTTAACAGAGTTTAAACAAGAAGATATTAACTTGTTATTCGAACCTACTTTATCATATAACAAAACATTTAATGATGTGCATAAAGTATCTGCCGTTATAGGTTATACCCGATTTATTGAAACACAAAAAAGCAGTGGGATATATGGACAAGGTACCCCTGCCAATAGTATTCAAGTTGTTGGGGCATTACCTTCAAGCGATCAAAATATACTTTTAGGACAAGATAATAAAGCTGGTTTAATATCTTATTTTGGTCGTTTAAATTATAACTACAATGACAGATATATTTTCTCAGGAACTTTAAGAAGAGATGCTTCGTCTAGATTTGCAAAAGATAATCAAGAAGGGTATTTTCCTTCTGTTTCTGCTGCATGGAATATTAGTAATGAAGATTTCTGGAAATCTGAAACCATTAACTTTTTCAAGTTAAGAGTATCTTACGGAGAGTTAGGGTCATACCCAGATGTATTTTACCCTACACAAGCCGTATTTCTTGCCAACCAATCAAACACAAGTTTTGGGGGTAGTACAGCAAACGGTTTAGCACAAACAACACTTGCAGATGAAAATCTAGTATGGGAAACCACAAAAACTTTTGATATTGGTGTCGATATGTCCTTATTGAATAGTGCCATTACTTTTTCGGCAGACTATTATTCAAAAGATGTTGAAGATGCTTTAGTACCCATCAGCATCCCATCCACAGCTGGTGTTAGCTTACCTGTTACCAGGAACGCTGGAGCACTTGTTAATAATGGTTTTGAGTTTGATGTTACTTACAAAAAATCCGAAGGTGATTTTACTTATAGCGTAGGCACTAATTTTTCTTTCAATCTTAAAAATGAAGCAAAAGATATTCCAGCAACTATTTTAGGCCCTGGAATAGATGAAGATTTACGTATTGTAAATAGAACTGAGGCTAATGGTCCTGTAGGTGCGTTTTATGGCTGGGTTGTTGAAGATAAAGTAGACCCTGCTACTGGTGATTTTATTAGAGTTGATACCGATGGCGTTGCTGGAATTACTTCAGACGACCAAACAATTATTGGAAATCCAACACCTGATTTTACTTACGGTTTAAATTTTTCTGGGGAATACAAAAAGTTTGACTTTTCATTAAACTTTAACGGGGTCTCTGGAAACGAAATATATAACCTAAGTAGATATTACAATATCTTATGGCAAGATGGTGGTAAATTCACAGATGTCCTTAATTCGTGGACGCCTTTAAATACTGATACTAATATTCCGAGAGCAACAGTAGATGATGAAGCAGGAAACAAAGAACCTTCTTCCTTCTTTGTAGAAAACGGATCTTATTTTAGATTAAAGAATTTAGAAGTTGGGTATAATTTCGGAGAAAAAGCACTTGGTGTCGATTGGATAAAAAGTGTCAGGCTATCATTAAACATTCAAAATGTTTTTGTAATAACAGATTATACTGGTTACGACCCAGATATAGCGTCAACAAATGGCGGTAGAGCCAATTTAAATTCAGGTGTTCCTGGAGTTAGATCTGGAGTAAACCCTTTACTAGGTAGAGGTCTAGACCAAAGAGCGTATCCTAATGCCAGAACATTTATGTTAGGCTTACAGGCTAAGTTTTAATCAATAAAAAATATATTATGAAAAAAATAATAAATATAAAGTCCTTATTAGGCATAATAACATGTTCGTTATTACTCGTATTGTTTGCTTGTTCTGATAATATATTAGATCAACAAAATAACAATGCAACATCTACAGCAAACTTTGGTACTTCTGTAGAACAAGTGAAGTCTGCTATAAATGGAGCTTTTCACCCCATTACGGGAACCTTTTTCTGGGGAAGAATTGTACACACAGGAGCTATGTTACGATCAGATGAATTTAACGTATTTCCTTTTGGTTCTAATACAGCCATGTCAACTTTTTTAGGAAACCCTGGAGACCGTTGGGCTACTGAACCATGGCAAGAACTTTATAAGTCTATTGCACGTTGCAATAATGTTATTATTAGTGTCACTGAAGAAGGTATTCCAGACCAAACCACTAGAGAAAATTTAGTTGGACAAGCTTATTTCCTTCGTGCTTTTGATTATTGGTATTTAGTAAACCTTTATGGTAACGTGCCATTAATTACAGAATTACCAGATTTAGATAATTTACTGGTAAAACAAGCTACTCCAGAAAGTGTATGGGCTCAAATAATTTCAGATTTAGAAATGGCCGAAACAATGCTTCCAGATAGCTGGACCGGTGAAGATTTAGGAAGACCTACAAGTGGAGCTGCCACAGCTTTAAAAGGAAAAAGCTATTTATACATGAAACAATTTGGTCCAGCTGCAACAGCATTGGGAAGTTTAGTTGGAAAATACAGCTTATTACCAGCTGCCAATTTTGGAGAAAACTTTTCTACAACCAATGAAAATAATAGCGAATCTGTATTTGAATTACAATTTTTAGGTCAACAGACCTTTGTATGGGGGTCTGATATTCCTGGAACAGGAAGCATGGGGAATTACCATATAGATTATGCAACACCAACAAAGTCTCCAGATAAAGGACATCTTATTAATCCTTGGTTAAAAGATTTATTTGAAGCTAATGGAGATACTGTACGTAGAAACGAAACGTTACTTTATGATTATCCGGGAGCTACAGGATATGGAGGCGCAAGTTTCAATATCGATTTAGCAGATACTTTAGATGAAGACGGTAATGTTGTTGCTGGCGACCTTACTGTAGCAGCAGATGCAGGGTTAGAAGCTATATACGGAAAAAAATATTCTGGAATGGACTTAGGAGCCAGAGGGGATGTGGATTTCTTAGGCACCAATGTTGGAAACAACTGGAGAATTATTCGCTATGCTGATGTTTTATTAATGTTAGCTGAAGCATTAAACGAAGACAATATGACATCTCAAGCTATTCAATATATAGATATGGTTAGAGATAGGGCAAATTTAACATTAATAGCAGATACAAATCCAGGTATTAACCAAGTCGATATGCGTCAGGCTATTATTGAAGAACGCGCTATGGAACTTGCTGGCGAAGGCCACCGTTTCTTTGACTTAGTTCGTTGGGATTTAGCCGATGATTATATGGGAGCAACATCTTTACATGGCACACACCCAAAATCATTAAGTGGCGGTATTTTTCAAAGCAACAAACATGAGTTGATCTGGATACCAAATTCTGAAAGAGATTCAAACCCGAATCTCGATCAAAATCCAGGTTATAATTAATCATTGAAAAAATTGATTTTTAGTTTAGTTTGTAGATTGAACAAAAGTCGAGTTCCCTTAATTAACTCGGCTTTTCTCAATCTCCCATCCTCTATCTTAAAAGTTAAAACAGCACTTTAATTAATTGCTTCTCACAATTAATACAACATTAGAATGGCAAAAAAAGAAAATTATATACCTTCTGTAAAAGACATCCAAATTATTGGAGCTTCAAATAACTTTAAAACAGAATTAACTGTTATTTCTAACGATAACAATCTTTCTATATTTAATTTTAATGTTACTGCTGCAACGTCACAAACTCCAAAACCTATAACATTAAAATGGAAAACCCCAGCACATAATGTGAAAGGCGTCTGGAAACCTACAACAGATTTTGCAAAGCGCATACATGCCGATTGGGAAATGCAACCTATGGAATCAAGAATATCTATAGATGCACCTGTTATTGGTTTATTCGGTCATGATGATAGTAATAGGTTAACCTTTGCATGTTCTAACGCTATTAATAAATTAGAACTTAACACAGAAATAAGAGAAGAAGACGATTGTTTTTATTGTTATATCACATTCTTTTCTGAACAACAATCTAAAATAGATCATTTCAATTCTCAGATTAGATTAGACTTTGGTGAAAAGCATTTTTCTGATGCTTTAAAAGACGTTTCAAAATGGTGGGAAACGTTCGAAAACCTGAAACCTGTCCTGGTACCAGATATTGCTTTAGCACCATTATACTCTACATGGTATCAATTCCACCAAAACCTAGAAGAAGATGTATTATTAGAAGAGTTTAAAATGGCCTATAATTTAGGTTACAAATCCATAATAATTGATGATGGTTGGCAGACAAATGATAGTAACAGAGGTTATGATTATACTGGGGATTGGAATCCAGATCGTTTATCAAAAACAAAAGAATTTATTGATAGTATTCATGCCATAGGTATGAAAGTTGGTTTTTGGTATTCCGTTCCTTTTTGCGGAAAAAAATCAAAAGCCTACAAACAATTTAAAGGAAAGTTTTTAACGGAAAATCATCGTTGGGCTCCTGTATTCGATCCACGTTATCCAGAAGTGAGGGATTATTTAATAAACATCTATAAATCTGCCTTAATCAGCTGGAACCTTGATGGATTCAAACTAGATTTTATTGATGATTTTAGACTATATCCAGATACAATTAAAGAGAAAAGTTTCAATATGGACTATGGCTCTATTAACGAAGCGGTTGATAGGTTATTAACCGATGTGATGCTCACACTTAGAAATATAAACCCAAATATTTTTATAGAGTTTAGACAAAAATATACAGGTCCAGCCATGAGAAAATACGGAAATATGTTCCGCGCTTTCGATTGTCCAGGAGACGCCACAATGAACAGAGTAAGAATTGCTGATATAAGAATGTTAGCAGGCAACACCGCTGTACATTCAGATATGATTACCTGGCACAATGAAGAATCATTAGAAGTTGCTGCACTACAAATGGTGAATACCTTATTTGGAGTCCCTCAAATATCAGTAAAACTAAAAGATATCCCAGAAGATCATTTAAAAATGGTTAAATTCTACACGAATTATTGGAATGAAAATAAGGACACCATTACAACAGGTCATTTTATACCTTATAATCCGCTAGCAAATTATCCATTAAAACAAGTTTCAAAAAACGGAACAGCCATTTTTGGAGTATACGATGATTATCTTCTTAAATTGAAAGAATGCTTTAATAATATTCATATTATAAATGGTAAATTATCAGAAAGCATAGTTATTAAAATGGCTTCTTCAACAAAAAACTATAACTGTGAGACCATTAATTGCAAAGGAGATATAGTAAATCAGAATTCAATAGTACTAAAACAAGGAGTGACTGAAATTAAGGCACCTGCATGTGGTATGATTAAACTAACTTTAAAAAAATAATTAAACTATGGGAACGCTATCAATTATTTCATTTATTGGTTTTACATTATTGGTAGCCTTTATTGCGTGGTATGCAACACGCAAAACAGACGAGAGGTCTGCAGACGGTTATTATCTTGGAGGAAGAAGTTTAGGAGCTATTACCATTGCAGGTTCTTTATTACTAACAAATCTTTCAGCAGAACAAATTGTTGGACTAAATGGACAATCTTTTGCTCAAGGTGTGCTAGTGATGGCTTGGGAAACATTAGCTGCAATTTCTATGATTGTAACAGCTATTTATCTCTTACCAAAATATATGCGATCTGGCATTACTACGATTCCACAATTTATTCAGGAACGATTTGATGCGCAAACCAAATCAATATTATCCATACTCTTTTTGGTAGCTTTTGGCATTGTATTATTGCCAACTATATTATACTCAGGCTCCTTGGCATTCAGTACCATGTTTGATTTACCAAAGACTTTAGGAATATCTCAATCCGCTGTCATTTGGCTATGTGTTTGGTCCATAGGAATTATTGGCTCTATATATGCCATTTTTGGAGGGCTAAAAGCAGTAGCTGTTTCCGATTTAGTTAACGCTATAGGCTTATTAATCGGAGGGCTTTTAATTCCTGTTTTTGGTTTAATGCTTATAGGAGATGGTAGTGTGTCAAACGGAATAAGCACATTATGGGAGGCTAACCCAGATAAGTTTAACGCCAAAGGAGACATAGATTCGTTTATTCCATTCAGTACTATTTTTACGGGAATGATGATTGCCCAGATGTACTACTGGGGAACGAATCAATCTATTTTACAACGTGTATTCGGAGCTAAAAGTTTAAAAGAAGGCCAAAAAGGGATGATACTTGCTGGGTTTGTAAAGTTCTTAATTCCAATTATTGTTGTATTACCAGGTATCATTGCCTGGCATCTATTTGAAGGAAGCTTAGAAAATGCAGATCAGGCGTATCCGGCACTAGTACGAAAAGTATTGCCTGGAGCATTTTTAGGGTTCTTTGCCGCCGTTTTATTTGGAGCTGTTTTAAGTTCATTTAATAGTTTATTAAATAGTAGTTCTACTTTGTTTGGTGTTGATCTCTATCGTCAATATTTCAATAAGAATGCTTCTGAAATACAAATGGTGAAAGCAGGAAAAATATTCGGCATGATTCTAGCTATAATATCCATGACAATATCTCCATTCATCGCCAATGCACCCGATGGTTTGTTTTCATATATTCAGGAATCTTTAGGAAGTTTAAGTGTTCCGATACTAGCCGTTGTAACCGTTGGAATAATCACCAAAAATGTGCCTGCTTTGGGAGCTAAAATTGTTTTAACAGTTGGCGTGTTAATGTATTTAGTGAGCCAGTTTGTATTAAGCCCTTATTTTGTTGAAACGGCACTTGCAGAAGCAGCAGCTAATGGTATTACAAATGCAAAAGAATTGAATATTATAAAAGCGAAGGCATATCCTCATTTTTTACATATTATGGGAATCCTGTTTGTTATTAATGTCGCTTTCATGTTATTAATGGGTAAATTATACCCTAATAAAAACATCTACACACCTACAATTACGGAACAAATAGATATTGAACCATGGAAATATGCTAAGGTGATAGGAATAATAATTACGATACTTGTTTTAAGTACTTATTTTATTTTTTAATTAAAATATGGCCCTATAATGAATAAGAAATATGTCATAGCATTCGATCAAGGAACAACAAGTACAAGAACCATTGTCTTCGATGACAAAGGACAAATAAAAGCAATTGCTCAAAAAGAACTAACTCAACATTACCCGCAATCTGGTTGGGTAGAGCATGATGCCTTAGAAATTTATAACGATCAATTAGAAACTTTTAATCAAGCACTTTCAGAGTCTGGCATAAAAACCGAAGAAATTGCAGCAATCGGTATTACAAACCAAAGAGAAACAACCGTAGTTTGGGATAAAGAAACAGGAGAACCTATCCATAATGCCATTGTTTGGTTAGACAAAAGAACCTCTGAGATTTGCAAGGAACTTAAGCAAAGAGAGCTTTCAAAATACATTCAAAAAAATACAGGACTTGTGATAGACTCCTATTTTTCTGGAACTAAATTAAAATGGATTTTAGAACATGTGGAAGGTGCACAAGCAAAAGCAGAGCAAGGTAAATTATTATTTGGTACGATTGATAGTTGGTTAATCTATAAATTCACCAACGGTAAAAAGCATGTCACGGATCATACCAATGCATCCAGAACCATGATTTACAATATAAAGACATTAAACTGGGATAAAAAGCTATTAGAGGTTTTAAATATCCCTGAACCAATGCTTCCTAAAGTTCAAAACTCCTCTTCAGATTTTGGCTCGATTGATTATAAAGGTATAGACATCCCTATTTATGGTGTTGCTGGAGATCAGCAAGCATCATTATTTGGTCAAGGAGGCTTTTACTCTGGCATTGCAAAGAGTACTTATGGAACAGGCTGTTTCATATTACTAAATACAGGAGAAAAACAAGTAAAGTCTAAAAAAGGCCTTTTAACAACACTAGCCTGCAGCCTCGACTCTGAACCCGTAAATTATGCATTAGAAGGCAGTATTTTTGCTGGAGGCGCGTCTATTCAATGGTTACGAGATCGGATGCAAATTATTGAAAAGGCAAGTGATACTGAGGCTATTTGTACGAGCATTCCGCCTTTAAAAAAGGTATATGTTGTACCGGCATTTGCTGGTTTAGGAGCCCCACACTGGGATGCCAAAGCCAAAGGAAGTGTTTATGGTATGACATTAGATACAGGAAAAAATGAACTTATAAAGGCAACTGTTGAAGCTTTAGCATACCAAACTAAAGACGTTATAAATGCTATGGTTAAGGATAGCAATGAAGAAATAGTAACCCTAAAAGTGGATGGTGGCGCCAGTGCTAATAATTATCTCATGCAATTTCAGTCAGACCTTTTAAATGTAGATGTAGATAGACCAAAAATGATAGAAGTAACAGCATTTGGAGCAGCATTATTAGCTGGTATAAAAGCAAATGTATGGACTAAAGATGATGTAGAAACTATACGAGAAGTTGATACTGTTTTTAGTCCAGAAATGGATAATAAAACAAGAAAACAAAAATATAAAGGCTGGAAAAAGGCCGTAAATAGAACTAAAAGACATTAGAATGAAAGTAGATAAGGAAGAAGGAAGAAAACGTTTTTCAGTTTTAAACAGAGATAAACAGTTTGAAAAGTTAAACAATAAAAAGTTTGATTTAGCTATTATAGGTGGAGGTGTTACAGGAGCTGGTATTGCATTAGATGCTGCTTCAAGAGGATTAAAAGTGTGCCTTGTAGAAAAAAACGACTTTGCCTCAGGGACTAGTAATAAATCCACAAAATTGATTCATGGCGGTTTACGATATTTAAAACAATTAGAAATAGGTTTAGTAAAAGAATCTGGTTCAGAACGTGCTATCGTCCATAAATTAGCACCTCATTTAGTCATTCCGGAAAAAATGCTATTGCCTCTAGTTGAAGGTGGTACCTATGGCAAAATGATGACTTCCATTGGATTGATGGTTTATGATATTTTAGCAAATGTATCTGGTAATGACAGACGTAAAATGTTAGATAAAAATGAAACCCTAACAAAAGAACCTTTATTAAATGAATCTGTAGTTTTAGGTGGAGGACTTTATGCTGAATATAGAACAGACGATGCCAGATTAACCATCGAAATACTAAAAAAAGCCGCTGAGTTTGGAGCCACAATAGTTAATTATTGTGAAATGGAATCGTTTAGTTATGATGCAGATTCCAAAATTGAGCATCTTAATTGTATTGATCATAACACAGGAAACAAGCTAAGTATCAGAGCAAGAAACTATGTATCTGCTGCGGGTCCTTGGGTTGATATTGTTCGGAAAAAAGACGCATCAATGAATCATAAATATTTACACTTAACTAAAGGTGTTCATATTGTTATTCCTTCTGAAAAATTACCAATAAATCAACCCGTTTATTTCGATGTACCTGATGGCAGAATGATTTTTGCAATTCCCAGAGGACGGGTTACTTATGTTGGTACGACCGACACCAATTATTCGAGTAATTTAGAACGCGTAGTGGCAACAAAAAGTGATGCAGAGTATTTACTAAATGCTATAAACAGTACATTCCCAGATATCAATTTAAATATTAATGATGTAGAGTCTAATTGGGCTGGATTAAGGCCTCTCATCCACGAAGAAGATAAAGATCCTTCAGAATTATCAAGAAAAGATGAGCTTTTTATTTCAGATAGCGGCCTTATTTCTATAGCAGGTGGGAAACTTACTGGTTATCGTAAAATGGCACAACGTGTTATTGAAGCCGTTTTAAAAACCATGAGTAAAAAGCGAAAATCCAAATTTAAAAAATCATCAACTGAAACAATTCCTTTAGTGAGCCCTGCACTTCATTCTAAAAAAGAGGTAAATGCTTATCAAGCAGATATAGAAAATCAATTATCTAAATTAGGAATTGTAGAGAGCTATCACGCTTGGTACTTATGTACTACTTATGGAAAACAGACCGATACCGTAATTGATAAAATGAAAGATTTTGAGAATGAAGATGCTTTAGAAAGATTAATTAGGGCAGAAACCTGGTATGGCATTCACTATGAAATGACCAATAGTTTAACGGATTTCTTTGTTAGACGCACTGGTCGTTTATATTTCAATATTCCAAGTATTAAAAAATATTTAGATATTGTTTTGAAAGATTTTATTATGTACTTAAATTGGAATGAATCCAGAATTAATTCTGAAAGCAACAATATTGAGTTACTAATACAGGACGCTACAACTTACTATACAGAAGAATTTAAATAAAAACACGATTAATAGTATGAAATTTAGAGTATTAAAAATAATGACTGGTTTGTTTGTTTTGATACTCTTTTTTAATTGTTCAAAAGAAAAAGAGTCTATTTCAAATAGTAAAATATTTGAAAGGCTTAGCGCTTCAAAATCAGGTATAGATTTTTCTAATACACTCACAGAAAACGATTCGCTTAATTATTTCACATACTCCTATTTGTACATGGGTGGCGGTGTTGCTATAGGAGACATAAACAATGATGGGTTAAAAGATATTTTTTTTACAGGAAATCAGGTTTCAAATAAATTATTTTTAAATAAAGGCAATCTTCAATTCGAAGACATCACAGATATTGCAGGTGTTTCTGGAGATAACAGATGGTATACAGGTGTTACTATGGCAGATATTAATGCCGATGGTTACTTAGATATTTATTGCTCTGTAGCCGGCAAATTTAATCCTAAAGAAAATCAGCTATACATTAATAACCAAGATGGCTCTTTTACTGAAAAAGCATCAGAATTTGGTTTAGCAGATAAAGGAAACAGTGTACAAGCTACTTTCTTTGACTATGATAAGGATGGAGATTTAGATGTATATGTTGCCAATTACCCCATAACCAAATTTAATGCCTCTGTTTATGTTTACCAGCAAAAAATGGCACAGGTTAATGATGTAGAAACCGATCATTTGTACAGAAACAATGGTACATCCTTTACAGATGTAACCAATCAAGCAGGCGTAAAAAGTTTTGGTTTAACATTAAGTGCAACTGTTGGTGATTTAAATAACGATACATGGCCAGATTTGTATATTTCAAACGATTTTGCCTCGCCAGATTACATGTACATAAACAACCAAGACGGCACATTTAGAGAAGTTGTAAAACAAGCCACTTCACACACAGCTTTTTATGGTATGGGCGTAGATATAGCAGATTTTAATAACGATGGCAACTTAGATATCTACCAGGTAGATATGGATGCTAAAACTAATAAGCGTAAAAAGGCAAATATGGCAGGCATGAATCCAGATCTGTTTTGGGGGGTGGTAAATGCAGGATTTCATTACCAATATATGCAGAATTGCTTGCAATTAAACTCAGGTGTTTTTGAAGATAATAATCCGTTTTATTCCAACATATCAAGATTAACAGGGGTTTCTTCAACAGATTGGAGTTGGGGACCTTTATTTGCAGATTTTGATAATGATGGTTTAAAAGATTTATTCATCTCAAACGGTACACGACGCGAGGTTAATAACCGTGACTTTTTCAATAATTTAAGAGATGATTTCTCTGTTGATAGCGATAGCACTTTAGCTATGAGCTTAAAAATTCCTTCCGAGAAAATCGATAATTTCATTTATAAAAACAAAGGCGGTTTAAAATTTAAACAAGCTAATAAAGATTGGGGTATTGAATTTAAAGGGTTTTCGAATGGTGTAGCTTACGCAGATTTAGATAATGATGGTGATTTAGAAATTATAACTAACAATATTGATGATTATGCTTCTGTTTTTGAAAATAAAAGTTCTGAAACCAATAACTATCTAAGTATCCAATTTGAAGGGACTCCAAAAAATAAATTTGGTTTAGGGAACCGTGTTTTTGTTACTTCTAACGATGAAACACAAATGCAAGAGCTTACATTAACCCGTGGATTTCAATCTTCGGTAGCGCCAGAAATACATTTTGGTTTAGGTGTATCTGACACCATTAGTGAATTAAAGGTGGTTTGGACAGATGGAAAAATTCAAAAATTAAATAATGTTTCAAGCAATCAAACCATTGTTTTAAAATACTCGGATGCTAAAAATGATTCGGAAACGATTTTAAACGACACGAAAAAGATATTTTCTTCTCATGTAAAAGCTATTTTTCCAAAACATAAACACGACGAAAATAATTTTGATGACTTTAAATATCAGGTGCTTTTACCTCACAAAATGTCAACACTTGGTCCTGCACTTGCCGTTGGTGATTTAAATCAGGACGGTTTAGATGATTATTTTATTGGTGGATCTTTTAATAGAACAGGAAGCTTATTTTTTCAAACAGATAACGGGTTTGAAATTCAAAATTCAGATGCATTCCAGTCTAATAAATTAAGTGAAGACCTAGGGGCTTTAATTTTTGATGCAGACAATGATGGTGATAATGATATATACGTGGTAAGTGGTGGTTATGAATTTTCGCCAGAATCCAAAATGCTATTAGATAGGTTATATATAAATGATGGAAGCGGGCATCTAACAAAAACAAAAAATGCTTTACCCGAAATGATAGTGAGTGGATCTAAAGTCTATAATCTTGATTTTAATAAAGATGGTAAGCAGGATTTATTGGTTTTAGGAAGGCAAATCCCAGGTAATTATCCATCCGCAGCAAATAGCTTTTTATTGGAAAATAAGACAGAAGATGGTATTGTAAAATTTGAAGATGTTACCAAAAAATTCGCTAGCTCTTTTGAAAACCTAGGCATGGCAACAAGTGCCATTATCACCGATTTTAATAATGATGAGTGTCAAGACATCATTATAGTTGGAGAATGGATGCCCGTCCATGTGTTTCAAAATACAAAGAATGGTTTTAAAGAAGTATCAAAAGACGTTGGTCTTACAAAAGACACTACGGGGTGGTGGTGGTGTATTAATGGAGGAGATTTTGATAATGATGGTGACATGGATTATATCGTTGGAAATAACGGACTGAATTATAAATATAAAGCCACTGAAAATGAAACTTTTGATATTTATGTCAATGACTTTGATAACGACAGTAAAAAAGATATTGTATTAAGTTACTATAACGAAGGCAAGCAATATCCAGTAAGAGGACGAGAATGTTCATCGCAACAAATACCAAATATTAAAGAGAAGTTTAAAAACTACGAAAGTTTTTCTGAAGCTACTCTGGTTGATGTTTATGAAGAAAAATCCCTAGAATCTGCCTTGCATTATCAAGTAAAATCCTTTGCTAGTATTTATCTAGAAAATAAAGACGGAAAGTTTATAATACATGAGTTACCTGTTGAAGCTCAAATGTCTAGTATCAACAAAATTCTTATTGATGATTATGACAGTGATGGTGCTTTAGATGCCCTAATTGCAGGAAACTTATTTATGTCTGAAGTTGAAACACCACGTAATGATGCTGGTTACGGTTTGTTTTTGAAAGGAAATAATTCGGGTTCGTTTCAAGCTTTACCTCCTTCTGTAAGTGGATTGTTTATTCCTGGCGATGTAAAAGATTTAGAAACTATTACTGTAAAAAACAAACAGTATATAGTAGCCGTAAAGAATAATGATAGTTTACAGGCTATAAAAGTGAACTAACTATATCAAATTTAAAAGCACACTATCTCACTCTTTGTGTATCCACATTCCAATATTTCTATTAAATAAAGTGAGCTCGATATATTAAAACTTAACAATCAGTTGTTTAATTGTTTTAATAAAGAAACTATGTCATTCCGAACGCTACGGAGAGTAAAATATATTTTACTTGAACGTATATAGCATAGCTATTGAGGAGGAATCCCATCCTTATGAGATTTCTCGAAAGTTTATCTTGAGTACTTCGACTACGCTCAGCATAAACTAAAGTCGAAAGGCTCATACTTCGCTCTGTCGAAATGACAAACACTTGAAAATCATTTCTTTAATATTATTTTTCTAAAAAGAATTAAATCGAAACTGACGTTAAATAAATTGAAAAATCGATAAACGGAAAACTATAGAAGAGACACAACATCTTTCCTTTATTAAACATAAGTACTTCCCTTACATTCAAGAATTCATTGCAAATAAGATAATTCTATTTGGAAGTAACTCCTAGAGAAAACAAAAGGCACACAATTAATTAAAGTTTTATTTATAAGTGATTTCCTTTATATTTGAAAGTTCATAACTACAATTTTAACAATTATATATTTATATGAAAAAACAATTAACAATTATTTCAGCAATCTTTTTTACATCTCTGATGTTTTCTCAAAAGGTCAAAGTTAAAGAAGGTGATTTTAAAAACTTAAAAGAAATTACAGAGTACAACCTACAATTTGAGTACTCGGATTTAAAGATCCCAAAGTATGACTCGGAAGAAGATTTTCTTAAAGATAAAATGAAAAAAAGGGAAGACAAGGAAGCTGGTGCAGGAGAAAAATTTAAAGCTTCATGGTTTGCAGATAGAAAAGACAGATATGAACCAAAATTCATAGAATCATTTAACAAAAGATTTGAAGACGGTGAAGTAAAAGCAACTCAAAATACTGCTGCAAAATACACTTTGCTTGTAAAAACCACTATGATGTACGCAGGTTATAATGTTGGTATAGTGAGACAAAACGCAAAAATAGAAGCTACTCTTGTTGTATTTGAAACTAAAACTCCTGATGTTATTTTATTTTCAGCAGACTATACTAAAGTAGAAGGATATGGAGCTATGGGGAATGACTATAATTCTGGATACCGTATCTCTGAAGCTTATGCAAAACTAGCTAAAGAATTCGCTAAAAACCTAAAGAAAAAAGCACTAAAATAATTAGGGCACGTAAACGAATATTAAAAGAAAAAGCGAATAACTTTCTAGTTATTCGCTTTTTCTTTTTCCATATCAATGATATGAGCCACAGCCTTGACCAGTCTATGATGATTCTTAACAAAAGGGTTCGTTTCATCCCAAACATATCCAGCTAAAACAGCACATATTTGTTTTTTTATCTCTGGATTTTCTGGCTTATGAAAAAATAATTTTTGAAGATTTCCAGTATACCATTCCTTTACATAAGTCGCAAAAACATTAACACCCCTTTTAATATAATCTGAATACTCTACTTCCCAATCAACTTCAGTATTCTGTAATTCTTTAGTAATTAATTTTGCAGCAAGTAAAGCAGATTCAGTCGCAAATGTAACCCCAGAAGAAAATACAGGATCTAAAAACTCGGCACTATTACCAGTAAGCACATATCCCTTGCCATAAAGTTGAGTCACAGATTTAGAGTAATTTTTTATTTCAACTGGATTGAATAAAAAATCAACACCATCAAACCTATCATTATAATAATCTGAAAGTTTGAGCATTTTTGCCAACTTTTCAGTCGGCGTACCTTCAAAAGATTCTATAAATTCTGTTGGTCCAACATAACCAATACTCGTTGTATCATCAGAAAACGGAATAACCCATAACCATACTCGCCTATCTATGACATCAAATGTTATGCGCGTACCTTCCCACCCTTCAGGACGTTTTATATCTTTTACATGTGTAAATATTGAAGACTGATTAAGAAGTTCTGATGGCTTTTCTAAATTTAAAAGTCGCGGTAAAACCCTACCGTATCCGCTTGAGTCAATAATATATTTTGCTCTAATGGTATTACTTTCTCCTTCCTTATTCTTAATGGTTGTTAGAGAACTACCATCTTCATTAAAAACAACATCAACCACCTCATGTTCAAAAGCAATATCTACACCTCGTTTTATAAGCTCATTTGCAAGTACATTATCAAAATCTGCTCGCGGCGCTTGCCAAGTCCAATCCCAACCTTCGGTATGTTTCTTACTGAAATCGAAATTACACACCTCTTCTCCCCTAATAAATCGCGCTCCTTTTTTAACTTCAAAATCACATTTTTTTAGACTATCCAACAAGCCTACTTCTTCAAAATGATCCATGCATCTAGGCAACAAGCTTTCTCCTATAACAAACCTTGGAAACTTACTTTTTTCTATCACTTTTATCCTACAACCCTTGTCGTATAAATATGATGCTGAAACACATCCAGATGGTCCTGCACCTATAATTAATACGTCAATACTTTCTTCACTCGTAATCTTTTTAGTTGGTATCATTTATTATTCTAAATTTGCATTCCAAAATAACTATTTTATCTTTAGTTATTAAAATATTATTTTTAAATTTTACCAACACAGTCTAGATGTTAAAACTTAATGGAACTTTAGGTCTTGAAGATTTTTACAAAATCATTTTTGAAAACAATCCTATCGAAATTGATAATACGGTTTTTGAAACTATTGAAAATAGTTTTAATTTTTTAAAAACGTTTTCGGAAAATAAAACTATATATGGCGTTAACACAGGCTTTGGCCCCATGGCGCAATATAAAATAGATGATACAGATCGTATAAAACTACAGTACAACTTAATTAGAAGTCATGCTTCTGGCACAGGAAACATTATTGATCCTATGTATGTAAAAGCAGCTATGCTAGCTCGATTAAATACGTTGTCATTAGGTCATTCTGGAGTACATAAATCGGTAATAGAATTAATGAGTGCATTAATTAACAGAGATATCATTCCGTTAATTTACGAACATGGCGGTGTTGGTGCTAGTGGCGATTTAGTGCAATTAGCTCATTTAGCACTTGTTTTAATTGGTGAAGGTGAAGTTTTTTATAAGAATGAATTAAAACCCACAAAAGAAGTTTTTGAAATAGAAAACTTAAAACCTATTACTGTTGCTTTACGAGAAGGGCTGGCTTTAATGAATGGTACTTCTGTAATGACTGGTATTGGTATTATAAACACCATAAACACCAGACGATTACTTAATTGGGTGATCTTGTGTTCTTCAGCAATCAATGAAATCGTTCAGGCTTACGATGATCACTTATCCTTTGAGTTAAACCAAACAAAAAAACATAAAGGACAGCGAGAAGTTGCTAAACAAATGAGAACACATTTAAGTGACAGCAAGCTAACCAGAAAACGTGAAGAGTTTTTATATAATAAAAACCCAGAAGTTACCATCTTTGAAGAAAAAGTACAAGAATATTATTCTTTACGATGTGTCCCTCAAGTATTAGGACCCGTTTTAGATACTTTAAATAATATAGAAAACATTTTAATTGAAGAAGTGAATTCTGCAAACGACAACCCTATAGTTAATGTAGAAAAACAACATGTATACCATGGTGGAAACTTTCATGGCGATTATGTGTCGTTAGAAATGGATAAATTAAAATTAGTTGTTACCAAAATGAGCATGCTGGCTGAACGCCAACTTAACTACTTGTTAAACCCTAATCTTAACAATATTCTTCCTGCATTTGTAAACCTTGGGACGTTAGGTTTAAACTTTGGTATGCAAGGTGTTCAATTTACGGCAACATCTACTACAGCTGAAAATCAAATGTTGTCCAACCCTATGTATGTTCATAGTATCCCAAATAATAACGATAATCAAGACATTGTTAGCATGGGAACCAATGCAGCATTAATTACAAAAAAAGTTATTGAAAATGCTTTTGAAGTCGTTGCTATTGAAATGATAACCATAGTACAGGCTATTGAATATCTTAAAACACAAGATAAAATATCTACAAAAACTAAAAAAATGTATGATGCTGTAAGACATTTAGTTCCTATATTTACAGAAGACATAGTCATGTACCCTTATGTAAATAAGATTAAAGACTTTATTATGAATCATGAAAACAATATAGTATAATGAAATTTCACTACACGTTACTTTTTACGTTTTTTTTAAATCTAACATTTGTTAATGCACAAGAATTAGCCCTAGTTAGAGATAACGATCTTTTTGGTTATATTAACACATCAGGAGAATATGTTATTCAACCTCAATTTAAAAAAGCTGGAAACTTTTCTGAAGGATATGCCGCCGCTTTTAAAGATGAAAAATGGGGTCTAATTGACACATCTGGCAAGTGGGTTCTTAATCCTGAGTTCGATAGAGTAAAAAGCTTCAATTCTGGTTATGTATTAGTGCTCCAAAATGACGAATGGAATTACGTCAATGCTTCGGGAGAAAAATTAAGCACTCCTGTAACAGAAAAATATTATGATTTTAATGATGGAGTTGCTTTTCTAAAAAAAGCTAAAAAAACTGGACTTATCGGAACTGACGGAAAACTTATTTTAGAACCAACATACGATGCCATTAAACCATTTATTAATGGATATGCTAAGGTGCGAAAAGGAGATTATTGGGGTATCATAGATAAAAAAGGAGCCGTTTTTATTCCTGTAGAATACTCTGAAATAGGAGGTTACAATAAACGTGGTGTCTGGGCAAAAAAAGGTGAAACTTTCGGTATTGTTAGTAATAAGAAGTTTAACGCAATAGCTGGGATTGATAAAATTTGGGATTTTAATGACAATTCCGAATTAACCTATGCAAGAAGTAATAAAAAAATTGGGTTTATAAATAATTCTGGTGAATGGGTAATTAAACCTTCATTTGAAAAAGCAAGAGCCTTTAATAATGGCTTAGCTCCTGTTTTTAAAAACAAATTTTGGGGCTATATTAATGAAAAAGGAGAAGAAGTAATCGCACTCAACTTTAGAGATGCTGAAACTTTCTCAGCTGATGGTTTAGCTCCTGTGAAAGAAAAAAAACTGTGGGGTTTTATTAATAAATCTGGAAAAATGGTCATTCCAGCACAATATCAAATTACTGCAGGCGGATTATCTTTATTTAGTAAAAACGCCATTAAAGGTTTTTATAAAGGATTAGCTCGTGTAAAAAAAGGTAAACAATGGGGGTTCATAAATACTAAAGGTGAAGTATTAGGTGATAAATGGTATCAAAATGTTGAACTTTTTTCAAAAAAACGCTAAGCCCTAACTCTCATTCTAAAAATGGACAAAAATAACATTACAAAATATGCTTTAGTAACTGGCGGGTCAAGAGGGATCGGAAAAGCGATCTGTATTCAACTAGCCAAAGACACTAGTTATCACATTTTAATTAACTATCAAAGTAATAAACAAGCTGCTCTAGACACATTAGAAAGTGTTAAAGAAGCTGGTGGCACAGGGGAACTATTACAATTTAATGTGGTTGATAATGAAGAAGTAAAATCTGTTTTAGACAACTGGCACGAAAACAATAAAGACGCTATTATTGAAGTAATAGTTAATAATGCTGGAATAACAAAAGACGGCTTATTTATGTGGATGACTTCTGAAGACTGGAATAATGTTGTTAATACTAGCCTTAATGGATTCTTTAATGTAACAAATCATTTAATTCAAAAGTTGTTGGTTCAAAAATATGGACGTATTATCAATATTGTTTCATTATCTGGTCTTAAAGGCACTCCAGGTCAAACCAATTATTCTGCAGCAAAAGGAGCAGTTATAGGAGCCACTAAAGCTTTAGCTCAAGAAATAGCTAAACGTAAGATTACGGTAAATGCAGTTGCCCCAGGATTTATTAAAACAGATATGACTGGGGATTTAGATGAAAAAGAATTAAAAAAATCAGTCCCTGCAAATCGTTTTGGAGATCCCGAAGAAGTGGCACATTTGGTATCTTTTTTAGCATCCGAAAAAGCATCTTACATTACAGGGGAAGTTATAAATATAAATGGGGGCATTTATTCATAAATAATTTGAAAGATGAGAAGAGTTGTTATAACTGGCATGGGAATTTATTCCTGTATTGGTAAAAATTTAGAAGAAGTGAAAACGTCTCTTTATAACGGTACCTCTGGAATTATCTCTGACGAAAAAAGAAAACCTTTTGGATATCGTTCATCCTTAACAGGGATGGTAGAGACACCTAACCTTAAAAATCTCCTTACAAGAAGACAACGCATTAGTCTAGGAGAAGAAGGAGCATATGCTTATATGGCAACCATTGAAGCCTTGGAAAACGCAAAAATCACTCAAGAGTTTATAGATGCTAACGAAGTAGGAATTCTTTACGGTAATGATAGTACAGCAAAGTCTATTATAGAATCTGTTGATAAGATTAGAGAAAAAAAAGACACGACCTTGGTAGGTTCAGGATCTATTTTTAAAGGCATGAACTCTACCGTAACCATGAATCTCTCTACTATTTTTAAATTAACAGGTGTTAATTTCACTGTAAGTGCTGCCTGCGCAAGTGGCTCTCACGCTATTGGCATGGCATATCAACTTATAAAAAGTGGCCTTCAAGACTGTATTATATGTGGGGGTGCTCAAGAAATTAATGAACTAGCCATGGCCAGTTTTGATGGTTTAGGAGTGTTTTCTTCAAACGAAGAACAACCAGCAAAGGCATCGCGTCCATTTGATAAAAATCGTGACGGTCTTATTCCTAGTGGTGGTGGGGCAACCTTAGTAGTAGAAAGTTATGAGTCTGCCATAAAGAGAGGAGCCCCTATTTTAGGTGAAATTATAGGCTATGGTTTTTCGTCAAACGGAGAACATATTTCGACACCAAATGTCAATGGTCCTTCCCGCGCCATGAATAAAGCTATTTCACAAGCAAACATTCCCGTAAATAATATAGACTATGTTAATGCACATGCTACTTCAACACCCGTTGGAGATGCCAATGAAGCTAAAGCAATATTTGATGTTTTTGGAGAAAACGGTCCTTATGTAAGCTCTACAAAGTCTATGACAGGACATGAATGCTGGATGGCTGGAGCTAGTGAAATTATATATTCAATGCTTATGATGCAGCACTCTTTTATTGCTCCTAACATAAATCTGGAGAAACCAGATGAAGATGCCGCAAAATTAAATTTGGTAAGCAAAACGATAGATAAAAAAATTGATGTATTTTTGTCCAACTCTTTTGGGTTTGGAGGAACAAATTCAGCATTAATAATAAAAAAAATAAAGAACAAAGATGAATAAAGAAGTTATTATTGAAAAAATAAACGACTTTCTTATCGATGAATTTGAAGTTGAAAATGATGATATTTCACCCGAAGCTAACTTAAAAGAAACTCTTGAGTTGGACAGTTTAGATTTTGTAGATCTTGTTGTATCCATTGAATCTAATTTTGGTGTTAAATTAGTAGGAGAAGATTTTATAAATATTATTTCACTTCAAGATTTTTACAATCTTATTGAAAACAAATTAAAAGAATAAAACAATTTTACTCTAACATATATGGCTGCTGAATGGAAAGGAAAGTCCAGAGGTACAGTTCTAGGCTATAAAATATTCATATTTTGTATCAAAAAACTGGGATTACGTTCGGCATACTTTATTTTATATTTTGTTGCTGCTTATTTCTGCCTTTTTGCAATGGATAGCACAATAGCTACCTACTATTACTTCCATAAAAGACTAAACTATTCCAAATTTAAAAGTATAGTAAGTATTTACAGAAGTTACTTTGTTTTTGGACAAACAATAATAGACAAAATTGCTATTTCTTCCGGGTTAAAATCTAAATTCACATATGATTATGATGGTGTAGATCGTATAAAAGAAATACTAAAACAAAAAAAAGGAGGTATACTTATAAGTGGTCATATGGGTAATTTTGAAATTGCTCAGCATTTTTTTGGAGAATTAGAAGAAAATGAATGCATAAGTTTACTCACAACTAATGTTGAACATACAGCTATAAAAGATTACCTTGATAGTGTTACAAAAAAGCCTAACATAAAAATTATTCTTATTAAAGAAGACCTTTCCCATATCTTTGAAATTAATGCAGCATTGGCAAGAAATGAAATTGTTTGTATAACAGGAGACCGTTACATTAAAGATTCAAAATATTTGAAGGAAGAATTATTAGGTAAAGAAACTAAGTTTCCAGCTGGTCCATTTCTTATAAGCTCGCGATTACAAGTTCCTGTGCTTTTTGTATATGTCCTGAAAGAAACCAGAAAACACTACCACCTTTATGCAAGAACAGCCGAGGTAAACCATGGAGATGCTAAAGCATTGCTAAAAGAATATACGCAAAGCTTAGAATGGATGATTAAAAAACACCCATTACAATGGTTTAATTATTTTGATTTTTGGGATGCAAACAACAAGTAATAAAATGAAGAACATTCTAGTTATGCATTATTCTCAATCTGGTCAATTAACAGAAATCGTAAATAATATAGCGATACCTCTTAATAATTCCAAAAACATAAAAGTTGTTCATCACCAAATAAAAATGAAAACACCTTTTGCGTTTCCATGGAAAAAAAAAGATTTTTTAAATGTGTTTCCTGAATCTTTTCTTCAAATCCCTTCAAAAATAAAACCCATCCCTGAAGCAATTCTAAATCAAAAATTCGATTTAGTAATTTTAGGGTACTCCGTTTGGTATTTAAGCCCATCAATTCCAACAAATTCTTTCTTATGTACCCCAGAAGCCAAACAGTTACTGGCAAATACACCGGTAATTACAGTTATTGGTTGTAGAAATATGTGGATAATGGCTCAAGAAAAAATGAAAACCTTACTTAAGGAATGTGGTTCGAAATTAGTTGGCAACATTGTTTTAAGAGATAGACATATAAACCACATAAGTGTTATTACCATAGTACAATGGATGTTTACTGGAGAGAAAAAGAAGTATTTAGGCGTATTTCCTAAGCCGGGCGTGTCTCAAAAAGATATTGATGAATCTACAAGGTTTGGTAATGTTATATTAGATCATATCATTAGTAATAAGCTCGATAATCTTCAAAAAAGTCTAATAAAAGAAAAAGCTGTACTAATAAAACCTTTTTTAATTTTAGCAGATAAAAGAGCTAATGTTTTATTTGGTAAATGGGCAAAACTTATCTATTCTAAAGGGAAAAGAAATATCAATAAGCGTACAATTTGGATTAAAATGTTTAATTGTTATTTATTATTTGCCATTTGGATTATTGCTCCCGTGGTTTTTATTTTATTTTTGCTGACTTATTTGCCTTTGTCTGGAAAGATAAAAAAGGATAAAAAATATTATTCATCTGTAGAAATTAAATAGAAGGGATTAAATGAAAGACGTTTACATAACAAGAATATCAAAATTTTTACCAAATAACCCTATTAGTAATGATGAAATGGAAGGCATTTTAGGTCAAATTAATGGGAAGCCTTCTAGAGCAAAAAGAATAGTATTAAGAAATAATGGAATAAAGGAGCGTTATTACGCCATTAATAGTCAGGGTAAGATTACCCATACCAATGCAGAACTAACTCAAGAAGCCATTACAAAGTTATTTGACGATTCGTTTACTCAAAACTGTATGGAATTATTATGCTGTGGAACCTCTTCTCCCGATCAATTATTGCCCTCACATGCAGCCATGGTTCATGGTTTACTAGCAAATAAAAATCTGGAGATAAACTCAGCTTCAGGTATTTGTTGTGCAGGCATGAGTTCTTTAAAGTTTGGTTTTTTATCTGTAAAATCAGGGAATTCAAACAATGCAGTTTGTACGGGATCAGAAAGATCTTCTACACGAATACAGGCAAATATGTTTAATGAAGAAGCCGTGTCCCTTTCATCTTTAGAAGAGCAGCCTATCATAGCATTTAAAAAAGATTTTTTACGTTGGATGCTATCAGATGGAGCTGGGGCAATGCTGTTAGAAAACAAAAAAAATGAAGTAGGTCTCTCTTTAAAAATAGATTGGATGGAAGCCTATTCGTATGCGCATGAATTGGAAACCTGCATGTATTCTGGCGGAGAAAAAATTGCCGATGGGTCTATTAAGCCTTGGACAGAATACAATTCTAAAGAATGGTTAGAAGAATCTGTTTTTTCTGTAAAGCAAGATGTTAAAATTTTAGAAAAGCATGTTATTAATAAAGGTGTCGAAAGCTTGGAACTGGTCTTTAAAAAACATGCTAAAGACCCCTCAGATATCGACTATTTTCTACCTCATTTATCGTCAAATTATTTTGCTGAAAAATTAAAAACTGGCATTAAAGAAAAAGGGTTACAAATTCCAGAAAGTAGTTGGTTTACTAATTTAGATAAAGTGGGCAATGTTGGATCTGCCTCAATTTACTTAATGCTTGAAGAATTAATGTATTCTGGAAAGTTGAAAAAAGGAGACAAAATAATGCTATCAGTGCCAGAAAGCGGAAGATTTTCTTATGCTTATGCACATTTAACTGTTTGTTAAAATGATTTTATTACAAAAACCAATTACAAATATTGAACACTTAATTCCACAAAAAACACCTTTTGTGATGGTAGATAGTTTGCTAGGTTTTTCCGATACAAATGTAGTATCCTCATTAAAAGTTTTAGAAACTAATATTTTTTTTGAAAACAAGGCACTATCTGAACCTGGATTAGTAGAAAATATGGCGCAAACAGTGGCACTTCATACGGGATATGATTATTTTTTAAAAGGAGTCCCAGCTCCAACAGGCTATATAGGTTCTATTAAAAAAATGGAGATCTCAATGCTGCCACAATTAAATGAAACTATAAAAACAGAAGCTCATATTTTACATGAATTTATGGGAGTGACTTTAGTGGAAATAACTGTTTTTAATACCAAAAAAGAAAAAATTGCTTCAAGTATAATGAAAACTGTTATTGCAAGTTAATGATTGATCTTGATAAAATAGATGTCTCTGATTTTTTACCGCATCGTCCTCCATTTTTAATGGTAGACAAAGTTCTAACTCTTAGTGATGAAGAAGTCTCTACGTTATTTAAAATTAAAAAAGACAGTATTTTTGTTGAGGATAATTATTTTAACGAACTAGGGTTAGTAGAAAATGCAGCACAAACTTGCTCTTCAATAGTTGGCAAAAGTTTTTTTAATGATGATGATATTAAAGGAGAAGGTGCTAATCTAATTGGTTTTATTAGTGCTATTAAAAAAATAACGGTATTTTCTTGCCCCAAGGTTGGTAGTACTATAATATCTAATGCAAAATTAACATCAAGATATGACACTACTAATTATAGTATCTGTTCTTTAGAATGCAATATTTACGAAGAATCGGTTCAATTATTATCTTGCGAGATGAATTTGGTTATTAAAGATTTGAAATAGTTTTATGAAAAAAAGCGATGTTCCTCAAGATAGAAGTCATTTAAAAGCAGGCAATCATAAAGAGCTTTGTTATGCAGTTGATGATAAAGGGGAATACACGACAGCTCAAAGTACTGGTTGGAAACCTAAAGCAATTGCTTTAGATAATGCGATAGAAGAAATTAATAACCGTATCTCAAAAGCAAAAACCAGAGTGCTAAATAAAGAAACCAGCCCTATTGAATATTATATGGAACTTCATAAAATGGATGTTAGTATTTTAGCTAGCTATGTAGGACTGTTTAAATGGCAAGTAAAAAGACATTTTAAATTGAAAATATTCAATAAATTATCTACAAAAACATTGGAGAAATATGCTAATGTCTTCGAAATTTCGATGAATAAATTAAAGGATATTGATTATGGAAATTAATTTTACTCATCACCAAACTGCCCACTGTGAAAATGGGGTAGTTTCAAATTTAATGAAGTATAATGGCTTTGATGTAAGTGAACCCATGGTATTTGGTATAGGTTCTGGCTTGATGTTTTGTTATATTCCTTTTCTAAAAGTAAATCATGCTCCGGCAATATCATATAGAACAATGCCAGGTCAAATTTTTAAACGATTTGCTAAACGCGTAGGAATAAAAATTAAAAAAGAAAAATTTAAAAAGCCACAGGAGGCTGAGGCGGTATTAGATGAAAATTTAAAAAAAAACAATCCTGTTGGTCTTCAAGTTGGCGTTTATAATTTAGTATATTTTCCAGACGAATATCGTTTTCATTTTAATGCACATAATTTAATTGTATATGGCAAACAAAATGGAAACTATTTAATTAGTGATCCAGTTATGGAAACGGTTACGACTTTAACCAGTAAAGAATTAGAAAAAGTTCGTTTTGCTAAAGGTGCTTTTGCTCCAAATGGACACATGTATTATCCCGTCGGTTTTCCTAAAGAGCTAAATATAAAAGAAGCCATTATTAAAGGAATAAAAAACACTTGTAGAGATATGCTTGCTCCAATGCCAATTATAGGTGTTAAAGGTATAAGGTATACAGCAAAATTAATACGCAAATGGCCTAAGAAAAAAGGCGTTAAAGTTGCTAATCATTATTTAGGACAAATTGTTAGAATGCAAGAAGAGATTGGAACAGGAGGCGGTGGATTTAGATATATTTATGCAGCCTTTTTACAAGAGTCCAGTAAAATATTAAATAATAACAAATTGGCAGAATTATCCAAAGAAATGACAGTTATTGGTGATTTATGGAGAGATTTTGCTTTAGATGCGTCTCGTATTTATAAAAGCAGAAGTGCAAAAGATGATGCTTATAATCATGTGGCATCACAATTAGAAGCCATTGCAGACAAGGAAGAAACCTTCTTTAAAGAATTAAAAAAGGCCATATAAGAATGACACATGATTGAGATTAAACAATTATCTAAAAAGTATAAAGGGGCAGATATATTTTCCGTGTCCGATTTAGACTTGTGTATTTCTGAAAAGGACATTTTTGGACTGTTAGGTCCAAATGGAGCAGGAAAAACAACATTGATTTCGCTGTTATGCTCATTAATAAAACCAACTTCTGGCTCATTTGTTATTAATGGTCTTACTTATAAAAAAAATAAAAATCAATTAAAACAGCTTATAGGTATAGTACCTCAAGAATATGCTTTATATCCAACTTTAACCGCTTTTGAAAACCTTATGTATTTTGGAAGCATGTATGGTTTAAAAGGAAACGAATTAAAATTAAAAATAAAAGCAGCGTTGCAAACTCTAGGATTATCGCAATTCTCAAGCAAAAAAATAAATACCTTTTCTGGTGGGATGAAACGTCGAATCAATTTAATTGCAAGTATTCTACACGATCCAAAAGTGCTGTTTTTAGACGAACCAACTGTTGGAGTTGATGTGCAGTCTAAAAATGTTATTATAAATTATTTAAAAGTACTTAACGAAAAAGGAACTACAATAATTTACACATCACATCATCTAAATGAAGCAGAAGCCTTTTGTACTAAAGTAGCTATAATAGATCATGGAAGAATAATAACCCAAGGGGGGCCAAAAAGCTTAATTAGTGATCAAAAAAATGCTAATAATCTTGAAGATGTATTTTTAGCTCTAACTGGACATGCCTTAAGAGATCATGCGTAAACTACTAGCATCTACATATAAAGAGTTTTTATTACTCACCAGAGATATTGGTGGGATTGCCATATTATTCATTATGCCTTTAGTGTTAATAGTTACTATTACCATAATTCAGGATAGCACATTTAAAAGTGTAAGTGAAAGCAAAATACCTATACTTTTAGTAGATAATGATAGAGGATCTGTTTCTGAAACTATCGTTAAAGGACTAAAAGAATCCAATATATTTGAAGTTATTAAAATTGCTATTGAAGAAGATGCTAAGAACTTGGTTTTTAAAGGAAAAAATCAATTAGCTATCGTAATTCCTGAAAACTTATCTTCAGATCTGGAAAAAAAAATAAACCAAAATGTTGAAGGTATTTTAGATAGATTTGGTTTAGATGAAGAAGAAATAGAAAATCAACCAAAAGAAATTTTCACAGCAAAAGAAGTCAAGTTATATTTTGATCCTGCAACACAGTTCTCTTTTAAAAACTCAGTAAAAAACGAGGTAGATAAAATGATTTCTAAAATAGAAACCCAATCTATTTACAATGCATTTCAAAAACAGATAACAGATGATCCTTCGGAAATCGTTTTTGAAACAGAAAATTTTATACGTTTTAAAGAAATACTGCCAAAAAATAAGGATGAAAATATTATTCCAAACTCTGTTCAGCATAATGTTCCAGCTTGGACGCTTTTTGCCATATTCTTTATTATTGTGCCATTATCAATTAATATTGTAAAAGAAAAAAGCCAGGGTACTTTTGTACGGTTAAGAACAAATCCAGTATCTTATTTAACAGTACTTGGGGGGAAAACTGTCATCTATTTAATAGTTTGTTTAATTCAGTTTGTGTTGATGTTACTTATTGGGATTTACTTATTCCCAGCCATAGGATTACCAACATTAAATGTTTCTGGCAAATTTCCTCTTTTATTTTTAGTTGCCATTTTTGCTGGTTTAGCAGCTATTGGGTTAGGTTTGCTTTTGGGAACCATAGCCAAAACCCAAGAACAATCCGCTCCATTTGGAGCAACTTTTGTAGTTATTTTAGCTGCTTTGGGAGGCGTTTGGGTTCCAGTGTTTATTATGCCAGAATTTATGCAAGCGTTATCTAAGATTTCCCCTATGAATTGGGGGTTAAATGCATTTTACGATGTCTTTCTGAGGAATTCTAGTCTTTTGGAGATCGTTCCAGAAATAACATTACTATTTTTGTTTTTTATCATCACAACCTTAATTGCTATAGTTTATAATGAAAAGAAAAATGCAGTCTAAAAGCAATAAAGAAATTAGTTTCATCAGTAAGGTCAGGGTTCGGTTTGTAGAAACAGATCCTTTAGGAATTGTTTGGCATGGTAATTATATACAGTACTTCGAAGATGGAAGAGAAGCTTTTGGCAGACATCATGGTATTTCATATTTAAATCAAAAAGATTTTGGTTATGCAACACCAATTGTTAAATCAAGTAGCGAACACAAATTGCCATTGCGTTATGGAGATGTTGCCACAATAAAAACAATATATGTAGACAGTCGTGCTGCAAAAATGATTTTTAGATATGAAATTTTTAATCAAGAAGATCAACTTGTTTGCACTGGTGAAACAGTTCAGGTTTTTGTAGACCACACAGGTCAAGGGGAGTTATCTTTAACAATTCCAGAGTTTTTCAAGGAATGGAAACAAAAAGTAGGCCTTTTGGATGATTGATGTTTACCTATCATATAATAATATAGTCTCATCTCTTGGGTTTGATAGCGAAACCGTTGTGGATAACATTCATAATCAAGTTTCTGGGTTACAATTGATTGACGATAAAAATCTATTACCTCAACCTTTTTATTCATCAATAATAAACACAAAGGCATTAAGTGAACGTTTTAAATCTTTAAAAAATAAAGACAATTTCACTCGCTTAGAACAGATGATGATAACATCGTTAAATAATGTGATTCAATCGTCTAAAATTCCTTTAAACAAAAATGTTGGTTTACTTATTTCGACTACAAAAGGTAATATTGATGTTTTAGATAAAAACAGTAAATTCCCTAAAGAACGTGCTTATTTAAGTGTTTTAGGAAAAAAAATAAAAGATTTTTTTGGATTTGAAAACGATGCTATTGTTATTTCTAATGCTTGTGTTTCTGGGGTTTTAGCAGTTGCCGTTGCAAAACGTTATATCAATCAGGGCGTTTACGATCATGTATTTATTGTGAGTGGCGATCTCGTTACAGAATTTATTTTGTCTGGATTCAATTCATTTCAGGCATTAAGTAACGCCCCTTGTAAACCCTACTGCAAAAATCGCTCTGGGATTAATATAGGTGAAGTTGCTGCAAGCATATTAGTAACTAATAATAAAATAAGTCTGGCAAAAGAAGCTGTAACCATTTTAGGCGAAGGCTCTTGTAACGATGCCAATCATATTTCCGGACCTTCCCGTACCGGAGAAGGGTTATTTAGAAGCATAACATCAGCCCTAAAAGAAGCAAATATATCGCATGAAAGTATCGATTATATTTCTGCTCATGGAACAGCGACACCATATAATGATGAGATGGAAGCCATTGCCTTCAATAGATTAGGTTTACAAAATGTTCCTCTAAATAGTTTAAAAGGTTATTTTGGACATACTTTAGGCGCTTCTGGGCTATTAGAAACCATTGTTGGTATGCATTCACTATCTAATAATACCTTATATGCCTCTTTAGGTTTTGAAGCATTAGGTGTTACACAACCCATTAATGTCATTACTAAAATAATACCAAAAAAAATGAACCTTTTCCTTAAAACAGCATCCGGTTTTGGAGGCAGTAATACCGCAGTGATATTTAAAAAAGTAAAAAATTGACAAAATTAACTATGAAGAATACTACAATAAGAGCTATTGATGCCATTCAAGAAGCGCAAAAAATAGCTTTTGCCCCTTTTGTATTTCAAGCAACGGTTTCATTAAGAAAACTAGGTGTTTTTAATCTGATTTTCGAAAAAAGAAAAAAAGGAGGAATTACTATAGAAGCCATTTCAAAAGAACTATCAATTAGCACTTATGGTATTGGGGTTTTATTAGAAATAGCAGAAAGCTCCCAAATTGTTACTAAAGATGATGAGGGTAGATACTTATTAACAACTACAGGTTACTTTTTAAATTATAATGAGACTGTAAACGTTAATATAAACTTTACAAATGATGTTTGTTATAAAGGATTATTCCATTTAAACGAGTCAATAAAGACAGGAAAACCAGAAGGGTTAAAAGAACTCGGTAATTGGTCTACGGTTTATGAAGGGTTATCTCAACTAACTCCAGAAATTCAAAAGTCCTGGTTTGAATTTGACCACCACTATTCTGATGCTGTATTTGACGATGCTTTAGAAATAGTTTTTAGAAACAATCCCAAGACTATATTTGACATTGGTGGTAACACAGGGAAATTTGCAATTAGATCTTGTAGCTTCAATGAAGATGTATCTATAAAAATAATTGACTTGCCAGGGCAATTAAAAAAGGCTCTTACTAATGTTAAAAATGAAGGTTTTGAAAAAAGAGTTTCAGGTTATGAAATAGATTGGTTAAAAGACAATCCAGAAATTCCAAATGGGGCAGATACGATATGGATGTGTCAATTTTTAGATTGCTTTTCTGAAGAAGAGATTCTTAAAATATTAACAACCGCTGTTAAGTCTATGACTAATGAGACAGAACTATTGATAATGGAGACGTTTACAGATAGGCAGAGATTTGATAATGCTAAATTTATTTTAGAAGCAACCTCTCTTTACTTTACTGTATTAGCAAATGGAAATAGTAAAATGTATCCAGCAGAAGTGTTTTTAAAATTAATAGATAAAGCTGGACTTGTTATTAGAGAGGATATTAGTATTGGAGAATACCATACCATGTTCGTTTGCAAAAAAAAGTAATAGATTATGAATTCTAAATATCATATAACTTCTTTTTGCAACATTAAAAATAATACGGTATCCTTAAATGGTTCCGTGATTTATAATGATGAAAACAATGATTTTTTAGAATTTATAAAAGCAGCGTATAAATCTTTTGAAACAGATTACGCGAAATTTTTTAAAATGGATGCTTTAAGCAAATTGGCATTTTTAGCTGCAGATGTTTTATTAAAAAACGAAGATTTAAATCAGGAAGAAGAAAATAATATAGCTATTGTATTTTCAAACAAAGCATCTAGTATAGATACAGATAGAAAGCATCAAAAGTCCATTCAAGATAAAGAAGATTACTTTCCAAGCCCAGCTGTTTTTGTGTACACATTACCAAATATATGTATTGGAGAAATTAGTATAAAATACAAGCTGTTTTCTGAAAATAGTTTTTTTATCTTTGACGCTTTTAACGCACAACATTTGTTCGACTATACCAATAGTTTATTAGCAACAGATAAAACAGAGAAGGTGCTTTGTGGTTGGGTTGAATTAGATGGAGATCACTATGAAGCATTTTTATATTTGGTTACTAAAAAAGGATTAACAACACATAATAAACAAAACATACTAAAATTATATAATACATAATATGGACGATTTAAAACAAGAACTAAAAGAAAATATTGTAGAGCAGCTAAACCTTGAAGATATTGCAGTAGAAGATATAGATGACAACGATATGTTATTTGGAGATGGTTTGGGTTTAGATTCTATTGATGCATTAGAACTTATTGTCATGCTAGATAAAAATTATGGTATTAAATTAACAGACCCAAAGGAAGGACGTGCTATTTTTGAATCTATTGATGTTATGGCTAAATATATTTTTGAGAATAGAACAAAGTAAACTATTTACTCTTTTTACGAGTGCCAGTAACTCTATCTAACTAGAAGTTGTCAAATCGTTCACAAAAACACCATCATAAATTCAGAAATGGTTATCGATTGTTGTTTAACCTCTAACAAGTTTAATAAATAAGCTTCCTACCTTCATAGGAATGATAAAATATGAGTAAAGGCATAGCTATTACTGGAATGGGAATTATTTCTTCTATTGGAAACAATGTAGAAGAGAATTACAGGTCACTTATAGAAGGTAAAACTGGAATTTCAAGAATTTCAAAAATCAAAACCCTTCATAAGGATCATATTATGGTTGGCGAAATTGCTTTTACAAATCAAGAATTAGAGCAACAAATTGGTCTAACACCAGATAATAATTATTCCCGAACGGCATTACTGGGTGTAACAGCAGCAAAACAAGCTATTCAGAACGCAGGAATTTCTAATATAAATAAGTATAAAACTGGGTTAATATCAGCAACAAGTGTTGGTGGAATGGATAAGACTGAAGCATATTATCATGATTATTTTGAAAACAAAGCAACTCAAAAGTATATAGCAGGACATCATGCAGGAGATTCTACTCAAAAAATCGCAGAACAATTAGGGATAGAACAAAGTTTAGTAACTACAATAAGTACAGCTTGTTCTTCTGCTGCGAATGCGATTATGCTTGGCGCCAGATTAATAAAATCTGGACAATTGGACAGAGTTATTGTTGGAGGGTCGGACTGCTTATCAAAGTTCACCATAAATGGTTTTAAAACCTTAATGATTTTATCAGATACATATAATACGCCTTTTGATGAAAATAGAAAAGGGTTAAATTTAGGTGAAGCTGCTGCCTTTTTAGTGTTGGAGTCTGATAAGGTCGTGCAAACCGAAAGTAAAACGGTTTTAGCCTATGTAAAAGGCTATGGTAATGCCAATGATGCTTATCATCAAACAGCATCATCTGAAAACGGAGATGGCGCAACGCTGGCCATGCAAAAAGCATTAAAGGTCGCTGAATTATCTTCAAGTGATATTGATTATATTAATGCACATGGCACTGCAACTGGAAATAATGATTTATCTGAAGGACAGGCCATTTTAAGAGTATTCGACAAAGGTGTTCCTGATTTTAGTTCTACTAAAGCATATACAGGACATACACTGGCTGCAGCTGGAGCTATTGAAGCTGTGTATTCTGTTTTGGCCCTTCAGAATAACGTGGTCTATCCTAATCTGAATTTTAAAACTCAGATGAAAGAATTTAGTATGACCCCGCAATTAGAGCTTAAAGAAAAAGAATTACATACGGTATTATCAAACTCATTAGGCTTTGGAGGCAATTGTTCAACTATTATTTTTTCAAAAAAACAATGAAAGCCGTTTATATAAATAGTGTTGGTTCCATTTCATCCCAAAAAACGTTTGATAATTCATCGTTTTTAGATGAAATCATTTCTTATGACGACAATATCATTTTAGCAGTAGACCCAAACTACAAAGACTATATTTCTCCGGCAAATTCTCGTAGAATGGCAAAAGGGGTTAAAATGGGCGTTGTAGCTTCTAAAATAGCTTTAAATGAGGCTAATTTAGACACAGTAGATGCTATCATTACAGGAACAGGAATGGGATGCCTTAAGGATTCTAAGAAATTTTTAAGTGCCATTATAGATAATGATGAACAATTTTTAACACCAACATCTTTTATACAATCTACACACAACACCGTTGGAGGACAAATAGCACTTGGTCTGCAATGTAAAGGTTATAATTTCACCTATGTACATGCAAGTATTTCTTTTGAATCTGCAGTATTGGATGCGAAGTTAATGTTGGAAAACAATGAAGCCAATACAGTTTTGGTTGGAGGTGTTGATGAAATTGAAGATTATACATGCTCCCTACATAAACTTGTTAATCATATAAAAAAAGAAAAAGTAAACTCTACAGATTTATTGTATTCTAAAACAGAGGGAGCTGTTTTTAGTGAAGGTGCAAATTTCTTTGTGTTATCTAATCTTAAACAAGACTCCAGCTATGCTCAAATTGTAGCAATAAGCACATATAACACATTAAAAACAAATATTACCGATGTTGCCAATACATTCTTAAAAGAGAACAACCTAAATATTGAAGCTATAGACCTTTTGGTTTTAGGAAACAATGGGGATGTTACATATGATCGTTTTTATAATGAATTAAGTTCAGGAATTTTTGAAAACACGCAACAAGTTTATTACAAACATTTGTGTGGTGAATTTAACACAGCATCGTCATTTGGTGTGTGGTTAGCATCCAAAATTTTGAAAACTCAAAAACTTCCAGAAGCGGTAAAACTTAACGATATTCAAGGTTCAAATTACAAAACTATTTTACTTTACAATCAATATAGAGGAGAGAATCATAGCTTCACTTTATTGCGTAGATGCTAAACTATAAATCAGTAAATATAATTACAGTTGTAGCCTCGCTTGTTTTACTATTTACAAGCTACTTTTATAAATGGTCCTTGTGGCCTTTAATCATAGTATTGGCTATTATTTGGTTTTTGGTTACCACAGCTGGTTCTTTTTTTGTGAAATGGAATTACCATCTTAAATCACTTCATTCTAATAAAATAATTAAAGAAAATAGAATCGCTATTACTTTTGATGACGGTCCACACCCGGAATTCACACCCAAAGTTTTAGAACTTTTAAAAAAGTACAATGCCAAAGCCACTTTTTTTTGTGTTGGCAAACATATTGAAGCATATCCGAATGTATTCAAAGAAATCATAAAACACGGACATACTGTTGGTAATCATACTTATACACATGCTAATAATTTTGGCTTTTTTAAAACTAAAAAGGTGATTGATGAATTACAAAAAACAAACGCTGTTGTAAAAAGTATTGAAGGGTTAACAATGCAATTATACCGACCCGCTTTTGGTGTGACAAACCCCAGAATAAAAAAAGCAATAAAATTAGTCGGATTGCAATCTATAGGGTGGAATATTCGCTCTTTAGATACGACTTCAAGAACTCCCAAAATGATATTTAATCGTATTACAAAAAAACTTTCAAAAGGCGATGTTATTTTGCTTCACGATACAAGTTTAAAAACAATTACAGTATTGGAACGGTTATTGTTATTTTTACAAAAACAAAATATGGAGTCTGTTACTATAGATTCTTTATTCAACATAAAAGCATATGCGTAATATTATTTATATATTATTTTTTATGAGTGTTGCATTACATGCGCAAACCAAAATGAGTACAGCAGAATCTGCCACTTTAAAAGCAAAAGTAAAAGCACAAGCATTTACAATAAATACGTTATTAAGTGACTTTACACAATACAAGCATTTAGACTTTTTATCCAACGATATTATAACTTCGGGTAAACTGTCATTTAAATCTCCCAATATGGTAAAATGGGAATATGTAACACCTTTTAAATATGCTGTTTTATTTAAAAACGAAACACTTTTTATTAATGATGAAGGCAAAAAAAGCAACATAGATATTGGATCAAACAAGATGTTTAAACAACTAAACACCCTAATTATAAATAGTGTAAAAGGGGATATGTTTGATGAAAATGAATTTGATATTACATGTTTTAAAAATGGTGCCAATAGCGAAGTTTACTTTAGTCCAAAAGACAAAAAATTTTCGAAATACATAAAAGCATTTCAGATAATATTTAATAAGGACGGTGATGTTGTAGAATTGAAAATGATAGAACCATCAGAAGATTATACAAAAATTGTTTTTAGTAACCGAACAGTAAACATGAACTTATCAGATGCGATATTTAATCAGTAGTTTCTGTTTGCTTTTTATAGCATGTGGTTCGTATTCTAAAAAACGTAACTTTCAAATACAGACGACATCAAATAAAATAATTCATAATCCATACTTTTCAAATGAAAAAAAAGATTATGTCTATAAAGCAAATATTGCAGTTTATGATAAACTTTTTAGCGGTATTTTTATAGTGAAAAAACTAGGAGAAGCTAACCATCGCATCGTATTTACAACAGAAATGGGGAATAAAATTTTCGACTTTTCCTTTTTGAATGATACTTTTAAGGTTAATTTCATTATTGAAGATATCAATAAAGCTATTCTAATTAACATTTTAAAAAAAGACTTTAAAGCGCTTGTTCAAGAAAAAATACCAATTATTAAATCGTATTCATCACAAGATACTTTAGTTTATGAAACTGCTTTAGACAACAAAAAACATTTTTATTTTAAGACACAGCAATTAAACAAAATCATACGTGTTAAAAACGGAAAAGAAAAAGTCACCTTTTTATTTTTAGAAATTAATGATATTATTGCAAATCAAATTAAAATTTCACATTCAAATATTAAACTGAAAATTAATTTAAAATCAATTAATTAAATGAAAAAATCGCTTATATCATTAGCGTTGATCGCAGTAAGCTCAATTGCTTTTTCTCAAATTAAAATTAAGCCAGGCGTTAGGGCTGGTGTTAATTTTTCGAATTTCACTAACACCAATTTAGATGATAAAACAGATTTTTACATTGGGGCGTTTGCCGAAATTAAATTTGTGAATTTTTATGCTTTACAACCAGAAATAAATTATTCAAGACAAGGAGGTAAGTCTGTGATTTCTGGATTAGATGATTTAGAGATTCAGTATTTAGGTGTCGCTTTAGCAAACAAATTTTATCCTTTTAAAGCAATTAGTTTACACGCCATTGTTGGTCCTGCCATAAACATTAAAGTAGGCGATAATTATGATGGTTTTAATGACAATTTAGAAGGTTTTGATTTTTTATTCTTCGGTGGTTTAGGTTATGATTTCCCTTTCGGTTTAGGCATTGAAACTAGATATAATATAGGAATAGTTGATATTTTTGGAAATAATGTTAACAACACTAATGGAAATAATAATATCGATGATTTATTACTAAACAAGGTTTTCCAAATAGGAGCCACTTATAAGTTCGATTTTTAATGAGTAAATTACTAAGCAGTTTATACAAAATAAATAACTTAACTGTTCTTGACACTAAAGCAACAGCTAATATTACTATTAACAAAGACCATGTTATTTTTAAAGGGCATTTTCCTGGTAATCCAGTGATGCCAGGTGTTTGTATGATGCAAATTATTAAAGAAATTACCGAAAATATTGTCAAAAAAAAATTATTTACACAATCTGCAAATAATATTAAATTCATGGCAATAATTAACCCTTTTAATACGCCAGAATTGGAGTTACAGCTAGATATTTCCGAAACAGATGAAGGTTATAAAGTAAAAAACATTTCTAAATTTGAAGATACCGTAGCTTTAAAAGCTACTACAAATTTTATAGTGAAATAATTTATATATGAATTTTTTAATGGTACTCATATCAGTAATAAGTATAAATATTTTATCAGTAGATATTAATACCGTTAGAAAAGCATATAAAGAAGCAGCCCAAGACCGTACCAAAGTAGAAACTTTTAATAACCTACTTTTAAAAGTAACTAAAAAAGATGAAGCCACCTTAGTAGCTTACAAGGGTGCAGCAATTGCTTTATTAGCTAGACAAGAAAAAAAAGTTAAAGACAAAAAAAAACTATTTATAAAAGGTGTTTCATATGTAGAGCATGCTATAGGAAAATCATCAAATAACATAGAAGTTCATTTTGTTCGGTTAGGGATTCAAGAAAACACACCAAAGCTTTTAAAGTATAAAGGTCATATTGAAGAAGATAAACAGTTCATTTTAAAACATTTTAAAGACATTACTTCTTCTAATTTAAGGCATTACATTAAAGATTATATTTTACAGTCCAAAGCTTTTAGTGATGAAGAAAAAACAGTAATTTCGAATCAATAATGCTTTAAGGTTTCAATAAAGTGAATATTAACCTAACCAATCAAAAAATCACCGATTTAAGCGTGTGTGTGTTAATTCCAACATACAATAATGATCGTACATTAAAGCGAGTTATCGATGGTATTTTACAATTTACGCAACACATTATTATCGTTAATGATGGATCTACAGATAATACATCACAAATTCTTGAAGGATATTCACAACTTCAACAAATTCATATAGAAAAAAATAAAGGCAAAGGTAATGCGTTGCGTATGGGTTTTAAACATGCTGAAGCTTTAGGGTATCATTATGCAATTACTATAGATTCTGATGGTCAACATTTTCCAGAAGACATTCCTGCTTTTGTTAATGAACTTGAAAAAAGTGACGACAAAAACATACTACTCATTGGTGCTCGAAATATGAGTCAAAAAGATGTGCCTAAAAAAAGTAGTTTTGGTAACAAATTCTCAAACTTTTGGTTTTGGACAGAAACTGGAATTAAGCTTCAGGATACACAATCTGGATTTAGATTATATCCTCTAGAAGCACTAAAAAAGCTTAAATTCTATACATCTAAATTTGAATTTGAAATCGAAGTTATTGTAAAGGCTGCTTGGTCTGGAGTGACCGTTAAAAATATACCCGTTCGCGTGTTATATGATGAAACAGAACGCGTTTCTCATTTTAGACCATTTAAAGATTTTACGCGAATAAGCATTTTAAATACATGGCTTGTAATACTTACTGTTGTGTACATTAAACCGAGAAATTTTTTTAGAAAATTAAAAAAAAAAGGATTTAAACGGTTTTTTAGTGAAGACTTATTTGGAACACAAGATGCTGCTTCTAAAAAAGCATTATCTATAGCCTTAGGTGTTTTTATTGGTCTATCTCCTTTTTGGGGGTTTCAAACAGCACTTGTTATTTTTTTAGCTTTAATTTTTAAATTAAATAAAACAATTGCTTTTGTTTTTTCGAATATAAGCATCCCTCCTTTTATTCCTTTTATACTTTATGCCAGCTCAAGAATGGGGCAATATCTTTTAGGAATAAAATTAGAATACACAAGGGAAGAAATGATCGAAAATTTTGAAGTTTTAAAACATCTTAAAACTTATATTGTCGGTAGTTTTTCTTTAGCAATCATAGCCGCAACTTGTTTCGGTCTTTTAAGTTATTTCCTTTTTTTAATTTTAGATAAAAAAGTGGTACTCAATAATGGATAGTGTTTTTTACAACATATATAAAAAAATTGTTACTAAAAAGCTATTAAGTTTTAGTGTTTTCCTACTAGTGCTTTTATCGTTGTTATTTGTAGCATCCAAAATTGAATTTGAAGAAGATATCACTAAACTTATTCCATCAAATGATAAAACCTCTGAAGCGCAAAAGGTTTTAAAAACCGTAAATTTTGCCGATAAAATTATTGTAAATATCGCAAAGGAATCCGATGGTTCTGTTGATGATATGACGCAATACGCATCACAATTAATGGACAGCATAAATATAACGTCCAGTAAATATGTTAAACAAATTCAGGGAAAAATTGAAGATGAAGATATTCTTGAAACTTTAGATTTTGTTTATAAAAATCTACCAATTTTTTTAGACGAAAGTGATTATACAACCATTCAAAACAAAATTCAAAAGGATAGCATTGAAGCTATAACACATAGCAATTACAAGACCTTAGTGTCACCTTCCGGATTTATTGCCAAAGAGAGCATTTTAAAAGATCCTCTAGGTTTGTCTTTTATTGCTTTAAAAAAACTACAACAACTTGGTTTTGGTGATGATTTTATTTTTCATAATGGGTTTTTGATTAGTAAAGATAAAAATCATGTATTACTATTTATAACTCCAACTTTCGGCTCTAGTGAAACTGCCGAAAACGCAAAATTTGCTGAACATTTATATAAAATAAGTAATCAACTTAATAATACATTTAAAAACAAAGCACAAAGCGAATATTTTGGAGGCGTACTAATTGCTGTAGCAAATGCCAAGCAGATTAAACAGGATATTCAATTTACAGTTGGTATTGCAATGAGCATTTTACTAGTCATTCTCATTGTTTTTTACAAAAAGATAAGCATTCCGGTCATCTTATTTGTCCCAACACTTTTCGGTGGCTTATTAGCAGTTGCTTTGCTTTATCTCATTCGCGTGAAAATTTCAGCAATCTCTTTAGGCATAGGCTCTGTCTTACTTGGTGTAACTTTAGATTATTCGCTTCATATATTAACACACATACGAAGTAATAACAATGTAAAAGCCCTATATAAAGAGATTACAAAACCATTATTAATGAGCAGCTTAACGACTGCTTTGGCATTTTTGTGTTTGCTGTTTTTAAACTCGCAAGCTTTACAGGATTTGGGTATTTTTGCTGCAATAAGTGTTATAGGCGCTTCTGTTTTTGCCTTGCTTTTTATTCCTCTGGCATATAAAGATTCTGTAAAAAAAGTTAAAAAAAATACATTTATAGATAGCCTTGCCAGTTTTCATTTTCATAAAAAAAAGGGACTCATTATAACGCTCTTAGTCGCATTTGTTGTTAGTTTTTTCACCTATAATACGGTTACTTTTAATAAGGACTTAACAAAGCTTAACTACGAACCACAACATCTTAAAGAAGCTCAGATGCGCTTAGATGCATTAACTAATATAGCATCAAAATCTGTGTATTTGGCGGCTTATGGTAATTCTGAAAAAGATGCTCTAGAAGTAAATGATAACATTTATAAAAAACTACAAGCGCTTAAAGCAGAAAAACAAATTATAGATTTCAGTTCTATTGGAACCTTAATTCATTCAGAAAAAAAACAAAAACAACGTATTGCAAAATGGAATGCATTTTGGAATGATGAAACTATTACAAGCACTAAAAACAACCTTATTGAAAGTGGTAACACATTTGGCTTTAAATCCACTACATTTCATTCATTCTATACACTTTTAAACACCGTTTTTAAACCTTTACAAACAGAAGATTATAAGGCTTTAAAAACTATTTCAAAAGAAGATTATATTACTTCAAAAGACCATTTTATTACGGTTACTACTTTAGTTAAAGTTCAAGATGAAAACACACAAGAATTAATAGATATTTTTAAAAACAACCCACAAACGTTAGTTATTGATAGACGACAAATGAATGAAACTTTTTTAGGGAATCTAAAAAATGACTTCAATAATCTGGTTGTTTATTCATTAGTTGTTGTATTACTGCTTCTTTTATTATTTTACAGAAGCTTTTCATTAACTTTAGTAACAAGTATTCCTATAGCATTAACTTGGTTATTGACCATTGGAGTGATGGGGTTATTTCATATTGAATTCAATATTTTCAATATTATTATTTCCACGTTTATTTTTGGTTTAGGAATAGACTATAGTATTTTTATTACTAATGGCTTACTTCACGAATATAAAACTGGAGAGAAGGCTTTTACGACGCATAAAACATCTATTATTTTATCTGTTATCACAACTATATTAGGGGTTGGCGTCTTGATATTTGCTAAGCACCCTGCATTGTATTCTATTTCTTTAGTGTCCATTATTGGGATTTTATCTGCAGTAATTATTTCATTCTCAATTCAGCCATCATTATTTAAGCTTTTTATTGGAAGCAAAACAAAACGCCCCATAACATTAAGACTATTAATACACTCTATCCTGTCATTTGGATACTTTGGATTAGGAGGAATTTTAATCTCTTTGTTTAGTGCTACGCTATTGAAAATAATTCCTGTGAGCAAAAAAGTAAAAATGAAGTGGTTTCATAAAACAGTTTCAAAGTATATGAAATCGGTTTTATATACAAACCCTTTTCTAAAAAAGAACGTTATAAACCTTAGTAATGAAACGTTTGAAAAGCCTGCAATAATCATTGCGAATCACACCTCTTTTTTAGACATTTTAGCTGTTGGTATGCTACATCCAAAAATTATATTTTTGGTGAACGATTGGGTTTACAATTCGCCTGTTTTTGGTAAAGCTGTTCAAGCTGCCGGATTTTACCCTGTTTCCAGTGGTATCGAAAACGGGGTATCTCATCTTCAGGAAAAAGTCAATCAAGGGTATTCGTTAATGGCTTTCCCAGAAGGGACAAGATCTTTAACAAACAAAATGAAACGCTTTCATAAAGGGGCTTTTTACTTAGCTGAACAATTAAATTTAGATGTCATCCCAGTACTTATTCATGGTAATTCGGAGGTTAATCCAAAAGGTAGTTTCCTTATTAGAAATGGAAGTCTTACTGTAAAAATACTGGAGAGGATTCCTATTGAAAATAAATCATTTGGGGAGGGTTATAAACAACGTACAAAAAATATAAGCGCAGATTTTAAGCAGGAATTTAATGATTTAAGACAGGAAATTGAACACGATGCTTATTTTCATGAAATAGTATTAGAAGACTATAGATATAAAGGTGATGCCTTATACAAAACGGTTAAAGAAGACCTTAAAACGTATAAAGAGACTTATAGTGCTATTTTAAATACGATTGATAAAAAAGATACGATCCTTCATCTTTCAAAAGACTATGGTCAACTAGATTTTCTGTTATCTTTAGATGCTATCGACAGAAAAATAATTTCTTATATTGAAGATACTGCTGTTAAAATGATTCTTCAAAATAGTTTTATTACAAATAAGCATAACCGTATTAATTTTGAAAACACTATCGATGAAGCTCTTAAGAATTACGCAAACGTATTAATAATCAATACAAACGAGATCTCTCCAGAGCAAATAAACAGCGTCTTGAATAGCCATATTAATCTTTTAATTTTACTAAAAGAAAGTCGAAATTTATATTCTGAAACGATTAATGATTTAGGTTTTAAGTCGTATTATGAGAATGAAAACCTTATTATTTTTAAACGATAAAAAAATAGATGAAAGCACACTATGATATTGTAATAGTTGGAAGTGGATTAGGAGGCTTGGCTTCTGCAATCATTTTAGCAAAAGAAGGTTATAGTGTTTGTGTACTTGAAAAAAACAACCAATATGGTGGTAATTTGCAAACTTTTGTGAGAAACAAAACCATATTTGATACTGGAGTACATTATATTGGTGGACTTGACAAAGGGCAAAACCTGTATCAATATTTTAAATATATTGACATTATAGATGATTTATCCCTTAAAAAACTAGACGGAAATGGGTTTGATATCGTTACTTTCGATAATGATCCTATCGAATATAGGCATGCACAAGGTTACGAAAAATTCATTGAAATTTTAATAGAACAGTTTCCTGAAGAAGAATCTGCCATAGTAACTTATTGTAACAAGTTAAAGGAAACCTGTGATAGTTTTCCGTTGTATAACTTGAAACAAGGCAAACCTTACCATGATAATATGGCTATTTTTCAGCTTCAGGCAAAAAAGTACATCAATTCGCTTACTAATAATAAAAAACTGCAAGCGGTACTTGCAGGAACAAACTTTTTATATGCTGGTGATGGTGAGCGTACACCATTTTACGTGCATGCTTTAACAATAAATTCATATATAGAAAGCGCTTATAGATGCATTAATGGAGGTAGTCAAATAACTAAAGCATTAATTAAAAGATTAAAGGAGCACGGCGGAGAAACTTACAAGCACCATGACGTTGTTAAATTCGGTTTTGATGATGGTAAAATCACTTCAGCCATTTGCTCGAACGGAAAAGAAATAAAAGGGGATTTGTTTATCTCTAATATTGAACCTAAACTTACTTTAAAGCTTGTTGGCGAAGATAAATTTAGAAAGTCCTACACCAATAGAGTTGATAAAATTGAAAGCACCATTGCTGCGTTTAGTTTATACATTGTTTTAAAACCAAATTCATTTAAATACCAAAATAAAAACTTCTATCATTTTAAAAACCCCGATAATGTTTGGGATGTTCACAAATATACTCAGGAAAGTTGGCCAGAAGGGTACATGATGTCCATGTCAATTAAGAAAAATATGGACGATTATGGAGATAATATAACGGTAATGACCTACATGCATTATGATGAACTTAAACCTTGGGTAGATACATTTAATACTGTTGCCCATAAAAATGAAAGAGGTCAAACCTATGAACAATTTAAAGAAGAAAAAGCCGAAAAATTAATAAAAGAATTAGAGCTTAAATTTCCAAATATTAGAGATTGCATTCAAGAGATGTACACATCTACACCACTGTCTTATAGGGATTATATAGGTAGTAATAGAGGTTCTATGTATGGTTATGTTAAAGATGTTAATAAGCCAATGCAATCTTTTTTATCACCAAGAACAAAAATTAAAAATTTAATGTTTACAGGTCAAAGTCTAAATATGCATGGTATCTTAGGAGTTACAATAAGTGCTGTGACAACGTGTTCCGAAATTTTAGGTAAAGACTATTTATTAAATAAAATATTAAAAGTCAATAACGAACAGGAAATAAGTCAAAAATAGTGTATAATGAACACCTTAAAATAACTTCAATTATATGTGTCTAAAGAAGATGAAAATAGTAAAGTGGTTTTGCTTTTTTGTGCTTCTACTTTTAGTATCATCGTGCGGCATCTCAAAATCCCTTAATGATGTTCCAGATGTTAGCAACTATAATTCATCTATCCCTGAAAGAGTTAAAATTTTAGATTCTACGTATGTTTTACACGACAACTTTCTTACGAAAAACAAACAAGGCTTATGGGAACTTTATGTGGAAGGTGATCCATATGAAAGAGGTTTAATTATTGGAAGCTTAACACAAGAGTTATTTCATAATCAAGAACAGGTATTCTTATCTAAGATTAATGATTTTGTACCTTCAAAAACAAAACAAGCACTATTACGCAAATTTTTAGCTTGGTTTAATAGAAAGATGTACATCCATATTCCCGAAGAATATAAAACCGAGATATATGGGCTTTCTAAATATGCTTCATTAGGTTATGACCACATCGCCAACCCTTATTTAAGAGTTCTATACTTACATGGCGCTCACGATATTGGACATGCGCTACAAGATTTGGCTTTAGTTGGTTGCTCTTCATTTGCTGCCTGGGGAGAAAAAACAGACGACGGGAGCTTAATAATAGGTAGAAATTTTGACTTCTACGCTGGTGATGATTTCGCAAAAGAAAAAATAATTGCATTTGTAAATCCAACAGAGGGATACAAATTTATGTCAGTAACCTGGGGAGGCATGATTGGTGTCGTTTCTGGAATGAATGAACATGGTATTACAGTTACCATAAATGCCGGAAAATCTAAAATACCTTTAATTGCTAAAACACCTATTTCTATTTTAAATAGGGAAATACTCCAGTATGCCTCTACTATTGATGAAGCGATTGCTATTGCAAAGAAACGTCAGGTTTTCGTATCTGAATCTATATTAATTGGCAGTGCTAAAGATAAAAAAGCAATTACCATAGAGGTTTCACCTGAAAATTTTGGAGTGTATGAGGTTGCCAATTCTAATCAATTAATCTGCTCTAATCATTTTCAAAGTAAAGCTTATGCAGATGATAAAAAAAACTTAAAGCATAAAGCCGAAAGTCATTCTCAATATCGTTATCAACGTATGGAAGAGCTTTTAAGTCAACAACCTAAAATAACACCTCAAATTGCTGTAGATATATTACGAAATAAAGAAGGTCTACAAAACAAAAGTATTGGTTATGGTAACGAAAAAGCACTTAATCAATTATTAGCACATCATGCTATCGTTTTTAAACCAGAACAACGGTTGGTTTGGGTATCATCAAACCCGTATCAATTAGGTGAATTTGTTGCTTATAATTTAGATGATGTTTTTAGCAACCCTATAAAAAAAAGGCTTTCTAACCCCCAACTAACAATCGAAAAAGATCCTTTTCAATTTTCTGATGCCTATAAAAATTATGAATATTACAGAAAACTAAGTATTAAAATTCAATCTTCAATAAAAAATGATGAACATATAGATCCATCAATTATTTCAGACATACAAACAACAAATCCCGAATATTGGGAGGGTTATTATTTAGTAGGGAAATACTATTATAAAAGAGGATATCTTACCGCTGCATTACATGCTTTTGAAAAAGCAAACACTAAAGAAATCACAACCGTGCCAGATCAACGCGAAATTGATTTGTATATTACAAAACTAAAAAGGAAATTGAATCTATGATTCCTAAGATAGAAAAAGCCCCAACATCAGAAATAAAAAGCTTTCAAGAAGATCAATTAAAACTTCTTTTAACTTATTTGAACGAGCACTCAGTTTTCTACAAACGCATGTTTAATAAACATAATATTAACATCAATGATATTAACACACTTGAGGACTTAACTACTATACCAACAACATCTAAGGACGACTTACAGCAGTACAACGACGATTTTATTTGTGTCCCTAAAAAAGAAATCATTGATTATGTAACGACCTCCGGAACATTAGGTGAACCTGTAACATTTGCTTTAACCGATAACGATTTAAAACGTTTAGCATATAACGAAGCCATTTCTTTTGCCTGTGCAGGGGTAAGTGAAGATGATACTATTCAACTCATGACTACCATAGATAGAAGGTTCATGGCTGGATTAGCATACTTTTTGGGAGCACGAGAGCTTGGAGCCGGTATTATTCGTGTTGGTAATGGTATTCCGGAATTACAATGGGATTCTATATTAAAATTTAAACCAACTTATATTATTGTTGTTCCTTCATTTCTTTTAAAACTTATTGAATATGCTCAGCAACACAATATAGATATTAATGCATCAGGAATAAAAGGCGCTATTTGTATAGGCGAATCATTAAGAAATGAAGATTTTTCGTTAAACCTACTAGCCTCAAAAATTAAAAACACCTGGGATATTGAACTGTATTCAACGTATGCTTCCACAGAAATGAATACAGCATTTACAGAATGTGAACAACAACAAGGAGGTCATCATCACCCAGAATTAATCATTATAGAAATATTAAATGATCAGGATGAACCCGTACAGGAAGGTGAAACTGGAGAGTTAACCATTACGTCTCTAGGTGTAGAAGCCATGCCTTTATTACGATTTAAAACTGGAGATGTAGTAAGAGCTCATTCTGATACATGTCTGTGCGGTAGAAATACGGTTAGACTAAGTCCCGTTCTTGGAAGGAAGAAACAAATGATTAAGTATAAAGGGACCACTTTATACCCTCCGGCAATGCATAATGTTTTAAATCATTTTAATAATATAGACACTTATATTATTGAAATTTATCAAAACGACATAGGAACCGATGAAATTCTTTTAAAAATCTCAGCGCCTCAACCAACAGACACCCTATTGCAAGAGATTAAAGATCACTTTAGAGCCAAATTAAGAGTGCTCCCAAAAATAGAATTTCATGATAAAAGTGTGATTCAAAAACTTCAATTTCCAAAATTGAGCAGAAAGCCTATGATGGTTATTGATAAAAGGAAATAGCATACTAACAAACTTTCTATGACTGAAAAAAATTATGAGCCATTTTCTACAAATATTGATTTTTCCAATTACGATCATATTGTTATAGGTTCGGGCATTGGTGGTTTAACTACTGCTACTTGGCTGGCTAAAACAGGTAAGAAAGTTGCTGTATTGGAACGACACTATGTTCCAGGTGGTTTTACACATAGTTTTAAAAGAAAACAAGGTTTTCAGTGGGATGTTGGTGTTCACTATGTTGGTAATTTGGATAAAAAAGAATCCCTTCTTGGGATGTTCAATTTTATTACTGATGGACAACTTAAATGGGAGTTTATGGGAGACATATATGACGTGGTATATGTTGGAAATAAAAAATACGAATTTAGAGCTGGTAAAGAAAACTTCAGAAAGCAGCTTATCGAATATTTCCCCGAAGAAGAAGAAGTCATTAACAACTATCTATCTCTAATAGAAAAAGCGAATAAGCGTGGTGCACTATTCTTTTTTGAAAAAGTGTTTGAACCTTGGTTAAGTAAATCTTTAGGATGGATCATTAGAAAACGCTACGCACAGTATTCTCAAAAAACCACAAGTGATGTGTTACATGAACTTACAGATAACAAATTATTAATTGCTGTACTCTGTGGCCAATGTGGTAATTATGGGCTTTCACCTAAATACAGCAGTTTTGGAGCACATGCTATGGTTATTTCTCATTTTATGGAAGGTGGCTATTATCCAATAGGTGGTGCTGACCAAATTAGCTATAAAACCATAGATGTCTTAAATAAGCTTGGAAGCAAGGTTTTTATTAATGCGGATGTACAAGAAATTATAACAAAGAATAACAAAGTAACTGGAATAAAAGTGGACAATACGGTTATAAATTGTACTAGTGTTATTAGCAATGTAGGCGTAAATAATACATTCAATCAGTTACTTTCTGAAAAGGCAAAACACTATTGTAAATTCGACATAAAAGATGTAAAACCTGCGACTGGTCATATGTGTTTGTACATTGGGTTAAATAAATCTAGTGCAGGTTTAAATTTACCCAAGCACAATGTTTGGTATTATGCACATGAAAATACGGATGAATTAATTGAGAAAGCAACACTTTCAGAAGCCCCCAATAATTTTGCATATATTTCATTTCCATCTGCGAAAGACCCCGAATGGGATATTAAGAATGGTCAAAAATCGACCATTCAAGCTATGTCTGTAGGTCATTATAATTGGTTTTCTGAATATGAAAACCAGCCATGGATGAAACGGGAATTAGCTTACAAAAAACTAAAAGCGGATTTTGAGACTACTATGCTTAATAGACTTTATCATTTATTTCCGCAACTTAAAGGTCATGTTATAGAAACCGAAGTTTCCACACCGCTTTCTACGAAACATTTTTCAAACTATAAACATGGTGAAATATATGGCTTAGAGCATACACCTGAAAGATTTAAACTTCCTTTTTTAAGGCCAAAAACTAAAATAAAAGGGTTGAAATTGGTTGGGCAAGACATTACTTTGGTTGGTGTTTCTGGAGCTATGCTTTCAGGAGTATTATGTGCAACTGCCATATTAAAAATGAAATCTAGGCACTTGTTTGCAGATATAAAGAACTTTCAGGGTTAATTAATACCCTGGATTTTGAAAAACTCCTGGATTAAGATTTATCTCTAATTCGGGTATTGGTAAAATGTGTTTATGTGACTGATAGTTTTTCATGTTTTGGGAACTATTTGCATTATGGTTTTCTATAACACTCTCCAATTTCTGTATTCTAATTAAATCATCTTTTCGATGTCCTTCAAAACATAATTCTAGAAGTCTTTCTTCAAATAAAACATCTAGAAAGTCTTGTTGATTAAGGCCTGGTGTCACATCATTTTCTGTATTTCCAAAAGCTCGTCTTCTCACTTTGTTAATAGCATCATATGCTTTAATTGTTGGACCACCATTAATTGCATTCTCTACCTCAGCTATCATTAAAAGTATGTCTGCATATCTTAGATACGGTAATTGAAATGATTTTCCTTCTTGGTAGTTCTCACTAAATTTATATGGGCGCCAATTTGCAGTATCTTCGGCATTTACAGAAGCATTATTTTGAATTGTAAACGATACTATATTTTCAAAAAACCTACTATCTTCAATATTCAGAGGAAATGACACAGGGATATCTAAATCATTCGGATTTTTAAAGTAACCTTTAATAAAATTAGGTGCTAGTAAAAAAAAGTCTCGTTCTGTAACTTCTAAAGGCCCCCAATAGAACCAATCCCAACTTTTTAGGTTAGAATCATTAGGAATAGTAAAATCTATTGAGAAAATTACCTCACTGCTGTTTGCTGTTTTATCACTATTAAAGATGTCACCATAATTTGTTTCTAAAGCATATAGCCCATCCAATTTATTAAATTGCTCTAGAGCTTTTAAATACTTATCGCTTTGTAACAAAGGGAAACCTGCCATTTGCAAATAAACTTTTCCCAATAAAGCTTGAGCTGCAGAAACCGATGCTTTGTTCTTTATATTTGACTGACTTAGATTACTTTCTGCAAAAATTAAATCTGCCTCTATAAACTCATAAACTTTCAACGGGTCTTGAACAACAGAATTATTATCCGAAGGAATTTCAGTGGAAGTAACCAGTACTGGATTTCCAAATAATTTTACTAGGTTAAAATAAGTAAGTGCTCTTAAAAACTTAAACTCTGCTTTAGCAATGTTTTCATCGGTATTCAATTCAGTGACATATTCCGAAGTTTCAATCGCTTCAATACCAATAGTCGTTTTCCTAATAACTTGATAATGATTTGTCCATATATCCTCTATTATTTTATCGGTCGAACCAAAATCATAGGTATCCATTTTACGAGTTGGAAAATTAAGATTAATGTTACCCATAAATACATCTACCCCAACATCTCCCCAGTATGTCGCATAACCTTTTGCTCCAAAAATATCATCAGAAACTAAACTTTCATAACAAGCATTTAACCATTTATCAATATCTATCTTTTCTGGAGTTATTGGCTTAGGATAATCAATGAGAATTAATTCATTAGTAGTTTTATCTGCTTCCACCACAATATTCTCCTTTGTAATAATATCACTAAAAGGTATACTAACAGAGACCTCATAGTTTCCTACTTCTATATTTTCGAAAGTTACTAATCCATCAACACCAGTAACTTTTTGTTTTGAGATAGCATCAATAGAAACAGTAGCATCTAATATGGGACTGGTACCATCATTAAATACAATTTCCAATTTAATATTTCCTGTCTGAATTTCAACTGGCTTATCATCCTTTGAACAACAAAACAAGATAAAGGTTAATAATGCAAAAATGGATATTTTAATCTTCATGCGATTTGAATTTGTGGACTACAAATAAACACAAAAGATCTGACAAATAAATTCATCAGATCTTTTTAATAAACTGTGGAGAAGATCGGATTCGAACCGACGACCTCTTGACTGCCAGTCAAGCGCTCTAGCCAACTGAGCTACATCCCCATTACCTTTATTCACAACACTTCCCAGTGTTTACAAGCATTTTACAACATTTAAGTTATGCTGCATTTACCTGCATAATGATGCAAATGTATGCATTTAGTTGCAAAAACCCACCACTAAAACCCACCACTATTTTAAAAAATATCTAGTTGGGAATTCTATCAACATTAGAGTTATTCATTTAACGTTTTTATCAATTCATCTATTCTCGCTATCCTCGGATTAATTTCATGTTCCACTCTTTTTTTGTTTAAAAAATATCCGTAAATCCCTATTCCAATTACAGCTATATTGATAAAGACAATAAAATATATCGGTGCATTTTCCCAAATACCAATAGTAAACAATACCATTATGGGGTAAATCGGTAAAATTCCCCAATGCACATAAGTTTCAAGGAATTTCTTTTGTACCTCAAGATATTCTCTAGTATTTCTGAGATAATCTAGATAATTTTCTTCCAAATCACTTGGTTTAAACCTATGAACACCTTGATATTTGATTATCAAATAAATCGCACAAATTATGATAAAAACTATCGCTATTTTTATAAGGACAAAGGGTATAAAGAATACTAGAAAAATAGATAATAAAATCCCAATTATTGCCATAATCACCTCTACAAGCTCTATATATTTCCACCAGCGATGTAAACGCCCTAAACTTGATTGTAATTCTATCATCAATTTTGATTTCTCGAACTTTATTCGTTCTTGATTGCTTGACGACTGCCAAATTTTAATTAATTCATCTTCTATCATGATATTTCATTTATACAGTTTAACAATTTCGATTTAATCCGTTTGATTTTTACTGCTACATTATTTTCAGTTATACCAAGAATGCTTGAAATTTCCTTATAAGCAAGCTCTTCCAGATAAAGGGCAATAATTACCTTATCACTTTTCTTTAGGTTTTTTATACATTTTCTTAGATGTTTCAACTTTTCATTTGGTTCTTCGACCTTTTCCACAGACCTGAAATTGGCTATTGTAATACTATCTAATTTTATTAACCGACTTTCGTTCTTCGTGCGTTTAGTTTTGAATTGAAGACAAACATTGAGGGCGATTCTAAACATCCAAGTCCCGAAGGAAGATTTACCTTTAAACGTAGCTGTTGATTGCCATACACGAACTAATACTTCCTGAAAAAGGTCTTTAGCATCTTCCCTATCTTTTGAATAAATCAAACAAATCCTAAATAACCGCTGCTGATTTTCTTCTAGTGCTTTAAGAAATATGGTTTCGTGTTCTTTTCCCATTTTTAGTTTGTATCTCTACTATGTTAGTTAGTAAAGCTTTAAAAATATGACACTTTATTGGATATTTTTCTACATCACAAACTTCAAAGCACTACTTTAAAATCATTTAAGTGCAAAAACCCACCGCCAATCTATTTTATTATTTAAAATAATTATGATTATTTAATTGTGGGAGGTATCTTTAAGAAGTAGAACTGTGTTAAAACCCACCACCCTTTTTAATTGTTTATTAGTTGTTTGCGAATTTTTTATAAAATTATAATTCTTCTAAATTATTAATTTCTTAATTAACTTAAAGTGAAAGATATTTCTTTAAATTTGAACATGGATGCTTAAAATAAGTATTTATCCTTAATAAGTCGCAAAACTGTAATCAAGGTACTAAATGAATAAAATTCTTGTTTTTATATTCTTAACCTTAATATGCATTGAAGCTAAGGCTCAAACAAATATATCTGGATATATAACGTCCAGTGACAGTTTAACAGATAAACAACAGGTTTTTTTGTCTACAAAAAATACTAACCTATCTGAAGAACCAAATATTATTGCCAGTACTCAAGTAGACAAGAATGGATTTTTTAATATTAATTATGAACTTTCAAACGAAGACAAATTATATACTCTTTTCATAAATAATAAAAAGAAAGTTGCCAAGAGTTTTATTTTATCAAATAATGATTCTTTAATTTTTCAAAAAAGCGACACCTCTTTTTCAGTATATACAAATACCAATTCTATCGATAAAGAATGGCAAAAGTTTAAAAAATTCATAGAAAAGCAAGATGCTAAATCAAAGAACCAAACTATATATTTAAACGAAATCAGAAACTACGCTAAGGACTCCCTTAAAATTTTAGCAATAAAACTAATAGGTGTTAAAGAACTCAAAAACAAAAATCTGCTTGAAAAAGATATTTCTCTTAACCCAAAATATTACACAAGTCTACTTGGGGAATTGAAACTAAGTGAAATTGATGCAAGTGAATATGACTTTTTAGAAAAGGAGTTGGTATTTTACCATTTAAAAACTACTGAAAATAAATATTCTATTAGTAAGTTGATTAATTTTATTCTTGGATTCTTATTATTAATATCAGCAGTATATCTTTTTTCATTGAAAATGACTAAAACAAAGAAAGAAAATCAAGAATTAAGTAAACAGGAATTAAATGTTAAAAAGCTCATACTTGAAGGGAAAAGCAATAAGGATATTGCTGACAACTTATTCATTAGTTTAAGTACCGTTAAAACTCATATTACCAATATTTATAACAAACTTAACGTTTCAAATAGGGCTGAATTAATTGCTAAATTCAAAAATTAATACGGGTACTAGTCCCTTAATCCTACCTCATACCTCCAATAATTTTTTTTAGTTTATGTTCTTTTACAGAAATTATGGCTATCTAAATTTCAATACAAACTAAACTTTAATATTATGAAACGAATCCTTATTATTACTACCGTTATTCTAGTTAGTTCTATAACGTCATCTTTGTTGGCACAACAGAATAAATTTATAAAAGATTATTTAGAGCGATTGGAAAATTCTCGAAAGTATTTACTCCTTGTAGCAGAAACAATGACAGAGGAAAAGTATAGCTTTAAAGCAACACCCGAATCAATGAGCTTTGCAGAAAATTTAATGCATATTGGAGGGGCAATGGATTGGCATTGCCAGACTTTATTAGGAGGACGAGACCCAAGAGACTATGAAAAAGAGACTAATTTTGACGTTGACAATAAACCCAAAGAAGAAATGCTTACAATAATTAATAACACATTTGATAAAACCATTGAGTTTATTGAAGAATTTGACACTTCTCAATTTGATGATAAGCTAGATTATTTCGGATTGAATAGGTCAAAGCAACAAATATTATTATTACTAACTGACCACATAACTCATCATAGGGGTCAAATGCTAGTTTATTTGAGATTAAATGGGCTTGTACCGCCAAGATATGTTCTGTATCAATAACTAAAAGGAATTGAAATTAAAGTGTATCAAGATTAGTAAGGCAATATCTCAATTAAAAATAGATTTTAATATTAAAAGACTAAATAGAATAACCATGAAACAATTACTAATAATACTAATTGTATTAATTTCAATTCATCAGCTACAAGGACAAACTGTAGAATTTCAGGAAGACAATAAAACTTATCGATATAAAAAGTTAAATAACCCAACTAACTGTAAAGGTTTACTGGTTCTTTTCGGGTATAATGGTGGAAATGGTGTAAAAGATATTCCCTTAGTGTTTGAAAAAGATGGTGTATTAATAATATTGATAGTTATGAAAACTAATTTCTTTAAATCACATAATAATATAGATATGGTTGATGCTTGTATTACACATGCTTTGGATAATAACAATATTCCTTCAAAAAGTCTATTATATGATGGGTTTTCTAGAGGCGCTACTGAAGGGTTAAGATATGCAGAATCGGTTATTGAGAGACAAATCACCAAGTTAATTCCCAAAGGAATATTCTCAGGAGATGCTAACCTTGACTATTTAGAGTTTTACAAATATTGTGAAAGAGAAATTGTTAGAGTTTGCGATGCTCCAAAATCGATAATTGGCAAAAAAGAAGCTGAAATTATCAAAAACGAATATGATAAAGAGCTTGGTAATCCTATAGTAAATAGAGATAATTATATTAAAGCGTCAGCCGTAACAATAACTGAGCCTGATTTTGGAAATGCAAAATACTTATTAAATATACCTATAAGATACTATCATGAAGTAGCCCCAATGTGGTATATAAAAGAAAAATGCCGAAACCAATTTTCTGAAGAAAATATTTATGTTGGTACAGCACTAATAAATTACTTATATAATAACGGCAATAAGAAAGCTGAAATAATTATTACTCAAAATAAAGGATATCGTACAAATGGGAAGCGACATCCACACTCTTGGTCGATTATTGACACTCAAGAATTGTTAGATTGGCACAATAATATTGAATAAAAATTACTTCAATATGGCCTTATCACTAAAAAAGAACTGACGTTGATTAAGTATATAAAAACCAACCAACATAAAAGCACCTACTTCTGAAAAAGTACGTGAGAGCCATATCCATTCCTTGTCATTATCTAAATACTCAGGCATTAAAAACAAAGGTATAGCTACCAAAACACTCCCTTTAAGTAGGTTTAAGATAATTGATGGAATCAATTTTCCAATGCTTTGAAGATAAGCACCCAGAATATAATTAGGGCCAGCTACTATGAAGAAAAGAAAAAATAAGCCTAATGCATTTGAGGCTATTTTTTTAAACTCTTCTGTTTCAGAACCTGAAAATATTGTCACTAGAAACTCAGGGATTAAAAGACCTAAAGCCACAACTACAATTCCGACAACGAAAGTAAACTTAAGTGTGAATTTAAAACTACCAAGCACCCTGTTTGGTAGTTTTGCACCAATGTTAAAAGACATAATAGGCAAGGCAGAAACCATGGCAGCAGTAAATAGTCTCAGAAAAATGAAACTTAAGTAATTAATTATACCAAAAACAGAAACAAAAACAGCTCCAAATTGAGCCAACCTCATATTTATCAATAACAACCCAATGGAAAAAGAAATCTCAGACACAAACGATGGAATTCCATAATTGAGTAACTCTCTCCATTCATCTAGTTTTACTGTGAATTTATAATTTCTAATCTTTAAATGTCCTTTCTCCCTATTAATATAATAAACAAGATAAAATGTTGATAACAATACAGAAATACCAGTGGCAATTGAAGCGCCTGCTGTACCAAAAGGGAATACAATTACTAGTAATATGTCTAATAAAATATTTAGAACCACAGCAAAAACGGTAGCATTCTTTGTCACTTTTGGAGCACCATCGTGGCTTATAGCGTTTCCTAAAATCATCCTCAATAGAAAAATAGGAGTCCATATGAATCCCCAAAACATATAATCTAAGGTCTTGTTGAATAATTCAGTTTCCGTGCTACCAACTAAAAAAGAAACAATATCACTTGCTATAAAAGGTGTTAATACTATTATTATAAGACCAAATAATATCGCAAGCGTAGTTGTAAACTGAAAAACCTCTTGCGCTTTGGAATAATTACCAGCTCCAAAGTTTTTTCCCATTAAAATACCACCACCTATGACCAGTGTTAGACCAAACGCAATGAAGACGGTAATTATAGTTCCAAACATCCCAACGGCTGCTACGCCTTCTTTACCTACATACTGCGAAAGAATGACACCATCTATCACTTGAAGTATGGTAACAGACAATAAACTTGTAAGGATGGGAATGTAATATTTAAAAAACAATGGTCTTATTGGGTCTTTGTCTAGTTGAATATTATTTTCCATGATTTATTTTTGGGGGAGCGAAATTACGCTATTTTTTCGAAATAGCTAGAAAAAACATAATCAATAAAGTCATATTAAAATAAAAGTTTTTACAACAAAGAACTGAGCCAAAAAACCCACCACCATACTCCACCACCATCAATATTTAATTATACTAGCCCCTGAAAAGTCTTGATATACAAGGGATACAAGAAATTGAAGATTTCTCCGTTTTTTGCTGCCAGTCAAGCGCTCTAGCCAACTGAGCTACATCCCCATTACCTTTATTCACAACACTTCGCAGTGTTTACAAGCATTTTACAATATTTAAGTTATGCTGCATTTACCTGCATAATGATGCAAATGTATGCATTTAAGTGCAAAAACCCACCACAAAAACCCACCACCATTTTAATTTATTATTTAAAATAATTATGATTATTTACTTGTGGGAACTATCTTTAAAAAGTATTAGATAAAGACATCTTTTGATGTATATATAGTAAAAACAAACACACTAGTTATTTATTCCATTGTTAGTCACAATATAAAATCCGTAACCAAAATGAAATTTATTACAAAGAATGTACAGTAAAGCTATTTGGAAATACTTTTTGGATATTAATATGTTCAACATTCCTTTTTCTCTGGTTTTTTGTTTTACATCTGGTATTTTTTGGAGTATAGTTATTTTTTCTTCATTTGGAATTTTAATAGGTTATTTAGGCTTTCAAACTTTCAGAAAAAATGAATACTATGCATATTATAATCTTGGATTTACAAAAACCAATCTAATAAAAAAAGTGTGGTTTCTAAATCTGACTATTTCTTCTTTAATATTTCTAATTTATATAATATTCAGATAGATGGATTTATTAAAAGTAACCAACCTTAATAAGTCTTACGGAAAGAAATCCATTTTAAAAAATATTAGTCTTGAATGTAAAACTGGCGAAATAATTGGAGTTTTTGGTCGCAATGGAACTGGAAAATCAACTTTGTTAAAACTAATCTTCGGAACAGTCAAAGCTGATTCAATTCAAATAAAAATAAATTCAGAAACGATTCATCAAAAAGATGTTATTTCTTCAAAAAAGATAGCATATCTACCGCAAGGTACTTTCTTACCAAAAGAACAGAAAGTAAGAGGAGTAATTCCTTTATTCTTTCCAAACGGAGACGACCAAGACAAAATTTTCTATTCCCCACAGGTATCAAGTTTTGAAAAAATAAAAGTTGGGGAACTATCTCTAGGACAATTACGTTATCTTGAGTTACTGATTATAGGAAACCTAAATCATCTATTCTTAATGCTAGACGAGCCGTTTTCAATGATTGAACCAATTTATAAAGATGTGATTAAAAATTTGTTAATCAAACTAAAAGAATCAAAAGGTATAATTTTGACTGACCATTATTACAATGATGTTCTTGAAATAACTGATAAAAATTTCATTTTAAAAGAAACTGAAAAAATTCAAATAATGAACAAAGATGATTTGGTTAAACATGAATATTTGAGATGCCCCGTCCTAAAATAAGACTACATAATTCTAAACAGTTATGTATAAAAATGACAGAGTAACCAGACATTGTTTGCTATTGCGGATAAGCATTAACTATTAAAAATCGATAAACAAAAACGTCAATCTTACCTAAGGAGATTTTTTATGCTATTTTTACACCTCGATACAGGTAATGCTTCAGGTAAAAAACATATCATTTCGTTATAAAAAACAGGCTGTTTTAAACAACATTAGTTTCAATGTTAAACCGGGAGAACACCTTTCTATTATAGGAGAAAGTGGTTCTGGTAAAAGTACGCTTCTAAAATTACTTTATGGCACTTACGATTTACACGAAGGACACATTTTTTGGAACGATTTTGAAATTTTAGGTCCTAAATATAATCTAATTATTGGTCCAGAATTCATGAAATATGTAGCCCAAGAATTCGACTTAATGCCTTTTATTACCGTTTCTGAAAATATCGGTGCCTTTCTATCTAATTTCTACCCAGAAGAAAAACAAGAACGCATCAACGAGCTATTAGATGTTGTAGAATTAAAGTCTTTTGCAAAAACAAAAGTTAAAGAATTAAGCGGCGGACAAAAACAACGCGTAGCTCTAGCTAGAGCCATTGCAAAACAACCTGAAATAATTTTATTAGACGAGCCTTTTAGTCATATAGATAATTTTAAAAAACAATCTTTACGTAGAAGTTTATTCAAATACTTAAAAGAAAAGAACATTACCTGTATTGTGGCCACTCATGATAAAAATGATGTCTTGTCTTTCTCAGATAATATGATTGTGCTTCATAATTCAAAAATCATGGCTAAAAATACACCTCAGAAACTATACAACAAACCTAAAAACAAACTTATAGCCTCTTTTTTTGAAGAATTTAATGAGATAGATGGTAAAATCAGCTATGCTAATCAACTAGAAGTTGTTGATAAATCCAATTTAAAAACTATTGTAAAGCATTCATACTATAAAGGACACTATTATCTAATTGAGGCTGATTTAAATGGGGAGATTATATTCTTTGAGCATAATACTCAACTTGAAAGTGGGAAAATTGTCTTCGTAAACCATATTTAAGAATTTATATATCTCTGCATCTGTTCATTGAAATATTCTTTTGAGAAATTTTGAAGGCTATGTAAGGCAACAATGTCTTACATAACATTTAAAATTAAATATTATGAATTGGAAAATTCAAAAACTACAAAATGGTGAGGCCATTATTTCAAAAGAACCCAGTAATTCTATATTACCTCTACTAAAGTCTAAACAACCTGATTGATTGTAAACTTCTGTCCTTTAAAAACAATCTTTTCACCAACCGTTTTCCCTTTTAACAACTGTCCAATTGGAGTACTAGGTGAAATAGCATAAAATTGAACACCATCAATAGTTAGTTCTCCTGCACTAATAGCTATAAAATAATTAGCTTGTGAGGTGTAGACAATGCTTCCTAAAGCAACTATTTTTAGTGTTTTTGAAACATCTATTTTAAATAAAATTTCTTTGATTTTTTGTATCTCTGCCAGTTGATTTCCTGCTTTTTCGCGTTCTAGCTGTAGCATCGCACGTCCCGTTTCATGTTTATCGCCTGCACTGCTTTTGGTTTCTGAAGTTAATGAAACCTGAATTTCGTTTATAGTATTCTGCACTGTTTGAAACCTTCTATTTATAACATCCAAACATTGCAAATAAAGATCTTCTTTAATCTTTAAGGCGTTTTCCATCTTTCTTAGAATAATCTAGTGGTCCAAAATAATTCATTTGTTTTACAATCCAAACCTTTCTGGCTTGAATGTAATTTGAAGCTGGGCTTGCTATATAAACCCTTGGGTTTGGCAAAATAGCAGCAATGGCAGCTGCTTCTAATTGTGATAATTTACTTGCTGGTTTTTTAAACCAATACTGTGATGCTTCTTCTGCTCCATAAACCCCAAGCCCCATTTCTATACTATTTAAATAAACCTCGATAATATGTTCTTTAGACCACATCCATTCAATTAAAAAAGTAAAATAAGCTTCTAAACCTTTGCGTAGCCAACTACGTTGCGGCCATAAAAAAACGTTTTTTGCTGTTTGCTGGCTTATCGTACTAGCTCCTTTTAATTTTTTGCCTCTTTTATTGTTATCATAAGCTTTTTCAATAGCTTTTATATCAAATCCTTTATGAGTTAAAAAGTTTTGATCTTCACTACAAATAACTGCTAATTGTAAGTTCTTGGAAATATTGTCAATCGACACCCAATCATGTTTCCAAAGTGTTTCTTTTTTAACATCCGATGTTTCAAAATATCTTATTATCATAAGTGGTGTAGCAGGAACAGGCACCCATTTATATAGAAAAACAAGCCCTATAGATAATACAATGAACCACAGTATAATTTTAAATATGAATTTGGATAAACGCTTTATCAACTTGAATGATTTGCTTTCTAAAATTACTTTTTACACAGAAACCAAATCTGCTAATTCCTTTCCAACTAAACTCCCAATAGCAACTCCCATACCTCCTAAGCGAACACCACAAAACACATGATTTGACAACTGTTTCACAACCGCCTTTTTCTGATCGCCTAAGCCCATAATACCACTCCACCTATGATCAATTTCGAAACTAGTTTCTGGTAAAATAATTGTTTTTAAAAGTGTTTCCAATTTATTTTGAATTAAATCTGTTTGGCTAAACGCCATCGTTTCTTCTTCTTTAAAATCAAGATGCCGACCACCCCCTAACAAAACCCTATCATCAACATTTCTAAAATAATAGTAGCCTTTATCTAAATTAAAAGTTCCTTGTATATGAAGGTTTCTTATAGGCTTTGTAATTAGCACTTGTGCACGAGCTGGTTTTACATTTTCGTCTATTAATTGCGATGCAAAACCATTAGTAGCGATTAATAATTTAGACGTTGAAAACTCAAATTGATCGGTTTTTATTTTTACCATATTGACATTTTCTAAAAAACTTTCAACAGTTATATTATTAAGGATTTTTATTCCTTTTTTTAACACCAATTCTGTTAATGACAACATCATTTTTCCCGTATCAATTTGTCCTTCAAATCGATTGAAAATATATTGACTCTCTATATTCTGGAATTTAAAACTATTGGGCTTTATACTAAATAAAGCTTCCTTAAATATCGGTTGAAGCAATTTGTTGATGTATCCTTTTTTTGAAAGACATTCTTCTAATAAACTATTTTCTTTTGTAAACAACTCATAACCTCCAAATCCTTTATAGTTAATTGTTTCGTCTCCTAACGTTTTACGTAATAATTGCAACCCAATCACTCGTTTTTTTACGAGTTCTATAACGTCTGTTTCGGTATGCGATTTTAAATCATCAAGTATTTCACTAAGGCTGCCAAAGCAAGCAAAACCAGCATTTTTAGTACTTGCCCCTTGCGGCAAAATGCCTTTTTCCAGTATCAGAATATTGGCTTTTGGAAAACACTCTTTTAAATTTAAAGCGCAGTTTAATCCAACAATACCACTACCCACAATGGTAAAATCGACATTAGTTAACCAGCTTTTAATTTCCCAATAAGATAAGTCCATTTTACGAAGTTACTGCTTTCATACTAAGGGTGGAAATACTTTGAATCACTTTGGTATAAAAATAGCTTAGCTTTTGTTTTGAACAAAGAAACCCCATAAAAAAACTCCGAAATTGCTTTCGGAGTTTATGATTTATTCTTCTGTTATTTCTTTTTCTATTACGAAGTCTTCCATAAACTTAGTCGTATAGTTTCCAGCTAAATAATCTGGATGATCCATAAGTTGTCTATGAAATGGAATGGTCGTTTTAATACCTTCTATTACAAACTCATCTAAAGCTCGCTTCATTTTATTAATAGCCTCTTCTCTCGTTTGCGCTGTTGTAATTAACTTGGCAATCATAGAATCGTAATTAGGCGGTATCGCATAACCGGCATAAACATGGGTATCTAAACGTACTCCGTGACCTCCTGGGGCATGTAACGTTGTAATAACACCTGGTGATGGACGAAACCCATTAAACGGATCCTCTGCATTAATACGACATTCTATAGAATGTAACTTAGGCGTATAATTCTTTCCGGAAATTGGCACCCCGGCAGCTACCAAAATTTGTTCACGAATTAGATCGAAATCTATTACTTGTTCTGTAATAGGATGCTCTACCTGAATACGTGTATTCATTTCCATAAAATAGAAATTACGATGCTTGTCTACCAGAAACTCTACAGTCCCTGCGCCTTCGTATTTAATATATTCTGCAGCTCTAACAGCTGCCGTTCCCATATCATCACGAAGTTTTTTCGTCATGAAGGGAGATGGTGTTTCCTCAGTTAGTTTTTGATGACGACGTTGTACGGAACAGTCTCTTTCTGATAAGTGACAGGCTTTACCTCTAGAATCTCCAACAATCTGAATTTCGATATGTCTAGGCTCTTCAATAAGCTTTTCCATATACATATCGTCATTTCCAAATGCCGCTTTACTTTCTTGTCTAGCAGAATCCCATGCGTCTTTTAAATCTTCTGGTTTCCATACGGCACGCATCCCTTTTCCACCACCACCAGCAGATGCTTTTAACATGACTGGGTAACCTGTTTCCACAGCTATTTTTTCACAATCTTCAAAGGTCTCTATAATACCATCACTTCCTGGAACACATGGCACACCTGCAGCTTTCATGGTCGCTTTAGCATTCGCTTTATCTCCCATCCTATCAATCATCTCTGGCGAGGCTCCTATAAACTTTATACCGTGTTCCTCACAGATTTTTGAAAACTTAGCATTTTCAGATAAAAAGCCATATCCTGGGTGAATAGCATCAGCATTTGTAATTTCTGCCGCCGCTATAACATTAGACATTTTTAAATAAGATTCACTACTTGCTGGTGGCCCTATACAAACAGCTTCATCTGCAAATTTAACATGTAAACTTTCCTCATCGGCAGTTGAATAAACAGCTACCGTTTTGATACCCATCTCTTTACAGGTTCTTATAACACGTAGTGCTATTTCACCTCTATTGGCTATTAATATTTTTTTGAACATAACTTGTTGAATTAAAAATTACAAATTCCAATCGCCAAATTCCAAACATTGGATTTCGAGATTTGTATATTGGAATTTTTAATAGGTTATGATGGGTCTACTAAAAATAGTGGCTGATCAAATTCTACAGGTGAAGAATCATCAACTAATATTTTAACAATTTTTCCTGAAACTTCTGATTCAATTTCGTTGAAAAGTTTCATTGCTTCAATAATACATAATACATCTCCTTCAGCAATGGTTTGTCCAACCTCAACAAATAAAGGTTTATCTGGTGATGGTTTTCTATAAAAAGTACCAATAATTGGTGACTTAATTGTAATGTATTTTGAATCTTCTGTAGCGGCTGGTTCGCTTGCTTTATTAGGTGTAGCTTCAGCTGCTACAGGTTGAGCAGCAATTGGAGCTGCTTGAGGTATATGAGTTGCAGGCACCTGATGTACAATAGTTGTATCTGATTCTGATCCTGTCTTTATGGTGATTTTAATATCGTCCATCTCTAATTTAACCTCACTTGCACCAGACTTGGCTACAAACTTGATTAAGTTTTGAATCTCTTTTATATCCATAATTTTTGCAATTAGTTAGTGGTTAGTTTATTGAATTATATGCCCATTTTAAATAAATAGACCCCCAATTAAATCCGCCTCCAAAAGCGGCAAATATTATATTATCTCCCTTTTTAAGTTTCGATTCGTAATCGTTTAAAAGCAATGGTAAAGTAGCAGATGTGGTATTTCCATACTTCTCTATATTCATCATTACCTTTTCTTCTTCTAATTCTATACGTTGCGCAGTAGCATCAATAATTCGTTTATTTGCTTGATGCGCTGCTAGCCAGGAAACAGTATCTTTAGTTAAGTTATTACGTTCTAATATTTTAACAGTGGCATCTGCCATATTAAACACCGCATTCTTAAACACCGTCCTTCCTTCTTGAAAAGCATATTGTCCCCCTTTTTCCATAGATTCTGGCGTTAACGGAAATGAAGAACCCCCATAAGTGGCTTGTAGAAACTCCCTACCTGTACCATCACTTCTTAAATATTCATCTTGAAGTCCCAAGTTTTCCTCATTAGGTTCAAATAAAACAGCACCGGCACCATCACCAAAAATGATACAAGTAGCTCTGTCTTCATAATTAATAATGGAAGACATTTTATCTGCTCCTATTAACAATACATTTTTATACCTACCAGATTCTATATAACTCGCTGCTACAGACATTCCAAATAAAAAGCTAGAACATGCCGCGTCCATATCGAACGAGAAAGCATTAACAGCTCCAATATTAGATGCTGTATAAGCCGCAGTTGATGCTGCTTTCATATCTGGTGTTGCAGTGGCAACAATAATAAGTTCTATATCTTTGGGATCGATACCTTTTTTATTAATAAGGTCTTGAGCAGCCTGGATGGCTAAATAAGAAGTACCTTTTCCTTCGTCTTTAAGAATTCTACGTTCTTTAATTCCTGTACGAGAGGTAATCCACTCGTCATTTGTGTCAACCATGGTCTCAAGAATTTGATTAGTTAACACATATTCTGGTACATACGCACCTACAGCTGTAATTGCTGCTGAAATTTTACTCATAACTTTATAGTTAATTCGACCAAAAAATCATTAAAATTGGACAAAAACGTTCAAATTTTGGTGAAAACTACTAAATTTTAGTTTAATAACACACAAATTAATTGTTTTTGTCTTAGAAAAAACACTTCATAAAAAAAAACGCTCACATGTGAGCGTTTTATTATGTGCATGCATACTATTTATGCTACGTTTTCTACTTCCGAGTTGTCAATTAATACTTGACCTCTGTAATACAATTTTCCTTCAAACCAGTGAGCTCTATGGTATAAATGAGGTTCACCTGTTGTTGGACATGTAGCAATTTGTGGCGCAGTTGCTTTGTAATGAGTTCTTCTCTTATCTCTTCTTGTTTTTGAGATTTTTCTCTTAGGATGTGCCATTTTCTATCTTTATTTATCCGTTAATAGTTTCTTTAATGTATTCCAACGAGGATCTATATCCTCTTTTTCTTTATCTTCTTTAAGCTTTGGGCTTAATTCTTCTAATTTTTTAAGTATGTCTGAATGTAATGTTCCATCTTCAACACCTGGGTGCACTCTTTTGGTAGGTACCGCAAGTACAACCAATTCGTAAATATATTGTTGTATATTAATTTCGTAAGTCCCATGAGGTACTATTAGAATATCAATATGCTCATCATTATACTCATCTCCAAAATTCACTACTAAATCAAACTCATTTTCTATAGATTGATTATATGGTTCGTTTGTTAAGTCGCAATTAACATTAACCCACCCTGAAACTTTAAAGTGTAACTCAAGTAATGTTGTCTTTTTTTCTAGCTCAACATTGATGTTGATGTTCACATCATTAAACTCTTCATACTCAAAATGTTCAAAGAACGTTTGTTCTATTTTGTATTCAAAAAGATGCTTTCCTATTTTTAACCCTACAAAAGGAATTATAAACGCTTTCAATGGCTTCATTCTCTCATCTATTTTGAGCCTGCAAATATATGAATTTTTATTTATGCAACATGACTTATAAACATTTTTTTGTTTATATCTATTTGTTTGCTTTTTTCAATGGATTTGAGGTAAGTTCTTCATAATCAAATCTATTTTTGTATATCTGCAAAGCTGTAAAAACGGCTTCTTTAAAAGAACTTGAATCGGCCTTTCCTTTTCCAGCTATTTCATAAGCTGTACCATGATCTGGAGAAGTTCTTACTTTATTTAACCCTGCTGTAAAATTAACACCTTGACCAAAAGATAATGTTTTGAAAGGGATTAAACCCTGATCGTGATATGTGGCAATTATTGCATCAAAATTTTTATAATTATCAGATCCAAAAAAGCTGTCAGCCGCATAAGGTCCATACACTAATTTCCCTTCGTCTTTAATTTTTTTAAGCGTTGGTCTTAAAACGGCATCATCTTCGCTACCAATGACACCATTATCGCCAGTATGCGGATTAATTCCTAAAACTGCAATCTTAGGTTTACCTATTTTAAAATCTCTTTTAAGAGAATCATAAACCGTATTTATTTTTTTTACAATCAAATCCTCGGAAATATGCTCAACAATGTCTTTTACGGGCACATGGTCTGTTAATAACCCGACTCTTAATGATTCCGTTACCATAAACATTAAACTTTCCCCTTCTAATTGTTGTGCTAAATAATCAGTATGTCCAGGGAATTTAAAGTCTTCCGATTGAATATTGTGTTTATTTATTGGTGCTGTGACTAAAACATCAACGTCATTATCTTTTAGCGCTTTTGTTGCTGCTTCTAAAGATTTTATAGCATACCTACCTATAGTAACATCTTCTTTTCCAAATTCAATCTTTACAGGATCATTCCAACAATTAAATACATTAACTTTACCAGTAGTTAATTGACTTATATTGTTAATGTTATGAAAATTAATACCAGATTTAAAATGAGTTTTAAAAAAATTCATGGTTTTTGCTGAAGCAAAAATTACCGGTGTACAAAAATCTAAAATCCTTGCATCTTCAAATGTTTTTAAAACTATTTCTCCACCAATACCGTTTAAATCTCCTATTGATATTCCTACTATTATATTTTCTTTTTGTATCATTAAAATAACAACTTTTGTTTGTAATTTTGAATTTCATTCGGCATGGCAAATTTAACCAAATAAACAGAGAATAATATGTTTACAGGAATTATTGAAGATATAGGCATTGTTTCTAATTTAAAAGAAGAATTAGATAACCTTCATATATCCATTAAAAGTAATATAACAACTGAATTAAAGATTGATCAAAGCATTGCTCATAATGGTGTATGCTTAACTGTTGTTAATATTGATAATGATGAATATACGGTTACTGCTATAAAGGAAACATTGGATAAAACAAGCCTAAACACTTTGAAGCTTAATGATAAAGTAAACCTAGAGCGCGCCATGAAATTAGGTGATAGACTAGATGGGCATATTGTACAGGGTCATGTAGACCAAACGGCAACTTGTACAAATATAGAAGAAGCAAATGGCAGTTGGATATTTACTTTTGCTTACGATACATCACTTAATAATATTACTATAGAAAAAGGGTCTATAACTATTAATGGTACTAGTTTAACCGTAGTAAATTCAAAAAAAGACAGCTTTAGTGTAGCTATTATACCGTACACATATGAGCATACTAATTTTAATACCTTTAAAGCAGGTACTATTGTAAATTTAGAATTTGATATTTTAGGAAAATACGTTGCTAAACTAGTAGACTTACATAAAGAGAATTAGCGATAATGATTATTTCTTATTAGTAATCATTAATTTTCTAACCCCATAAAACAAAGCGAAAATCACACCAAGCAATACGCCTCCGTCTATAGGAAGAAAGCCAGGAGCAGGAGGTGGTCCAGGAGGAGGAGGATCTTGAGCAACACACACAAAGCTTATTAATACAAATAAGATCGAGGTTAATATTCTTTTATTTAGTACTGTCATCGGGACACAAATGTATTAAAAAAAGTAAGGTTACAAAAAAAAGATGCTATTATTCATAAAATAACATCCATGAAACGCTATAAATCATCGTCAAAATGCAGGTTTTTATCTTTTACCTGATTATATATATTAACCCTTGTAAACAAAAAACAACTGTAAATAAAAATAATTCCTCTTTTTATTTTACATGGCAAATATATATAATTTAATGGTAAAACGAACTAAAACACAACAATCTCATTATAAATTTCTTATAATAGGAAAATACTGGAGTTTAGCAATTCTCTATTTGTAGAGTTTCAAAGATATATTCACACCCAAAAAGCGTATTATACCATTTCTTTACCAGATACAGGAGTCCATCTAACCTCTGAGAGTCTAAAGCCATAATTGAAATTTGTAACTGTTCTGATAAATTATTAGGAACCGCCTGCTATTATTGCTTGAAAACGATATTTTGTACTTCCCTTTTTATTCTTCTACAATTTTAGCAGAATTAAAACGTTCTTTTGTTTCTGAATCACGATTCGAAATCCCTTTATAGAAACGTTTAATTGCTTTTCTATAATGCTCTTTTTTAGGCATTTGACTTCTGTATTCATCTATATATAATCCAATGTCATCAAATGGGATATTCGGATACTTCACTTCATTTTTAAACTTAAAGCCCATGTTTTCATAATCCACAAAATCATTAATAGAAACACATTCATTGTTTTTTATACTTGATTTTGTTACAACTATAGAATCTACACGATAATCAATTATTTCATCGAAAGATTTTTGATTGTTATAATAAAAATTATTTTCAATGGTATAGTGAATGGGCCAAAAGCGACCAAATTCCAAGGTATCACTTAATACGGTATTCATAAGAGGGTATTTTTCTTTCCAAGGAGACTTAGTCCAACCTTTCTCACCTGTGTAAGCCTCAACTCTACCTATATAATCTTCTTTAGTTCCTCGGCGAGGATGATTAAGGTCAGCTTTAATTTCTTTTTGAATTTGAAATATTTTATTTCCTAGACTTGTAGCAAAATAAGCACCTCTATCTCCTTCTAAAAAAACATTTTCTTTTAAAGTATGACCTGCCCCTCCATGCATAGAAATTCCTTTCGAAGCAGATTTATAAAAAACATTACCTACACAGGTTGCCCCAGATTGACCATCATCCAAGTGTAAACCGGCACATTCTACTTTATCAGAAATAGGTATTAGATGATGGAAAAAATTGTAACGATATATGTTTCCAAAACCTCCTAAATCTGCTCCAGAATAAATAGCTCCACCATCTCCTTCATCAAGATCGATATTAAATAATTCATTATATTCAATAATATGATCATTACCTTTTACAACCATAGACTGTCCTAATGAGTTATGGATTAGATTATTTCTAAAGGTATTACCAACACCTTTTAAGATGATATTTACTTTTTTGTGTTTGAAATTCTTTTGGTAAATATGGCAATTTTCAACAACATTATAACCTGGTATAATTTCATTTGGAGATCTTACGCCTCCATCCAATTTTACATGAGTATCCAAATCAATTAAATCACATCCTTTTACTCTATTACTATTACCTGAGACATCAACTCCTATTGCGGTAGAATTTGATATTTTAGCTGATGCTATTAAATTATGATCTCCTGTTATTTTATAAACACTACCACTTCCCACGTTTTTAACGGATAACCCAATCACTTTTACATAACTTGTTCCTTCCAAAGTCAAAAACCCGTCTGCCACCATTATTTTATCAATCGCCAACTTAGTTAATGGAGCTTTTTTCTTGTTCTTGATTGTATTAAATTTTTCTGGAGCAATTAGCATACTTCCGTCAAACAAAACATTTTCTCCTACTACTGCCTGAATAATTATTGGTGCTTCTCTGGTCCCTTTAAATTCTTCGCTCAATACTATTGGTCTATCAAATTGATAAACACCTCCTAATACATTGATTTTTATACCATCTTCAGGAAGCCCTTTCTCTTTTAATAGTTTAGAAATATGATTTATTCCTGCTGCGAAAGATAAAGGATCCGATTTCGTGCCTGGACTAGTTTGATTCCCTTGTGGAGATACATAAATTTCGTTGGAGTCACAACTAGTTAATACCAGTAACAACATACTGACAACTAAAAGATTTTTAAGCATTATCATTTTTTAATTAAACTAACTTTTTTATTTCCTAAATGAGCTTTGATAAATTATATCGTTGCTCTTCATACTTTTTGAAACCACTTATTGTATGATTAGTTCATAATGAGGATGTTTACTAGCACCCCCCATGTTAGTTAAAAACTATACCGCTTGGGTATAATCTTTCTCCATAATTATTAATATTATGGAGTATATTTTGCCTCAAAAACTTTCATTTTTTAACTGCTTATTTCAAAAAAACCTGGTATATCAATTTACGTTTTTGATTACCATTATAAAGCTCACTTAAATAACTCTTATTAGTCTTTTTTATTGCAGTAAATAACTTTTTTATCTCTACAAATTTAAACGATCAAAACAACATAAAAAGGCATATATCAAATTAATTTAAAAAAATAACCAATTGAAATTCCTACTATAAATAAAAAGAAGGGGAATATTAAATCTGTTAGCATTAACCCATGCCATTCAGCATGCAATAAAGGAGAATAAACATAGCTCCAATCTCCTGGAGGGTTAACCAAGTTCATAGCGACAATGGTAAGCCCTCTTAAAATATCAACAAATTCAATTTTCTTTTATCGGGATACACATAAAATATTCCTATGCTTTTTTAAGTCCTACTTTATGTCCAAACAATGCATAATAAAGAATAATGACATAGCATGGCAATAAAATCCAATAACCAAAAGATGCAGCATCTGCTGTAGCAGAAACTTCATTTATCCCATTAGCAAGTAAATGTTCCTTTTTTTTATCTACTAAATCACCATATAATAATGGAAGAATAGCGCCTCCCGAAATAGCCATAATGAGTAATGCCGAAGCTGTTTTAGTAAATTTGCCTAATCCAGTTAAAGCTAGTGGCCAAACAGCTGGCCAAACAAGAGCATTAGCGATACCTAATGCAGCCACAAAAAGGACTGAAGCAAAACCATCAGAAAACACAATACAAAAAGACAGTATAATTCCTAAAACGGCACTTGCTTTTAAAGCGAAAGCCTGACTTATATATTTTGGTATTAAAAACACCCCTAAAGCATAAGTAGCCACCATGGCCATTAATGTAAACAATGTGAAAAATTTAGCTTTTTCTATAGGAATATCCAATGATATACCATAAGCAATAATGGTGTCTCCGGCGATAACCTCCACACCAACATAAACAAACAAAGCTAAAACACCTAACCACAAATGAGGAAATTGTAAAATACTTGATTTTGCTTTTCCTCCAGTTTCAGATGCTTCAATGGGTTGCGCTTCAACATGTGGTAGAGGCGCCTTTCTAATTAAAACCCCTAGTAAAAACAAAACAATGGCCATGACTACATAAGGTGTAACGACACTATCTGCCATTGTATTTAATAAGCTAGCTTTTTCAGTAGCATCCACAAGATTCAGTTTTTCTTTAATCTCGTCTATTCCAGATAGCAAAATCGCTCCAAAAATTACAGAACCTAATGCCCCTGCCACTTTATTGGCAATTCCCATAATAGCAATACGTTTTGCTGCACTTTCAATAGGTCCTAAAATAGTTATATAGGGATTTGAAGCTGTTTGCAATAAAGTCATCCCAGCTCCTTGTATAAAAATCGCTGTTAAAAACATCCAATAGGTTCTAGCTTCGGCAGCAGGTATAAAAACCAAGGCTCCAATCGCCATTATTATTAACCCCAATGACATGCCCTTTCTGTAACCAATTTTGTTTATAATATATGAGGCTGGTAATGCCATGACAACAAATGAAATATAAGATGCCGTTGCTACCAGATAAGACTGTGCATCGGTTAGCTCGTTTATGGTTTTCATAAATGGAATTAATGCACCGTTTATCCATGTAACAAATCCGAAAATAAAAAATAATCCAGCAATAATAATTATTGGAACTAGTGTGTTGTTTTTAGATTGAGAAGACATTTCTTGGTTATTAGACATGATTGTTAATTAGGTTTATAGAATTGCTCGTATTTTAATTTTACAGGAATTTTTAGGAACAATTTATAATTATTATTCCCAATATTAAAATCTAAAATGTAATTGCTGAAAAATAATGAATATTAGTCGTCGTTTTGCATTTTCATTTCTTTTACCCTATAAATTCCTGTAAAAAGAAAAGCTAAAAATAATAAAGGAGGCACATTAACCTCTTTAATGCCTCATATTTATACTCGATAAATCGTAAAACACGCTTGTACATAAAACAAAATAAGCCTTCTAACTTTAAATAGTTATGTGTTCTTTTTTATTTAAAGTGACCTTGTGATGAGTAACCACAGGGATAAAGAAAAATATAAAAACCGAATCTATGAAAAAACCACAGTTAATTATTCACGGAGAATTTTGATTTTAACGCACAATGCACTTTCAAATTCCCTAACACTTTTGATTAATCAAACATCGCAATAAAATCATACAATAAAATAAGATTACACTTATCTTTAGACTATAAAAACACCGAATATGATCTATTTTTTACTGTATCCATATTTCAGGGCTAGACATTTTTACTTATATTGAAAAGCAAAAGTTCGTAGTTCTAGTAACATCATAAAAAGAATAGGCTAAAATTTTGATTTTATATAAAATCATGCTTTTGAAATATAGAACTCGTTTAAACTTTTTGTTTTTAACCGAAAATGAGATGAAATTTATTCAGATGAGGCACTTTTTGCAAGGCATAGCAGAGCTACGCATAAGAAAAGTAACAAAATATGGGTAAATTTCGGCCATTTTTTAGGAAATAGAAAAAGTTTAAACGAGTTCATTGATTAAATTATTTAAATAAAAAGATTATGCTTTTAAAAGAATTCATTCGATTTTCTGCAATTATATTGATTTTTAATACAAGTTTTTCTCAAAATGCAAGCACAGAGCAAATTTCAAAATTTCGTTCCGTGGGAACAATGGTAGAAAACAAAAAAGAAGGATTATGGAAATTTTATTATGAAAACGATAGTTTGCAAGCCGTTGGGAATTATAAAAACAATCTAAAGCACGGTGAATGGAAATTTTATCATAAAAATGGAAAATTAAATTCTATTGGAAATTTTTCCAATGGTAAACAAATCGGTAAATGGAAATACTATTTCCCTAATGGTAAATACAATAGCAGTTACACTTTCATTGAAGGTAAAAGAACAGGAGAAATTAAAAGTTTTTATGAAAATGGGAAGAAAAATGCAATTGGGAGTTTTTTAAATGATAAAGAATCTGGTCAATGGTATTTATACGACGAAAATGGAAATATTCGTTCAAGTGGTATTTATTTGAATGGGAAAAAAGAAGGTGAATGGAAGTTTTATAGTGATATAACTGGGGAATTACAAAGAATCGGGAATTTTTCAAACGGAAAAAGAGAAGGTGAATGGAAATTTTATCATAATGAAACAGGTAAAAAAACGGCTACTGGGAATTTTACAAATGGAAAAGAAAACGGTATTTGGAAACTCTACGATAGATCTGGAAATTTATCACTTACTGAGTTTGTTAATGGAAAACAAAAAAAATAGAATCAGAAATCAAATATATTCCGTACAATTTTGTGAGAATTGGAGAAAATTTTAAAGAACAAAGTGAAAGTGGTTCGGATAAAAGATGCGAACTGATTGAAAAAATAAAAAGAGGGGAAATAAAAAACTGTGTACAACAAGAACTGATTGAAAAACAAATATTATTAACCTAATTTAGAAACAACGTTCTCATCATAAGGTCTTCCTTATTTTGCAATAGCAAATGCCTGTTTAATAAACGATAAAAAAACTTTAAAGGATTCCTAAGGGTACTTCTCACCGCTGTTCCCAACATACGCTACCAGCTAAGCTGTGCTTAGTGGCGGTAAGAGTAAGTAAAAAGAAAAAACTGTCAAAGCAATATGAAGGTGTTTTCATATACAATAAGCCGATTTTTAATCAAATCTAAGAACAAATCCAATTAATTAATAGTTTTCCAATTTACTATGTATTTTATCTATATATGACAGAGTATAATGCAACTGCTAAACTTTAACGCCACTAAGCACAGCCTTAAATCCGTAAGTCTTTTTATTTATTGAAAAGCTTAGATTGATTTTAATGAAAAGCCTTGTGAATAATGTTGTTTTTAGGTCAGTTTGCCTAAGACCGAGATACTTTTATAGTTTAAAATAGCA
>NZ_SRSO01000014.1 GCF_004791695.1 Flavivirga rizhaonensis | reverse complement strand
TTACAGGGCTATTTAGATGAAATCGCTTTCAAGTTCAACAATAAGGGAAAGGATTTGTTCAACCTGCTTATCTGTAAAATAATTCAAGGAAGAAATGAAATTGCCACTTTATAGGAAATCGCCCCTCAAGGGGACTACAGGGGTGTTATACTACCTCTGCTTCTTCTTACTCTTAAACTTCGCCTTATTCTTTCGCTGATTAAAAGGAACAGCATCATTAAAAGTATGCTTAGGTTTACCTGGCTTATTTTTTCGCCATTTGTCGTTTTCTGGCAGTAGTACTTTTAATAAGTCTTGGCGCCCCAATTTATTTAAGGTCTTTTTAATCCAGTCTTTATTTTCTCTTTTATACCAGAAGAAAAATCGATGTTGTTCGTCTTTTTCTTTTCTTGTTTTTGGCGTATTTACTTTTTTAAGCGTGTAAGGATGATATCCACTATAGTATACTACCGTAGCTACCGTCATAGGTGTTGGCGTAAAGCCTTGTACTTGCTCAAGTTGAAACCCCATATCCTTAGTCTCAGCAGCAAGATTTGCCATATCTTCAGCTTCACAGGCTGGATGATTCGATATAAAATAAGGAATTAATTGGAGCTTTAAATTCTTTTTAATATTAATCCTATCAAAACGCTCTTTAAACTTATGAAAATAAGTGAACGACGGTTTCCTCATTAATTTTAGAACAGGGTCACTAGTATGTTCTGGCGCTACCTTAAGTCTACCTGACACATGTTTTGTCATCACCTCTTCAGTATAATCATCTAATTCTTTTGCATCCGCATTTTTATTAAACTCTGGCACAAGCATATCATGACGAATACCACTACCTATAAAAGATTTTTTTACTTTTGGATGCTTATCAACTGCTTGATATAATTTGGTTAATGGTTTATGAGAGGTGTCTAAATTACTGCAAATAACTGGCGAAATACAGGAAGGCGCTACACACTTATCGCAAATAGACTGTATTTTACCTTTCATTTTATACATATTCGCACTTGGTCCTCCAATATCTGATAAGTAGCCTTTAAAGTCAGGCATATTTGCCACAGTATCGACTTCGCGCAATACAGACTCCTGGCTACGAGACGCAATAAATTTTCCTTGGTGCGCAGAGATAGTACAAAAACTACACCCACCAAAACAACCACGATGTATGTTTATAGAAAACTTAATCATTTCAAACGCAGGGATAGGTCCTCGTTTGTTATATTTAGGATGTGGCAGACGCGTATATGGTAAATCGAAAGAAGCATCGATCTCCTTTTCCGTCATGGTAGAGTACGGTGGATTAATCATCAATGTCTTCTCTCCAACTTTCTGAAAAATACGACGCGCAAATAGCTTATTAGATTCCTGTTCAATAATCTTAAAGTTAGATGCAAAAGCTTTTTTATCCTTTAAACAGGTTTCGTGTGATACAATTTCAACATCTTCCCAATTACTATTCTTAGGTATTTTAGCATCTTTATTTAAAAGTACTGCGGTTTGTTTTATTGTGGTAATACTACTAAAAGGCACCCCTTTTTGTAATAAACGTACAACTTCTCGTAAAGGCTGTTCCCCCATTCCATAAACTAGCATATCCGCTTTTGAGCTTTCTAAAATAGTAGGCACTAATTTATCACTCCAATAGTCATAATGTGTTACACGACGCAACGACGCTTCAATACCTCCAATTAAAACTGGAACATCTGGCCATTTTTCTTTTAATATTTTAGAATATACTGTTGTGGCATAATCTGGCCGAAAACCAATATCCCCGTTGGGTGTATATGCATCTTTGTCTCGGCGTTTTTTATTAGCATTATAGTTGCTAATCATAGGATCCATACAACCACCTGTAACTCCAAAAAACAATTTTGGAGCACCCAATTTCACAAAATCTTGGAGATTATCATTAACATTAGGTTGAGGCACCACGGCAACACGCAAACCATAACTTTCTAAAATACGACCAATGACCGCAGGACCAAACGATGGGTGATCTACATAAGCATCACCACTAAATAAAATAACGTCTAGCTTATCCCAACCACGTATTTTAACCTCTTTGTTTGTGGTAGGCAACCAATCTGAAAGTTTTAACTCTTGCATAACGCCGCAAAAATAGGTAAAAATTGACTCTTAAATAGGATCGTCAAAAGAATCCTGAATATAAACAACTATTAATGTTAAAGTTAGTAAGGCAACACTTCTTTTAACGACACCTTATGTATCCGTTAAGAGATTTGCTATGAAATTCAGAGGACTTTTTTTTATTATGTGTATTTTAACATACACGAAAATGAATGCTCAGACATGTTGTTCCGGAGGTATTCCTTTATCAAATAATATTGGTTTACCAATATCTGAAAAAGGCACGCTTCAACTAGGCCTCAATTACGATTATAATAACCTGAACACTTTAAACTCAGGAACTGAAACCTTAAATGATAATACAAGATTACGTATAACACATTCTATTTTATTCAATACCAGTTATGCTATTACCAATAGGTTTTCTGTAGAAGGGTTATTTACTTGGGTAAATCAACGCCGTATAATTACAAGTGCATTTGATGGTAATAAAAATTTAGAAGCTTCGTCTGGCGTTGGTGACGCCATCATTTTATTAAAGTATAATTTCCCCGATTTAATATCAAAAAACAGTGATTTAATTTTTGGATTAGGTTCAAAAATCCCTATAGGTTCATCTTCAGAAGTTGATAGCCGCGGTATATTATTAATTAATGATTTACAACCAGGTAGCAACGCCTGGGATATTATCTACTGGCTATCTGCTTCAAAACGTTTTGATTTCAGACCATCTTTAAGTGTATCGACAAGGTTTGTTTACAGAAGTACTGGAATAGATAATGATTATCTGGGAAATTCAACATACAAATACGGTAATGAATTTCAAGGGTTTTTAAGTTTTTCAGATCAATTTACTTTTCTTAAAACCCTTGCAAGCCCTAGTATATCTTTTAAGTATAGAAACACTGTGAAAGATGAAACTGGCGGGGGCAAACTGGATAATACTGGAGGCAATTGGATATTTATAATCCCTAACTTTTCCATAAACATAACACCAACCATAAGCTTTTCAACAAAAGCAGAACTCCCTATTTATAGTAATGTTGATGGTACTCAATTAACACCAACCTATAGAATTACCACTGGGGTTTTAATAAAAATAAACCCGAAAAAAAATGTTTTACAATTAAACTAAATGCTATGAAAAAAAATGTTTTTTACCTATTCGTATGTTGCTCATTACTTATTTCTTGTAGTAGCAGTGACATAAACAACGATACAACACCTACTGGTGGAACTAATAACAATTCTGGTCAATGGTTGATACCTATTTCGGATGTTAAAGATGGAGGTCCTGGTAAAGATGGAATTCCTTCAATTGATAACCCTGATTTTACTACTGCCAATAACGCTAATTTTCTAAACGATAATGATCTTGTTGTTGGCGTTGTGAAAGGTAATCAAGCAAAAGCCTATCCTCACATTATTTTAGATTGGCATGAAGTTGTAAATGATAAGATAGACAACGCGTTTATCACTTTAAATTATTGTCCACTAACCGGAACAGCTTTCGCTTGGGAAAGTATGAGTAATGGAACAAAGACCACCTTTGGAGTATCTGGTTTGCTATACAATGCTAATTTAATATTATATGACAGAAATTCAGGTAGCAACTGGTCACAATTAAGACTTGAATGCGTAAATGGTCCACTAATTAGCAACACGCCTGAATTAATTGATGTGGTAGAAACAAATTGGAAAACATGGAAAACGCTTTATCCAAATACAGAAGTTTTAACACCACAAACAGGTTTTTCAAGAACTTATGGCACCTCACCTTATGGAGATTACGCTACTAACAATAATCGATTTATATTTACTCCAGAAATTACAAATCCAGCTTTACCTAATAAGAGACGTGTTTACGCAATCATTGATCAGGACAAATCTAAAGTTTATCAATTTTCAGACTTCAATAATGGAAATATAATTAGAGATACCTTCAAAGCTGTAGACTATTTAATTGTTGGTAACGAAGATGTAATCTATGGATATAAACTAACCGGTGATTATAAAGATCTAGTGTTTGAATACGATTTTAATGGTTCTGAAACCTTTTTTAAAGATAATGAAGGAAACAAATGGTCTATTTTCGGCAAAGCTATTGAGGGCCCTAGAGAAGGGGAAACTCTTTTAAGCGTAAAATCTGTTGTAAGTTATTGGTTTGCTATAGCAGCATTTTATCCAGATCCAGAAATTTATACGCCTTAATCAAGGATCAATTAAAATCAGGTATTTAACTATAAATTTTAACGTGTGAAATTATCTGTCTTCACTATTTGGTAATCAAATATATAATCGTAAATTTGCAAACTCTTTTTGAGAGAGGAATGTTTAATAAATAAAAATTAATTAGTGTGGATACATTAAGCTACAAAACGATTTCGGCCAACAAGGCTACTGTAAACAAGCAGTGGGTTTTAGTTGATGCTGAAGGTCAAGCACTTGGTCGTCTCGCTTCTAAAGTTGCTAAACTTTTAAGAGGTAAGCACAAGCCAAACTTCACACCACATGTTGATTGCGGCGATAACGTTATTGTTATCAATGCAGAAAAAATCAGCTTATCTGGAAACAAATGGAACGATAAAACGTACATTCGTCACACAGGTTACCCAGGTGGTCAAAGAAGTTTAACTGCTACAGAATTGTTTGGAAAAGACCCAGCAAGAGTGGTAGAAAAATCAGTAAAAGGAATGTTACCTAAAAATAAATTAGGTGCAAGTTTATTCCGTAATTTAAATGTTGTTGTTGGTCCAACTCATACTCATGAAGCTCAAAAACCAAAAACAATTAACTTAAACGAATTCAAATAATGGAAGTAATTCACAAAATTGGTCGTAGAAAGACGGCTGTTGCTCGTGTGTATGTTGCCCCAGGAAAAGGAAACATCACGATTAATAAAAAAGACATAACGTCTTACTTTACTACTGCAACATTACAGTACAAAGTAAAACAACCTTTAGTTATGACTAACAATGATAGCAACTTTGATATTACAGTAAATGTATTTGGAGGCGGTATTACAGGTCAGGCAGAAGCTGTTCGTTTAGCAATATCTCGTGCTATGTGCGAAGTTGATGCTGAAAACAGATTAACTTTAAAACCAGAAGGTTTATTAACCAGAGACCCAAGAATGGTAGAGCGTAAAAAATTCGGACAGAAGAAAGCACGTAAAAAATTCCAATTCTCTAAACGTTAATGCAGAACTCGTTTCAGTATCTGTTTATCAGTTAGCGGAAACATTTTCAAAACAACCAAAAGAAGCTGAAAAAATTTCAGCTTAAAGAAAAATTAAAAAGATCCTGAAACAAGTTCAGGATTTAAAAACCAGTTATTGTTGTCCTAGTCTAAAAGACAGGATTTAGTTTAGCATCTAAATGATTAAGGCGATTAAAAAAAATGACCACTTAATCATTGCTAATTCAACAGAACGTAAACTATTACAAAATGGCAGTAGAAGTAAAAGAATTACTTGAAGCAGGTGTACACTTCGGTCACCTTACACGTAAGTGGGATCCAAACATGGCTCCTTACGTATATATGGAGCGCAACGGCATCCATATTATCAACCTTTATAAAACAGCGGCAAAAATTGATGAAGCAGGTGCTGCATTAAGCAAAATTGCTAATTCAGGTCGTAAAATTTTATTCGTTGCAACAAAAAAACAAGCAAAAGATATTGTAGCAGAAAAAGCTGGTTCTATTAATATGCCTTACATCACAGAAAGATGGCCAGGTGGTATGTTAACAAACTTTGTTACTATTAGAAAAGCTGTTAAAAAAATGGCTTCTATTGATAGAATGAAGAAAGATGGTACGTTCATGACGCTTTCTAAAAAAGAGCGTTTACAAGTAGATCGTTTAAGAGCTAAGTTAGAAAAAAACTTAGGTTCTATTAGCGATATGACTCGTTTACCAGGAGCTTTATTTGTTGTAGATATTAAACGTGAGCATATCGCAATTAAAGAAGCACAAAAATTAAACATTCCTATTTTTGCAATGGTAGATACCAACTCAGACCCGCGTCAAGTTGATTATGTAATCCCTGCAAATGATGATGCTTCTAAATCAATTGATAAGATTTTAACTCACGTTACAGCTTCTATCGCTAATGGTTTAGCTGAACGTAAAGCAGAAAAAGATGCTACGGCATCTGCTACTGAAGCTCCTAAAGCTAAAGCAGAAGCACCAAAAGTTAAAACTGAAGCTACTCCAGCCAAGACTGAAGCTGCTCCAGTTAAAGCAGTTGCAGCCGAAGAAGAAGAATAAATAAAATAATTACACAATACAAATAAGTCGTTTAATTCTTTTCTTAACCGAAATTATTTGAACGGCTTTTTTAAATTAAAAAAGATTATGGAATCTACAGTAAAAATTACAGCAGCAGAAGTAAACAAACTAAGACAAGCAACTGGTGCAGGTATGATGGATTGCAAAAAAGCTTTAGTTGAAGCTCAAGGCGATTTTGACAAAGCCATTGAAGTATTACGTAAAAAAGGTCAAAAAGTAGCAGAAAAAAGAGCTGACAGAGATTCTTCTGAGGGTGCAGCTGTTGCTAAAATTAATGCAGATCAAACTCAAGGAGTTGCTGTTGTATTAGGTTGTGAAACTGACTTTGTTGGTAAGAACGAAAACTTTTTAGCATTAGCAAACGAATTAGCTGAAATCGCTTTAAACTACAATTCAAAAGAAGATTTTTTAGCTGCTGATTTTGGAGGGATGACTGTTGCTGACAAATTAACAGAACAAACCGGTGTTATTGGTGAAAAATTAGACATCACTTCTTTTGAAAAATTAGAAGCACCTTTTGTTGGGTCTTATGTACATATCAATAAGATTGCTGCATTAGTAGGATTATCTGCTAAAGTAGATAATGCAGAAACACTAGTTAAAGACGTAGCCATGCAAGTAGCTTCTATGGGAGCAATTACGTTATCTTATAAAGATTTCGATCTTGCGTTTGTTGCTTCAGAAACCGAAGCTAGAATTGCTGTTATCGAAAAAGATAATATTGAATTAGGTCGTTTAGGTAAAACACTTAAAAATGTACCTCAATTTATTTCTATGGCACAGTTAACTCCAGAGGTTTTAGCTAACGCTGAAGAAGCTGCAAAAGCTGAATTAAAAGCCGAAGGTAAGCCAGAACAAATCTGGGACAGAATTTTACCAGGGAAAATGGATCGTTTTATTTCTGATAATACGACTCTTGATCAAGAACAATGTTTATTAGATCAAAACTTCATTAAAGATGAAAAAATAAATGTTGCTAAATATGTAGCATCTTACGGTGATGTTGAAATTACAGGTTTCAAACGTGCTTCTGTAGGGTAATATATTCCTAAATAGACAGGAATCTTATAAAACAAACCACTATTCTTTATTGAGTAGTGGTTTTTTATTCATTTAATGAATCATAACTTATTTATAAAATCATTATCATTTAAAGGAGTGTTTTCATATACGTTTAACTTTATTGATTTATCTATTTTAATAGAATCCTTAGATTTATTTTGTAAAACATAACCTTTACCTAATATGCTATCAATAACAATTTTAATCTCTTTGGTTAAGTGATTCCTCTCAATAGACGCAAATATTTTAGCTTTGTCCTTAAAATTGAAAATCAGAGTGTCTTGTGTTGATTTCGATTTTGTTTTTAATGCTATAGGATTCTCATAATACATCTCATAATAGCCAAATTTAGATACAGTTGTGACTCGTGTCTTAAATAATGCCTCTTTGCTTAGTGTTGAGATTTTATCTATATTCCTTTTTTGATTTGGGTTAATAAGATACATTTTCTTATTAATAAAGTCTAAAACCACCCTTTCGTATTCCCAAAACAAGGGGTTGCCTAACAAATTGGATTTTGATTTATCTACGACGAAAGTATTTTTATATATAGTATCTGCAATACCTAAATTGGCAAATATCCTCCTTGCTTCTTTTGTTTTTTTGTTAAGGTTTTCAAGTGAATCTCGTTTTATAACCTTACCCTTACAATCTTTATAAGACAAAAACCCTATTGATTTTTCAGCATTTATAATAGGATATGTATACATTTTAGCTAGTTTGATACTATCCGTTATACTAAGAATAGAATTACTACCAGAATCAAGCTTGATATTTTTACTCATACCGTTGAGCTTTATTTCAACATTCCATCCCATGCCATTTTTTATTAATGGGATAACTTTTGATTTAGCAATAGTATCTAAAAAGGAGGCATCTGTAATTCGCATTTGATGGTTTACCATATCTAAATCCCAAACAAAACTATTTATAATGTTGTTACCTAATATCCCTACAATAGAATCTTGATTATGAAAGATTCCACAATCTCCCCAGGTTTCTTTTTTCAAGGCACCGTAGCTTAATTGGTGGAATTTTAAATCTCCCAACAAAAGACGGTCCAATTTATGGATTGGCACATCATCGTTTAAAGCTTGAGAATCTTTAGTATTAATAAAATGAATAGAATCATTACCATTGTACTTTTCATTTACCATAGTATAATCAGCTCCAGTATCAAAGACTAAATATTTTTCTTCGTTCTTTATATTGGATTTTAGATAAATATGGCCTGTTTTACTAACATAGAAAGGAATTGTTGTAGACTTGTTTTTATTGGACCAATCTGTTTCGTAGTCCATTAATACATTATAAATCTTATAGAATTGTTTATTTTCTAATGCATACATGATTAAAAAAGTGGTGCAAAAAAACAGAACACAGGAAATAACTATATATTTAGATGTTTTCATTTGAATCATTATTTTTAATTTCTGTAATTATTTGTTCAAAATCTTTACTATTGAGTTTTAACAGCTTTATTTTTTTTATAATCTCGGGCATATCCTCTTCAAAGAAGGTTTTTTTCTCATGTGCTTGAATATATTGAGGTGCAGACTCTGAAATAAAATAACCAACGCCTCTTTTATTTATAAAAATATTTTGGCTTTCTAAATAACTATAAGTTCGCATAACCGTATTTCTGTTTACCTCTAATTCCACAGCTAAATCTCTAACAGATAGCACTCTATTTCCAGGAAGCAATTTGCCTTCTAGAATTTGATTACAGAGGTTATCTGCAATTTGTAGAAATATGCCTTTATTGGATTTAAATTTCATTTATACTTCTTTTTCTTTTAACTTATAAAATGAAAATAGTAACATGAGTATACTAGAACCTATTAAAAAAATACTGGTAAAAAGCCTAGTACTATTTACGCCAAGAAACTCAATAGTATAAGGATGGTTTTCGCTTATAAAAAATAACCTTTCTGATTCTTCATGATAAAATACATTTGAAAGAAACACAAAGTATAGCAAAACACAAATTGAAATAATTGAAATTGAAATAACGGTTTTAAAAATAGTATTTTTACTAAATACAGTTGAATTGGCAAATAAAAAGACTATAAGCCAAACTATGAAAGCAAACAGCCCTGAATAAAATTTCACATTAAAAAGACTATGAAAAGATGTAAATATGCCAAAATTTTCTATTTGAGGTTTAACCTCCTCAAACAATGTATAAATGGCTCTAGTTAATTTAAAATCTAGCCAAAATAAAAGCACAAAAACTCCTGAAAACAAGATTATCCTAATTATAAACTGCACTAAAAATTTCTCTAAATTAGAAGCTGGTAACATTAAAAAAGTCATTTTTTTACTTTTACCTCTTAATAAAGGAAAACTTGTGCATATTGAAACAAAACCACACACAAAGTAGCTTAAAAAATAGTACGTATTGTAACCCTTAATATCTAATTCTGTTCTTTTGATTAAAATAATAGTATTTATAAAAAAGAGAACAATAAATAATACGATAACAAATGCGGAATAAGTTTTAAAATTCAATTTTAAATCATATTTTAAGGTTAAGTATAAACGTTTAAAATTTATATGATTTTTCATTACTTATATATTAAAATTAGTTTTGTTGATAATGGCATTGAATAACAATTCCATATCAATAGTAGTTTCTTCGTTGGTTGTGTTTTTTAAAATAGCATTGTATCCAGCTAGATGTTTTTCGAAATACAAGACTTCATTATTTTCTTCAAGGTTTTGTGTTTTTATAAACACTAGCTGCTCACTTATTTGAAATAAATCTTTGTCGAAAACAATCTTACCGTCTTCAAAAACAACAATTTTATCTACCAAAGTATCCATATCTTTAACTTGATGTGTTGAGATAATTACCAATTGATTACTTTCTATAGATCTAATCATTACTTTTTTAAAAACACTTTTAGAAGGAATATCTAACCCATTGGTAGGCTCATCTAAAAGAATAAGTTTACAGTTTGTAGATAGAGCAAAAGCTATAACAAACTTTTTTTGTTGGCCATAAGAAATTTTATCTAACCTTTGGTTATTCGGCAATTCAAATTCCTGTAAAATTTGATTCATTTTATCAAAATCAAAAGACGGGTAAAATGGTGCATATACTTTAATGTAATCACTAATTTTTATGGATGGTAAAAAAGTATCATCCGACACTAAAAAAACATCTGATAAAAAATCTGGAGTTCTTTTGAAAGGGATTTGCCCATTTACACTAATTACTCCTTCTTTTACGTTTAATAACCCAGAAATCAATCTTAATAATGTAGATTTCCCTACTCCATTTTTACCAAGTAAACCCACAATATTTCCTGCCCTCAAACTGCAAGAAATATCATTAACCAAATACTGCTGTTTTTTATACCCAAAAGACAAATTATTTATTGTAATCATTATCATCTGTATTAGTGTCCTATTTAACTATGCCACAAAAATAGAATTTAATTTTAATTAAAAAAGATTTTTTAGTTCTAATTTCAAATAAAATCGAAATGTATCTTACTAGATCCATATTTTCAAACATAAGTTTCATCTAAGTTTTAAATAAACATATGTATTTTTGACATATAGGTCTTCGTTAAACAGCAAAAAATTGTTTAATTTTGCACAACTTCAGTAAATAACGAATGAAATACAAAAGAATACTCCTAAAACTATCAGGAGAAGCATTAATGGGAGATCGCCAATATGGTATCGACCCAGAACGATTAGCAGAATACGCGCAGGACATAAAAACTATTACAGATAAAGGTGTACAGGTCGCCATAGTTATTGGAGGCGGAAATATTTTTAGAGGCGTAGCTGGAGCAAGTAAAGGAATGGATCGCGTACAAGGCGACCATATGGGTATGCTAGCTACTGTTATAAATGGTTTAGCCTTACAAGGAGCTTTAGAAGATGCCGATATACCAACTCGTTTACAAACAGCAATAAAAATTAACGAAGTAGCCGAACCTTTTATTAGAAGAAAAGCTATGCGCCATCTGGAAAAAGGTCGTGTCGTAATTTTTGGTGGTGGTACAGGTAATCCGTATTTCACTACAGATTCTGCTGCTGTTTTAAGAGCTATAGAAGTTGAAGCAGATGTTATATTAAAAGGTACACGTGTTGATGGTATTTACAATACAGATCCTGAAAAAGATAATAACGCTATTAAATTTAATTTCATATCTTTTGATGATGTTTTACGCAAAGGGTTAAAAGTAATGGATACTACAGCCTTTACACTTAGTCAAGAAAATGAATTACCTATAATTGTTTTCGATATGAATAAAAAAGGTAATTTACTAAAAGTGGTTTCAGGCGAAAAAATTGGTACTGAAGTTAACTTATAAAATAAATAAAACTCCAACTTTAAGGTATTAAACACCTTAAGGTTTCAAATAAACTGTCATTCCCTTACCTATGCTGAACTTGTTTCAGTAAAAAAGGGAATCTAACTAACACCAATATATAAAACAAAAAGGTTGTTAGTTTGGTGTAATTTTTGAAATAAGTATATTCGTATTTGTACAAATTATTTTAACGAATATGTGCAGATAACTATTTATATTGACCTAAAAGTTTTGACACAATGAACGAAGACATACAATTTATATTAGATTCGACCAAAGAAGCTATGGATAATGCTATAAAGCATTTAGAAAAGCAGTTTGTTAATATTAGAGCAGGAAAAGCAAGTCCTTCTATGCTTGGCAGCGTTATGGTAGACTATTATGGGTCACAAACTCCATTAAGTCAAGTTGCCAATGTAAATACCCCTGATGGAAGAACCATTACAGTACAACCTTGGGAAAAAAGTATGCTGCAAGAAATAGAGCGTGGGATTGCTTATGCCAATCTTGGTTTTAACCCTATGAATAACGGTGAAACCATCATAATTAATGTGCCACCATTGACAGAAGAACGCAGACGTAATTTAGCAAAACAAGCTAAAGCTGAAGCAGAAGATGCTAAAGTTAGCATTAGAACAGCTCGTAAAGATGCTAATAACGATATTAAAAAATTAGAAGACGTATCTGAAGACTTAATCAAGAATGCTGAAATTGATGTGCAACAAATGACTGATAATTACGTTAAAAAGGCTGATTCTCTTTTCGATATAAAAGAAAAGGAAATTATGACCGTATAATTAAAAAGCGACATTTTAGTCGCTTTTTTAGTAATTTTTTAGCCTCTCATTATCATAAATGATAAAACGCTCCTCCCTCTTATTTTATTTTATTTTTGCCACAGTTTCCTATGCCCAAAAGTCATCGGAAAACGTCTTTGAGACTACTCAAGATTCTATCAAAAAAAGATATTTTATTAAACATCTTGGGAATGGATACTTACCAACCAAATACTTCAACTTTGATTTAAGATACTTAATTAAATATAATCAGTATGAAGGCATCAGATCAGGTTTAGGAGGCATAACTAACGATCAATTTTCAGAAAAATATCGTATAAATGGTTATGGCGTTTATGGTTTTAGAGATGGTCGTTTTAAATATAGTTTTGGTGGAGGTTTTAGACTAGCAAAAGAAACCAATACTTGGTTAAACCTTTCTTATACTGACGATTTACAGGAAACAGGAAGTACTAAATTTTTAACAGATGGCCGATTCTTTCAATTTTTTGAACCTCGTTTATTAAACATCGATTTATTTCATAAGCTCGTCACAAAATCTGTAAGTATAGAGCATGAATTTAACCCCAAATTATTAACCGAAGCCCAATTTGCCGTTAGCAATATAAACCCTACTTACGACTATGGATACGTTTTAGATGGCAATATTGTAAGTTCATTTCATTTAAGCACAGCCAACGTTTCTTTACAATGGAACCCTTTCAGCAAATTCGAAGTTTCAGAAAATAAATTAAAAGAAACTAAAAAAGGTTATCCACAATTCACACTTCAATATACTAAGAGTTTTAAAGACGTTTTTAAAAGTGATTTTAACTTTTCTAAGTTAGATTTTAGAACTGTTTATAAAATTGGCAGTGAAAATAATGGGCTTTCTGAGATAACTCTAGTTTCAGGTATAACAAATGGAAATACGCCATTAACACATTTGTATCATGCCTACCCAAACAATATTAACAAAGAAACGGTTATGCAACGTTTTTCGGTAGCTGGATTAAATAGTTTCGAAACCATGTACTTTAATGAGTTCTTTTCAGATAAGTTTACTACAGTGCAGCTCAAACACTACATCAACCCTTTTAACATTTCAGAACATTATAAACCACAAGTAGTTTTAATAACAAGATATGCTTTGGGTGATATAAAACAGCCGGAATTACATCAAAATATTACTTTTGGATCTTTAAAAAAAGGATACACAGAGTCCGGATTTGAAATTAATAAATTGCTTTTTGGTTTTGGTTTAAGCTTTACATATCGCTATGGCGGGTACCACTTACCAGAATTAAGTGACAATATTGCTTTTAAGTTTACATTTAACGTCTCTTTATAACGTATTACACTCCTTTTTTCTACCTTTGCGCTTCGTTTTATATAAAGCATGTTTAAACTATTTAGTACAGATTTTTGGGATATTATTGCAAGGTTGATTCTGCGCAATAAAATTGTTATTCTTATAGGTATCGTATTAGTCACTTTATTCTTTAGCACAAAGTGGGAAAATATGCGTTTCACTTATACGGAGGCTAATCTATTACCAGATGAACATGACGTAAATATAACCTACAATAACTTTTTAAAAACCTTTGGGGAAGAAGGTAATCTTATTGTACTTGGTGTAAAAGACAGTACACTTTTTACAGTTAAAAAATTAAATGCCTGGAATAAACTTTCAGAAGATTTTAAAAAATATGATGAAGTTGAAACAGTTGTTTCTATTAAAGACCTTCAAAAGCTAGTAAAGGATACTGAAAATGAAAAGTTTAATTTAGAACCTTTTATAAAAGACTCAATCTCTTCTTTGGCTCAAGTTGAAACACTTCAAGAAGAGCTCTTTAAAAAATATCCTTTTTACGATAATTTTTTGTTTAATAATAAAACAAGAACAATCCGAACAGCTCTTTATTTAAAAAAGGATATTGTAAATACTTCTGCCAGAAAAGATTTCGTAGTCAATATTTTAATCCCACACATAGATAGTTTCGAAGAATCGAATAATTTAGATGTTAGAATATCGGGAATGCCTTATATAAGAACTTTAAATTCACAGAACATTGTTGATGAAATTAGCTTATTTATAGGCGCTGCTCTATTAGTAACATCTCTTATTTTCTTTCTCTTTTTCAGATCGTTTAGAGCTACTATAATTTCACTTATTGTGGTATGCATTGGAGTGATGTGGACCTTAGGAATTCTTGGTTTATTAAACTATGAAATAACTGTTTTAACTGCACTTATACCACCACTAATTATTGTTATTGGAATTCCTAACTGTATATTTTTAATTAATAAATACCAACACGAAGTAAAATTACATGGTAATAAAGTGAAATCATTACAACGCGTTATCACAAAAATTGGTAATGCTACTTTAATGACTAATGTTACCACTGCTTCTGGATTTGCAACTTTTATTTTAACAGAGAGCAAACTATTAAAAGAATTTGGTATCGTAGCATCATTAAGTATTCTAGCCATTTTTATTCTGTGTTTACTTATCATTCCTATTATTTACACCTTTTTACCTTATCCTAAAGAAAGGCATTTAGAACATTTAAACAAACGATGGATAGGTGGTTTTGTAAATTGGATGGAGCATATGGTAAGACAAAAGCGCATTGCCATTTACACAACATCATTGGTACTATTAATAGTAAGCATTATAGGTATTTATCAAATAAAAATTTCTGGTAGTTTAATAGAAGATATGCCTAAAAAAACAGAGTTTTTTAATGACATTCGTTTTTTTGAGGAAGAGTTTAATGGTATTATGCCATTAGAAATTATGATTGATACCAAGCGTAAAAAAGGCGTTATGAAACTTTCTACTTTGAAACGTATGGATCAATTAGAAGATTTAATTATTGAAACTCCAGAATTGTCTAAACCTATTTCTGTAGTTGGATTGGTTAAATACTCTAAACAAGCTTATTATAACGGTAATACCAAATTTTATCAATTACCAACATCTCAAGAAAATAGCTTCATTTTATCATATGCTAAAAACTCATCATCAAATGTAGACTTGCTTAAGAATTTTGTTGATAGTACAGGTCAATATGCCCGTATTACTACTTTTATGAAAGATGTTGGGACCGACAAAATGGAACGCATCGAAGAAAATCTTCAAACTAAAATAGACAAAGTCTTTCCAAAGGAAAAGTATGATGTTACCATGACTGGTAAAGCTTTAGTCTTTCAAAAGGGTACCAAATACTTGGTGAAAAATTTAGCCATATCATTATCACTTGCCATCTTCTTAATCTCGTTATTCATGGCCTATATGTTTAGATCAGGAAGAATGATTATCGTATCGTTAATACCAAACTTATTACCATTATTAGTAACAGCAGGTTTAATGGGCTATTTAGGAGTTCCTATAAAACCTTCAACAATATTAGTCTTTAGTATCGCCTTTGGTATATCTGTAGATGATACCATTCACTTTTTGGCTAAATACCGTCAAGAACTTCAAGCAAACCATTGGAAAATTAAAACCTCTGTTTATGGTGCTTTAAGAGAAACAGGTGTTAGTATGTTTTATACTTCCATTGTATTGTTTTTTGGGTTTTCAGTATTTACTATTTCAAGTTTTGGTGGTACTGTAGCATTAGGAGCCTTGGTATCTGCTACTTTACTATTTGCTATGTTATCAAACTTACTTTTATTACCTTCTTTATTACTATCGTTAGAACGTAGTATTGCGAACAAAGAAGTACTTAGAGAACCTGCTATAAATATTATTCCCGAAGAAGACGAAGAGGAGTAAGTTCTAAGACAAAACAGGTCTGTTTTTTAAATATTTGATGCACGAAAGCCATTTGGCTTTTTTATCTTTACATTCTAAATTTTAACATCTATGAAATTACGAACTGTTTCAGAATTATTATCTCAGGATATCACTTTTCCTGAAGTAGAAATTAAAGGTTGGGTTAGGACCTTTAGAGCAAATCGTTTTATTGCTTTAAATGATGGTTCTACATTAAATAATATTCAATGTGTTGTCGATTTTGAAAATTTCGATGAAGCACTTCTAAAACGCATTACAACTGGAGCAGCTATACATATAAAAGGTGAATTAGTTGAAAGTCAAGGCAAGGGGCAAAAAGTTGAAATACAAGTAAAAAACATGACTGTTTTAGGAGATTCAGATCCAGATAGCTATCCAATTCAACCAAAAAAACATTCGTTTGAGTTTTTACGAGAAAATGCACATTTACGTACTCGCACCAGTACATTTAGTGCGATTATGCGTTTACGTTCATCATTATCGTTCGCTATTCATAAATACTTTAACGAGAATGGTTTTTACTATATGCATACGCCTATCATAACAGGAAGTGATGCTGAAGGTGCTGGAGAAATGTTTAAAGTTTCTAATTTAGACGCTAAAAATCCGCCTTTAAATGACGAAGGACAAGTAGATTACTCAAAAGATTTTTTTGGAAAAGAAACCAACTTAACTGTTTCTGGTCAGCTAGAAGCTGAAACTTATGCTATGTCTTTAGGCAAAGTATATACCTTCGGTCCTACTTTTAGAGCAGAAAATTCAAATACATCACGCCATTTAGCTGAATTTTGGATGATTGAACCAGAAGTTGCTTTTATGGATTTGGCTGGGAATATGGATTTAGCTGAAGATTTCATGAAATCGGTTATAAAATACATTTTAGATAATAATCGCGAAGATTTAGAGTTTTTAGATAAGCGCTTGCAAGATGAGGATAAAACAAAACCTCAAGTCGAAAGAAACGAAATGACTTTAATAGAAAAACTCAATTTTGTAACAGATAATCATTTTAAACGTGTTAGTTACACAGAAGCTATTGATATTTTACGCAATTGTAAACCTAATAAGAAAAAGAAATTTAAATATTTAATTAACGAATGGGGTACAGATTTACAAAGTGAACACGAGCGTTTTCTTGTAGAAAAACACTTTAAATGTCCTGTTATTTTATTCGATTACCCAGCAAACATTAAAGCATTTTACATGCGTTTAAATGACGATGGGAAAACGGTTCGTGCTATGGATATTTTATTCCCTGGTATTGGTGAAATTGTTGGTGGTGCACAACGTGAAGAACGACTAGATATATTAAAACAAAGAATGGCTACTATAGATATTCCTGAAAAGGATCTTTGGTGGTACTTAGATTTACGAAAATTTGGTACAGCAGTTCATTCTGGCTTTGGTTTAGGTTTTGAGCGTTTAGTCATGTTTGCAACTGGAATGAGTAACATTAGAGATGTGATTCCTTTTCCAAGAACTCCTCAAAATGCAGAATTTTAAAAATAATCGTTCTTTAGCTATTTATAGGTAAAAGTTTTTTTTACTTTTATCTTAAACCAAATCAAAATATGCTTAAGCAGTATTTACAATTTAAATTATCACAAAAATTATCACCGCAGCAGATTCAGTTAATGAAGTTGATACAACTGCCTACACAAGCTTTTGAACAACGTTTAAAACAAGAATTGGAAGAAAACCCAGCTCTTGAAGGCGGTAAAGAAACTAATGAAAATGAATTTGATTCCGAATACGATAATGCTGATGATCTTAATGATAGTGAAACTATAAATGCTGACGATATTAATGTTGATGAATATTTAAGTGACGATGAAATTCCAGATTATCGCACTCAAGCCAATAATTATAGCAGCGATGATGATGAAAAAACGATGCCATATGCTGCGGGCACTTCGTTTACGCAACATTTAATAAATCAATTAAATACCTACCGTCTTAATGAAGAAGAACGTGAAATCGCAGAATTTTTAGTAGGAAGTGTTGACGAAAGTGGTTATATCCGTAGAGAGTTAAGTGATATTATGGACGATTTGGCTTTTACTCAAAACGTTTATACTACCGAAGAAAAAATTGAACACGTTCTAAAAATTGTACATCAATTAGATCCTGCTGGTGTTGGTGCCAGAAGTTTACAAGAGTGTTTAAGTATTCAACTGCATAGAAGAGAAAAAACACAGCAAAACGAACTAGCAATTGACATTATTGACAATGCTTTTGATCAATTTACAAAAAAACATTATAAGAAGTTAATCCAGAAATTTGATATATCCGAAGAGCAACTAAAAGAGGCTGTTTCAGAAATTGAACATTTAAACCCAAAACCTGGAGGTTCTTACGCTGGAAATAATAGAATTGTTGAACACGTCGTTCCAGATTTTGCTATTAAAATTGTAGATGGTGAATTAGAGTTAACTCTTAATGGAAGAAATGCACCAGAACTTCATGTATCTAGAGAGTACAACAATATGCTTAAAGGATATAAAGACACGAAAGACAAATCGAAGTCTCAAAAAGATGCTGTTATTTTTATCAAGCAAAAATTAGATGCCGCAAAATGGTTTATTGAGGCTATAAAACAGCGCCAACAAACTTTATTTGTTACGATGAGTGCTATTATGCATTACCAGAAAGACTATTTTTTAACAGGTGACGAGCGTAATTTAAAACCCATGATTCTAAAAGACATTGCCGATGAAATCTCTATGGATGTCTCTACTGTATCAAGAGTTGCCAACAGTAAGTATGTTGATACTCCTTATGGCACAAAACTGATTAAAGAATTCTTTTCTGAATCCATGAAGAATGATCAGGGAGAGGATGTTTCTACGAGGGAAATAAAGAAAATTTTAGAAACTGTAATAGAAGAAGAAAACAAGAAGAAACCTTTAACCGATGAAACTCTAGCAAGCATTTTAAAAGAAAAAGGGTATCCTATTGCTCGTCGTACCGTTGCAAAATACAGAGAACAGCTAGATATTCCTGTTGCCCGTTTACGTAAAAAGATATAATGGATAGAATATTAAGAAGTATCTCATACATTTTTCATCCATTATTAATGCCTGTACTAGGGGTTATTTTCTATTTTTTTAAATCACCACGATTCATTCCAGAAGAAATAGTAAAAGCAAAGTTGGTATCTCTTTTTATACTTACCATTATTTTACCCATTCTTCTCTATTTTTTATTAAAAACACTAGGCAAGGTAAAATCAATTTATCTAGAAAGCACCAAAGAACGCATTATCCCCCTAATACTTAACTGTTTAGTGATTATTATAGTGCTACAGCGTATTATTACACCTTCTCAAATTATAGAGCTTTATTTTTTCTTTGTTGGTATATTAATTTCTACCATGGCATGTCTAATGCTTGCCTTTTTTAAATTTAAAGCAAGTATACATATGATTGCTATTTCTGGATTATTTATGTTTTTAGTTATTTTAAGTATACATTTTAGTATAAACATTAATGGTATATTAGCTTTAATGTCTATAATAATGGGTGCTGTTGCTACATCCAGATTACATCTAAATGCTCACGACTATAAAGAATTAATCATGGGTGTTTTTATTGGAATGGTTCCGCAGTTAATTTTGGTACCTTATTGGTTATAAAATATAAAACATTAAGCCAATTTTTATGGTATTCATATCTATCTTATTACCATCTAAATTAGCATCGCTAGAAAAAATAGGGTTTAAAGCATAGTATAAAAATATATTCCATGTGTTATAACCTGCACTTAGTGTTAAACCATACTGAAAGTTATTAAAATCCTCAATATTAGTATATCTAATCCTACCCAAATCACCTCGGTACTTGGTTGTATGCGTAAAGACATAACCTAGCTTAAACCCTGTATAAATACGCCAAAAATCATACTCAGTTGCTGTAGATGTGCGCCATCTAAACTCAATAGGAAGTTCTATTAAATGGTTAGAGAATTTATTTTTAATAAATGTATTATTATCTTTTAAAACACTATAAGTAGCCTTCCCCATATTGTCTTTATCTACTAGTAAATTTTGATTAAATGAATTAGATGAGTACCCAAGACCAACACCTATAGCTACATTTCTATTCTTATTAATAGGCATATCTTTAATAAAGCCCAGATGGAATCCTAAAGAAAAACCGCTTTGTTCGACATCTTTGGGCATGTTGCCTAGCAAATTATAAGTTACACCTGCATAAAATTGGTCTTCCCTATAAAGTGAATCAACCTCTTTATCATTAATTTCTTGAGCAAAACAATACACAAAATGCATTAAAAAAAATACGGAAATAAATAGGTGTTTCATTAATTAGTGTGTTATTATACTAACATACAATTATAAGTAAAATTGTTCAGGTTTTTAAAAATAAAAAGGCGTTTTGAATTATCAAAACGCCTTTTTATTTAAAATTAAGAGTAAGTAAATATTAATCTCTTCCTAATACAGAACCTTTTTTAGTAGTGTAGTTAATTTTAAGCGCATTTACTTTTCTTAACTCTTGCTTAATATCGCCAATTAGCCCCATATTAGCATCACTATCTACTTTTAAAGCTGTAGTTAAAAATGGTATTAATTCTTCACGTTTAGAAGCTCTTTCCGCGGCTATAAAAGCAGCTACGTCTCTTACACTAGCGAAATCATCATTTAGCTGTATTCTTGCTTCTTTACCATATTGTACGTAATTAGCACTTGGTTTTCCTGCATAGATGTACATAACCAAATCCTTTTTATCTAGTTTTTCTACTTGATCTGCAAACGGTAAATTATTCTCAATCTTCAAAGTGTTTTGCCTCATTACTGTGGCCACCATAAAAAAGAATAATAACATAAATACAATATCTGGTAAAGATGCTGTATTAACCGCTGGCATATCACCACTTTTTTTCTTTTTAAATTTAGACATATTTATAAATGTTAAATTATTGTACTTCAGAAAGTTTTTGAGGATAATCCGTTTTTATTTGATCTATCTTCGCTTTTAATCTTTCCTTATTTCCAGGCCAATTTACATCTTTATAGTCTGCCTGCATTTCTGAAAAAGGCTTCCCATATTGTGCCAGAGCTCTGGCATCTCTTAATTCGTTATAAGCTGCTACTAGTTCATTTTGAACCGCTATATAAGTCTTATAAGTTGTTTCTCGCTCGTTCTTTAAAGATATAATTGCTTTATCTGGATTATCAGAAGATGATTTATCTTTCTTTCCTTTACAGTAGTCACAAGATCCGTCGCCATTGTTATCTAAAAATTCAATAGCTGCAGCTCTTAAATCTTTAAGTTCCATTAGTTCATCTTCTACAAGCAATTGATCTTTACCATTTAATAACACAGTAAATATATTTCTTTGCTTGATCACAACATCTTCCTCAGATTCTTCCATAGGCGGAAGTTTTCTGTTAATTCCTGAATCTGTTTCGATAGTTGTTGTTACTAAGAAAAATATTAATAGTAAGAACGCAATGTCGGCCATGGAGCCTGCATTTACTTCTGGTGCTGCTCTTTTTGCCATAATTTATTTGTTAAATATTTTTTTCACTCCTGAGAATGCCATTGATGCTATAGCTAAAAAAGCTAATACATAAAATGTATATAACCCAGCACCAACTTGCTTAGATGTTGCTTCTGTTACATCTAATCCTTTATCAGTAAAAGGTGTTAAATCTAAATCTGTACCTGAAGATATAGAATACGAAATAAAGACGATTGCTAGAAAAGCACCTACAGTCATTAATGTCTTCTTAATATTTCCAGCAAATAATCCTTTTATTACGAATAAAAAAACCATTACCAATATCAATCCAAGTACAACATATGCAACATATAGCATGTTTCCACTCATACTTAGAGCATCTTTTTCATCCCCCGCTATTATCATTAGCGCAAAAATCGCGCCAATAATAGCCAGTGCGAAAGCTATTATTTTTAAAACTTTATGTAGTTTCATAATTTTTATATTTAATTATTACTTTTTATTTCTAATTAATAGGTCCATTAACGTGATAGAAGCATCTTCCATGTCGTTAACAATACTATCAATTTTAGCAATAATATAATTATAAAAGATTTGAAGTATAATAGCCACGATCAAACCAAATACAGTTGTTAAAAGTGCTACTTTAATACCACCTGCAACAAGAGATGGTTGCATATCTCCAGCAGCTTCAATTTTATCGAATGCTTGAATCATACCAATTACCGTACCCATGAAACCAAGCATCGGTGCTAAGGCGATAAATAATGAAATCCAAGATACATTTTTCTCTAATTGTCCCATTTGAACACCTCCGTAGGCTACTACAGCTTTTTCAGCAGCTTCGATACCTTCATCGGTTCTATCTAATCCTTGATAGTAAATAGATGCGATTGGCCCTTTTGTATTTCTACATACTTCTTTTGCAGCTTCTACACCACCTGAAGATAAAGCGTCCTCAACACTTTGTGTTAATTTTTTTGTATTAGTAGTTGAAAGGTTTAAAAAGATAATTCTTTCTATAGCAATTGCTAGTCCAAGAATTAAACATAATAATACAATCCCCATAAAGCCAGCTCCACCTTCAATAAAACGTTTTTTCAATTCTTGATGAAAACCAAGAGTCTCTTCAGCAGCAGCGCCTTCTTCAGTAGTCTCTTGAATAGTGTTAACAGTAGTTACAGCTGTATTTGTGTTTGCAATTGTTGTTGCGTTAGTCGTTCCGAATGCCACCATTCCTGTAATGGCAAGGATAGAAAATAATCTTTTCATGTTCTAGATCTTAAATATATTAGTTAAAGTGTTAAAGATATTAAAAAAAAAGCAATTAAAAACAAAATAACAGCAGAGAGGAAGGGATTCGAACCCTCGATACGCTTTTGACGTATACACACTTTCCAGGCGTGCGCCTTCGACCACTCGGCCACCTCTCTGTAATTTTAATTACTCTTTAATTACAGGGGCTCAAATAACAAAAAAAACTTTGAACGTTAAAATTTTAAGAGTTAATTTTAAGACATTTCCCCTCTTAAGGGTGATTCGTAGATAGTTTTGAAGGTATTAGCAGCTATATTCTGACCTAATAAATACATTAATTTACTTATTGCCGCTTCTGTTGTGATATCTTTTCCGGAAATAACTCCTATATTTTTTAACTCATTACTCGTTTCATAATGCCCCATCATAACACTTCCACCAGAACATTGTGTAATATTTATAATGTGCATGCCTTTAAGAATATTTTCTTTTAACATATTAATGAACCATGTTTCTGTAGTACAATTTCCTGAACCATACGTTTCAAGCACAATAGCTTTTAAATTTGAAGTACTAAAAATACTTTGCAAAATATTTTCTGTAATGCCTGGAAAAAGTTTAACTAATGCAATATTATTATCTAATTTTTTATGAATCTTTAGAGCTTTGTTTAAATCAGGTTTGAATAAATATTCTTCATTAACTTTTAAATGCACACCCGACTCAGCTAAATCGGGGTAGTTTAAAGAGGCAAATGCTTCAAAATGTTCTGCATTTATCTTTGTTGTTCTATTAGCTCTATATAATTTGTATTCAAAATATAAGCATACTTCTTTAATTCGTGGCTTGCCTTTACTTTGTAATGACGCTATTTGTATGGATGTAATTAAATTTTCTTTTGCATCGGTTCTTAAATCGCCTATTGGTAATTGAGATCCTGTAAATATAACTGGTTTTGCTAAATTCTCTAACATAAAACTTAATGCAGATGCTGTATAACTCATGGTATCACTCCCGTGTAAAACAACAAAACCATCAAATGCTTTATAATTAGTTTCTATCATCTCGGCAATTTGAACCCAGTATTTTGGATTCATATTACTCGAATCTATGGGCTCTTTAAATGATACTGTATCAATCTTACAATCTAAAAGTTGTAATTCCGGAATCTTTTCTAAAAGCGTTTTAAAATCAAATGCACGAAGTGATCCGGTTTTAAAATCTTTAACCATACCAATGGTTCCTCCTGTATATATTAGTAATATTTTTGGTTTTATAACGCTCATATTTTAAACTTTAAAAACATCTTTAGAATTTTGAGTTGTAATTGCTGCTATGTCTTCTGGAGATATACCATATATATCTACCAATTTTTCTAACACCTTTATAACATATACGCTTTCATTTCGTTTTCCTCTATACGGTACTGGAGCTAAATAAGGGGAATCTGTTTCTAATACAATATGTTTAATCTCAATTTGATTTAAAAAGGTATCAATTTTTCCGTTCTTAAAAGTAGCAACACCTCCTATACCTAGTTTCATATTATATGAAATAGCTTGATGTGCTTGTTCTAATGTTCCTGTAAAGCAATGAAAAACACCAAATAAATCATCACTCTTTTCTGTTTCTAAAATTTCAAATATGTCATCAAATGCATTTCTACAATGTATAACTATTGGTAACTTATATTGCTTTGCAAGTCTAATTTGATGTTTAAACGCTTCTTGTTGAATTCCTAATGTTGATGTATCCCAATATAAATCAATGCCTATTTCTCCCACCGCATAAAAATGTCGCTTTGCAAGCATGTCTTCCACATGTTTCAACTCTTCTTTATAATTGTCTTTAACATGTGTAGGATGTAAACCCATCATTAAAAACATATTATTAGGGTAATCCTTTTCGAGTTGAAGCATAGCTTTGGTATACTCAGAATCTATTGCTGGAATAAAAAACCGAGAGACTCCTTGGGCTATAGCGCGATCAATTATCTCGTTTCTATCTTCATCAAAAGCTTCACTATATAAATGAGTATGTGTATCTGTAATAATCATTTGGTAAAAATAATGAAGTATTTAAAGTTTGACATGAATTTCACAAATTTTCGCTAATGAAAAACCCGCTAGGGTTTAAAAACCTGACGGGTTTAAAATATCTTTACTTACCTCACCCAAAACTGCCCAAAAAAGCAATTCTGACCTCTCCAAAGGAGAGGTGAACAGGATAAGGACACAGGGCGTCGAGGAATTCTTTAGATTAATCTAACTTTTTAATAAGCTTTTGAGCTTGTTTATATTCATCTGCATCTTCTGGGATTGTTTTTAAAACGTCTAAACAAGCATCATAGTTTTTCTGTTTTAATTTACTTAAGGCTAAATACCATATGGCTTTATTTTTATAAACAGATGGTGTTTTAGAAAGCTTACCAAACAAACTATCGGCTTCATCAAACTTATCTAATTCTAATAATGCAATTCCTCTATATAATCGCAGTTCATTGTTTGAATCATTCTTAACTAGCAACCGTTTAAAAACGATTTCAGCTTTAGCAAAATCCTTACTATTAAAAGCGTTTTCAGCTTCTTTTAAAAGAGCTTCCTCCACTCCCCTAACTGTTAAGCTAATCGTTTTATAATTATTATAATCGTTAAAAGTTGGGTTAGAGAAATTATTGAATGTAACGATTCCTATTAGTAAAGCAATACTTGCTGCCATAGCATAATGCCAAAGTTTAAAGCGCATTACTTTTTTAGAAGGTTCTTGTTTTTCAAAATAAGTATTAGAAATAGTTTTTAAATTATTCTGAAATGCTGTTGAGGCTGATTCATCTTCAAATTTATGTTCTAAAAAAAAAGACAATTCTTTATAAGTGTTAAATGCCTGATTAAAATCTGATTCATTTTTTAATCGTGATTCAAAGGCAGAAACTTCGTCCTGAGATAACTCTTTAGATAAGTAGGATTCAAATAATATGTAATTCTGATCTTCCATGGCTATTAATTATTAAGTTGGTTAAACTTTGGTGACTTTTGAACCAGCTCTGTCAATTTACCAATACATAAAGATTTCTTTTTCCTGGCATAAGCATATGTTACACCTAAACTTTTTGCTACTTCTTCCATCGACTTTATTTTAAAAGTAGCAGTTAACAAATCTTTACAAGCGGTTCCAAGTTTTTGAAACATTTCTGTAAATAGCGCTTGTTTTTCACCAAAGACAGAGGTTTCAAAAGCCAGTTCTTGAGCTTCGTCACCTTTAGATAACACATCTTCATTAATTGTTACCTCTTTATTAGAAGATTTTTTTAATTCGTTTAACCATTTCCGCTTACATAGTAAAAAGAAATAGGCATCAAACGGACAGGTAAGCTGTAGTTTTTTTTCACTTGCCTGATTATAAATGGTTATTAAAGTATCCTGTATGACATCTTGGGCCTTATCACTATCCCCACTATTCTGCTTTATATAATTAACCACTTTAGGAGCAAACTTATCATATATAGCTTGAATAATAAACGAGTTGTTTTTAAGTAATCCGTCTATATATTTCTGGTCTTCGTGTATTTTTTTCTCACTCATTAACCCTTGTATTTGCTACTAAAATAAAGAATTTCTTGAAACCAGCTATTCTCAAGGCAAAGCATAGAAATATTTTACCTGTTTCGTTTTAATCTTTTGGGGCAAAAATAGAAATTCTGTATTTAGATTCCCCTTTTCACGGGAATGACAATTTCAATGGAAACCCCGAGACAAAACCTCGGGGAATTCTTTTTGAATAAAAAAACTTTGAAATAAAAGGGTAACAATTTTTAAATGGTTCTGATATAAGGGTGTGACAGTTAAAAATACTGAAACACTTAATTAATCCATAAAAATTAGAAATCATGAAAATTACAAAGAAATTTCACGAACACTTAAAAAATATTAATGACGTGAGTAAAAAATCAATATTAATTATCGGTACTGTAGTATTATCAATATTAAACTCTCATGCTACAACCTTAACACCGAACCTTAGCACAACAACTGTTAGTGTAGATATTACCAATGAAAACTTAGTTAAAGTTTATGACTGGAAAGTAGAAACTAATAAAAGTGTTTACTCAGGAACCTCTCTTTCTGTAGAAGACGCAAAACGCATGATTGCTTTAACAAGCTCTGGAGAAATTGTAAGAGCATCAAAAATTGAAAGTTATTTTGTTTTAAAGACCGAAACAAAAAACAATTCTAAAAGAAATTATTTCTGGGAAGTCGAAACTGCAACAGGACATGCAAAAGGGTATTCTTCTACTGAAGCTTATGCTTATAAAATGATACAATTAGTTGCCTCTGGAGATGCTATTGTATCTAAAAAAATAATCAGTCAACCTCAACAATAAAAAAATAATTACTAAAACAGGGTAACAAAATAATTACCCTGTTTATATAAACCCGAATAATAAATTTAAAACCCAATTAATCATGAAAAATTTTAAAAACATTTTAGGAACCATTTTAATGTCTGCTTTATTATTAACAAGCTGTTCAAACAATGATGATAACGATGGCGATATTTTAATTCGTCCAACAGCCGAAGATTTTAATAATTTAAAAGAAGCTGCTCTTGAAAACTTAACACAAACATTTGAGTTTAATGCCGATGATGGAAATATCATGCTTACATCTGAAAAAGGTGTACAGATTTTCATTAGTAGCTCTTGTTTGACCTTAAACGGAGAGACTGTAACAGGAACTGTAGATGTAGAATTTGTTGAACTTTTTGATAAAGGCAGCATGCTTACAACTAATAAACCTACCATGGGAACCTTACCAAATGGTGACAAAGGATTACTTATTTCTGGAGGTGAGTTCTTTGTAAATGCAACTCAAAATGGTACTGCTTTAGAAACCAATTGTGGGTTCCAAATGCAAATTCCAGCAGATTTAACGGGAGGTGCGGATAATGATATGACACTTTGGGAAGGTAGAATAGATCAAGACGGCAACCTAGCATGGGATGAAGTAGAACGCGACGATCCTCAAGGAGAAGGTGGCGTATTTGCTGAAGGCGATCAGTATTATGGCTTTTTCCAATCATTTGGATGGTCTAATGTAGACCGTTTTTATAATGACCCGCGTCCAAAAACGACAATTTTAGTAGCTGTGCCCGAAGGGTATAACAATACGAACAGTTCTGTTTTTATCTCTTACGACGGTGAAGATGCTGGTTTAGCTAACTTAGATACTTACGATTCTGAAACTGGTTTATTTAGCGAGCATTATGGACTAATTCCTATTGGATTAGAATGCCATATCATTTTTGCTACTGAAGATGGAGATAACTGGAAATATGCTATTAAATCTGTAACCATTGAAGAAAACGGTCTTATAATATTTACCGATGATGAAACATCTGTAGCTACAGAAGCTCAATTAACAACCATCATTAATGGTTTACCATAAACATCTGCTCATTTTGATTTCCTACTTATATTGTTAACATAGAATGTTAACTCAGGTATTAAACCAGAAACTTAAAGTTTCTGGTTTTTTTGTTAAAAACAAGTAATATACTATGTTTTTCCTTAGTAGAATTCGCGGGTTTTAGAATGTGAATTTTCTAAATTATTCTTGGAAATAAAATTAGTATTAATTATTAAAGTCATAAGTTCCAATGACTTCATAGTTTTTCATAGAAAAGCTCATTGAATCAATCATTCTTGCAAATTTTAGAGCATCTTTATCTTGCATAAATGTTTCTTGAACTCGTTCAACATCTTCCTTACTTTCCCAAAAGAAAATATCTAAATAGCCATCATCTGTTTTTAGAAATTGCCTGCTAATAAGTCCTTTGCTTCTAGAGCAATAGTCTTTATTAAATGCATTAGAAGCTTGTAAAAATGCTTCTTCAGTTATACCGGAAGCTAGTTTATAGGTCGTTATTTCTATAATCATAGGTAAATTGTTTTTTTTATTTGTGTACGAACAAATAATTATTAATAGAATCGAAATAAAAAATAATCTGGACTTTTTCATTTTTTGTTATTTATAAAAGTCAAAATTTAATTACAAAACTACTCAGGTACTTTTATTTAAAACAATAAGATAGTTTAAGAAAAACGTCTATGTATTGACTGTTTTTTTTCGTATTGAACTTAAGAACTCTGGAGTAACTCCCAAATAAGAAGCTATTTGGACATTAGAAATTCGATTGGAGAGGTCGGGATATTTATTTAGAAAATATTGATAGCGTTCTATTGCTGTAGAAGATATAGTTTGAAGTAACCTGTTTTGTTGTTCAATAAACGCATTCTCAGTTACGATTCGCATGTTTCTATCGAATAGGGGAGAATTATCGTATAAAACGAAAAGATCTTTTTTTTTGATTTGTAAAATAGATGTGGGTTCTAAAGCTTGAATGTATAGTTCGCTTGGAGTATCATTATAGAGACTTCCAAAATCAGTTAGCCAAAGTTTTTCGGTAGCAAATTGAAGGTTATGTTGATTTCCATTATCGTCAGTATGAAAAAGTTTTAAAACCCCTTTTACAACAAAATAGATGTAATTACATTTTTCACCTTGTTTAAGAATAAATTCTTTTCTCTTCAATTCTCTAAATATTACGGAATTTTTGAGAAGCTGAGCAGTCGTTTCTTCAATTGGCCAGTAATCTTCGAAGTAGTTTAATATATGCTGGACTTTGTTTGAGCTCAAATTTATTAATTTAATTAGCCAATTTTGGGAGTCACTTTCAACATTAAATATTGTAAAACGTTTATTTATTGTGATACAAAATTAGTTTGATTTTGTTTTTCGTTTATTTTGATCTTACCTAGTATAAGGCAATGCATTTATTTAGTTTTTATATTATCTAAATTACTAATAAAATTATAATGTCGATCTCAAAAACTATAAAATCACATTCAAACAATCAGAACTCACATTATCTATAAATATTATTATAAATCATTTTTTATTTATGTGTTAGTTATCAGTTTCATAACATTTACTATTATGTATAATTTGTACGTTTGTTTTAATATTGTATTTGGTAACATATTATTATGCCTTTATAGTTTGTACAGACAAATTGAGTATTTATGAAGGAGAAGGAAAATGGAATTAAAAGAGCAAAGAAACCTTGGCCAACTAAAGATGCTATGGAACAGGTTTACGAAATGAAACTTTGGGGAGAGGATAACAAATCTAATTTTTATTCTGGTGTAGGATCGCATCATCCTGTGATAGTAGATCCATATATAGATGTTTTAATATCATTTTTAACGTCTTTTGAAAGCCCTCTTGTGGTATGCGATTTAGGCTGTGGGGATTTTAACGTAGGGCAAAAACTGGTAAAGCATACTAAAAAATATGTTGCGGTAGATATAGTAACAACCCTTATAGAGCATAATAAAGAAAAATTTAAAGAAGAAAATTTAGAATTCCATTGTTTGGATATTGCAGTAGATAATTTGCCTTCTGGGGATTGTGCTTTATTAAGACAAGTGTTACAACATTTATCGAACGCCGAAGTACAAAGTATAGCAAGTAAGTTAACTAATTTTAAATATGTTATTTTAACCGAACATTTACCTAAAGGAGATTTTACACCCAATAAAGATATTATTTCAGGACAAGGAATTAGGTTAAAAAAACAAAGTGGTTTAAACTTATTAGCTCCGCCATTTAATTTTAAGGTAAAAGAAGAAAAACAATTATTGTCTGTTATTTTAAATGATTGTAAAGAAGTTATAGCAACTACACTTTATAAAATTTTTTAACCTATAATTAATTAGGACACTTTGTTAATTATTGTTTTTATAGTTAAATACGACTTCCTGCTAATTTAGTTATACTTATTATTTAATTTCTATTGTAATTATGGATTCAAAACAAAGGATTTAAACAAATAAGCCTCACATAAGTCCATGACATTAATCCAATCATCCTAATTTTCTATTAAAAAAGGGTAACAAAATATAGACATTATGTATTTAAATATAAATACTAATGCATTATGAAAAAAACTACTCTAACATTAGTCTTAATAATTGTTGTACTATTAACAATAGTAGCTAATATCCTAGTAATCAATTCTAATTTTTATTTTTCATCTTAAGTTAGAATCGTATGAAACTATTTTGAAGATAACACTTTTTGTATATTTAAACCTATTTAAGCTTAATTCTATGAACAAATTATTCTTTTTTATTTGCTTCTCATTTATATGTGTACATAATCACTCCCAACAATTACTTGCAAACGATACCCTTACAAGAACGGCAACCATCAAGAGTACAAACAATGGTAATGAAATTATGTTCACACCAGAAACACCTGCTTTAAACCAAATTGCTGGTGCACCTAAAGCATTTTACACACATTATTGGGAATTTGGTGACGGGCATTTTAGTACTGAAGAAAAACCAAAGCATGTCTATAAGAGCAAAGGAGAATATGAAGTGAAATTATGGGCGACCAATAATTACGATACGGGTAAACCACCAACAACTAGACCCAAAAAAATTGCTGTTAATTCTATTACGACTGATTATGAAGATATAGCCACAATGGACGAAGACTTTACAATGAAGCGTAATCGCGAACCTATTCCCGAAGAAGAAATAGTAGCTATAATGAGTTATAAGAATAATAGAGACTACATAACAAACGGAAAAATATACCTCTTCTATAACGAACTTAAATATAAAGCTAACAATTTTGAATTGTTAGAAACCAGACCTTATCATAACGAAAAAAACGTTTCGGCAAACGGTTTTGCATATACAAAGCATATTGATAATGAAGGGACTTACCTCGCTTCTTCAAATAATAATCTTATTAAATCAAGTACTGTATTACAAGATTCAACAGAAAAAACAAATCTACCTTTAACCATTGCAGAATCTAAAGCATATTACAAAGACTGGAGTCTCTTGGAATTCGATAACATGGAGCCCAATGAAGAGCGTCATATTTTTTTTAGTTTAAAGACGACGCCAGAAATGGTTAAAGATACCAGTGCCATTATATCGGTTCGCGGGATTTACATTCCAGACGGCAATTACGATAACCATAAAGTAAAAGATATGGAAATGGAAATTGTGACTTCACATGATCCTAACAAAATGTCATCAAATGGGACATTCATGAATTATAGATTGGTACGCTTTAAAACCTTAAAATATAAAATTAAGTTTCAAAATAATGGTGAAGGTCCAGCAAGAACCATACGACTGGAAACTGACATTCCGGAAATGCTGGACAAATCAACATTAACAGTCATGGATATGTATCCTAAATGTGATATATGTCCCAAACGAGACGTTTTGTATAGTTGTTTGGACACCACATTTACAGATACACAGGCTATTTTTACTTTTAAAAATATTTACCTTCCGGGAAGCGAACAAAAAAACGTAAAAGAATACGATTCCACAAAAGGTTTTGTAAAATACAAGATTAAGTTTGCTAAAGATTTTCATAAGAAAAAAACGAAAAGCAGAACAGCTATTATTTTTGATAAAAACGACCCTATTCTTACTAATTATTCTACCACTCGGTTTTTACCTGGTATATCCATTGGTGTTAAAACGGGCTATAACTCATTTAACGATTTAAGAAACTCTGAAAGTTACTTTTTTGGAGCCACATTATCTCCTTTTAAATCGTATAGATGGTATTGGCAAATAGAGCTTATGAATAATTTCCATAATTACAATTCGAGTACTGATATTAAAGAAGAGTTTATTCAAGAAGCTCAGGGCTTTCGTTTTCTTCAACGAACAACAACAGATTCTTCTTTTAAGAACATAGACTGGGATATTCCTGTTTTAATAAGATATAATATTAATAAATATATTGGTCTAGGTGGTGGTTTACAAAACACCATTTCCTTAAGTGAAAAACGAGAACAATATATTTTAACAGAAATGTTTGAAGGAGACATTCCAGGTGACATTGCTTTTAGTACTGAAGAAGACAGCTCAAGCGAAACGGATTCTTTCACCAATTTAAGAACAGGTTTATTGATTGAAGCAACAGCTGGTTTTTCCAGAATCGGTCCAAGTTTGGGGGCACGTTATATTATGAATTTTGAAGATAATTTTAACTATTGGCAATTCTATGCCATATGGAAATTCTGAAGCTAAGTCTCTTTTAGCAGGCTCACTCTTATGAAAAAACTAAGTTTTATTTTATTTTTAATTTACGGAATTACTTTTTCTCAAAATTTAGAAGAACGCATTTATGTCGCCGCCGAAACATTTATTAGTAACACAAATAATACTTCACTAAACCTATTAAGCGAACAAGAGTCTGCATTCAAAAAACAAGTTAAAAGCAAAGGAGAGCAATTAGCACTTGTTTTTTTACAGTGCCATAAAGGATATTATTTAGATCAAAGTTCTCAGTTAAAAGAAGCAATTATCACTTTTGAGGATGCTTTAAATCGTTTTAAAACAAACGAACTTTCAAAAATTTCTGACTTCAATATTATTGAAAGCTGCCTAATACCTTTGGGAAACTTATATACCAAAACAGACGATTACACGAATGCCGAAAATATAATAAAACAGTATATTTTCTTAGCTAAAAAAAACAACTACATTAAACATCAAGCAAGCGGTACAATTAATCTAGCCATCTTATATCAAACCATCGGAAAGCACGAATTGGTATTAAAACTAACTTCCAGCTACCTCAATAAGCAAAACCTAAACAAGCATCAAAAGCAAAAAATTATCCAATTAAATATTGACAGTCAAATTGCATTAAATATGATAAATGATGTTTCAGATATTCCTAAAACAATTCATATTAATGTATATGATCAGTTTAGAAATAATTACGCAATCCAATTACAAAATGGCAATTATATAGAAGCATTAAAAGCTTTCAATAAGGCAAAAACACATATTTCTAAAGACAGCTTAACTAGAAGAAAGCTAGCCAAACTTTATTTCGAAGAAGCTCAGCTTAACAAATTATTAAATAATTTAAACGACGCTAAAAGCAACCTGGATTTGGCGCTTCAAATTTTATTACCAAATACTAAGTCTATTGAATTTCTTGACAAAAATGACTTATATGCAGAAAATACATTTATAGATCTTTTTGATTTATACGCTACACTTCAAGAAGATCATAAAACAGTACTTAATTATTACGGCCTAAGCTTTTATGTATCAAAATTATTAGAAAACAACTGGACCTCGCAAGAAAACAAAATATCAAATCAGGCAGCAAATAGAATTCGTAGTGAAAAATGTATAGAAATCATTTTTAACACCTACCAAAACACAAAAAACGACACGCTTTTATTCTCCGCTTTTCAATATGCAGAATTAAATAAATCGGGAATATTAAAAGAAAAATCTATTAAAAAAGCGCTTTTACAAAAACACCCTAATGATAGTTTGCTACTTCAAGAAGCTGCTTTACTTAAAGAACAAGAAGAAACAACGCATCGTCTTATAAATGAACAATTAGGCAAATCACAAGCATCCGTAATCACTTCTTTAAGTTCTAATTTAAATACGATAAGTATTAAATTAAAAATACTTAAAAAAGCTATAAATAAAAAATACTCCGAATTAGGTGGCACTGATTTTTTAATCGGTGACCTTCAAAATAAACTATTAAAGGATGAAGCCGTTTTGGTTGAATATTTTTATGGTAAAAAAGCCATCTATCAATTTATAATTTCTATGAATGGCATCAATCTTAGTAAAATTAATTTGGATGAAGGCACACAAAAACACATCAGCGATTTTATTCATTTATTTGATTCGGCTTCTATAATAAATAATGATATAAGCAAATTTACAACCTCTGCCTTCACCCTTTATAATATCTTGAATCTTACAAAAACGAGCTTCTTCAAAAACGTTACTATGATCCCTGATGGATTGTTAAATTTTGTACCATTTGAAGCTTTGCTTACCTCCAAAACAAATACAACAAACTTTTCAAAAATGCCTTTTATTGTACAACATCAAAATATTGTTTATAATACAAGTGCTGCATTTTATCTAAAAAAAGCTGAAGAAAATAGAAAAAACGACCTTCTTGGTATCTTTCCTGTGTTTGAGAAAACCAAAAATAGCTTAACCTACTCTATAGACGAGGCCAACGCTATAAAAGAAGAAATGCATGCCACTCTTTTTTTAAGGGATCAAGCAACAAAAAAAGCTTTCATTAAAAACAGTTCAGACTATAGTATTATACATTTATCTACACATGCCAGTAGTGGTGATTCTTCGACCCCAGCAAATATTGAGTTTTATGAAGAAACCATGTTTCTAAACGAGTTATACAGCCTCGATTTAAATACAAATCTTGTTGTTTTAAGTGCTTGCGAAACAGGTGTGGGTAAACGATACAAAGGAGAAGGTGCCATGAGTATAGCACGCGGATTTCAATATGCTGGCGCTAAAAACGTATTATTTTCTTTATGGCAAATAAACGATTTATCCACATCTAAGATCATGCAATCATTTTATAAAAACTATAGTGGTAGTAAATCTGCAAATACATCAAACCATCAATCAAAATTAGATTATTTAAAAGATGAAACGATTGATAATATAAAAAAATCACCTTATTACTGGAGTGCCTTTGTTTATTATGGTGAATTAACAAAACCAACTCATGATAATAAATTAATTTATGTCTTCATTAGCCTATTTATCTTACTTATTATATTATTTTTACTGTTGAGAGTTAAAAAATCTTATGGAAAAGACATTACAGGAGTTTCTTCATGAAAAAGGGTATGTTAAAGTAAAATTGCATCTTACTAAAACAAATCATTTCGAAATAAAAGCAACTATAAATGGGCATAAAGGGTTATTTATTTTAGATACCGGTGCCTCAAGTTCTTGTGTGGGGTTTGAAGCTACAGAAACTTTTAATCTAAAAACCGAAGATTCTATTATTAAGGCTGCTGGAGCTGGGGCTATAGATATGGATACTAAAATGTCTAAGAAAAACAAACTGAAGATTGGTAAATGGAAACACAATAAAGTTGTTTTAGTTCTATTTAATCTAACTCATGTAAATACGGCTCTAATAAATCATAATTCTAAACCTGTCGACGGTATAATTGGAGCCGATATTTTAAAAAAAGCTAAAGCTGTCATAGATTATGAAAAGAAATATCTATATTTAAAATTGTAAAAACATATTTAAACATATATATATGTAACTTACATTTTTAATTAATAGTTAATAGCATTTTAATTCTCCTCAAGTAATGAACACCTCAATAGTGATTGCTGATGATCATCCGTTGATGTTAAGAGGTCTGACCGATTTTTTAACTTCAAAAGGTTTTAATATCATAGGAAGTGCCCAGGATGGAAATATGGCTTATAATCTTATAGTAAAACTAAAACCAGAATTAGCCATTCTGGATATAAGAATGCCCCATAAAACTGGACTGGAAATAGCTGAAGCTTGTCAGAAAAACAATTTAAATACTAAAGTTATCCTTATCACTTTTGATAAAGAAGAAGAATTATACGATAAGGCTAAAGAATTTAATGTTTTTGGATATATTTTAAAAGAATTTGCTATTGAAGAAATTGAAACCTGTATTAAACATGTTATTAATGGCACACCATATTTTAGTGAAGAAATTGCATCTTACTTAAACGCAAGTAGTTTAGAACAAAAGCCCGATGTACTAAATTTGCTAACCAAGTCTGAACTAAAAATAGTAAAGCTTATTTCCGAGAATAAAACGAGCCATGATATAGCAGAAGACTTATCTATTTCTGTTCGTACAGTTGATAAGCATAGAAGTAATATAGTTGGCAAATTAGGCTTAGATAATAAACCTACATCACTTTCTCTTTGGGCTAATTTAAATAAAGCTCATTTTTAAAAAATACGTAGAAGTGCGTATTTTTTCTTTCATATCCAAAACATATCTTTACAGTGCTATTAATTAGTTCTTAGGGAGAATTATAGAAAGCTCTAAATTGTAATGATTTAGAGCTTTCGCTTTTTTAAAAAACTCATCTTCAATTAAAAATACGTAGAACTGCGTATTTTTTTTTTCATCTATGCAACATACCTTTACAGTGCTATTAATTAATTCTTTGAGAGAGAATTTTTCTAAAACTCTGCGCTAGCTAAGGTGCAGAGTTTTTAATCAAAATAATCTAAGGTAATAACAAGTTTAAAAGTAACAACAATGGAAAAAGGAAATGATGTTATTGATAAATACTGTATGATAGGATTAGGTGTTTTAGTTGTTATTGTTATTTCTATAAACCTTATAATGTGTTTTAGTTAGTAAATATATAAGTTAAGTTAAAGAAAAAAGGAGCTATCAAATAATATTGATAGCTCTTTTTTTTATTTAAAATCAAGACCTTTCTTAAAGTTCTAAAGCTTTCTTAATATCATTATTCATTAATAATTCTACTGGGTTTTCTAAAGCTTCTTTTACGGCAACTAAAAAACCAACACTCTCTTTACCATCAATAATTCTGTGGTCATATGAAAGGGCTACATACATAATTGGACGTATTTCTACTTTTCCATTAATTGCCACCGGACGCTCAACAATATTATGCATTCCTAAAATACCACTTTGTGGTGGATTAATAATTGGTGTAGATAACATACTGCCAAATACACCTCCGTTAGATATTGTAAAAGTTCCTCCTGTCATTTCATCAACCGTAATTTGCCCATCACGTGCACGAATAGCTAAACGTTTCACTTCTGCTTCAACACCTCTAAAGCTTAAATTCTCTACGTTTCTCATTACAGGCACCATCAATCCTTTAGGTCCAGAAACAGCAATGCTAATATCACAAAAATCATAGCTTATCATTTCTTTACCATCAATCATTGAGTTAACTGCTGGATACATTTTTAATGCTCTAACAACTGACAAAGTAAAGAAACTCATAAACCCTAAACCAACACCGTGCTTTGTTTTAAATGTTTCTTTATATTCTGAACGTAGTGCAAAAATTGGAGACATATCAACCTCATTAAAGGTTGTTAACATGGCCGTTGTATTTTTAGCTTCAACTAAACGTTCAGCAACTTTACGACGTAACATAGACATTTTACTTCGTGATGTTCCTCTACTACCTCCAGTTGGTGTTCCCATAGAAGGCACTGCTTTTACAGCATCTTCTTTAGTCACTCTACCATCTTTTCCTGTTCCGGAAATAGAAGTTGCATCCATACCTTTTTCTGCTAAAATCTTTTTAGCTGCAGGACTTGCAGAACCTGTTGCATATGTTTTTGCTTCCGGTGCTGCTTGTTTTGGAGTTTCAGCTTTTGGAGCTTCTTCTTTTTTGGCTTCTTTTGCATCCCCTTCTGGTTTTGCTGCACTTGTATCGATTAAGCATACAACAGCCCCAACTTCAACTGCATCACCTTCTTCCGCTTTAAGTGTAATAGTTCCACTAACTTCTGCTGGTAATTCTAATGTTGCTTTATCACTATCTACCTCTGCTATAGCTTGGTCTTTCTCTACATAATCTCCATCTTCCACTAACCATGTTGCTATTTCCACTTCTGTAATGGATTCCCCTGGCGAAGGCACTTTCATTTCTAAAATCATTCTTTATAATTTTAATTGTATATGAATTATTTCTTTTTAATATAAACTAGTTGCTATTGAAAACTGCATCAATAACAGATCGTTGTCTTCTCTTATCTCTTGTACTGGATCCTGGTGCCGGCACCGAACTATATGGTCTTGAAGCTACTTCTAACTTCACCAAATCCATACGTTGTGCCATAAAACTCCAAGCTCCCATGTTTTTAGGTTCTTCTTGTGCCCAAACATAGTTTTCTACATTTGGATATTTATTTATAATGTCTTGTATACGTTCTAAATGTAGTGGGAATAATTGCTCAATTCTTACTAAAGCAATATCTTCTTTTCCTAATGATTCTCTTTCTGCCAATAAATCGTAATAGAATTTACCTGTACAGAAAACTAATTTTTTTACATTCTCAGGAGCAATCGTATCGTCTATAACTTCTTCAAACTTACCACTTGCTAATTCATTTATTGATGATACAGCTTTTGGATGACGCAATAAACTTTTAGGTGTAAAAACAACTAAAGGTTTTCTGAAATCACGTTTCATTTGACGACGCAATAAGTGGAAAAAGTTTGCTGGTGTAGAACAATCTGCAACAATCATATTATCTTCACCACACAATTGTAAATAACGTTCTATCCTCGCTGATGAATGTTCAGACCCTTGTCCTTCATATCCATGAGGTAACAACACAACAATTCCATTTTGAGACTTCCATTTATCTTCGGCTGCCGATAAATATTGGTCAAAAATAATCTGTGCCCCATTACTAAAATCACCAAACTGTGCTTCCCAAACAGTTAATGTATTTGGGGTAGCCATGGCATAACCATAATCAAAACCAAGAACCCCATATTCAGATAAGAAAGAATTGTAAATATCCATATTACCCTTATTATCCGGATTTGTATTTAATAAATTAATACGTTCTTCAGATATTTCATCACGCAAAATAGCATGACGGTGGCTAAATGTTCCTCGCTCTACATCCTGACCCGAGATACGTACATTGTAACCGTCTTCCATCAAACTACCATAAGCCAAAGTTTCAGCCATTCCCCAATCAAGCGTATCAGTTTCAAAAACCATTTTTTTGCGCCCATCAAGAATTCTTTCTGCTTTACGCAAAAACTTAACGCCTTCTGGAACTGTTGATACTATTTTTGAAATACCTTCTAATTTATTCTTTGGATACTTTGTTTCTACGGTTTCAAGCATGCCGTCTATACCTTTACGTTCAAACGCAGACCAACGCTCTTGCATAAACTCTCTAACCTTTGAAGACTCTGCCTCTTTAGATTTAGCATATTCTTTTTCTAAGGTATCTTTAAAATCTGCAACAATTTTATCTACGTAGGCTTTATCAATGGTATTTTCTGCAATTAACTTTTCAGAATATATTTTAAACGGATTAGAGTGCTTTGATATATTTTTATATAGTTTAGGTTGTGTAAAACGAGGCTCGTCACCTTCATTGTGTCCATATTTACGGTAACCTAATAAATCTATGTATACGTCTTTTTTATAACGCATTCTATATTCCAAAGCCATCTCGACAGCATGTACTACTGCTTCGGCATCATCTGAATTAACATGTAATACAGGCGATAAAGTTACTTTGGCAACATCTGTACAATAGGTACTGGATCGTGCATCCAAATAATTCGTAGTAAAACCGATTTGATTATTAACTACAATATGAACAGTCCCCCCTGTTTTATAACCATTTAACTGACTCATCTGTGCTACCTCATATACCACACCTTGCCCAGCAATGGCTGCATCTCCGTGCACTATAATTGGCAATATTTTTGAATTATCACCATCATAATCACTATCAATCTTTGCACGTGTAATACCTTCTGCAACGGGAGCAACCGTTTCTAAATGCGATGGATTTGGTACCAAATTCATCTTAATATTCTTACCGTTTTGGTAAGTTTTATCTAAAGTTAAACCTAAATGATACTTGACGTCACCATCAATATTTTCATCTTCAAAATCTTTACCATCAAACTCGCTAAAAAGCTCATTTAATGGTTTTCTAAATATATTAACCAATGTGCTTAAACGTCCACGATGCGCCATACCTAAGACACATTCTTTTACTCCATATTTTTCTACCGAATAAAAAAGGACATTACTAATTGCTGGAATTAAAGACTCGCCTCCTTCTAAGGAAAAACGCTTTTGTCCTACATATTTAGTTTGCAAAAAGTTTTCAAACGTAACCGCTTGATTCAATTTAGAAAGTATATATTTTTTGGTTTCTACCGAATAATTAGGCTGATTATCATTTTTATTAAGCTGAGTTTGCCACCAGCTAATAACCTCTGGATTACGCAAATACATATACTCAACACCAATAGAACTACAATAAATATTTTCTAAATGATCAATTATTCTTCGCAAGGTTTTAGCTCCAATACCTAGAATTTCTCCTGCATTAAAAACAGTATCTAAATCGTTTTCGGAAAGACCGAAATTTTGTAATTCTAAAGTAGGCGTGTAACTTCTACGCTCTCTTACTGGATTTGTTTTAGTAAACAAATGACCACGCATCCTGTAACCATCAATAAGCCTAACAACATTAAATTCCTTTTGAACGTGTTCTGGAATTTGAGTAGAAACATCTTCTACAATCTCTCCACTTAATCCATAGTTCTCACTACCAAAATCATACCCTTGAAAAAAAGCTCTCCAACTAGGTTCTACCGAATCTGGATTTTGTAAATATTGATCGTATAAATCAGCAAAATATGCTGTATGTGCTGCGTTTAAAAATGAAAATTTATCCATTGTTATTTTTAATCCCGTGTAGGTTAGTCAAAATATTCTCCAAAAATACAACTTTTACTAAAATTAGATGTTTCTTTGACTATATTTATAGAGAGACAATACCCTTTTAACGAATATACTATTATAACATGTTAATTTTTTAACGATTTCTAATTTTGATGAAGACATTGCTTACGATTAATAAAAAAATAGCTCTAATTATTCTCGTTTTTTCGTTTAGTCTAAACCATATAATTGCACAGCAAAAAACCAATTATTTTTGGAATCATGTTCGTTTTGGTGGGGGTATTGGATTAAATTTTGGTAATGATTTTTTTAGTGGAACTCTAGCTCCCAGCGCTATTTACGAATTTGACAAAACTTTTGCATTGGGTTTAGGACTCAATGGTACATTCGATAGTCAAAAGAGGGTTTATAAATCAACTATTTTAGGAGGTAGTTTAATTGGATTATTTAACATCATTAATGAGATACAACTTTCGGCTGAATTTGAACAACTTCATGTAAACCGACGCTATAACACTAATTTAAATATTCCTAACGATAACTATTGGTCACCTGCTTTATTTCTTGGTGCTGGTTATAGAAGTGGCAATGTGACTTTTGGAGTGAGATATGATATTTTATTTGATGACAACAAAAGTATTTATATTGACCCTTGGGCACCTTTTGTAAGGTTTTATTTTTAGACCGAAATTAAAGAGGCAGAAAAGCATTTCCTGCTTCAACTTCTTTGACTAAATCTTTTATCATTCTAGATTTTAAATTGTTCAATATCTGAGCTCTTGAAGCACTTAACTCATTATGTAATGGACAAGGCTTTTCTTCATTACATTTTTTTAAACTCATCAAGCAAGATTTTAATCTTTTCTCTCCATCTATAACATTTACAATGCTCATTATAGAATGGTTCATATTATTTTCATCTAAATAAAATCCTCCTCTTGGTCCTCTGGCAGAAGACACTATGCCTTCTTTAACTAATGGCTGTAATAATTTGGCTATGTAAGCTTGTGGAACGTTTATAGGTTTAGAAATATCCTTAACCATTACTTTCTTCTTTTCACTGGCATTTAAGGCTAAAAATAACACCGCCTTAATAGCATATTTTGATGAATTTGATAACATATTTTAAATGATAGTAAACATAAGGCAAAGATAAAGAGGATGTTTTTATCTTGAATATGATTTTTATCATATTTTATTGAAACATATGGGTTTAAATTTGTGCCACTAAATCAAACTAAATATGAAAAAAACACTAAATATTGCAATGATATTGTTTGTATCATTTCTAATAAGCTGTGGTGGTAAAGAAGAAAAAAAGAAAGAAGGGTTTTCCTATGAAAAAAAAGCACCTACAGAACAAAAAATAAAAAAAGTTGAGTCCTTACCTGCATCTAAACAAATAGATCTAGATAACAAAGGTATTGGGCCTATTTCATCTATTAGTCTTGCTTCAGAAATAGATCAAACTATGGCAAATCATGGCGCTGATGTATTTAAGAAAATGTGTGCTGCTTGTCACAGACCAGACAAAAAATTTATTGGACCTGCTCCAAAAAATATTTTAAGCAGACGTTCTCCTGAATGGGTTATGAATATGATATTGAATCCAGATGAAATGGTCCAAAAAGACCCATTAGCAAAAGCGTTACTTATTGAATTTAATGGCTCTCCTATGGCAAATCAGAATTTATCAGAGGAAGATGCCAGAGCTGTATTAGAATATTTTAGAACATTAAAATAACAGTCTAATGAAATGAACATAATTAAAAATTTCGATATAACCTGAAATATTTACTATGTGAGTGACATCTGGCTACTAACTAACACTAAATACAAACAGATGAAAACATTAAAGCAGACTATTCTCATGTTGCTGTGTATTATAACATTCACAGCTTGTAAAAACGAAAACAAAGAAGCCTTAACAAATTCAAAATCTGAAAAAGTAACCACTCCGAAAGAAAAATCTGGGCAAGCTTTTATAAAAGATGATGAAGGTAAACCTACAGTTTTGCACATAGCCATTGGCTCTAAAGATCATACAACTTTAGTCGCTGCTGTTCAAGCAGCAGAGTTAGAAAATGCTTTAGTAAACGCAGGTCCATTAATGGTATTTGCACCAACAAACGAGGCATTTGCAGCTTTACCAGAAGGCACTGTAGAAAATTTATTGAAGCCAGAAAACAAAGACGCTTTGGCCAATATCCTAAAATACCACGTAACGCCCGGAAATTACTCGAAAGATTTTCTTAAAAAATTTAAAAAACTAGGGCAAGCAAACAACGGTTATGTTAAAGTAGAAGTTGTAGATGGTGAACCACTAATTGGTGGTGCTAAAATTATTGCAAGTGTACCAGCAGGTAATGGTATTGTGCATGTTATTGATAAAGTATTATTACCTCCTACGGAGTAAAAAATTTCTTGAAATTTTATATTTCACCTCACCCAGAACTGCCTTTTTTAACAGTTCTGACCTCTTCAAAGGATAGGTAAATAGGAACTCCCGATTCAAGAGTCGGAGAATTTTTAGATTAAAACACTAACTAAATTTAAAAGACAATGAAGAATATTTTAAAATCAACGCTTGCATTATTAAGTGTTCTTGTAGCATTTACAAGCTGTAATAACGCATCAAAATCTAATTCTGGAGCCCTTTCTAGCAGTGCCGCAGAAAAAGTTTATGTAGCTCCTGGAGAACATGACGAATTCTACGCCTTTATATCTGGTGGTTTTAGTGGACAACTTTCTGTTTACGGTTTACCATCTGGACGTTTATTCAAAGTCATTCCCGTATTTTCTCAAGATGCTGAAAAAGCTTATGGATACAACGAAGAAACAAAACCTATGCTAAATACCTCTCATGGTTTTGTGCCTTGGGATGATTCACACCATCCAGACATTTCTCAAACAAACGGTGAAATAGATGGTCGTTGGATATTTATTAATGGTAACAACACACCACGTATTGCAAAAATAGACTTATCAACTTTTGAAACTACAGAAATCATTGAAGTTCCAAATAGTGCGGGTAACCACAGTTCTTCTTTTGTAACCGAAAATTCAGAGTATGTTGTTGCGGGAACTCGTTTTTCAATTCCAATTCCCCAAAAGGATATGCCTATAAAAGACTATAAAGGCAACTTTAAAGGGGCTTTATCTTTTATTTCTATCGATCCAGAACATGGGCATATGGATATTAAATTCCAATTAATAATGCCAGGTTTCGATTATGATTTATCGCATCCCGGTCGTGGAAAATCTCATGGTTGGTTCTTCTTTACGACTTATAATACGGAAGAAGCAAGTACCCTTATGGAAGTAAATGCATCTCAAAATGATAAAGATTTTATTGCCGCTGTTAACTGGAAGAAAATTGAAGAATATGTAAATAATGGTGGTGGTACTATGATGCCTGCAAATTATGCACATAATGTGTATGACGAAGCAACACATTCTGCGACTTCAACTATGAAAAAAGAAGTACGCGTTGTAAATCCATTAGATGTTCCTGGTGCTGTTTATTTCTTACCAACACCAAAATCTCCTCATGGTTGTGATGTTGATCCAACTGGAGAATACATAGTTGGCAACGGAAAATTATCTGCTAATTTAACAGTGCATTCTTTCACTAAAATGCTAGCCGCTATTGAGAACAATAAAGTAGCTGGTGATGCTTATGGTATTCCTATCTTAAATTTCGAAGATGTATTAGCCGGTGTAGTTGAACAACCTGGTTTAGGACCTTTACATACAGAATTTGATGGTAAAGGAAATGCATACACTACTTTCTTTATTTCTTCTGAAGTTGTAAAATGGAAATTAGGAACTTGGGAAGTTGTAGACAGACAACCTTGTTACTATTCCGTTGGTCACTTAATGATTCCTGGAGGAAACTCACAAAAACCTTGGGGAAAATATGTCGTAGCGATGAATAAAATTACCAAAGATCGTTATTTACCAACAGGTCCCGAAGTAACACAGTCGGCTCAACTTTATGATATTTCTGGAGAGAAAATGGAATTGTTATTAGATTTTCCAACAATTGGTGAGCCTCACTATGCTGCTGGATGTCCTGCAGATTTAATAAAACCACGTTCTAAAAAACTTTTCAAATTAGAAGACAACAAACATCCATATGCTGCTTTAAGCGAAGCAGACACAAAAGTTGTTAGAGATGGCAAAACGGTTCATGTTTATATGACCACAATACGTAGTCACTTTGCGCCAGATAATATAGAAGGTGTTAAAGTAGGTGACAAAGTATATTTCCATGTAACAAATTTAGAGCAAGATTACGATGTGCCTCACGGTGTAAGTATGATTGGAGCTAATACTTCAGAACTACTAATTATGCCAGGACAAACAGAAACCTTTCTATGGGAACCTAAACAAGTAGGTGTATGGCCTTTTTATTGTACAGATTTCTGTTCTGCATTACATCAAGAAATGCAAGGATATGTTCGCGTATCTCCGGCAAATGCTAATACACCTTTAAAATGGTCGCTTGGTGAAGATATTGAATAGAAGGGGGATTTTATTTTAGTGTTTATTTCCCTATTTAAGGCGAGAGTTATTTATTTCGCTCTCGCCTTTCTTTTTAAAACCACTAAATTCCTGCGAAAGCAGGAATCTCAAGAAATATTTTCCTAATTAATATTAGAATGCTTAATGCTCTTGAATAAGGATAACACCTTAAAAATAATAGTATAACTAAAAACGAGATTCCCGTTTTCATGGGAATTATAAAGATGAAAAGATCAAATATCATCATGCTAATTGCGGCTTTATTACCTCTAGGGCTATTCTTTTTCCCCCTATGGAAAATAACACTGGAAGCACCGCAATACCCAACTCCGTTAGGTATGTATATTCATATTAATGATTTTTCTGATGTACACCCACATGATATTAAGAACATTAATTTAATGAACCATTACGTAGGAATGAAATACATTCCTGAAGCAATTCCTGAGTTTAAAATTTTTCCCATAGGAATTATTATTACAACGGTTATAGGCTTATTAATTGCTTTTAAAGGTAACTATAAATGGTTCTTATTCTGGTTTATTTTAATGATTGTTTTAAGTAGTGCAGGGCTTTATGATTTCTATCTGTGGGAGCACGATTATGGTCATGACTTAGACCCTAAAGCCATTATGAAGTTTACGAATCCAGATGGAAGCGTTATGGGTTTTCAACCTCCTCTATTTGGAAGTAAGGACATTTTAAATTTTAAAGCACATTCTTACCCAAGATTAGGAGCATTCTTCTTAGGGTTAGGAATTGCAGCCTCATTCGTAGCTTATTTATTTGGAAAGAAACAGAATAAAATCCCATCCTAAATCCTTCCCAAAGGGAAGGACTTGATACAATTAAGTTCCTTTCCTTTGGAAAGGGTTAGGGATAGGACTAAAACACTAAACATGAAAACACTAAAACACTATTCAACAATAACACTATTGCTGCTGCTCTGCTTTAGCTGTAATATTAAACCACAAGCCATTGATTATGGAAATGACGGCTGTCATTTTTGTAAAATGACTATTGTAGACAAAGTTCACGCTGCCGAAATTGTTACAAAAAAAGGCAAAGTATATAAATTTGATGCTACAGAATGTATGATTAATTTCATAAAAGAATTTGACTCATCAGAAATCCAACTCTATTTATCAAACAATTATAAAGAACCAGAAGCTTTAATAGATGCTACACAAGCCACGTTCTTAATAAGCAAAAAAGTTCCTAGTCCCATGGGTGCATTTCTATCAGCTTTTAAAGCAGAAGAAGATGCTAAAAAAATCCAGATAGAAAAAGGCGGAACACTATATAATTGGAAAGAGTTATTAGCGCACTTTAAAGGCTAATATTATGAAAAACTTATTGCTTTTTTTCACTGCTATTTTAATGGCCTACTCTATATATGCTCAAAATATTGAGGTCTGTAATACATGTGCTGTTTCAACTTTAAAAAATGCCGTCTCAATAGCTAAAGATTTTGATACTATTGTCTTAAAAAAAGGTACTTACAAAGAATATAATATTCTAGTTGATAAACCGCTAACTATTATTGGCGAAAATTACCCAGTAATTGATGGTGAATTAAAAGGTGAAATAATAACCATTGTTTCTGATAATGTAACGGTTGATGGTTTATTCATTATAAATGTTGGCACAAGCTATACTGAAGATTATGCTGCCATTCGGGTAAGAAAAAGCAAGAATTTCGTGATTCAAAATTTAGTTTTAGAAAAACTGTTTTTTGGAATTTATTTAGAAAAATCACGAGATGGAAAAGTATTTCATAACAAGATCATTGGAGATGCTGTTGAAGAATATAATTCTGGAAATGGTATTCAATTATGGTACAGTAAAAATATTGAAATCGAACACAATTTTGTACAACATGTACGTGATGGTATTTATTTAGAATTTTCTGATGATTGTCTAATTAAAAACAATGTTAGCACAAAAAACCTTCGTTATGGTTTACATTTTATGTTTTCTAACAATGACATTTACCAGGACAATACATTTGAGAAAAATGGTGCGGGTGTTGCCGTTATGTTTTCGAAAAAGATAAAGATGCTAAATAACATTTTTAAGGAAAACTGGGGAACAGCATCTTATGGTATGCTTTTAAAAGAAATAAATGATGCCGAAATTATAGGAAACACTTTTGAAGAAAACACCATTGGTATTAACATTGAAGGCTCCAATCGTATTATTTATAAAAACAATAATTTTATTAATAACGGGTGGGCTATAAAAGTTCGAGGTGCTTGCTACACGAATAGTTTTGTAGAAAATAATTTTCTATATAACTCCTTCGATATATCCTATAACAGCAAGATAAACGATAACATTTTTAATAAAAATTACTGGACGAGTTATACTGGTTATGACCTTAATAAGGATGGCATTGGAGATGTGCCTTACAGACCTGTGAAACTCTTTTCATATATCGTAAACAGAACTCCAGAAACGATCATTCTGTTGCGTAGTTTATTTATTGATATTATTGATTTTTCTGAAAAAGTCTCACCAGTTTTCACGCCAGATAATTTACTAGACAACAACCCATTAACAAAGAGAATAACATGGTAAATATTGAAAACCTGCATAAAAGGTTTAATAAAAATATAGTCTTGAGTGGTGTAGATCTAAACATTACCGAAGGCGGCATTTTCGCTATTCTTGGACCTAACGGGTCAGGAAAAACTACCCTTATTAAATCAATTTTAGGGATGGTTATTCCAAACAAAGGCACTATTAATGTCTTAGGAGAAAACATTAAAAACAGTTCTAACTATAGACATAAAATTGATTATTTACCGCAAATCGCAAATTTTCCTAACAACTTAAAAGTTAAAGAACTTATTAAAATGATAAAAGATTTACGTGGAGACACGAATGAAGATGAACGCTTAATTGAACTCTTTACTTTGCACCCTTTTTTAGATAAGAAATTGGGTAATCTTTCTGGTGGCACCAAACAAAAAGTGAATCTGGTTTTAACGTTCATGTTCGATAGCCCTCTAATTATTTTAGACGAACCAACTACGGGCCTAGACCCTATTTCACTTATACGATTGAAAGATTTAATTCAGACAGAAAAAGCGAAAGGAAAAACCATCTTAATCACTTCGCATATTATGAGTTTTGTTGAAGAGGTTTCAGATGAAATTGTATTTCTTTTAGAAGGGCAAATTTACTTTAGGGGCTCTATTTCAGAATTAAAAAACAAAACCAATCAACCAGATTTTGAACACGCTATTGCGTCCATTTTAACAGAGAATAATGCTTAAAATATTAAAATATAGTTTTTTCGATTTAATGCGTAGCCGTTGGAGTTATGTCTATTTCGCGTTTTATCTATTACTCGGAATCGTTTTACTATTTCTTAATAATGATTTATCAAAAGCGGTCATTACATTAATGAATGTCATTATAGTACTAGTTCCATTAATAGGAACCATTTTTGGGGTGATGTATTATTATAATTCTAAAGAATTTACAGAATTGTTATTGGCACAACCTCTAAAACGCTCATCTATATTCCTGGGGCAATATCTAGGCGTTGCCATCTCCTTATCTATGAGTTTAATTTTAGGATTAGGCATCCCGTTTATCGCTTATGGATTATTCAAATCAAATGCTATTTGGGATTTTTATTTACTCCTAATTACAGGAACATTTCTAACACTAATTTTTACAGCGTTAGCTTTTAATATCGCACTAACTAACGAAAATAAGATTAAAGGTTTTGGATATGCCATTTTGCTTTGGCTCTTTCTAGCCATTATTTACGACGGTTTGTTTTTAATGTCTCTAGTGTTATTTGAAGATTATCCGTTAGACAAACTATCTCTAATTGGTACCATGTTAAACCCTATAGATTTATCAAGAACACTTATTTTATTAAAACTGGATATTTCAGCATTATTAGGATATACAGGAGCTGTCTTTAAAAAATTCTTTGGAACTAATTTTGGACTCATCATATCTTTCGTAATGTTAGTTATTTGGGTTATTTTACCTGTATTACGAATTGTATTAAAATCTAAAAAGAAGGATTTTTAATTTACTTGCCTTATGAAATATTTAATATTTACATGTTTGATTTTTATGACCTTTAACTGTAAAAACAACAACACTGAAACTGAAACAGATGTTAATCTTGATGCATTAATATTGAATCAAGGGAAACCATGGATTGTAAACAATGAAACCCATATTGGTATTACTAAAATGGATTCCTTAATTACAAAATTTGCAGCCTCAAAAGGTCAAAATTATACACTACTAGGCGAATCATTATCAAAACAAACCAGCTATATCATTAAAAATTGTTCTATGAAAGGAACAGCACATGATCAGCTACATGTTGTTTTGGTTCCTATGTTAGATGACATTTCTGTTATGAAAGAAGTCAATGATATTAGAGCAAAAAAGACAGCACTATTAAAGTTACAAATTTATATAGAACAGTATTTTAAGCATTTTACAACCGAATGACATGTGTCATATTTTAAAACCTAACAATACTCTAATTTTGCAGAATGATTAAGGCATTTGCACATAAAATCATAGCATCGTTTTTGGTAATTATGTTGTTTGCACATAACATTAATACCTTGACGATTATTGGTGATTTTATCATTAATCAAGACTTTATTGCTAAAACATTATGTATTCAAAAAGAGAATCAGCAAGGCTGTCATGGTAAATGTCACTTAACAAAACAATTGGCAGAAAACAACCCCGATTCTAATAATCAATTACCGTCTCAAGAAAATAAAAGATTAGAATTGGACATTTATTGTTTTTTTATTTCAGATATCTTAGATATTCATTCAAACAAGTTTGTCTTACCTCGAGTTCACTTATTTCATAAAACATCCAAAACCGTAAAAACACTCTTAGAGGTAGAAACACCTCCCCCAATGTTTAGTTAATTTTTCTTGTTACAAAACCTAATGGTTTTATCTGTTCTTCTGACTTATATAAATGAGTGAGACAGAGTTTCTACATATTTTTCAAAAATATTAAAACATTTAAAATGAAACTAAAGTATATATTACCAATCTTAATTATAAGCCTATTTACAGTAGGGTGTTCTACCGATGACAATGATGCTCCAATAGTAGATGAAGTTGAAAATCTTATTAAAATCCAAGAGATTAAAAACGCCGATCATACCATCGAATTATATAATGAAACAGGAAAGTTCAATACAGGTTATAATAATATAACTCTAAGAATGAAAGATAACACTAACGATTCTTATCTTGAAAGTGCAAGTATTTCCTGGATGCCGATGATGCAAATGCCATCCATGCAGCATTCCTGTCCAAAATCTGCAATTACAAAAATCACAGATAAGAAAACACTCTATGAAGGCTCTGTAATATACCAAATGACTAATGCTGATGGTTCTGGTTGGTCATTAATATTCGAATACACCATAAACAATGAATATTACACGGCTACAGATACTATTTCTGTAATACAATCTGAAAAACAAAATGTAGCAAGCTTTATGGGAAGCGATGATAAACGCTATATCGCAGCACTCATTGAACCTAAAGATCCAATAATTGGTATTAATGATCTTATGGTTGGATTATATAAAATGGAAAACATGATGTCTTTTCCAATTGTACAAGATTACACAATCATGTTAGATCCAAGAATGCCAGGAATGGGAAATCACAGTTCTCCTAACAACACCGATTTAAGTTATGATTCTACAGATAGTATGTATCATGGTGATTTATCATTGACAATGACTGGTTACTGGGTTCTTAACTTAAAGTTAATGAGCAGTGATGACACACTTATAAAAGGTGAAGATGTTACTGAGTCTAATGAAAAAAGTTCTCTATACTTGGAGTTAGAATTTTAATTGTTAAAAAGATGATTTAGTAGAAATTCTCAAAAAGTGTCATTCAGAGGGAGGAACGACCGAAGAATCTAAAGGAAGCTTTTTGTTTTCATTTAATATGAAGATAGTGAGATTCTTCGCTTCGCTCTGAATGACATTTTTTAAACGCTTCTTCATTAAAACACCTTCAACTTGATAATACGTCTATCATGAAAAAATTCTTTACAATAAGTATTTACTTCTTTTGTAGTCATCTCCTTTTTTCTCAGGAAAGTCCTTTAGAGATAAAAAAAGATACGACCATACTACAAGAAACCATTGTCATTGCACAGCACAAACTAAGTAATTATCGTCAAGAAAAAACCTTATCGAGTATTGACGCCTATTTAGAAAAAGCTAATAAAGTTACCATGATAAAACGAGGTAATTATGCTTGGGAACCTTCTTTAAATAACATGACTAGTGATCGGTTGAATGTCACCATAGATGGGATGCAGATTTTTGGAGCATGTACCGATAAAATGGATCCCGTTACATCATATGTAGATGTCTCAAATTTGGAACAAGTTAGTATCAATTCCGGACAAGAAGGTTCCGAAAACGGCCATTGTGTTGGGGGTGGTATTGATTTGCAAATTGCACCCTCTAAATTCTATAATTCTGGTTTAAAAACTAGTGCTGATTTGGGTTACGAAACCAATAGTAATTATAAAATTGCTGGCTTAGATATTGAATACTCAGGTAATAAATTTTATCTAAATACAGATGCCATATTTCGTAAATCGGATAACTATGATGCTGGTAACAAAAAAGAAGTGCTATATTCTCAATTTCAGAAGTATAATATTTCTCTTCAGGGAGGTTATCGTCTAGCCAACAATCATACACTAGAAGCCAATATTATATATGATAAAGCTACAGACGTTGGCTACCCAGCTTTACCAATGGATGTGTCTTTAGTTGAAGCTTTAATAACATCTGCAACACATAGATATAAAAACGATTTAACTATCATAAAATTATTAGAATCTAAACTATACTTCAACACCATAACACATATTATGGATGATAGTAAGCGCCCCGATGTACCCATTAGAATGGATATGCCAGGATGGAGTGATACCTATGGATTTTACAGTAAAGCGACTTTAAAAGAAAAGAAGCATAACATACTCGTCAACTTAAATGGGTTTTATAATAGGTCGTTAGCAGAAATGACCATGTTCCCAAACGATCCAAACCAACTAGATATGTTTATGTACACTTGGCCAGATATTAGAACACTTTACACAGGATTATACGTAAATGATAATATCGTTTTAAACCGCAAAGAATCTATTACTACAGCACTAAGGCTTGGGTTCCATCAAAATAAAATTGCAAAAAAAGAAGGCGTAGAAAGTTTACAAATTTTTCATCCGAATGTAAGTGACTCTAAAAACCGTTTTCTACTAAGCTTTTCTGGAGAATATAAAATTAAAAAAAATGCGTTTGATGCCGCTCTAGGTCTTGGTTATGGAGAAAGGGCACCTTCCGTAAGTGAAGGTTATGGATTTTTCTTATTCAATAGTTTCGATAATTATGATTATATAGGAAACCCTAATTTAAAAAACGAAAAGGCTTTAGAATTCAATACCAAAGTCAACTTTAAACTCAATACATTAAAATTTAGTGTCACATCATCTTTTTTTCATATATCAAATTATATTATTGGAGAAATCGATGACACCGCAAGCTCCATGACCATTGGTGCCAACGGCGTAAGATTATATGAAGCTTTAGACCATGCTTCAATTTTTGATGTTTACCTTAATACAAACTATAATTTCTCAAAGAAAGTTTCATTTAATAGTTCTATTGGTTACAATTATGGTATGGGGAGTAATAAGGAAAACTTACCCTTAATTCGACCACTTTCATATTTGGCTGAAATAAATTACAACACTAAAAAATTCAATGCAGCTTTGCAACTGGAAGGTAACGGAAATCAAAGTAAATACAGTAGTTTTTATGGTGAAGATGAAACATCTGCTTATGCTATTTTAAATCTTAATATGGGCAATATATTCCATTTAAAAAACAGCAAATTAGTTTTTAAATATGGTATAGAAAATATCTTGGATGCCAATTATTCAACCTACGCAGATTGGAATAACATTTCAAGGCAAGGCAGAAACTTTTACCTGAATGCCTCTTATATAATGTTTTAGAAGATCATTTTCTACCCTACAACGAAAATTAACTGACAAATGTCATATTTTTTCAAAAGGTTAAAAAGTATTTTTGGGTAACCATAAAAAAGACAAAAATGTCTTTTTTATAAAAACTAAATAATAATACTAAAACCTAAAAGTATGAAACCAACCTCCTCCTCGTATGCTATGCTGGTAGCGTTAATATTACTGGTAACCTCATGCATTAACAATGAAAAAAAAACATACGATAATGCCGCGGACATTCCTGTAAGTAGAGAGATGATTGCAGAGTTAACGTCTCCACCAAATGTGCCTACACCGGTAGGTCTACGTAAAGCAAAAAAGTTAATCGTAAATATGGAAATCCTTGAAAAAGAAAGTACGATGACTGATGGTACCACCTATAACTACTGGACTTTTGGGGGGTCTGTTCCTGGTAGTTTTATTAGAACCCGTGTTGGTGATGAAGTGGAATTTACGTTATCTAATCATCCAGATAATAAATTGCCTCATAATATCGATTTACATGCCGTAACCGGACCTGGAGGTGGAGCTACGTCTTCATTTGTGGCTCCTGGACATGAGAAAAAATTCAATTTTAAAACCTTAAACCCTGGCTTATATGTATATCACTGTGCAACAGCACCAGTAGGCATGCATATTGCAAATGGCATGTACGGACTCATTTTAGTTGAGCCAGCAGGAGGCTTACCACAAGTTGATAAAGAATACTACATCATGCAAGGTGATTTTTATACTAAAGGCGAAAATGGCGAACCAGGATTACAAGCTTTTGACATGCAAAAAGCGGTTGATGAAGATGCCGATTACGTGGTTTTTAATGGTAAGGTGGGGGCACTTACAGGAGACAATGCTATAACTGCAAATGTTGGAGAAACAGTTCGTTTGTATGTTGGTAATGGTGGCCCGAATTTAGTATCATCATTCCATGTTATTGGTGAAATTTTCGATAAAGTTATGGTTGAAGGCGGATCTTCAATCAACAAGCATGTACAAACAACCTTAGTGCCTGCAGGTGGTGCTGCCATCGTAGAATTTAGAGTGGATGTTCCTGGTACTTTCATTCTAGTAGATCACTCAATTTTTAGAGCCTTTAATAAAGGCGCTTTGGGAATGCTTAAAGTAGAAGGAGAAGAGAATAAAAAGATATACTCTGGCGTAGTGCAAGAAGGTATTTATCATCCAGAAGGGGGTACCATTCAAGAAATGCCAGATGATGACTCTAAAAAAGTGGCTCCTAAAGAGAATAAAACTTTAGCTGAAAAAATGGAATCTGGAAAGAAAATATACATGCAGACATGTTTCGCTTGTCACCAAGCAGAAGGACAAGGGATTCCAAATGCCTTCCCGCCTTTAGCAAAATCAGATTACTTAAATGCCGATGTAAATCGTGCAATTAGTATTGTTCTTAAAGGAAAAACAGGAGAAATTACTGTAAACGGACAAAAATACAATAGTGTTATGACGAGACAAGCCATAAGCAACGATGAAATTGCAGATGTTTTAACCTATGTATATAACTCTTGGGGTAATAATAAAACGAACGTTACAAAATCACAAGTCGACCAAATTAAAAGTGGTCACTAATAAATAAAGATGTCATGTATACCTTTAGACTGACCATTATATTCCTGGCCTTTTTCATTATGAATTTGGCATACGGTCAGTCTAAAATGGTATTAATCAAAGGAGATACTTATATACCGCTTTACGGGAGAGATTCACTAAAAGTGACTATTTCAGATTTCGAAATGGATGTTTATCCTGTAACAAATAGTCAATTTTTAGACTTTGTTGAGAAATACCCTAAATGGCAACGATCTAAAGTAAAAAGGTTATTCGCTGATGAAAACTATTTAATGGAGTGGAAATCTGATACCAAATTATCTGAAACACAATCTTTAAACGCACCTATTACAAGTGTATCATGGTTTGCAGCGAAAGATTATTGTGAGTGTCTAGGCAAGCGATTACCAACTGTAGATGAATGGGAATATGTAGCCATGGCTAATAAAGAATTGCCAGACGCCAGAACTTTAAAGAGCTACAACAAATATATTTTAGAGTGGTATGAAACCCCAAAAACATTTAACAATAATGCAGGTTCGACATTTAAAAATTATTGGAATGTGTATGATTTACATGGTCTTGTTTGGGAATGGACTTTCGATTTTAACTCTGTTTTAGTTTCAGGAGAATCGAGAAAAGATGTAGATAATGACAGTAATCTATTTTGTGGTAGTGCAGCAGTAGGCGCTACAGATCTAATGAATTATGCGGCATTTATGCGCTACGCAATCCGCGGGAGTGTTAAAGCAAAGTATGCTATGAAAAATTTAGGTTTTAGATGTGTAAAGAACATAAATAAATGAGACATTTTAAGTTAACAATACTATACTTTGTTGCCATACTATCTTTCGCTTCATGTAAGCAAGAACCATCAAATAAAGCAAATGATTTGGCAGTTTATAAATGCCCTATGGCATGTGAAGGCGAGAAAACATACAACGCTTTTAATAGTTGTTCTATTTGTAAAATGGATTTAAAAGTTATCGAGCAAACTTCAAAAGTAATTGTTAATAATGCCATTTCCGATGAATCTATTTTCAATTTAACCACAACCTGGAATACGGAAGAGGATGAGGCCATTCAGCTTGAAGATTTAAAAGGAAAAACATTGGTGTTAGTCATGATTTACACTACCTGTAAAGCAGCATGCCCCAGGTTAGTAGCCGATATGCGTAATATTGAAAAACAAATTCCAGAAAATCAATTAAAAGACCTTCAATTTGTTTTAGTAAGTATCGATCCGGAAACAGACACACCAGAACGCTTAAAATCCTTTGCCATAGAAAATCATATGGACAGGCTACACTGGACTTTTTTACAAGGTACAGAAAGTAGTGTTCGAGAATTTGCAAATGTTTTAGCTGTAAAGTATAAGCAAATTTCACCCATGGATTTTTCACATTCAAACATTATAAGCGTCTTTAATTCTGGAGGAGAATTAATGCACCAACAAGAAGGATTGGGTGTAGACAATAAAGAAACAGTAAAAACAATCATAGAACTCACTAATAAAAACTAAATAACATGTTATCAAAAAAACAAGCACGTGCCTTTTTCCTTGGCGGAACTGTAGTTACTTTTTTAATATTTATTGGCTTAACTATTTACTCTTTTAGTAAATCGCAAGACCAGTCGAACGATGAAAATATTACAGAAGCCGTTGTAAGAGGGAAAAAACTCTGGGAAAAAAACAACTGTATGGGATGCCATACCATTCTGGGAGAAGGAGCCTATTATGCTCCAGAATTAACGAAAGTTATAGAACGACGGGGAGAAGGCTATATTAAAGCCGTATTAACAACCCCAGTAGATTGGGCTCCAAATGGAAGAAAAATGGTGGCTTATGGATTTACTGGCGAAGAAGCGGTCGATTTAATCGCCTTTTTCGATTGGATTGGCGATATAGATTTAAACGGATTCGACACCGTTGTTTCTCCACTAGCCAAAGATGATAACTAAACCAAAAAAATAGAACAAATGAAATATAAATCACAAAAAGTAGCATATTGGTTTTTTGCACTTTCCATGTTATTATTTAGTCTCCAAATTATATATGGCTTTATAATGGGCTTTGCGCATGCAGGATTTGATGGATTGCACAGCTTTATTCCTTTTAATACAGCAAGAGCGGTACACACAAATTTATTGGTCGTTTGGTTGTTATCAGGTTTTATGGGAGCAGCCTATTATATCATTCCCGAAGAAGCACAACGCGAATTGGTAAGTGTTAAGCTAGCCTATGTACAATTAATTAGCCTCGCCGTTGTTGGCGTTGTCGCTATAGTTGGTTATCACTTCAATATTTGGGAAGGGCGTAAATTTCTTGAAATACCAAGAGGCTTAGATTATTTAGTGGTGGTTAATGTACTCCTGTTTTTAGGTCTCATATTAGCAACACTATTTAAAGGAAAACGTAAAACTACCACAGCATTAGTACTCTCTATGGGATTACTTTTCGCCGCTTTACTATATCTACCTGGGATGCTGCCATTTGATAGTCAAGTAAAAGATTCCTTTTTTAGATGGTGGGTGGTTCACCTTTGGGTAGAAGGTGTTTGGGAACTTATAATGGGTGGTATTTTATCATTCTTATTAATTAAACTAACTGGCGTAGATAGAGAAGTTATCGAAAAGTGGTTATACGTTATTGTTGGTTTAACTTTCTTATCTGGAGTATTAGGAACAGGGCATCACTACTACTATATAGGCGTAAATAAAATTTGGTTAATCGTTGGTGGTATCTTCTCAGCTTTAGAGCCTTTAGCATTTTTAGCTATGGCATTATTCGCTGTTAATATGTACCGAAAAGGAGAGAAAAAACACCCTAACAACTTAGCTTTATATTGGACTCTTGGTGCTGCCATCGTATCATTTATCGGAGCCGGATTATTAGGGTTCGCGCACACATTGCCACAAACAAACCTATACACTCATGGTACATTAGTGACCGCCATGCACGGACATCTTGCCTTTTGGGGTGCTTACGCCATGATTGTATTGGCAATTATAAGTTATAGTTTACCAAATATGACTGGAAGAAAACTGTACGAAAGTACCAGAGGTAGAATGGCATTTTGGATGTCAAATATTGGTATGATAGGTATGACGGTTGCTTTCGGTGTTGCCGGAGTCGTTCAAGTATATTTAGAACGTAAACTCAAAATGGAATTTATGGAAGTTCAAAAAGAGATTGAGATCCATTTTGTGGTATTAATCATTTGCGCAACGCTATTTCTAACAGGAATCGCACTATATATCATAGATTTTATAAAACACGGAAAACCTACTGATGAAGCATTAGTAGCAACCGTAGATTAAATATTGATTATAGCACGAAAAACCAGAGTTAGACTTTTTATAAAACAAAACGACAGCTCTGGTTTTATCATACCATTTCTATTTTGAGATTACCGTAAAATAAAATAGCCTACCCCGTTACAGAACGGGGGTGGTTTTTTTCTTTATTTGAAAATAGAAAACTAAAGCATAGCCTTAGGTTTTTTTTATGTTGAAAAAGAAAGGAGAAAAGGGCGTTTTATTACGTTAATTTTAATGTAGAAATAGTATTAACTAAAAACACTAAAAATGAGCACACCGTATTACCATGCTATTGGGAAAGAAGTTTCTGTTTTCGAACAAGCTTACAAATGTGAATTACCTGTTTTATTAAAAGGTCCAACAGGTACGGGAAAGTCACGATTTATTGAGTATATGGCTCATAAAATGGAAACAAAACTGATCACCGTTTCATGTCATGAGGAAACCTCTTCTACAGATTTAATTGGTCGATTTATTATTAAAGGAGCCGAAACCATTTGGCTGGACGGACCATTAACGACGGCAATTAAAGAAGGCTCCATTTTATATTTAGATGAAATTGCTGAAGCGCGACCAGATGTTATCGTAGCCATTCACTCTCTAACAGATCATAGACGTGAATTGTTTATAGATAAATTAGGGAAGACCATAAAAGCACATAAAGATTTTATGTTAGTAGCTTCTTTTAATCCTGGGTATCAACGAGGATTTAAGGAGTTAAAACCCTCTACAAGACAGCGTTTTGTTGCGACATCTTTTGCATATCCCGAACCAAAAATTGAAGCACAAATTTTAGTTTCAGAAACCAATGTTGAACTAGATATTGCCAAAAAGCTAGTTAACATAGCCACAAAAATTAGAAACCTCACAGAACTAGGATTAACTGAAACCGTTTCTACACGATTATTAGTAGATGCTGCAAAATTAATTCATTCTGGGCTTCCAAAACGTCTAGCGGTTCATGTGTCGGTCATAGAACCTTTAACGGATGATTTAGAAGTGATACAAGCGCTTAAAGATTTAGGAGATTTAATGATATGAAAAAGTCTTCAGTATTCAGTCGCAGTGTTCAGTGCTCACTGTATACTGCGACTGGATACTGATCACTGATTACTGAGACTGAAAACTAAAAAGAATGTTTGAATTCGAACCAGACGAATATATTTTTACCAAGTTTGCCTTCTTCTTTAAAAAACGCAAAAAGAAAAAGGAAGCAGAACTTGAACATGCCATAAATTTAAGTGATTTAAAATCACGACTCACCATATTCGCTCGTGCTATTACAGGAGAATCCATTGAGATTTTTGATGCAGAACGTGAAGGTGGCTATAGAAATAATAATTTCTTTTTACCTACAAAATTCTATGATTTTGAAACCGAAGAAGAAAACTTATCATTTTATCTATTTAGGGTACTATATCTATCCGTTCAAAAAAATTTGGATTTAAATTGGAATGATATCCAGGAACATGACCTCATAGAATCACGGCAAAAAGCTCAAGACACCTCAAACAAAGTATTACAAGAGCTGTTTACTCAATTTCCAATAACCCAAAGTTATTATCAAAAATTCAAAACGTTTTATAAAAGTAAGGTCACAACAAAACAACCTGAAGATTATTCTTTTATATATGGGAAATGGATGCAGAATTCGTCTAATGACGATTCCAGAGAACAACTTAAAAACTTTACAGACAAAGTAAAAGAAGCCAATAAAGAGCAACCACAAACCATCATTAAATCTAAAGCTGTTGAGGAAATTATTTCAGTTCAAATAGATCAAAAACAGATGGAAGATGCAGTCTTACAACATCAATTTGAAAAAGTAGAAACGGCTGAAGAATTTGGGGGTAATTTTAGAGATTTTGATGGCGATGACGATTTAGACGACCACTCTAATGCATTGGATGAAGTAAACATGAAATTTACCGTTCGTGTAGACGATACAGCACATTCAGTATATCAGGCAGATTTTATTGAAAACACAACGGTTTCTGAAAGTGCAGAAAGCAAAAGCAACAATTATTATTTAGAATATGACGAATGGGATTATTCTAAACGAACTTACAAAGACAATTTCTGTAAAGTATACCCAAAAACACAATTAGAATCAGATGTTATATATTATAAAAAAACACTCAATGATAATCGTTCAACCTTAGTTGGATTACGTAAAATGCTCACTACAGTAAATAATAAATATCAGCAACAGCGTAGGCAAACACAAGGAGAGGAGTTCGATATTGATGCTATTACCGACTTATTTGTAGATGTACATTCCAGACACACGCCTTCTGAGAAAATCTATTTATCAAAACGAAAAAAAGAAAAAGATTTATCCATTTTATTACTGCTGGACATTAGTTTATCAAGTGATGGTTATGCAGCAGGTAATCGCGTAATAGATGTAGAAAAGCAGGTATCTATTTTATTTGGCGAAATTTTAGACGAGTTTAATATTGACTTTTCCATAGACTGCTTTTATTCGAAAACTCGAAATCATTCCACCTATTTAAGTATTAAAGGATTTGATGATAATTGGAATACTGCCAAATATAGAGTGGGTGCCATAGAACCTAGCGGTTACACCCGTATTGGTGCTGCATTACGCCATTCTGGTGCCTTATTAGATAAACGAGACACCAAGAATAAGTGGATGATTTTAATATCAGACGGAAAACCAAACGATTATGATAAATACGAAGGCAAATATGGTATTAATGATGTAAAACAAGCTTTGCGCGAACTCAATGAGCGACAAATAAATTCGTATGCACTCGCTATTGAAGCACAAGCCAAATATTATTTACCTCAAATGTTTGGGCAAAATCACTATCAAATCCTCACAACCCCAGTAGAACTTTTACAATCATTAGTAAAACTATACGAACGAATAAAACATCAATCATGACATTAAAAACGTTAAGAATCTAGATTTAATTAAAAACTTATGCAAACACAAGAAATAAACCATAAAAACATCTACTATCCACCAGGAGGTATTCTCATCTGGATTATTATTTTTTTAGAACTCATCACTTTTGGTGCAGGGTTAATAGCTATGGTTTATTATAGTAATCAAGAACCAGAATTATTCCATAATTCAAGCCTGAAATTAAATACAACCTACGGTATGGTTAATACCATGTTGCTATTAACCAGTGGGTTTTTTATGGCTATTTCTGTAACTGAATTAAAAAAAGGTAATAAAGAAAGATTTAAAAAACTATTAGTATTTACAATGCTTTTCGGGTGTTTATTTTTATACTTGAAAGGCATTGAATATCATGAAAAACTCAATGAAGGTATTAGTATTGGATACAACACATTTTTCTCTTTTTATTGGATGCTTACCCTATTCCATGTTATTCATGTTATTGTAGGGCTGATTATTTTGACTTCAGTTTATTTTGGAGTAAAAAAAGAAAATTCAAATACCAGCATGGAAGATGTCGAAGCTAGTGCTGCCTTTTGGCATATGTGCGATTTAATCTGGATTATACTATTCCCTATCATTTATTTACTTTTTTAATATGCACAAAACAGCAACAATAACATGGATTGTTTTATTAGTGCTCACCTTAGCTTCTGCTCTATTTTCTAAATTAGAAAGTAAATATATTATACTCGTAATTTTAATATTAGCAGCACTAAAATTTCTGGGAATAGCCTTTCAATTCATGGAAATGAAAAAAGCACATGTTTTTTGGAAGACACTAATTATTGGATTTTTAGCACTCTTTGTTATCATTCTTTTAATAATAGTCAAATAATTAATAGGAATAGTGTCATTCAGAAGGAGGGACGACTGATAAATCTGTATATATGAAAGTATATTAGCCATGTACTTTTCAATGCTGCTATTTTGAGATTCTTCGCTACGCTCTCAATAACACTCTTCCTAAACAAAAGAGAACTACCATTCAGAAAGGAGGAACGACTGAAGAATCAAAACTGTTTATTTCACCAATAAGTATATATATGTAATCGTTATGCAAGTCTTTAGTTTTCATTTATTGTATAGCTAGTGAGATTCTTCGGAACATTTCTTTTAAATAATTTGCTTCCTGCCTAAGGCAAGTAATCAATACTAACATCATCCAATTCATAAACCCCATCAAAGATTTCCTGCCCACTCCCTGTATATTTAAAAGCAATATGCATGGTTCCGGAAACACAAGACAAATCGATATTTCCGGAATTAAACCAAGACACAAAAGAATCGGTATCTTTTACAATATAAGCTGCGGATAGTACACCCCAATTAGAAGAGCTTATAGTTTCTTCGGTACCATCCCAATCTAAAGAATACAATACTTCTAAATAACTACTATCTGCCAAACTATTAGAGGTTTTAAAACGTAAGGTCTCACCTTCTTGCGTATCCATGTTGATAGCGGGTGTTATTAACCACCCAATATTACTATCATCACCAGAACTTGCAGATTTAAATCTCGCAGACCTTCCTAAAGAAGCATTCGTTGATGTAGATGAATAGGCTTCCCAACCTTCGTTACCGGTTTCTATATAATTAGTCCAACCATTACCTGTTATTAGTTTATTATTTTTTTGCGATTCGAAATCTTCATAAAACAAGTTCATAACCCCTGATACTTGTGCCAATCCGCAACCTAATTCCATGGGATCACAACGTTCGTCTGAATTAAAAGTAATATCAGACGAACTATTTACTATCAACACATAAAAATTGTCTCTATAATCTCTACTAAACACTCCTTTAAGACTTCCTTTGTTCTGAGGTACTGGCAAGGATTTAAAATCTGAAAAAGTGCTTGTTTGCAATAAAATAGAGGCGCCTGATTCGCAGCTTTCTAAAATTCTTAAACCATCGAATGCATCTGTAGATTCACCTGCATAAGTTAACGCCAGATCAAACCTGTTAACCTGCATATTTTCTAGCTGAATTAAAGTATTTTCATCGGCTTCTGTTAAATGAATTAATGAACTTATTTTTGGTGTAATTGTAGCAATTTCCGAAGTTCTTAAAACAATATTTCGATACTCAAAATCCTGAATTTGTTCTATTGTAGCATCTTCACCCCGACCAATTGTTAAAACACCATTAGACTCACCAATAGTTAAGCCTTTAAGCTTTACATATACTTTCCTTCCAAACTCATAGGTATCAGATAAGCTCCCTACATTAATTTCTAACTTAAGACCAAGTCTTGGGTCATTATCTGAGTTATCTGCATCTATTTTATTTTGAATGATAAGTTCTTTAAAAAAATTCCCTGCCTGATCACTTGAAATAACATAGCCTTCAATATATAAGTCTTCTTCTATAACAGCTATAAGGTTACCATTATTTACTGCTTGATCGTACCTTTCATAAACGGCTTTAAACGTTGTTAATTGGTTTGTTGGAATTACTATATTTTCTGCATCATTTGGACTTGGAATACTATAGTCTTCATCTACACAAGAGAAAAATAGTATAACGATACTTAAAATTAAAAGTCTATTTATATAGTTCATCATATCTTTTTAAAAATTAACGTAAACATTTAGAAAATATGTAGCACCTCTTCCATACCAATATTTAGATCCAAAAATGGGTCTATTCAAAGCTTGGTCGTCTCTTAGTTGCCTGTAATTTGCATTTCTTCCTTGTTCAAAACCTCCAGTTTTGAAAACTTCATCTAAAACATTATTGATGCTTGCAAAAAAACCAATATAATACTGATTGACACGCCACGATTTACCTCCTACAAGATTTACTAGCATATAATCATCAAAGGTTTCTTGCTTAAGTAATGCTTTAGCAACCTCTTCATCATAATCAATAAATGGTAGACCATCAACATCTGTAAAAAAATTATCGGTTCTGGTTAATGGACTAATGTCAACATACATTTTATCAAAAAAATTAGCCGTAGTACCAAACCACCAATACTTTGGGTCGCGATATTCAAACCCAATAGAGTAAGCCCGATGTGGACCAACTGCTAATTTGTAACCTTTAAGTTTTGAGGTTCCTAAATAAACATTTTCAAACCTATCTGAAGAAAGATATAAATCCGGGTTATTAGCATAAGTGTATTGTCCTAAAGCTGTAACGCCTTTTAATTTAATAGTTGGAGTTATTTGGGCTTCAATACCTAATTCTGCTCCTATATGGTTTTTATTTATGCCTTGTAGGATCTCCTGAATAAACTCGTCATCATCATTGCCAGATTGTTGTGTACCAGATTCGGCAATGACATTTCCTATACCATCGGCAAAGAAAAATGAGATATCATTAGCATCGTTAAGTTTTGTATAAAACCCAGTAAGTTTTGCTTTAAGGATAGACGATCTGAAAATATAACTGGCATCTAAAGACATTATTTTCTCTTCAGAAATATTCGGAACAATATTGTGATTTGCTCTGGCATTAGAATAGCTATTGCGAATAGAAGGCGCTTTTATAATATAACCCGCATTTATATCTACAATATGTTTGCCTGTAATTTTATATGTGCTGCCTGCTTTAACTCCTAATCCTGCAAAAGATATTGCTTCGCCTTTACCAAAGGAATTATTCTGAAATGTTTCGTGTTTAAACAAGCCTTCTCTTTGATATCGTGTATTAGTTATATTTCCTGATACAAAAAAATCTAATGTATTGTATGTAAACTGTGCTCGTGCAAAACCGGAGAGGATATTGGCTAATATATTGTAATTATAACCGTAAATGCCTCCAACACCTACAATGGTATTCGGATTATTTAAATCGAATTGAACGCCATCAAAACTATCCACATTTAAAAAGCCGGAACCGCCAAGAAGATCTAGAACTTGAGCATAATTTTTAGATTCCAGCTTTTTATAGTTTATAGATACATTCAGTAAAATATGTTCGCTTAATTCGCTACTTAAAACAGTATTTACAGTTAATTGCTTATCATCTACTCGGTCTTCGTATAACATATACGCCGAATTTCTTCCTTGAGATGTATTAATCAAATTTGCATCGTGCATCTGTTGCCAATTAATCTGTCCGTTATTTAAAAACTCTTGCTGTGCACCATAAGCAAACTCTAAATCGTTTGGGAAGTTCCTTTCAAAATAACTTGGAAGTTTTTGATAATAAGTTGGGCTCGGGTTTCTACCACCGCTTTCAAAAACTATAGTACCATCAGTATTCACAATTCTATTAGCTCCTCCATATGACAAACGACTATTTCCTAGCGTTCCAAACTGATAGCCAATATTAGTGTTTAACTTTGTTTTGCTGTTTATAGTCCAATAATGATTTAACATAATAATAGGCTCTTTAACTTCCTTTATACGAGAATTCCGTTTTTCTCCCACTTGCCAGCCCCAATATTCATTATATTTTATACCCTTTAAATCATAAACTTCCTGAGTGTTTGGCGACGACTTTCCTCTTCTGTTAGGCGCATAAATACCCGTAAAACTTAAACTATGTTTCTCATTAATTACTTTTTCTATAGAAGTAAAAATTGAATTAGAGTTATACAATGTAGCATCCTGATATCCTTCATTTCCCCAACGTCTTCCTAAAGATAGTGTGTAAGCCCATCTATTTTTTAATAATCCTGAACTATAAGTAACTAACAACCTACTTGTATAACTTCTATTAGATGATGAATATGTGACACGTTTTCCTGAGCGCATTAATGATGCTCTGGTATTTATATTTGTGCTTCCTAAAAGCCCTCCAAAATTATACTTAGAAGGTGTTAAGCCTATACTAAATTCCTGATGACGCATCACATCATTTAGACCGCCCCAATTGCTCCATTGTGGACGTCCGTTATAGATTTTGTTCATTTCAATACCGTTCATCATAACGGATCCCTGATCGGAGTCTAAACCCCTTAGTTTAAAAAAAGAGGCACTAAACTCAAAAGCCACTGTACGTTGAAAAATATCTGGAGAAGATTGTAATAATCCCGAAATATTATCCAAACCACTGGTATCATCATCAAGTTCGTCATCAGATAAACTAATTGTAAACAATTCTTGAGACAATGAGTTATCTATTTCTAAAGTCATATCGGAAATGTTTACTGTTTCATTTTCATAAACGATTATGGGATATCTTTTCCTTAAGTATCCTACTTTAGATATACTTAAAACTTGTTCTCCCAAAGGGACATTTACAGAGAATTCAAATTCACCTAAAGCATCTGTTTGTGTTTGTTGGTTGGTTTCTTCTATGGTGATAGTAGCGCTCTCAATAGGCTGGTATGAAATCAACTCTTTTACGCTTCCTTTTATGAGGGTTTGTTGAGAGAATACGGAGAGCGTTGAAAATAATAAAAGAGAAACAGCAACTACTTTTTTTAATACAATCAGGTTTCTTTCTATTAAAAGTATATTCACTCTAATGGTAGTATTTAATTTGTTTGCGAATATATATTATTTGTAAGAAATAACATATTTTTGTTTAAAGAAATTATCTACTTTTATTTAAACTAATTACTGTTTGTATGAAATATTTAAATCTGTTGGTAATCGCATTATTTACTCTGTCCATTGGAAACATACATGCACAAGAAAAAAAGTTATATAAAATCCACACGGTTGCTTTTTACAATTTGGAGAACTTATTCGATACTATTAATGATCCAGGCAAGTTGGATGAGTTTAGCCCCATGATGGAATTAAAAACAAATCGAAGCATCGTGTATAAAAAGAAGGTTACAAATATGGCTCGGGTTATTGCTGATATTGGATATAAAGTAACACTTAATAAACCTGCTATTATTGGAGTATCTGAAATTGAAAACCGAGAGGTGTTGGAAGATCTTGTTAGCCATTCTTTACTAAGGGATACCGATTATGGTATTGTGCATTTTGATTCTCCAGATGCCAGAGGTATTGACGTTGGTTTATTGTATCAGAAAAAGTTATTTATTCCAGTGTATACCAGTAAACACACACTGAAAATTTATGATGATGCTAACAAGAAGCGAATTTATACGAGAGATCAATTATTGGTTAGCGGAGAATTAGAAGGTGAAATGATTCATATTATTGTTAATCATTGGCCATCTCGTCGTGGGGGTGAAGCCAGAAGTAGGCCTAAACGTATTGCTGCTGCCAAATTGAATAAATATTTAATTGACTCACTTCAGGTAATAAACCCTTATGCAAAAGTTTTTATTATGGGTGATTTAAATGATGATCCTACAAACACGAGCATTAAAAACATACTAAAAGCTAAAAAAGATAAGAAAAAAGTAGGCTTAAAAGGTCTCTATAACCCTTTTGAAAAATTTTATAGAAATGGATTAGGCACAACAGCATATAGAGATACCTGGAGTTTATTTGATCAGATTATAATTACTAAACCATTACTTAAAAAAGATTATTCTTCTTTTAGGTTTTATAAGGCTGGTATTTTTAATGAAAGTTACTTATTTCATAAAGATGGTCGCTACAAAGGATACCCTCTTAGAAGTTTTTCTAATGGACGTTTCACAAATGGTTATAGTGATCACCTTCCTGCTTATGTATTTGTTATTAGAAAAGTGAGGTGATTATTTACCTTATAGTACATTAAAAACAGTTGAGATATTAGAAATGGATGTCATTCCCAACTCAAAATGCAAAATTATAACCTTAGGTCATGTCGAATGAGGAACGATTGAGACATCACATTATAATACCTAAAAACAACAAGAGTTTTTTATTTGATTGATGTGGTTTCTCAAAAGTTTATCTTGAGCACTTCGACTCCTCTCAGTATAAACTAAAGTCGAAAGGCTCATTCTTCACTCCGCCGTAATAACAATCAGCTAATAATTAGATCACTAAAACAAAAAAGCGATACCCGTGGGTATCGCTTTTTTGTTTTTAACCTATCCAAGAACTCCAAGGTATTCGGGACAAGAATAACACTAATGCTATAGTATAAAAAACTGCTATTGTTTTTAATTTAGCTTTAGATGTTAACTTCTTTTTATGCTTAGAATAACCTATAGTTATTAAGGCTACTGCTACTATATTTACAAAAGGGTGTTCTACAAGATACAATCTTGCTAAAGAATTACCCATGACGCCTCCTCCAAGCTCACTCCATAACTCAAATCTAGGAGACACAAAATACAATACTAATCCTATTAATAATTGTATATGCGATACGATTAAAGTAAATAGTGATTTTCTAAAATCTTTGGCTTCATATTCTTTATCTCCAAATGTTTTTATTAAAGCGTTTGCAGTGGCTATAATCAATACTAAAAGTACTAAATATGCCCAATAAGAATGCAGCATTTTCACAATATCATACATGTATCAAAATATTTAAATTTATTACAGCAAATGTAATAATTAAAAAGCATAAAAAAACCGCTTCAAATTGAAGCGGTTTAAAATTATATTATTTTGTTCGGCTTAGAAGTTGTAGCGTAGGCTCATATTCCAGGTTCTTCCGAGTCCAAAATATCCTCGGTTTGAAATATTTATTCCCTTATATGTTTCATCTCCAGGTTCAACTACATTGGCAGTTGAAAGATCCGACAAATAAACTTCATCAAATACATTGTTCATATTAAATCTAATATTTAAAGATTTGTCTTTTTCTTTCCCTAGTAACATTTTGTATGAGACTCCTGCATCAACTAAATCATAAGAAGGTAATTTTAAATTTTCCTTTATCCCTCCAACATTAGCATATAAATTATCATACGTCCTCCAATCTGCATCTATTGAAAACGATTTACAAACCTTATAATCAAAACCTAATCCAGCAGTAAATTGAGCTGCATCTCCTACTTTACCACCATCTATGTCTTCTGTTTCTGTACTTAGTATATTTTGATCTTCATCTGATACTGTTGTAAATGTTTCACCATCATAAACCCAATCTCCTATAGAAGTAAATCCTTTAACTTTTAATTGAGGGGTTAAGTAAGCAGCAAAATCAACCTCAACACCTGTATGTATTTGATCTAAACCTTCTTGTTGTGTATAGGTAACAATATTATTCTCGAAATCTGATGTGGTTCCAACTCTATCTGTCCAAGCCGTTCTGTACAAGTTTACGTTAGTTAAGAAATATTGACTTTTAAAACTATAACCTGCTTCCAAACCAAAAATAGTTTCATTTTGAGTTAGTGGGTTTAATTGATTTGTAAAGTTTAAGTATATAGTATCATGGAATGGCTGACGTGAATAATACCCTGTATTAAAAAACACATTATGCTGATCATTAATAACATAGTTTACACCGGCTTTTACATTAAATCCAAAATTATCCACTTTTTCAGAATCTACACCGTCAGTAATCGCAGATGGTAAAGAAGTTCCCGTCCATTGTGGAGAGGTACCATTTAATAATGTTTCATCTGCATATTGGTAGTGATCAAACCTTTGATGCCATTGGTTTGAAGCTGCCCCTTGAAAAAAGGTAGAAAACTTATCTCCTGTATATTCAATTTGACCAAAGACACCACCATATGAAATTCTTTCATCATTACTATATGCAATTTTATCTTCTTCTTTAAAATCATGAAATAATACAGCCCATGGATTTGCAGATAAATCTTCGGTAGTAATAACATTTTTATACGTTCCAAAAGTCCCGTAAGGTTGATGACTATCATTCTGGTCTCTTAAACGGATGTTTTCTTGCCATGACGTTAATCCGTGAAAATTTTCTACAATTCTAAAATGCTCACCATAATACGTTCTTAAATCAACTCCAACATTTAATGTAACACGTTCTCCCAATTTCGTTTCTAAATTAGAAACCATACCATACCAGCTATGCAAATTCATAGAAGATCTTGTTATATAACCCCCTCCGGCAGCAAAATAGCCCCCAGCGCCATCTGCAACACTATTATTAAATGCATGAATAGCATCATAATCAATTCTTTTTCCTTCTGCTGTTCTGATTCTGTTTCCTCGGTCTCCAGTTGCTCCTCCACGCCCCCAAGATGCATACAATACTGTAGATAAATTAGTATTATCATTAATATTGAAATCCCAGTTTAAGTTAGCAACCGGTTTATGATAAAAGTTCCTTCTTTCGGTTTGGTATTGCCCTCTGTAAGTCCCCCAGTTATTATTATACTTTCTACCATGTTCTAAATAATCTGAAATACTTTTAGTGAAGTTTTGATCATGATATTGAGGTGCTCCCGTTAATAAAAAGTTGAAATTATGTGTTTTGTTTGGAGTATACCCAACAGATAGAAAATAAGTTTCTCCTGCCGCAAAGTTACCTTCATTATAGCCATCACCTTGCCAATGCGATAGCATAAAGCTCGCTCCCCATCCTTTTTCATTCTTTCCAGTACTATATTGTGCTGTATTTTTTATATAATTATCATTCGCTATTCCTGCATAAACATATCCGCCTTCTTTTTTGTCTGTCGTTTTTGTAACAAAGTTAGTTGTACCTCCAACCGATGAAATTGCTAATTTTGAAGCTCCTAGACCTCTTTGTATTTGAATGGCACTGGCAATATCATTAATACCAGACCAGTTAGACCAATACATTTTACCATCTTCCATACCATTAATTGGTTGTCCATTTAATAGGTATCCAACGTTTGTTTGATCAAACCCACGAATATTAATTCTGGAATCGCCAAAACCTCCAGATTGTCCAGCTACATAGACAGAAGGGGTGTTTACAAGTGTCATAGTAACATCTTGAGTTCCGATTTTATTTTGAATTTCTCTGGCTTTAATTGTTGAAACTGCAACTGGTGTATTTCTACCCTCTGCCAAATCAATAACACCTGTACCTACTATTACTATTTCGTCAAGAGAGTTATCGGGAGTTATTACTATGTTCCCTAAATCTGTATCTCCGTTAAATGATAATATTATGGTACTATATCCCACATAAGAAATAGCAATTTCTCCAGAGCTTGCCTTTGTAGTTAATGTAAAATTACCGTTATAATCTGTTGAAACACCATTAGTCGTTCCTTTTTCAACAACATTAGTACCAGGTAAAGGTGAATTAAATTCGGCATCTATTACTACACCTTTAATAGTACTTTGCGCCATTGTAACTGTAGTAAAAAAGAATGCTACAGTTAATAATAAAAAACGAGTCATTTTCTTCATAATTTTAAAGATTAATTAATTGAATTAGTCTTGTAAAATTATGCCTGAAGTAAGTCTTATGGCTTATGTAAATGTTAAGTATTTTAACATTTATAATCCTAAAAAATAGTTTTCATGATTATGAATATCGGATTCTATCAATATAAAAAAACAACATTTAATAGCTTTTTATAAAAAATATAGGAAATAATTAATAATAATCTCAACAAACTAATCAAGATCATCAAAAAAGCAAATGTTAATTCGTTATAAAATTACAGTTGTCAATTCGTTAAGTAGGCTAAATAACACAAAAAAACCATTTCTTATGAGAAACGGCTTTTTTAATAGTTTTAATTTTTTATTGAATTAGAAATTGTAACGCATGCTAAAATTCCACGTTCTTCCATAACCAAATCTGACTCCATTTTCAATATTAACCCCTTTCCATGCTATATCTCCTACATCTACATGTTCATTATCTCTGGCATTTTCAATGTATACCTCATCAAAAATATTATTTACATTAACACGAAATTGTAGTGAGTTTTGATCATTTTTTCCTACCAACCATTTATATGAAACACCAGTATCTACCGTATCATATGATGGTAATTTAATAGTCCCTCTGTTATTAACTGTCGAAAATTCATCGCCTCCAAAATCAGCATCACCATATAAATTATCATATTGATTCCAGTTAGCTCCTATTTTTAAATGTGGACAAATTTCATAATCAGCACTAATCCCTGCAGTAAACTGGGCGGCTTGCCCTATCTTTGCTCCGTCAATATAACTAGTATCTCCATTTGACACTAAAGCTCCTGTATCATCAGTTGTTCTAGTGGTAATATCTCCAACATATTCCCAGTTACCAACAGATACAAACCCATTTATATTTAAGCCATTTGTAGGTTGTGTAAATAATTCTAATTCCACTCCCATATGCACCTGTTTTAAAGGACTTGTTTGCGTAAATTCATCATCAAGACCATCGTTATCTGTATCATCAGAACTATAATCAATCCTATCATCCCAAGTTGTATGATACACATTAAAATTAGCGGATATAATATCGCTAAGAAACTTATATCCAGCTTCAAGACCTGTAATCTTCTGATTTCCTTTAACTAAAGGATTCAACTGATTTGAATTTCTATCATCAACAAATAAATCACTGTGAAATGGCTGACGTGAATAAAAACCAACATTAGCAAAAACAACATTGCTTTCATTAAGGTTATAAGCAGCACCTGCTTTTACATTGAAACCAGTATTATTTACTTTACCAGATTCTTCAGACTGTCCAGCTACCTGAACTTCTTTAAACTCTGTTCTTAAATGAGATTGAGTTGAAGCTGATCCCTGGAAAAATGCAGAAAACTGGTCATTAGAATATTCTAATTGACCAAATACCCCCAAATAATTAATGTTTTCTTCATAATCATAACCAAAACGTTGTGAATGATCATCATTAGGGTTAAACGTAATATTCCATGGGTTTATACCTCCAAAAGTATCTGTCAATACATTTACATTACTATTACTATTATTAAATCCTTCTACTGAACTTACAGACAAAAACTCGTTCACACTTCTAAAATGAATCCCGTTATATAAACGTACATCAGCACCAACATTAAGGCTTAATTTTTCACTTAATTGTGTGTTGAAATTTGATACTAACCCGTACCAATTATGATTATTGTTAGAACCTCTTGCATAAGTTGGAACTCTAGGGGTACCGCTGGTTCTTGTTGATGCAAAGGCTCCTCTTCCTGCCGAAGCATATAATACTGAGGATAATGAAGAGTTTTCACTAATAGTTAAATCCCAGCTCAAATTAGCCACAGGTTTATGGTAAATATTTCTACCTCTTGGATATTTTCCGCTTTGTAATAAGTTTGGACTGTCTACATTAGAATATGCATTATTATATCTTCTACCATTAGCTAATATCTCATCTAAATCAAAAAAACCCGATGTTGCATGCCATTGAGGCGCACCAGTTATCATGAAATTAAAAATATTATTTTCATTTGGTTTATAGCCCAAAGAAATAAAATAGGTTTGCCCTTGTCCATCTGTATCATCGACATACCCATCTCCTTGCCAGTGACCTAATAATGTAGAAAATGCCCAACCGTTTTCCATTAAACCAGTTGAATAAGACACTGTTGTTTTAGTATAGTTATCATTAGCAATCATCTGCTGTAGAAAACCACCTTCTCTTTTGTCAATAGTTTTAGTTACAATATTAACAGTTCCACCTACGGACGAAATGGCTAGCTTTGAAGACCCTAATCCTCTTTGCACTTGAACTGCCTGAGCAACATCTAATACACCTGACCAGTTGGACCAAAACATTCTTCCATCTTCTGGGCTATTAATAGGCTGTCCATTAAGCATGAATGCCGTATTAGTTTGGTCAAATCCTCTTAAAAATAATTGCCCCTCACCAAAACCACCACCTTGTACAGATTGTACAGAAGGCGTAGATTTTAATACTTCAGGTAAGTCTGAATTTCCTGTTTTTTCTCTAATTTTATTAGCTTTAAGGGTAGAAACCGCTATAGGTGTTTTTCTACCTTCAGCTAAATCGATTACACCAGATCCAATAATCAAAATCTCACTTAAAGAATTATCTGGAGTTAATTCAATGTTCCCTAAGTTTGTATCACCATTAAATGATATAGTTACCGGTCCATATCCTACATAAGAGATCACAATGTCTCCAGAAGATGCTTGTGTAGTTAAAGTAAAATTACCATCAAAATCTGAGGAAATACCGTTAGAAGTTCCTTTTTCAACAATATTCGCACCAGGAAGCGGGGAATTGAGTTCGGCATCTATTACAGTCCCTGTAACAGTGTTTTGAGCTATGATAACCGTAGAAAATAAGAACGCTACAGTCGTCAAGAAAAAATGAATAGTTTTTTTCATGATTTAAAAAGAATTAATTATTTGAAAATTAGTCAGTGCAAAAATACGGATAATTAAAACACATCTATGGCGCATGTATTAATTTTCTTAACATTTATAGCAAAAGAAAAGGCACTGATATTAAAATATCAATGCCTTTTCCTTAATTACATTAAGAATTTTGTACTCTTTTATGCCAAACTCTTATAATAAATCAATAAGTTACTAGTAGAAGAATCATGTTCGCTATTACCACTATTACTAAATTCCTGCAAAATTTTGCTAGCTAATTGCTTCCCTAATTCTACTCCAAATTGGTCATAACTAAAAATATTCCAAACGATGCCTTGTACAAATATTTTATGCTCGTACATAGCTATAAGTTTCCCTAAACTTTCGGGCGTCAATTTATTTATAAAAATAGTATTGGTTGGTTTATTTCCTTTAAAAACTTTAAAAGGAATAATATCAGATTTAGTCCCTTCTGCAATGACCTCTTGCTCTGTTTTACCATTTAACAACGCTTCCGTTTGTGCTAAAAAGTTAGAGATAAGCTTATCTTGATGATCTTGATTACCGTGTAAAGATTTTGTAAAACCAATAAAATCTGCCGGAATTAATTTAGTTCCCTGATGTATTAATTGAAAAAATGCATGTTGCGAATTCGTTCCTGGTTCTCCCCAAATTAAAGTACCTGTTTCATAATCTATAGGATTTCCATTTCTATCTACACTTTTACCATTACTCTCCATAATGCCTTGCTGCAAATATGTAGCAAATTGGTTTAAGTATTGAGAATAAGGTATAACCGCTTCGCTTTCTGCCTTGAAAAAATTATTATACCAGACACTTATTAAAGCTAATACAACTGGTATATTAGTTTTAAAATCTTCGGTTTTAAAGTGCTCATCCATTTTGTTAGCACCATTAAGTAAGCTTTCAAAGTTGTTATACCCAACAGCTAAACTTATGGTTAAACCAACAGCACTCCATAATGAAAAACGACCACCAACCCAATCCCACATTGGGAAAACATTATTTTCGTTTATCCCAAAGGACTTTACACTTTGAATATTAGTAGATACTGCCACAAAATGTTCTGCAATAGCATCTTCACTAGCCGATTTTAAAAACCATTCCTTAATGGTATTTGCATTAGATAGTGTTTCTTGTGTGGTAAATGTTTTTGAAACAACTACAAAGAGTGTCGTTTCTGGATTTAGTTTTTTAATAACTTCATTTACATGATCGCCATCTACGTTGCTTACAAAATGAGTCGTTAAGTGATTTTTGTAATATTGTAAAGAATCCACTACCATAGCTGGTCCTAAATCTGATCCTCCAATACCAATATTTACAATATCTGTAAATACCTTTCCTGTAAAACCTTTTCTGTCACCATTTACAACTTCATTAGTAAACTGTTCTATTTTTTGTTTTACCTGCGATACTTCTGGTATCACATTAACACCATCTACACGACACTCTGAAGTTTTTGGAGCGCGTAATGCCGTATGTAAAACAGCTCTTCCTTCTGTTTGATTTATTATTTCTCCAGAAAATTGACTTTTAATAGCGTCTTTTAATTTAACCTCATCGGCTAATTCTAACAAATAATTAAAAGTCTCTTCTGTTATTCTATTCTTTGAAAAATCTACGTAAAAGTCGTCCCATTTAATGGTTAACTTATTTGCTCGCTCGTTGTCTTGAGCAAATAAATCTTTCATATGAACATCTTTTACGGTTTTATAATGCTCTTGTAATCGTTTCCACGATTCTGTTGTCGTAGGGTTTATATTTGGTAATGCCATTAATCTTTAAATGAAATTAGATTATTTTTATTTTCTAACGTTTTCTCTAAAACTTCATCTCTAAAAGGAATTGTATCTAACTGTACTTTTATAGGAGCTATAAAGTCTAAATATTTAACTTTTAAGGAATCTGATATTGGTTTTGCTTCTGGTAATTTTTGTTTAAATGGGTCTACTTGCCTTCCGTTTTTCCAAAAACGATAGCAAACATGAGGGCCTCCTGTATTTCCTGTCATACCAACCCAACCAATAACATCACCTTGTTTAACAAACTGTCCAACTTTTGCATTTCGCCTGCTCATGTGAAGGTATTGGGTTTCGTAAGTGGCATTATGTCTTATTTTTACATAATTCCCATTACCACCACGTCTTCTAGATTCAGTAACTGTTCCATTGGCAGTAGCCATAATTGGGGTACCTATAGCAGCGGCAAAATCAGTACCTTTATGTGGACGTACTCTGTACCCATAAACCGCTATTCTTCTTTTTAAATTATATCTGGAAGAAATACGCTTAAATTTTACGGGGGCTTTTAAAAAGGCGCGTCGTAAATTTTTTGCTTCTTCATTAAAATAATCAATAATACCTTTTACTGAATCTGTTTCAAACTCAAAAGCATAAAAGGGTTCTTTGTTATGTTCAAAAAAGGCTGCTTTTATATTATGAACTCCTGTATAAATAGTATCGTCAATATATTTATCCGTATAAATCACTTTAAATCTATCTCCTTTTTGAAGGCGTCTAAAATCTATGGTCCATGCATAAATTTCATCAGCCATTTTATATGCTAACCTTGGGCTTAGCCCTTGCTCTTCTAATGTTTCTGAAATATTGTTTGTAATGACCCCCGTAGCAGTTTTTTCAACATACTTAATCGGTTTTCTACTGTTATAAGCATAAATTGAATCCTGAAAATTAATAACCACGTATTCTTCTGGGTTTGGCTGGTAAATAAAACATTTTGGTATTTCTAATGTATCTTTAGAACATAATAATGTATACGGTTTTCCAACTTGAAGGCGTCTTATATCGAAGGAATCTTTGGCTTTTTCTGCTATGTGAAATATTTTGGGATAACCTAATTTATTACGTTCTAAAATGACTCCAAAAGTATCTCCTCTTTTAATGGTGTCTCGCTTAACAACATAGTCGTTTAGGTTAAAACCAAATTCATAAATATCTTCAGGAACTTCTTCTACTATTGCTAATTCTTCTTCTAAAAAAACAGGTTTAGGATCCTCTTTGCATGCAATAAAAGATATTGTTAATATTAATAGTATTAAATATCTGTTCCCCACTCTTGTATTTCTTTTTCTGACCATAATTCTGGAAAAAATATTCTTTTTTGATATTTTGGATGCATATACTTTACCCATTCGCTTCCTCCTGTAGCTTCTGCTGTTTCGCCACCTATATTTAAATAATGATTTGCTGTATTATAATGTGCTATGACCCATTTTATGTTTACTGTATAATCATAATGACGCATCGCTTTTATTAATTTTTTATCTTTTCTAGCTTTTTTTGGTAGTCCCTTAAACTTTGACCACAAATTATTACCATAATAAAACTTAGTAAACCTAATAAACTCCTCTTTATATTTTTCTTCAAATACTGTTAATAGATAGCTTTTTTCACCTGTTTTATAATCTTTCCCTGCTGCTTGCCAATACAAGTGTTCGAAAGCATTTTCATAAGACGAATTTCTATCTATAGTATCCCTGAATCTTTTATCTATAAGATTTATAAGTTCAGTAGACGCAAATTCAATTTTCCTGTATTGCGCACTTTGAAAACCGCTGGCAGGTGTTAAAGTTGTTCTGAATTTATTATATTGATCGACATCCATACCATCCTTCATAATACTAAAAGAGGAGGTAAGCATATCAAAATAACGACTGATACGCATTAATTTTGAAGTAAACATAGTGGTATCTACCTCACTGCTGTTTGCTACCTGATCTATCTCACCAAGTATCATTTTAAATAGAAGCTCATTAATTTGATGGTACATTATAAACACCATCTCATCTGGAAAAACAGTACGTTGTATTTGAAGATTTAGTAAAGCATCTGTTTGAATATAATCCCAATAATTAATGGGTTTACTATGAAGCAACCCTTCTAAATAAGTCTCATAATCCTGGTCTATTGCCTCGTATTTCTCTTTTAGTTGGTTGGTTATTTTTGAATTCAAAATCTATTAATTATCTAACAACTATTTTAAAAGGATGCTTTAATCCTTTAAAAGCTTCAAGGTCTGCTCTAAGAGAGCCAACTGCTAAATCTGCTTTGATGCGTAAAGGTACTTTATTTTTGTCTTTTGACACCCATAGTGTTAAACTTTCTTCCTCTTTAAAAACACGTCCTGCCATAACGTATGGTCTGAATTTTAAAGATTCAATTTCTCCAAAATCTGTGTCAATGGTTTCCTCTCCAAGATATTGTAGTTTGAATCCATAGTTTTCTTCATCAAAAAACATATCTACTCTGACTTCACCCCCTGGTTTTAAACCATTGGTATCTAAATTATTACGTAAATAATAAAAAGTAGACACCATGTCTTGGATATTAGGCCTAGTATCAATAACTGTCTTTTTATTGTACTTTTTATTGTTTACATATGCCTTGTGGTTTACCTGATCAAAATCTATTTCAAGATCTTTAGTATGCCCGCCTTCATCTATCTTTCTAATAAATTTATAAGGCATAATGGTTTTTTTATCAAAGTAACTTTCGTATCTGTCTGTTACTTTGAAAAACCATTTTATCATACCAGTAGTCCAACCATTTCCGACTACATGATAAACATCTTTGTTATTTAATTTAGAATCTTTTACTGCAAGTGTGGCATTCCCTGCTTTTAAAAAGCCGCTATAACTCATTCTAAATTTAAACCATTCACCATTTCCAAATGCCGACTCTTGCTGAGAAAAAGACATTTGCATGGTTAATATTACTGTTAATATAAGTAGTATTTTTTTCATTTGTATGGGTCTTGATAATGTAACTTCTTAATGTACATTTTATTGCTATATGTTTAGAAATTACAATTACTGTTCCAAAAATAAAAAATTTCTTTAGACTCCTTGTTATTAATTAGAAGAGCTTAACATTAATTTGTTACGATATGTTCAAAAAACAAAAAACTCCACCAAATTAATGGTGGAGTTTTTGTTTAAACTTCACATACGGATATTTTATAGCGTACCTCTGTTAGCTTGTTCTCTTTCTATCGATTCAAAAAGCGCTTTAAAATTTCCTGCTCCAAAACCACGAGCTCCCATTCGCTGAATAATTTCAAAAAATAACGTTGGTCTATCTTCAACTGGTTTTGTGAAAATTTGCAGTAAATAGCCTTCCTCATCGGCATCAATCATTATTCCTAATCCTTTTAATGTCTCGATATCTTCTCTTAATTCATGACTATGTTCTTCTAATCTTCCTGGAACTGCTTTATAATATTCTTCTGGTGGGGTGGATAAAAATTCAATACCTCTAGCTCTTAAACTAGAAACTGTTGTAATAATATCATCGGTAGCAACTGCTATATGCTGAACTCCTGGCCCTTCATAAAAATCTAAATATTCTTCTATCTGAGATTTTTTCTTTCCTTCTGCAGGCTCGTTTATTGGGAATTTTATGCGCCCGTTACCATTACTCATTACTTTACTCATTAACGCTGAATATTCAGTATGGATTTGTTTATCATCAAAGGATAAAAAGTTTTCAAAACCCATAACATCTTCATACCATTTTACCCACGTATTCATTTCTCCCCAACCAACATTACCTACCATATGGTCTATATACTTAAGACCTAGTGGTTCTGGGTTATAATCTGATTTCCATTTACTGAAACCTGGTAAAAATGTGCCGTTATAGTTTTTACGCTCTACAAATATGTGTACGGTCTCACCATATGTATATATCCCAGCTCTAACAACCTCGCCGTGTTCATCCTTCTCTACTGTAGGTTCCATATATGATTTTGCACCCCGACTAGTAGTTTCTTGATACGCTTTTCTGGCATCCTCTACCCAGAGTGCTATAACTTTTACACCATCACCATGTTTTACAATATGTTCGTTTATTGGCGATGTACTATTTAATGGTGTGGTTAACACCAAACGTATTTTGTCTTGCTTAAGCACATAACTTACAGAATCTTTAGACCCCGTTTCTAATCCTTTATAGGCATAAGATTGAAATCCAAATGCTGTTTTATAAAAATGTGCTGATTGCTTTGCATTACCTACGTAGAATTCTACATAATCTGTTCCTAAAAGTGGTAAAAAATCTTGCGCTCCTTCAAATATTTTTTCTAAACCGTAGTTTACTGATTTTATGTCTTTCATAATAAAGCCCATCCTAACCTTCCCAAAGGGAAGGGACTCAAAACTGGACGGATTTTGAGTGCTTTTATGAATAAAATTTTTTAAACGCCTCAAAAGCCCCTTTTGGGATTTAGGGGCTATAACCATGATTTATGGTAATCTTCATCGGCTATTTTCATAGCTTCTTCGGTAACCATAAGTGGTTTAAATGTATCTACCATAACAGCAAGTTCATCGGTTTTTTCTTCTCCGATACTTCTCTCTGCTGCTCCTGGATGTGGCCCATGTGGGATTCCCGCTGGATGTAACGATATATGACCTGCATCAATATCATTTCTACTCATAAAATCACCATCTACATAATACAGTACCTCATCGCTATCTATATTACTATGATTATATGGTGCTGGTATAGCCTGTGGATGATAATCGTATAAACGTGGTACAAAACTGCACACTACAAAAGCATCGGTTTCGAAAGTTTGATGCACCGGTGGTGGCTGGTGAATACGCCCCGTAATAGGTTCGAAATCATGAATTGAAAAGGCATACGGATAATTATATCCATCGTAACCAACCACATCAAAAGGATGTGATGCGTAAACCATTTCTATAATGTCTCCTTGTTTTTTTACTTTTATTAAAAAATCTCCAGATTCATTATAGGTTTCCAATTCTTCTGGTCTGCGAATATCCCGCTCACAAAACGGTGAATGTTCTAATAATTGTCCAAACCAATTCCTATAACGCTTTGGTGTATATATTGGTCTGTGAGATTCTACTATAAACAATCTATTATCTTCGGTATCGAAGTCTATTTTATAAATAATCCCTCTCGGGACTAATAGATAATCTCCGTACTTAAAATCGAGATTACCTAACATGGTTCTTAACTTACCTGTTCCTTTATGGATGAAAATAAGCTCGTCTGCATCTGTATTTTTATAAAAATAATCGTTTGTAGATTGTTTTGGTGCGGCCAATATAATAGCACAATCACTATTCACAAGTACTGTTTTTCTGCTTTCCAAAAAGTCTTGTTCTGACTTTACCTGAAAACCTTTTAAACGATATGATTTGATATTATTTTTTAAAGCAATTTTTGGAGCGACACTATATTGCTTTTTTATTTCTTTTACTTGTGTGGGGCGTTGTTCATGATAACTATTGGTAGACATCCCATCAAACCCAATAGTACCAAATAACTGTTCATAATACAAACTGCCATCTGGCTTTCGAAATTGTATATGTCGTTTATGTGGAATATTTCCTAATTTATGATAAAAAGGCATTGTTTCTAAAATTAAAGATTAAAAAAAGATAAAGTTACAGACCCAAAATCCTAAACTTTAAAATGATATATTTAAAGATACAATAAAGACTGCCTATTCAGGATTTCTCTTGATAAGATAGTGTAAGAATACTAAAAGTCCTTGCCAAAAAGTTTGCATAACTATACAAATATCGTGAAAATTTGCGAATTTGTAAAAAAGAAAGAGAATCTTAGATTTTTATAGCTTTAATGACTCAAACAGCCTTAAGTTAGTATTGGTAATTTTAATGGAAAAACACTATTTTAAAACCAAAAACCAATATTAAAAAACCAGATACTTTTTTTCTGTTCGGGAGAATAACTGAATTTTCCTTGAATAGGGCCAACAAAAGTATCTATTGAATACCCTAACGCATAACCATTATAATCTGAAAACGTAAACCACTCACCAGTTTCAAATATATCATCATCTATATTTGCCCAGTTACCCTCTAAAGTAATGTGGTGATTTTTAAAAATCTCGTAATCGGCACTAGCAGATGCTTTTACATAACTGTTACCTGTAAGTGCAAGAAAATCGTAACCCAAAAACGGCACAAAATTATTTATTAAATTATTACCATAACCTCCTAATGCAAAATCTAGAGCTTGGGTAGATTTATCGCCTAGCTTAAATCCACCACTCGATTGTACATTGAATGCTAATTTATCTGTAACACTAAAAGCATACCCCATGTCTGCTTTAACAATTGAAAATCTTTCAAAATTATCATTAAAGCTAGATGCATGAAGATATAAATGTATATCACCATTAAAATAAAATCCTTTTGTTGGAAAATATCTATTATCGTAAGTATCTAACTTTAAATTCCCAAAAACACTAAAGTAATCGGTATTTTCAAATAAAAACTCATCATCATCATCATCTTGATTATTTGTCATAATTGTTTGGGACTTCACTTCCAAACGTTTATGTTCTGCTCCCAAACTAATTGCAAAATCTTTTCTAAATAATGTTTGTAAATAAAATTGATTGGTCTGATCTTGTAATTTTGCATCTATTTTATTCAACCCTGTTCCTATTAATTGATTATCATCTAGCAATAATTGGGCACTTATGTTTTTATGAAATTGTTGAAATCTGGATTTTAATCCGATGCTCCAATAAAAACCTTTATCGATTAAATATTCAAAATTATATCTAACATTATCGCCTAAAATTATATCTAATGAGGCTACATCATTATCAAATAATAAATGATTTTTAGTTAGATTTACCAACAATGCACTTTTATATAAATCGTCATAATGGATACCTGCTTTTAAAAAAGCAGTATTTTTAGTTTCTGTTAATGCTGCAAATAAATCATATCCTTCTTTTCCTTTTGTTTTTCTAAACTCATAATGGAAGGTCTCAAAGTTATTTGTAGCTACTAAACTATTTACGCCTTTGTCAAAGTCTTCATAACTTATCTTTTTATTAAATTTCAGTTTCATTTTTCCCATGAGATAAGACCTTGTATAACTCTTATTTCCAGAAAAAGAAACACTGTTAATTATGATACTGTCTTGGGCTTTTATTTTTGTCTTCGGGACAGTTATTGTCTTTTGGTCTTTTTTAATTAAAGCTTGTAAAGCTTCAGCTTTATTTATGGCAGCTTGTCTCCCTGTTTCAATAATCTTAAATCCTTCACTAAAAGATACGACATTAAAGTCTTTGATATCTGGTTTAATATAAACATCTGTTTTAGGAGCTTTTAGCTTCATGTCTTTAATCGTCCTAAAATTGTTAATTTGAAGTAAAACATCTGGTGCCGAGATTAATTTTTCACGGTCAACTAACCCATCTTGAACATCGACTCCAATGATAACATCCATCCCTTTAGCTCTTAATTCATCAATTGGGTAGTTATTTACAACCCCGCCATCTGTTAGCATTTTGTCATTAATAACCACAGGTTGAAATATAGAAGGCAGTGCCCCGCTGGCCATAGCAGATTGGGCTAAATTCCCCCTATCAAGCATAACAGCTTGTCCTGTTTCAATATTGGTGGCAATACAAAAAAACGGAATGGGCAATTCGTTAAAGTTTTTTATTTCATTAACGTGCAGTGTTAACTTTGAAAGTAAATTATACGTATTCTGACCTCGGGAAAGTGCTGATGGTAATGAGAGTTTAAAACCATTAAAAGGAAGTTTTATAGCATACCTTTCATCATTATCTCGTTCATAAAATGCTTTGGATGCTCTAGGTAAATTATCATTTATAATATTATCAAAATTAACCTCTTTAAAAATAGAATCTAATTGATTTCCTGAGTATCCTGATGCATATAATGCTCCTATAATAGCACCCATACTTGTTCCTGCGACATAATCAACTTTTACCCCCAAACTATCAATAACTTTAAGAGCTCCAATATGCGCTAAACCTTTTGCGCCACCACCACTTAATACTAAACCAACTTTAACATCATCATTATGCGTTTTATTTTGCGCTTTTACGGAAAACAAAGCAAATAGAAAGACTGTTATTATGGTAATTTTTATTTTCAAATTTTATTTTTAATCAAATCTATATGGCTCAAAATTTCACTGAATTTGTCATGTCGAAATGAGGTACGATTGAGACATCTCATAAAGATTTGTGTTATCTATTTTATGTGATTTCTCTCTTTGTTCAAAATGACAAATGCTTTTGAAATCATATATTGAAATTCTTTTTAAAACTAAATTACTTTCCATGATAATAATTATAAACCTTTTCTGCTCTAGAAACACCTACAACAGCCTCTAACTCGTCTAACTTTGCATTGGCTACCCGTTTAGCAGATTTAAAATATTTTAATAACTCTACAACTGTTTTATCTCCTATGCCAGAAATTGTTTCTAACTCTGTATTTAACGCATTTTTGCTACGTTTATTTCTATGATGTTCAATTCCAAAACGATGTGCTTCGTTACGCAATTGTTGTATAATCTTTAAGGTTTCACTTTTCTTATCTAAATATAATGGAATAGGATCGTTTGGATAAAATAATTCTTCTAATCGTTTTGCTATTCCTATGATGGCTATTTTTCCTCTCAAGTTTAAAGCATCTAAGCTTTTTAAAGCTGAAGATAATTGTCCCTTACCACCATCAATAATAATAAGCTGTGGCAATGGTTGTTTTTCGTCAACCAAACGTTTATACCTTCTGTATACTACTTCCTCCATCGATGCAAAATCATCTGGTCCCACAACTGTTTTGATATTAAAATGACGATAATCTTTTTTACTAGGTTTCCCATTTTTAAAAACCACACATGCAGCCACTGGATTGGTTCCCTGAATATTAGAATTATCAAAACATTCAATATGTCTTGGTTCACTAGAAAGTCTTAAATCCGCTTTCATCTGTGCCATAATCCTATTGGCATGTCTATCTGGATCTACAATTTTATCTTGCTTAAAACGCTCCATTCTGTAGTACTTTGCATTCCGAAGCGATAAATCTAAAATATGCTTTTTGTCTCCTAACTTTGGCACGGTTACTTTAACATCATTACCCAGATCCACTTTAAAAGGCACATAAATCTCTTTTGAATTGGAATTGAAACGTTGCCTTATTTCAATAATAGCTAACTCTAAAAGCTGTAAATCTGTTTCGTCTAACTTCTTTTTTACCTCTAAGGTATGTGATCTGATAATAGATCCGTATGAAAGCTGTAAAAAGTTAACATAACCATAACTTTCGTCACTCATGATAGAAAACACATCAACATTGCTAATTTTTGGATTAACGATGGTAGATTTTGCCTGATAATTTTCTAATATTTCTATTTTCTCCTTTATTTTCTGAGCCACTTCAAATTGCATATCTTCTGCAAACTGTTTCATTTGCATTTTAAATTGCATCAGGGAATCTTTAAAGTTTCCTTTTAAAATTTCTTTAATGGCTTTTACATTATCATGGTATTCTTGTTCGGTTTCTAACCCCTCACAAGCACCTTTACAATTTCCTAAATGATATTCTAAACATACTTTGTATTTACCTGCTTCTATTTTTTCTTGAGATAAATGGTAATTACATGTTCTTAGTGGGTACAGACCTTTTATTAAATCTAACAAAGTTGAAACCGTTTTCATACTAGTATAAGGTCCAAAGTACTCACTCCCATCTTTAAAGATTCGGCGTGTTGAAAACACTCTAGGAAAACGTTCTTTTTTTATGCAAATCCAGGGATAGGATTTATCGTCTTTCAGCATCACATTATAACGGGGCATGTGTTTCTTTATCAGATTATTTTCTAACAGCAAAGCATCCGTTTCTGTTTCTACAACAATATGTTTTATACGCGCAATTTTTTTTACAAGGACTCTGGTTTTTCCATTATCATGAGTCTTTGTAAAATACGAACTAACACGCTTCTTTAAGTTTTTAGCTTTACCGACGTATAAAATAGTATCGTTAGCATCAAAATATTGGTATACGCCTGGGGCATTGGGTAAGGTTTTTAATTGTATTTCTAACGCAGGTACATCCATTAAATCAAAGGTATATTAAATTCTAGATAATGTAAAAATTCGTTTGCCTTTTTTAGTATATTGCAATACTGGGTTAAACCATATTTAATGAATATAGTTATTCTATCTCGAAATCCTAATTTGTTTTCTACCGAACGCCTTGTCAATGAAGGCGAAAAACGGGGACATGATATGGAAGTTATAGATCCTTTAAAGTGTGATCTTATTATTGAAAAAGAAAAACCAACCATTTATTATAAAGATCGCTATTTAGATTATGTAGATGCTATTATTCCCCGAATAGGAGCTTCTTCAACTTTTTTTGGTTGTGCTGTGGTCAGACAATTTGAAATGATGAATGTATTTACTTCGGTCACATCGGATGCCATTATAAGATCCAGAGATAAATTAAGAAGTTTTCAAAGGCTTTCTAAAGCTGGAATTGGTATGCCAAAAACAGTATTTACTAATTATTCAAGAGATGTTGAAAAAGTGATCGCTCACGTTGGGGGGACTCCTGTTATTATTAAACTTCTTGAAGGAACTCAAGGACTGGGTGTTGTTCTGGCTGAAACTAAAAATGCAGCGGAATCTGTTTTAGAGGCTTTTAATGGTTTGCAGGCAAGAGCTTTGGTACAAGAGTACGTATCGGAAGCTAAAGGTGCCGATATAAGAGCTTTAGTTGTAGATGGACAGGTAGTTGGTGCCATAAAAAGACAAGGCAAAAAAGGAGAGTTTCGTTCCAACTTGCACAGAGGTGGTACTGCAGAAGTTATAAAACTTAATGAAGCTGAATTAAAAGTTGCCATGAAAGCATCGAGAGTATTAAAACTTCCTGTTTGTGGTGTAGATATGTTACAGTCTGCAAGAGGTCCTCTACTTTTAGAAGTAAACTCAACCCCTGGTCTAGAAGGTATCGAAACTGGCACAGGCAAAAATATTGCTAAAAGCATTATTACTTACATTGAAAGAAATAGAAATAGCTAAACAAAATTAATGGCTAATACTAAAAATAATATATTGACCATTCTTGGCACGTCCATAAAACCGGGAGAAAGTATAGAGGCTAATTTTGATGTCGCCAATTTACACACATCCACTCCTGTAAATGTACCAGTTATTATTGAACGTTCTAAAAAACCAGGACCTGTAGTATTGTTTACAGCAGGCATACATGGTGATGAAGTTAATGGCGTTGAGATTGTCAGGCAACTTATTGCAAAGGGCATCAACAAGCCAAAATGTGGCACTATTATTTGCATGCCTGTTATTAATATTTTTGGTTTTATAAATTTAAAACGCGAATTTCCTGATGGACGTGACCTAAATCGCGTATTCCCCGGAAGCTCAAATGGTTCTTTAGCAAGTAGAGTTGCTCATAAACTCATACACGATATTTTGCCACACGCAGATTATATTATGGATTTTCATACAGGTGGTTCTGGTAGATTTAATGCACCACAAATTCGTATTGCCCAAAACGAAAAACAACTCAGTAATCTAGCACGAATATTTGGAGCTCCATTTGTATTATATTCTAAAAATTTAAACAAATCTTTTAGACAAACCTGTGTTAAACTAGGAAAACCGTTACTCCTTTTTGAAGGAGGCAAGTCTTTTCATATAGACGACTTAATAACCAATTCTGGTGTTAATGGTGCCAAACGGATTTTAAATCATTTAAATATGTTAGGCTCTAAATTTAAAGTTTCGACACCTAAAAAAGATTGTATTTTTATAAATGAGAGCAAATGGAAACGTGCTAAGTATTCAGGCATGTTTAAAGCTTCTGCCGGAATAAGTTCCAAAGTACAAAAAGGTGATATTTTAGGTAATATTACAGATCCATATGGCAAGTTTAATTACTTTGTAAAAGCAAACAATACTGGATACATTATAAATGTTAATGAAGCCCCTATTGTTTATCAAGGTGATGCTCTTTTTCATATCTCAACAAAGCTTAAAGATTAATACTTTAGTCTTAACTGGACACCTAAAGCTATATTGCTTTTTTCGAACATTAATTACACAAATGCTTTACAAAAAATAAAAACAGTAACTATTTTTTGTCAGACAATTCGTTAAAACGATTGTTTTTATCGATTAAAAGCATTTTTTATCGTTTATTTGTTAAATTAATGTTATGTTTACTTTATTAAAAGAATTAAATTTCATCTCTCTAACACCATGGTTCAAATTAAAATGCCCCCAAAACCAATTGATAATAGTATTGGGTATTTGGAATTGAAAAATAATAATATTTATTGTTCTAAAGTTTTTTTATCTGATCTTGGATACTCTGCAAAAAACAAAAAAATTAGTTTAGAATTCTTTTTAAGTAATCTTATTCATAAAGACGACAGTCATCAATTTAGAAATAATTATTTTAGTTTTATTAAAAACAATTTAGACTTTAGACAGAGTATGCTAATTGAGTCTAAAGGAGGAAAATATAAAGAGTTTGTTTGCACAACAAGTCATGATAACATTAATTTTAGTAACCATAGAGCAAAGTCTAAATTTCTCTTTTTTAATAAACGGAAATATAAAACCAATAAAAAAGTAAAAAAGAATCAGTTTTATTATAAAGAAACCGCTGAGATGACATCAACTGGGAGTTGGTATGTCGATTTAATAAAAAGAAAAAGTTATTGGGATCAACAAACAAGAAGAATTTTAGAATACCCTGAAGATTATATACCTTCTATAAATAAATCCGTTTCATATTATCCAGAAGAATATTTTGACCTCGTTAAAAAGCTTTTTTTAAAATGTTCTATTGAAGGTGAATCATTTAATTCAGAAATAAAAATGCTTACCAAAAACAATCGCGAATTTTGGGTAAAGGTTAAGGGGAAACCTGTATTTAATGATAAGAAAAAAATCATTGGTGTACGCGGCATTTTTCAAGATATCGACGAAACAAAAGCAAAAGAATTGAGTTTACAAAGAACTTCGAATATCATTGCGTCTCAAAACAAAAGACTCTTCAATTTTGCTCATATAGTGTCTCATAATTTAAGATCCCATACTAGCAATTTATCACTCGTAGTAGAATTAATAAACGCTACAGAATCTAAAGAAGAAAAATTAGAATTAATTAATACCGTAGAAGATATAGCATCCAGTTTAAATGATACTATAGAACATTTAAATGAGGTAGTCACAATCCAAACTAGTACAAATAAGAGTATCTCCCCAATTAAATTTAGCGAATCGTTAAAACACGTAAAAATATCTATAGGGCAAATAATTACAAAAAATAGAGCAACGATAAACTCCGATTTTTCAAAAATCGATACTATCAATTATATCCCTGCTTATCTTGAAAGTATTTTATTAAATTTAATAACAAACTCGATTAAATATAAACACCCAGAACGAGATCCTGTTATAAAAATAAGGTCTTATGTAGAAAACTCTAAAACTGTTTTAGAAATAACCGATAATGGTGTCGGAATTGATTTAGAAAAATTTGGAGGTAAACTTTTTGGAATGTACAAAACATTTCATTACAATAAAGATGCAGTTGGAATTGGTTTATTTATAACGAAAAACCAAATAGAAGCATTAAATGGCGAAATTAATGTCTTTAGTGAAGTTGAAAAATTCACAACTTTTAAAATCACTTTCTAACATGAATAATAAACTCATCGAACTTGCTTGTATTATAGATGATGATGACATCTATATAAATCTGGTAAAGCGTGTCATTGAAACAAAAAAGCTTTGTGAAAACCTTATAACTTTTAAAAACGGAAAACAAAGTATAGATTACTTTGAAGCATTACTTCAAAATTTAGACAATAACAAAATTCCAGATATTATTTTTATAGATTTAAATATGCCTGTAATGGATGGCTGGGAATTTATTGAACAGTTTACAAAAATAAAAAACCGGTTTAATAAATTAATTACGCTTTATATTGTAAGTTCATCTATAAATCCAGTCGATATTGATCGTGCAAAATCTTTAAATAGTGTTAAAGATTACCTTGTAAAGCCCATTGTTATTAATGAATTAGAAAATATTTTCAATGTAAATGAAAGTGTTTGATTTTTTATTATCTTCTTATTAAATACGTTCTAAATATTCCTTAAAAACTTAAAGGTTAATTATGATTAAATCTGAATTACGAAAAAAATATAAAGTACTTCGAAACGATTTATCGTTTTCTCAAATTGACAATTTAAGTATTTCTATTGCAAATCAAGTTTTAAAACTCCCTATTTGGGAGCTTACTTTTTACCATATATTTCTTGCTATTGAAGAACAAAAAGAAGTCAATACAGATTATATTCTCAATATATTATCTGGAAAAGATAAGAATATTGTTATTTCTAAAAGTGATTTTAAAACGGGTCTTATGACTCATTTTCTTTTAACAGACAATACAAAAATCAAGAAAAACAGTTATAACATTCCTGAACCCGTAGATGGCATCACTATCGCTCCAAACACCATCGAAGTTGTTTTTATTCCGCTTTTGGGATTTGACAAAGCAGGGAATAGGGTTGGTTATGGTAAAGGGTTTTACGATCGTTTTTTAATCGACTGTAAACCTCAAACTATTAAAATTGGGGTGTCTTTTTTTGACGCTGAAGACCAGATTACAGATGTTTATGAGAGTGATGTTAAACTCAATTATTGCGTAACGCCCAAAACAATTTACACTTTTTAATTATTTACAATTTGTAAGTTTCCTAATTAACAACAGTATCTTCCTTCTTTTCATTTACAGGAAATGCTTTCTTATAAAAGATAATAAGCATAATAAATCCTACACTTATTGCCACATCAGCTACATTAAAAACAGGTTCAAAAAATGTAAAAAATTCACCTCCATAAAACGGGATCCAGTCGGGTAAATAATCATTATATAAAGGTAAATATAGCATATCTACAACCTTACCGTGAAGCAAACTATCATATCCCCCCGCTTCTGGTAAAAATGTGGCGACTTGATTACGGCTACTGTCAAATAAGACTCCATAAAAAACAGAATCTATTATATTACCCAAAGCACCAGCAAATATTAAGGCTATGGCCAATAGCAATACTCTAGGGCTTTTATTTTTTGTTGCATTATACAACCAATAGCCAATAGCAAAAATAGCAACGACTCTAAATAATGTTAATATTACTTTTGCTACTCTATCTGATATAAATGAAGTGAAATCGCTAATTTTTGTCCCCCAGGCCATACCATCATTTTCAATAAAAAATATTTTAAACCAACCAAAGACTTCAACGCTGTCCTGAAGTTTAAAATGGGTTTTTATATATATTTTACTTATTTGGTCTATAAGTAAAATAAGGATAATGATGAGGGTAGATTTTTTTAAGGACATAATGTTTGGACAAAAAAACGTCTCGTTTTAAGTCGAGACGTTTGGGGTATATATTTTATAGTTATTGCATATTCTTAGCTTCAATACTTAATGTTGCATGAGGTACTAATTTTAAACGTTCTTTGTTAATTAGTTTTTTTGTTACACGGCAAATACCATATGTTTTATTTTCAATTCTAATTAACGCATTCTTAAGATCACGAATAAATTTTTCTTGCCTAATTGCTAATTGAGAATTAGATTCTTTGCTCATAACCGCACTGCCTTCGTCAAATGCTTTAAACGTAGGCGATGTATCTTCAGTTCCATTATTATGGTCGTTCATATACGCGCTTTTAATAAGCTCTAAATCATGTTGTGCTTTCTCTATTTTATCCGTAATTAACTCTTTAAACTCTGCTAAATCTTTATCAGAATATCTTACATTTGCTTCTGTACTCATAATTTTAATGCTTTTGTATAAACAATTTGGTATTTACATCATCAAAAACAATTTCTATACCATTATCTAATTTATCAATTATTTCAAGTTCATTAGTTAACGTTTCCGTTTTAATATAGGCCATATTTGCATTAACTGCATTTATAACATGATTATCTTTTTGAAGCCTTACATCAATTCTATCTGTTACTTCAAACCCCGAATCTTTACGTAAATTTTGTATACGATTAATAAGTTCCCTCGCAATACCTTCTTTTCGCAAATCATCCGATATCGTAACATCTAAAGCTACTGTCAACGAACCTTCGTTTGCAACCAACCAACCTTCAATGTCTTGAGATGTAATCTCTACATCTTCAAGCTCTAAAGTAATATTTTTTCCATTAATTTCAACATCTAAAACACCATTTTGTTCAATTTTTTTAATATCATCAGAATTAAATGCTTTTATCGTATTGGCAATCAGTTTCATTTCCTTACCAAAACGAGGTCCAAGTGCTTTAAAATTGGGCTTTATTTGCTTTACTAAAATATCTGAAGCCTCTTCTAAAAGTTCAACACTTTTAACATTTACTTCATGTTTTATTAGCTCAGAAACAGCTAATATTTCTTCTTTTTGTTGATCATTATCAACTGGAATCATTATTTTTTGAAGTGGTTGACGCACTTTAATCTTTTCCTTTGCTCTTAACGACAAAACTAATGATGATATTGTTTGAGCGCTTTCCATTTTTCTCTCTAAGCTTTTATCAACGAAAGCCTCATTATAAACTGGAAAGTTTGCTAAATGTACACTCTCAAATGCTTCTTTTTGGGTAACCGAATTTAAATCTAAATACAATTTATCCATAAAAAATGGTGCAATTGGAGCTCCTAACTTAGCAATGGTTATCATACAGGTATAAAGCGTTTGGTATGCCGAAATTTTGTCTTGTTCATAATCCCCTTTCCAAAAACGCCTTCTACTTAAACGAACAAACCAGTTACTCACATAATCTTGTGTAAAATCTGAGATAGCACGTGCCGCTTTTGTAGGCTCATAATCGGCATAAAAAACGTCTACTTTCTTTATTAGTGTATGTAGTTCAGACAAAATCCAACGATCAATCTCTGGACGTTCTTCTAAAGGTATATCTGCTTCCGAATAACTAAAATTATCTAAGTTAGTATATAAAGTAAAGAATGAATACGTATTGTAAAGCGTTCCGAAGAACTTACGCTTTACTTCTTCAACGCCTTCTATATCAAATTTTAAATTATCCCAGGGGTTTGCATTACTAATCATATACCAACGTGTAGCATCAGCTCCATAATTTCCTAGGGTTTCAAAAGGATCGACCGCATTCCCTAAACGTTTTGACATTTTCTGTCCGTTTTTATCTAATACCAATCCATTAGACACTACATTTTTGTAAGCTACGGAATCAAAAACCATCGTTCCAATAGCATGTAACGTATAGAACCAACCTCGTGTTTGATCGACACCTTCGGCTATAAAGTCGGCTGGAAAAGCCCATCCTAAATCCTTCTCTAAGGGAAGGACTTTTAGTTTATTACTTATTTTGTTTAAGGTAGAATCGATATCTCCTATTACTTCTTCATTTGTAAAACGAATGACGTGATACCCTAAATCTTCTAAAATTTCCGTTCTTAATTTATCCGCTTCAATAACTTCTGGTTTATTATGATAATCTCCATCAACTTCAATTACTAACCGTTGAGATAAACAAACGAAATCAACTATAAATTCATCTATAATATGTTCTCGCCTAAACTTATAATTATCAAGCTTTTTTCCTTTTAAAGATTCCCAAAGTATGGTTTCTGCTTGAGTTGGATTTTTCTTTCTTTCTTCCTTTAATGTTTTAAGCAATCTATATGAAGATTTCCTAGCAGTTTGATATCCAGGAGTTTTAGAAAGTCCTCCTTTGGAGGATTTAGGTGGCAATTCAAACGGATAATGCCACTGTGCATAAGGCATCGAACCAGAATCAAACCATACATCTATTAAATCGCTTTCGCGGAACATTTTTTGACCTGATGGTGAAACTAGTACAATGGCATCAACAATATTTTTATGTAAATCTATTTTAGCATAGTTTTCTTCGGAATTATTTCCAACTTCAAAATCTTCAAAAATATCTTTAGCTAAAACACCCGCTGAAACAGCTTTACTCATTTCATATTTTAGTTCTTCAACAGATCCAATACAAATTTCTTCCTTCCCATCTTCGGTTCTCCATATTGGTAATGGAATCCCCCAATAGCGTGAACGTGACAAGTTCCAATCGTTTGCATTAGCCAACCAATTACCAAAACGTCCTTCACCAGTACTCTTTGGCTTCCAGTTAATAGAGTTGTTAAGTTCATGCATGCGATCTTTAATATCGGTCACTTTAATAAACCAGGAGTCTAATGGATAGTAAAGAATCGGTTTATCTGTTCTCCAGCAATTGGGGTAACTGTGCTTATATTTTTCTACCTTAAAGGCTTTATTTTCTTCTTTTAATTTAATAGCAATCTCTACATCAACAGAACGCTCTGGCGCTTCTCCATCATTATAATATTCGTTCTTTACATACTTTCCAGCATATTCTCCCATTTCTGGTCTAAAACGTCCTTGTAAATCTACAAGTGGTACCAAATTCCCATGTTCATCTTTTACCAACATAGGAGGTACTTCTGGTTTTGCCTGTTTTGCAACCAAGGCATCATCGGCTCCAAAAGTAGGCGCTGTGTGTACAATTCCAGTACCATCTTCAGTCGTTACGAAATCTCCAGAAATGATTCTAAACGCATTTTCCGGGTTTTCATTTGGTAAAGCATATGGTAATAATTGCTCGTAAGTAACTTCAACTAAGTCTTTACCTACAAATTCTTTAACGATATAAAACGGGATTTTTCCTGCCTTCCCAGCAGGCAAGTTATCACCTGGTTTATAGTTTAATAATTCTGATTTGTCTTCAACTTGATTGAATTTTCCAGAAAACTGATAGTTAACTAATTTCTTAGCTAAAACAACATTGATAGGTTCAAACGTATATTGATTATAAGTTTTAACTAATACATAATCAATTTTTGGTCCAACAGTTAGTGCTGTATTACTTGGTAACGTCCATGGTGTTGTTGTCCAAGCCATGAAATATATATCACCTTCATTTTGTAAAAAGTCTGGTAATGAATCTGGATTTGCTTTAAACTGAGCTACGACTGTTGTATCAGTTACATCTTGATACGTTCCCGGTTGGTTTAATTCATGTGAGCTTAAACCTGTACCTGCCTTTGGTGAATATGGTTGTATAGTATATCCTTTGTAAAGCAAGGTTTTGTTATAAATTTGCTTTAACAGCCACCAAACACTTTCCATGTATTTAGGATCATAGGTAATATAAGGATCATCCATATCTACCCAGTAGCCCATTTTTTGTGTTAGGTCATTCCATACATCTGTATAACGCATCACTGCTTTACGGCAAGCTGCATTATAATCTTCTACCGAAATGGTTTTTCCTATGTCTTCCTTAGTAATACCTAATTCTTTTTCAACACCCAATTCAATTGGCAACCCATGAGTATCCCAACCTGCTTTACGCTTTACTTGGTATCCCTTCATCGTTTTATAACGTGGAAAAATATCTTTAATAGCACGTGCTAAAACGTGATGTACTCCTGGCAGTCCATTTGCAGATGGAGGTCCTTCATAAAACACATAGGGTTCCTTACCTTCTCGGGTAGAAACACTTTTTTCAAAAATGTTGTTTTCTTGCCAATATTGTAGTATCTCATTTGCTACATTTGGTAAGTCAAGTCCTTTATATTCAGGAAATTTAGCGCTCATTTACTCTTTATTCTAATAAGGATGCGAATTTAAGGAATTTTGAGAAAAATAGCGGATTAAATTAAAGAGAAATCATTAATTATATAAAGTATTAACACCTTTAACTAAAAAAGCTAATACGCCAACTATTTTCAAACAAAAAGAGCCAAAATATTTGTTTTGGCTCTTTTCCACTTTTACGAAAAAACTAAACTAATTAAAAACGATCTTTTTGGTGAGCACTTCATTCGTTTCTGTTCTTAAACACACGATATAAGCACCTGCCGATATATTATTAAACTTAAATCCATTTTCTAAACTTTCTGTTGGTACATTTTCAACTTCTAAAACGATTTGACCTCTCATACTAATCAAAGCCATTTTTTTAACTCCACTAGTTAATTTTTTAGCAAATAGGGTATTCGTTTTATTATGATAATAAACATAATTCTCTGTAAATGTAACTTCTTCTGCACTCAAGGTTTTTGCTTCATTTTGGAAAACGATCTCAAACCTATTATTAAACTTCCCTTGTTCTGAGCTAAAACTATACACTTCCTTTGTTGTTAACTCAAAATAATCTCCTGTTAAATTATCCCTTAAATAAACCTCTTGATCGTCATCTAAATTTTCTATTTCTGTTATTCTTATTTCAAATGAATTATCACCCGATGATTTAAAATTTAACGGTACTACTTTATCAGGAGTAATGGCGCTATATGCTTGCATATTCATATTCTTGCCTTCAAAACTTAAATTAAAATCATTATTGGTAGATTCATCACATTCTGTATCGTATCCATAATCGAATCCATCTGTAGTCGTTTCACTAAAGCCTAAAAGCAACTCTCTTCTTGTTTCTGGTCCTGATGTTGAATTAAACTCTAGTCGAATTTTTTGCATCACATTACTATTATTGTCTGCTTCACTATTTTTTGCTGTGCTACTATCTTTTTTGGATTTTGTATTCGATTTAAGAAATGAAGATCCATTATTATAAGTTCCATCTGCATCGGATTCTTTTATAAATACCCGCTGACTGTTATTAAACTCTACAGTGCCATCTGCAACAATTTCTGTAATGAATCCCTGACCTACTGGAAGGTATCTTGATGGTGTTATGGTACCATCCTGCGACCCATTGTGAGCTCCTTCTATTCCAACAAACTGATAAGCCCTTACAGATCCCAGTTTATTTACCTGGGCGTAACCTCCTTTGTACTCATTTAGGATGTGTGAATCTCCACTCCATTGTTGCCATAATTGTAATGTACCATCTATTACACCTGCATTATCATCTATGAATTTATGAATATCTATTGCAGACGGGTACGGGTTTCCTAATAAATATTCTGTCTTTGATACGGATGTCACAGATCCTGGTCCTCCAACATCGGTTACATTTACCAATATGGTGCCATTATTCGGTTTTCCTTCAAATATATATTGTTGTTCTACACCTGCGTTACCTGTCCCTTTTTGAGTGTAGCCCACACCCACCCCTAACGGTGTACTCGGGGAAAAGGCAGCCCAATCCCAATAGGTTAATCCATTTTTAAAGGTATATAACCAGTAGGTACTAATTTTTCCAACTTCGTCGTAGGCTGTTGTAAAAGAAAAATTAACGCCTGACTCATCTTTTAACATATTTAAATTGAAAGGTGTATTATTAGTATTATTGGTTGACCCATTGTTATCTGTTAAATTTGTAACGCCTGTTATTCCTACTGGTGATGACCAATAGTTATACCTGTAAGCATTTGAGGTTCCTTCTTGGCGCCTTAAAATTTTACCAGTTGCAGAAGTTACCAAATCACTATTCTCGGTTTGTATTAATTGACAATCATCCTCTAAATCTAAGGTTCCGTTCAATTCTAAATACCATGAGTTTTCAACAAGATTCTCACTGTGAACCGTAAAAGTATTACCAGCATCAATTATTAAACCTGCTGTTTTAATTGAGTGACATGCTGATACATTACTTGCTATTTTTATAATACTCCAATCTTTATTATTAGCTGTATTTTCAATATCCCAAACATCACCATGCTGCCATGTTGACTGTGTTGTCCAATCACCATTATTTGAGGTAACATAAGGCATTGGAGCTGTTTGATCTTGAATGGTTGTAATATAGTTTATATATAATTCTTTATCATAACCTGAATAATCTGAGGTCGTCCCTTTTTTGATATTTGTCATGGGATAATAGGCTATCAAATTTGCCCAGGAAACGATATTACTTGTTGATGTATCTTCAATATCTTTTCCAACAATGGTTCCTATGGTATTTCCAGAATTATTTTCAATTTCCTGATACACCATCTTTTTTAATTGTTCTGGTGTCAATACAATATCAAATACTCTTACCTCATCAATATCTCCTTTAAAATATTCTTTATTAGTAACATCACTTGAAAACCTACCAACTTCAAAGTTTCCGTTAGAGTCTTCTGTATTCTCAATAGCAGCTCCTGTACTTCCAACATTTGTGGAACTTAATAATGTTCCATCAACAAATAGTTGCATCAATCCTGTAGAACTAGTATAAGTAGCGGCTAAATGATGCCATTCATCAAAATTAATAGCACTACAACTTATAGTCTCTTGTGAGTTTCCAGACGTTTTAGTAGTAAATGATGGCGTATTTCCATTTTGCAACCATAGTTTACAACCTGTATCTTCTCCTACAATAGTCATATTAGTAGTATTCCCAGAATCAGATTTTATCCAGGCCATTATTGTTACATTATCTAACCCATCTATAAATGATGTTCTGGATAAATAATCATCTATTCCATCAAAATCTATGGAAGCAATTGATGGTGGGTTAATATCAAATAAATCTCTATAATCTAAATCTCCACCTAAAGTGGCATCGCTATCAACATCGCCAAAAGAAGTTGTAAGATCTGCAATATCTCCAATGGTTACTTCATCATTAACATCCAGAAAACCAGTTACCGAATCAAAACTATCATCTAGTCCATCACTATCAATATCGATACCGTTAAGTGTATTTGCCTGACCATTTTCTTGAATATCAGGCGTTCCATCATTATCTGTATCACTATCTAAGTAATCTTTTAATCCATCACCGTCTGTATCTTCCAATTGATTTAAATCGGTACCTCCCATAGCAGACTCATAAACATCATCTAAACCATTATTATTAGCATCTGTAATACTGTTACTTGCATTGCTTGGTGGGATATAACCAATCGTAGGTTGTGCTTCCACATTATCTGGGATACCGTCATTATCACTATCAATATCTACAGTATCTAAAAGAAGATCATCATCAAAATCACACTTAGAACTTACTCCAAAATTCGTTAGTCTAACACCTGTATCGGTATGCGTTCCTGTTGCACCATATAATAAATCAATATGGGAAAACATATCAAACTCCATATATAAGTAAAAGTCTGGATCGTCACCATGCGTACCTCCATCATCTGGTTCATAAGTCCAATCTGTATTTGGGGCAACAATTGTAGGGTCTAACCTGTACAACGTATAATTCGCAGGGTCTGGATTATTAACAAATCCTGCTTGCTCCAAATTAGTTGTAGCGCTTAAAGATGCTGTTACTGTTGATGTTACCGTTGAGGGATTAAATCCTGCTATTTCTGTAAAATCTCTATAATATCTGGTATCAATATCTCGCGACTCTAAAATAATATCGTACAGAACTGCTGGGATACCAATAGGATTTCCCGGTGTTGCACTTCCTGCCTCAACCAAATCAAAAGAATACGTTACATAATCATCACTACTGGAATCAAAAGTACTTACCCTTAGCTCATTATTACAATCTACGGTATATGAACCATTAATGGTAATGATCGTAAGAACAATATCATAATATTGATTTTGAAAGTACAATGCATTAGAGTACACTACTTTTTCACCAGCTTTTACATCACTTAAATCTGTAGCTGTTAGTAATGACGCATTGTTAAATTGAATAGATGCAGAACATTCATAAGTATCAATAATGCCATCATTATCATCATCTATATCAACTGAATCATCTATACCATCTCCATCAGTATCTTGTGCAAAAGAATAATTATACACAAAAAAAACCATAAACAGGCTAAAAAGTAGTTTTGTCTTCATAATTAATAGATTTGGGTAAATCGAAATTATCTTATATTCAAATAGTTATGTATTTTTTTCGTTAAAAATTAAAAAATTTCTATCAAATACAATAATATCGATGAAATACATACTATTTATATGTCGCTATTAAAATATTATACAGCTATTTGTAATAAAATCAAAATCACTATTGAGGGAAAAGTATTTCAATTAACAACATCACTGATTAGAAATCATTAATTTTATTGTTAGTATTAAATACTGTACAATATTAATTCAAAAAATCGACAAAAACTAATAAAAATCGGACAAAACACATAAAATATACGATAAAGTGTACATTTTAAGCTTTAGGAGTGATAAAATGCTGAAAAACTATATAAGAATATCAACCAAATCTTCAATTTTAGAGATGAGTTGAATTTTAATTACGGTATTTTTCAGGGAAATTTTATTGTATTTTGATACAAAAATAGAGGAGAACCCTAATTTTTCAGCTTCTAAAATACGTTGTTCAATACGTTGTACGGGGCGAATTTCTCCAGATAAACCAACCTCGGCAGCAAAACAAAAACCCTTTTGCAATGCTGTATCTTCGTTAGAGGATAGTATGGAAGCAACGACCGCTAAGTCAATAGCAGGATCATCGACAGTAATACCTCCAGTGATATTTAAAAACACATCTTTTGCTCCTAATCGAAATCCAGCACGCTTTTCCAAAACAGCCAATAACATATTAAGACGTTTGGCATTAAAACCAGTTGCACTACGCTGCGGCGTTCCATAAACTGCTGTACTTACTAAAGCTTGCACCTCTATCATTAGCGGACGCATGCCTTCTAGAGTAGCTGCTATAGCGTTTCCAGATAGTTCCTCATCTTTTTTAGAAATTAAAATCTCTGATGGATTAGTAACTTCTCGAAGTCCAGAACCTTGCATTTCATATATACCCAATTCATTAGTAGAACCAAAACGATTTTTATGGGCTCTTAAGATTCTAAATACGTGGTTACGGTCTCCTTCAAACTGTAACACAGTATCCACCATGTGTTCCAAAATTTTAGGTCCAGCTATATGTCCATCTTTAGTAATATGACCAATCAATAAAACTGGCGTTGCCGTTTCCTTTGCAAACTTTATAAGCTCTGTGGTACATTCCTTTATCTGCGAAATACTTCCCGAAGATGATTCTATATAGTCGCTATGTAGTGTTTGAATAGAATCAATAACAACTATATCTGGTTCTAAAGCTTCAATTTGTTTGAATATGTTCTGTGTCTTTGTTTCTGTTAGTATATAACAGTTGTTGTTATTTGGGTTAACACGCTCTGCTCTCATTTTTATTTGTTTCTGACTTTCTTCTCCAGAAACATATAAGGTTTTATAAGGCAATTTTAATGAAATTTGAAGCAATAATGTACTCTTACCAATTCCAGGCTCTCCTCCAAGTAAAGTTAGAGACCCTGGCACTATGCCACCTCCCAGCACGCGATTAAACTCACCATCATAGGTGTCAAGTCGTGGCTCTTTAGAAACGTCTATATCTTTAATTCGTAAAGGAACGGATGCTTTTTTTATTGTAGTGGTTGGGGTTTTCCAATCGTTTTTTTCTGGCTTTTGAATAACTTCTTCAACAATGGTATTCCATTCTTTGCAAGCATTGCACTGCCCTTGCCATTTTGCATATTGAGTACCACAGTTTTGACAAAAAAAAGTTGTTTTCACCTTTGCCATTATATTAGTTGAATTTTAAACGTATGCATGAAAAAATGAATTACTTGAGGTCTATTTTAGTATTAATAACCGAAATCCTCTTTAATTAAATCTATTTTTTCGATCAATAAGTCTTTTGAAATGCCTGCAATCTCTTTTAAAGTATAGGCTGTTTGATAGGTACGCATCGCTTTTTTTGGTTCTCCCATTTCTTCATAAAAACGAGCTAAATAATAGCCTCCTAAGAGCGTGTCTGGATATTCATCCCTAGCCATTTTACCTAGTGCTTCATAATACTCAAACTGTTCTGTTTTTTCAATAGCCGCCGAAATAGCTTTAAAATCATTAATTAGAATTTTCTTTTCTATCCCTAATACGTCATTAATAGTTTGATATTTTTCAACCAAATATTCTACAGGAGATGTTTCTAATTCAAGTATGGTCTCTTTATATTCCTTTTTACTAATAGGCTGAAACACTTTAAAAATATTTTCAATAGCATTTGGCAATGCATGTAAAGGTGCTGAGTAATGAGAGGGGTTTTCAAAACTATTAAAACTATAAAATAAATTGTCATTTTCTATAGCAGAAAGATCTTTATTCAAGGCTTCTGTCATTTCCTTTATAGAACCAGGATCATTTTTAGTATTTGCCAAATAATAGAATATTTTAGACTCTAGTTTACTTAAACGTTCTGGAAGATAATCTATCATATTGGGAGCCAATTCTGGACTAACTGCTATATAACCTTGGAATAACGGTTTAGGTTTTAGTAAATAATAATTGATAAAGTTGGCTGTTTCTCCATGCCCAACAGCAACTTTAAAATTAGTTGTTCTATATTTTTTTTCTATATATGGGATAAGCTCCAACCCTATAAACTCATAGAAAGCAGCTCCTGTATCAATTGGTAATGAGTTTTGCTCGGAATACATACAATCGTCAAATCGTTTATCAACCTGGTTAATTCCAACAACAATAGATTCTGGCATATCTTCCCAGTAGGAATAATAATCTACGTTACCAGCAACAGCTTCAAACATATAATCACCATCAAGTACTATAAATAACGGATACGTTTTATCTGTATTAGTTTTATAACCTCTAGGTAACTGAATTTTTAATTGGCGATCTTCTCCAAGTTTAGAAGATTGAATGGTTTCGTATTTAACTTGTGCTCTTAGGTTTAAAGAAACAAAAAGTAATAAAAAGAAAACAGCTGCTTTTTTCATTTTAAAATGATTTGAGTTTTTAATATTGGCAAGGTAATAAATAAGGTATAACAATTCAAACAGACTGCAATTGAAATCTATTTAGACTTAATTCTATTGTAAATAGGTAAATAAATTAGTGAGATACCTCCAAAAACAATAATCATAAGTGTTTGAGATGCCCACATAATCCAACCAAAAGCAATACTTGGTTCTTCGGGAATTCCGAAAATGGAAAAGGCTGCATAAATAGCCAAAGGATATGAGCCGATACCTCCATTTGTTGCTGCAATACTAAAACTTGCAGAAATAAAACCTATTAAAATAGCGCCCATAGAAATACCATGTAGCTCTTCTATAGAAAAAGATGTTACATAAAACATAAGTACATACATTCCCCATATAAAAAGCGTATGAAAAATAAAGGCCCATTTCTTTTTCATTTTAAAGATACTAAGTGCTCCCTCTATTAATCCATTAACAAACCCTCTAACTTTTAAAGCTATTTTAGAGTGACTTCTTTTTATATATCTTGAAAAGAAAAAAAGTAGTAAAACCCCTATAATTAGTGCAATTATAATTTTTGTTGGATTGAATTTTTCAATTAAAAACCCATATATAAACTCAAATTGGAGGAAAAGTGTAATAGCAATTATACCTAGCATAACAATCATATCTGCTATACGTTCGGCAACAATAGTTCCAAAACCTTTTTCAAAAGGTACATCTTCGTAATTTGCAAGTATAGAAGCTCTGGCAACTTCTCCTGCTCTTGGGATGGTATAGTTTATTAAATAGGTAGCAAATACTGCCATAATACTATTACCTAATCTAATATTATAACCCATTGGTTCCAACTGAAAACGCCAACGATAAGCACGAGATAAATGACTTAAAAGCCCTAAAAACATACCTAGAATAATCCATGTATAATTTGCGTTTTTGGCATAAACTAGTAATTCTTCAACAGACACTTTAGATAATGAATACCAGACTAAAAAAACTCCCAATAATAATGGGAGCGTAATTTTTAGTATTCTTTTTATCTTATGGTTCAAAACTTCTATTTTAATAGGTTAGTTGCTTCATCAGGAAAGACTAAAGACGGCTTAAAACCCTTAGCCGCTTCAATATCCATAAAGGCATAGGTAATTAAAATTAATGTATCGCCAACCGAAACTTTTCTAGCGGCCGCACCGTTAAGAGTAATCTCACCACTTTTACGTGGTCCTGGAATACAATAAGTTTCTAAACGTTCGCCATTGTCATTATTAACAATTTGAACTTTTTCGCCTTGTATAATGTTGGCAGCTTCCATTAGATCTTCATCTATAGTGATACTGCCTATATAATTGAGTTCTGCACCTGTGCATTTAACTCTATGAATCTTAGATTTTACTACTTGAATTTGCATGTGGCAAAGATAATTAATTTAGTGCGATATTATCAATAAGTCTAATATCATCTGCATATACTGCTATAAATGCTCTATAAGATTTTTTGTTTGATTTTCGCTTTACTGGTTTTAAAGTTTCAATATCTGCAATAATAAAATATTCTAATTCTAATAAATTATGCTCTGAAAACTGATTTTCAACCCATTCCAATACTTTATTAGCACTATTTGTGCCAAAACGTTTTTTGGCAGTTGTTAAAGTTTTATAAATAAAAGGAGCTGCTTTTTTATACTCTGGTTTTAATCGGGTATTACGAGAACTCATCGCTAGACCACTTGCTTCACGATGAATTTTACATCCAACTACATTAACTGGAATATGAAATTTATCTACCAGTTTTTTTATAATCTGTAGTTGTTGAAAATCTTTCTCACCAAAGTATGCATTATGAGGCTTTACTATATTAAAAAAACGTTTTACAATAGTGCCAACGCCATCAAAATGCTCATTGCGAAATTTACCTTCCATTTCAAGCTCTAAGCCACCAAAATCAAATCTTTGAGGCGCTATTTTTCCTTCGTAAATATCGTCAACTGTAGGTGCATAAACTATGATATTATCTTTACTAACAGTTTTTAGCAAATTCATATCACTTTTAAGCGTTCTGGGGTATTTTTCTAAATCTTCTTTATTATCAAATTGCGTGGGGTTAACAAAAATACTAACAACCACTTTATCATTATTATCCAGTGCTTTTTTAACCAATTGTAAATGGCCTTCATGTAAAGCACCCATAGTAGGAACTAATCCAATGGTTAGCTGTTTTGTTTTAAAAGCATCAACAGCCGCCGTAATTTGTTGTTTTTCTGAGTAAAATTCCACCTTTTAATAAAAAATTAACGCTTGCAAACTTAAGATTTTACAACCAATTTGCATAAAATTTTGTACTTTTGCGTGTTTTTTATTTTGAATTTTCAAAAGCAATGCTATCAAAAAAATAAGCTTTACAAGATTTCTCTTTAAAAAAAGGCCATTAATTGCTAGTTATATTCGACTGTAAAAAGTCAACAAAAACAATCAATCATATGAAAGATAAGAGGATATTATATGTATCATCTGAAGTAGTTCCTTATTTACCAGAAACCGAAATCTCTTCTATGTCCTTTGAGGCACCTAGATTAGTAAATCAACAAGGAGGTCAAATAAGGATATTCATGCCTCGATACGGAAATATAAATGAACGCAGACACCAATTACATGAAGTTATAAGACTATCTGGTATCAACTTGGTGATAAATGATTTAGACATGCCTCTTATTATTAAAGTAGCGTCTATTCCTAAAGAGCGTATCCAGGTTTACTTTATCGATAATGATGAATACTTTAAAAGAAAAGCGACATTAACAGACGAAGATGGTAAACTGTTTTCAGATAACGACGAACGTGCTATTTTCTTTGCTAAAGGTGTTATTGAAACCGTTAAGAAATTAAATTGGTCTCCAGATGTTATTCATGTACATGGTTGGTTGGCATCATTATTGCCTTTATACTTGAAAGAATATTATAAAGATGAGCCTTTATTTAACGAAAGTAAAATTGTTACTTCGATTTATAATCAAAGTTTTAACAATACCTTAAATAAAGATATGCTTAATAAGATTAAATTTGACAATATTAATGAAGGTGCCGTTAGTGTACTTGAAGAACCAACATATAATAACTTAATGAAAGTTGCTGTTGATTATTCCGATGCACTAATTGAGGGATCAGAAAATATTCCCGAAGATTTAAAATCATATTTAGAAGCATCTAATAAACCTGTATTAGAATACAAAAACAAAGATGAATTTGGTGAAGCTTACACAACATTTTTAAATACCAACGTTTTAAGTTAACCTAATACATTCATTTAGCACATATATGAAAAAGACGATTAAAGCCCTTAAATTTCCCATAGTTTTTCTATTAATTGCGTTATCTTTTATTGCTTGCGATAAAGAATTTAGTGTCATAGAAAGTGGTGTTTTAGGAAAAGGAAATGCAAACTTTCTCACAGATTCGATGGAGGTTCCTATAACTGCATATAACAAAAAACTTAATACGTTACAAATTAACAATTTGAGCTCAAATTTGCTTGGCTTTTTTGACGATCCAGAATTTGGACAGACCACTGCCAGCATCGTTACTCAAGTAACCCCAACGTCATTTAATCCAACTTTTGGAGTGGACCCTGTTATAGATTCTGTTGTTTTAAGTATTCCGTATTTCAGTAAGATTATTGGCTCAAATACTGATGGTAATACATATTCTATAAAAGATTCTTTATATGGAGATGCAGATGCAGGAATAAAATTATCTATTTATCATAATAATTATTTTTTAAGAAGTTTTAATCCAAATTCAACTAACAGTCCTCAAAATTATTTCTCTAATGGTGGTAATAATGGTGTAGGCCCAACTGACAACTCTGCTTTTACAGAAAATAATACTATAAATTTTGACGACCATAAAGGAATTTTGCTGCAAAATATTACATTTAAACCTAGTGCTGAGGCTATAAAAACTAGCATTGGAGAAGGTTCAGATAAGGTTACAGTATTAAGTGTCCCTGCCCTTAGAACATTTCTTGATGATACAGAGGATACTAAGAATTTTTGGAAAACTACATTTATAGACATCGAAGGAAGACCAGAATTAAGTAATCCTAGTAATTTTTATGATTATTTTAGAGGGTTATATCTTAAAGCTGAGGCTATAGGTGGAAAAGGAAATATGATTTTATTAGATATTAATTCTACAAATGCTAATATAACCATACACTATTCAAAAGGAGAAGAGAATTCCAGAACACAAGATGTATACACCCTTAATTTTAGAGGTGGGAACAAAGTTAATACCTTTATTAACAATTACACTACAACATTCACTGACGGGAATCCCAATTTAGGGGACGAAACACTTTATTTAAAAGGTGCAGAAGGCTCCATGGCTGTTGTAGATTTATTTGGTAATGAAGATGTTGATGATGATAAGATCCCCGATGCTCTGGAAGATTTTATAGATGAATTTAGAATACCCGATCCTGATGATGAAAGTGGCTATCTAAAAGATAACACAACAGGAAACTTTGTGTTAAAGAAACTTATTAATGAGGCTCAATTAATTATTTACGAAGACCAATCATTGACTATTTCCTCTCAAGATGAAGATTATCATAAATATGACAGGATTTATGCTTATGATATTACTAATAACAGTATTATTGCTGATTATGAAGCTGATCTAACAGAGAATACTCAATCACCTTTTAGTTCTAGAATATTTCACTTAGGTCAAAGAGATACCGATAAAAAATATAAAATACGTCTTACCCAACATTTAAATAATATCTTATTAAGAGGTTCTACAAACACAAAAATAGGTCTGGTATTATCTACCAATGTTAATTACATTAATAATGCTGAAATATTAAATAGTGATGATGATGTTACTGCCATTCCGGCTGCAGCTATTTTATCGCCAAGAGGAACTATTTTACACGGAAGTGCTGGAAGTGTTGTTCCAGCAGAAAAAAGAATGAAATTACAGGTATTTTTTACAGACCCAGAAGGTAACTAAAGTACCCTTTTGTACAGAAAATTTTTACTAAGATGAATTTCATCGGATAAACTATTGTCTTTATGTAATTAATAATCACTATTTGAGATTTATTTTACATATTTGCCCGAGCTAAAAATTAAACCTAACAAAAAAAATTACTTATGTGTGGAATTGTAGGATACATAGGCCCCAGAGAAGCTTATCCAATTATAGTAGAAGGGCTTAAACGTTTAGAGTACAGAGGTTATGATAGTGCAGGTATTGCATTATTTGACGGCAATGACCTTAAAGTGTCTAAAACCAAAGGAAAAGTAGTTGATTTAGAAGAACGTGTTGAAAAAGAAATCACTAAAAACGGATCTGTAGGCATAGGGCATACACGTTGGGCGACACACGGTGTTCCTAACGATGTAAATTCACATCCTCATATTTCAAATTCTGGCGAATTGGTTATTATTCATAATGGAATTATTGAAAACTATGAATCCCTTAAAAAAGAGTTAATATCTAGAGGTTACACTTTCAAATCAGATACAGATACAGAAGTATTAATTAATTTGATTGAAGATGTAAAAAAGCAAGAGAATGTAAAACTTGGTAAAGCAGTACAGATTGCTTTAAATCAAGTAATAGGTGCATATGCTATTGCTGTTTTCGACAAAAACAAGCCAGAAGAAGTTGTTATTGCTCGCTTAGGAAGCCCTTTAGCGGTTGGTATTGGTAAAGACGAATTTTTTATTGCAAGTGATGCTTCTCCTTTTTTAGAATATACTAAAGATGCCATTTATTTAGAAGATGAAGAAATGGCCATTATTAGATTTCATAAAGGCATAAAAATTAGAAAAATTAAAGATGATTCTTTAGTCGATCCTTATATTCAAAAGCTTCAAATAAATTTAGAGCAAATTGAAAAAGGCGGTTTTGATCATTTTATGCTGAAAGAAATTCATGAACAACCTAAAGCAATTACTGATACTTATAGAGGTCGACTTCTCAGACAAGAGGCTATTGTAAAAATGGCTGGCATAGAAGATAATATGAAGAAATTCTTAAATGCCGACCGTATTATAATTGTAGCCTGTGGTACTTCATGGCATGCTGGTTTAGTAGCAGAATACATATTTGAAGACTTGGCAAGAGTGCCTGTAGAAGTGGAATACGCTTCTGAGTTTAGATACCGTAACCCTATTATCACAGAAAAAGATGTCCTTATAGCTATTTCTCAATCTGGAGAAACTGCCGATACTTTAGCTGCTATTAAATTGGCAAAATCTAAAGGTGCTTTTGTATTTGGTGTTTGTAATGTTGTTGGTTCATCTATTGCCAGAGAAACTCATGCAGGAGCCTACACACATGCTGGTCCCGAAATAGGTGTTGCATCCACAAAAGCTTTTACAACTCAAATTACGGTTTTAACCCTAATCGCTTTAAGATTAGCAAGGGCAAAAGGAACTATTAGCAGTTCGGACTTCCGTAATCATTTACTAGAATTAGAAATGATTCCTAAAAAAGTAGAAGAATCTTTAAAATCTGATGCTCATATTCAAAAAATTTCTGAAATCTATAAAGATGTTAACAATTTTCTATATTTAGGAAGAGGATATAACTTCCCTGTAGCACTAGAAGGTGCTTTAAAACTAAAAGAGATTTCTTATATTCATGCCGAAGGGTATCCTGCGGCCGAAATGAAGCATGGTCCTATTGCCTTAATTGATGAGAATATGCCTATAGTAGTCATCGCTACAAAAAAAGGACATTACGAAAAAGTAGTAAGCAATATTCAAGAAATAAAATCTCGTAAAGGGAAAATCATAGGTATTGTAACCCAAGGGGATATTCAGGTTAAAGAACTGGCAGATCATGTTATTGAAGTACCTGAAACTTTAGAATCACTTTCTCCGCTATTAACTACCATACCACTTCAATTATTATCTTATCACATTGCAGTCATGTTAGGTAAAAATGTGGATCAGCCACGAAACTTGGCAAAATCTGTAACTGTAGAATAATCATTCTTATATAATTATTATTAAATATTATCATTGTCTCTCCTGGGATAATGATAATATTTAATAAAACACTCCCATATTTTACATATAAATCAATTTTTTCAATGATTTTTTGTTAAAAAATATTATGCACGCATAATTTTTTTCTATTTTTATGCTTTAGTAATATTTAATATCTTTATATTGCTTATCAAAAACATAAACTAATTCTTACTAAATGAAGACAATTTTCTCAATTTTACTGTTGTTGTTTTGCGGTTTATCTTATTCCCAAACAACTATTTCCGGCTTTGTTGTTGATGATAATAACCAACCCATTCCTGGGGCTAATGTTATTATTGTTGGTACATCAACAGGTGTCGTAACAGATTTTGATGGTAATTTCTCTCTTACTGTTAGTCAAAACCCGCCTTTCAGCATAAAAGCAAGCAGTGTTGGTTTTGAAACCGTTACCCAAGAGGTAACGTCAAATAATCAAAAGGTAACTATTGTTCTTAAAGAAGGTACATCCTTAGACGAGGTTGTCATTTCGGCATCAAGAACGCCAGAACGGATATTTGAATCACCCGTAACCGTAGAACGTTTTGGATTGAAAGCAATAAAAAACACAGCCTCTTCAGATTTCTATGATGGTTTAGAAAATTTAAAAGGTGTTGATATTAACACAAACAGTTTAACCTTTAAATCTATTAATACTAGAGGTTTTGCAACATTCGCTAATACACGTTTTATGCAATTAGTTGATGGTATGGACAATGCAGCACCTGCCCTTAATTTTCCTCTAGGAAACTTATTAGGAATGATAGAAACAGATGTACAGAGTGTAGAACTTCTACCAGGAGCAGCCTCTGCGCTTTATGGTGCTAATGCGTTTAATGGGATACTATTTATGCGAAGTAAAAACCCTTTTGATCATCATGGCATTAGTGCTTACTATAAACAAGGTATTACTTCTCAAGAAGCAGCAGGAGATAATGATTATAAAGATTATGGTATTCGTGTTGCTCACAAATTCAGTGAAAAATTCGCTGCAAAAGTTAATTTTAGTTACTTACAAGGAACCGATTGGGTTGCAAACGATACCAGAGGAAAAGATCGTACCACTACTTTTGTAGAGAGTAGTAGCACCAGAGAGAATGACATCGATTATGATGGTGTTAATGTATATGGTGATATTGCTACCATTAATATTAAAACAGTAGCAAATAGACTTGCTGGACTAGGGCGATTAGCTAACCCTAATTTAGTTAATTTAGTACCCTCTGTTAATGTAAGTAGAACAGGTTATGACGAAGCAGATTTAACAGATTATGATGCTAAAAGTATAAAAACTGATTGGGGATTATACTATAGACCATGGGAAAATGATTTTGAAATTCAATACGTAGGTAAGATAGGTTCTGGATCAACTGTTTATCAAGGATCTAATAGATATTCTATCAAGAATTTCTTTTTACAACAGCATAAGCTGGAAATAAAAAACGATAACTTTTTCTTAAGAGGCTATATCACTGCAGATAATGCAGGTGATTCCTATGACATGGTATTTACAGGTGTAAATATAAATAGACAATGGAAAGCTGACGATGTTTGGTTTGGCGAATACACAGGAGCTTTCATTCAAGGTACATTAGCTGGGTTAAATGCGAACCAAGCGCATGCTAATGCTAGGCAAGTCGCAGATACCGGAAGATATGAACCTGGAAGCCCTGAATTTCAAAGTGCTTTTAATACGGTGATAAACGATCCTGATGTATTAACCGGTAGTAAATTTAGAGATGAATCTAAAATCTATCATTCTGATGCAAACTATAACTTCAGTCACTTAACAGACTTTGCCGAAATTCAAGTTGGTGGCTCCTACAGAAAGTATGTATTAAACTCTTTTGGCTCCATCTATACTGATAAATTAGAAGAAATTCCATACTCTGAAGTTGGTCTGTATACACAAATTCAAAAGAAATTTTTAGAAGACGAGCGCTTAAAATTAACAGCCTCTATTCGTTACGACAAATCAGAACTTTTTGATGCCTTTTTCTCGCCAAGATTATCCCTAGGTTATAACTTAGGAAAAGAGAATAACCATAACTTAAGAGCCTCTTTTCAAACAGGTTTTAGAAACCCGGATACACAAGCGCTGTATATTGGTTTTAATGTAGGAAGTATCATCTTATTAGGTAGTGCACCGGATAATCCTCAAAGAGATTTAAGAACCGTTAGTGGGGATGATATATCTACCATTGGACAAAGTATTATTGGTACTAGTTTTGATTATGATGGTACTGGAGCTTATAACAACTCTTATACAAGAACTTCGGTGGCGGCATTTGCTGATTCACAAAATCCTGCAGATTTAAAAATAGCTAATCCAGGTATTGTAAAACCAGAACAGGTTAGTTCTTATGAAGTAGGTTATCGAGGAAAATTGGATAAGGTTATAATCGATTTTAGTGCTTATTTAAATCAATATCAAGATTTCATTACCACTGTAGATGTTGTGAACCCGTATTATGGTGATGTCCAATTAAGTCAAACAACTCCCGTAAATGGAACGCCAACCCCTTTAGCCGTAATTGCATTAGCTAATAGTGATTTTCAAGCGTATAGAGCTTACACAAATACAACAGCAGATGTTAATTCTTATGGTGCTGCACTGGGTGTAACAACTAAAATATTTGGAGACTATGATTTAGGCATGAATTATACGTATGCTAAATTAGATTTTGACCGTGATGCCAATCCAGATTTCCAAACAAACTTTAACACACCAGAGCACAAAGTAAAAGCGTCTTTTGGTAATACTAATTTATTTAAAAACTTCGGTTTTAATGTAGCTTGGAGATGGAGTGATGATTATGTTTGGGAAGCGTCTTTTGCTACAGCAGAAGTTCCTGCCTACCATGTTTTAGATGCACAAATAAACTTACGTGTACCATCTTTAAAATCAACATTTAAAGCAGGTGCCTCTAATCTTTTAGGCGATGAATACTTTACAGCCGTAGGAACAGGCTTAATAGGTTCACAGTTTTACCTTTCATGGACAATTAATAACTTATAAAAAAGATCATTATGAATATTAGATATATATACCTTTTTGTCCTTGCTTTAGGATTTTTTGCTTGTGACGAAGACGATAACATATTACCAGAAGAAGTCATTTTACCAGAATTAACAGCTGGGTCTGCAGATTTTTCAAATTATATAGCTGTAGGTGCTTCATTTACAGCTGGCTTTACAGATGGTGGTTTATTTAAAGCTTCACAAGAAAATTCATTTCCCAACATTTTATCAAAACAATTTGCAAAAGCAGGAGGTGGTACTTTTACACAACCTTTAATGAATGATAATACAGGAGGTATTTTAGTAGGCGGTAATGTAATAAGAGGTTACAGACTAACATTTAATAGTGACATTCCAGGGCCACAATCGTTAGATGCTTTTTTAACAGGATTAGGAGCCCCAGTTCCTCCCATTACAACGGAAGCTGGTGTAAGTATTGGTAGTGATTTTAATAATTTTGGGATCCCTGGTGCAAAAAGTTGGCATTTAGTAGCACCTGGTTATGCTGGATTAAATCCATTCTACGCACGTATAGCATCTGCTCCAACAGCGACAGTTTTAACTGATGCTATGGCACAAAACCCGACATTTTTTACTTTATCTGAAATTGGAGGTAATGATGTATTAGGTTATGCAACCTCTGGAGGAGATGGTTCTAATCTAATTACAGATAGTGCCACTTTTAATGATGCACTTAATGCGCTTATTACTGGATTAACTTCGGGAGGGGCTAAAGGTGTTGTAACTAACGTACCATTTATTACAGATTTACCACATTTTACTACAGTACCTCATAACCCTATTCCTTTAGACACAGAAACAGCAGCGTTTTTAAACAGTGCGGCGGCTTATGGTGCATATAACGCTGGTATTCAAGGAGCATTTGCTTTTCTAGTTGCAAATACACCTTTAACTCAAGAATTAGCGGATATTGAAATTGCAAAAAGAACAATAACCTTTGAAGCTTCAGAAAATAATGCTGTTGTAATTATGGATGAAAGCTTAACAGACTTAACAGGACTAAACGAAGATTTAGTAAGCATGAGACAAGCGACTGCTGAAGATTTATTTGTATTACCTGCATCGTCATTTATAGGAACAGAGGGCGTTCTCGGAGTTAATGGTGTTGCTGTTCCATTGGCAGACAAATGGGTGTTAATTCCAGAAGAACAAGAAGAAATTAAAGAAGCAACAGATGCTTATAACACAACCATAGCTGCTGTTGCAAACGCCAATGACGCTATTGCACTGGTAGATCTCAATGCTATTCTTAGTGAAACTGCTAGCACAGGTATCGATTTTGATGGTTTTAACCTCAATGCAGATTTAGTTACAGGTGGCGCGGTAGGTTTAGACGGTATTCATTTAACAGCAAGGGGATATGCTTATTTAGCAAACAAATTTTTAGAAGCTATTGATACGGCATTTGGTTCAAATTTTATTGAATCTGGAAATATTGCCAAAGCAAATGATTATCCAACAAATTACTCGCCTACACTACAATAATTTTAAACTAAAGCTTCACCCGACCCCAAGGGCGATTTCCTATAAAGTGGCAATTTCATTTCTTCCTTGAATTATTTTACAGATAAGCAGGTTGAACAAATCCTTTCCCTTATTGTTGAACTTGAAAGCGATTTCATCTAAATAGCCCTGTAAATG
>NZ_SRSO01000013.1 GCF_004791695.1 Flavivirga rizhaonensis | reverse complement strand
CAACGAATCGACTCAAGGTAGCTTATACAGGCTTCTTGAGTACCGAAACGTTGCGTGATTGAAAGTATTGATTGTTGTTCCATAATCATAATATAACCAATTTTTGCCATATTCTAGGAAATCGCCCTTCGAGGAGCTCAAACAGATCGTTCAATCCCTAGCGCAGTGCAGTACTAAAAATATACCTATAGGTTCTATTTGACGTCAGTTAGATTTAATTTTTTTATGAAAAATAATATTAAATCAATGATTTTCAAGTGTTTGTCAATTTCGACTGAGTGAAATATGAGCCTTTCGACTTTAGTTTATGCTGAGCGTAGGCGAAGTACTCAAGATAAACTTTCGAGAAATCTCATAAGGATGGGATTCCTCCTCAATAGCTACGCTATATACGTTCAAGTAAAATATATTTTACCCTCCGTAGCATTCGGAATGACATAGTTTCTTTATTAAAACAGTTAAATAACTGGCTGTCAGTTTTTAATATGTCGAACTCACGTTATTTAAGTTTTCATTTGGTATTATACCACTTCTATTTTTATCTGGCATTAAACAGTTTTTATAGTTGTAACCACCTCGTCTTTAATTTCAAGGTGTTGAAATTAAATCCACTCCTCCTTAAAAAAGAGGAGAGTTATATAAATTAAACATTTCGTTTAAATCTATTAATATCAATGTCGCTTTCTAAGGGAGCGTTGTTTTCAATAAAATTATAAAGTTGTTTGGCAACATAGGGACCAATCATAACACCTCGTGTACCTAAACCGTTTAAAACAAAAAGGTTTTTATGTGTATGATGCTGTCCAACTAACGGGCGTCGATCTTTAACTGTAGGTCGAATCCCCGCTACTTGATTTATTACTTTAAAAGAACAGTTAATAAGCTTTTTAAGCTTATTTAAGAGCGTTTCTTTTGCTTCTTCAGTAATATTATTACTTAAATCTTTCCATTCATAAGTGGCTCCCACAATGTACAAGTCATTCTCTAATGGAATTAAAAACACTCCTGCTTTTAAAACATAATTTATTTTTAAATCTGGAGCGTGTATAATTATTAACTCTCCTTTAGCTGGCACTAAGGGCAAATTATTAAAATATGGGTTTTGTTTAATACCATACCCTTCTGAAAATACAATATTAGTTGTTGTTATATTTTTATATTGAATCGTATTGTGATCTGTAATAGCATTATGATTGAAAGCTTCTTCAAACAATAATTTATTTTTTAGTAAATCTGCTTTATAAGCTTCAATCATTGTTTTTACATCTATTCTTCCTGTATTTAGAACTTCTCCAAATCCAAAACTTGCTTCAACAGCATGATTTTTGTTTTTAATTAATTTTTCTGAAAGGTATTCTGAAAGTAAAGGCTTATCTGAAGCGGCAAACCAGTCGTTTTGTTCTTCCAACGAAGCGAACTTACGGTAAACAGGAACTTTATAATCTAATGTTACCTTTAGTTCTTTTTCTAAATGCGCATATAGTGGCAATGCTATTTCTAATTGTTCTTTACTCTTCCAAACAGATGTAAATCGTTTTAACACTACTGGGTTATATAGCCCACCAGCTACCGTAGATGAAAGTTGCGAAGCATTATCAAACACCACAAACGTTTTTTTGTGTTTTTTTAATTGCTCGCAAAAGCTAATGCCTGCCAGCCCAATTCCTACAACTATGTAATCTACTTTCATCATGCACGAAGATAATTAGAAAATTAGATTCCTCTCCCAGAACTGCCAAAAAAGCCAGTTCTGACCTCTCCGTAGGAAAGGTGAATCGGAAACCCGCCCCCTAAGAGTCGGAGAATTTTTAGATTAAAACTAGAGTAATAAAAAAACGCTCACTTTTTAAGTGAGCGTTTCGTATATTCTAATTGATAGTGAGAATTAATAAGTCCACATATCCAATTCAAAGTCTCTAATTCTATCTTTAATCCTTTGAGATTCCAATAACTGCATTAAAGCATTTTGTGATATATATTCAGATATTTGTCTATCTTCCTGAACATTTTCTTCTTTAAAAATATATCCGTGAAAACGTCTAGCATTCAAGATATGGTCAAAAGAAAAAGGAATGGAACTATTTTGATTATTAAATGATTTTGCTTCATGTAATACCTCTCTTGCATCTGGGAAGAACACCCAAAATAAAGGTACTAAATCTGGCTCTGGCTCATCAATAAAATTCACATCTGGAGCAACTGGAGCGATACCTAGTAATCTGTATTTCATTTCGGCTTGACGCTTATCAAAATACCAAAGACCTTTAATATGATACTCCTTAATATCTGCAGCTGTAATATCTCTTCTGTTAATATACTCTGGAGATAATGCTTCTCCTGCATTTAATTGCTCAATACCTAATTCTGTAGTATCAATTTTAACTAAAGCAGCTTCAATATCTTTTAAAGTACGTTTTGCTGTAAAATAAGAATCATCGTATATGTTTTCTATTCTTCCGTTTTCAATGTTCTTCATAAGTACATGATATAACGATCTTCTATCATTACCAATATTGTTAGTATCGGTAGGATAATATAACGGAAAATTTGCGCGTTCATCAAGAACAATTTTTTCCCATGTCATCTTAGAAAACAGGATATCTCTATCATCTACATAACCATACTCTAAAGGCTTATCATTGTCAATTTCCCTTTGTTCTTCTGTTCTTACACCAATTTCCTCAGGACTCTTGGCGTTTAATATATTTGCCTGAGCAAACATACCCGACACTGCAAAAACAGCGGTAACGGTTAATAAAAAACTTTTTAATTTCATGTTCTTATATTTATTAATTCTCTATGGTCATATGCAATATCCATAACACAACTTTAGAGTTAATTTTCTAACTTTCGTTATGGATATTCCAAATTAGTATCTTTTAATTTATCAAGGTTTAACCATAAAGGTTAATTCTAGTTTGTCATCTCAACAAAAACCGGAGATACTTTTTTAAGTATCACACTTACACCTTTAGCCTTAGCTTCAATATCAAATATTTGAACTCCAGATCCACGCTTTGCTTTACGTAATGCTCCTTTAGCTCTGCTATCTAACTTGTTACCTCTAACAGTTATTGTTGGCTGTCCAGGTACTTTAAATTTAAATCCTGTAACTCGTAATGGTAATTCAAAATCGAAATCATCAAACTTGGCACCAATAGTCGATATTTCAAGAGCGTTTCTTTGCATTTTTATTGCACCGTCTTCACCTCTAACTGTACCAGTTGGTTTTGGTAAATCTTTAATTCTGAATTTAGCATTATCACTTACTTTTTGTCCCCCTGGCAATGTACCTGTAACATTAATTGTTACCTCTCTACCTTTAATTCTAGTAGCGTCCATTATATATCTGCTTCCTCCAGCTCTTGATAAACCTTGAGCGCTTGCAGATACTTTATTATCAGGTATACCAGCAAATGAAATAGTCATTGGGTTTTTAACACCACGATATACTACATTCATTTTATCAGCTGAAATAGTTGCAGCATTTGGTTTAGAAACCGTAGCGAATGATGACTTTACAGGCACTTCAATTTCTTCTCCATCTTGAGCAAAAATCAATTTCCCTTCAATTTTATGTTCACCAACACCACCAGTTCCTATTTTAAGCTTTACTTTTCCTTCTTCGATAACATACTGGTCTTCTTTAAGTGGTCTCCCATCTAAAGTTAACTCAACTCTAGTAGGTTTAGTAGAAGCATCTTTACGACCTAATACAATTTGTCCATCAAATTTCTCACCATTAAAGTAAGCAGATTTAGATGTTTCCATCAAAGTTGTATAATTAGTCATAGACACTTCGCCAGATAGTGTTCCTTGTAACATCGTAGACAATACCTCAGATTCTGTTGTCTTAATATCTGCTTGAAGTTGTGTCATTTTAGTTAAAGAAGCTACTAAAGGAAACCCTTTATAGTTATGAGATAACCAATCTACAGTTCCAGCACCTCTTTTAACATCATCAGTATTAAACTTATCCTTTACATCTTTTACAATTTCTTCCATCCCTTTTTCGTCTTTAAGCAAATTAACTACCCCTTCTCTAAAGGTATTAATTTGTTTCAAAAACTCCTGTCCATCTGCTTTAAGTTTATCTCCTTTAAAGAAATTTTGATCAAGGTAATCTCCTTTATCCATAATTTCATAATCTGTGGGATTGTCAACTGTTTTGATCATTTTGGTTTTCAAACCTTCAAGGTACTCATCAAAATCTGCTGCCAGCTTGTCTAATGTTTCACCTTTTGCTTTTAAAGGTTCATATTTTTCAGGCTGTTCTTCAGCTTTAAGTTTTAAGTTTTCAACAAAACTATGGTTACGTTCTTTTGCCGATTTGTTAGAGTCTACAAGTCTCTCGTTCATTAATCCGAATGCTGAAAGTACTTCTTTCGACATATTTAAAGCCAACATGGCTATAAATATTAGGTACATCAGATTAATCATTTTCTGTCTTGGTGATAAATTTCCTGCTGCCATATCTAATTAGGTTTTTGGTTAATAATAAATGGGATTAACCCCTAATTAGTCTTTATGCATTGCAGACAGCATACCACCGTAAACACCATTTAATGAAGACAAGTTTGATGCTAACGATTGCATTTGCTCTTTTAATTTAGCAGCATTTTCAATAGATTCTTCGTTAATTGAAGCTTGTTTGTTAACACTTTCTAACTGTACTTTATATAAGCTATTTAATGATTCCATTTGAGCCGCAGCTAATGATAATTCTTCACCATATTTTCTAGTTGCTTCAACAGAATCTACTGTAGACCCCATATTTCTTGCAGCGCCTTCGAAATTTCTAATACTTTCTCCTAAACTTGACATTAATTCGCTATCAATCTTAGCGTCTTTTAACAACTCATCTAATTTAGTAGCCAACATCCCTTGTGGACTTTCCTTTTCTTTGCTACCAGACTGTCCTCCAGCTAATTCTGGATATACTAAAGACCAATCTAATTCTTCATCAACTGGTTCGAATGCGGATAATGCAAAAATAATTGCTTCTGTAACAAGACCAATAGTTAACATTACATTACCTGTTAAGGGTCCTATTTCGAAGTGAATAATTTTGAATAGAGCTCCAACGATTACAATTGCTGCTCCTAATCCATAAGCCATATTCATGAACTTTTTACTTGCTTTTGACTTTGCCATAATTTTCGGTTTTTAATTTTAAGTAAGAATACTTAAGTAGGTTAATTAATAGTATTTATTGTTATTGATTTGATTCTTATTTGTTATTGGAATTTTTTGTTACTTGTGTCCCCATGTAATCTTGTACTGTTCTAAATCCAATATAGCTTCTTGCAGAATCAGCATATTCATAATCTCTAGAGCTTACTTGTAAAAAGTATGCAACATCTTTCCATGAACCACCTCTTACAATTTTACGCTTATTATCCTCATCATTTACGCTAGGGTTTATTGTTGATATATAGGCATAAGATGACGCATCATAAGATGCATTTACCCATTCTGATACATTACCAGCCATATTGTATAAATTATAATCGTTAGGTTCGTAAGATTTAGCCTCTACTGTATATAACGCTTGATCTGCTGCATAATCTCCTCTAACTGGTTTAAAGTTTGCCATAAAACAACCTCTATCACTCTTAGTGTAAGGTCCTCCCCATGGATACGTTGCTGCTTGAAGACCGCCTCTTGCGGCATACTCCCACTCTGCTTCAGATGGTAATCTGAATCTATTTACCATTGCAGATCCTCTTTTAGATTTTTGGTAAGAGTTTTTATTAATAGTTCTCCACTCACAGAATGCTTTGGCTTGTTGCCATGTAACACCTACTACTGGGTAGTCACTATAAGCGTCATGCCAAAAATAATCATTGTGCATAGGTTCGTTATAAGAATAGGCAAAATCTCTAATCCAAACAGTGGTATCTGGATATATTTCAATTTCTTCTTTTAAGATAACGTCTTTACGTTTAACACTTCTATTTCTAGCTGCTTCTTGGATATCCATATAATTGTATTGGAATTTAAATTTCTTCACATCCCAAGTACGTTGTCCATTATAAGATTCTTCTAAAGGAAGATACATCGTATCCATAACTTCAGTATAATATTCATCTGGATATTCGGCTGTGTCAAAAATTAAATCAACATCATGATTAATCTTTCGTCCTTCATAGCCTGTTGGTCCTAAACCTGTATAGTTTTCGAACATATATTTCTCGTAAACAGACATATTTGCTGTATCTGCATCTTTAAATGCATACTCACCAATACCTCCATCTTCTGGAACTAAACCAACTTCGTCAGCTAACACGGCTAGTTTCATTCTAACTATAGAGTCTCTTACCCAGTGAACAAATTGGCGATATTCGCTATTTGTTATCTCTGTTTCGTCCATATAAAAGGCTCTTACAGTAACTGTTTTTGCAGGTGCATCATGCACACCAGCAAGGTCATCATCTGCCTTACCCATAATAAACGATCCACCAGGAATTAGTTGCATCCCATAAGGCTTTTCTGGGTGCCATTTTTTTCCTTTTACACCTACTAGTTCGCCTCTATCTTTAGAGCCACAACTAGCTAGTACTGTCATTACTGTGATTAATAATATAAACTTCTTCATATCCATAGAAAACTCGAGGTTAATTAGTTTAAGCTTCATTTTTGAGAGCGTAAACATATTTATATATTTTTTAAAAAACAACTTTTTCGATAAAAAAAATACATTTCATCGTGAAAAAATAGCATTTTACCGATGAAATAAGCTTTACAACCTTTTCTTGGCTCTAAACACAATTCTTTTGAAATGCTTTATACCAACGGTCTGGCAACTTATTATTACAGGCATCCAGGTAATCTTGATGCATGCATGGTAATAACGTATGTCTTTTCAATTTATTATTTACTTCATCTAAAAAAGGAATTTCAATCCACCATCTTCCCGTTTTATTACTCTTGTAAAATACTAATTCTTGAGAATCAACAAGAGTTATAAATTTTTGATAGTTTCTGTCTTCCGAAAAATCATCATCGTTTACTCTGTAATTAACACCTTCGATAAAATACCAGATCATTTGAGCAACTAACATGGATGTTATTTTATCGTCCTTAGATGGTTTATATTCATATATACCAAAAGAAGTTACTTTATTACTAATACCAGCATAACGTGAAATAGCACATATTTCTTTTCCATCTAACCCATTAGGCGAATATTTTTGATTTAAACTAACCTCTGAGCCTTTTACCGAAGTTAAATCAATACTAACAATATTAGCATCTCTTAATACAGGCTCAGCAATTGTTATATCATTAGATACTTGCCCGAGTCTGTAGGATTCAAAATAAAGACTGTCCATTAAATCTATTTCTTCTTGCGAATTGAAATAGGTTTGATACCCTATGGTTGCGTAGTTAAAAAGATTATAAGGCTGATCTAAAATAACCTTACCAACAAAACTATTATTTTTTATAGGTTTTGTTGAATCGCCCAGATCGAACTTACTATCAACATTTACAATATTAACCATAGGCATTAAATTATCATACGCTCTATAGTTTGCATAAGTAAGATCTTGAGTACCTCCTAATATGATAGGTATAATTTTCTTCTTTATTAAAATACTTATAGCCGTTTTTAATGCAAAATAAGTATCCTCAACACTTTCACCTTTATTAATATCTCCTAAATCTGCAATTGTTGTATTCCAACTTCCAGGAAAAAGACCATACAAGGATTTTCGAATTTCGTCTAATTGAAACTCTTCTCCTATATAGTTAATATCATTTCTATTTTCCAAAACACCAAAAATAGCGATATCGACATCATCTAAATCTGGCATACCGTTTTGTAAAGAGTGAATTTTAAATTTTCTTCCTAAGGCTTGTGACGAAAGCAACTCATTATGAGCTACAACCAAATCTGAAACAGGTGATAAAAAATTAAAATTCATTTGATTTTGATGATTTTTCCTCTTTTTTTGTTTATTGAATTATAGTTAGTTAATTATTTTTAATCAACTCAGCACACATATGGAACAACTAACACCAATCTCTACTTCTTCTTTTTTGCTGGTGTTTTTTTCTTAGTTGCTTTTTTCTTTGGAGTATTCGCCTCAATAATCGCTTTGGCTTCTTCTAAAGTCATTTCTGAAACATCTACCGTTTTTGCAAGTTCTACTTTTACTTTCCCTTTTAAAACATTATGTCTTCCCCAACGTGCTTTTTCAACACGAATGCCTTCTTCTTCCCAATTATGAATAACCTTATCTATTTCCTTTTGAATTTTTGTTTCAATTAATTCAACAATATCTTCATCAGATAAATTATCCCAATCGTATTTTTTGTTTACGTTAATAAACATGTTGTTCCATTTAATAAATGGTCCAAAACGTCCTTTACCCTTTTGTACAGGCAACTCTTTATACGTATATATAGGAGCATCTGCTTTTTGCTTTTCTTCAATTAAAACGATAGCATCATCAAGTTCTACACTTAAAGGGTCTACTCCTTTTGGTAATGAAACAAATGAAGAACCAAACTTAACATAAGGACCAAAACGACCATTATTTACGACAATGTCTTCCCCTTCATAGGTTCCCAGGCTTTTTGGAAGCTGAAATAAATCCATGGCTTCTTCATAAGTGATCGTTGTTAATTGCTGATCTGGACTTAAACTAGCAAATTGCGGTTTCTCTTCATCATCAACAGTACCAATTTGTACCATAGGTCCAAACTTACCTAAACGCACACTTACTTGTTTTCCAGATTTAGGATCGGTTCCTAAAATACGTTCACCAGATTCTCTTTCAGCATTTTCTTTTACGTCTTCTACTTTTGGATGGAAATTTTTATAAAATGACTTCATCATCTTAGTCCAATCTTCATTCCCTTCGGCTATCTCATCAAAATCTGCTTCAACTTTAGCTGTAAAATTATAATCTAATATGGTTTCAAAATGATTTACCAAAAAGTCGGTTACAATCATACCTATATCAGTTGGCACTAATTTTCCTTTATCGGAACCTACTTTCTCGGTTAATGTTTTATCATTTACGTTCCCATTTTGAAGTCTTAATTGCGTATAGCTTCTCTCAACACCTTCTACAGTCCCTTTCTCTACATAATTTCTGTTTTGTATCGTAGAAATAGTAGGCGCGTATGTTGATGGCCGTCCAATACCTAACTCTTCCAACTTCTTAACAAGTGATGCTTCTGTGTATCTTGCTGGTGGACGTGTATAACGTTCTGTTGCTGTGATATAGTTATTAAGAAGTGTTTCATTGGTTTTCATTGCTGGCAACATACCTTCTTGCTCAACGTCTTCATCATCTGTTCCTTCTAAATATACTTTTAAAAAGCCATCAAAAGTAATGACCTCTCCATTAGCTGTAAAGGTTTCGTTATGCGTAGATGCACTAACTTTCACATTGGTACGTTCTAATTCTGCTTCACTCATTTGTGATGCAATGGCGCGTTTCCATATTAAATCATACAAACGTGCTTGGTCTCTATCGATATCTACCGAATGTGTTGAGAAGTTTGTAGGACGAATAGCTTCGTGCGCCTCTTGGGCTCCTTTTGCTTTTCCTTTATAATTTCTTGGCTTGCTATATTTTGCTCCATAGGCATTTTCAATTTCTGCCTGGGCTCCTTGTCGTGCTTCATCAGATAAGTTAACACTATCTGTTCTCATATAAGTAATTAAACCTGCTTCGTATAGCCGTTGTGCCATTGTCATGGTTTTACTTACTGAGAAGTATAATTTACGTGATGCTTCTTGCTGTAAGGTAGAGGTTGTAAATGGTGCTGCTGGTGATTTTTTCGCTGGTTTTTTTTCTAAATCTGAAACCTTAAAATTTGCAGCACTATTTTTTTCTAAAAAACTTTGAGCCTCTTCTTTGGTTGAAAAGTTCTTTGGAAGCTTTGCTTTAAAAGTTTGCCCATCTTCGTTAGAAAATTCTGCATCAACTCTGTATGAAGCTACAGGAGTAAACTCCTGTATTTCTCTTTCTTTTTCAACAATCAACCTTACTGAAACAGATTGCACTCTACCAGCAGACAAACCTCCTTTTACTTTTCGCCAAAGTACAGGAGAAAGTTCGTAACCAACTATTCTATCTAATACACGACGCGCTTGTTGCGCATCCACTAGATCGTAATCGATACCTCTAGGGTTCTCAATCGCTTTTTGAATAGCTGCTTTTGTGATTTCATGAAAAACAATACGTTTTGTCTTTTCCTTATCTAACTTTAAAGTTTCTGCCAAGTGCCATGCTATAGCTTCTCCTTCTCGATCCTCATCACTTGCTAACCAAACCCATTCTGCATTTTTAGCTAAATCTTTCAGTTTTTTTACGACTGCCCTTTTATCTTTTGAAACTTCATATTTTGGTTTAAAATCACCATCTACATCAACTCCTAGTTCCTTGGAAGGTAAATCGGATATATGTCCAAAACTTGACTCTACTTTAAAGTCTTTTCCTAAAAATTTCTCAATGGTTTTGGCTTTCGCTGGTGACTCAACAATCACTAAATTCTTCGTCATACTTCAATTTTTGAAGCTACAAATGTATATCAAAAAAAGTTTATCTGCTGCATTTTAAGGATTATCTGTTAATTATTTGAATAAAAAAACCTGCTTTTTAACATTTTCAAAGCAGGTTTTTAATATTGAAAATAAAATTTATTCGGATAATGTTCCTATTTCCTGAATAGGATCTGTATCATTAAAACCGATACTATTTTTATAAATTAAATATATTGGATGATATACGAAAGAAGCCGTAAAAAGCAGTCCTATTCCACATAATAAAAAACCAACAATCTGAGATAAAATAGAGGCTACGATCATTAAACCAAAAGTGAGCAACCATTTTTTATGTCCTAATTTAAAACTTGTTTTCACAATCTCTCCCACACTTAATTCTGGATTAAAAGCATATATTAATGAAAAATAAGATAACGGTATCATCACATAAAATATAGGCAAATAACATAATAACGCAGCTAAAATGGCAATTCCAAAAGAAGCCAACATAAGTACAAAGATTTTACTTAAATATTTTCCTTTTACAAAATAAAAGAAATCGGATGTTGTTACAGCTTGATTATAATCTAACTTCTGCATAATTCTAAAAAACGCAGCATTTAAAGCAACAGTAAGCGCTCCTAGAACAAATATTCCAACAATAACAAATAAAACATACAAAATTGACATTCCCGCAAATAAACCGCTAAACGCCTCGGGGTCTGAATAACCACTTTCTTGCTGAGCAATTATCATCCCTATTAAAGGAAGGTATAAAATAATAATTACTGGCATCATGATAATTATTGTAAACAACTGCAATAAAAATCCTTGAAGCCAGGTTTTTTTAAAAAGCTCAATTGACTCATTAAAAATAGTTCCAAAATCTAAAGCTTTGGCACTTTCTATTTTCTCTAATAAACTGTTAATCGTATTCATATATGATGGTTTTATTAATAATCCGAATCATCTCTAAGCCCTATTTGATCTATTTCACTATCCGCTTTAAACCCTATAACTTCTTTATAGATTAAAAACGCAGGCAAATAAATTATTGACATTGTAAACAATAATCCTACCACACAACCTAGTATTCCTAACATGGCTATAATGCCTATAACAAACATGGATCCAAAGGTTATAAGCCACTTTTTATTTCCTAATGCAAAACTTGCTTTTACAATTTCTGTTTCGCTTAACTCTGGGTTAAAAGCAAAAATAACTGCAAAATATGATAATGGTACAAATACATAAATGTAAGGAATGAAAAACAATAGTTGTGCAACCGTCGCTATTGCGGTATAAATAATACCGAGCATAAACACCTTAGTAAAATATTCTTTCTTTAAAAAATAAAAATAATCATCTTGGCTTGTTTCTCCCGATACTATTTGCTTACAAATCCTATAAAAAGCTGCCACAAAAGCAAGTGTTAGTGTACTAACTAAAATAGTTTGAGGTATACTGTAAATTATATTTTGAGAATAGAAATCTGAAAGCGACTCTAGATCAAACCCTTTATTTATATCAAAAGGATTAGCAGCAAGACCGATAAGTCCAAAGATTAAATTTAAAATCATAGCAGTAATGGCAACAAACAGAATAACTAAAAATCCTTTGAGCCAAACCTTTTTAAATAAATCTATAGAGTTACTAATAATATCACCAAAATCTAAAGATTTTGCATTGCTTATCTTCTGTAATAGGGTGTTTAATGTATTCATAAATTTGGTTGGTTAAATTATTTACAATGATTTAGGGGCGATGTTTTTTACAAAACACATTGCAATATAATACAAAAAAACCTGCATAAAAGCAGGTTTTTAAATTTATAAACACCAGAATATTACCTTAGTGAGTAGGAACTTATTAAATCTACGCCACCTTCAACATATTCATATTGATATAAATTATTACCTCCTATCATTAGCAAACTATTCTCTAATGGAATAACATCTTTAGACTCTATCTCACTATATGTTTTTGTTAATTTCACATCTAGCGGCTCTTCTTTATCAAACAACTTTAAACCTGAAGTACCATCACAAACAAATAACATATTTTCTTTAACCCCTAATCCGTAAGGGTTTTCCAATTCATAGCGACTTGCTAATTTTGGCATTGTTTTATCACTAATATCAATCACTTCTAAAACACTTTCCAATTGCCCGCAATCGTTTCCTCCACGCAAAGTTAAATATGCGTAATTCCCATCAACAACCACAGGATCACATCCTTCCCAATGCATAAACTCCGATACATATTCAGGTAATGATGGGTTTTTAATACTGTAGATATACATACCATTGGTACTTCCTAAATACAAATAATCATCAGCTTGAAACATAGTTTCTATATTCCAGCCTGCATTTTGTGTATTCTCAAGAACCGGTGAAGACAAATTTTGAATATTAAAAATAGTCATTTGATAATTCCCAACGGTGTACAAATAATTGTTTACTATTTGAAAACGTGCCAAAGACCCGCCTTGCCCTGTAACTGATTCTGCAGTTGCAGTGGATAAAACGCCATCTTGAAAAGTAACATCAACAAATCGGTTATCCATTTTCTTACGTCTCTCGGTAGTTACCGTCCAACCTACAATAATGTTATTTTCTAAATCTATTTTACCATAATCGACAGCTTGAGCTTCAACAGGAATCTTGTAGTCATAAATATTAAACACATCTTTTAATCTTTCAACCAAAGTAATTGAATTAATATTAGAGATATCAAAAACCACTAAATCGGTTGCACTATCAGCATACAGGAAATCATCTTTTACCGAAATATCTTCATTGCCTGGAATCTTAATAAATTTAGTAACTTTTGGCTGTTTAGGATTAGAATTATCAATAACATGCACACCCTTATTATTATCGCTAACAAAAATATAATTCTTATAAGCATATATTTTACCAGCTTCTTCAATGTTTTTAGGGACGGTAATCTCAACCAGGTTTCTAAAGTCAGCTTTAGTCATTAACTCTGGGATTGCCACTTGAACAAGCTCAAAGTTAAGATCCTTTTTATCGCAAGACCAAATGCTTATTAAAACGAAGGACAAAAAAAGATATTTAAATTTCATAGCAAATGATTTTAGTTCAATATTTATAACGTAATGAAGGTTCTAATCCCTCAAGGCGCAATATAATTTCATTACTTCCATTAATTTGAAGTGATGTTAAATCAAACGAGACTGTTTTTTTAAAAATAGCCAAACAAGCCTCTTCATTAATTAATTGAAACTTCAAATAACGTTGTTCCGGTGAAGACTCGGCAACAGCTCCAGAATCTACCAAATTAAACTCCCAAGAATTACCGTCGCAACCAGAGGCACTTATTTCAATAGTTAAGCAATTATCCGTTATTTCAGTACGAACAAAATTAAAATCGGCAGAAACTAAGTTATTATAAATATTTTTATTTATTACTGTTTTTTGATCACAAATATCTATAGTAGGCTTGATATCGTCGTCGTCTTTACACTGAATACTCAAAAAACAGCACATTACAGAAACAACAAAAAGAATTTTTTTCAACATAATTAAATTCCTTTTTTTAGATTAATACTTTAATACAGGGAGCCCATTTTCGCACGTTACTTCTTTCGGTTGTGCTGGTAAATCACATGTTGAAACTATGTTCCATTTAATATTATATGCATGTTCCAAATTGGTATATTCTTTAACTTTCTGCAAAAAGCCTACAGTATCTATTTGTGTAGAATAAGCGATAAACCCTTGAGGTCCTCCACAAGCTTTAGAACCATAAGCTGTAAAAGTCCAATCGTTAGCATTAGTACAAGAAATACTTGTTGATAGTTGATAAATCTCATTAAACAAATCCATTAATTTACGATGATCTTTTTCCTGTTCTGTTAACTCTATTTTTACCACTAATTTATTTTTGGTAAGTGAAACAATACGCCAAGCGTAATTAATAGGGTATTGTTCTTGAGTTATTGTTACTAGTTTATCAGTTAACGTCCACTCCCCATTAGAATCGAAAAAAGATAATGGAGGCGTTCCGCACCAACCAGAAGAACGTTCAACAAAACTTCCGTTTTCTTTGAATAAAATTCCGTAATCTTTTTCAGGTAGAGCGTTAGCTCTCTTATATGTTATTTCTTCACCATCATAGGTGGGTTCTACCCAACTACCTATTAATAAATTATCTGAATCTACATTATTAGTATCATCATCTGAGCATTGCATATTCATAAAACAAAATATCATAGAAATAGCAAATAGTATCTTTTTCATAAATGTGGGGTTTTAAAAGTTTATTTTCTAAATAGATACTCAAAGCTCATTTTGGTTGCGTAAATAGCTTCAAATAATTATTAAAAACTGAAAGAAATTTAAACTGCCACTTTGTCATAAAACATAAATAAATCGTATCTTTGCACACTTATTGACTGCTTTCAGTTTTGAAATACTATGGATAAAATTATAGACGAAAATAAACAAGGGGAATCCCTCATTTTAGAACAAAAAAAAGATAACAAACGTAAGCTTTTTATTGAAAGTTATGGATGTGCTATGAATTTTAGTGATAGTGAAATTGTGGCTTCAATTATGGCCAACCAAGGTTTTAATACCACACAGAATTTAGAAGATGCCGACTTGGTTTTGGTAAACACCTGTTCTATTCGTGATAAAGCAGAACAAACTGTACGCAAACGTTTAGAGAAATATAATGCCGTAAAAAGAGCCCATAATCCAAAAATGAAAGTGGGTGTTTTAGGCTGCATGGCAGAACGTTTAAAGACAAAGTTTCTTGAGGAAGAAAAAATTGTCGATTTGGTTGTTGGTCCAGATGCTTATAAAGATTTACCAAACCTTTTGGCAGAAGTGGATGAAGGGAGAGACGCTATTAATGTCATTCTTTCAAAAGAAGAAACTTATGGAGATATTTCACCTGTGCGTTTAAACACAAATGGTGTAACAGCTTTTGTTTCTATTACCCGTGGCTGTGATAATATGTGTACGTTTTGCGTGGTTCCTTTTACACGTGGACGTGAACGAAGTCGTGATCCGCAAAGTATTCTGGAGGAAGTGAACGATTTATGGAACAGAGGTTTTAAAGAAATTACGTTGCTTGGTCAGAATGTAGATAGTTACTTATGGTATGGCGGAGGTTTGAAAAAAGATTTTGAAAAAGCAAGTGAAATTCAAAAAGCAACCTCTGTAAACTTTTCAAAATTATTAGAACTATGCGCTAAAGCCCAGCCAAAAATGCGGATTCGTTTTTCAACATCAAATCCGCAAGATTTAACCTTGGATGTGGTTAAAACTATGGCAAAATACAATAATATCTGTAATCATATTCATTTGCCTGTACAGAGTGGCAGCGACCGTATTTTAAAGGAGATGAATCGTTTGCACACCCGTAAAGAATATATGACCTTAATTGATAACATTCGTCAAATTATTCCCGTTTGTGCTATTAGCCAGGATATGATTGTTGGTTTCCCTACTGAAACTGAAGATGATTTTCAAGATACCGTTTCATTGATGAACTATGTAAAATATAATTTCGGTTATATGTTCACGTATTCTGAACGCCCAGGAACTTTGGCAGAACGTAAAATGAAAGATGACGTACCCGAGGAAGTGAAAAAACGACGATTACAAGATATTGTTGATTTACAACGTGATCATAGTGAAATTAAAACTAAAGAACACCTCAACACTATTGTAGAAGTGCTCATTGAAAAAGAATCAAAGAAATCAAACTCACAATGGTCTGGACGTACGTCTCAAAATATTGTAGCGGTATTTCCTAAAGGGCCATATAAAATAGGTGACTTTGTAAATGTGAAAATAACAGACTGCACTAGTGCTACGCTTATTGGGAAAGGTATTGGGTTAAGTGATAATAATTAATAACAATAAATAATGAGATTCCTGCCTTCGCAGGAATGACAATATGGAATCAGTTCAAGCAATAAAACAACGTTTTGGTATTATTGGCAATACACCTTTACTAAATCGAGCCATTGAAAAAGCAATCCAGGTAGCCCCTACCGATATTTCGGTTTTGGTTACAGGAGAAAGTGGTGTTGGTAAAGAAAGTATTCCAAAAATAATACATCAGTTATCGCATAGAAAACACAATAAATACATCGCGGTAAACTGTGGTGCTATTCCTGAAGGCACCATTGACAGTGAACTTTTTGGTCATGAAAAAGGAGCCTTTACAGGGGCTACACAAACCAGACAAGGATATTTTGAAGTAGCAGATGGAGGTACCATTTTTCTTGATGAAGTAGGTGAATTGCCTCTAACAACTCAAGTTCGTTTGCTACGTGTTTTAGAAAATGGCGAGTTTTTAAAAGTAGGTTCCAGTAAAGTGCAAAAAACCAATGTTCGTATTGTTGCTGCTACCAACGTAAATATGTTTGAAGCTATCGAGAAGGAAAAGTTTCGAGAAGATTTATATTACAGGTTAAGCACGGTAGATATCCATTTACCTCCTTTACGAGAGCGACAAGAAGATATTCATTTATTGTTCAGAAAATTTGCCAGTGATTTTGCTCTCAAATATAAAATGCCAACTGTTAAACTAACAGATTCTGCCATTCAAGTATTAGCAAAACATCGCTGGGGCGGTAATATTCGTCAACTTCGAAACATTGCAGAACAACTATCCGTTTTAGAGCAAAATAGGACGATAACTGCTGAGACTCTTAGAGGTTATTTACCAACAGCAGGAACCAATTTGCCTGCTATTATAAAAACATCAAAATCTGAAAGTGATTTTAGCAGTGAACGCGAGATTTTATATAAAGTCTTATTCGATATGAAAGCTGATTTAAATGATTTAAAAAAGCTTACCATGGAGCTCATGAAAAATGGAAACACTAAGGATGTTGAAAAGGATAATGAAGGGTTAATTCAAAAAATTTACGGCAAAAACAAAGAGGAAGAAACCATCTACGAAAACCCTGTTCAAGAAACAGAGGTGTTATCAATTCCAGAACATCCTGCAGAGCAAGATGAAATTATTGATATTCAGGATAAATATCATTTTGCTGAAGAGATTGAGGAAGAAGAAACCTTATCGTTACATGACAAAGAATTAGAATTAATAAAAAAATCGCTTGAACGTCACAGCGGAAAACGTAAATTAGCTGCTGCCGAACTAGGAATTAGTGAACGTACTTTATATAGAAAGATTAAACAATATGATCTTTAAATTAGTGTTCAGTGTTCAGTGTTCAGTGTTCAGTGTTCAGTGTTCAGTAAATAGTCAAGATAACAACATTATAAAAAAGTAATCGTTTAAAAATAAATCAATTATCATTCTAAAGTTTACACTGAACCTAATCGAAGTGAAAGCAAGAATCCAATTAAACAAATGAAATACACAAAATATATTTTTATTTTATTAGTAAGCATAATCCTTTCTGGTTGTGGTATTTACTCATTTACAGGTGTAAAAACTGGAGATGCTAAAACATTTCAGGTAAACCGTTTTGAAAACACATCATTATTAATTGAACCTGGCTTAGAAAGAGATTTTAAATTAGCGCTTGAGGATTTAATACAAAACCAAACCAATTTAGGATTAGTACCTTCAAATGGTGATTTGGTTTATGAAGGTGAAATAACAAATTATAGAATTTCACCAACTACTGCAACATCCCAAAATACAGCTGCTCAAAATAGATTAACCATTGGAGTTAAGATTCGATTTTATAATAGATTGAATGAAGAAGAAGATTTAGATCAATCTTTTTCATTTTTTTATGATTATCCAGGAAGCGCTCAACTTGTTGGCGGTCAAAAAGCAACGGCCCACGAAGAAATTTTTGAGCGCATTACACAAGATATTATTAATGCAACACTAGCTAGATGGTAACCAGATGAACGCGACAGATTTCGTAAACTTATTACAACATCCACAAACTATAACGCATCAGCAAACTGAGGCTGTAAAATCTGTTGTTGATGAATTTCCGTATTTTCAATCGGCTCGTGCTATATATCTTAAAGGCTTAAAAAACAAAAGTAGTTTTAAATATAATCAAGAACTTAAAACAACCGCTGCTTATACTACAGACAGAAGTATTTTATTTGATTTTATTACATCGGAAGTATTTATTCAAAATGAAATTTCACAATTTATAAAACAAAATATTTCTCATCTAAAAGATATTGATGTTACTGTTGAGGATATTTCAGTGAATAAAAGCGTTAAAATAGACCATACTTTAAAACAGCAGATTAAAGACACTATAGGCGTATTAGATCCTACATTATTCCAACCTAAGGAAGAACGACCTAAAAAAATGACAACAAATTTTGTTTTAGATGACTCTGAAGTTATTGAAAGTATTACCACTGAAAATGACGTTACTAAAGAAACCAAACCAAAAGAAGATACTAAATCTCAAGAAAAACCAATTAGCAATATATTAAGCTTAGGCAAACCTTTTGAATTTGATAAAAGAGAAACACACTCTTTTAATGAGTGGTTAAAATTAGCCCGTTACACGCCTATTGAAAGAAACGAAGACCAAGACAAAGAAAGCTCAAACAACACTAAAAGTTCCGAAAGCACAGAAGAAAACTCAAAAAGTACAGTTTTGGTAGAAGAGAAATCCTCCAAGGCGTTAAACAAAGCTAAAAAGTTTGAGCTTATTGATGAATTTATCACAAAAAATCCCAAGATAAACCCTTTTCGAGCTACAATTACCAAAGGAAATCTTGCAAAAGCGCAGATGATACAACCTGAAGCCTTAATGACTGAGACTTTAGCACGTATTTATGTAGAACAAAAAAACTACAAAAAAGCAATTCAATCTTATAAAGTTTTAAGTTTGAAATATCCAGAAAAAAGTGGTTTCTTTGCAGACCAAATTAACGCAATAGAGCAATTACAAGAACAAAATAATATATAATAATGAGTACGTTTACAATATTTTTAGCATTAATTGTAGTGGTAGCATTTTTACTAATTGTAGTAATTATGGTGCAAAACCCTAAAGGCGGTGGATTATCATCATCTTTTGGTGGCGGCGGAACACAACAATTAGGTGGTGTAAAAAAGACAACCGATTTTTTAGACAAAAGCACGTGGACTTTAGCAACCCTATTATTAGTTTTAATACTAGCTTCAAACATAGCAATTAACAGAGGTGGAGACAATATAGATTCTAAAGCTTTAGACCAAGATGCAGCTACAAGTGCGCCTGCATTACCTGCACCGTTGCCTGCAACTAATGATGCTGCAACTGCAACACCAGCAGATTCTACAGGGAATTAATTCTGCTCAATAAAAGAAACAAAAAATGCCAACTTTAAAAGTTGGCATTTTTTGTTTCTACCTATTTGGTAGACAGGTCTGCAAGTTTGTCAGTTCTTAATCATTGGCACATTTTTAGTATAACGCTTAAGCGTTAAGAAAAAACATATTTTAAATTAATTAAAAAATATAACAAATGGCATTAAATATTAAACCATTAGCAGACCGTGTTCTTATTGAACCTGCTGCAGCTGAAACTACAACCGCATCAGGAATTATTATTCCAGATAACGCTAAAGAAAAACCACAAAAAGGAAACGTAGTTGCCGCTGGAAAAGGCACAAAGGATGAACCTATTACTGTAAAAGTTGGAGACACTGTTTTATACGGAAAATATGCTGGAACCGAACTTAAGCTAGAAGGTAAAGATTATTTAATTATGCGCGAAAGTGACATTTTAGCAATTATCTAATAATAAATTCTATCATTCCCGTGAAGGCGGGAATCCCATTCAAATAAAAACTAAATTTCTATTAAACAGATTCCCACCAAGGCGGGAATGTCAAAAAATAATAAAAAAATGGCAAAAGATATAAAATTTGATATTGAAGCACGTGACGGATTAAAACGTGGTGTTGATGCATTAGCCAATGCAGTAAAAGTAACTTTAGGTCCTAAAGGACGTAATGTAATTATTAGTAAATCTTTTGGAGCACCACAAGTAACTAAAGATGGTGTTACCGTAGCAAAAGAAATTGAGTTAGAAAACCCACATGAAAACATGGGAGCTCAAATGGTAAAAGAAGTAGCTTCTAAAACCAACGATTTAGCAGGAGATGGTACTACTACTGCTACTGTTTTAGCTCAAGCTATTGTAAAAGAAGGTTTAAAAAATGTTGCTGCAGGTGCAAATCCAATGGATTTAAAACGTGGTATCGATAAAGCAGTAAAAGCTATTACTGCCGATTTAGAAAAACAATCTAAACAAGTTGGTAACTCTTCAGAAAAAATAAAGCAAGTTGCTGCTATTTCTGCAAATAACGATGATACTATTGGCGAATTAATTGCTACCGCTTTTGGTAAAGTTGGTAAAGAAGGCGTTATTACTGTTGAAGAAGCTAAGGGTATGGAAACATACGTTGATGTTGTTGAAGGGATGCAATTTGATAGAGGATACTTATCGCCTTACTTTGTAACAGATGCTGATAAAATGATTGCTGATTTAGAGAATCCATACATTTTATTATTTGACAAAAAGATTTCTAACCTACAGGAAATTCTTCCAATCTTAGAACCTGTAGCACAATCTGGTCGCCCTTTATTAATTATTGCTGAAGATGTTGACGGACAAGCCTTAGCTACTTTAGTAGTAAACAAATTACGTGGTGGACTTAAAATTGCAGCTGTTAAAGCTCCTGGTTTTGGTGACAGACGTAAAGCAATGCTAGAAGACATTGCTATCTTAACTGGTGGTACGGTTATTTCTGAAGAAAGAGGATTTACTTTAGAGAATGCAGACTTAAGCATGTTAGGGACTGCTGAAACTGTAACGGTTGATAAAGATAATACAACGATTGTTAATGGTGCTGGTGTTGCAAAAGACATTAAAGCTAGAGTAAACCAGATTAAAGCTCAAATTGAAACAACCACTAGCGATTACGACAAAGAAAAACTACAAGAACGTTTAGCTAAGTTAGCTGGAGGTGTTGCTGTACTTTATGTTGGTGCTGCTAGTGAGGTAGAGATGAAAGAGAAAAAAGACCGTGTTGATGATGCGTTACACGCAACCAGAGCTGCTGTTGAAGAAGGTATTGTTGCTGGTGGTGGTGTTGCTTTAGTAAGAGCAAAATCTGTATTAGAAAAGATAACAACTGAAAACTTAGACGAAGTAACAGGAATTCAAATTGTAGCACGTGCTATCGAGTCTCCTCTACGTACTATTGTTGAAAACGCTGGTGGTGAAGGAAGCGTTGTTATTTCTAAAGTTTTAGAAGGTAAAAAAGATTTTGGTTACGATGCCAAATCTGAAGAATATGTAGATATGCTTAAAGCTGGTATTATAGATCCTAAGAAAGTAACACGTATTGCATTAGAGAATGCAGCGTCTGTTGCTGGAATGATTCTTACTACCGAGTGTGCATTAATCGATATTAAAGAAGACGCAGTGCCAGCTATGCCTCCAATGGGTGGCGGTGGTATGCCAGGAATGATGTAGTCGAGAGCCTCGACACGCAAATTATAAAAAAACGCCTCGATTTATTTTTGAGGCGTTTTTTTATCACTTCTATTTTAAGTTGGGTCGATGTCTTATACCAATTCTCATTTGAAATAACCGTAATAAAACACCCTTTTTCGCCTTCTACTTCAATAGAAAAAGAAACCGTAACTGAGGCTATGCTTTATTTTTATATTTTGTATAAAGCAAAAAATCATTATTTTATTTTACAGTAATTCCAAACAAGAAATGGTATTAATTTTATAAAACTTTGGTTATAACTCACGTTAAAATTAACGTGAATCTCGGATAAGAATTAAAGTATGTTTTACTAGTAAAGTTAGGTTTAAGGGTTCGCATAACACGAACACTCATAAAATTTAAGTTGAACCTGCCTGGTCCGGACAGGCAGATTAGTTGCATTTATAGCGGACCTAGGTGTTATGATAACAACATAGGCGTTGCTAAATTAATTGAGACAAATCCTAATAAAACCTTAAATGTGCGGAAACAAAAAAGGCGTGGAACTCAAATTATCGCTATCACGGTACTGGTATACCCGTGCACGAATAAGAAAGCCCACGCCCAGGTACCTTTAGATTTATTATAAATAAAAAAATATGTCAATTTGCATTATAATTAAATTGATTCTTGGCTACTAAAATTGAAAGATATATAATCAAAAAAGTTAAAGAAATGAGATAGGAAAAGAAAATCTCTCAAGTTGCCCTGTCTCAAAAGGTGGGAATGAGTAGTAGTTTTATTTCTCATGTAGAATCTGTAAAAGACACTATCCCGTAAAGTGTGTAAATAAAATTAGTCAAAAAAATATCGAGGGTTGCAACTCTCGATATTTTTTTGACTTTACACACTTGGTGAGATACTACCCTGTAAAAAGAAGAGCTAAGTATAATATAAATCATTTAAACGAAATTGCTAATTATGACCATCACCTTCCTTATACTCTTTACCTTCTTTATGATCGCCTTTAACGGCTTCATCTCTGTACCTACAACAAGGGTGCACAGTAGCATAAGCTTCGTCTGTTGCTTTCACTTCTTTAGTATCATGACCAACAGCCAAAATACTGGTTTGTATGGTTTTTAAATCTGTTTTGCGTTCGTCATAAATCAGTTTCAATTCATGGGTTTTTACATTCCATACTGCCGACTTCACACCTTTGGTATTTAAACTTGCTTTTTCAATACGGCTTTTACACATTAAACAAACACCATCAACTTCCATGGAGGCTCTAGCGTTTTTGTTCTGTGCAAATGATACTGTTGTTATTAATACGGCTACTATTATTATTAGTTTTTTCATAATTCTGTTATTTTGTCATTGCGGGAGGCACGACGTGGCAATCTGTTTAATTTTAGTTCTTAATTTAAAAAGATTCATTTTTACTTTGTCTAGTCGGACATCAGTTTCAATTAATGAGATTCCCTCCTTCGAGGGAATTTATTTTAATTTAAATCGCAATCCTGCATAATACATACTCCCAAAAATGGGACCATATACAAATGTGGTATCAAAATTTGAACCAAAAGGGTCGTCTCCTCCTAAAATCGGATTATTTTGTCTCACATTGGTAATATTTTCACCTCCTAAATATACTTCAAATTTGGGAGAAAACACTTTAGTTACTTGCGCATTTAACGTTGCCAATGTTGGTGTTTTGCCTGGTAATTGATACTGTACAGGATTCGTTTCTGTTGAGGAAAAGCGCTGCTCTCCCAACCAATTATAAGTTGCATCAAATTTCCAGTGTTGACCATCGTCTTGCTTATGAGTCTCGTAAGACGCATTTGCAAATAAACGGTGGGTTGGAACTAATGGTTTTGATAATTTGCCAGAATTATAATCCGTTTTTACATCATAATATTTATAAGCCATTCGTAAATCGAAATGTTCAAACACATTGTAATTAAGCTCTACTTGAAAACTATTTGCATAACTATCGCCTTCTAAATTATAAAAGCTCACTTCTTGCGGGTTTTCATAATCAACTACCACTTGGTTTTTAAAATCCGTTTTATAAAAATCTAAAGTGATATCTGCTTTTCTTCCAAAAAGATTAAACCCTTGCAAATAAGACACACCGTAATTCCATGCGATCTCTGGGTCTAAACCATAAATAGCCCCTCCTAACCTCCCCGAAGGAGAGGAACTCGTTATCTTAACCACTCTTGAGGTTGAAAATAACTGTTGATTTTCAGCAAAAATATTTGCACTACGTTTTCCGCGTCCAAAAGATGCTCGTAATGCCGATTTCTCCCAGGGTGTATAGCGAGCATGCACACGAGGTGTTACAAATGTCCCTAGTAAATTATGGTCATCTATACGAATCCCTGCTGTTAAATTCAGCTTCTCTAAATTGTCATAATTATATTCAAAAAATGCACCTACAGATCTTTCTGTTCTTTCATATTCTGTAGTATTCACAAGTTCATCATAATGATCGTAAGTATAACTCACTCCTGTTTTTATTTTGTGCCTGGAATCGCTAATAATAGAGTTATAAATAGCATTCGCATACAAACTGTTATGAGTGATATCATATTGATTTAGCCCAAAATAAGAATCCTGTTTATGACTACTAAATGCTGTTTGAACTCCCAGGCTTTGATATGGGATTTCTGGATTTACATAGCCTAATTTAGTCGATATTTCATAACGCCTTGTATCAATTTCACTTCCCCAAACTCCAGTTGTCAACTTATCAGTATCTGGATTAAAACCAAGTTGTCCTGTTTGTTTTTCATCATTTAAAAATTTCAGATTTATAAAACTCACAAAACCTTTTTCGGCATTTGTATACTGCCAACGATTCATAATATTAATTTGATTATACTTGGGCATATCCATAAAACCATCATCATTAACATCGTGTTCTTTATTATGGGTATTACCATGTAAATACAAACCTGTATGCCATTTGTCACTTACTTTTGTATTGATATGTGTGTTTAACTCTAAACGTTCGCTGCTAGCTCCATATAGATTCACAAACAACTTATCATCAGTTGTTGGTTTTACCAACTCTGCATTTATTTGTCCCGCTATACTTTCGTAACCGTTTACAACACTACCTGCTCCTTTAGTTATTTGAATGCTTTCCACCCAGGTTCCTGGGATAAAACTCAACCCAAAAGCTTGTGAAGCCCCCCGAATTGAAGGAATGTTTTCGGTAGCAATTAAAATATATGGGCTATTGAGTCCTAACATTTTTATTTGTCGCGTTCCCGTAATAGCGTCAGCGAAATTCACATCAATAGACGGATTGGTTTCAAAACTCTCGGAAAGGTTACAACAAGCTGCTTTTAACAATTCATCACTACTTACAGTAAATACATTCGTAGCTTGTAAATATGATTTTGATGTTGCTTGTTTTCTGGATTTAATTGTAACAGCATCTAAATTATCTGTTGACTGCAACCAGTGCCTTACCATTTCAGGCTTCGAAATTGTTATGGTATCTGTTTTATAGCCCACGTAACTAATTAGTAATTGCGTATAATCCTTTTTGTAAGGGATACTAAACTTTCCATCTATATCTGTTACAGCTCCAACAGATGTATTTAACCAATACACATTAGCGCCAGGCAAACCAATGGGTTCGTTTTTTTCATTTGCTTCCATGATAATCCCACTAATTTTGTTTTGAGATAACATCACCATAGGAAGTATTAATAGTATATATATTATGTTCTTCATTTAATTATAGGTCTTAATTAGCATGACAATTGCCATAACAATCATGATGCTATTTTCAATAAACGTTGCTTTAGTCATGGGGAGTTTTAGTGCGGTTCCTAAACAAGCACATTGAATCGTTTTCTTTTTTAAAAGTGTTTTTGTGACTCCTATAGTTGTTATTCCTAAAATAACCAACGTGATTATTAAGGCTATTGGAATTTGGACACGCATCAAAAACAAAATTCCTAATACCAATTCAATGAACGGGTATATCCAACTATAAATAGGCATTACTTTAGCCAATGGATCGTACATTTTAAAGGACTCTGGAAAGCCTTTTAAATCTAAAAGCTTAAAAAAACTAAAAACAATATAGAAAAGCCCCATAAAATCGAGCATAAAATCGGTTCCGTTCCATGATCTATAATTTATTAAAATGGATGCAGCTGTTATATACCCAAAGATTAAAAACAACGGAAATAACTGTCTGAACTCTGATTTCTTTTCTTTTACATTACTTATACTTGATACGTTATTTTCTGAAATCGAATACTTATCCGATAACACCTTTTGGAGTATATTTAGAGAAATGTGTTTTGACATCTCAATAGAGGCCTCTGCTTTTTCTAAATTTACTGTAGCGTTTGAAATACCATCAATAGCATTAAGCTTATCTTCTACCGATATTCTGCAACTATTGCAGGTCATACCCGTAATTGCATATGTATGTTTCATTTTGAAAAATAATTTGATTGAATAATCTTGATTGCCATTCCAGCAATTTATGCTGAACTTGTTTCAGTAAAGCGGGAATTCACTTTAAACTCATCTATAATCGATGAGGTTCCTGCTTGAGTTCATCTTGAATGCTCCGACTACGCTCTGCATAAACTAAAGACGAAAGACAGGAATGACAATAAATCAAATTATAAAGACTTGGTCCAATACATGTATGTCGGTGACCAAATTAGGGGGAGAATAATCTTTATGAGGAATTGTTAGTTTTGGTAACTCCTCAAAAAGACTAAAATAAGTATATATATAAGACGCAAAGATTTGTTGCTGCTCAAAATCTAAGTCTTCAAATGAAGAAAATTTTAATTCATTTTGACCTTCAATAACATCAACGACATCTTTACAACACGGCTTTTTCGTGATTTTTTCTAAAGCGATTTCATAAGTTTCCATAGCACACTTATCCACTTCAGTAAAAATGGAAATATCGACTAAAACATCACCGCAAAAATGTTTTTCAATAGTAAAAGATACTGTCGAAAACAAAACCAGTAATGCCAGAAACATTGAAAACCCTTTATGTAATAGTTTTATCACAGAACAAAAATACAAAAAATTGAAATTGGAATTGTGTTTTTTATTAAATGATTAACACTTAATTCTTGAGTTTGTGATAATAAAAAGCAGGTAATAGTAAGAGTAGAATAATAGGCTGAATTAAAAAACGACGTACATTAAAAAATAAATAATAGTCTTCCTGTCTTGGGTTTATAACAAAGTATAAATAAATTAACATCAAAATAACATAGGCCAGCAAATAAACAATCATTGAAAATTTAATGATGCTCTTATCTTTAAAAAAAACATATAAAACACTCAATGAAATAATACTGTTTAATAAATATCGTAATGTTGTAAAACTTACTAATTTTAAAACTTCTCGTCTCGGGCTATCAACATACAGGTAGTCGTTTTGAAAAAATGTTAGATAAGGGTCATAAAATAATTCACCTTCATAAACTCGAATTAAAACCAGCAACCCAAATAACAGAAACAGTAGTATATATTTAATTAACTTAGGCATCTTTCTTTTTTAATTTAGAAAAACGATTCACCCAAAAAATCCATAATAAAAAAACCATGCCGTAAATAATTCCGGGAAATACAACTGTATGCATAATTTCTTGTTGCTCTGGATAGCGATATAGCCCTATAGATATTATTACAATACGTATCAAATTAACTACATAAATTAAAACACTACCAGAAAGGATATAGAAAAACGTTGTTTTTAATTTTCCAGAAAAAGCTATAATAAATGACATAAATAGTATGATAACACTTATTGAATTACACCCTTCAATAACGCGAGCAACATACGTACCATTTACGATAAGTTTCATAGAAGGTTCTTCTGGGTGTGGTATCATTTGAGCATCATACCCAAATGCACTTAATAATACTTCACTCTGCCTAGACACTAAATGCGTCATATAATCAGGGTAAAATATCGAGCTCTCAGAAGCGTCTAAATACAGTTTATAAATCACAGAAAAAGACACATAAACTAATAAGAAAGTAAGGATGAACTTTATAACTGATTTGTATTTTATAAAAAGTGTTTTCAAAAACGTTTTTACTAATTTATATAGGTTAAAATTATGCAAACAAGACATCGAAATTACGTCTTTTTAAATACTTTTGCCAAAACTTTTGAATTTATGATTTTTGAAGACCTAAAACCACAAGTGGAAACTATTGTTTTGAACACAGAAAGAACAGTAGATGAACGCCTTTTAAGCATTTGTGAACTACTTGAAACCCATATAGATTATTATAATTGGGTGGGTTTTTATTTTAGAAATGGCAATAAAGAAGAGTTACATTTAGGTCCTTATGTGGGAGCACCTACAGACCATACTGTAATTCCTTTTGGGAAAGGTATTTGTGGACAGGTTGCAGTTAGCAATGAAAATTTTGTGGTACCAGATGTAGCAGCTCAAGATAATTATATTGCCTGTAGTATTACTGTTAAAGCCGAAATTGTTATTCCAATTTTCGTAAATGGTGAAAACATTGGCCAAATAGATATTGATTCCAATACTTCAGATCCTTTTACTGAAGCAGATGAACGTTTTTTAGAGTTTGTTTGTTCTCAAGCGGCTATGATACTTGAGTAAATTTCAAGTTTCAATCGCTAGATTAGGTTATTTGTTTTAAATTCAGTGTTCAGTGTTCAGTGTTCAGGCACTGGTCTTTCTTTCTCTGTATTTAGGATAATTTCAACCGCTTTCCATAAAGTTTACTTATAATTAAACAATAATATACTTATTAGTAAACATTAAGATAATATCCTCTAACCTCCGTCTCTCGCCTTCGGTCTTCTGTCCTCCGTCTTCAATCTTCAGTCTTTAAATTTTTGTATTCGAAGTTAGACTTTTAATATTTTCAAGCCCATTTTTTAGGAATTTCGTACAGATGTTAACAACTTCTCTTTTTCGTTAAAAAAACGTGTCCTTTTTAAGCAATCTTGAGCTCATTTTTTAGTTGAAATAATTACTTTTGCATTTTATTACAAATTTCAATGTAAAACATTGAAAAACAGCAAAAATTTCAACCCTGAAAAACAGGAATTAAAAACCATAACACAACGACTAATGAGCAACGAAAAAACAATTAAATCTGCATTAATCTCAGTATTTAGTAAAGACGGATTAGAACCTATCGTAAACAAATTAAATGAACAGGGCGTTACCATTTATTCTACTGGTGGTACTCAAAAATTTATAAACGATTTAGGTGTAGAGGTTGTTCCTGTTGAAAATATAACGTCTTATCCTTCTATTCTTGGTGGTCGTGTAAAAACATTACACCCTAAAGTTTTTGGAGGTATTTTAAACAGACAAAGTCATGATGGTGATGTTGCTGAATTAGCCGAATATAAAATTCCTCAAATTGATGTCGTTATTGTTGATTTATATCCATTTGAAAAAACAGTTGCCTCTGGTGCTAGCACAGAAGATATTATTGAAAAAATAGATATAGGTGGTATTTCGTTAATTCGTGCTGCTGCTAAAAATTATGCAGATGTTATTTGTGTATCGTCTGTAGATGATTATGCTGAATTTTTAGACCTGATTTCTGAAAAAAATGGTGCTATTTCTGAGGAAGACAGAAAACGTTTTGCCGGTAAAGCTTTTAATGTATCCTCTCATTACGATACTGCTATTTTTAACTACTTCAACAAAGATCATGATGAAGCTGCATTAAAAATTAGCGAAACTAAAGGTAAAGTATTGCGTTATGGAGAAAACCCGCACCAAAAAGGGTTTTTCTTTGGAAACTTTGATGAGTTGTTCACGAAACTTCATGGTAAAGAATTAAGCTACAACAACCTTTTAGATGTTGATGCTGCTGTAAATTTAATGGCAGAATTTAAAAATGATGCTCCAACATTTGCTATTTTAAAACATAATAATGCTTGTGGCTTAGCTCAACGTGACACATTACATCAAGCCTATGTTGACGCTTTAGCAGGAGATCCTGTCTCTGCTTTTGGAGGTGTGTTAATTAGTAATACTGAAATTGACGTTGCTACAGCAGAAGAAATTCATAAATTATTCTGTGAAGTTGTTATTGCACCTTCTTTTTCTGCTAAAGCTTTAACTATTCTTCAAGGCAAAAAGAATAGAATCATACTAACACTTCATGATATAGAATTACCAAAAATGAATGTTAGAAGTTGTTTAAATGGTATGTTGCTTCAAGATAGAAATAGCATAACAGATACTATTGAAGGTTTAACAAATGTTACAAATTCAAACCCTAACGATAGTGAATTGGAAGATTTAATATTTGCCTCAAAAATTTGTAAACACACAAAATCTAACACCATCGTATTAGCAAAAAATAAACAATTGTGCGCTAGTGGCACAGGACAAACAAGTCGTGTTGATGCTCTAGAGCAAGCGATTCACAAAGCAAATTCATTTAATTTTGATTTAAATGGCGCTGCTATGGCAAGTGATGCTTTTTTCCCTTTCCCAGACTGTGTTGAGATCGCAAAAAATGCCGGTATTACAGCTGTTATCCAACCAGGTGGTTCTATAAAAGACCAATTAAGTATTGATTACTGTAATGAAAATAATCTGGCTATGGTATTTACAGGTACACGTCATTTTAAACACTAAAAAAACATACTGTTTTAAGCATCTAAAAAATAACAAAAAAGCGTATAACTAGATTATGGTATTTTTTTAGTAAAATTTGGATAAGCTTAAAACCCATATATTTATTAACTTTTATTACATTTACGGGATTCGTTTTTTAAACCACTTAAATTTTTAATAGCACATGGGCTTTTTTGACTTCTTAACCGAAGAAATTGCAATAGACTTAGGAACTGCAAACACACTTATTATCCATAACGACAAAGTTGTTGTTGATTCACCTTCTATTGTTGCACGAGATAGAGTTACAGGAAAAATAACTCATGTAGGTCAGGAAGCCAGTTTAATGCAAGGTAAAACGCATGAAAATATTAAAACAATTCGCCCGTTAAAAGATGGTGTAATTGCAGATTTTGATGCTTCCGAGCAAATGATAAGTATGTTTATAAAAAACATACCAGCTTTAAAAAAGAAATTTTTCACCCCAGCACTTCGTATGGTTATATGTATTCCTTCAGGAATTACAGAAGTAGAGATGCGTGCGGTAAAGGAAAGTGCAGAACGTGTTAATGGTAAAGAAGTTTATTTAATACATGAACCAATGGCAGCAGCTATTGGTATTGGCGTAGATATCATGCAACCTAAAGGAAACATGGTTGTGGATATAGGTGGTGGTACCACAGAAATTGCCGTTATTGCTCTTGGTGGTATTGTCTGTGATAAATCTGTAAAGATTGCAGGTGATGTTTTTACAAATGACATTGTTTACTACATGCGTACGCAACATAACTTATATGTTGGAGAGCGTACTGCCGAAAAAATAAAAATACAAATAGGTGCTGCAACTGAAGATTTAGAATTACCTCCAGAAGATATGAGCGTACAAGGACGTGATTTATTAACCGGTAAACCTAAACAAGTATCTATTTCGCATAGAGAAATAGCTAAAGCTTTAGATAAATCGATCTTAAGAATTGAGGATGCCGTTATGGAAACATTATCTCAAACACCGCCAGAATTAGCTGCAGACATATACAATACGGGGATTTATTTAGCAGGTGGAGGTTCTATGCTAAGAGGTTTAGACAAGCGATTATCTCAAAAAACAGACCTCCCGGTTTACATAGCAGAAGATCCATTACGTGCCGTAGTAAGAGGTACTGGTATTACACTTAAAAATTTACCTAAATACAAAAGTGTATTGATAAAATAGAGACACCCCATTAAATCATGCAGCAGATTATTAATTTCATAATAAGAAACAAAAACTTTCTGTTGTTCTTATTGTTGTTCTCTTTTTCAATCTTATTTACCATTCAATCACATTCATATCACAAAAGTAAGTTTATTAATTCGGCTAACTTTCTAACTGGGGGCATCTACAATTCTGCAAACGAGATTAGTGAGTATTTTAGTTTAAAATCGCAAAACAAACTTTTATCTGAAGAAAACAAACGTCTAAAATCGCTTTTATATAATTTGAAAAGCATTACAGAAATAAACCAAATAGATAGTCTTAATGCGCCATATTATTTTTCCAATGCTCAGGTTATTAAAAACAATTATTCTGCAACAGATAATATTCTTACAATTAACAAAGGCACAAACGACAGTATAAAACAAGATTTCGGTGTTATAACAACTCAAGGCATAGTAGGTATTATTGATAAAACAAGTGGTAACTTTGCTACCGTAATATCTATCTTAAATACGACTATTTCTATAAGTGCTCAATTAAAAAAAACAAACCATTATGGTGACTTAAAATGGGATGCTAAAAACCCTGCTATTGTTCAGCTTACAGACATCCCTAAAATAGCTAAAATTCTAGTTGGTGACACCATTGTTACTTCTGGACGTTCTTCTATATTTCCAAAAGACATAAATATAGGCACTGTTGAAAACTATAAACTTGATGATGCCGAAAATTATTATGAAATAAATGTGAAGCTTTTTAATGACATGACCAATCTGGAGCATGTTTATATTATAGAAAACATTAATAAACCTGAGATTACTAATTTACTAAATGAATAATTTACTTTCTGTAAATAGCGTCCGTTTTATTGTATTAGTATTAATACAGGTTTTAGTATTTAATAATATTAATTTCTGGGGATATATTAATCCTTATCCATATATTTTATTCATTGCTTTTTTTCCAGTAAAAAGTAACCGTGTTATGATAATCCTATCTGGTTTCTTATTAGGATTAATTATTGATATGTTTATGGATTCTGGTGGGATTCATGCGGCTGCTTGTGTATTTATAGCGTATGTAAGACCCGTAATATTAAAGTTTTCTTTTGGAACGATGTATGAACATCATAATATGAAATTTGGCGCCGTAGAATTTGGCTCTAAAATCACTTATATTACATTGATTGTAAGTATACATCATATTATTTTGTTTTCATTAGAAATATTTAGCCTGCCAAAAATAATTTTAGTACTTCAAAAAACGTTATTCTCAGGTATATTCACTATTTTATTATGCATTATAATAACTATTATTTTTAGTAGAAAATCTAAATGAGACAGCTTTTACTTTTCGCTTCTATAATATTTGTTGGTCTTTTATTTTTATCTAGACTCTTTTACCTTCAAATATATACTTCAAATGAGTACGATTTATTTGATGATAATGCTATTAGAAAAGTATATGATTATCCAAAACGAGGGTTTATTTACGATAGAAACGGTAAACTTTTAGTCGCAAACCAACCTTCTTACGACGTTATGGTAATTCCTCGTGAAGTAGAACCATTAGACACGCTTGAGTTTTGTTCATTATTAAAAATTGATAAGGAGCAATTTATAAAAACATACAACAAAGCCAGGCGCTATTCTCCTAGATTAGCATCCGTTTTTCTATCACATCTATCTAAAGAAGATTATGCCGCCTTGCAAGAAAAAATGCGAAAGTTTAAAGGGTTTTATATTCAGAAAAGATCTCTCAGACATTACCAAAGAAACATTGGCGCTAATGTTTTGGGAGATATTGGAGAAGTAAACACCAGCGACTTGAAAAGAGACCTTTATTATAGGATGGGTGATTTAAAAGGGAAACAAGGTGTTGAAGCTTCATACGAAAAAATACTTCGAGGTGTAAAAGGTATCAAGTTTATTCAAAAAGACAGATTTAATAGAAATATTGGTCCCTATAAAGAAGGTAAGTTTGATACCATTCCAGAACAAGGAAAAGATATTACCATTACTATAGATTCAAAATTGCAAGAGTATGGTGAACTACTTATGCAAAACAAACGTGGTGGTGTTATTGCTATTGAACCGTCTTCGGGAGAAATATTAGCCATGGTCGCAGCACCGACCTATGATCCTAATATTTTGGTTGGAAGAGAACGTTCCAAGAATTTCACTAAACTTTTTAATGACTCAGCAAAACCTTTATTTAATAGAAGTTTACAAGGCGTTTATGAACCAGGTTCGCCTTTTAAATTAATGAATGCCTTAATTGGTTTACAAGAAGGGGTTATAACACCAAATGAAACGGTTACCTGTTATGCTGGCTATAAATATGGTAATCGTTTTATGAAATGTCACTGTTATATTGGTAAACGTAATAATATGGTTTCCGGGATACAAGAATCTTGTAATGCCTATTTTGCGACTACCTATAGAAAGATTTTAGATAAAGATGGTAATGCCTCTACTGGCATTGATACTTGGAGCAAACATGCTAAAAGCTTTGGATTAGGCGACTTTTTAAACAACGATTTATTTGTTGGGCAAAAAGGTAGAATTCCTAATAGAGCTTATTACAAACACATATATCCTAAAACTTTTTATTCTACTTATACCATATCTAATGCGATTGGACAGGGAGAAGTTGCAACGACCCCTATTCAGTTAGCCAATATGGTTGCCGCCATAGCCAATAGAGGCTATTATTATACCCCTCATATAATTAAATCTATTGAAAACAAAACACTTCCCGAAAATTTTACTAAAGCTAAGTATACTACTATTGATAAAGTACATTTTGAACCTGTAATTGAAGGCATGTTGCAAGTTTATAAGAAAGGAACTGCGGCATCATTACAAGTAAAAGACATTGAAATCTGTGGTAAGACGGGAACTGTTCAAAATTCTACTATTATTGATAGTGTAAAAACCGATCTGACAGATCATTCCATTTTCGTTGCTTTTGCACCTAAAAATGACCCAAAAATAGCGATTGCCGTTTTTGTTGAAAATGGTTATTGGGGAAGTCGCTTTGCTGGAAAAATAGCAAGTTTAATGATAGAGAAACATATTAAAGGTGAGATTACCAGAAAAGATTTAGAGGAGTGGATTTTAAAACATAGTTTAGAAGATGAATATGCGAAGCCTTATTCTGGAAAACCTTTTAAAATAAATAAACAGACCAGATTACAGCTTATTAACGATTCCGAATACAAACGACTTAAACGACGATTAAAAAAAATACAAAACCCATAAATTAGATGGTTAGGGAAACTAACAAATATTTTAAATTTGACTGGACTACTATTATCCTTTTTTTCTTGCTAGTCGGGTTTGGTTGGTTAAATATATTATCAGCTTCTCATACGGGAGGTGACATTGATTATTTTGATTTATCTCATTCTTATGGAAAACAACTCGTATTTATTTTTTTAACATTCGTTTTAATAATCCTTTTACTAGGTATTGATGCTAAGTTTTATGAACGCTTTTCCAGCATTATTTACTTAGTTTCCATGCTATCACTTGTTGGTCTTTTTATCTTCGGGAAAAATGTAAACGGTGCAACATCATGGTATGCTATTGGGGGGATGACCTTACAACCAAGTGAATTTGCAAAAACTGCAACTGCGCTTGCTGTAGCAAAACATATTAGTGATTTAAACACGAATATTAATAGCTTTAAAGACCAAATACAAACCTTTATAATTATTATCATACCTGCTATTTTAGTCTTATTACAAAATGATACAGGAAGTACGATTGTTTACGGAGCGTTCTTTTTTGTATTATATAGAGAAGGATTACCAAAGTATTACCTCTCTATAGGTATATCGGTCATCATACTATCAGTCTTAGCTTTGAAATTTGGAGCCTTAACTGCTTCAATAATTGGTTCAATTCTAATTTTAGGTTATCATTTTAAAAACAGAAAAAAGTTTTCATTATTTCAAGCCTTATTTGCTTTACTTCTTTCTATAGGTTTATCTTTTGGTGTAAAATTCTTTTATCAAAATGTGATACCTCCTCATCAACAGGATAGAATAAGTCTATGGCTACGTCTGGAAAAAGACCCTGTTAAATTACAACAGATGAAAAAAACCTTTGCCTACAATCTAAACGAATCTGAAAAAGCAATTAGCTCAGGAGGCTTTACAGGAAAAGGGTTTATGGAAGGAACCAGAACAACTGGAAAGTTCGTACCAGAACAACATACCGATTATATTTTTAGCACCGTTGGGGAAGAATGGGGTTTCTTAGGCTGCTCCTTTGTAGTCATATTATTTATTTTACTTTTATTACGTATTCTACATTTAGCTGAATTACAAAAATCGCAATTTAGTCGGGTCTATGGTTATGGCGTAGCCTCTATTATATTTATTCATTTCCTAATCAATATTGGCATGGTAATGGGATTAATTCCTACCATAGGCATTCCTTTACCTCTATTTAGCTACGGTGGATCAGGACTTTGGGCATTTACAATTCTAATTTTTATATTTATTAAATTAGATTCTAATAGAATTAATGAATGGTAGTCGATAATCGACATTTAATTATTTCAATCTTATGAAAAAATTAATTCTTTTAATTTTTATTCTTTCATGTATTATGGGATGCTCTAGTAGCAAAAATATGGGAGTGAATTCTTTTTCTTCTAATGAAATTAAACTTATCAGTAGTGCTGATAGTTTAACCCCTATGAGGGTTTTTAAAATAAATAATAAAAAAGATTCACTTTTGCTAAGAACTAAAAGCAGCTACATAAAACCTGATCCAAATAATAAGACATTACAACTTTTTGTAAAAAGACTACATACTACAGTTATAGATAGTATGTCTATGGGCGTTGGTATTGCAGCTCCCCAAGTTGGCATTTTAAAAAATATTATTTGGGTACAACGTTTTGACAAGGAACGCTTTCCTTTTGAAGTATACTTAAATCCAAAGATTATTAAATACTCTGAAGACAAACAAACGGTTAAAGAAGGTTGTTTATCTATTCCTAATCGTACAGAAATATTAAATACTAGAGCGCAATCAATAACTATTGAATACGATACTATGAAAGGAGAGCATAAAACCGAAACAGTTAAAAGTTTTATATCGGTTATTTTTCAACACGAAATAGATCATTTATACGGTATTTTATATTTAGATCATCTCGATAAAGAGATTCGTGATGCCAAAAATCCAAAACAAATTAAAAATTCACACCCTTAATTTTTCGCACTTAAGCTCTAAATATTTTATACCAAAATTATCATATAAGCTAAAATAGCTATTATTACGTATATTAACTCGATATATCAAAACTTAACAATCAGTTGTTTAATTGTTTTAATAAAGAAACTATGTCATTTTGAATGCTGCGGAGGGTAAAATATATTTTACTTGAACGTATATAGCGTAGCTATTGAGGAGGAATCCCATCTTTATGAGATTTCTCGAAAGTTTATCTTGAGTACTTCGACTACGCTCAGCATAAACTAAAGTCGAAAGGCTCATACTTCGCTCTGTAGAAATGACAAACACTTGAAAATCATTGATTTAATATTATTTTTATAAAAAAATTAAATCAAACTGACGTTATATTAAATGAATCAAACATAACATACCTACTTATGAAAACTCTACTAAATGTAATGGTAATATTGCCATTTTTATTTTTAAGTTGTAATGGCAACGACACTATTTCTGAAGAAAATCAAAATAATTTAGAATCCTTACCGAAAGACTTAGGTGGTGATCATAAAGCAAATGTTCTTGGCGACACTAATGCTGGTTTTGGACACTATATTTATACCCCAAGTGAATATAATAGTAGCACTTCTGAATACCCGTTACTTGTTTTTTTACACGGATCAGGAGAACGAGGGAATAGCGAAACAAACCCAGATATTTTAAAAAAAGTATTAGTCAATGGTCCGCCTAAACTCATAGAAAAAAACCAATGGTCTCCTAAATACCCGATGATTGTTGCCTCACCTCAATTACCTTCTGGAAATTGGAACCCAGAAGACATTCATAATTTTATAACCTATTTAATTACTAATTATAAAATAAACACTAAACGAATCTACCTTACAGGTTTAAGCCTTGGTGGTTTTGGAAGTTTCAACTATGTATCTAAATACGGATCAGAGGCCTATGTAGCTGCTATTGTTCCTATTGCTGGAGGAGGTAATAAAAATTCTGGAGATAAATTTATTACTATTCCTGTTTGGGCTTTTCATGGCGACAATGACAATGTGGTTTCATACAACAAGTCAATCGATATGGTAAATGCAATCAATAAAGAAAACCCCAATACACTCGCAAAACTAACTATATACCCAAACGTTGGGCATAACTCCTGGTCTAGAACTTATAATGCAAGTGGTATGGGAGACGAAAGCAGTGAATACGACACTTTTGATACAAGCATCTATGATTGGATGTTTTTGTTTGAAAAATAAATCTTTACAAACAAAATTTATAGAAACGATAGAAAACTATAGATTACTTTTTAATCTCCAGTTTTTCAGCAAAATAATCGCAAAAATCCTTCATAGTTGCAGTCATTTTTTCATCTTGAGTCGCTCTATTAAAAGTATCACTCATAGCAACTAATGTTTGATGAAAAAACACTTTCATTTCGTCTACAGGCATATCTTTTGTCCATAAATCGATACGAAGAGTTTCTTGTACCTTAGAATCCCAAACGGCAAGCATCATCGCTTTTGCCTCTTCATTTGTTATACCTCCATCTTGCGCCGTCCAATATAATTTCTCTGGTATTCTATTAGCATCAAGCTCTACATTCAACTCTATTTTTGAAGTCATTTTTTCAGACATTATTTGCGTGGTTTAAATTTTGAATTATTAAAAATATCTTCAGGGCTAGTTATTAGCATATCTTTTAACGATAATCTATTTTGTGACATATAAGCTCTTACAATTTGCCAACCTGTATATTGACCTAAGCGACCTGGTGAATCTGTATCAATTTCTTTTAAATAAAATTTAGAAAACGGTGCAGGGTTTATAAATCTACCTAGTAGTTTAGAATCTGTACTAAATAACAACTCACGTTCTACAAAGTAGCGCCAAATATAACTCTCGTTAGCAATAGCCCAATCTAGCTGTTCTTCAGAATACCCAATACGTTCGGCATCTGTTTTAAAGGGAATTACAGCATCTTTAAAATAAAGCAGTTTTCCAAAATATATCATTTCGTCCAGTAAGGTTTTATTTTCACCTTGATAGATATATTTTTTTGCATACTCCTCAGCCAAATCAACCGCAATTTGCTCCTTCTTTAAATTTTCGCTTACATACTTCGGAATGCTACTATAAAATTCATGTTCACTTCCTAAATAGGCATCCAAAGCCAATATAGCTATGGTATCTGTAATTATAACTCTATTCCTATAATCTACATTACTTGTTGTAGTAATAACTCTTGGTGGAGTAAATTCTGGAAAATAATATTCTAAATGATTAAATAAAGATTCTATTTCTAGCTCCGTTTCTTCAAAATTTTGAAATTCTTTTTTAACGGCATTAAATAATGCTACTTGTAATGTATCCTTTATTCTAACAATCCAAAACGAATCTTTATATTTTTCTGAAAACATAAAAGGATATGCCTTCTTTAGTTTTGGCAAACTTTCCTGAGTAGTGTTTGCAAATAATAAATCAAAACGTTCTACTTCAACATCTGTATTTATACTAGCTATTTCATTTTCTAATGCATCATTATCTTTGCAAGAAATAGCTACCATTATTGTGATTAAACACAATAATAAATTCTTCATATAAAACTTACACGACATAAATTTTTATTAATTGAGTGATTCGTTTATTTTTGTTTGCAAAGGTACTATTCTTAGATTTAAATTCATTTAATATGCAAACAGAAAAAGTTGTAGACTATATTGTTAACTGGTTAAAAGACTACGCAACAAAAGCTGGTGTTAATGGTTTTGTCATTGGTATTTCTGGAGGCATTGATTCTGCAGTAACCTCTACATTATGTGCAAAAACGGGTTTGAATGTACTATGCATAGAAATGCCTATTCATCAAGCAGAAAGCCATGTAACCAGAGCACAGGAACATATAGCACAACTAAAAAATCGATTTGATAATGTAAGTGATACACGTACCAATTTAACTCCTGTTTTTGAAGCATTTAAAGCTGAAGTGTTCTTTGATGGTGATCAAGCAACAATAGATATGGCTTTAGCTAATACAAGAGCTCGATTACGAATGACAACACTATACTATTACGCAGGGCTTTATAAACTACTAGTTGCAGGGACAGGAAATAAAGTTGAAGATTTTGGCGTTGGTTTTTACACTAAATATGGTGATGGCGGTGTTGATTTAAGTCCAATTGCCGATTTAGTAAAATCTGAAGTTTATAAAATAGGAGACTATTTACAAGTACCAGAATCTATCATGAAAGCTGCACCAAGTGATGGTCTTTTTGGAGATGCTAGAAGTGACGAAGATCAAATAGGAGCTTCTTACCCAGAGCTGGAATGGGCAATGAAAATGGATGATGAAGGCAAAAATGCAAATGATTTTTCTGGTAGAGAATTAGATGTTTTTAAGATTTATAAACGTTATAACACTACTAATAAACATAAGATGATTCCTATACCTATTTGCAACATTCCCAACTATTTAATGTAGGATTTTGTAGGTTGTTCAAAAAATCACTACATTTACGGCAAGCTTACTCTCTCAATTATAATACTAATCTCTAACTAAATATTATAAAAGCTTTAATTATGATAAAATTATTAATAGCAGACAACCACCCAATCACAAGAAAGGGGCTTGAGGTTCTTTTTTCTGCATCTCCCAACATTAAAATTGTAGGAAGCGTAGAAGATGGCGAGGCCATATTAGAATTCATTAAAAAAAACCCTGTAGACATTATTCTAACCGAAGCAGATTTCCCTAAGCTAAATGGGTTAACTGTTCTACGTTATTTAAAGAACGACTATCCGGATATTAAAACCATAATTTTTAGTGGTCAACCAGAAGAAGTTTATGCCATAAACGCCATCAAAGCTGGCGCTTCTGGATATTTAAATAAATCTGTAAATGTTATAAGTATCAACGAGGCAATATTAAAAGTGCATGATGGAGGGATTCATTTAAGTAACGAATTAACTCAACAATTAGCATTTGGAAATAGAGTTAATAAAAGTGGTACTTTTTACAAAAAACTCTCAACTAGAGAAGCCGAAGTTTTAAAACTTTTAACTGTAGGTAGAAAAAACAAAGAAATTTCTAAAGAGCTGGACATTAACGAAAAAACAGTTAGTACTTACAAAGCAAGATTAATGCGTAAGTTAAAAGTTACTAACTTAGTTGATTTAGTTAATCAAGCCAAACTAAGTGAGCAATTATTATAGCACACGACTTAATTTTCTAGAGAGTAGCATTTTTAAGCCAGAATAGTCTTTAACTTCTTCAAGAATATTTCTATTTACATCGTTTTTTCTTTGTAATGTTTCTTGCTGAAAGTCCTTAACTTTTTGGTCTATTAAAAAGCATCTTAAGCTTAAAATCGTTTCGCTAACTAATTGTGCAATACTTTGCGTTTTTTCTTTAGGGAAAATATTCATGCGTTTCCAGTCATCTAATGTGTAACGCTCATCTTCCATTAAAATAGATGTAATTTCATTAGATGTCTGGTTATCAACTGTATTTATAAACGACTTAAGTTCAAAATGCTGATTTCGATTTAGTGCATCTATAATACTGTAATACAGACTTTTAAATTGTGCATTAGAAAATTCCATTTCATCATCTTGAAGGTCTAGAAATATTTTTTCGAAGACCTTCGCTTGATGAATTACCGGTTCTAAAATCAATTCGCCTTTATCATTTTCTTTTAAAACTAAATCCTCAAAATCTTCTACTTTATTTCCATAGAGTAATAGAACTTCAATAATCTTTCGTTCTAAAACATACTGTACATCAACTTTCTTTATAGGTGCCTGATGTTTGATAACCTCAAATGCTTTTTGATCTTTTTTAAACTGCTTGTTTTCTTCCTGAAACTCCTTTTTATTAATTTGAGCCAGTGTACTAAACAAAACTTCTTCACTAATATCCATTATTCTGGCACACTCCTGAATATAAATTTCCTTTTTTATTTGATCCGGTATTTTAGAAATACTATTTACAATATCTCTAACTGTATCAGCTTTTTTAATAGGATCATTTTTCGACTCTTCAAATAAAACAGATGCTTTAAATTGAATAAAGTCTTTGGAGTTCTCATCTAAATACGAAGTAAGTTCTTCCAGTGTATTTTGTTTTGCAAAACTGTCTGGGTCTTCACCTTCAGGAAAAGTACAAACTTTTACATTCATACCTTGCTCTAAAATAAGATCTATACCTCTCAGTGAAGCACGCATACCTGCTGCATCTCCATCAAAAAGTACTGTGATATTTTTTGTTAGTCTATTTATAAGTCGTATTTGCTCAGATGTTAATGCTGTTCCTGACGAAGACACAACATTTTTCACGCCCGTTTGATGAAATTGAATAACATCTGTATACCCTTCAACTAAATAACAGTTATCTTCTTTAGCAATACCTTGTTTGGCATGATAAATACCATATAGCACATTACTTTTATGGTAAATATCACTTTCGGGAGAGTTTAAATATTTTGCAGCTTTCTTATCATTCGTTAGTATACGACCACCAAATCCCAAAACACGACCACTCATACTTTTAATAGGAAACATAACACGTCCTTTAAACCTATCAAAACGTTTAGCCTCCTTTACAATGGTAAGCCCTGTTTTTTCTAAATAGTCAATATTGTAGCCTTGCTTTAAAGCCTCATCTGTAAAGGCTTGCCACTCGTTAAGCGAATACCCTAGATCAAATTTTTCTATGGTTTCTTGAGTAAATCCACGCTCTTTAAAATAGCTTAATCCTATTGATTTTCCTTGATCTGTTTTATGAAGTATTTTTTGAAAATATGTATTTGCAAACTCACTCACTAAATACAAACTTTCGCGTTCGTTTGCTTGTTCTTTTTGCTCGTTAGATTGCTCGGTTTCCTCTATTTCAATATTATATTTCTTAGCGAGGTATTTTATGGCTTCTGGATAGGTAAAATGTTCGTGTTCCATTAAAAATGACACGGCAGTCCCTCCTTTTCCTGTCGAAAAATCTTTCCAAATTTGTTTTACAGGCGACACCATAAAGCTTGGTGAACGTTCATCACTAAAAGGGCTTAAACCCTTAAAATTAGTTCCAGCCTTTTTAAGATTTACAAAATCGCCAATAACTTCCTCTACACGAGAAGCTTCAAATACTTGATCTATAGTTGTTGCTGATATCAAAGTGTTTCTTATACCCTTAAAACTAGGGGTCTTTTAAATTAAACTAAAACGAGTTCTTACGTTTACCGTAACGACCATGTAAAAATAACACAAACTATTGATATTACTACCAAGCCGAATCGAAAAGGAAAATACAAATTGTAAAAATAAATAATAATAAAAATCAAAATAATTCTTTTAGCATTTGTTCAATCAGAGAACTGCTATTTATTTTAACAAAAATGAAACTCGTGTCCCCTTTATCTTAGAGACCTAAGAAAGTAAATTCATTTACGTTTTCAAGTCAAACTACAAAACCAGAACAAGTTTTCCTGAAAGAGTCTTTTTTTGATTTGTATTTACTAAATTGGATGCTTAATTAAGAATTAATGCTCTTTTGTTACGCCTGATTTTCCTTTGAAAAATCTTCCCGTAAAAATTGCAGCTTAATATTTACGAACATATCATCGTAAAAATTAAATTTAAAAAATGGGAATAGTAAATACACTTAAATTTAAATTACTAAAAATTAAACCTATTCAATATTATTTTTTAGGCAAGGCGCATCTAAATGATAAATTTTACATTAATGAACATAAAAAAGGAGAATTAGAAAAAAAGAAGACACCTTCAAGAACTGAGATAATTAACTATATTTTATCTCTTTTTGAGACAAAAACTACTTATCTGGAAATTGGTGTTCGTGACCCAGATGAAAATTTTAATCTCATCAATGCCGATAAAAAATATTCTGTAGACCCTGGAATAGAATTTGAAGAAAACCCCGTTGACTTTGCCCTAACCAGCGATGCGTTTTTTGAACAGCTTAAAAATGGAAAAGCCCTGTCTAAAGACATTAAGTTTGATGTCATTTTTATTGATGGTCTTCATCTTGCAGAACAAGTTAATAAGGATATTGAAAACTCATTGAAGTATATCAAAGAAGATGGCTATATTGTGATTCATGACTGCAATCCGCCAACAGAATGGCATGCCAGAATTGAGCACAATTATAGGTATACACCTGCGCGTCACAATTGGAATGGAACCACGTGGAAATCATTTCTAAAATGGCGATGTAATAATCTTGTAAAATCATGCTGTATTGATTCAGATTGGGGAGTTGGAATTTTATCAAAAACCCATGCAATAGGTGAGAGTATTGACAAAATAGGTGAGTTTTATGACTATAGTGAATTGAATAATAACAGAAAAGAATACTTAAACCTAATAGACTTCCAAGAATTTAAAAATAAGACGGAAGTTATCCACTGTACAAAATAACCTTAATCCGATCTTTCTATTCTTTATTATTATATATAAACCTATAACTTTATTGATAAAAGTCAACTTAAGCTATATAAAGTAGGTTGTAACAAAAAAGCAATAAATATAAATATATCTTAAAAGTGAAATCCAAAAGTACCTGTAACACCAAATTTTCTAGCATCCGGGTAGTCAACTTCATCTAAATAATTCCCTCTGAAATTAAAATCTATTCTGAATACTTTAAAAATATTACCGACACCCAAACTGTATTCGTAATACATTTTATCAGACGGAGCGGCTAAAGGAACCTCATTGGGATTGCCTGTTGTATTTAACAAAATATTTTCATCAGAGATCTCTCCCCACACACTACGAACACTAATAATTTCACGGAGATTAAGTTTCCTTAAAAGTGGAATTCTTGAAAATATACGTCCGTTAAAATTATGTTCTAAATGTAAAGATGCATAGGTATCAGACACAAATTCGTAGAAGTCCAACTGAGAAAAAGTATTATAGATAGAGAAATAAGATTGATTTCCAGGTATAACACTTAACAATCCTAGAGGTACTTCTCCAAAGGTTTTCCCAACTTCAACCGTTGTGGTTAACCGACCAAAACCACCTATTTGCCATGGCTGTATATAAGAGAACTGTACTTTTGTATAATCGAAATCACTATCGAATACACGCTTATCACCTCGCGTTACTTGCGCAAATATGCGTGCAAAATCATCATTAGCAACACGACGTTCAACACCAAAACCTGTCATTTTTCGTTTTGGAAAGAAGGACATAGATAATGAGGTTTCAAACTGCTTGATTTCTGATTCTATACCTGTTGGTGTATTATAATCCAAACTAAAAGTAGGTGAAGCAGATTCTAAAGTCCTGTAGTTTCCCCCCAACCTAAAAATAACATTACGCCATGGTTCAGCCTCAATAGCTAAACTGGTTAAATTTATAGAAGTTAATTTATCATTGGCACCTGTTCCAACAACAGACGAGGATGCTAAACTTCTTCCTAAAACATCTGTAGAAGTTGTTAAACTCGCCCCTATTTGTTCAACATCACGACGGTTTCCTCCAGAAATAATAAGTCTACTCTTTTTATCTAACAGCCACTTTCCGGAAATACCGTATTTAAATTTATTATCCTCAAAACCATAAGCAACGAATCCTTCTAATCTCCAAAGATCATTTCTCCCAAAATAAGTACGTCCACCTGCTCGCAAACGTAATCCTTCCACTTCATTAAACCCAAAGGTTGAAAAAATAGGTCCGTAATCTAATGGTAAGGTATTAAACTCTATATAACCTGATGCTAAAATACTCCCTAAATTATATAGTTGCTTGAATTTCTTGACTGTTTTTAATGTGTCAAGCATTTTGTAAACACCTTGTTCATCTTTGTTTAAAGCCTCCATTCGATTCTCTTTCCAAAACGCATCCCCTCTATGATAAACATCTTTATCATAATTATAAACTTCTTGGTCATAGAATTTATCATCCAAATCTTTATCAAACGTATAATTATCATATAAGGTTGTACGCTTACCATAAACACCACGTGATTTTTCTTTTTTATTAAAAGCAAAATCAGACATCATATAATCACGTTTTACAAGAAATAACGAATCGTTTAACACTTCAAACTCTTGCTCTATATAAATCTCTTTTACCCAGTTAATATTGGCACTTTTTGAGGCTTGTAAATTAATTTCTTTAATAGCATATGTAGTATCTGCGACCCAAAAATCACCTTTAAAAGTGAGCTCGTTTTTTCGTCTTGGATAATAAATAATATTGTAACACCATTTATTATCTATAAATGTACTGTCGGACAACACATAATTATAAGTACTAATTCCTGTTTTAGACAAAGGGCTAACAAAACTCTTATCAAAAAACTTCAAATAATTATCGTATACATTATAATCGGAATACAAATCATTAACAAAATCAATCACCATCTGATTGTCGCTAAATCCAGAGTTTTTATTTCCTTTTAAAACTTCTTTTTCCTTATTAATAATGTTATCTCCATAAACTCTTGAAACGGCTTCGTTTATAAACATTGGTAAATATGTTTTACCAGTAACTCGCGACGTATCTACTTCGTTAAAAACAAACTCCATACCCCTAAAAAGCTTACTCTTTATAAGTGCACTATCTATGGTATTAATATCGAATTCTACTTTTTCGTATTTATCATACTCGTACTGCTTATATAGGTTTAAACCATTTTTACGTTTATGTTCCCAGATTTTTCTTAGTAAATCTATGGCAGGATTATTCTTTTTAGATTGCTTTCCAGTAGTTATAACAACTTGATCTAATTCTCCCAGTTCTTCTTTAAGCGTAAACTTTAAATTATAATTTACTTTTTTTTCTAAAGGCACATTTAATGTTTCATACCCAATAAAAGACACGGTGAGCGCTTTCCAGGTTTCATCAGATTCTAAATAGAACCTCCCGTTCTCATCTGTTATGGTTCCTATGGTAGATCCTTTAAAAATAACATTTGCAAACGATACAGGTTCATTAAACTCATCAAACACATAGCCACTTACTTTGGTTTGGGCTATAGTGGAAATAATTCCAAAGAAAAAAAATGCAATAAGTAGTCTTATTCTCATAATACGAAACAAAAGCAAAAAAACTTCATCAACAATCGTGCTAATGAAGTTTCTATAACGTAAAAAATATTAATTTATTTGTATAATACCTTTTTTACTGCTTTAATAACATCATCGCTATTTGGTAGCCATTCTGCTAATAAAACTGGTGAATATGGTGCAGGTGTGTCTGCTGTATTAATTTTTACAATAGGCGCATCTAAATAATCAAACGCTTCACTTTGTACTAAATATGTAATTTCGGTAGCTACATTTCCAAAAGGCCATGCTTCTTCTAAAACGACCAATCTGTTGGTTTTCTTAACCGATTCTACGATTGCTTTTCTATCCATAGGACGAACAGTACGCAAATCTATAATTTCACAAGAAATATTTTCTTTAGCTAATTCATCGGCTGCTTTATAAGCTTCTTTAATAATCTTACCAAAAGATACAATCGTTACATCGGTTCCTTCTCGCTTAATTTCTGCAACACCTAAAGGTAATATGTATTCGCCTTCTGGTACTTCACCTTTATCACCATACATTTGTTCGCTTTCCATAAAAATAACCGGATCATCATCACGAATCGCAGCTTTTAACAACCCTTTGGCATCATAAGGATTTGATGGCACTACTACTTTTAAACCTGGTGTGTTAGCAAACCAATTTTCAAATGCTTGCGAGTGTGTTGCTCCTAATTGACCTGCAGAAGCAGTAGGACCACGAAACACTATTGGACATTTAAATTGGCCGCCAGACATCTGTCTAATTTTTGCTGCATTGTTTATAATTTGATCAATTCCAACTAAAGAGAAGTTAAACGTCATATACTCAACAATAGGCCTGTTACCTGTCATAGTAGAACCAATAGCAATCCCGGCAAAACCAAGTTCTGCAATAGGTGTATCAATAACACGCTTGGCTCCAAATTCATCCAACATACCTTTCGACGCTTTATAAGCACCATTATATTCCGCTACTTCTTCACCCATTAAATAAATGCTTTCATCTCTGCGCATTTCTTCGCTCATGGCTTCGCAAATAGCCTCTCTAAATTGAATAGTCTTCATTAACTTAATTTTAATTCGAGTTGCAAAAATAGGAATTATTGATTATAATCTGATATAAAAACTAACAGTAAAATTATCTACAAAAAAAAATTATTAATTTTATAGAAATTATATATGAATAATGAGGATTTATTACTTTAAGTTAGTTCCCATTCTTTTTATTTCTTTCCTCATAATACTATAATGTACTATTTATATATGGTATAATTTTTCGCTAAGAACCATAAAACTGTTATCAATTAAAAAACTGGTCTTATTTTATAATTCCAAACTGTAAAAATTAACAGTTTTATTTTGAAATGTTATCAAGGCTCAAATAAGAAATTCTTCGTATAATTTTAATCTTGAACAATAAATACCTATCAAAGAATAAGTAAATAATCTTTGTTCTGCAAAAAATTTATTACCCATTAGAAAGTAAAAGGCTTAAAATTCATAAAGAAATGCTAATATTTATGCTTTTTTGATAATTTTAGCGATTATTTACTATGCGCGCATAGTAAATAATCGGAATAAAATAATTACCTTCGTATCCTTAAAATTAAGTCAATAATTGTAATTTTTAAAGGATTGTTTTTCAAATACTAATTACAAAACAAGGACTATCTAACTTAAATAAAACTAAACGATTAAATTGTTATAATATGAAAATATTAGTGTGCATTAGTCATGTTCCTGATACGACTTCTAAAATTAATTTTAGTGAAGGTGACACAAAATTTGATACCAATGGTGTGCAATTTGTTATAAATCCAAATGATGAATTTGGTTTAACTCGTGCTATGTGGTTTAAAGAAAAACAAGGTGCTAACGTTACCGTTGTAAATGTTGGTGGCGCAGATACTGAACCTACACTTCGCAAAGCTTTGGCCATTGGTGCCGATGCGGCTATTAGAGTAAATACCTTAGCATCTGATGGCTTTTCGGTAGCAAAACAATTAGCCAATGTTGTTAAGGACGGTGCTTACGATTTAGTTATAGCAGGTCGTGAATCTATTGATTATAATGGCGGTATGGTTCCTGGTATGATAGCAGGATTAACAGATGCAAACTTTGTAAATAATTGTATTGGCTTAGAGGTTGATGGTACTTCTGCGACTGTTATAAGGGAAATAGATGGTGGAAAAGAAACGGTTTCCACTTCCCTTCCTTTAGTTATTGGAGGTCAAAAAGGATTGGTTGAAGAAAGTGATCTTAGAATACCAAATATGAGAGGTATAATGATGGCACGTAAAAAACCTTTAACAGTTGTTGAACCTATCGACGCTAACGCTGAAACAACATCTGTTAAGTTTGAAAAACCGGCCCCTAAAGGTGCTGTAAAACTAGTATCAGCAGATAATCTGGATGAATTAGTAAACTTACTTCACAACGAAGCCAAAGTTATTTAATCCTCCCCTCGCCCCTCCAGAGGAGGGGATTAGAGACGGGAAAACAATATTAATAAAAAGTCCTTAAGCCCCTTTCCTTTGGAGAGGGATTGGGGAGAGTAAAACAAAATATTATGTCAGTTTTAGTATATACAGAATCAGAGCAAGGAGTATTTAAAAAAGCCGCTTTAGAAGTTGCCTCTTATGCCAAAGCAGTAGCCAATCAATTAGGAACAACCGTTACCGCCATTACCATAAATATAGATGATGTCACAGTATTAGGAAATTATGGTGTCGATAAAGTTTTAAAGGTATCTAATGCACAATTAGGATCTTTTAATGCCAATGGCTATGCAGAAACTATTAAACAGGCTGCAGAAAAGGAAGGGTCGCAAGTTGTTGTTGTAAGCTCTAGTGCAGATAGTAAATATTTAGCACCTCTTTTAGCAGTTGGTTTAAATGCAGGGTATGCTTCTAATGTTATTGAAGCACCAACCAGTACATCTCCTTTTACAGTAAAACGTACCGCTTTCACCAATAAAGCTTTCGAAATGTCTCAAATTAACACCGATGTAAAAATCATAGGGGTTTCTAATAATTCATTTGGATTGGTAGAAAATAGCGGTAACGCTTCCGCGGAAGATTTCTCGTCTTCAATTTCAGATTCAGGAGTTAAAGTAGAATCTGTAGATAAAGCAACAGATAAAGTAACTATTGCAGATGCAGAAATTGTTGTGTCTGCAGGTCGTGGATTGAAAGGTCCTGAGAACTGGGGTATGATAGAAGAATTAGCAGATGTTTTAGGAGCAGCAACTGCATGTTCTAAACCTGTTTCAGATTTAGGGTGGAGACCACATAGCGAACATGTTGGTCAAACGGGTAAACCTGTAGCATCAAATTTATATATTGCTATTGGAATTTCTGGAGCCATTCAACATTTAGCTGGAATTAATGCATCAAAAGTAAAAGTGGTAATCAACACAGATGCTGAGGCACCTTTCTTTAAAGCTGCAGATTATGGTGTTGTTGGAGATGCGTTTGAAGTTGTTCCCCAGCTTATAGAAAAATTAAAAGCTTTTAAAGCGCAACAATAAATAATTTTTTATAAATTGTATAGTAGTATAGAGCTGCTTAAATTAGCACTAAATACTTAAATCTGCCTTAGTCAGTTGGTAAAGTCCTAATTTAAACAGTTCTTTGCGTTTTTATAAATTATGAGTTTAGTAAGATTAAATATAAAAGGAATATCCTATAGCCAAACCCAAAACGGTGCTTATGCCTTAATTCTAAATGAATTAGATGGTGACCGTAAACTTCCAATCGTCATTGGTGCTTTTGAAGCACAGTCTATTGCCATTGCTTTGGAAAAAGAAATTAGGCCTCCCAGACCATTAACACACGATTTGTTTAAAAATTTTGCCGATCGTTTTGATATTGTTGTAAAACAAGTCATTATCCATAAACTAGTAGATGGTGTTTTCTACTCTAGTTTAATTTGCGAACGCGATAAAATTGAGGAAATTATAGACGCTAGAACCAGTGACGCCATTGCTTTAGCGCTCCGTTTTGACGCGCCTATTTTTACTTATAAAAATATTCTTGATAAAGCTGGGATATACTTAAAAGTGAATCCTAAAGAAGAAAGTGAAAATCAGGACAGTATTCTGGTAGACGATATAATTTCTACCGAGTTAGAGCCAGATGCACCTCGCGAAAACCTTAAAGGCAAAACACTTGCAGAATTGCATGCTTTATTAGATGAATCTGTTTCTAATGAAGATTATGAAAGGGCAGCTCATATTCGTGATGAAATCTCGAAACGAGAATAATATTTATTCCTTACATATGAAACAGCTTTTTTTGTTCATTACTGCCGTTTTTTTCTTATTGACGTCATCAGTTATAGCACAAGAGGTAAATGAAACAAAACAGTTGGATTCTGTTCAAAGCAACACTACAATTCAACAAGTATCTATAAATAATTCTTCAGATACTTTAAATATAAATAATATAGGTTCTAAAACTGAAACTGTACCAACAACAAGTGATACTAACACTTCTGTAAGTACTATAATTCCCAGTCAGGGCTTTTCAATTAATAGCTTATGGCGAGGTGCTTTAGGCATGGTTTTTTTAATATTTCTAGCATTTCTTTTTAGTAGCAATAGAAAAGCCATTAATTGGAAAATTGTCGGTATTGGTCTGGCATTTCAGTTATTAATTGCTATTGGGGTTTTAAAAGTTGAATTCATTAAAGGTATTTTTGAATTTATTGGTGGGCTTTTTGTTGAGGTTTTGGAGTTTACAAGAGCAGGCAGTAAATTTTTATTTGAAGGCTTAGTTGTAGACATGGATACATTTGGGTTTATATTTGCCTTTCAGGTATTACCAACCATTATATTCTTTTCCGCCTTAACATCTGTTTTGTTTTATTTGGGTATTATTCAGAAAGTAGTAAAAGCCATGGCCTGGTTACTATCAAAAGCCTTAAAAATTTCCGGAGCAGAAAGTTTAAGTGTTGCTGGTAATATCTTTTTAGGTCAAACCGAAGCACCTCTTTTAATAAAAGCTTATTTAGAAAAAATGAATAAGTCTGAAATGCTTTTAGTGATGATTGGTGGTATGGCAACTGTTGCAGGTGCTGTCCTCGCAGCTTATATTGGTTTTTTGGGAGGTAATGACCCTGAACTCAGATTATTTTATGCTAAACATCTTTTAGCAGCATCCGTTATGGCAGCACCAGGCGCCATTGTTATTTCAAAAATATTATACCCTCAAACGGAAAATGTAAACACAGACGTTAAAGTCTCTCAGGAAAAAATTGGCGCTAACTTTTTAGATGCTATTGCCAATGGAACTACCGAAGGTTTAAAACTCGCTGTTAATGTGGGAGCTATGCTTCTAGTTTTTGTTGCTTTTATCGCCATGTTTAATGGTATATTAGGTTGGGTTGGAGATATATCTTCTTTAAATACATGGGTTGTTAATAATACACCATATAAAAGCTTATCACTTGAATTAATTTTAGGTTATGTATTTGCTCCACTTATGTGGCTTATTGGTGTTGCTAGAGAAGACATGGCTTTAATGGGACAATTACTAGGTATTAAACTAGCTGCCAGTGAATTTATAGGCTACATTCAATTAGCCGATTTAAAAAACACCTCTAATGCGATTCATCTTAATTATGAAAAATCTATAATCATGGCAACTTATATGCTGTGTGGTTTTGCGAATTTCGCTTCTATTGGTATTCAAATTGGAGGTATTGGTTCTTTAGCTCCAGGGCAGCGAAAATTACTATCCCAATTTGGTATGAAAGCACTTATAGGTGGTACTATTGCTTCATTAATTTCTGCTACTATTGCAGGAATGATTATCGGTTAATCTAATTCCTGAGAAAGCAGGAATCTCATTTTTTATAGTTAATAACTTTATAATAATATATCAAAATATCAGGCTTTAAAATCTGATGCTTTTTTTAATTTTATCGCATAACATTTTTGTCATACTGAGCGCATTCGAAGTATCTTTGAAAAGATTCTCACTGCATTCTCAATCTATTTTTTTAATTTAAAAAGATTCCTGACTTCGCAGGAATAAAATTATGAAGCAATATCACGACTTAGTTAAGCACGTTTTAGAAAACGGAAATGAGAAAGGAGATCGTACCGGCACTGGTACTAAAAGTGTTTTCGGACATCAAATGCGATTTGATTTAAGTGAAGGGTTTCCGATGGTTACTACTAAAAAACTACACTTAAAGTCGATAATTCATGAATTGCTTTGGTTTTTAAAGGGGGATACCAATATTAAATACCTCACAGAAAATGGTGTCCGTATTTGGAATGAGTGGGCAGATGAAAACGGTGACCTAGGGCCTGTTTACGGCCATCAATGGCGTAACTGGAACAGTGATGAGATTGATCAGATCAAAGAAGTTATTCACGCTTTAAAGAACAACCCTAATAGTCGTAGGATGTTAGTTTCTGCATGGAATCCATCCGTATTGCCAGATACTTCAAAATCATTTGATGAAAACGTTGCTAATGGCAAAGCAGCACTCCCTCCATGCCACGCATTTTTTCAATTTTACGTAAGCCCCCCAACCCCCAAAGGGGACGTGAATGCTAGACCTCGATTATCTTTACAACTATATCAACGAAGTGCAGATATCTTTCTAGGAGTCCCTTTCAATATTGCATCCTATGCCTTATTTACTATGATGGTGGCACAAGTTTGCGGTTATGAAGCTGGTGAATTTATCCACACGTTTGGTGATGCCCATATTTACAGTAATCATTATGAACAGTTGAAACTACAATTATCTAGAGCGCTTAGACCATTACCAAAAATGATACTAAACCCTGAGGTAAAAGACATTTTCGACTTTACTTTCGACGATTTTACTTTGGTAGATTACGACCCGCATCCGCATATAAAAGGTGTGGTAGCCATATAAAAAGTAAGTATAATATTTGTTCGAGCGCAGTCGAGAACCTTTAAGATATCTCGACTTCGCTTGATGTGACACCTTTATATTTTATTTTAAAATACTAAGGTTGGATTTAACTAAACGTTTAATACACCATTTTCAGCTGATGCATAATCACTCCAGGCAAAAGCGTCTGCTTGCTCATCATTAATGTAAGTACCATCAACAATATATCTAAACTCATAAGAGTTATCTTTTTCTAAATCTACAGTTCCTTTAAACGTACCGTTTTTAAGTTTTTTAAGCGTTGTTGATTTTGTATTCCATTCGTTAAAAGTTCCAACTACGGTTACTTCATTTGCTTCTTTAGCAGGCACAGAAAAAGTAACTTTACAAACTGGTTTGCTTTTTAAATATTGTTTTGTAATTGCCATTGTTTTGTTTATTTGTGTGTTGTTTATACGGCAAATTTATAAAACAATTTTGCATCTGTTTATATATAATCTGGTAAACCAAAAAGAATTATCAATTTGTTAAGTATTGCTTTACATTTATTTAAACTACGTAAAATATCTATGCCATATTTATGAGATTGCCAAACTCAACTTTTTGTTTTACACTTGATTATCAGTGGTTTTAAAACAAAAACGATTTCATTCTAAAACATAAAAAATTCAACAAAATATTATAACTTTACATCTATTATTAGATACTTATGTTTGGAAAAAAGAAAGAACAGCCGCCTCAAATAGATAAAGAGCAATTAGAATTGATTCAAAATGCTCAAAAACGTATTAAACAGAAGAAACGTTTGTACTTTCACTTCGTACTTTTTTTAATTGGATCTATATTTATAATTATAGCCAATACCATTCTGGATATAGGCAAAGATTTCAGACCTTTTGATAAAGAATGGTTTTTATCTGCCATTTTTGTTTGGCTCTTCTTTTTCCTTTACCATGTATTTAATGTGTTTATAACACATAAATTCATGGGAAAAGCTTGGGAGCAAAAACAATTAGACAAATTAATGATTCAACAAAAACTAAGAATAGAGCAGTTGAAAAATGAACTTAAAAAAGAAGCGCCTATTATTGCTGAAAGCGAACATTATAACGAATCTATAAACAAAAAAGAAAAAACATCAGAGCTTACTATTATAGTTGCTGCTGCAGAGAATGATGCTATTGGTAAAGGCAATAAATTGATCTGGCATTTAAGTGATGATTTAAAACGCTTTAAAAGCCTTACTAATGGTCATCATATCATCATGGGTAGAAAAACATTTGAAAGTTTTCCAAAGCCTTTACCGAACAGAACACATATCGTTATTACAAGACAAAGTGATTATCAAGCACCGGAAGGGGTTATTGTCGTAAACAGTTTAGAAGATGCCATTAATGCTGCTAAAAATGATCCGCAACCTTACATCATTGGTGGTGGTGAAATATACAAACAAGCCCTGCTTTTAGCAGATAGAATAGAATTAACACGTGTACATGAAGATTTTGAGGCTGATGCTTTCTTTCCAGAAATAGATACATCTGTTTGGAAAGAAACAGCCAATATATTCCACACAAAAGATGAAAATCATGAGCATGAGTTTTCGTTTTTAACTTATGAGAGGAAATAGATCAAGACTTGATTTTGTAAAATTTTCAACTAAATTCGTTTAACATGAAACATTAAAATGGGTTCGTATTAAGTCGTTGTAAAACATATTGGAAAAAACAATCCAATAAACCATATTAAAATAATTGTATCTTTGAATTGTGGAAAAAATTGGAGACATAGAAATCCGAGTTGTTGGGAAATCAGGTAATCAAAGTTTAAATCCTAACAACTACGATATTAAGCATATTGCAACGATTTTGCAAAATGTTGAGGACTTACTTTATCCTAATAATAAGAAAGATAGACCAATCATTACTTATGATATTCAAGAAGGTTCTGTCAAACATTTGTTTAAAACAACTATTCAAACAGTAATAGGTTTTAGTGCTGTATTAGGTCAAGTTCAAGTCAATGAATCTATAGATTTTCTGGAATTAAAAACAGCGAGAGCAATTGAAAATATTCAAAATTTATCGCGTCAGAAAAATTACGAATTTCAAATAAAAACTTCTCTCAAAGACGACTATGAATTAACGATAAATCCTTCAACTAAATATTTTAGAACAGAAAATATTTGGGTTGAAGCGGAATTCTACTTTTATGGGATCCTAAAAGATGCTGGAGGGAAAAATAAAGCTAATATCCATTTAGATACTCAAGATTATGGATACTTATCAATTGAAACTGGAGAGGAATTTTTAAAGGAGAGAGAAGAGAATTTACTTTATAAAAAATTTGGTGTTAGAGCAAGTGGAAAACAAAATATTGAAACTGGTGAAATTGACACAAAATCACTTTCTTTATTAGAACTAATTGATTATCACCCAAAATTCGATAGCGACTATCTGAATTCACTAATTAAAAAAGCAAAAAAAAGCTGGAATAACATTAATCCTGATGAATGGTTGTTAAATTTAAGAGGTGGATATGAAGCATAGTGTTTTATTAGATACAAGTTTTTTTATTCGACTTCTTAATGACGAAGATCCACTTCATTCAAACGCTATTGGTTATTTTAAATATTTCTTGGAAAATGAAATAGCACTAAAAGTTTCTACAATCAGTATTGCGGAATATTGTGTTCTCGGAGAACTTGAAGATTTACCTCTAAAAAATGTTCAAATTGTTCCGTTTAACTTAAAAGATGCCGAAAAAACAGGTGAATTTGCTAAAATTATTTTTACGGAAAACAAAATTAATGTGGAAAAATTATCACCTCGAGCAATAATTCCCAATGATTCAAAACTTTTTGCTCAATCTGATTTAGATAAAACTATTAGTTATTTTGTAACTTCTGACGTTCGTTCAAAAAACACTTTGGCTTTATTAAAGAAAGGAACTAACCCAAAATTCGATATAATTAGTATTGATGTTCCATATACAGAAACATTCGGGATTTTAGATTTATAAAAATACGTTTTACAACAACGCATCCTAATTAATTGCTGGATGGTGGATAATGTCTTCTCGGGAAATTCTGTGGAATTTCCTTCACGCTGTTTCTTTTTGCTATCTTTAGTCCCAATTCAACTAACCATAAATAATCACGTTAAACTACACCTCAAACTCTTAACCCTAAATTCTCAAAACACAGGCAACAAACATATTATACTAGCTAAAAGATTCTTTTATATCAATACCCTGCATCGTTTTCTTAAACCGCTTAACAAATTCTCTAGCTTCAATGTCATTATAACATGAAAAGCCTATCCTTATAGCATTATGCTTAGTATTTGCTACATCATAACGTTGCCACTCCGAAATGATTAATTTATGCTGTTTTGCAATTTCTGTAACAGTATCCCATGAATACTTTTTATTTAAGGTTACCCATAGTGCCATACCTCCTTTGGGAATTTCAAAAGACAAATAATCACTCAATTCTTCCTTAAGAAGTTTACAAAATAAATCACGACGGGCTTTATATATTTTAATGACCTTTTTAATATGCCTGTCTAAGCTCCCCTCTTTAATAAAATTAGAAAAGGTTAATTCTAAAATAGCATCGCCCTGTCTATCCACAAAACGTCGTAACCTGGCACATTCATCCACAAATGTTTTGGGAGCAATTAAATACCCCACTCTAAAAACAGGTGCTACCGTTTTACAAATAGAACCTACATAAATAACATTCCCACAGGTATCATGACTTGCTAAAGGTAAAATAGGCGCATGATTATAATGAAAATCATAATCATAATCGTCTTCCAGAATGGCAAAACAATAGGTTTTCGCCAAGTTTAAAAGATGCATTCTTCGTTTTGCACAAAGCGTAACAGTTGTTGGGTGGTGATGGTGTGGCGTGGTATAAACAGCTTTAATGTTATATTTTTTACATAACTTTTCTATGTCGTGAGTGTTCAGTCCGTTTTCATCCACTTTAACTCTTAGTAATTTAGCATTTGCATATTCAAATGTCGTATCCGATGAGCTGTAATTAGTTTCTCCTACTATAATATAATCCTGATTTTCAACCAATAACTGAGACGCTAAGAACATCCCCATCTGGCTTCCTCTGGTTATAAGAATATTATCTTTGGTAATATTTAATCCTCTGGTTTCATTTAAATAGCAGACCAAGGTTTCTCTTAATTCTGGATTACCATAAGTCGTTCCATAATTCATATATTTAATGGTGCGTTTCTTATTCGCAATTTTTCTATAAATAATCGATAATTCTTTAATTGGTGTTAATCTTTCGTCCGAAACACCATCATTAACATACATATAATCTTCTGCATAATCTTGCGGAAATTTTCGATCTAGAATGGGGTTTTGCTTAAAGGTAAATCCTGCCTTATCATCCTTTTTATTAGCTGCTTTTTTGGTCCATTTTTGTTGCTGTAATATTGGAATATCTTTATGAACAAATGTTCCTTTTTTCGGAATACTCTCTATCCACCCTTGCAATGTAAGCTCTTCATAACAAGCTATCACTGTTTTTCTGTGTAACCCAATTAAATCTGCCAATGTTCTACTTCCCGGTAATTTTGTCCGCGGTGGAAGGATTCGCTCCTTGATTAAATCGATAAACTGATTCGTAAGTTGAATATAAACAGACTGTTTACCAGCTCTGTCAATTTTAATAATGGTTTTATAAGGAATCATAACTGGACTATTTAAAAAATGATTTCTGGATGAATATGACAATCCATAAACTTACTAAATTTGTTTTAATATCAAATGAATTTTAAAATGATTGATGATTATTTTGAAGTTTAATTGGTATAAACAACAAACAGCAATCAAAATCGAACAGTTATGTCAACTTACACAACATCAGAACTAAACCAGGTAAAACGAGGGGCCAAAAGAGCCGTTTATGATGTCGAACAAATAAACAATATTCTGGACGCAGGATTTGTAGGTTATGTAGGCTACAACTACAATGGAAAAGCTATTTGCCTACCCATGGCTTATGGTAGAATAGACAACAAAATATACCTACATGGTTCTCTAAAAAACAGAATGTTACTAGCGCTCTTAGAGGCTAAAGAAGCTAGTATGACCATTATGCATTTAGATGCACTTATATTAGCGCGTTCTGGATTTCATCATTCTGTAAATTACAGATCGGCTACACTATTTACAAGTATTACCAAAGTTGAAAACCGAGCCGAAAAAGAAGCTGCTTTAAAATGTGTTGTAGATCATATGATTCCAGGGCGTTGGGACACACTAAGACCTATGAATCTTAAAGAATTTAATGGTACGCTTGTCCTTGAAATGGAAATACAAACAGCATCTGCTAAAATTAGAGATGTGGGGGTATTAGATGAAAAAAGTGATTTAGATCTTCCTATCTGGGCTGGTGTTATACCAATAAGACAAGTAGCAAAACTTCCTGTTAAAGATCCCTTATTACCAAAACAAATAAGAACTCCTAAGCATGTGGTGTTATATTACAAAAAGAATAAAGCCTAAAACAATGAAAAAATCCGACTTAAAATTCATTCCAAATTTCTTTGATAGATACATCGCTTTAATTGATGATAATATTAATTTAATAGATGGTTTAAAGACTAATGAGACTATTTTTGAAAACGTTTCTGAAAAATTGATTCAATATCAAGACTATAGATACGAACCAAATAAATGGACGCCTAAAGAAATGCTTCAGCATATTATAGACACTGAAAGAATATTTACTTACAGAGCATTGTGTATCTCCAGATTAGAACCAAAGGCTCTTTTGGGTTTTGATGAAAATGCGTATGCTGATAATTCAAATGCAAACCATAGAAGCATTGAAAACTTACTAAAAGAGTTTAGATTAGTAAGACAATCAAGTACTATATTATTTGAAAGTTTTTCTGAAAATATGTTACACAAAACAGGTATATGTTTTGAAACAAAAATGAACACACTTGCCATAGGTTTTGTTATTATAGGCCATGCACAACATCATATAAATATATTAAAAGAAAGATATTATACTCCCTCAGTTTAGGGGAAACATTTACCCTCCTTTCATACTAAAAATAACAAGTATAATTACAGGTTTTCGTTTTTAACTTGTGAAAGAAAATGGCGTTAAGTTTTTAGTATCTTAGTTTTCTTTAAAGTATCTATATGTATTTCAAATTATCATCACAAGAAGTAAAATTGACATATTTTATTTGTTTTACCTTACTTATCTCATGTAAAGATATCCCTAACAGACAATCTCACAAGTTACCATTAGGCAACATAAAATCTTTTGCAAGAGCATCAGATGATAAATACATATCCTGGAAAGAACACATTATTGATGACACCGCATTAAGTGGAGGTGTTATAAGTGGGAGCGATGGACTAATTATGGCAGATTTAGATTTGGACGGATTTGAAGATATTATATCTGTACATGAGTCTGACACCAAATATGATGACATTCCAAAAGGTCATATCAGAATCGCTTTTGGCTCTGTCAATCCAGATAAATGGGATTTAGTTACACTTGCTGAAGGCAATGAAGCTGGCGCCGCAGAAGATGTTGCTGTTGGTGATATTAACGGAGATGGATATTTAGATATAGTTGCAGCTTGCGAATTGGCACACTTGATATACTTTGAAAATCCTAAAGTAAATATTAGATCTGCTTATTGGAATAGAATTATTCCGAAAATCACTCAAAATAGAGGCTCCTTTATACGTGTTTTTACAGCAGATTTAAATAAAGATAAAAGCATTGAAGTCATTACGGCCAATAAAGGAAACCAAAGAGGTAAGTCTAAAGGAACCGACCCAAAACCTATTTCTTATTTTAAAATTTCGGGAAATCCATTAGTTGACGCTTCTTGGCAAGAACATAAACTAATCAATGTTCAAGTTCCAATAAATTCTCAAACTATAGACATTGATAATGACGGTGACATAGATATTATTGCAGGATCTAGAGGCGAAAATCGAATTATTTTAATGGAAAACATAAGTAACGATTCTATCATTTTTTTATCCCATGATATAAAAATTTCAAATAAAAAACCTCATACCATTTCCGGATTTAACATGGACTTCATGGATTTAAACAAAGATGGATTATTAGATATTATTTTAACCGAAAATGATACCCATTTAATCTGGCTGGAACAACCCTCTGATTGGGAAAATAGCTGGACTTCACATCATATCGGTACTACAAACCCAGATCAAATTGTTGGTTTTATTGGAGCAGATATAAATAATGATGGCTATAAAGACTTTTTAACAGGAGGCTATAGTAGAGGAACAAGAGATACAGATGGCAATGTTAAAATTAATCAACCTCTAGGGCGTATTGCATGGTTTGAAAACCCTAAAGACTTTACAAAATCATGGATACGACATGATATTTCAAGAAGAAAAAGAGGAATGTTTGATAAATTCATTGCCAAGGACATGGACAATGATGGTGATATTGATTTTGTTTCAACACGTGGTAATAGCTATCCATATGATGGTGTTTTTTGGCTAGAACAAATAAGATCTGATAAAGCTATAGAGTCATTTACAAAAGCAAGACCTGCTGACAGCGAAGAGATGCCTCTTCCAGATAAATAAGAATATTAAATGGAATATTCTGTATTATATACCATTAAATTAATTACTTATCTTAAAAAAAAGATATAAAATGAAAACAGCAAAACTTTTTATTATACTTGTTTTTTTTCAATAGCAAACACAGCTCAACCTCAAAAAATTAATCCTGAAAGGGTGAAAAATCATGGAAAAAGTAGCCGATTGGCAAATAGACCATTTTCAAGATTTATATAACGGCCATAACTAACCCCATTATTCATTAAACTGGACAAATGGCGTGTTATATATAAACATAGTAAAATTCACCGCTATAGCTAATGGTGGAAAATAAACACAATTAGCCTTCTAAACTAAAAGCTTCATTTGAATTTCATTAATTTTGCCCTATGATAAAAGAGATTCAGTTTCGTATTTCACTTAAAGACGAAGAGCGCAGTGATATTTTAATAATAAAATCAGCATATGCGCTAGATATAGATAAAGAAGATATTACTGGTATTAAAGTACTTCGAAAGTCTATTGATGCCCGAAAACCAAAAATCATCTTCAACTATAAAGTTGCTGTTTATATAAGAGAGGCATTGCCAAAAACGTCTGATTATCAATTTGATTACAAAGACGTTTCAAAAGCAAAACCTGTTCATATTATCGGGTTTGGTCCTGCAGGTATGTATGCTGCTTTACGCTGTATTGAATTAGGTTATAAACCCATTGTATTAGAACGTGGTAAAAACGTTCAAGACCGCCGTCGTGATTTAAAGGCCATAAATCAAGACCACTTTGTAAATGAAGATTCCAACTATTGCTTTGGTGAAGGTGGTGCTGGAACTTATAGCGATGGAAAATTATATACTCGAAGTTTAAAACGAGGCGATGTACGTCGAATTTTTGAAAACTTAGTATTTCACGGTGCTACCGATCAAATTCTAGTGGATGCCCATCCACATATTGGAACTAATAAATTACCAAAAGTGGTTCAAAACATAAGAGAAACTATTTTAAATTATGGTGGTGAAATACACTTTGAAACCAGAGTGACAGATTTTATCATAAAGACCAACAAAATTCAAGCACTTCAACTTCAAAATGGTGGAGAAATAGCTGTAAACAGGGTTATTTTAGCTACGGGACATTCTGCTCGAGATATCTTTTATTTATTACATAAAAAGAAAATAGCCTTAGAAGCAAAATCATTCGCCATGGGGGTTCGGGTAGAACACCCACAGCATATTATAGATTCCATACAGTACCATTGTAGTGGGGAACGCAACGAATTACTCCCAGCAGCTTCATATAGTTTAGTAAACCAGATAAACAACAGAGGGGTCTATTCATTTTGTATGTGCCCTGGTGGTTTTATAGTACCGGCAGCAACGGCTAATGGTGAAGTTGTAGTTAACGGTATGTCCCCTTCTAAACGTAATAATCTGTATGCGAATTCGGGTATCGTTGTTGAAATTAATGCGGAGGCTGATTTAAATAAATATGAAAAATTTGGCGTTTTAAAAGGCTTAGAGTATCAGAAAAACCTTGAAAAGTTAGCTTATACAGCTGGAGGAAGAAGCCAGGTGGCGCCAGCGCAAAGACTTACTGATTTTGTTGAAGGTAAACTATCGGAAGATTTAAACCCGACCTCCTATCAGCCAGGATTAAAATCTGCGTCTTTACATTCGTTATTACCTAAATTAATAGGTAGTAGACTTAGAAAAGGGTTTCAAGCCTTCGGACAAAAAATGAAAGGCTATTATACCTCTGAAGCTAACATTGTTGGGGTAGAATCTAGAACCTCATCGCCAGTTTGCATTCCAAGAAACGAACAATTAGAACACCCTGAAGTTTCTAATCTTTTCCCATGCGGTGAAGGTGGTGGCTATGCAGGTGGCATTGTATCTGCTGCTATGGACGGGGAGCGTTGTGCTGAAGCTGCTGTTATTGGTTTATAATATTAGAAAAAGATCGCTTCGCTCGCTTTCAGAAACGAGAATATAGACGCCTTATTAATTAAGATTCAATATTCTCTAATCAAGCCAAAATTAAGTCTTGATTCTATTTTCTAGCAGTTCTAGGTCTTTAGAACGATCTTATCTCTTTTTTAAAGATTTTATTTATACTTTTGCAGCACTAAAAAACCAATCAACATGAAGCATTCTTAAGTAAATTTTCTGTACTTCAGAAAATGATTAAATGAATGCTGTATGTACTTTAAAAAATAATAATAACAAGCACATGAAAGCATATATATTTCCAGGTCAAGGCGCTCAATTTTCAGGAATGGGTTTAGACTTATATGAAAAATCTCCTTTAGCTCAAGAATTATTTGAAAAAGCAAACGATATTCTTGGTTTCACAATTACAGATACTATGTTTGAAGGATCTGCTGAAGACCTTAAAGAAACCAAAGTAACGCAACCTGCTATATTTTTACACTCAGTAATTTTAGCAAAAACTTTAGGTGATGCTTTTAAACCAGAAATGGTTGCTGGACATTCTCTAGGAGAATTTTCTGCATTAGTAGCCAATGGGGCTTTGAATTTTGAAGATGGTTTAAAATTAGTATCTCAACGAGCATTAGCTATGCAAAAAGCTTGTGAATTACAACCAAGTACCATGGCCGCTGTTTTAGGCTTAGAAGATAATATTGTTGAAAAAATATGCTCTGTAACTGAAGGCGTTGTCGTTGCAGCAAATTATAACTGCCCTGGACAATTAGTTCTCTCAGGAGAGATTAATGCTATTAATGAAGCATGTCAATCTTTAAAAGATGCTGGTGCGCGTCGTGCCTTAGTACTACCTGTTGGAGGCGCTTTCCATTCTCCGTTAATGGAACCTGCCCGAGAAGAGTTGGCAGCTGCTATAGAAAATACGACATTCAGCAAACCTAACTGTCCTATTTATCAAAACGTAACGGCTCATGCTGTTACAGATGAAACGGCTATAAAAACGAATTTAATTTCTCAATTAACAGCTCCTGTACGTTGGACACAGTCTATACAACAAATGATTACAGATGGTGCTACTTTATTTACCGAAGTTGGTCCTGGTAAAGTTTTACAAGGTTTGGTAAAGAAAATCAATAAAGAAGCTGAGACAGCTTCGGCAACTTTTGAAAATAGCTAAATGACATTATCAAAACGCTCTGTTTATATTTTATTAGTTATCATTTTAACTATTGTCATCGATCAAATTTCGAAAGTACTTGTTAGAGCCAATATTGATTTACGAACTGACATTCATCCTGGTGAGCGTATTTCTTTAATAGGTGATGCTTTCATTATGATGAATGTAGAAAATACCGGTGCCTTTTTAGGCATGGGTAGCGATTTAAATCCTACGCTTAGAATTATCTTATTACTTATTTTACCTATAGTAGTACTTGGTTTTGTGTTGCGCCATATTTTCAAAGACAAAAGCTTAGACACCCTTTCTCTTTTTGCTTTCGCAAGTATCATTGGCGGTGGTTTAGCCAATGTTTATGACCGTATTGTATATGGAAAAGTTACTGACTTCTTGTTTATCGATTTAGGAGGGGTTTTTAAAACTGGTATTTTTAATATGGCTGATTTATCAGTAACTACGGGCATGATCATTTTAGTTGTTGCTAGTTTTAAGAAGAAGAAACCTTCAAAAACATAAAAATAAAAAATAACATTCATTATTCTTTATAAACCTTCCCTTCTTTCATCACAAAAACAACATCTTCCATAGTTGAAATATTCTCAGTCGGATCATCATTAGTAGCTACTATATCTGCAATAAATCCAGTTTTTATTTGACCAATTTGGTTTTCCATTTCTAAAATCTTGGCATTGGTAATTGTGGCGCTCTGTATAGTTTCTATGGCGGGCATACCTGCTTCAACCATAAAGCCAAATTCTTTTCCATTGTCTCCGTGTTTAAAAACACCTGCATCTGTTCCAAAAGCTATTCCAACACCTTTTTTATAAGCTTTAGCAAATGTTTTTTGAATCTGAGGTCCAATAGCTAATGCTTTGGGCACAACGATCTCTGGGTAAAACCCTTTAATTTTGGCTTTTCCTTCCACTTCTTTTCCTGCTGTTATAGTTGGTACATAGTAAGCATCATGTTTTTTCATTAATTCCATAGTTTCTTCACTCATTAAAGTACCATGCTCAATGGTTTTAACTCCTCCTATTACGGCTCGTTGCATGCCTTCATCTCCATGAGCATGCGCAGCAACATGCATCCCATAATCTTTTGCTGTTTTGCAAATAGCTTTAATTTCTTCAACTGTAAATTGTGGGTTAGTACCACTTTTTGCTACACTTAAAACGCCTCCAGTGGCTGTGATTTTAATACAATCTGCTCCGTTTTTATAACGTTGTCTTACTGCTTTTTTTGCATCTTCAACACTATTTACAACACCTTCTTTCGGACCTGGATCACCCATTAACTCCTTACGATTGCCATTGGTTGGGTCTGCATGCCCTCCTGTAGTTGCTATAGATTTACCTGCAGTAAATATCCTAGGACCATCAACTTTTCCTAAATTAATCGCTTTTCTAAGTGAAATATTAACGCCTGAACCTCCTAGATCTCTAACCGTAGTAAATCCAGCATCTAAAGTGGCTTTTGCAAATCGCAGTGAATTAAAAGCAACATCGGCATCATTTAATGTATACTTCTGTAAATAACGTTTTGGGTTGGTTTCATGCTCAATGTGCACATGCATATCGATAAGCCCAGGCATAACTGTTTTTGTTTTTAAATCAATAGTAACATCTTCAGGATTCTGTATGGAAGTGTACCCCTTTTCAACGGCTATTATTTTATTATTAGAAATAACAATTGTCATTTCTTTTAAAACTTTACCCTTCTCTGTGTCAATCAATTTACCACAATGCAAATACGTATTTTGAGAAATCCCGTCATAAGAAAATGCTAGTAGAAGTATCAATATTAATTTTTTCATATCTAGAGTTTAAATAATTATACTCTAAATATACATATTCTCTTGTGAAGAAAAAGCGTATTGAATAATTTAGATTCCTCTTTTCACGGGAATGACAATTTCAACAGAAACCCCGAAGCAGGGCCTCGGAGAATCCTTTTTGATTAAATAGTTAATAGTTTATTTAGTTGAATTATATTTTACTAATTATTTATTTGAAACGTTAATTCTTCACTAAAACCATGATTGCCATCACCTGTAACTAATACATTTCCATTATAAGTAATTGTATAGCCACCTCCACCATCTCCAAAGGTATCTCCCATTACAATTTTATATGTTCCATTTTCTAAACAAAACCCTCTACTGAATTCTGTCTCATCTGGGTATGGCCCCCCTTCAAATAACAAATCATCATTAGAATCATATAATTCCCAATATTGTTCTTCAGGAAAATCATCAAATGTAATAGCTAGCTGAGTTTCAGGATATGGGCAAATCTGTTTAATGTTAAACGTTATGGGGTCTCCAATAAACAAACCTTCTTCATTAGTAAAAGAAAGTACTAGTGTTTCTCCTTCTGCTCCAATATTCAAATCTGATATATTTACTGTAAAAACGCCTTCATTAGAGTTGGCAGGCACAGAAACAGATCCAGGAACTGTATAAGATGCTGGATCGGCAGTTGACATGTCTGTGTCAATATTGATGTTAAACACTCTTTCTACATTTGAAATGCGTGTTGTATAAATTTTAATATCATTAGAATTACTACTCTGTATATCTACCCCAAAATCATAAGACGTCGATTCAAAAGACACATAATTAATAATATTATGGTCGTCACTATCACAGCTATAGAAAACTAATAGTGGTATTGATAAAAATAAAAAGATTGTTTTTCTCATAACTAAGCTTATTAATTATTGATTTATACTTTCGTCCATATTAGGATTAGCATCTATTTCAGACTGTGGAATAGTTAAATAAAACAATTCACTATCAGCAGGAACATTCACAATTACCCTATGTACAGTGTCTCTATTAATAGGCATACTCAATCTTTTAGCATCAAACCATTCGACACCTAATTCGCCATATAGCTCTTTGCGTCTTTCCAGTAAAATCTCATCCATCAGATCGCTTCCAGAATTAGTGGATAACGTCGCTCCTGGATCTCTGTCTTTTTGTAATGCAAAAAGTAAATTCCTAGCTTCAGATTCGTTATTTAAATTGTATTGAGCTTCTGCATCAATTAATACCATTTCAGACTTTCGCATTAAAGGAACATCTGATGCAAACGTAAAAGTAAACTTAGTCGTTACAAATTCTCTGTAAGGTGTTGTTGAATTATAAATATCCTGAAACAACTTTCTAACATCGGTATCTGAAAACTCATCTCTGAAATTTGTATTTATATAGGTGTTTTTAAGTGATGTTGTTAAATGATCTGTAAATACATGAGGTGCCATCCAAAAAGCACTGGTTTCGTTCGTTCCATTTTGAAAATGTCCCCACAGCCAATCTTGATCCGATAATTCATTAAACCCATTACCCCAATTTGAAGATACCACTGCCATTGCCGCATTATCTCCATAAGCTGCTTTAGCAGCAGAAGAGGCTAACTCCCAATCATCCTGAGTCACTAATAAAACTCTAGCCAATATCCCATTAGCAACAGCTTTATTAATATAACTTTTACCAAGCCTTTCCTCAGGTAAATCCTGAATTGCAGATTTAAGATCAGACAATATTAAATTATAAACATCGGTTAATGGGCTTGGAGGGTTACCAACTGAAGATCCTGTAGCTGGTTCTGTATAAATAGGAATTCTAGAGCTCGTCCTATCTGTATTATAATTAGGAGCGAACTCTAAGGCAATTTGAAAATAATGAAATGCCCTTATGGCCTTACCTACAGCAGTAAATTCTTTTTTCGTCGCATCATCAAGACTACTATTTGCTAATCCATTGATTAATACATTAGCATAATTAATTATTTCGTAATTAAAAGTCCACGTAAAACTTGTTCTCCTAAAAGTAGGCAGTCTATTATCATGGGCATAATCAAACCTATAAAATGTAGGTGCAAGGATTAAGTCATTTCCTTTAGCTGTCCTCGCAAAATACATAGCATATAAGCCCCCTGTATCTGGATCAGAAGTATTTTCACCATCTGTTAAATCATCATCCCACTGCCCTTTATACCTAGCATATATACCTGTTATAAAAGACTGTACAATTTCTCTATCTGAAAAAACTATTGACTCTGGAAGGCCTGCCGTGTTCTGAGGCTCATCTATAAACTCTTTTGAGCAACTAGACAAAAAGACTACCATTAAAACCAGTAGAAATTTTGTACTTTTTGATGTATTATATATTTTCATTTCTTTAATTTTTTGGTTTTAAAATTCTAAAATAATACCAGACGTTATTGTTTTAGATAATGGAGACCTACTATTGGCAACACCGTTAAATGCCTGTTCTGGATCAATTCCTTTATGGGATTGCCAGGTTAAGATATTATCTGCTTGTAAAAACAACCTTAACTTGCTTAATCCTACTCTTTCAATTACTGATTGCGGAAGATTGTAACCAAATGTTAAACTTTTCAATCTTATATAATCATTTTTAAACAAGAAGCGCGTTGATCGGGAGGCATGATCATTGTTGCTAGCTAATAGTAAAGGGAAGTCGCTAATATCCCCAGGGTTTTGCCATGCATTAAAATTATCTGGATGGGCACTAGCTCCCGGGTTTTGGAAAGGGTTTATTAGTGATGAATAGTCTGAATCTAATAAATAAGCTCCAAAGCTAAAATTGAACAATACATTCAAATCAAACTGTTTGTATCTGATAAAGGAAGTAAACCCGCCTTCTATATCTGGCAAGGAAGATTTTCCAGTATCATATGGAGTGGCTCTAGTATTGGAATCTGAACTATAATCCTTTGTTGTGACCTTATCAATTACATTACCTTCAACATCTAATACATCTCTATACCACATACCTTTACCATCGGCAGGGTCTACACCAGCCCATTCTGGGATAAAGAAATCGAAAATAGAGCCACCAACTCTATAACGTTTAGACCCATTTATAATTTGATCTTGAGATAACTTAGTCCACTCGTTCTTATTTAGTGCCACGTTAATACCCGTAGTCCATGTAAAATCTTCTGTATTGAAATTAATAGAGCGTAACGATGCTTCCCAGCCAAAATTCTTGATAGACCCAATATTTGTAACAATTTTATTTACACCTAAAGATCGTGGTAATGGTTTATCTAAAATTAAATCTACAGATTCTTTGTTATAGTATTCTAAAGTACCTGATATGGTTCCATTAAATAATTCGAAGTCTGCCCCAATATTTAAAGATTCTATTTTTTCCCATCTTAAATTCACATCGGCTACACCTTCAGGCAAAGTACCTGAGTTACTTTGGTTAACAAAACCTGTTTGAAAAACAGATTGATAAGGAAAAAGGTTTGCGGTTCTATTGTTTCCCAGTTCACCATAAGATCCTCTAAGTTTTAAATATGTAAGAACATTATTTTCACTTAAAAAATGCTCTTTAGAAACAATCCAGCTCATACCTCCTGCTAAAAAGTTACCCCACCTTGTGTCTTCATGAAAACGGGTAGACCCATCTCTTCTTATTGAAAACTCTCCAAAATACTTTTCATTAAAATTATAGCTAAGTCGACCTAAATAACTATTAATTCTTTCCGTAATAACATTACCTCCAACACCTTCCGGTGTCGTACTGCTATCTAAGTTATCTACTCCTGGCAAAAATCCAGTACCTTGAGATAATAAGTCATCTTGGGTATTTGTATAGGCTTCTGTTATAGCATCAATAGATACATGGTGATTTCCAAAACTCTTCTTATAGTTTAAAGATTGAATCGCATTTAAAGTCGTTGTTAAATCTCGATTCTGCGATACACGTCCTTGTACATTAGCTGCGGCACCTGTCTTATCATCATCAAAACTAAAAGAATCGAACAGGTAATTCTCATAACTCAATCGCGTTTTGAATGTTAAACCTTCAAAAAGATTTACTTCTGCAAAAACATTGGCTAAATAATTAGTTCTTACTCTTCTTTCTTTCCCTAAAGTTAAACTTGCCAAAATATTATCATCGTTAAAAACTGGTCTTGTACTATTTACTGCTTGACCAGTAACAAGTCCATTTCCTAAATCGAAAATTCGATCTCCGGCATTATCTCTAATTAAATTTCCATTAGCATCACGTAAGTATATGGGATAAATACTTGACACCCCATAAATCCATGAAATTGCTTGTGTTGTATTGTCACTTGTTTGATCTGGATTATTTGAACTAGAGCGTGAAAAGCTAGAATTAAGGCCTATTTTAAACCAATCATTTATCTGAGTTTCTAAATTTAATCTTGTAGCTACTCTCTCAAAATCTGAAGGTCTTACCGGGCCATCTTCATTTAAATAATCAAAAGACATGAAGTATCTTGTTTTATTGCTACCCCCAGAGACACCAATGTTATGATTTACCCTAAGGTAATCTTCTCTAATTATTTCATTTTCCCAGTTAGAATTCCATAATAGATTTGCGTTTGCTACCAAATTACCATTAATATCTATTGGGTTTGCAACACTATATGGATTATATCCTAAATAATCGACCAAACCATTTGTTGCATTTTGAGCTGCATCGGTAGCAGTTTGACCATTTTCATATTGATTTGTATTCTTCAAAGCTTGCCAAGTTAGCTTTAAATAACCTTCTGGTTCAGTTAAATTGTGAACCCCTACAGCTGGGTTAGAAAGTCCTATTTGAGACCTTAATGTCACTTTTGGAGCTGAGTCAATATATCCTTTTTTAGTTGTAATTAATATAACTCCCCCAGAAGCTCTTGAACCGTATAAAGCTGAAGAAGAGGCATCTTTTAATACTGAGACTGACTCTATCTGATCCTGGCTTATCGTATTAAGACTACCATTAAATGGCGCACCATCTACAACAATAAGTGGCCCCCTTGCTAAACTTTCACTTGATATTCCTCTAATTCTAATAGTTGGATTACTTCCTGGTTGACCGCCTGCTGTTAATAAACTTACTCCAGGTACAGCACCTTGTAATGCTCTTAATGGAGATGTTACTTGTTGCGTTTCAATTGTAGTACTTGAAACAACTCCTACTGACCCTACTATAGATTCTCTTGTTTGCGAACCATATGCAACCACAATAACCTCTTCAAGAGCAGTTGTATCGTTTCGCATAGTAACATTAATGGTGTTTGATGCCCCTACTATGATTTCTTGATTTATATAGCCAATAAAACTAAATACCAGAATGTCTCCTTGATTAACCTTAATTGAATAATTCCCATCGAAATCTGTTGAACTTCCATTAATGGAGTTTTTAATTAAAATTGTTGCTCCTGGTAGTGGTAAATTGTTTTTATCCACAACTCTTCCAGAAACCATTTTTTCTTGTGCAAAAGATGATACCATACCAATCATCAAGAACACTAACATTAAATAGTAGTTTCTTACTTTCATAAAATTAAATGTTTATTTGAATTAGTCAAGCAGATTGAAAAAAGGTAGGCAGTAAAGATGTTTTTTTAAGTGACTAATTCAAAAAATTATACTCTACTATGAAATTAAAGCTTAGAAGAATCTAAAATGTTTTAAGTAAAGTTCTATTTACTGTCCTACCTTATTTGCAATTGCAACAATAAAAAAAAGAATAAAGTTATTATTTGATGGCAACTCTTATAATACCTTACTTCACCGAAGATAATTTACCTTGCATTTACTTGTTATTCAACCTTTTTAAGTTGAGAATTTATAAACTCTGAAGGTGTTTGCGAGGTCTCTTTTTTAAATGCTTTATTGAAAGTAACTTTATTATTATAACCCACCTCGTAGGCAATGTCTATAATATTAAGACTTCCGTGAACATCTTCTTTAAAAATGCTTATAGCTTCTTTAATTCTAAATTTATTTATAAGCTCAAAAAAATTGATATTAAAATGTTCGTTAATTATTTGAGACGTATTATGTCTAGTTGTATTTAATCTTTGAGACAATACTTCAAGACTAATATTGTTTTCTTTATACACTTTTTCTTCGATAAATAACTTAATTAAATTCTCTTTGAGTTCTTGTGATAATGCATTAGTAAGTCCTGATTTTTGATACTTCTCCAAAGACATAACATCTTTTAGCGCATAATCATATTTAAAAATTTCTGGTTGCACATAGGCCATATAAGCAAGGTAAACAACCATAGCAGACATAATACTAACCTGTATATAGTTGATGAAATATGGAAAAGAGAGCAATAATCCACTTACTGGTAAGCCATAAATAATATAAGAAACTAGATAAATAATATGTATTCTATAGATGGTTTTCTTCCATTTATTAATAGGTTGCTTTGTATTTTCTGAATTAATTTCTTTTTTACCGTTACCATACTGAAGCTTTCCTATTAAAACAGCATATATAACAAGTGATGCTACTTTTGAAAAGAATATTACATATCTGTTATAAATATCATATGAATCATTTAATTCCAACATGAGCTCGATTTTTTCATTACCGGAGAGTGAATACATTGGAAATAAAAACACAATTAAAACAAGTGTTGGCAAAAAATGCAATAAATCTATTTTTCTAAATTTAAAATTATACGTGACACTCTTAAAATAAAAGTAAAGTAGTGGTCCGTATAAAAGCGCCACAGATGAGGCCATCAAATATGTGTGTGGAGCTTTATACTGAATATTGGATATATACAGAACAAACTCCAAAATAAACAACGAATGTACCCCAACAAAACCACTAATAAATAATTTAGCGTACCGATTTGACTTTTTAGAAAAATTGATGATTATGGTGAAAAAAAAGCCAATTAAAGCAACGTATAGAAACAAAAATGTAAGCCAGTCCATTTGCAATAAATAATTTTCGGACAGTTCTTTATACTCTTTGGAATCTCTTATAACGTCATACGCTCCATTATTTAAAATTGAAAAATCTAACGTATTATTAATATACTTTTTAGTAAAAATTAAAGCATCTTTAGGTTGATTTAAATCTGCATTTAAAATTGCTAAATTTTTAAATATTTTGATTGAATCCGGATGTTTTTCAATTAAAGCATCATTATAAAGTACTAATAGTTCTAACTGAGTCATATCATTACTGATATTTTTCTGTTTTATTAAACTATCAAGTTGCACTAAAAATAGATCGGGAGCAACATCTATCTTTGAAGCTGCAACTAATTTGTTAGACATAACAAATAAGCATAAAACAAAAAGAAATATTCTTGAATTATAAGACATCAAATGGGTTGATTGAGAGTGGTTATACAATGCTTTTTATCAGCAAAACTAACATACCATGAAATTATAAATAAAGCTGTCTATTATTCTTAAAAAAAACTTAAAAAAGTAACTCCCGATAATAATATACCTCATATTGCTTTATTTTGTAGTTTTTTTAATACAAAAATCATTAAGATATAAGAAGGCATTTTTAACAAAAAAATTGAAAAACAATTAGGTTTTGCAGTTTATTTATCACAAAGACAAGATCATCTTTTTCAAGATTATGTTAACTTTCAAAAACAGTTAAAATGCAATAACACTTCGCCACAAAATAATTATATATAAACTTGGTATGTCATAGAAAGCTCTCTTAAAAAACGAGCATTATCTTTATAATTAATTATTAAAATCGATTATTATTTTTTAACAATTTGTACTTCATTTTATCGAATCAAGATAATTAGTATTAATCTTAAAAAAGATCGAAATCAGATCAATGGTAAGTAAAAGACTGCCTGTTAGGCAGTCTTTTACAGGTTTACTGAATAGCTGTTTTAATAACCACGTATTAATTTGGTGTTAGTTGAAGTGTAAATTGAATTCCAGCCAAACCACAACATGAGGTTGCCGTATATGTTAAATCGAGCGTAATTACTCCAGTATCTTGATCTAAACTAGTTCCTGCACCTTGTACCCAGGCAACTTGAGCGCCAAATGGAATAGAATTCTCGGTTACAGTAATAGTCCCACAAACATCTGTAAACTCAAGAGCAACAGGGAAATCTGGTCCAAAAATATCTGCCGTACCATCACTTAAGTTATAGGTTCCAGCTGCAGGCTGTGTTATTGTAACTGGTTGCGGACTTCTAAAATTACCTGCAATTGGAAGGCTTGACGCTATTACAGTACTTATATAGTTACCTTCTAACATTGTAGGACAAGAAACTGGATAACTTATTTTTGCTGTAAATAATCCAGAATTACTAACTGTAGTACCAGTATTATCTGTCCCATCGTCATTTAATAGGCTCAAAACACGTCCATCTGACATGGTAAACCTAGTAGATACTGTTAAAACATCACCAAGTTTAAAGTCATTAGTGCTATTTAATTCTGCAAAAGCATCAATAACATCACTAGTGCTTAACGAAAAGTCTCCTGGTAACGTTACATTAGTAAATAATACACTTGTATACGTTGGTCCTGCCAACGTAGAATATGTAGCAATTATATCTGCCGTACTAGGAGTTCCTTGTGCCACCGATGCATTAAAAGCTAGATTTACTGCTGTACCATTTAATATTTTGGTAAGATCGAATATCTGGTCTGATGCAGCATCTTTAACGAAATTCGGAACAGCACCAGTTTCTAAAACAAGCGCTGAATCCCCACCATCATTATCACAAGAAAAACTAGCGATAATAATTGTTGTTATAAGTAATAAAAATTTTATGTTTTTCATTTTTTATGTTTTTTAATTATCCCAAAACACTCTATAAGTTGCCAAAGTTTTTTGAGCTGGAGCATTTTCATTAAGATTCAACTCATTATCTGGCCAAAAGAAGGTTCTATTAAATGGGTTATTTAATGCCGTATCCGTGTCTAGCAAAGGAAAACCATCACCATTGTCTAGTTGATATTCATTTGTTGCGTCAGGATCTGCCAATACGGGATATCCTGTTCTTCTATAATCATTATATTGATCCATCTGATCGCCATAAGTAGCCACCCATTTTTGTGTCATGATTATTTCTAGCTGTTTTTCTGCGCTTGCAGCAGCAAATTCTGCATCAATATTAGCTATGAAATCCGTAACTGCAGTGGTACCACTTAAAACGGGAACTGTTTGAGTTGTTCCAGTACCAGCTACCACTTGATCTACCTTAGCAAAACTTGCAGTAACAGCTTCGGTTAGCTTAGCAGCAGGGTCACCAGCAATTAATCCAACTTGCATTAACTCTGCCTGGATGTATAAAAACTCATCATAAGTAAGTATTCTCCTTGGTGCTACTCCAGTACCACTCGCAACGGTTCTAGCAAAACCTAAACCATCATCATATCTACCGCCACAAGGAAAAATTCCAGGAAAAGTAGCATCATTAGCAACAGCACCATCTCTCCAAGGTCCTACACTACTAAAACGGATTGTAAAGAAACCTGTAGAAGCATCCCAATAATCGGCTCTAGGATCTCCAGAAATAGGGTCTGATTGATCTCTGGGAAACTGCCCTGCTGTTAGTTGGTTAGCCCAATAATATGGTATTCTAGGATCTTTATTATTAGTATGAATATTAGGGTTCATCCCCATTAAAATTTCATAGAACCAAGGGCTAACATAATGGTCTACTTGAGCGCCACCATAAGCAGCTTGAAATAATTGGTTACGTTCATCCTGAGGTGACACTGTGGCGGTATGAGTAAATTGAAAATCGTCTGCATTCGTAGTGAAAAAATTGTTTTCTGCAACCAATGCATCCAATGCTGATTGACTAAACAAAGGGGAAGATGATAAGCGTATTTGGTTTAATAATTTCAACTTAAGTGTATTAGCAAACTTAATCCATTGAATTGCTGAACCTGCATAATAAAAATCGTCTGCTCCAGGAAGCAAACCTGCTGGATTGTTTAAATTTGTCTTAGCGCTGTCAATTAAATCAAAAACGGCTTGATATACTGATTCTGAACTATCAAAAACTGGACTAACTGTACCCTCTATTAATAAAGTAGCTTCAGTGTAAGGCACGTCTCCCCACAAATCTACTGCAACCGACATCATATAGGCTTTTAGTAATTCGCCTATGCCTTTATAAACTGTAGCTCCCTCTGTATCTGCTTGAGTAATTAATGTTTCTAAATCTGTTAGAGACAAATAAACATTATTCCAATCATTATTAAGAGCTATGTTATCGGCTTTTGTTCCATATTGATCTTGTTCACTTCTTGAAACCCCTTGATGTGTTTGTGTTCCAAGAACTTCTCCACTAAAGTTATTCCAATCGGCAATTAATGCCACTGTTATTTCTATATTAGGTAGCAACTGGTTAATTGGTGCTACCGTTGGGTTATCTGTATCTGTATCAACATCCAAATATTCACTACATCCAAAAATGAATACAGTCACCATAAAGACCATTAATATGTGATACCTTTTAAATTTTATATTTTTCATTTTCTTTTATTTAAAAAGTTAAGTTGATTTTAAATCCATAGCGTTTTGAAGTTGGTGCTGAAGAGTTTTCAATACCTTGAACTCTACCAGAACCGAAAGAAGTCACTTCAGGATCGTAATTAGTATATCTCGGAACATTTGGTGCAAAATACCATAAATTGTTACCTACCGCACTAAATGAAACTTTGCCAAAAGGTGTTTTATCTAACCATTTTGATGGCACATCATACGTTAAACTTAATTCTCTTAAACGATAGACTGTACCATCATAAACAGTCCCTTGATCTGTTGAGTTTATCCCCCAAGTATTACTAGGGCCACCGCCTGTGAAATACAAATCGTTAGTATCAATCTGTGTTGTATTTGGTATTCTATTTCCACTTGAATCCAGTATATAATTTCCATTTACATCGCCATAAAAACCTGGAATAACATGTGTACGTTCTCTATCTTCAGTATCTCTGGTAACTCCTCTTCCTAAAAGGGATCCTATACTTATAGATTGTATATCGCCTCCTTCTCTCCAATCAACCTGAGCACGTAAGCTGAAACTTTTATAGGTAAATGTATTGATAAAGCCTATTTTAAAATCTGGAGTAGGATCACCAATAATGTCACTGACAGGGTCTTGAAATATCCATCCCGTAGACTGATCGATGATATAATTCCCTTCATCATCTCTAAGGTGCTGTGACCCAAAAAAGACACCAAAAGGCTGTCCTTTAATAGCATATGCAATTTGGTTACCATCTAACCTAATTCTTTCAAGGCCTTCTACCAATTCGGTTACCTCATTGGTGTTTTTTGTGAATGTGGTAAATATATTCCATGTGAAATTATTTGTTTGAATAGGTAACAATGTTAATCCAATTTCTACACCCGTATTTGTCATTTCACCAATATTGGTATTAAATGATGTAAAACCACTAGATCGAGGTACAGATACAGGAGAAATTAAATCGGTCGTTGTTTTTTTATACCATGTAAAATCAATAGCTATACGCCTTTTAAAGAACTCTAAGTCGGCTCCAATTTCAATTTCATCTGTAAATTCTGGAGTAATTTCTTGATCACCTAGACCTACTCTATTTCCAACTACAGGAATTGCTGCAAAAGGCACTCCTAATGCAAATGTTGTATTTAAAAACTCAGCAGCGGCATCATTACCAACAGACGCCCAACCTCCTCTTAGTTTAGCAAATGTTAGTACGTTACTATCTAATTTAAGCGCTTCAGTAACAATTAATGATAAACTGGCTGAAGGATAAAAGTAAGATCGATTATCTAACGGTAAAGTAGAAGACCAATCATTTCTCCCTGTACCATTTAAAAATAGAAAATCCTTATATGATAGTGTTAAATCTGCAAAAACTCCAACATTACGTTTTCTTTCATAAGAATCAGCTAAATTAGATGTTGTAATTGTATTCGCAAGTGTATAAATATTTGGAGAAATAAATGTGGTTCCTAAATTCGCATCTCGTTTAAAAGTATTTTGATAGGTGTTTAATCCAGCTATAGCAGATAAACCAATATTATCTGTTAAATCATAATTAAAATTCAACAAAAGAGTAGACTCTAAATCTTCATTAACAGCACCATCTGTTATAAGTGTCCCGCCTGTTAAAGCTGAAGCTATAGATGCTGGATGCCTAATCTCTCTTCTATTTAAATTATATTTATTGTAGCCTACTCTAAACGATGCTGAAATATGCTCATTAATTGGTACCCCAATATTTAAATTTGTAACGACTCTATTCGTATTGGTTATAATTTGGTCATTTTTCCAAGACCAAAGCGGATGATCCCATCCTGTATTTGGAATAACAGAACCTCCAGTAGTTGGATTGGTAAAAGGAATCGATAAATCCCAAGTACGTCCTAACCATAATGATCTTGCAAAAGAAGATGACGATCCCGCAAACTGCTGATTACCAAAAAAACCTCCTACCTGATCAGTATCTGAATAAGCAATAGAACCACCAACGGTTATGTTATTTGGAAGCTTAAAATTACCCCCAGCAGAAAAAGACGTTCTTTCATAAGTATTAAAAGGCATATAACCTTTTTGTTGTAAATCTGAAAGTGTTACACTAAAACTTCCTTTTTCGCTGTTAGAGGAAGCTGTTATTGAGTTATCTAAAACAATTCCTGTTTCAAATAAATCTTCAACATTATTTGGCTGTGCCTCATAGGGAAGTGTTTCTATTAAACCAGGTCCATAAACATCTGGAAAAGCCGTTACCCAGCTATTCCAAACTGGGATAGTTTCCAAAGTATCAAAAGCTGGTCCCCATGACCCGTTAGAACCTGCATTAAATTTAAACTGTGTACCTTGTCCATACTTGTTCTGATAGTCTGGTAAGTTTGCAATTTTTTCAAAATACGTTCCACTACTAATATTAACGCTTAATTTATTATTAGCATCTTTATTGAGTGATGAACCTGATTTTGTAGTAATAACGATGACACCATTTGTTGCTCTAGAACCATATAATGCTGCTGCAGCTGTACTTTTTAATACTGTTACGGTTTCTATATTATTAGGATCTAAACTGGAAATACCAGACTCATATCCTCCACCTCCAGTGCTAAACCCGCTTGGTGGTTGTAATTCTACTGTTGTAACTTGTCGGTTGTCGTAAGCAATACCATCAACAATAAACAGCGGTTGACTGGCTCCCCCTATAGTCGTTTGACCTCTAATACTAATTTGGTTTGAAGCTCCTGCTACACCATTAGAGAAATTCACATTAACACCAGCAACCTTTCCTGATAAGGATCTTAATAAATCTGGCTCTGAGTTTTCAATAACTTCCTTAGATTCTACCTGACTTACAGCGTATCCTAAGTTTTTAGCATTTCTTTTAATACCAAAAGCAGTGACTACCACTTCTTCTAGTGCTGTTGCGTCCTGTTCCAATGTCACGTTAATTGTATTGGAAGCATTAACGGTAGCTTCGGTACTTGTATACCCAACAAAACTAAACACAAGAACAGCTCCTTGACTTGCTTTTATTGAATATTTACCGTCAAAATCTGAAGACGTTCCAGATGTGGTTCCTTTAATAAGGACTGTTGCCCCAGGAAGTGGCAGACCAGAAATATCGGATATTGTACCCGATATCGTTTTTTCTTGTGCAAAAGATAATTGCACGACAAACGCTAGTAATAGCGTTAGTAATCCACTAAACTTTTTTTTCATTTTATTTATTTTATGAGTTAGTCAATGCAGATTGTAAGAAAGGAAGGCAGAAAAGAATATTTTTTAAAGACTAATTCAAAAAAATTACATAAATGAATCCAAAGTTTAGTGCAACTCTGGTTTTTTGTAAAGCTCTTTTACTGCCTTACCTTTACAATTGCACTAGTAAAAGAAGAACTTTAATAGTGTCTTTTACCTAACTTTGATTTGAAGTGGTTATTTATTGAATTCACATGGCTTATTTTGACGGTAAATGATTACATAGCTTATTTAGCTTTCTTAAACAATTATTCGATATAATACATAAACACTTAAAAATCATTAAATTACATTCATAAATCAATATTATCATCATATTTATAGAATGAAAGCCTACTATTTATGAAACCATTAAAAATTGATTTAAACAGCCTCTTTATTGAATTGTAATAAATTTATTATGATTTGAAATTATCATTTTATGCAGTGAACATTATCTGTACGTCATTTTAAGTCATTTTTTTGTAGTAGTTTTAGGATACCAAATTAATCCCTATGAGTAATCTTATTAAAGCTTTAATTATTGATGATGAAAGCTTAGCAAGAAAAAGAATCTCAAATTTGTTAAGTGATATAAAAGAAATTGAAGTACTTGAAGAGTGTAGTTCAGGTAAAGAGGCTATAAATGCCATCTCTAATAAAAAACCTGACTTGATATTTCTTGATATTCAAATAACGGACATGACAGGGTTTGATGTTTTAAAACAAATAGATCCTTTAACCAGACCCTTAATCATTTTTATTACTGCTTTTGATGAGTTTGCTCTTAAAGCTTTTGATTTTTTTGCTTTTGACTATTTATTGAAGCCCTTTAAAGATGAACGCTTTTTTCAATCTACAAATAAAGTCATTGAGTTACTTACTTCTAACAAATCGAATATATTAAATAGAAAAATAAGTGATTTACTCCGCTATATTGAAAATCCTAACGAAGATTTCCCAGAAACAAAAAAGACCAAACTGGCCATAAGGGCTAACGGAAAAATTTCTTTTATTGAAAAAAATAATATTAAGTATATACAAGCTTCAGGATATTATGCTGAGATTTTTACTGAACACAAAAAATTTCTTTTACGAGAATCCCTAAACTCTTTATTGGATCAATTAAAACCTTATAATTTTGCCAGAATTCACAGATCTACAATTATAAACACTTCCTTTATTTCTGAAGTACTATACTCAAACTATGGTGAAATTGATGTAAAAATGCAGGATGAAAAATTATTTAGAATTAGTAAGACTTATAAAAAAGAGTTTCAGAAAAAAATGGGGATTTAATTTATGATTAAAAGGGTAAAACCATATTTAGATTTAAAACTTATAGGCATTTTATCTTTGTTCTATTTCATATTTGTGGTTATTTATGCTTCTAAGAATGCTTATTTAAGAATCTATTCTAAAAGACAGATAGATTGGGGTGAATTTATTTTTGCAAATTTATTAGACTGGGTGATTATTGTCATTTTCATGATGTTTATAGCTTTTACTACCAAGCTTTTGATGCAGAAAAAAACAAAATTAATTTATATTATATCTATACATTTATTTTTTTCATTTTTTATTGGTGCTTTTACAATTGGCTTGTCACAAATTGTGGAACACCTTAAAAGTCCCTGGCCAATGAAAGAAAACTCTATTGCCAGTTTATTTACATCTTATATAAGACTTATAGATTTACATTTCTTAATTTATATGTCCTTAGTAACCATGATATATATGTATTATTACTTTCAGAAAATTCAAGAAAGTAAAATACAAACCATAAAACTACAGGATCAACTTTCAAAAACGCATTTGAAGTTTTTACAATCTCAAATGCACCCACATTTTTTATTCAATACCTTAAATGGTATTCATTCCTTAATGGACATAAACATTGCAAAATCTAAAAGCATAGTAGTCGATCTAAGTGATTTATTAAGAAATGTTTTAGAAAAAAAAGACCAAAACCTAATTGAATTACAAGAAGAATTAGAAATACTTAAAAAATATATTCATATTAAAAAGGCTCGCTTTTCCGATCAATTAAATATTCATCTCAATATTGAAGAGGGCTTAGAAAATGTTTTGGTTCCCAATATGTTATTACAACCAATTGTAGAAAACTCTACAAAACATGGTTATGATAAAGAACATTTATCACTCGACATAACTATAAGCATTTTTAGAAAAAATGATAAGCTTATAGTGAAGATTAAAAATAATGGCAAAGAATTGAAAGATAAACTTTCTGTTCTGTTAAAAAAAGGGACTGGTCTTAATAACATAAAAGAAAGACTAGACTCTCTTTATAACAATGATTATAAATTAAAAATTTATAACAAATCAAATAGTGTAATTACCGAAGTAAATATCCCGATTAAACTGTCTATATCTCAAATCGAAAAAGGTTTTTAAGACTCCTTTTATAGATATTGTGTAAGTCATTTAATTCAAATTAAATTTAATTCTCTCATATTTTTATAAAGTATATTTAAGTAATTTATTTGTATGTGTTCATTTATATTATAATCAAATGTTTTAAATCATGACAATGTTTTTTAAAAAATACACCGATTTAAAACTAATTTTAATAATAGTAATAGTACAGTTAACCCTAAATTTATATGATGTATTTCAACGCTCGTTTATTACAAAAAGAGGAGTCCTCAAGTTAAACTATGATCTACAAGGTGAAGAAATATTTGGCAAATTAGCAGAATTTATAGGCGTAATTATCTACATGGTTATAGTATCTGTCATTGTCAACTTTTTTATAAAAAAAAGGACCTCGATTTGGATTGTCTCTATATTTCATTTAATAATCCCTATCACGTTACCTCAGTTTACCTGGACTATTTACCATATTCCAGAAATTATAAGAGAAAAAAGCTTAAAATCTCTTGAGTTTACCGATTTTTATATTTCTAGATATGTTTTACATATTAAGTATTATTATACCTTATACTTTCTTATTCTGGGCATTATATATCTATACTTTTATTTTAAAAAAATTCAAGAAAACAAAATTCAGACCGCCCGTTTACAGGCTCAACTTTCTGATACAAAATTAAAATTTTTACAATCTCAAATTCACCCACATTTCCTTTTTAACACTTTAAATAGTGTCTATTCCCTAATGGATATTGACTCTTCAAAGTCGAAAGATATGGTTATAAGTTTAAGTGATTTGTTAAGAAATGTTTTAGATAAAAAAGACCAGAACCTCATAGAATTTCAGGAGGAATTATTTATTCTTAAAAAATACATTCATATTAATGAAATGAGGTTTTCTGATAACTTAAAATTTCATATAAACATTGAAACTGGATTAGATAATATCCTAATTCCTAATATGTTAATTCAACCCATAGTAGAAAACGCCATAAAGCATGGATATAGTGAGGAGCATATAATATTAGAGGTATTTGTAAACATTTATAAAAAACTCGACACCTTATTTATTATAATAGAAAATAACGGAAAAAAACTCGACAGTAACCTATCAAGTTTATTGAAAAAAGGACATGGGCTATCCAATATCAAAGATCGATTGCAAACACTTTACGAAGAAAACCATCAATTCGAAATGTTTAATAAAAACAATCATGTTGTTACTTCAATAACATTCCCTGTACAGCTATCTATATCAAAAATTGAAAACGATCTTTAATGTCCTCTAACTTTTTGTTCCCATGCCCATGCTGAACGCATAGCATCATCTAAAGATAATTTGGTTTTCCATCCTAATTCATCATTAGCTTTATTGGTATCTGCATAAGCTGAGATTATATCCCCTTCTCTTCTACCTACAATTTTATAGTTTAGTTTTACTCCAGAAACACGTTCAAAAGACTGTACTACTTCTAATACTGAACTCCCTTTTCCAGTTCCTAAATTAAATGTTTCATAATTAGATTTGTTCTTGTTTTGGAGTAAACGTTCTAATGCAACAACATGTGCTTTTGCTAAATCAACTACGTGAATATAATCTCGAACACAGGTACCATCTGGTGTTGGATAATCATCTCCAAAAACAGATAATTCCTGACGTAACCCAATAGCTGTTTGTGTAATAAAAGGAACTAAATTTTGAGGCACACCAATTGGAAGCTCTCCAATATTAACAGATTCATGTGCTCCTACTGGGTTAAAATAACGTAAAGCAATCGCTTTTAAATTTGGTGACACTTTACAAGTATCCTTAATTATTTCTTCTCCTATTTGTTTTGTATTTCCATAAGGAGATTCTGCTTGCTTCACAGGAGCATTTTCGGTAATTGGTAACTCATCGGCTTGTCCATAAACCGTACAAGATGAACTAAAAATAAATCCAGCAGAAGGTAGTTTTTGCAATTCTTTAAGAATATAAACTAACGTACTAATATTGTTCTCATAGTATAACAATGGTTCTTTTACACTTTCCCCTACAGCTTTACTTGCAGCAAAATGAATCACCCCTTTTACATCATTGTGCTTCTTAAAAAAACTTTTTACTTTCTCTTTTTCTTTAAGATCTAACTTTTCAAAAATAGGCGTTTTACCAGTTATTGCAGTTATTCCATCTAACACTTTTTCCGAAGAGTTTGATAAATCGTCAATTATAACAACCTCATAACCTTCATTTTGTAATTCAACAACGGTATGTGATCCTATAAACCCTAATCCGCCAGTAACTAATATTTTATCCATTTATAAATTTAATAATTGTTGATGTAATATATGCTATTTGTTCGTCGTCTAATTCGGTATGCATTGGTAACGAAATAACTTCTTTAACTAATTGATTTGTTACTTTAAAATCGTCTTCATTATACCTTTCGTCTCTATATGCTTTTTGATTATGAAGTGGTATTGGATAATACACACCACAAGGTATATTATGTTCATTTAAATATTTTACCAGGGCGTCTCTATCAATGTCTTTTATTTTAAGTGTATATTGATGAAAAACGTGACAATCGCATGAAGTATCACAAATCTCAGAACAGTCATTTGATATTTTTGGAACAATAATATTTTCATAGTCTTCAAATGCTTTACTATATTTTTTAGCAGCATTTTGTCGTGCTTTATTATAATTATCCAAATGCGGTAGTTTAGCATCTAAAACCGCTGCTTGAATGCTATCTAAACGTGAATTTACTCCTACCACATCATGATGGTAACGCTCGTACATTCCATGATTTACGATGCCTCTAATAGTATGAGCTAAATTGTCATCATTTGTAAAAATAGCACCACCATCTCCATAGCATCCTAAATTTTTAGATGGGAAAAAGGACGTAGAAGCTACATGACCAATAGCTCCTGCTTTGATTTTATTACCATTTTTATATGTATAAGATGCACCTATAGCTTGAGCATTGTCTTCAATTACAAATAAATTATGCGCTTTAGCAATCTGCATGATCGCTTCCATATTAGCACACTGACCAAATAAATGCACAGGTACAATGGCCTTCGTTCTTGGTGTAATGGCCTTTTTTACAGCCTCAATATTTATATTAAAGTCATCCTCATTAACATCTACCAAAACCGGCGTTAATTGTAACAATGCTATTACCTCTACAGTGGCGGCAAAAGTAAAATCAGCAGTAATGACCTCATCTCCTGGCTTTAAACCCAACCCCATCATGGCTATTTGTAATGCATCTGTACCATTAGCACAAGGAATAGCATGCTTAACTCCTAAATATTGCTCTAAATTCTTTTGAAACTCATGAACTTTAGGTCCATTTATGAATGAGGTGTTTTCTATAACTTCTTGAATAGAATGATTAACGACATCTTTTATGCCATTATACTGACCTTTAAGGTCAACCATTTGAATTTTCTTCATCTAAAAAAATTAAGACTAATTTTAATGAATACCCATTGAGGGCTACAGTATACAAAATTACAAAATTCCTTTACGCTAACCAATGAATTTATTTCAAAGAAATGTATTTTAGCGCCAAAGAAAAGAATTGGGTTTTATTTACAATATAGGCATTGGTGTAGTACATTTTGGATTAAAATGCGCCTCCTTATTTAATAAAAAAATTAAAAAAGGAGTTGTTGGTCGACAAAACACTTTTAAAGTTCTTGAAAGCCATTTAAATTTCGGTGATAAAACTTTATGGTTTCACTGTGCTTCTTTAGGTGAGTATGAGCAGGGGCTTCCTGTTTTCAAAGAATTAAGAAAACACTATAAACAACACAAAATTGTCCTTAGCTTTTTCTCTCCTTCTGGTTACGAAATTCGTAAAAACTCACCAATAGCAGATATCGTTGTTTATTTACCATTAGATAGTAAAAGACTTTCAAAACGATTTGTAAATCTTCTTAATCCTGAACTTAGTGTTTTTGTTAAGTATGATATTTGGCCTAATTTTTTAAATGAATTAAAAAAAAGAAAGTGTCGTGCTATTTTAATTTCAGCAGCCTTTAGAAAAAACCAATCTTATTTTAAATTCTATGGTAAAGTATTGAGACGTGCTTTGTTTACTTTCGAACATATTTTTACTCAGAATGAAGTTTCAAAAGCATTGCTGGAATCGATAAACTATAACGATGTGACCGTTAGTGGGGATACTCGTTTTGATCGTGTTTTTAGTCAATTAGAATTAAACAACAACTTACTTTTTATTGAAACTTTTAAAGACGATAAATTATGCGTAGTCGCAGGCAGTACTTGGCCTGAAGATGAAAACTTACTGATTGATTATATTAATTCCAGCAATCATAAAAACGTAAAATTTATTATTGCTCCCCATAACATAAAGACTTCTCAAATAAATAACATCCAGGAAAAGCTAAACGTTACATCTGTTCTGTATTCTAAAAAGGAAGACAAACAACTGGCTAGTGCTCAGGTTTTTATAATAGACACTATTGGAATACTCTCTAAAGTCTACAGTTATGCAAATATTGCCTATGTAGGTGGTGCTATGGGACATACTGGCCTACATAACACTCTAGAACCTGCTGTATTTGGAATACCTATTATTATTGGCCCTAATCATCAAAAATTTCCCGAGGCTAATGCCATGATAAACATCAATGGTATGTTCTCTATTTCGAATCAGGAAGCGTTCAATAATATTTTAAACGAATTGATTCAAAACAAGGAAAAACGTTTGTCTTGTGGGAAAAATTGTAGTGATTATATTCAAAAAAATAAAGGTGCCGTCATCCAAATAATAGATTATCTGCGTATATAATGTATTTCGTAGAATAATCGTTAAAAAAATTAACATAATATTCTTAGAATATACTAAAAGTTATTAAATTCGTGACTAACGTTTTAATACCTGATTAGTAATCAGTATTTTAACACTCAAATAATTAACACTAAAACAAAGAACAATGAAAAAATTATTATTAAGTACTGCTTTATTACTTGTACTAAGTTTATCTTTTACTTCTTGTAGAGATACTAAAAAAGCTGAAGACGCTGCTGATGCGGCTGTAGAAGCTGCTGCTGATGCTGCAGAAGACGCTGCTGACGCTGCCGGAGAGGCTGTAGAGGCTGCTGCTGATGTCGCAGGAGAAGCTGCTGACGCGGCTGTAGAAAGTGCTACTGAAGCTGTAGAAAGCGCTGCTGATGCTGCCGGAGAAGCAGTAGAAGGTGCTGCAAAAGCTGCTGGAGAAGCAGTAGATGCTGCAAAAAGCAAAGTTGAAGAAGTAAAGAAAGAAGCTGGTCACTAATACCAACGATATTCTTTAAAAAAAGACTGCTATATGGCGGTCTTTTTTATTTATATACGTTTATTTAATTTCAACAACTTTAAACGATCATTATTCTTCTCTACTACCAATAAATGTGGGTTTAACAATATAGCAAACTTTAATCGTATTTTTAAAAAATAAAAAAGCGACCCCCTAGTGACTTTAGAGGGGATTTTAATGCCTGTATTAAGCGTGTTTTATAAAGATTTAACCTTCTTAATGTTTGCTTATTTAACGTCAGTTTCTATTTAATTTTTTTATAAAAATAATATTAAATCAATGATTTTCAAGTGTTTGTCATTTCTGACAGAGTGAAATATGAGCCTTTCGACTTTAGTTTATGCTGAGCGTAGTCGAAGTACTCAAGATAAACTTTCGAGAAATCTCATAAGGATGGGATTCCTCTTCAATAGCTACGCTATATACGTTCAAGTAAAATATATTTTACCCTCCGTAGCATTCGAAATGACATAGTTTCTTTATTAAAACAGTTAAACAACTGACTGTCAGTTTTTAATATGTCGAACTCGCATTGTTTAAGAAACTCCCAATCTACCCTTCTATTTATTTGAATTAAAAATAGTATCATTAATTGATTATAAAAGGCAATTTAATATGTGTCAATACATCTATTTTTGTAAAAAATATTCGTAAAAAGAATTATTTCGGCTTTTATTTAAAGAACAAAAATTTACAAAACAAGCCTTATTAGCACTTATGTTTAATCAATTAATCGAAGGTTAAATTAACTATTTCATAGTTTCAATTTAAATACTTTTTCTATCAAATCCGATATTATTCTTTCATTAAACTTGTCTTAAAAAACATTTTATTACTCTAGACCGGACAATAACAAAGTTAATTTCTAATATATTAAACTCAAGCTCATGATTCTTTTCCAAATTAAATAATTATGTTAAATTCAACACTTTAATTTATATATAGATTATTTAGAATGCCTCCTATCTTATCAGAAATATTAAAGCACTATCATATTTTTGGATTACTGAATCTATTCCTTCTATATATTTTACTACTCTCCTATTCTCACAAAAAACCAACCCTATGGTATAGTACATTTGTATTATCTATAGTGTTAGATTTATTTAATTATGTTGGTTTATTTAATCTGTTTTTTTATTCCCCAAATTTCACACTAGCTTACCTTCCCTGGTCTGTATTTACGCCTATTTCATTTTATAAATTAACCTTAATCTCTCATAATAAAAAAGCGCTTTTTCATAAGAAAGTATTCCAATTATTACTCTTACTCTCTGGCATGATGTTTTCTTATTTTTTCATAAAATCGTATTACATTTTATTAGGAGACTTAACTTTGAGAGATCTTTATTTCCTTACTGAAAACTCTTTTGCTTATATAGAATATTGGATTATAAAAATATTTATAACTATCATTCAAATTGTAGGCTTGACATTAAGTTTTTCTGTTATAAAAAGACAATCTATCAAGCCAAACAAGGATATTTATTACTTATTTATTCTGCTTGGTATCATAACATCTTTGTCTGTCATGCAAATTGTTCAGGATTTATATTTATATCCCCAAAATATTTTATCCGCTCCCAACAACCTATACTTAACCATTGTTACTACCGGAGGACTAATAATTGCGTATCAAAAAATTATTGGTATCGATTCAGCAAAAAGAAAAAGCAGCAAAACAGTTACCTACAACAAATTATATGAGTTAGATTTTGAACGACTTAAAAACATTGAAGAGAAAATACTTTCTACAATGGAAGAAAAGCAGTTATATAAAAACAGAAAATTACAACTAAAAGATTTAAGCAAGGAGGTTTCAACTTCTGAAAATAATGTGTCTGAAGTTTTAGCAAAACAGTTTCAAACCAATTATTACGATTTTATAAATAGCTATAGAGTTAATGAAGTTAAAAGGTTGATGAATTCTGAAAAACATAAAGGTTATAAATTAATAGCTATAGCTATGGAAGCTGGCTTTAACTCTAAAACTACTTTTAATACTGCTTTCAAAAAAAGCACAGGACAGACTCCTTCTGAGTACAAAAAAAGTATCTTTCTATAAATCAATACGTACGGCTAAGCTAAAACGAACATTTATTTCACTAAACAGTACCACTGTTAACCTTTTTATTCCCTCATTAAGATTAGTCCTCTATACTTTTGGGTCTAACCTAATTAGTAAATCATGTTTTTATCGAACCTAGACCTTATTGTTTTATTTGTTTATTTATTTGGAATCATAGGCTATGGACTATGGATGTCTCGTGCTAAATACAAAAATGCCTCAGATTATTTTTTAGCGAGTAAGTCTTTGCCATGGTGGATTGTTGGAGGCTCTCTTATCGCATCCAATATTTCAGCTGAGCAAATCTTAGGAACAAATGGGTCTGGCTATGCTATTGGTTTAGCCATTGGTGGTTACGAGCTCATGTCTGCTTTAACTTTAATTTTAGTTGCAAAATATCTTCTTCCTGTTTTTCTTGAGAAAAAGATTTATTCTATCCCTCAATTTCTAAAAAACAGATTTGATAATCGTGTGCGTATTTGTTTTAGTTTTATTCTAATCATCCTTTACGTTTTTGTTAATATATCTTCCATTTTTTATCTAGGTGGTTTGGCTATTGAAAACTTAACGGGACTTCCTATCTTAATTGGAGTCCTTGGTCTGGTTATATACTCGGCATCTTTTTCAATTTTTGGAGGTCTAAAAGCTGTTGTATGGACAGATGTTATACAAGCTGTTGTCTTATTAATAGGCGGATTATTTGCAGCAGGAGCAGCTCTTTATACGCTGGGGCATGGAAACATATTTGATGGTCTTTCCAATTTATACAAATTTGCTCCAGAGAGGTTTGATATGATTTTAGATAAAAGCCACGAACATTTTAGTAGCGTTCCCGGAATTAGTGTTTTAGTTGGAGGTATGTGGATTACTAACTTATATTATTGGGGCGGAAATCAATTTATTATTCAACGAGCATTGGCTGCAAAAAACATAAAGGAAGCTCAAAAAGGGGTTGCTTCTGCTGCTTTATTAAAAATTTTAATACCCATAATAGCTGTTATACCAGGAATGACTGCTTATGCATTACATGCAGATATAGGAAAACCAGACGAAGCGTTTCCATGGGTGCTTAGTCAGTTAGTCCCAATAGGCGTAAAAGGATTGGTTTTTGCCGCTTTAGTAGCTGCTATTGGCAGCTCTATTAGTTCGTTGGTTAATAGCGTGTCCACCATAACTACACTAGATTTGTATAAACCAATATTTAATAAAAAGGCTTCTGAAAAACATCTGGTTAAGGTTGGAAAAATAACAGCTGCCGCAGCTCTATTAGTTGGCATGTTGGCCGCTCCTCTTTTGAGTATGCTAGAACTTGATCAAGCCTTCCAATTCATTCAAGAGTTTACAGGCTTTATAAGTCCTGGTGCTTTTGTTGCTATTATATTTGGCATGTTTTGGAAACGAACCAGTGCGAAAGCAGCACTATGGGTTGCACTATTATGTGTCCCTTTGTCCATAGGGTTATTTTTGATGACTGATTTACCTTTTTTCTACCGTATGACTATTTCGTTTGTTGTATTATCCACGCTAATAGTTTCTTTATCTTATCTTGATAAACCTTATTCTGTAGACAAAAAAATAGATTCGAAATCTGCATTGGTTATTCTCGGTACGATGTTACTAACCTCCATCCCATTTGTTCTTAGAATATTTACTAATGATATTATTCTTCCCCCCTGGGTTGGTACATTACTTTTATTTATGAATGTTGTTTGTCTGTATTTTGTTTTTTCTAATAAAACCAATAACAGAAAAGCCATTGTACTTGGCCCTCAAATTTTTAAAACTGAAAAATCTTTTAATATGATAGCGTACATAATTCTTATTATTCTTTCCGCCATCTATGGTTTTTTGTGGTAGAAATAGGAACACTAAATACACATAGAATTTAAAGTTATTACCTACATTTAACAAAAAAAAAAGTGTTGAAATGTCTTAAAAATTATGTTCGCGATACCTTACAGACAGGTGCTTTCCTTGAAACATGAATAGTAACTATCTTATTTCATTTAAGAACTTCTATCCAGTCTAGTTTATCTGCTTTTTCAGTATTATTTTTCCAATGAAGAGGCTGTAAATTATCAATATTGTCAGCCCCACCATTTGATACGGGGTTTATATGGTCAATTTCCCACCCATAGGAAGATTCTCTATTACCGTGATGTCCCCATTTTATTCTTTTTCCTAATTCGTCATTTCTACAAATATCTGCATCTATCCCAGAAATGACTTTTCCTTTTTTCCAAACAGCCACTTTTTGAAATTCACTCCACTTTTTACCAACTTTATCCGTGTTTGGTTTTCTTTCCATATTTTATTCTTAAAAATTAATCATATGTAAACCTAAAACACTTCTAAAATCAATCAACCCCCAAGCATGATAACGAAACGCACGCTCTAACCCATGCTAATAGTTATTTTCGCTTATGATAATTATTAATAGCGTTTCAAAACTATTATTATTAAACAATAGTTTTATACGGAAAACCGCAATTACATTAAATATTTTTGAATAATTTAAATCAAGCCTCTATCTATAGCAATTGCCACCAATTGTTCGGACGTATTGGCATCAAAAAGAATTTTAAGCTTATTAATACGTTTTTCAATACTTCTTAAACTACGTGCAGGTAAATCTTTTTCTTTAAAATATGAAGCAATTTGGTTTCTTTTTAATCCCTTTGCCAATAATTGCAAAAGTAATTCATCATATATATCTGTTTGGGAGATATCATCAGCACTTCGAATTAATTGAGCTAGATTATGCGAGTAATAAATTTCGTCTTTTAACACTGCTCGGACTGCTTTTATCATCTCTCTTGATTCTTCTCGTCCTTTCTCAACATAAGCATCTACTTTAGAAACCTCTATTAAATTTTTTATTTTGCCAATACGATGCTCTACTGAAAATACAATAATCTTTAACTCAGGCTGTACATCCATGACTGCTTGTATTAATTCTTGCCCCGATGTTAATGTTCTATCTCGATGACCTTCCTTAAAAGATAAATCTGTTATTAAAAGCTCAATCGGGCTTTCTGTATTTAAAGACGCTTTAATTTTCAAGAGTGCATCATCACAATATTGCACTGTATCTACTTCTTTAATATTTAACTCCTTAAGTATATTCTCAAGACCTTTATGAATTGTATTCTGATCTTCTGCAATTAAAACCTTTTGAAACATAGTGACATATTAACTATTAAACTTTAATACAGCCTTAAAGCCATTTCCTTTTGAAGTTATAAAATTAAAACTTCCCCCTATATTATTAATGCGGGATTCCACATTTAGTAGTCCATTTAATTTAACATCTTTTATTGAAACACCAACCCCATCATCTGAATAGATAATCTCCTTTTTACGACGATCTTCTTTAAACACTAAACTCACCACTCTAGCTTGGCTATGCTTTTTCATATTAACTAATAACTCTTGAATACTTCTAAAAACGGCCATTTTTTTATGATCGGGAACTTTGGACCAATTAATAGTACTTATTTTATTCGTAATAATTTTTGTTCCTTTTCGCTTATGCTGAATTAGCAAATATTCAAGACTTTCAGTGAAATTAATTAAATCAATACTAGCTGTTTGAGTCGATATATCTCGTGTGCGCAAATAAATATCTTCCAAAACATCTAACAATTCTATCTTTTTATCTGCCTTAATTTCCAAATCATTTTCAACAAAACTCATGAGACTTGACACATCATTTGCAACCTCATCATGGACTTTTTTAGACATACGTGTTTCTGCTCTATACACTTTCTTGATATTCTCTTTTTTATGTCTAGATCTTAAAATGAAGAACAAGAATATTGATATCAATAAAATAAAACCTGCTATAAACAAATAGAGGATTTTTAAACCTTTTTCCTTTTCTCTGGCTAGCTCATTCTCTTTTGCCAATTTCTCCTTTTCGGTATAATCGTACTTCATTTTAGCATACTTATTCTCTTGTACTTGCTTTGCTAAAGTTATACTATCTAGAATCTTTACGTATTCAGCAATATTGTTGTCTTGATTTAAATTTATAAGACCTGACAAAGCATCTTTTATAAATGATGGGCTATTAATTGTTTTTGCTACTTCATATCCTTTATGAGCGTAATAAGTAACTTTTTCTAAATCCCCTCGGTCTTCATAAATTTCAGCCAAATGCTTATAACTTGAATAGATTCCTGCATTATCTTTTATAGCTATTCTCTGCTTCAAGGCTGACATTAATTTTTCTAACCCTTCTGGTTTATTTAGTTTTGATTGAACAAAGCCTAAATTATCTAAAGCTCTTGATAGTTGTTTTTTGTCATCTTGTAAAAGACTATTCTTATAGACTTTTAAAAATTCATTTTCGGCCAATTCATATCTATGCTGTCGAATATATACCAACGCCTTGTTATTCTGAATAATATTAATGTAATCTTTAAGTTTAGCGATCTTTAACCCTTCATCAAAGTACCTAATAGCCTCTTCATAATCTAACAAAGCCAAATAAATTCGCCCTAACTGATTATACAAACCAATCTTATTATTTATAACATTCTTAGAATCCTTTATAGTCTCCAGCAGTTTTAATGCCTCGACAACTGATATTTCGGCTCCAAAATAATCTCCTAACTCATTCTGTATAATAGCTATTTGTCTTAAATGACGAATTGTAGATCCTGTATCGTTTGATTCAATACTTTCATTTTTTTTTCGCTCGTAAAAAGCATAAGCTTTTATAAGACTTGAATCTGTTGTAGGATTATTAGCCATATGACTATAATAGCTCAAACTATCTAATTGCCTACTATTAATAACCTTAGCTCCAAACCCGTTTTTAACAACAAAAAAAAAGAGGAATGATAATATGGTATATTTCATTCCCCTAATGTAATAACTAATTTTTATTCAGCAATCAGTTTTTACGATGTTGGCGGAGGAATATTCCCTCCGTCCCCACAACATTCTTGTGGATTTATTTTCTGTGCATCTGCTTCAATCGTGTTTTGAGGTGTACACGATAAAAAATTAGCTCCAATTAAAAGAAATACAAATACATATAAAATGGTTTTCATAATTTGAAATTTTGCAAAGAGATCCCTGTCCGAGCTTTTACTCAGATAACTTTGTTTACAGCAACAGCAACCCCTTTTGGGTTATTAATTTTTGTTGTTTTGGGAAGTGGAGAATGTATAGTGATAACAAATAATTACTTCCCAATGCAACCATTCGTTTACCACTTTACGGTTTTCCGCACAATTCAGTTTTACACATTCATTATGTTAGCGCGATATAACTTGAACCGAATTCTGAAGCGAATTACGTGAGGTTATTAAAAACAATTGTTGACACGCTATTGTCAACTTTTTGACATCTTTTTGACACAGAAACCAAATTTAATTAAAGCACTAACCTACAATACATTAAACCCTTAAAAGAACATAATAGTGGAACTAGGAAAAGACGAATTAATTCAGGAATTAATTGAATTGGTATTTGTAAAAGCCATAAAAGCATCTAAAAAAACGAAGGCTTATGGAATTTCAAGATATCTTGAAGACGTATTAAATGAAAAAATTACAGAAAGAACTCTCACCAGATATTACGATGGTTATATTTTAGATAAAAAAAGCGAACGAAGAACTCCAAGCGAACATAATCTAAATATTCTAAGCCAATATTTAGGTCATGAAAATTACAGGAAATTCCAGCAGAATCGTGAATACGAAATAGTAAAGAATGAACTAAGAAAAGAAATTATAAGTATTAATAACAAACTGATTAAAATAAAAAAGATAGGTTTATTCACCTGCTTGCCTTTAATAATAATGCTAGTATTATTTATTTCGAAATATTACAAAAAGGACTGCATGATATGGGTTAATGATCATTATAAAAAGGTACGATGTTCTGAAGTAGTTAATGAAAATAAATTAGAAGAGATCGTGTTAAGAGAATTTAAGAAGCCATGCACTTGTAAAGACTATATCTTCTATAAAAATGAAAAATCAATTGTTCATTATACCAGACTCAATAATAACATTGATTTTTTTATAAGTGATAGTAAACATCCAATATTTGAAGGCGTATATACGAATTCTATAACCAAAACCATTATTCAGTCTGAAATAAAACCCTGTAGCTTTATTAAAATCAGCTCTAAAGAATAATACACTTAAAAAAAGCTTATGGAACGATTAGAAGTTACCTTTTTTCGTATTTTAAAAAGAATCAAACAACGAAGTTATTTTTAGACTATTTTTAAATGCATCAATTGTAATATCTTTTCCTTCTGAATGAAATGAAATTTTATAATTTTTAGAAGGCAAAACATCCATAAAGTTTTGAGAAAAGCGACCTTTTACATTGCTTTTTAAAAATATATTTTTAGCCAAAACATTACTATTTAAAGTGACTTCAAAAGTATTAATATCTTTTTTAGTACAATCAAAATTTATATTTGGCTTGGTTAATTTTAAGTCTTTGGGCTCTTTAAAATAAAAGACTTTATCATCAATTTCTATATTTCCCTCTCCTATTAACTCCACATGAATTAGAGATTTTGCTAAAAGTTTCTTCTCGAGAATATCAAAAACATCTTTAGAAAAATACAATGCACTTGAATTTGATTTAACTGAAATTATTTGCTCTTCTTTGAATAAAGTTTCTCCATTAAAATCTAAGACCTTGAGTCTTAAAATGGCATTTTGATTCTTTAATGCATCTGAAACCACATATATCTCTATACTATCATCTTTCTGAAACGGTACCACCGAAATGGGCTTAAAAGCTTCTTTTACGCTATATTGTAAGGCTTTCCAATTCCCATAATAATCTATACTCGACCAGGAAGCAGCAGGCCAGCAATCATTAAGTTGCCAATATAGCGAGCCCATACAATAAGGCATGTTCCGTCTATGTGCTTCAATGGCTGTTGTAATTCCTTTAGCTTGAAGTAACTGTCCAACGTATAAAAAAGACTCAAAATCTTTAGGCTTATTATAGCTTTTAAGCATATAATATTCAATATTCTCATTACCAACTGATGAACGTTGATGCGATTTCATGACCTCAGAATAGATGTCCCAATCTTGTTCTTCGGTGTATTTTTTTACACTTTCAAATTCTGGAAAAGATTGAAAACCATATTCAGACATAAATCTAGGGATAACTTCGTTATATTTAGAAAACGGTTCTTTATTAGACCATACTTTCCAATAATGATAATCTCCAGCTGTTAAACTATCTAAGGTTCCAAAACCAGAACTTGGTGATGATGACCAATAAAGTCTATCACGATCATATTTTTTTATGGTATTTGGTAAAATATCATGAAATACAGCTTCATAAGCTTTCCATACGCTATCTTTTACAGCTTCTCCCTGACTTTCGGTTACCTGATCTATCCAACCCCAATTATTCCAAGCTGTTAAAATCTCATTATCCCCACACCACAATGCAATACTAGGGTGTTGACGTAAGCGTTTCACATTATATGCTGCTTCTTTTTTTACATTATCTAAAAACGCATCATTTCCTGGATACATGGCACATGCAAACATAAAATCTTGCCAAACTAGCATCCCATATCTATCGCATAAATCGTAAAAAATATCTTTTTCATAGATGCCGCCTCCCCAAACGCGAATCATATTAAAATTAGACTCTACTGCTGCTTTAATAATACGCTCGTAATCTTCTTTAGAAACTCTATTTAAAAACACATCTTGAGGGATGTAGTTAGCTCCTTTCATAAAAACGGGTACGCCATTTAGCTCAAAGTAAAAACTCTTTCCTACATCATCTTTTTCCTGTATAACTTTAATAGTACGTAGACCTATCGTTTTTGATACAGTATCTATTATCGCATTATTCTCTTTTAAAATAGTTGTTATTTTATATAATTTTTGATTGCCTAAGCCATTTGTCCACCACAATTCTGGCTTATGAATCGTTATAGGTATTTTTAAGTTATTTATTCCTTTTTTTAAGGTAACCTCTTTATTTATTTTTCTTGTTGAATCAATTGAAATTTCGATTGTGGCATCAAAATCTTTACTGGCTTTAATTTCAATTTCGGCAATTAAACTGGCTTCCGTTTCACTTAATTTCTTTTGATTGATAAAAACATCTGTAAGCTTCGCTTTATCCCAAGCTACTACTTTAATCTTTTTCCATATGCCGCTAGTTACTAATCTTGGTCCCCAATCCCAACCAAAATGGTATCCTGGTTTTCTTGAAAATACAGCGACTTGTTTTTTACCTAATCCGCCTTTTTCAGACTGATCATTGACTGCATTAGGCAACTCATACCCCAATCTTTTTCTTTTTTTTAATCCAACTTTAACTGGTGATTCTAAAACAATTCGCAATACGTTTACACCTTCCTTTAACAAAGGTTTACATGGCACTTGCCAACCTAAAAACATATTATCAGCTTTTAAAACAAGTGAGTCATTCAAATAAACATTTGCGTACGTATCTAATCCTTCAAAATGAAGCTGAATTTGTTCTTTCTTTAAAACATCCTTAGGAACGGTAAACGTTTTTCTGTACTCCCAGTCTTTTTTATCAATCCATTGTAACGTATCTTCATTTATACGATAAAATGGATCTTCAATAATTTTATTGTTTATTAAATCTGTATGTACTGAGCCTGGTACGGTTGCCGGAAGCCATCCCACACCTTTAACATCTTTAAAAGTCCAATGTTCATCTATCACTTGTATATATTGATTTGGCTTATTTTGACAACAAGCTAATAAGCATAAAAAAACTAAAAGATATTTAAAAGGATTGTAAAACATAACTATTAAATACTGAACTCATCTTAAGTATAAATTCGAAAAAGCAACATATTAAGTACATATGGTTTTATAAAAAAACACCACTTCCTTTAACAGAAGCAGTGCTTTTAATTTGTAAATACTAATCTCTATATTAATTTTTAACAAATTTTTTAGTTGTGGTATTTCCATTTTCATCTTGAACAGATAGCATATATATGCCAGAGCTTAAATCTTCTACTTCGATTTTAACTGTATTTGATTCTTTAACTAATTGACCCATTAAAGAATATATAGAAACTTTTGATATCTCATTTAAAGTATTAGCATTGGCTTGAATATTAACAACATTGGCTACAGGATTTGGGGATACATTAAAATTCACCTCATTAATATCATTTGCTGAAAGTGTTCCTGTTGTTGTTTCTGCATACGCATTAAAATTAGAATCAGGTTGCGCTTGTAATTTTACTGTATAAGTTCCTCCATCTGCAATTGTGATTTCTGCAGGTGTACCTGATCCGTAGGTTCCTGAAAAGAGATAAGATGTTCCTCCTTTATAATTCCATTCAATCCAAATATCTGAACCATCTGCACCAACTATACCTATATTGAATCCTCCCGTTGCTAACGGATCAGCATCCCATGTTAAAGTAAATTGATTTGACAAAATAGCCGTAGTAGCTAAGCCTGTTGGTGCATTAGGATCCATAGAAGGTGTTCCATTTACTGTTACATCAAGATCAGAATAAGCGTTAAAATCGGTATCTGGTTGTGCTTGCAGTTTCACTTTATAAGTTTGCCCATCTGTTATTGTGATTTCTGCGGATCCACCAGCCCCATAGGTTCCTGAAAACACATAAGATGTTCCTGTTGTATAACCCCATTCAATCCAAATATCTGAACCATCTGCACCAACTATACCTATATTGAATCCTCCCGTTGCTAATGCATTAGCATCCCAGGTTAAGGCAAATTGATTTGGCGTACCATCTGTATAAGCGAGCCCTGTTGGAGCACCAGGTTCTTGTGCATTAATCATACTTGTTGACAAAAAAAATACAAGTATTAAAAGACTTGAAAGAAATGAAGAAATCTTAATAGAATTCCTTTGAGTAATTTTACAAATCATATTTAAATTTTTAAAGGTTAATGTTCTTCGTAAAATTAACTCTCTATGTAAGGCAAAAACGACTAAATACTGCTGAAAACTACCTGTTTTATGAATTTATTGATATAGGTACATCACCACAAAACAAAATGCTATAAGCACAAGGGACCAAAATCTAAAATTTTTATAAAAAGGAACGCCTACCAATTCTTGTGTTTCTTCGTGATAGATTTTTTTAGACCAAACATAGTCCTTTATATCATCTTCATCATCTGGAGGGGATAATAGACTTACTGTAATTATAATAACACAACTTATAATAAAATATACTGGTACTTTAAGTAAAAAATGAATCTCTCCCAATAACTCATAATCAAATGTATATTTTAGCAGCACTGTTAAAAAAGCTGCTATAGCTCCACCTATTAAGCCCCAAAAGGCGCCATGTTTATTAATACGTTTCCAAAAAACACCCAGCATAAATACAGCCACTACCGGAGGTGCAATATAAGTAAGCATCTCTTGATAATATTTTAATAAGGAATCAAATTTAGATACAAAAGGAACCCATGCAACCGCCAATACTAAAACAATCATAGAAACAACTTTACCAACATACACCTGTTCTTTTTGTGAGGTATCCTTTTTAAACTTGGTATAAAAATCCATAGTAAATAAAGTCGCAACAGAATTAAGCAAGGCACTTAATGTAGAGGTTAATGCTGCAATCATTGCAGCTAGCATCAAGCCTAGTAAGCCTATTGGCATAAGCTCAATAACTAGTTTAGGGTATACCATGTCATTTTTTGGTAAACCTGGAAATAAATGTTTACCTATAACTGCTGGAAATATGATAATAAAAAGGATTAATACGGTTAAAAAACCGACCATTAAAATTCCTTTTCTACCATGATCAACAGATTTTGCTGTGAGTACGCGTTGCACCAACATTTGGTTATTTCCCCAAAAGTAAAAGCCTAAAATAGGAATCCCTACAATCATACCTAACCATGGTACCGAACTATCATCCAATGGCCTTATTAGCTTCATCATAGTATCGCCTTCTAGAAGTAAACTTTTTAAATAATCTAACCCGCCATTATTCATGGCTAAAAATGTTAATATAAGTGTACCAAAAAGTAATAACACCCCTTGAATCAAATCCACACGAATAGCGGCAGACAACCCTCCAGGAATTGTATAAGCCGCCACTATAATGGCAAAAATCACAGATAATTCTACTATTGATAGTGATGGGAATACAAGTTTCATTAATAATGACGCAGCATATAATGCTCCAGCAGCATCTAGAAACGTGGAACCTAAAAGGGTTATGAATGAAAAATAATATCTGGAGCGTTTATCAAAACGTTTTTCCAAAAATTCCGGTATCGTAAAAATTCCGGATTTAATATAAAACGGCAGGAAGAACATCGCAAAAAATACCATGACCAACACCGAAATTAAATCGTAATTAAAAACAGCAATACCTGTAGAATAGGCATCACCACTTTTACCAATTAAAGTGGTACTTGAAATACTTGCAGCAAATAATGAAAAACCAATAATTGGCCATGTCATTTTTCTTCCTGCTAAAAAGTAGTTATCAGTGGAATCACTCCCTTTTTTTGAATATTTAATACCAAACCATACTATAAAAATAAAATAAACAATGAGTATAATATTATCTACTAGTCCTAAATTATATTCCATAATGATGATTTCATCTATATTAAATTATATGCTAAAATGTAGTGATTACTAGTTGAGTAAGATAGAACTTAAAAACACAACACTTTTTGGCTGAACAGTAATATTTGCAACCTCATTTTCATTATATTCAAAAGATTTTGAAGGCACCGGAAAACCATCAGCATTTAATGCTCTTTTACCATCTATATATTCATACACATAGAGATTCCGTTTTTTTATCAATCCTTCAGTTTCAATATTAAATGTTTTGTATGTTTTTGATTGATTAACTACTGCAAGCGTTACATTTTTATTTGTAACTGAGGCAATAGCACGAATACTATCATTTTTTATCGAAAATTCAGGCTTGTATAACTTAGCATTGGGAGGAAATAAATTACAAAGTAAGGTCCATGAGTAAGACCAAGGTCTCGGTGTTTTATCTACCTCAAGGTCTCCAAATTCTTCGGCTAAAATATTCCACATACCCCATTTTTTTAATTGGCTTTTCTCACCTAAATCTCCTACAGTATGCATAGCATCATCTAGATCCCATGCAACAGCCCCTCCTACTCCAGCAAGCATGCTCTGTATGGCTGCATCTGCCATATCGACCCCGTAAAAATAGTCGTAAACAAACATACTGGAATCGTCGGGACCTGCAAAAGGATCGGCTTTTCCTTTCTTAAGGTTTTCTTCCTTAAGATCACCGCTATATTTCATTCCTAACTCACCAAGAATTAATGGTTTTTTTGTCTTTTTGACTTCGGTCGTAAATGGTGTTAAGTAGGTTTGAAAATTCCCTGTTCTAATTAACTCTTGATCTGCATAAATATGAAAATCGTATAGAGCTGTTATACTATCCAGATCATTTATTGTTGAATATACCCAATCCTCGGCTTTTTTGGGATGTGTTGGATGATTCCATTGTGTTACTGCATCTGGCCCTGCCAAGGTTACGTATTTATCTAATCCTTTAGATTTTAAAGTATTATTTAGCAACTGATAACCTGCCTTCCATTGTTCCCAGTCTCCATTTGTGGATGCCCAATAGCCATTAGGTTCGTTAACTAAATTATAATACTTGATACAGGTGTATCCTTTTTCAACAATTAGATGTTCAAGATATTTAGTAATCATTTCAATCCAACGAACATCATCTGCTCTATTAATATTGTTTGGATTTTTATCTGTTTTCCAAAGCCCTGGTGCTCCCCATTCTCCAAAAAGAACTGTAATGTCATTTTTTTGGCAATAGTCTAAAACTTTATATAAACTTTTAACCTCTTGCGTATTGAAATCCAAAATGGGTTGATTATTTACATCTAATCCTTTGTAATAACGCCAAGTTGAAACATCCATAACACGTATTATGTGTGGATTCACAAAGTCTAGTCGTTTGTATAATTCGTTCCATTTTTCATCTGTCATTAAAAAGCCCCATTCTGCTTCATACGAATCGGCATGGGGGTATGCAGACCACTGCACTCCATGACCAATAAATGGCAGGTCGATGATATTAGATTTCTTAAACTTAAGCTTATATCTTTTATCAATCGTACCTGCTTCCTTACAACTAAACAAAATAATCAATAGTATGAAACTAACTAAAGCTTTAGGCATTTAAACTATTTTTTAATTGGCCTAGCAGTTCATGAACACTACATGTTGCCAGACCAACATACTTATCTGCACCACCATAGTATACATATAGCGTATCTTCTATAATAACATTTCCTGTTGGAAATACACAGCCATTATAATATCCATTGATTTCATAGTCATGTTCCGGTTCCATGATCCAGTCTTTAATACGCCCAATAACCTTTGTTGGGTCATTAATATCTAATAATGCAGCACCCACTCTATAATAACCTAAGCCGCCATTTTCTACGCCATGGTAAATAATCAACCAACCATCTTTAGTTTTTAAGGGCGGCGTACTTCCTCCTATTTTCACCTCCCATGAATCTTCTCTTCCTGCTAGTAATAAAGTACTTGGTGTTTCCCATACCATTAGATCATCAGAAAAACGAATCCAGATTGCAGGATGATTTGTACCATACTTTTCTCCCACCCATTCTTTTGGTCTGTGAAGCATGGCAAATTTTCCATGTATCTTTTCTGGAAATAGAATCACATCTCTATCATCTAAATTAGAAGACGTAATTCTTCCTAATCGTTTAAAAGTTCTAAGATCTCTTGAAATAGCCAAGCCAGAATTTGCTATGTTATTCTTGTATACCAAAGGGGCGTCTTCTCCAGATTCTGGCAACATAATAACATCATGTTCAAATTTCCAATATTGTCCAGGTGGAAATGGCCTGTAAGCATAGGTGATATAAAAATCATCTCCAAACTTTACTATTCGGGCATCTTCTACACCTCCCATATCTGGTCCATCTATGCTAGGAGAAAATACGGGTTTGTTTGACACTCTTGTAAAATTTATGCCATCTACACTTTCAGCCAATCCAAATCTAATTAAATGTTCTTCATCATTTCCAGCGGCTCTATATAGCATAGAAAATTTACCGTTCTCGTACCATACTCCTGGATTACAAACTACTAAGTTTTCCCATTCGCTTTGAGAGTTAGGACTTAAAATAGGGTTGTTTTCGTACTTTTTTAAACGAATGGTCTTTACTTTATCTTTTGTATTATTCATTGATTATTCTAGTTGCTAGGCTTTAATTTTTTAATTTAAAAATCAAAGTTTGTGTATACAGTAAGTGTTTCCGGCTTAATATTAATGATATTTCCTTTTCCAATAGATAGGTTCTCTTCCTCTGGTAAAGGGAAACCATCAGCATCAACTAACCTGTTAACTTCTTTATATATGAACTTTTTTAATCCCGATAATTCATTACCGTTATCTAACGAGAAGTTTATATTGTATTCGTTATTACTCATGTTGTTAATAGCAATCATATATTTTCCATCTTTTTCTACTGCAATAGCATCTAATCCTACTAATTCCGGAACTTCTACTTTATACACTTTAGATTCTTTTTGCATATATCTTGAAATGAGAGAGAAAGAGTAGAAATGAGGTCTTAGAGTTTCTTTTTCGGAGTTCCCTAATAGTTCTTCTCCCAATACATTCCAGTATCCCCAAACTTTTAAATCTTGACCAGAAGTCGAGCTACTATGCATGGCATCATCTAAATTCCAATTAATGGCTCCTGCAAATCCAGAATTTATGATTTTCATATTTAATCCAACTAAGTCTACACCATGTATATATTGATCTACTAAGGTGTTGGAGTCAGTTCCAATGAATGGGTCTGAATTGATGTTATTCAAATTCTCATTGCTTAATTCCACATCCATTCTTGAGGATCCTGTCTCATATTTAAAACCAAATTCTCCAATTACAATTTGTTTTCCTGCTGGTACTCGAGATTTATATACATTTAGTAATTCTTCAAACTCTCCACTAAACAAAGCGCCTCTTGATGGATAGGTATGAACATCGTATAAGTCTATTTTATTGCCTAAATCGGACTCTGTATCTGTAATCCAAGACACATCATTATCATTAAAAATAGCAATATCTGGTCCTGCTAACTTTACCTGAGTGTCTAATCCAGCTTCAACCATTTTATCATAGAAGTAAGCAGTTGCATTTTTCCAAACGTTATAATTACCATTAGCTGCAGATCCACTTAAATTAGGTTCATTGATTGTCGTATAATATTTAATGCATGTAAACCCTTGTGTATTTACCAGATAGTCCAAATAATTAACAGCATTATCGATTCTGTTTTCAAAAATTATATCTTGATTAGAATCAACTTGATTATACCCCCAATCTCCTAGCATAACAGTAATATCATTGTCTTGACAGTATTGTAAAATCTTACCCAATCCCTCATACAATGCTGTTGGGTCATAACTATCTGCACTAGATATAGCATATTTGTCATAAGATCCAAATACAACACGTATAAAACTTGGCTTCATATAATCCAGACGCGCATACATCTTGTTCCAATCTGCATCTTGTATTGGTTGGTTCCAGTAACGATATGCTTGTGGATATGGATCCCATTGTACGCCATTACCTATATAAGATTCTACTAATACTTCTCTGGTTTTAACAACCAAATCGTTTGATTTTTCTTCAATTTTAACGTCATGATCATCATCACAGCTAAAAGCACTTATTGCACAAAATATTATTACTAGAATTAGTAAACTAAATCTAAAACGGGGCTTAAAATATTCTTTTTTCATTTTTCTAATTATAGGTTATCTTCTTCAAAATTGTAATAAATGGTATAGGCGTTTTGTATGTGTGATTCTGCATCCCAATGATCCCATGTAAAGGCATCTTCCCAAATATTAAAAGCTATGGTAATATTACCTTGTGCATCTACTGTTACATCACCTTTTACGCTGGGACCATTTTTATTACCTTCCCAAAGTGTGATTACTTTTCCTAGTTCGTTATATTCCCAAACACCATTTCCTTCTGGCATTTGTCTGTACCTATCTGAATAGTCTCTTACATTCCCTTTATGATCTGGATCTAAGACAAAGGAAGAAAAGGTATTATCTGCACCAGCTCCAAAAGAAAAAGCGCCCTCTGGGTTACCATTTTCATTAATTAAAAGCGTCCGAAACTCTAAAGTATTATCTTCTTCAAAAGCTACATTTGGAAAATCTTTTGCGAGTACTTCTGGGGCATAATTTGCAGGATCGTAAGAGCTTGTTGCTACATCATAAGGCCCAAAAACACCCCATCCCCAATCATTGTTTAACCCTATATGCCAATCGTAGATCAATGAACTTACTTTCCAATTTCCATCTAAAGTAGAATCGTATGTATTAATTATTACGGTCCATGCTCTTGATTTACCAGATTCAGAAACGATTTGATAGGTAAATGAGCCATCATTATTATTAAAGTTTACGGCCTCGCCTTCTTGTGGAGAAACTGACCCTTTTTCAGACACTTCAAATATTGGCGTGATATTATTTAAATTCACATTATCTGTTAAAGCAAACAATTCTATCGTTCCAGAATCTTCGCCTATAGACTTTATTATTGATGGTCCTACTTGTCCTTCAATTTTAAAAGATAAAAACTGTCTATCGTTACTTATAATATCCTCTAATGGATCTTCTTGACATGATACAACAAAAGCTGCAACGAAAATAAAAAGTACTAATTTTAAAATTTGATTTTTCATAATTCTCTTTTTTTTAGTTATTCAACTCGCCTTCAATTGCTGGAATTGGGAAAAAATAAGCACTATTAGTGATTGTTTTTCCATAAATTCCTGTAAGGACAGACTGTATTTTATTTGTTCTCCTCAAATCATATAATCTGTGGCCTTCAAAAGCTAATTCAAAAGAACGTTCTTCTATAATTTTTTCTCTAAAATCTGCTGCCGATAATCCTGGTTGTAAATCTACCAAACCAGCTCTATTCCTAATCTGATTAACAGCATTGTAACCTTCAACTGTTGGGCCTTCTGCTTCTGCATAAATTAAAAGAATGTCTGAGTACCTCAATAAATACGGATGTGTACTTGTCTTATCTCCTTCATAATTTGGATCGATATATTTTCTGGAAAAAGGCTGTGATTCACCTCCAGATGGTGTCCATACCAAACTCCCACCTGCTGCTGCATCATACAACTCATCAATTACAAGTTCATTTTTTCTTCTGTCATTAGAATTAAACGACGATAAAAATGGAAGCTCTGTAACATAAACACCAAAACCACCATGAGTTGCTGTTCCGTCTGGCAGAAAAGAGGATGAAGGTGCATTTGCTGGAATAAAGAATTTTGATAGTTTAGAAAATTCTCCTTCATCCTGTCCACTTCTATCTTGAGGGATAAAAAAGATATGTTCAGGACCATTAAAAGCGTCTGCTGTAGACACATCATAAATATGAAGTAAATCTGGGTCGAATGTATAAACAGATTGATTATTAATGACTTCTGAGGCCGTTTGTGACGCTAAATTATAATAAGTATCTGCACCAGAAACCCATTCGTAACTAGGACTTCCTGTGCTTTTTGCTGAGGCCATAGTAATGTATACTTTTGAAAGTAATGCCTGGGCTGCTACCTTATCTGCTCTTCCTCCTACTTTTTCTATTGGAAGTAAGTCTATGGCTCTATTTAAATCTGATATTATTGAATTATAAATGGTTTCTATCGAGCTATTTTGGGCACCGAATACTTCGCTTAGCTCATCTACAGCACTTGTTTTTAATGGTATTTCACCAAATAATCTAACTAGCATAAAATGATGCCAAGACCTTAAAAACAAACCTTCTCCTTGATATTTATTCGCTAAATCGGCATCATAAGTTACTTCTTCTGTTTTTTCAATAACTGTATTCGCTCTATTTAAACCAATGTAAGACAGTCTGAAGAATTGTTCTAAATTCTGATTTCTATCATCGATGTTAAAATTATCAAACTGATCAATATTTAAACCTTCTCCTTCTTTCGGAAATGTTTCTTCTGAGGCTGTTGTTGGAATATTCATGTAAGGCCTTAAATAATCCAAAAGCGTCATGGTTTGGTAACTATGCAGTATGGCCGAGTTTGCTTCTTCAGCGGTATTATAAAAATTAGAATCTGACAAGAAAGTTGTTGGTTCTGGCTCCAAAGAGCATGAGGCCAAAACAAGTCCGAATATTACTATATATATTTTTTTCATAATTAATTTTCTAAAATGTTATATCTAAACCTAATGAGAATCTTCTTAACCTTGGTACTCTATTTTGATCTGTACCCTGCAAATTGACTTCGGGGTCTATACCGCTGTAATTAGTGAAATTATATAAATTATCTCCACTAAAATAAATCTTAGCATTATCGATACATCTTATATTCTTAATACCTAAATTGTAACCTAGTCTAACATTTTGGATCCTTACAAAACTTCCGTCTTCGATCCACCAATCTGAGAATGCTACATTTCTATTATCTCTTAAAGATGGATAGGCTGTAGAACGATTATCTGGTGACCATCGCTGTAAAAGGTTGCTTACTTGTCCGCCTCCAGCTCCTGTACTAAATTTATTCATGTTTACTACATCACCTCCAAACGATCCATTAAATAAGGCTGACAGTTCCCAGTTTTTATATGATGCATCTAAAGTGAAACTAGCTGAAAAATCTGGGTTCGGGTCTCCAATGATGGTTCTATCTGCTCCAAAAGGGTCTATTTGCCCATCTCCATTTATATCTTCATACAAAAATTCTCCTGGTTGAGCAGCTGCTCCCGTAAGGCCATTAAACAGTCCTTCTGCCTCACTCTGAACGATCCCTCTAACTACAGCACCATAAAACACATTTACGGGGTGGTTTATAGCGAAGACATTAATGTTTGATCTGTACTGATCTCTAAAATTAGTACCAGTAAATCTATATTGATTACCAAAATCATCGCTTAAAACAGAAGTCGTTTCTGGTGGACCTATACTTAACACTTTATTTTTATTTCTATTAAATATCAAACCTGTAGAGATTTTAAAATCTTGCTTTCTAACAACATCATAATTTAGGCTTAACTCGATACCTTTGTTTTCAATTTTACCTGCATTTATTCTTAAAAAATCAAAACCTGAAGTTGGTGGTAATGTACTATCTACAAGTAAATCGTCTGTAGTTTTATTGTAGAATTCGAAAGCGAAATCTAAACGACGATGAAATCCAGAAAAATCGAGACCTACATTAAAAACCTTGGTTGTTTCCCACCTAAGGTCTGGATTACCTAAACCTCTTGACTCTATAAAGATGCCATTATTTGAGATGATGCCTGGTCCAATTGTAGTTACAAAACCATCATTTGTAAAGTAACGCCCATTTCCTAGTCTATTTAATGTTTCGAATGGCCCGATTGCTTGGTTCCCTACAATACCATAACTCACCCTTGGTTTTAACTCATTAACAAATGGCAGACCTTCCTTTACAAAGGCCTCTTTTTGCATTTTCCAACTTATAGCTCCAGATGGAAAAAATGCATATTTATTATTGGCTCCAAAATTTGATGAACCGTCCAAACGACCTGTAAATGTGAATAACACTTTATCATCAAAAGTATAGTTTAGCCTTGAAATTGCAGAAGATAAAGCTGTTTCTATAAAGTCATTAGAAGTACGTTGTTCATTCCCTAGACTTAAATTTCCAGCTCCTAAAGAACCATTAACAAAATCCTGAGCTCTAAGTTGCGACGTTCTCACTTCAAAATATTCACTTGAATACCCTGCTAATAAAGTCAAGGCATGTTTTTCTGCAAACGTCTTATTATAAGTAAAATAAGCATCGACTACGACACGTTGATTTTGAAAGTTATCATTAAATGCCACACCATTTCCTTCAAAACCTAATTGTGTGTATGTATCAGGAAAATAGCGTTCTTGAAATGAAGACCCTAAACTATAGTTAAATTGCGATTTAAACTTTAAAGCATCATTTATTTGCCATAAAAATATAGAGGAAGATATTAAATCTAATGTTTTGGTTTCATTTACTCTTAACTCTGTAAGTGCTGCTGGGTTGGCAAAATCATTATCATTTGCTTTGAAAAAATTATTATTCTCGTCAAAAATTGGAAACAATATATTTCTGTCAAAAGAAATCCCACCATTATCACTTCTTTTTCCTCTGGAAATATTCATGTTTGTAGAGAGACTTACCTTATCATTAAGTTTTTGGTCAATTCCAAAACTAACCGTTACTTTAGATAAATCGTTATTCCTCACTACACCATCTTGTGTATTTAGGTTTAATCCAAAATTATACTTCGTTTTTTCGGTGCCTCCATAAATGCTTACGTTGTAATTTTTATTAATAGTTGTTCTAAAAGCATAATCAACATAATCTGTTGTTGGATACCCGTCTCTTATTTGTGAAATAGAAGGGAAAAAAGTACCATTAACATCTTCTGCTCCTACATATATAGGAGTCAAACCTGAATTAACTCTACCTTCGTCAGTTAATACTGCGAGATTTACTGGATTCTTGAAGATATCAAATTCTGAAGCAAAATCACTAACGGTTGTGATTCCTGTAAAATTAACAGCCATTTTTCCTTCTTTACCCCTTCTTGTTGTTACTAAAATCACACCATTTGCTCCTCTGGAACCGTAGATTGATGCGGCAGACGCATCTTTTAGTACCTCAACAGAAACGATATCTGCAGGGTTAATTTGTTTTAAATTACCAGCATCTCCTAAAGGAAATCCATCAACGACTATTAAAGGTGTTGTCGCAGTAAACGAACTTGCTCCACGGATTCTAACATTTAATCCCGCGCCGGGATCATCTGAAGGGTTTCCAATTATTAAACCTGAAACACGGCCTACTAATAATTCTTCTACAGAGTTTGCTGGTATTTCTGATAATTCCTCGGTATTAATTTTACTAACAGCTCCTGTAACGTCACTCTTTTTAACCGTTTGATAACCAATTACAACAACTTCTTCTAATTGTGAAATATCTTCTAATAAAACGATAGTAAATGTTGATGTATTTAAAACTGGTACTTCTTGAGTTTTAAAACCCATTGAAGAAATTTCTAAAATGGCGTTTTCGTTTTCAACATATAAAGTAAAAGAACCATCAAAATCTGTTGAGACACCATTTGTTGTATTTTTTTCAACAATTGAAGTTCCAGGAATGGAGAATCCTGATTGGTCTACAACTTTTCCTGACACCTTTTTTTGAGCATAAGAAAAACCAGCGCATAAACTAAACAATAGAAATATTCCAAATGATTTATTTATTATTTTTTTCATAGATTAGGGTATAAAGTTTTATCTAAGACAAAATTAAATCACTTCAATACTCAAGAATGACTCTTTTCCACCTAAAACTATGCTTATAATGAATTTATTCATCAAGGGAACATTTAAACATTATCATATTATTAAAAAATAAGCCATTATAATAATATTTATTAATTTTGTTGCTAAACTATCCCAAATACTTCAATAAAATAACCTTCTCAATGAAAACTATTAAAGAGATAACACCTTTAAAATCAAATGCTCCTTTCGTCATTTTAAAACATAAAAATGCGAAATTTGACTATTCTATACATTATCATAATGAGTTTGAATTAAATTTAATAACTAATTTTAAAGGAAAAAGAATTGTAGGTGACTCTATTGAAGAGTGTGAATCTGTTGATTTAACATTATTAGGTCCAGAATTGAAACATATCTGGAAATCTAATGAGATTATTAGCACCGCCAATGTTATAACAATTCAATTTCAAGAGCACTTCTTAGCATCCAAAACACTTGATTATACTATCTTTAAAGATATAAGGGCATTATTAGAATTATCCAAAAGAGGCATCTCAATACAAAATCCAACAAAAAATAAAATTGCTAAAAAAATTTCAAAACTAAAGGATCCCGATCATTTTGATTCTTTTCTATTATTTTTAGAAATTTTACATGATTTATCTAAATCTGAAGACAAAAAAGTACTGAGTAGTGCTGCCAGTAATAATTACAGTCAAAAAAGAGAAAGTAGACGAATTACAATAGTAACAAAATACATAGAAAACAATTATGACAAGCAGATTAAGCTAACAACATTAGCAGAAATGATTAATATGTCTGAATCTGCTTTTAGTCACTATTTTAAAAAGAGAACAGGCCAGAGTTTTATAAAATATTTACTTGATCATAGATTATCTATTGTTACCAAATTATTATCTGAAACCAACATCCCTATTAATGAGATTTCATACATGACTGGTTTTATCACTTTGTCAAACTTCAACAGATCTTTTAAAAAAAAGCACGGGGTGTCTCCTAAACAATACAGAATTAATTATATTAATCATTTAGAAGAATAAAAGTGATTGTTAAAACGTATATCTAATGCTCAAATTATTTATCGAAATTTAACCATACAAATCAAAAAACAGTCATTAGAAAGAAATCAATGTATTTAATAAGGGAATTGCAAAAAACTAAAAGAGATCAAGTATAAAACAAATAAGAAATTTTATGAGATATAAAATTATCATTAATCTTTGTGTTTTTATACTTTTCTTTAGTGGTAAAAATTCATCAAAAAATTCATCTATGAATATTACTAGAGGTCTTAAACCTGCTATTACTGAATTTACTAGTTTGGAACAAAAGTTTATTATGAAAGTTGCTAAAAAACTAGAAAATAATGGATTCCCTATTAGCCAATTAACAAGAGTTCATCTCAAAAAAAGGATTCATAATATTAACGATTACTATACTTATAATGAAATTACATTTTTAATTAACCCTGCCGTCTATAAACAAAGTGAATTTAACTAGGGAATTGAGAACATAGGTATAGATTGGGAAGATTCCTCTCTTATAAGAACACCAGATGGAGGTATTGAATTTGATATAGGTCGTAAAATAAAATATGAGAATTTTAAAATGAATCTTTATCGCATACAAAATTCTTATTCTTATAGTGCACTTTTAAAAAATCACAATGCCATTATAGAAAAAATAAATACAATACTAATAACCAGTAATTTAGAAAAGATCAAATATTTTACTTCTCAAGGTCTATTCGAATTAAGTAAAAATTATCTCATTGTATTAACGGCTGATAATGAAAATAAAAATCTATTCGAAATGACAATAAGAAAACTAGATAATAACCTTATAGATTTAAAGCATTTTAACGATCTTTTTGAGCAGTATCGTTTAAGAATAAACACAGACACGTCAAGTATAAAAATACTAGATAGTTTTGATCCGACATTCTTCCCTACTCCTGTTTCAATGCCTATTGAGCCCTTTCCTAAAAAAAAGGACTAGATACTCCATATGATAACAAGTAAAATAGCTTCTATTTCGATGGTGTGGAAAATGAGTCTTTTGATAGAGTCTGTCTTGAGGAATCCTATCCCTAACCAACACTTAATCACCGACTACCAAAGCAATAAAATAATTTTTATAATAAAAAGAGGGTTTTACGGTTTGCAATCGTTTACTTAATAATTGAATAATTAATTTAAGGAAAAGAAAAATGCCCCTTCTATGAAGAAAAGCCTATCCTGATATAATTAATTACATAATAAGTTCGAGGTTTATGTTTTTTAATTATAGGGTAGGTTTTCTATTTTTTTCACAAAAGAATTAAGAGATACTTCTTTAATGATTAATTCAAAGCGGTTAATAGCCCTTATTATTTAACTATAAGTTTTTTGACTGTCTCCTTTGTATCACTAGGTATTCTAATAAAATACATTCCAGAAGAAAAACCAAACATATTTAACTTATCAGAAACAAATACATTAGAAATTATATCATCACTGCTATCAAGAATTTCATCACTTACGGTTAACTTAAAAGTATACGTATTACTAGTTACTAGTCCAGAAATGACTGGGACTCTTACCATATCATCACTGTAAAGAAAAAGTAGACACACTAATTTGTGACCATTCAAATGTAATTGAATTTATAGGGTTCAATCTTTCCTGAAAAATTTCAATTTGAGAATTACAAGGTTCGAACCAAAGATGTTAATTCGATACTTTTAAAAAATGCTAGTATTTACAGGGATTTACAAGGGAATAAAAAAGGGACAAATCATAATTATTTGATTTGTCCCATGATGTACTGAAGGCGGGACTTGAACCCGCACGGACTAATGTCCATTGGATTTTAAGTCCAACGTGTCTACCAATTCCACCACTTCAGCATTGGTATATTTTAAGAAAGTATCAGAGCGAAAGACGGGATTTGAACCCGCGACCCCCACCTTGGCAAGGTGATGCTCTACCCCTGAGCTACTTTCGCAGTCATTTTTAATGAACTTACCTGCGGCAAGCAGGTAATGCAATCGTGATTGCGGATGCAAATTTAAAATATTTATATTAATTGCAAAGCCTTTTAGTAAAATAAATTCCATTTATTTTACGCCCGCTTTTTTTTGACCAACATTCGTTTAATTTCGTTGAGTTTCATTAACGCTTCAACAGGTGTAAGCGTATCAATATCAGTACATAATATTTCTTCTTTAATATTCTCCAATAATGGGTCATCTAAATTGAAAAAACTTAGCTGCATCTCGTCGTCTATGGATTTAACCTTATCTGTTAATTCTTCACTGGAATGCGATTTCTCTAATTTCTTTAAAATTTTGTTTGCGCGACGTAATACTTGTTGTGGCATCCCTGCCATTTTAGCTACATGAATACCAAAACTATGCTCACTACCTCCTTCAACCAGCTTTCTTAAAAAAAGCACATTATCTTTTAATTCTTTAACCGATACGTTGAAATTTTTAATACGACCAAACGTTTCGGTCATTTCATTTAACTCATGGTAATGTGTTGCGAACAACGTTTTTGGTTTCGCAGGATGCTCATGCAAATATTCACTAATTGCCCAAGCTATTGAAATACCATCATAGGTACTTGTTCCACGCCCTATTTCATCAAGCAATACCAAACTTCTATCTGATATATTATTCAGAATAGAAGCTGTTTCATTCATTTCCACCATAAAGGTCGATTCTCCCATAGAGATATTATCGCTCGCCCCAACTCTGGTAAAAATCTTATCTACTAAACCAATACGCGCTTCATTAGCAGGTACAAAACTACCTATTTGAGCTAAAAGCACGATTAACGCCGTTTGACGCAAAATTGCTGACTTACCAGACATGTTAGGTCCCGTAATCATAATAATCTGTTGGACTTCCCTATCTAAAAATATATCATTAGCAATATAGGCTTCCCCAATAGGTAATTGCTTTTCTATGACTGGGTGACGACCATCTTTTATCTCTAAATCAAAAGAATCATCAATAACAGGATATATATAGTTGTTGTCTTTTGCTAGTTGGGAAAATCCGCATAAACAATCTAACTGCCCTACTAAATAGGCATTTTGTTGCACTACTTTTATATATAAGTTCATCCAGCTTACCAATTCTGCAAACAACTGTTGCTCAATAGCCTGAATTCTATCTTCTGCTCCTAATATTTTAGCTTCATATTCTTTAAGCTCCTCAGTAATGTACCTCTCAGCACTTACTAAAGTTTGCTTTCTAATCCATTCTTCGGGCACTTTATCTTTATGTGTATTGCGTACTTCTATATAATACCCAAACACATTGTTTGAAGCTATTTTTAGAGAAGTAATGCCTGTGCGTTCACTTTCACGCTCCAACATATTATCCAAATAGTCTTTTCCAGATTTTGATAAATCTCTCAATTCGTCTAATTCTGATGAAAAGCCAGGGGCAATACTATTTCCTTTTAACACATTTACAGGAGCATCTTCATTGAGTGTTTCTTTAATTTTTTCACGAAGCACGTCACAACCTTGAAGATTATCTCCAATAACTTTAAGCGATTCATTTTCACAATTTGACGCCAACGATTTTATAGGCACAATAGCCTCCAAAGAGTTCTTAAGCTGAATAACTTCACGCGGATTTACCTTACCCGTTGCTATTTTAGAAATGAGTCGTTCTAAATCACCAATATGCTTAATATGACCTTGAATTTCCTGAAGTACAGTATGTTCGTGAGTTAAAAAACTAACGACTTCATGGCGCTGTTTGATCTTTTCAACATTTTTTAAAGGCAATGCCAGCCAACGTTTCAATAACCTTCCGCCCATAGGCGAAATCGTTTTATCAATCACGTTTAAAAGTGTAACAGCATTATTATTAGTCGAATTATAAAGCTCTAAATTTCTAATGGTAAACTTATCCATCCACACATATTCATCTTCCGCGATTCTGGAAATAGACGTAATATGCTGTAGTTTGTTATGCTGCGTTTCTGATAAATAATGAAGAATAGACCCCGATGCTATGATGCCTTCATACAAATCTTCAATACCAAAACCTTTTAATGTTTTAGTATCAAAATGCTTTATTAATGTTTCATAGGCATAATCAGTTTGATAGATCCAATCTTCCATATAAAATGTATGAAAATCGTCTCCAAACATCTCATTAAACGTGGTACGTTTTTTCTTGGAGACCAAGACTTCACTAGGTCTGAAATTCTGCAACAATTTATCTATGTACTCTGCATTACCTTGTGAGGTTAAGAACTCCCCAGTAGAAATATCTAAAAACGAAATACCTATATATTTTTTATCAAAATAAACCGAACACAAAAAGTTATTGGATTTTGATACCAAAACCTCATCATTCAATGCAACTCCTGGAGTAACCAACTCTGTTACACCACGCTTTACAATTGTTTTGGTTTGCTTAGGATCTTCTAACTGATCGCAAATAGCAACACGTTCGCCTGCCTTAACCAATTTAGGCAAATACGTATTTAAGGAATGGTGCGGGAAACCAGCTAATTCGGTTTCACTTTCACTACCTGCACCACGTTTGGTTAAAATAATACCTAAAATACCCGCTGTTTTAACAGCATCTTCTCCAAAAGTTTCATAAAAATCGCCAACACGAAACAATAGTAAAGCATCTGGATACTTTGCCTTAATCGTATTGTATTGCTTCATTAAAGGCGTCTCTTTTTTTGATTTTTTCTTCATTTAATCTTTTTTTCATTTCCGTGAAGACGGAAATCTACCAATGGTAAAATGGTTTTTAAATGTTATTTTTGCAGATATTGTAAGATTGCTAATGTAGTATTATTTTGATTTTTTTTGAAATTGAAACATTAGAAGTTATCTACAATTATGGTAAGATTTTAACAATATGCCATTACGAAGGAGGAACAACTGTAGTAATCTTATTGAAAGTATTTCTGAGTTTCATTAAACAGATTGCCACGTCACAAAAAAGTTTCTCGCCATGACATGTAAATGATTAGATTTCCTCCTTCGAGGAAATGAAAAAAAATAATTTTCAATGCGCAAACTAAAAAATAGTGAATTGGATCGATTGAGTGTCGATGATTTTAAATCGGTAAAAAAAACACCAATCATTATTGTCCTAGATAATATTAGAAGTCTTAATAATATCGGTTCTGTTTTTAGAACCAGTGATGCTTTTCTAATTGAAAAAATCTACCTCTGTGGTATCACAGCCAAACCACCTCATAAAGACATTCATAAAACCGCTTTAGGAAGTACTAATACGGTAGATTGGGAATATGTTGACGATACGATGGATTTAGTTGAAACATTACAAGCTAAAAACATAAAAGTATGTGCTATTGAACAAACTGAAAACGCTACCATGTTAAATGATTTTAAACCTGAAGCTAACACAACTTACGCTTTAATTTTTGGCAATGAAGTAAAAGGAGTTGCTCAAAATGTGGTTAGTGCTAGCGATACTGTTATTGAGATTCCACAGTTTGGAACCAAACACTCATTAAATATTTCTGTGAGTTGTGGCGTTGTGGTTTGGGATGTGTTCTCTAAGTTGAATAACTAATAGAACACTATGGAGCTAAAATCCAGAGATTTTTTATGTTTGATACCAAATAAACATAAAATGATGCCCCTTATAATTCGTTTCTATCATGCTCATATTTAACTAATTTTAATCACAAAATTCACACAAGAATTTTCAACGATTAATTATTAGTTATTTTTGAACCATTACTCATGGCCATTATTTTGTTTTTAAGCAATCGATAATCTGGTCTTTTACCATTGCCTAAATCAATGAATAATTCAGAAGGATTAGTTTTAGAGAAGATATTAAAAAAAGAAAAGTTTTCGCACCAACTTTTTAAATCTTCATTGTTATCGTTAAAGTTTGAAAAAATAGTTCCTTTACAATTGTTAAAACATGTATTTTTAAATTGTATCCTTGCCAAACCAGCATCATTAATTTTGATATTTTCATCAAGTATTACTGCTTTACTAAAACCAGATATGACACTTCTGTCAATTTTAAAATTTGTATTTTCACCTATATATATAGATTCCTTTACCAGACCTACTTCAATTTCATAATCTAAGTTTTTAGTATCAGTTAAAAGCGTCATGTTTTTTGCTATTACTACTGTTTCCTGTTTAGTAAAATCGACCTCTTTAACACTATTGTAGGAGACTGCGTTAATACATCTAGATTCACCAGATGATATATAAGGCGACCGAACAGCTAATGAGTTATTTATATGACATACTGCCCCATAGCTAAAATTATAATCATTTCCATTAGATTTATATGAAACCATCTTATCCAAGTTAGCTTCTCCTCCAATAACGCTAAAGGAATTGCCCGCAGAATAGCTTACCATGACATTATTTATTGTAGTTTTCGCCCCTAATCCACCTAACAATAAGGCATTGGAAACATGAGACCTTTTCGTTTTTCCTCCTGCATATTCCACTCTTACATATGATATAAATCCAGAGTTGTCTTTTAGGCCTTCTCCTCCAAAATTTGTGTATTTATAGTTTGGGGGTTCAATTTCTGCATAAAAAGAAGTTCCAGAATTTTTCTCCAATTTGTTAGTATGCCCATCTCCAAGTATTATTATACCTCCCCAATCTCCTGCTTTTTTGGTGGTTTTATTTGAAGTAAAAACAATAGGATCGGTTAAAGTCCCTTCAGCTATTATAGCAGCTCCTACAGTAATAGTAAGTGTTGCTTTCGATTTGGAATCCCCCATAATCACTGTTCCTGGTTCTATACTAAGAATGGCATTATTTGTAACAAAAACATTTCCTATCAACAAATAAGTATATTCTTTATAAAGTGTTGTATCTTCTGTTATATTGCCAGTCAATATGTGAGTGCTTTCTCCGTAACCCACTGTATTCGGCTTAAATTCTGTCCAGCCATTGAGCCAATTATTAGCCCCTATTATACCTCTTTCTTGTTGCGCACTAACACTTACAGAAACGACTATTAGCAACCATATTATTTTAGTGAAATTTTTCATGATACATATTTATTATTAAAATAGTTCTTTATTAGACTTCATAGAACCTTCTTAACTTTTAACAGAAAAGCCATTTAAAAAACTATTATCCACCAAATACATTTCTTTAGTTCGCTTATTTTGAATTAACACGCGCTCTTCTTTAGTGTATAATTTCTCTTTAGCTATACGTAAATTTAAAACAGTTTTTTTTGATATTAATTGATCTTTCAAAAACCTATTGGTTGGTCTGTTTAATACAAAATATTCGCCTACAACCGAGAAATCTCCTGTTATCTCTTCAGGAGGTACTATGTTATTCTGTAACGCATAACCCCTTTTATTTTTTAGGTTTTTAATATCTTTTGTTTTCTTAGTATTGGATAATTTCTCTCTTAAAACAGCAATTGATTCATAAGTAGGTTTTTCTGGAACTTCAATTTTATTATCTAATTTCAATAAAATCTTGTTTAAATGCGCTTTCATATTCTCAGGATTTAAACTAAGAAGTAAAAACCCAGCCTTCATACCTTTATTTATGTAGTTATCGGAATAAAAAAGATCTTTAATATTATGTTTTGAAGCTAGAATTTGTGCTTCTTTTAAAAACGTTACTTTATTTCTGAAAGACTTACTTGAGCTGTTAAAAGCAACGACTTTACTTTTAACAGTCGATATATCATTAAATCTATCAAGAGCCTTATAATAATCTGCCGTTTTAGAAATACTATCGGTGATTACCTTTTCTAACTCACTTTTTAATTTAGTATATTCTGGATTTAATGATTCCTCTGTTTTTAAACAAGAGACAACATAAATTTCTGAAGTAGATTGTCCTTTTAACGTTTGTTTCCTAGTGTTGAGTCTGTTAAATTCGTAGTGCTTTTCTTGAGAATACGCATTACAAACTGCTAAGAATGTAAGAACCGACCATATGAAAATAGTTTTCATAAATTATAAATTAAGTTTAATACAGTAAATGAGGGTGCTGTCAAATGTATATACTAACCTTCTATAGCCTCAAAAAAATTCGCTTAAATACAAGTTTTCTGGTTTAAACGGCTTGTGCCATGGTATTCAGTTATTAATAAATAGTGAATGTTTTGTTTTAATCATCTCTATTCTTAAATAATTCATTTTTTGTCATTCCGTGCTTGACACGGAATCCATTACAACAGGAATGACAGGAGTACAAAGTTTTTGAATATGTTTAAACATAATTTAACTTGATTGAAAAGCTTGAAAATCATAACTTCGTTTATCAATGTCCCCTGTTTGGGTATAATATATTTTCGAAACTAAAACTGAATGAAACATTTAGAAGTAAAAACAGACCCTAGAGTTGCATCGATTTTCAATAATTACCCCGATTCCGTTAGAAAGAAAATGACAAACCTTCGGGAATTGATTATTGAGACTGCAAATAACATAGAAGGAGTAACCAATCTGGAAGAAACACTAAAATGGGGAGAACCAAGTTATTTAACCAAAAAAGGTAGTACCATTAGAATAAATTGGAGCTCTAAAAACCCCGATCAATATGCTATGTATTTCCAATGTACTAGCAGGCTGGTCTCTACATTCAGAACCGTTTATAAAAACACGCTAGATTTTGAAGGTAAAAGAGCTATCATTTTGCAGCTACATAAAGAACTTCCTGAAGAGCCCTTAAAAAAATGTATTGCTGCGGCTTTAACATATCATAATGTGAAGCATTTGCCTTTGTTAGGGATCTAGAACACAAAGCAACTTCCTGATTTGTAGTTTTTTATATACAATTTGGTTTGATTCTAAACATACAAAATTATAACTTTGCTTATCAATCGATATAATTCATTGAAACGGAATTATATTTTAACGTTGGCAAACATTAAATTAACTCTCAAAACATAAAATTTATGCAAGAATTTACTCAATCAGTAAAAGCGACTTTATATGATAGAGCAAAAAAACCATTTACTGGTACATTTATTTTAGCATGGATTGCTTATAATTGGAAAATTTTAGTTGCGATTTTCTTTATCAATGAAGAACACTTAAAAGACATTACTCGCATTGAGTACATTGAGAATCTTCAACTTTTAGGAATCAATAACTTAGTGTGGAAACCATTCGGTATAGCAGTGGTAGCATTAATTGCTTTAGGCATACTTAACATAATTACTTCTTGGATTGTACTTCAATTTAAAAATTTTCAGTTCACATACGTGGATAAGCGAACCAAAGTAGATTCGGCTGAATATGGCAAATTATTAGACGAATTAAAAAACATAAAAGATAAATGGGCTAATGAGATTCAGTCCATAAATACGGAGAGAACTGATTTGATAAAATCTAATGACGAGTATATAGCTGATAATGACAACCTAAATAGTGAATTAAACAACTTGAAAAAGCAATCATACGATGACCAGAAAACAATAAATGAAATGAAATCAAGTAATCAATTGTACCAAAACACCTTAACAAAAGCTTCTGAATTATTGGCAGATTACACTTCAAAATATGGAACAATTAAGAAAGATAGGACAATCGCCAATACTTTAAATAAAGCACATAAATCAAAGCCTATTAATGACATAGTTATAATCATTAATAAACAGCATGATAATTATAATAGTTGATTTTGACATAGTCGTGGTCCAAAATATGAAAGTAAAAAACGTTTGCCAACAACTTGTATAGCTCATTGCGGCTGAATTCCTTAGTCGGAATTCGCTGCAATTTGCTATCTTTTGGTTACAGTGAAAAATCATAGCTGATTTTCCACAACTAGCCATACACAAAACCGATAAGCGCAACTCAAAAATCACTCCCTACAAATCACTCCCAAAAGCCACAAATAATCCAATCTGTTTTCAACAAAATCCTTATCCGAAATATCAATGATTTTCACATTAAAATCAGGTTGTGATTTTAAAAACTCTAAGTACCCAGCATTAATTTTTTCTAAGTAGTCGTTTTCAATATTCTGTTCGTAATCACGACCACGTTTTTTAATATTTTCTTGTAATCGCTCAGTATTCTGATATAAATAGACATACAAATCGGGTTTTGCTATCTCTTTGTACATTAAATAAAACAACTTTCTATACAACTTAAACTCATCTTCCTGCAATGTGATTTTTGAAAAAATAAGTGATTTAAACACATCATAATCACTTACAATAAAATCTTTAAACAAATCTAGCTGAGATAAATCGTCCGATATTTGCTGGTAGCGATCTGCTAAAAAAGACATTTCTAAAGGGAAGGAATACCGCGCAGCGTCTTCATAAAATTTAGGTAAAAATGGATTATCAGCAAAACGCTCTAAAATAAGTTTCGCATTAAAATCATGTGCTATTTTATTTGCCAAACTGGTTTTACCAGCACCAATATTACCTTCAATAGCAATGTAATTATACTTTGAAAAATCAAAGGCCTTTCTTGGGTTTTTCAACCAAATATTAATAGGTTCTAAAACACTTTCATCTCCACATTCTTCTAACAAAACTGATACTTGTTTATCTAATTTTGGGTGCTTTATTTTAGATGCTATATCATGAAGTGGTAATAATACAAACCTTCGTTTTTCCATTTCTGGATGTGGCACTTGAAGTGTATTGGTTTCAATAATACGATCTTCAGCAAAAATAATATCTAAATCAATAATACGCGCTTCATAACCTTCAGAGTTTTTCCTAGTACGCCCCAAGTCCTTTTCAATAGTTAATAAAACCTGTAGTAATTTTTGAGGTTTTAAATAACTTTCTAAAACCAAACAAGCATTAAAAAAATCATCACTTTCAAATCCAAAAGCAGGCGATTTATATACTTTAGAAATCAGTTTTATATTACCAGCTCTCACATGTATTAAATCAACTGCATTTTGGAGGTTTTTAAGTTTATCTCCTTTATTACTTCCTAAAGCGATATGAAATGTCGTTGGTTTTATCATAAGTATTGGCAAAATAACTAAAACAATTTTTATTCGTTTATATTTACGAGACGTATTTATTCACAAATTACCTCGAAACACTTCTAAAGTTTCTAAATACTCAAATAGACATGAACTTAGTTAATATGTCTCTTCGAGTAATTTTTCGAAACTAAATGAAGAAAAATTGTATCGAGAAGCTTTATTTCCATAAATATGAAAATATATTATGTTTATATTTTAAAATGTTCCGATAAAAGCTATTATACAGGTATAACATCTAATTTGACTAGACGTATTACAGAACATAAATTAGGAAAACATGCAGATAGTTACACTTATAAACGCCGACCAATACGTTTGGAGTTCTATGCTGAATTCACAAATGTTGATTTAGCCATACAAACAGAAAAGCAAATTAAAAAGTGGTCTAGAGCAAAAAAAGAAGCATTAATTAAAAATGAATTTGAAAAGCTTCCTAACTTAGCTAAAAAGAAATTCAACACACCTTAGTTCTCGATACAATGCTCCTTCGTCGCATCACTCGAACTGACAAAGTGAAATTTATTTATAACCTGTTATGACATTAAAAGACAAACTTGCTGCTCAGCGTATCTACATACTCCTTGGGGCTTTATTTATAACATCATTGGTGGTGTCAAACCTCATTTTTCAGAAGTTTTTTTATTGGCATCCTGTTGACATTGAAATTTTTGGAAGTAAGCTTTTCGAAATCTCTGTTGGTATTTTACCCTACCCGATTACTTTTTTAATCACCGATTTAATTAGTGAAATTTATGGTAAAAAGCGTGCTAATGATGTTGTTGTAACGGGTATTTTTGCTTCACTTTTTTCACTTTTAATAATACTGGTTGCAGACAGCGTTCCTGCCACAAGCTGGTCTTACGTTAAAAACGATATGTTTAATACGGTTTTTGGTAATTCCATCATTGCTGTATTTGCAAGCATGCTCACCTATTTATTCGCACAGTTTGTAGACATTCAGATTTACCATTTTTGGAAACGACTCACCAAAGGGAAATATCTTTGGCTACGAAATAATTTCTCTACCTGGTTTTCTCAATTTGTAGATACGTTTACGATTGTAACTTTATTATGTTCATTCGGCATCATCGATTGGTCGAATTTTAAAGGTTTATTAATTAGTGGGTTTTTATTTAAAGTTTTTGTTGCTGCTTGTGATACACCTTTTCTATATTTGGGTGTTTATTTGTTTAGAAAGCGTTTTAAATTAAAAGTGAACGAAGAAATTGATTTGCTTTAAAATTTTATAATAAATTAATATTAAATAAAAACAAGTTTCATCTTTCTAATACCATTTTTACGTATATTCATAACATATTCTATATCAACATCCCGCAAGCCTATTAATCAAAAAAACCTACACAATGAAAAAAGCTTTAAAAATATTAAGTATTACTTTACTCATTATTCTAGTACTCTTAGTTGCTATTCCATTTGCTTTTAAAGGGCAAATTAAAGACATGGTAAAGCAATCAATAAATGACAACTTAAATGCACAAGTAGAATTTAGCGATGTGAGTTTAAGTTTTTTAATAAGCTTTCCACAAGCACATGTTTCTGTAAGTGATTTGGTCATTACTAATTTTGAGCCTTTTAAAGGCGAGACATTTGTAACCTCCAAAAACATTACACTTACGATGCCTATTAAAGAATTATTTAAAATGTCTGGTGGAGATCCCATTATCGTAAATTCCATTACTGTAGACGAAACTTTGCTCACTCTTAAAACAGATAAATTCGGCAACACTAATTTTGACATTGCTAAAAAAGATGAAGAAAAAGCATCAACCAAAACAGAAACAGAGAGAAGTAGTTTTTCGTTTGATATTGAAAATTACAGTATCAATAACAGTGCTTTAGCATATATTGATGAGGCCTCCAAGATGACTATTTATGTATCTGAACTCAATCATGAAGGTACAGGCATCTTTTCCGCAGAAACATCAGAATTAGAGACAAAAAGCGAAGCAAATATTAGTTTTAAGATAGATAGCAGCACCTATTTAAATAATAATCCTGTAAAACTGGACGCTATAATAGGATTAGATTTAGCTAATAGCAAATACACTTTTAAAGATAATAAGGCACTTATAAACAAATTACCTTTGGAGTTTCATGGCTATGTTCAGCAATTAGAAAATGGTCAAGAAATGGACATTACTTTTGAAAATCCAGAAACTTCTTTTAAAAATTTCTTAGCAGTCATTCCAGAAGAATTTTCAAAAAACATTGAAGGTGTTCAAACTACTGGTGACTTTAAAGTTAAAGGTATTGTAAAAGGGTTAAGCTCAGAAACAACAATTCCTAAGCTAGATATTAGCCTGACCTCAAACAATGCATCGTTTAAATACCCTGATTTACCAAAACGTGTTAAAAACATTACTATAAATACAGTTATAAAAAATACTACAGGACATGCTGACGATACTTATGTTGATATTAAAGCGCTTAATTTTAGTATTGATGAAGACATGTTTAAATCGTCTGCCTCTTTAAAAAATATTAGTAAAAATATGTTAGTTAATGCCAATATTGATGGTATTTTAAACTTAGCAAATATTACAAAGGTGTATCCTGTTGAATTAGAAAATACCTTAACAGGTACTTTAAAAGGGAATATCAATACTGCTTTCGATATGAACGCTATCGAAACAAATGCTTACGAGCGTATAAAAAATAATGGTTCTGCTAGTATTAGTGATTTTGTGTTTTCTTCGGAAGACATTGTGAATCCGATTCATATTTCTGAAGCTAATATGTCTTTTAACCCAGGAACAGTTTCCCTTAGCAGTTTTAAAGCCAGAACAGGGAATAGCGATTTGAATGCCACAGGAACTATTAAAAATCTATTAGGGTTTTTATTAAGTGATAATACGCTTCAAGGGTATTTCAATGTGAATTCTACCTTTTTTAAGGTAAGTGATTTCATGTCTGAAGATGAAACCGCCTCAACAAATAATAAAACCACAAGTGATGCTGAGTCCTTGAAAATTCCAAAATTTTTAAATTGTACTATTAATGCCAATGCAAAAACTGTTCTTTATGACAATTTAAATTTAAAAAATTTAAAAGGAACACTTATAATTAAAGATCAGCGAGCAACACTTAAAGATATGACCTCTAATTTATTTGATGGTGCTTTAGCTATTTCCGGTAATGTTTCCACAAAAAGTGAAACACCGACTTTTAATCTAAATTTAGGTATAGATGGTTTTGATATAGGTCAGTCGTTTAAAGAGCTAGAACTATTAAGAAGCCTAGCTCCTATTGCCAAAATACTTCAAGGAAAACTAAATACCGATATTAATTTAGCGGGTAATTTAGATAGTGAATTTTCTCCTGAATTAAGTAGTGTCTCTGGGGATGCTCTAGCTGAATTATTAACTTCAAAAGTCAATGAGAATAAAAGTGAATTATTTAACAAACTAGAAGGGTCTTTAAGCTTTATAGATTTTGATAAATTAGACTTGAAAGACCTTAAAACAAAGTTAGAATTCGCTAATGGAAAAGTTAGTGTTGAACCTTTCCAACTAAAATACGATGATATTACTATTGATGTTTCGGGGTCTCATGGTTTTGATAAAAAATTAGAATACAGTGCGATTTTTAATGTGCCTGCTAAATATTTAGGGAGCGATGTTAATCAATTAATTGGAAAAATTGATAATAAGGAAGCAAAAAACATAATAATTCCCGTTACAGCTAACATTGGAGGCACATATACAAGCCCTTCTGTAACAACCGATTTAACAAGTGGCGTTAAAAACCTGACAAATCAACTTATTGAAATTGAGAAACAAAAATTACTCAATAAAGGCAAAGACAAAGTATCAGATTTAATTAGCGGTGTTATTGGTGGCAATAAGAGCAAAACAGACTCTATAAAGAAAGAGCAAAATAATTCGGTTAAAAATGTTTTAAGTGGCATTATTAAAAATAAAAAGAATCAAACAGAAAAAGATTCTACCAAAACTAACACTACAGAAGATGCTGTAAAAAATGCTCTTGGCGGTCTTTTAGGAGGCAGAAAGAAAAAGGTTGACACCAAAAAATAAAACCGTATTTTTGCACATTATTTAAATAATTCCTTTTTTATTAGGATGTTAATTTAAAAAAGTTATTATTGTAACTAGCCAGCTCTATGAATTTAACGAAAACAAATAGCATGGTTAAGACATACTTTAAAAAGTAAAGTATTAAAAACGTATTTACGGATAGTCCTAAAACGAATAAATTTAAAAATCACACATGCTAAAGATTATTATTAAAGAAGGTGAAAATATTGAGCGTGCCTTAAAACGCTACAAAAGAAAACACAGAAATATTAAGGTTATGCAAAATTTGAGAGAAGGTCAGTTTTTCACAAAGCCATCTGTTAAAAGACGTCGCGAAATCCAAAAAGCTGCGTATATTCAAAACTTAAGAGATCAAGAAGATATTTAGAATTCCCTATTATAAAAAAGCCGCATTTGTGTATAACAAATGTGGCTTTTTTATTGCCACAATTTCAAGATGATATTTTCATTAATCTGAATTGATATTGTATAACATCTTCAAAAAAACTTATTACTTAACGAGTTCGATGTAACTTAAATTATTTAACTTCGCTGTAAAATTCTGATTGCTAGACTTATAAAGTATTTTGTATTTAAAAACACCCTCCTTAATCCTCCCTCGAGGGAGGAATCTCACTCGGTAAAATTGTCCCCTTGAGGGGCGATTTCCTATAAAGTGGCAATTTCATTTCTTCCTTGAATTATTTTACAGATAAGCAGGTTGAACAAATCCTTTCCCTTATTGTTGAACTTGAAAGCGATTTCATCTAAATAGCCCTGTAAATG
>NZ_SRSO01000012.1 GCF_004791695.1 Flavivirga rizhaonensis | reverse complement strand
CCAACGAATCGACTCAAGGTAGCTTATACAGGCTTCTTGAGTACCGAAACGTTGCGTGATTGAAAGTATTGATTGTTGTTCCATAATCATAATATAACCAATTTTTGCCATATTCTAGGAAATCGCCCCTTGAGGGGACTTTAGGGGTGTTTTTAATGTAACTAATTGAAAATCAATGACTATTAAATTAACGTTATTTTAAAGTCTGACAATCAGCTATTTAGTTGTTTTTCGTAAGGGTGCTATGTCATCCGAATACTATGAGGGTAAATATATTTTAAACGTATAGCGTAACTATTGAGGAGGAATCCCATCCTTATGAGATGTCTCGTCGCTCTCATGCTTCGCTTAGTCGACATGACAAGCTTTTGAAAATCATTGATTTAATGATGAAACTGTTTTTATTAAAAATCAACAAATTATGTTCTACGTGTCAGGTTGAGCCTTTTGACTGTGTAAGGTGACACAAGCGACGACATTGGTAGATTTGGTGCTTAAAATGAACGTCGCTCATGTTAATTTATCAGCCTGTAAAATAGCTTAAAACACCAATTACTAACAGAACTAGAATTACTGATAAGACAACATCTATTTTATCATAACTGTTTTTATTAGCGACTTTCTGCTCATCGGTAAGTGTTCCAAACGCAAGTCCTTTAATAAGGCTGTAATCAGGTGCTGTAGTTGCTAAACTAACCGAAATACAAAGTATCACCGAGAAAACAAACATGAATATGGCCATGTGAGCAAAATTAATAGTCGCAAAACCATAAATAAAACCATCTATACTTTCTCCAGCGGCTATCTGTGGTTGATAATAAATTTCTGAGCCTAATCGAATGACCAATAAAGCCAATCCAGCTAACAGTGTTGTAATTGCTGCTGTAGAGTTTACTCGTTTCCAGATAATACCAAGTAAGAAGACGGCAGTAACTGGTGGTGCTATATACGATTGTACGTTTTGAAGGTACTGATACATCACACCACCTCCGATTTTTTCCATAATTGGAATCCAAATAATCCCTAATATTACAATAAATCCTGTAGCAATCTTACCAGTAGTAAGTAAGGATTTTTCAGATTTTTCAGGTTTCAGCTTTTTATATATATCGATAGTGAATATGGTAGAACAGGAGTTAAATACTGATGCTAAAGAACTCATTAATGCAGCCATTAAGCCACCAGCAACCAATCCTTTTAAACCAACAGGTAATAATGTTTTTACTAACATAGGAAATGCTCTATCCGCTTTTTCAACAGAAAAAACTTCCGGGTTTTGAATTGATAATGCAAAAGCAATAATTCCAGGTACTAAAAAGATTAAAATTGGTAATAATTTTAAGTAAGCACCAAAAATAGCGCCCCTTCTTCCTATTTTAATATTATTAGCAGCTAATGTTCTTTGTACGATATACTGGTCTGTACACCAATACCAAATACCTACAATGGTACCTCCAATTAATAATCCTGTCCAAGGAAAATCTGGGTCATTCATTGGTCGCCACATATTGAAATGATCTGGGCTTACAGCTGTAACAGTTTCTCTTAGTTGAGCCCATCCTCCAACTTCCTGTAATCCTAGGTAAGTAATGATTATAGAACCTAAGATTAAGATAACGGTTTGTAAGGTTTCTGTATATATTACAGCTTTCATGCCTCCTACAACGGTGTAAATTCCAGTAAACACGACAATGCCTATAGCACCGTACCAAAAGGGAATACCCAGTAATTCTGAAACAACAATACCACCAGCATATATAGTTACAGATACTTTAGTAAGTACGTAAGCAACTAAAGAGAATAAAGATAAAAACCATCTGGATCGTGAATCGAAACGTTTTTCTAAAAATTCAGGCATTGTAAAGGCGCCACTTCTAATGTAAAATGGCAAAAACAGCCAGCCTAGTAATAATACAATCCAAGCATGAAGTTCGTAATGTGCCATAGGTGTTCCAGATTCAAAACCTGTTCCAGCTAGACCTACAACGTGCTCAGATCCGATATTAGAAGCAAAAATAGAAGCTCCAATAACGAACCATCCTACATTTCGTCCTGCCAAAAAATAATCCTCGGTATTCTTGTTCTTTTGTAACACGACCCATACGGCTACAGCAACAAGAGCTAGGAAATAAATTCCTAACACGACCCAGTCTAAATTTTCCAGTACCGATTGCGTGGCTAAAAAATTATTCCTCATAGTTTATGATTTTATTGGTTATATATATTGATTAATAATATTCTCAAACAATTCTTGTTTTCCACTTTTTAAAGGTAACTCACCATTTTCTTGAGCTATTTTATACAAGTCTTCCAGGTTTAAATTTCCTTTTTCAAACTCTAATCCTTTACCAGAATCGAAAGAACTATAGCGTTCTGTTCTCAATGTCTCATAAGGAGAAGAAGTCATGATTTTGTCGGCAATTAATAAGGCTCTGGCAAACGTATCGGCTCCACCAATATGCGCATGGAAAACATCATCTAAGTCTGTTGAGTTTCTTCTTATTTTTGCATCAAAATTAACACCACCGCCTTGTAAACCACCAGCTTTTAAGAATACTAACATAGCTTCTGTTGTTTCTTGGATGTTGTTAGGAAATTGATCTGTATCCCAGCCATTTTGGTAATCTCCGCGGTTTGCATCTAAACTTCCTAGCATACCTGCTTTTGCAGCAACTTCCAATTCGTGTTGGAAAGTATGTTGTGCTAAAGTAGCGTGATTAACTTCGATGTTGATTTTAAAATCCTTATCTAAACCGTATTCTTTTAAGAACCCTATCGCTGTAGCAGAATCAAAATCGTATTGATGTTTAGAAGGTTCCATTGGTTTAGGCTCAATAAAAAAGTTTCCTTTAAATCCTTGCGCACGCGCATAATCTTTACACATATTTAAGAAACGTCCCATATGGTCTAATTCACGTCCCATATCTGTATTTAATAAAGACATGTAGCCTTCACGACCTCCCCAGAATACATAATTTTCACCACCTAAAGCAATAGTAGCATCTAAAGCTAATTTAATTTGACCACCAGCTCTGGCTACCACATTAAATTCTGGGTTTGTTGAAGCCCCATTCATATAACGTGGGTTTGAGAAGCAGTTCGCTGTACCCCAAAGTAATTTTGTGTCTGAAACTGTTTGCTTTTCTTTTAAGTAATCTGTAATTGTTAGTAATCTTTTTTCTGACTCTGCAAAAGTGGGACCTTCTTGAATTAAGTCATAATCATGGAAACAGTAGTATCCAAACCCCATTTTAGTTATAAATTCAAAAGCAGCGTCTGCTTTGTCTTTGGCAGCTTGGACAGGATCAGATGATTGATCCCATTCAAAGTTTTGTGTCCCAGGTCCAAAAGGATCAGACCCTTGTCCGCAGAATGTATGCCAATACGCCACAGAAAATTTAAAATGCTCACGCATTGTTTTTCCTGCAACTACTTGATCCGGATTGTAGTATTTGAATGCTAATGGGTTATCAGATTCTTTTCCTTCAAATTTAATTTCGCCAATACCTTTGTAGTACTCTTTGTTTCCTATAGTTGCCATATTATTCTAAAGTATTTTATTTATTGTTTAATATAATTTCTAATTCTTTTTTCCAATCTTGATAAGCCTTTATATAGGGTTCGTTATTTTTTATAGGTACAAAGGTCATTACATGATCATTTTTTGTAATGTTTGCACCGAATTTTTCAAAATCACCATCGGTTAAACCTGCAGCTCTTGCAGCTCCAACAGAGCCTGTGGTATTGTAAATTTCTATCTCATGCCCAATTAAGGTTGCTACTGTATTTGAAAATATTTCTGAACGGAACAAATTGTCATTTCCAGCTCTGATCACATTAATTGTAGCATGGTCATTTTTCATAATATCCATACCATATACAAAGGAAAAAGCAATGCCTTCTAAAGCTGCACGGTATAAATGTCCGTCATGGTGTTTATTGAAATTTAAGTTGCAATAATGAGCTCCAATATTTTTGCTATTTAGCATTCTTTCTGCACCATTTCCAAAAGGAATCGCGCAAACACCATCAGAACCAACGGGAATTTCATTGGCTCTGTTATTCATGTCTTCATACGAATTACTAGCCAGATTATCCTTTAGCCAACGGTATTGAATGCCAGCGCCATTGATACATAATAATTTTCCTAGAGTAGGATTTTCTTTTGTATAGTTTACATGTGCAAAATGATTGATTCTCGAAGCTTCTTTTGACTTTAATGCGTTTGTAACGGCATAAACAACTCCAGAAGTTCCTCCGGTTGCTGCAACTTCACCGTGGTTAAATACGTTTAGAGACAATGCATTGTTTGGTTGATCGCCAGCTCTATAGTTTACAGAAATTCCAACTGGCAATCCAGTTTCGGCAGCTCCTTTTTCGTTTACGGTTCCCTGATTTGTAAAGTTATCTACAATATCAGGCGTTAATGAAGGATCAATTCCGTAATGCTCCAATAAGAAGGTTGCTAATGAATCATTTTTATAGTCCCAGAGAATGCCTTCAGATAAACCATTTTTTGTAGTGTTTATAACACCAGTTAATTTGTAAGCAATAAAATCTCCAGGTAACATATACTTGTAGATTTTTGAATACAATTCTGGTTCATTTTCACGAACCCATTTTAATTTAGATGCCGTAAAATTTCCAGGGGAATTTAATAGTTTATCAGAGCAGAGGTTATGTCCTAAAGCATCGAATGCCTTATTTCCAATATCAATAGCTCTACTGTCGCACCAAATAATAGAATTGCGTAAAGCAGTTCCTTGTTTGTCAACAACAACCAGACCGTGCATTTGGTAAGAAATTCCAATACCAGAAATTAGAGAAGCGTCGATATTAGCTTCTTTAATAACTCTTTTTGTAGCAATGCATACATAATTCCACCACACGTTTGGATCTTGTTCTGCCCAATCTGAATGAATGGCTATAATTTCCATTTCGTTTTGTGGTTCATGCAATGTTGATAATTTTTCTCCTGTTTCTGCATTTACAATCGCAACTTTCACAGAAGAGCTTCCTAAGTCATACCCTATATAATACATGTTACAATGATTCTCTTAATGTTAAATTAGTAGGTATATAAATCTGCATAGGTTCATCTTTGTAAATAAATTCAGCAGCTTTTTGCCCTAAAGCTTCAAAGTTGGTTGAAATAACAGAGATGCCTTTATAAATAAATTTTTTCATGGGGGTTTCGTTGTATGATAAGAACCCTACATCTACTCCAGGTTCCAAATCATTACTACGACATTGTTCTAAAAATGTTCCTAAAAAACGATCACTAACACTTATATAAGCAATATGTTTTTCAATATTGAAATTTTTTACATCTGTGACTACTTTATATTTAAATTGAAAGTCGTTACAATATCTCTCAAAATGGGAAATGGCTTCTACTGGGTGGAAAGTAAATTTAGGATATACAAAATGAATCTCTTTATATTTTTTGAATGATTCCCGAGCGTCTTTTAATGCATTAAAAAAGGCATCACCAAAATTTTGACATACATAATTGTTGCTAGCTTTAGAATGTATATTCCAGTCTATTAAAAGCAGCTTTTCGTTTCTAAACCCATCCAAAACAGAAGAGATTGCTTCATTGTCAAAACCCATAACAACATACTTATAATATTTTCCTTTACTATTATTTAATATGGTTTTGAAATTTTCGATATTGTAATGATGAAATTGTACATCTGTAATGACATTATCTGGTAAATTATTTATAAATGAATGATACAAAACTTCTTTATAAGCCTTAAATGTATCTAACACTAAAAGTACTTTTCTAGTAACATTTGCAACATAATACCCCTTGTTAGGAACTGAGTCTATTACGCCTTGTTCTTTTAATATGGTATAGGATTTAAAAACGGTATCTCTTGATAGTTTATATTCTTTACAAATACTATTTACCGAAGGTAACATGTCTCCAACAAGCATAGTGTTGTTTGCTAAGGCATCATTTATGGTATTGATTAATTGCTGGTATTTAGGAATATCGCTATTAATATCAATATTAAAAATAAGTTTGTTTTTCATGTATAACCTATACTGTTCTGTTCTGGTTTGTAAATATATAAAAAATAACAATTTTAATTTAGCATATTTAACAAATATTTTACAGCATTTTAAGTTTGATCCTGTTAAAAAGGTGTTTAAAAAAGTATGATACTAATGATGGCTTCAAAATAATGAGTTTCAGTAATTAGCAAGATTAAAGCCTGAAAATGGATAACTATTATCTGGAGGTGAAAACGGTTTTAATATGTTTTACCTTGAAGAAATTAGAGGTAGAATATTTTGAAAAAAAAACAGATGAATTACAAAGGATCATTATACTTGAAGTTTAAAGAGATAACTGGATTATCTTCAAGTAAATTTATTCGAAATATTCGTTTAAAAGGAGCTGTTTAGCTTTTTAAAAAAAGTGATTTTTCAGTTAAAGAAATTATACATATGATTGGTTTAATATGGCTTTATATTTTGCAAAATGTATCAAAAAACAGTTTGGAGTTATACCTAGCGAATATGTTGTCAAAATTTAAGTAATACCAATTCTCATTTGAAATAACCGTAATAAAACACCCTTTTTCGCCTTCTACTTCAATAGAAAAAGAAACCGTAACTGAGGCTATGCTTTATTTTTATATTTTGTATAAAGCAAAAAATCATTATTTTATTTTACAGTAATTTCAAACAAGAAATGATATAACAAGACTGGTAAATAATAAAAAGAGGCTATCTAAAAAGTGTCATTCTGAATGGAATGAAGAACCTCTTTAAAATATATGACCCTGATTATGAGTGAAATAAGATTCTTCGCGTTGCTCTGAATGACAAGATTAACCACTTTTCAGACAGCCTCTTTAAATCAATTAAAAATGGATTTGCTATTAATTCCCCAATTTAAATACCTTTTCTAGGGCAATCCATTTTTCTCCATCTTTTGCCCAAGGTAATTCTTGTTGGTAATTCCACATGAGATTTTCCCACTCTTGTACTTTAGGGTTGTTGGCATCCATTACAGATTTCTTAACAGGATCGAAAGTTTCATCAACTTCCATAATCATAAACATTCTGTTTCCTGTTAAGTAAATTTCCATATCAACAATACCCGCATCTTTTATACTTTTTGTTATTTCTGGCCATGCATTTCCTGCTGCATGATATTCTTTGTATTCAGCTATAAGTTTAGGATTATCCTTTAAATCACATGAATAACAAAATCTTTTAGTACTCATCATTTTAAAATTTAAGATTTTTTAGTTACTCTATAAGCGTAAATTCCATAAAGTGCTACAAATAGAAGGCATATCATTGGTAGTATAAACGAAAAATGAATTTCTGTAATCCCACCAGATACAACATCGCCAAAAACTTCTTCATCATTTACTGTATCTCCAAAATCCATTATGGCAGCTTGAATTTTAGGTAAAAAAGCACCTCCTACTATAGCCATTATTAATCCAGATGACGCTAGTTTTACTTCTTCTCCCATATCTTTAAGTGCCAGACCATATATGGTTGGGAACATAATAGACATAAAAACAGAAACTAATACTAAACAAATTAAACTTGTTAATCCAGTTGTCATTATAACTCCAATACATAAAGCAGCTCCAGCAATAGCAAAATAAGTTAGCATTTTTGCGGGGTTTATTTTTTTCATTAAAGCTGTACCTACAAATCTTGTTGATACAAATAGAATCATAGCTGCAATATTCCAAAAAGTACCATCAATTTTATCAGCTTCATTATAGCCTTCATTGATATATTCAACTAATTGAAAAATTGCTGTCCAGCACATGATTTGCGCACCAACGTAAAACATTTGAGCAATAACTCCAGCTAGATAGGTTTTACTTTTAAAAATTCTATTAACAGATTCTTTAATAGATAAGTTTTCTCCCATAGTCATAGAAGGTATTTTAGTTTTCAAAATAATAAAGAAAACCAAAGCAACAAATAGACCCACAGCTATATAAGGTGTACTAATAATATCTAAATCATGCGCCTTTATTTCGGCAGCTTTCTCAGCACCAAGGGCGACAATTTCTGAACTATCATCATAATCTGCCGATAAAATTCTGTCAAGTACTACAAACTTTGCAATCATCATTCCTGTTAGTGACCCTATAGGGTTAAAAGATTGAGCAAGATTCAATCGTTGTGTAGCAGTTGATGAGTCTCCCATTGATAATATAAGTGGATTGGATGTTGTTTCAAGAAATCCAAGTCCACATGTAATGACAAAAAGAGAAATTAAAAAATACGTATAACTTCCTTCAAGTGCGGCTGGGTAGAAAAGTACGGCTCCAATTGCATATAGTGCAAGGCCAAGTAAAATACCAGATTTGTAACTAAACTTTCTTATAAAAAGAGCAGCTGGAATAGCCATAACACCATAGCCAAAATAAAATGCAAATTGTACATTATAGGCTTCTTTATTAGAAAGAATCATAACCTTTTTAAAAGCAGCTACCATAGGGTTCGTTAAATCGTTTGCAAATCCCCAAAGGGCAAAGATTGATGTTGCTGCTATAAATGGAACCAATAGCTCTTTTGGAACCACGGGTATATTCTTAAGTTTGCTCATTATTATCGTTTTTAGTTAATGTATAAATTTATATCTTGGTAAATTCAAAAAATGGTTGTTTTGTTTTAAATCGTATAACAAATGATTTATTCTGTTAATAAAGAACGATCTAAATGGACATATCCGCCATCAACGGTTATAAATTGCCCAGTGGTATGTGATGATCTTTTAGAAATTGTAAACAGACAGGTATCTGCTATTTCCTCTGGAGTTGTCATTCTATTTTCTAAAGGAATTTTTTTGACGATTGATTTTAATTTTTCTTCACCATTTTCAAGTTTTTTTATCCAATTATCGTAAGCAGGAGTCCAGCTTTCTGCAATAATAATGGCATTAACTCTAATTTGATGTTTAATTAAATCCACAGCCCATTCGCGAGTTAACCCTAGTACACCGCCTTTAGATGCCGCATAACCAGATGTTCCACCTTGTCCAGTTAATCCTACCTTAGACCCTATGTTAAGAATGTTTCCTTTTGATTTTTTTAATAGAGGCAAAGCATGTTTTACGACTAAAAAATAGCTTACCATATTAAGCTTTAATGAGTTCATGAAATCTTCGTAAGAAGCATCTAATCCAGCACCATCATTTACGCCTACATTGTTAATTACTATATCTATTTTACCATATTTTTCTGAAATAGTATCCATGGCATTTTTAATTTGATCAGGATTGGTAACATCGGTCTGACAAAATATGGCATCAATACCTCTTTTTTGTAATTTTTCAACATAACCAAAACCTCTGGCATTTCTATCTATAATAGCAGGTATAGCGCCTTCATCTGCTAGTTTTTGTAAAATGGTTTCCCCAATACTGCCTTCAATGCCTGCAGCTCCTGATATAACAACTACTTTTTCTTTTAATCCTAAATCCATTTTTATATTTTTTATTATTTTAAACTGTAAAATTTAATAGCATTATTTCCCATAATAGCATTTTGTTCTGTAAAACTCATTTTTGATATAAACTCCGTTATTAATGCTTTTACTCTTTTATAATTCCCTGCTACTAAACAAACGGGCCAATCCGACCCAAACATAGTTCTTTCAGCTCCAAAAACTTCCAAAATTAAATTCATATAGGGGTGTATTTGAGCAGGTGTCCATGTATTAAAATCGGCTTCTGTAATCATCCCGGATAACTTACAATATACATTTTTATGTTTTCCAATTTCTTTCATTAAGACGGCCCACCCGTCATAAAAACCATCTTTTATGTAGGGTTTTGCTATGTGATCAATAACAAATTTCTGATTAGGGAATCGTTTTACAAGCTCTAAAACAGCTCCTAATTGATGAGGAAACACTAAAATGTCATATGTATAGTTGTACTTTTCTAAAATTGAAATTCCTTTTAAAAAATTAGGACGTAATAAAAAATTAGGATCCTCTTCACCTTGGACTACGTGTCGAAAACCTTTTAGTTTTTCCTGTTCTTTGTATGTATTTAAAACTGTTTCTAGATTGTCTGCTCTTAAATCGATCCAGCCAACAATGCCTTTAATGAAATTATTTTTAGAAGCCAAATCTAATAAGAAATCTGTTTCAACAAGTGTTTGATCTGCTTGTACAGCTACACAGCCATCAATACCATTCTCAGCGTATACTTTTTTTAAGTCATCAGGTAAAAAATCTTTACGAATTACAGACATACTATCGTCAATCCATTCGTGTTTCACTGGTTCATAATTCCAAAAATGCTGATGAGAATCTATGTTCATTTTTATGCTGATATTTTTATTTTAATTACTGTAGCTTTTTCATCTACTATTTTTGAAGGTAGTTTAATTTTTAAACCTTCTTTTATATCTATAGACCATTCTGTTTTTTCATCATTTCCAAGAATAGAGACAGATTCTATTCTAACAGTATCTTTGATGTTTTTCTTTGCAAAAGACGTCAATAAAATTTCTTTATTAGGGACTGTTGCTCCCATAATAATACCATAAATATTATAATCTTTCGTAGTATAACGAATATCTTTATTACAATACTTTATTTTATGAAAGGCTTTATGATTTCCAAAATGTCCTTCGGGTTCTTTTGTAGGTCCTTCTCCAAAAGTATACCAGGCTTCAGTTCCATAAATAGCTTCTCCGTATTTTTCCAACCAAGCCCCCATTTCCAGTAAGCATTTCTCTTGGTTTTTCGGAATAATTCCATTTGCCATAGGAGAAACATTTAGTAGTAAAACACCATTTTTACTAACAATATCTATCAACATGTGTAAAATATCGGTTGAAGATTTTACTTTCAGATTGTCTTTATAAGACCAGCTTTCGTTACTAATAGTAGCATCAGTCATCCAGGTTTTGGTTCCAATAACGTTTTTACGAGATTTCTCCAGATCCATAACACTCATAGACAAAGGTAGATCGTGTTGTTTTCTAACAATTACGACATCTTTATCTAGTTTCTCAGCTTCATTTAAATAATAAGCTGCAAACTCTTTTCTATAATTTTCTGGAATGGCGTCCAACATAAAATCAAACCAAATAATGTCTGGTTGGTACTTATCAATAACTTCTTTTAATTTTCCTAACCAAATTTCTTTATTCCATTTTTCTTCAGGAATATTACCATACAGATAAGCTAATTCTGGATCTTTAGATGTTGGAGGCATACCTTCTATATATGGATAATGGCTTCTCCAATTTGCTTGGTTCAATTCTGTGTTTCTTTGTAGATTTCTTGCATGATGAAAGGCTGTTATAAACTTCATGCCTTTTGATGAAATAGCTTTTTTTAGTTCTCCTGTTAAATCTCGCTTAGGACCTTTATCCATAGAGTTCCAAGGTGTTTTTTCACTATCCCACATGGCAAAACCATCGTGATGTTCTGCTACAGGACCTGCAAATTTTGCACCTGCTTTTTTAAATAACATTGCCCATTTTTCTGGATCAAACTTTTCAGCCTTAAACATTGGTACAAAGTCATGGTATCCAAATTTAGACGGGTGTCCATATTTTTCAACATGATGTTTGTAAACATCGTGTTTTTCTAAATGCATGTATCTAGGATACCACTCATCATGATACGCAGGTACAGAATAGATTCCCCAATGAAAATAAATCCCCAATTTGGCTTCTTTAAACCAATTTGGAGCTTCGTTATGTTTTCCTAAAGAAGTCCAATCATCTTTATATGTTTCTTCCTTTAAAACTACAGTCTCTTTTTTTTCATCTTTGGCCATACAACTAACTAAAGAAATAATAAAAAGAAAAGCTAAAACTTTTAAATAAGAAACTTTCATATCTTTATGATTAAATAAGGTTGTTTCATTTTACAAAGTGCTTAATGTTTGTTTCATACCATTTGTAATGATGTTCTCTAAATGATTTGTTACTCTATTTAGAAGACCATCAAATTGCGTTAAATCGGTTCCCCAAAAATCTGTATTAGATAAGGTCGCTTTTGTTATTCTAGGGATGTCTCCAGTTGCCCATTGCGAAGCAAAGAAATCCAATACAAATTGATCATCCTTTAAGGTAATAGCTTCATTCTCTCTATAACCCCTATAAAAGGCAATTAATGAAGCTAGTGAGAACAACAATCTATTTGGTAATTCATTTTTTCTTTTGATATATTCTAGCAATGAAGGCAACACCCTTGTTTTGTATTTAGACGTTGAATTCAATGAAATACTAATCAATGCATGTTCCAAATAAGGATTTCTAAAACGATCTAATACGTCATTAGAAAATTGATCTAACTCTTCTTTAGAAAGGTCTAAAGTAGGGCAGATTTCCTTAAAAATAGTATCTTTTAAGAAACCACCAACCACATCATCTTCTAAAGACTCACGTACTTTATCAATACCGTATAAATATCCAACAGGGACCAAGGTTGTGTGCGCACCGTTTAAGATCCTTACTTTACGCGTTCTGTAAGGTTCCATATTGTCTGTAAACACAATATTTAAACCACAAACTTCAGCAGGAATCTCTTCTTTTACAGAAGCAGGCCCTTCGATAACCCATAAATGAAATTGCTCACCTTCAACAACTAAATTGTCTTTATAGCCTAATTCTTTAGTAATGGCATCCATTTTATCTTTAGGATATCCTGGAACAATTCTATCGACTAAAGTATTACAGAAAATATTGTCTTCATTAATCCATTCTACAAAAGCATCACCCAAATTCCAGTTGGCAGCATATTTCAGAATAATTCGCTTTAAATTATCGCCGTTTTTGTCGATTAATTCACAGGGAATTACAATCATACCTTTGTCTGAAGCACCACCAAAAGTTTGAAATCTTTTATATAATAATGCTGTTAATTTGCCAGGATAGCTGGATTGTGGTGTGTCTTTTAATGTATCGTCGGGATTATAAGCAATTCCAGCCTCAGTGGTGTTAGAAATTACAAAACGTAAGTCTGGATTTTCAGCATTTGCTAAATATTCTATGTAGTTTTCGTAAGGATTGATACCTCTTTGTATACAATCGATAATTTCATGTTCACTAATGGCTTGTCCATTTTTTATACCATTCAGATACAATGTGTACAATCCATCTTGATCGTTCAACATTTTAATTAAACCTTGATCAATAGGTTGTACAGCTACAACACCTGCATCAAAGTTTGCTTTTTTATTCATTTCATGAATCATCCAGTTTGCAAAGGCTCTTAAAAAGTTACCTTCTCCAAATTGTATAATGCGCTCTGTATAAGTTTTTACAGTAGCTGTATGTCTATTTAATTCTTGCATTAATTTTTAATTTTTGTTTTTTTTTGTTGACTGTAAAAAGATTCTAAGATGACAATTCCAATTATGATATTAAATATGTTTTTTATAATTATAAAGAAACCCCTCGCTTCCAAGGAATGAAATCGTTATTGCCATGTAGCACTGCTTTTGAAGCCACTTCACCGCTGGCGACTTTTATAATGTGATCTAATATTTTTTCACCCATAGATTCAATAGTATCTTCCCCGCTAATCACAGTTCCTGCGTTGATATCTATAATATCATTCATTCGTTCATATAAATATGTGTTACTAGACATTTTCAGAACTGGCGTTATGGGGTTACCAGTAGGTGTTCCAAGCCCTGTTGTAAATACCACAATATTACATCCAGAACCTACTAAACCAGTGGTAGACTCTACATCATTTCCTGGGGTGCATAATAAGTTTAAGCCTGGTTTTGTTACTTGCTCGGTATAATCTAAAACCTGGGTTACTGGAGATGTACCTCCTTTTTTAGCAGCTCCTGCCGATTTCATAGCGTCTGTAATTAAACCGTCTTTTATGTTTCCTGGCGAAGGATTGTTTTCAAATCCAGAACCTACCGCTACTGCAGCAGCAGAATAAGCTCTCATTAAATCATAGAATTTCTTTGAGTCTTCTTCTGTCTCGCAGCGATTGATGATTTCTTGTTCTACACCATTCAATTCTGGGAATTCAGATAGTACTGGGCTTCCTCCGAGTGCTACTAATAAATCGGATGCATAGCCTAAAGCTGGATTCGCAGAAATTCCTGAAAACCCATCTGAACCCCCACATTCTAAACCTAGTACTAATTTATTTAGAGGAGCAGGTTGTCTTGTAATTTTATTAGCTTCAATAAGCCCTAAAAATGTGTGTTTAACAGCTTCTTCAATTAATTGTCGCTCGCTCTCACTTCTTTGTTGTTCTAAATAGTGAACTGGTTTATCTAAGTTAGGATCAATAGCATCCAATGCGTTCTGTAGCATTTCTATCTGTGCATTCTGGCACCCTAAGCTAAAAATAGTTGCTCCCGCTACATTCGGGTTTGAAATATATCCTGCCAGTAATTTACATAGCGTTTCAGAATCTTGGCGGATGCCACCACAACCACCATCGTGTTTTAAGAACTTAATACCATCTACATTAGGAAAGGTTCGATTTTTTGTCATTTCTTCCTTAGTCGTGATAATAGGGGTATTTAGAATAGCATCTTTTGATGCACCGGCTTTGTATTGTTTGATTAAAGCATCTGTGTCTACAGCAAAATCTTTTTTTGTTTCGTATCCTAATTTTTCAGAAAGTGCTCCTTCTAAAACATCAACGTTTCTATTTTCACAAAATGTTAATGGAATTACTAACCAATAGTTTCCTGTGCCTACTTTACCATCTTTTCTGTGATAACCATTAAATGTTCTTCCTTCAAATTTTGAAACATCTGGAGCAGACCATGTAAATTTTTCTTTGGAGTCTTGAAACTCGGCAGAGGCATGTTTAACATTATCAATAGTAATAGCACAACCAGCTTGAATGGGCTCTATGGCTTTCCCGATGAGCACGCCATACATGAAAATTTCATCACCTACAGCAAAATCATTTAAGGCAAACTTGTGTTTTTGTTTTATATTTTCTTTTAAGATAATATCTGTACCTTGAATTGTAGTTGTTGTTCCTTTTTCAAGAGGTGTAATGGCTACAATAATGTTGTCTTTAGGATCTATTTGGACGTAATTCTTAGACATCTATATTTTAATTAAAATTTACTGTCGCTTTAATAACGCCAGTTTCTGGGTTTAACCAACTATCAAAATTGTCTATCATTTCTGTAAATGGAACAGTGTGCGTAATGAAAGAGTCTGTTGGAAATTGATCTAGAACACTTATTACATGTTCAAAATCTTCTGTAGTTGCATTTCTACTACACATTAATGTTATTTCTTTAGCATGAATTGCTGGATGTGTATACGTTAATTCACCTTTGGATAAACCTACTAGTACAAATCTACCACCATGAGCCATATAATTTGGACCTGCTTCTAAAGCACCTTTATGACCCGATGCATCAAATACTGCGGTTGCCATATCGCCATTAGTGATTTCTGAGATTTGCTTTACAGGATCATTACCTACATTTACAGTGTAGTCAACACCAATTTTGTCTTTGGCATATTGTAATCGATCATCATTTAAATCTAAAGCAATGACTTTTGCTCCTGCAATTTGTGCTAATTTCATGATGCCAATCCCTATAGGGCCGCAACCTACAACCACAACAAATTCGTCCTTTTTAATATCTGCTCTTCTAACTGCATGTGCACCAATTGCTAAAGGTTCTACAATAGCCATCTCATCATTAGAAAGGTTATTTGCAGGAAGTAAAATATTTGTAGGTACAGTTATTTGCTCTTGCATACCACCATCACCATGTACCCCAAGTACTGTAATATTGGTACAACAATTGGTTTTACCATTTCTACAAGCAATACATTTTCCACAACTAACGTAAGGCATAACAACTACTTTATCTCCAGCTTTTATTCCTTGAGGATTGTCTCCTATTTCTAGAACTTCAGAAGCCAATTCGTGCCCTAAAATTCTTGGGTAAGTAAAAAAGGCTTGATTTCCAGAGTATGCATGCAGATCCGTTCCACATATACCAACTTTATTTATTTGTAATAAAGCTTCATTTTCTTTTCTAACTGGAGCTTCTTTTTCTTTTAAAAGAAATTCTCCTGGCTTTTCGCAAACAATGTATTTCATAAAAATGTATATTAAGAATACAAAATTAGCCCCATTTTTAAGCTAAATCTACCTCATAGAAGGCATTTTATGATACTTTAATTGCATTAAAAAAAATATTTAAGCTATTATTGTATAATAAAATCAATAAACAGCGGTGTGTATGAAACTTCATTTTATAGATAGAAGTGACTTAAAAAATAATACATTTAGTGTTACGCATCATAATTATCCATATTTTTTAAAAATTTGGCATCATCACAGAGAACTGGAATTAGTGCTCTCTATAAAAAGTAAAGGAACTCGATTTGTAGGCGATAGCATTCTTAAATTTGATGAGGGAGATTTAGTGCTCATAGGTAAAGACTTGCCGCATATGTGGTTAAATGATGACGAGTATTTCGAGGCCTCGTCTAAACTTAAAGCAGAAGCGGTTGCTATTCATTTTAAACAAGATTTTCTTGGAAAGGCATTTTTTAATATTAGTGAAATGAAACCAATTTCAGATTTAATAGAGAGATCTAAATATGGTATAAAATTCCTGAATATTAGTCTAGAGTTAGTACATAAAATAAAAACGATTTCTAGTCTTAATGGATTTAATAGAATTATAAGTTTTATTGATGTTTTAAACGATTTGGCGCGTTGTGAAACCTATGAGTTATTAGCTAGTAAAGGATTTATAAATTCTTTTAATAAAGGAGGTCATAGGAACTTAGATAAAGCTTACGAGTATATATTTAATAATTTTAAAGAACAGATTACACTTATTGATATTGCAAAAATAGCTTGTATGAATCCATCATCGTTTAGTAGGCTTTTTAAAAAGGTAAACGGTAAATCATTTTCAGAATACTTGAATGAAGTTAGAATTGGTTATGCTTGTAAGCTTTTAATGGAGAGAAATAAAAACATTTCTAAAGTATGTTATGAGTCTGGTTTTAATAATATTTCTAATTTTAATAGAAGATTTAAAGCGCTTATGTCAATGTCTCCCAAGGTTTACATCCAGCATTATAAGAAAGTGAAGTATTAATAATCTATTGACTTATTAAAATGAATTCTGTGTTTTATTACCTTTAATATACTATTGAACAATTTGAAGATTAAAATATACTAAACTTTGTAAAAGAACTACCAAAAGATGATATATCTAGTGCCTATTTAGCTAAATATAAATGGCAAGATGGATTTAAGTCTTCAAAATGTAAAGGAAAAAACTTTAAGAAACTTCATATTAAAATACATCATGAGAAGTCTTGGCTAAGAACAATACCAACTCACGTAAGTAAAGATCATATTCAAAAATACTTTGCTGAGTTTGCTTACAGAATCAATAGATCACAATGAAAGAAAACTATTTGGTATAATATTATTATGAAAATGTTAAATCATAAACCAATTACTCAAAAACAAATAGTATGGAAACTAAATTAATAACTCAATAATTTTTTATGTTTGAATGTAATAAATGTTTATAAAAACCAAAAAGATGTCTGAAAAAAAATCGATTACAATAGTATTGTTTTTACTTATTTTATCCTGTAAAGGGTATAAGCAAGGTAGTTCTGAACCTCAAAAATTATGGAGGCAGGTTGCTGCATCCGATAATTCAGCACCTATTGCAAGACATGAAGCTGCGTTTGTAAATGTAGGAGATACATTTTATTTACTAGGAGGAAGAGGTATAAGGTCTGTTAGTATTTTCAATACTAAAACCCAAAAATGGACTTTAGGAAAAAAACCACCCATAGAGTTTCATCATTTTCAACCTATTGTTTATCAGGGGAATATATATATTATCGGTGCATTAACAGGCAAGTACCCTACAGAAACACCAGTAGAGCATGTCTATATTTATAATACAAATAATGACACTTGGATAAAAGGTGATCCGATTCCTAAAAATAGGTTAAGAGGCTCTACAGGAAATATTATTAAAGAAGAAGTGGTTTATATATCGTGTGGAATTAGTAATGGTCATATAGGTGGACATAAAAAATGGTTAGACAGTTATAACTTAAAAACAGGGGTATGGCAGGTACTTCCAGATGCGCCAAGAGCAAGAGATCATTTTCAAGCCGTAGAAAATGATGATAAAATTTATGTGCTAGCAGGACGGTTATCAAAAGCACCAGACGCTACATTTAAAGAAACCATTGCAGAGGTAGATGTTTATGACATAAAGAAGAAAGCTTGGACAACCTTAGAAAAAGGGATTCCAACCAAACGTGCTGGAAATATAGCTTTGCTATACAACGATGATGTTTTGGTAATTGGAGGGGAATCCATAAATCAGGCGACAGCGCATAGCGAGGTTGAGGCTTTAAATACCAAAAATTATACGTGGAGAAATTACCCTCCTTTAATACAAGGGAGACATGGTACTGGAGCTGTATTATTTAATAATGAAATATACATTGCTTCGGGTTGTGGTAACAGAGGAGGTTCTCCAGAGTTAAATACCATGGAAAAATATTAAAATACTTTCAATGAAGAAATCTATCAAAATAGATGCGCTATTGATCGTTTTAGTTTTTATGAGTTGTAAAACAAAAAACGAAGACATAACAAGAAAAACAGAAAAACCCAATGTGATTTTAGTGATCACAGACGATCAAGGCTATGGTGATATTGGAGCACATGGAAATAAAATTATTAAAACTCCAAACATTGATGATTTTTATAATGAAAGTTATCACCTAACAGATTTCCATGTTAATCCTACGTGTGCTCCAACCCGTTCTGGTTTAATGACTGGTCGATTTGCAAATAGTACTGGTGTTTGGCATACAGTAGGAGGTAGGTCTTTACTAAGAGAAGACGAAAAAACAGTCGCGGATATGTTTACAGAAAATGGATATGTAACAGGCGCTTTTGGTAAATGGCACATGGGTGATAATTATCCTTTTAGAGCTCATGACCGTGGTTTTCAAGAAACCGTTATGCATTATGGTGGTGGCGTACAACAAACACCAGATTATTGGGGTAACGACTATTTTGATGACACCTATTTTAAAAATGGAAAACCGATTAAGTATAGAGGGTATTGTACCGATGTGTTTTTCGAGGAGGCTATTAAGTTTATTCAAACGAATAAAGAAGCACCATTTTTTTGTTACATTTCAACGAATGCACCACATGGTCCCTATAATGTTCCTGTGGACTATTATAATATGTATAAAGACTTAAGTAATGATCTTTTAGCAGATACACAAAAACGTTTTTATGGGATGATTACTAACGTTGATGATAATTTTGGAAAACTAAGAAGTACTTTGAACGAATTAAATATTGCCGATAATACGATTTTAATTTTCATGACCGATAATGGTACATCATCAGGGTATTATAATAAAAATGGAAAGATTACAGGTTTTAATGCAGGTATGAGAGGTACCAAAGGCAGCGAGTATGAAGGAGGACACAGGGTCCCATTTTTTATTCATTGGAAAAATGGAAATATTAATGTATCTAAAGATATTAATGAATTAACAGCTCAAATAGATATTTTGCCAACATTAGCAGAGTTATGCGATTTAAAGTTGCCTAAAGGGCATTTAGAAATCCATGGGCAAAGCTTAGTTTCAATGCTAAAGGGTACTGAGAGTTTAAATGATAGAATGTTAATTACAGATTCGCAACGTTTGGAGGTTCCGAAAAAATGGAAAAATGCTTCAGTGATGCAAAATAAATGGCGATTAATTAATGGAGCAGAACTTTATAATTTAGAGCAGGATAAAGGACAAGCGAATGATATTGCTTCTCAATATCCAGAAAGGGTAGAAGCAATGCGCAATTTTTATGAAGAATGGTGGACACGTATCTCTGGTAAATTTGATGAACAGATCTTCTTTAAAATTGGAATTGAGGAAGAAACTCCTGTAACCTTAACAGCCCATGATGTGCATTCTGCTAAAGAAGATTACCCTTGGAATCAAATTCAAATTAGAAAAGGAAATGTAGGATCTGGTTATTGGAGTATCGATGTAAAACATGAAGGCTATTATGAGATTTCTTTAAGAAGGTACCCTATAGAGTCAGATTTATTGATAAATACAACAGCACCAAAAGTAACCACAGAAGAACTTCCTGGATTGCAGTTTGATATTCCCGAAGGAGCTAACCTAAATTTCACTAACGCATCCATTAAGATAGGAAGCAATATGAGTGAACATGTGAAGGTTTCAGGTACTGATAAATCGGCAGATTTTAAAGTGCATTTAAAATCAGGGAAAACAAAGTTAATAGCTAGTTTTACGAATTCGGAAGGAGAAGAAAATATAGCTTATTATACCTATGTCAAAAAATTATAAAATTAAGAGTTATGATGTTTAAAAGTTTTATTTTATTTCATTGAGGTCGAAATTTAAAAGTGTTTTAGAAATAGCGTTCAAGTCATTAAAATTTCCTGAGAAATGATATACTCTGTGAAAATGCTTGATAGTTTCATTAGGTTGAAGCTCTCTCATCGCAGAAGTAGACTCTAATTCAAAAAAACTAATGTCATTTGTAGCCGAAAAATCCATAGTCCCGTTATTGTAAATAGGAATAACTTCTCCATCATAAGGGGCTTTTTGGATAGAAACATCCGAATTAAAAAAAAGACTATCATTTGTTTTTTGATATTGAATAATAGTTAATCGTTTTTTGTCTTTAGAGTAGCATCCATAGATTTCTGGGGCAAATTTATGAGGAACTCCAATCTTGCTCCTGTATTTACCATCTGTTTTGTAAAGAAGGGTTTTTCCTTTTGTATATAATCGATTAGTGTTTAAAGGCCCCAAGTATTTATATATGTTGGTCATGGAACCATTATTTTTAAGAGGGATAATAACAGACGTGTTATCACTACCTTCAAACATACCAGCACTCCATATAGATGCTAACCCTGTTTCTTTTTTCCAGCCAATAGAATCTATATTTTTAAGGGTATGAGAACTATTGTAAGCAACAAAATCAATAGAAGCGTTTAATTTAAATTTTAAGTTTTCTTCAATCCTTTTTTTGTCTAAAATGGAGATATGTCGTTTAAGGTTTAACTTTAAAGTAGTCCCTTGAAAATTAGTAAGCTCCATAGTGTTTTCTAACCACACTTGTGTATCTGTTTTAGATATTTCATTAAAAGTTTTGTTTTCTAAAGCACTGGGAACTTGCCAATTTTCTTCATTTAATGGTTTGATTTGTTGAAAGTAAAAAGAAAACTGGCCGCCTAAAGGACCTATCCAGATTCTGTCTTCACCTCCAATACCTTTTCCATTCAGATTTTGTTTATTTATGGCACCCCTGTTAAGCCATCCATTACTGGAGCCATTTATACCACTGTGCGTACTTGTAATAATTTTACCTTGATATTGCGGACAAATTATAAGTCTGGCCTTGCCTTTATTTTCTGTTAATTCTATATAATCGGTATGGGTTTTTATTAGCTCTAAATCATTTTTATAACTATAATTACTGGTTTTATTACAACCAATAATTAGAAACATAACTAGTAATAGTTTTATTATTCTAAGATTTAAAGTAAATAGCATTTTGTATATTGTTTTCTTGTCAAACTCCAAATAGTATCTCATCAATATAAAAACGAATAAACTTCCGAAGTCCGCACAAAATCAATCAAAAATGAATTCTTTTTTAATACAGCCAATTAAGGCATCAAGGTTTCTGTTCTGTAAGCCTAAAAGAATCTATAGCATGAAAATCTGATCTTGCTGCAATTTCAACAGTATATGCTTTTGCTTCATTAAAAGTAACATAGATTTGATGTGCGTTACTGTCTGATGTGCTAGTCGTTATAGACCATTTATCAACATCATTCATATATATTTTAAAGAAACCGTTACCGTTTTCACCAGCTGGATTTGGTGACTTTCCAGAACCTTTAGGGTATAGAATACTACCTCCGACTCGTTCTGCGAAGAAGTCATCTGCATCTGGGAATTTTAACCAGCTGTCATTATGCTCTGCCCAAGGATCTACATCTGCTTTTTTTGCTATATAAGATCGCCATTGAAAAAGATAAGTACCTGCTTTTGGGACATCGATAGTATAAGTTAATTTACCAACTTCACCTATGTTGCCTTTCCAGGTTTGTCCAGGTCCTTCCCAAACAATATATCCTTCTCCTGTATAATCAGCAATAGTGGTGCGTTTTTTCCAATCTTCTGTTAAGGTCACAACAGAAGCATCCACTTCAATGACTTTTGCAATGAATTCTTCACACTCACATGTGTCCGCATTTAAAATAAAATTACCATCACATGTTTTAGTACAAACTTCCTTTTCACATTCACAGGAATCAGTATTAAGCACAAAGCCTTTATCACAAGTTTTGGTGCAAACTTCTGTTTTTGGATCAGATTCAGAATCATCACTACTCGAACATGATATAAATATAAAAAGTACAGATAAAATAGTTAATGCCGATACTGTTTTTAATGTTTTCATTTTTTTAATTTTGATTTGAGGTGTAACAATAAAATAACTGCTATTAAAGCATTAAATATGTTAGATATCTAAAAATAAAATTAAGAAAAAACTGGCATTATAAAAACATCATTTGATTAAAATGAAGGAGCATATGGTTTTTAAAGAATATAAAAGAAGGATGATTAACTCCCTATTAATTGATTTATCTCAAGCTGTGTTTTTTTAAGAGCATTGATGATGGTATCAATATTGGTGTCTTCTTCTAGGCTAGAAGAAAAAATTGAAATAGCTAAAACAGCTTTTATGCTAGAGTTTTTAGATCCAAGAGGAACGGCGATATCTGTAACACCACCAGTTAGCTTACTTTTCGAAGATCTGTAACCATCTTTTTCTATGTTTTCAATAATAGAAAGAAGGTTCTCTTTTTGCTCATTGTTCCAGGTTTTAAAATGGTTATCTCTCGATAAAATAGCAAGTCTTTTTTCTTTTGAAAACATAGACAGTAGCGTTCCTCCAGATGTTGTCATAGATAGAGGGAAATGCGTTCCTTCTTCAATCGATAACGATACAGGACTAGGACTTCTCATTTGATAAATAACCAGTAATTGATCATTATTAATGATACTTAAATGACAAGATTGTCTTGTGGTTTCAGATAAGTGTTGCATGGGGAGACTGGCGACACGTTTCAATTCATCAAAAGGGGTGTGCGTATGAGACAGATTATACATTTTTAAAGATAACCTGTATTTGCCTGCGTTAGACCCTCTTATTAAATAACCTCTTTCCTCCAGACATATAAGCATTCTGTATATTTCACTGGGAGTCCTGTCAATACCCTGAGCAATTTCAACCTGAGTTAAAGGGATACCCTCTTGAGATAAATATTCAATGATATCAAGACCCTTGTCTAATGCAGGCGCGTTATATTTTGTTGAGGTTGTTTTGGTCATTTAAAACTATATTGAATGCAATATTAATAAAAACTATTTGATTCTTGTTTTTTTCATATATAAAATATATTTTCGCATATAAAATATGTGAAAATATTTAAAACTAAACAATTATGGCAAATCCGATATTAGGTACCTTAATCCATGCAGTTGGAGGTGTTGCAGCTTCTACGTGTTACGTTCCTTTTCAAAAAGTAAAAAAATGGTCATGGGATTCCTATTGGATTGTCCAAGCATCTTTTGCATGGTTTATTTTTCCTTTTTTAATAGGGTTTTTAACAGTTCCTAATTTATTGGATGTTTTTAGTGAATCACCAACAGATGTTTTGGTAAATGCCACTTTATTGGGAGCTATTTATGGCTTTGGAGGGATGTGTTTTGGTTTTGCTATTAGGCATATAGGATATTCGTTGACTTATACCATATCTATTGGTATTTCAGCAATATTAGGAACTATTGTGCCTTTAACATTGGAAGGTGCTTTATTTAAAAAGTTTAATGAACCGGGTGGGGCTATTATCTTTTTAGGAATGTTTGTGGCACTTATCGGGATTGTTATTTGCGGTTTAGCAGGTTATAGAAAAGAAAAAGATTTAAAAGCAAATAATGCCAATAAAGGAGACGCTATAACCTTTAATATGAAAAAAGGATTGACACTAACTTTAATTGCTGGTATTTTGTCTGCAGTTTTTGGTATATCACTTACAGTAGGAGCGCCTGTAGCAGAAATAGCAGGAGAGTATGGTGCTGGTAATTTTGAAGGAAATGCTAATTTAATATTGTCTACAGGAGGTGCATTTATTACGAACTTTATTTGGTTTACAATAGCGGGTTTAAGAAATGGTACATTAAAAGAAATTGTTGATGTTAAAGGGGTAGGTAAAAAGTATTTTACTCTTAACCTTGGAATGTCCATTTTAAGTGGTGCTTTATGGTACGGACAGTTTTTCTTTTACGGAATAGGACATGTTCAAATGGGAGATTATGGCTATGCAAGTTGGGTAATCCACATGTCTATGTTGATCTTCTTTAGCTACATTGTTGGTATTATTATGAAAGAATGGGTTCAAGTGACTAAAAAAACAAATATGATATTATTAATAGCCTTAGGAGTGTTGATTATTTCATTTGTAATAATGGCATACGGAACAGTCTTAGGAGAGCAACTAGTAGTACATTAAAATATAAGAATGAGTACAAAAAGAATACAATTAAAAGGAATAACATGGAACCATAGTAGAGGTTTTACATCTATGGTAGCCACAGCACAGCGTTTTTCAGAATTAAACCCAAATGTAGATATTACATGGGAAAAGAGGTCGTTACAAGCTTTTGCAGATGAGCCTATAAACGAGCTGGCAAAACGATATGATCTGCTTATTATTGATCATCCTTGGGCTGGCTTTGCAGGTAAAAATAATGTGATTTTACCTTTAGATAAGTATTTACCTAAAGCATTTATGGACGATTTAGCAGAAAACACAGTAGGGCGTTCTCATGAAAGTTACTCATCAAACGGTCATCAGTGGGCATTAGCTGTTGATGCCGCCACACCTGTTGCAGCAAGCAGACCAGATATTCTTGCAGAAAAAGGATTTAAACTTCCAGAAACATATGACGATTTATTAGCTTTAGCTAAAGCAGGTTTAGTTATCATGCCAGGAATTCCACAAGACACATTAATGAATTTTTATATGATGTGTTGTAATTTAGGTGAAGAGGTTTGTACTTCCAAAAATCATGTAGTAAGTGAAGAAATTGGAGTAAAAGCATTGCAGTTATTACGCGCATTGGCAGTAGAAATGGATCCGCAAATTTACGATTGGAATCCAATTCAAATATATGAAGCCATGACACTTACCGATAAATACGCGTATTGCCCTTGGGCTTACGGATACACAAACTATAGTAGAAATGGCTATGCACGAAAGTTACTGCATTTTCATGATATGGTAGATATAGAAGGTTTTGGTAAAGCTATTTCTACTTTGGGAGGTACAGGATTAGCTGTTTCTGCTAAAGCAAAAGAATTAGAAACGATAATGAAGTATGTGGAGTATGTGGGTTCTGAAGCTTGTCAAAAAACAGTGTTTTTCGACGGCGGTGGTCAACCTGGACACAGAAAAGCTTGGACAGATGAATATACTAATAGTCTAACGGCTAATTTCTTTAAGAATACCTTACCAGCTTTAGATCGCGCTTTTTTACGCCCACGTTATAACGGACATATGTATTTTCAAGATAGAGCAGGCGTCCCGATTAGAGGTTATTTAATGAATGGAGGTGATGAGAAAAGCCTTCTTGTAGGATTGAATGAATTATATAAAAAATCATTAGAGATTTAATATGAAGCCATTAGAAGGTATTTTGGTACTTGAGTTTTGTCAGTTTATGGCAGGACCATCCGCTGGATTAAGACTAGCAGATTTAGGAGCCAGAGTGATAAAGATTGAAAGACCTGTTCATGGTGAAGGTGGTAGACAAATAGCTATTAAGAATTTATTTGTTGATGATAGTAGTTTGGTTTTTCATACCGTAAATAGAAATAAAGAATCTTATGCAGCCAATTTAAAAGATGCAGATGATTTAAATCGTGTGAAAAAGTTAATTGAGCAAGCGGATGTGATGACCCACAATTTCCGTCCTGGTGTGATGGAAAAAATAGGGTTAGACTATAAAACGGTACAGGAAATTAACCCCCAACTCGTTTATGCAACCGTTACAGGATATGGAACAGAAGGACCTTGGGCTAAAAAACCAGGTCAGGATTTATTAGTACAGTGCATGTCCGGTTTAGTTAATTTAACTGGAAATAAAAATGACGAACCCGTTCCTATGGGCTTGGCTACTGCCGACCTTATTACAGGAACACATTTGGTTCATGGGATCTTAGCAGCAATTATAAAAAGAGGAAAAACAAACAAAGGATCTTTAGTAGAAGTTAGTTTGTTGGAATCTATGTTAGATTTTCAGTTTGAAGTTATTACTACGTATTTAAACGATGGAAATCAATTACCAAAAAAGGCAGAACAAGGATCTGCACATGCTTACCTAGGAGCACCTTATGGTGTTTATAAAACCAAAGATGGCTATATCTCATTAGCAATGGGGTCTTTAATAAACCTTGCTAAGCTTTTGGAGTGTACAGAACTAGAATCTTATACAGATTCAAAATCATGGTTTGAACAGCGTGATGACATTATGAATATCCTTAGAGATGTTCTTATTAAAAAGAATACAAATGAATGGTTGGAAATTTTAGATGCTAGTGGTATTTGGTGTTCAGATGTTTACGATTATAAAACATTGCTCAATCATGAAGCTTATAAGGTTTTGGGAATGGATCAAAAGTTACAATTAAATTCGGGCGAAGAAGTGCATACAACACGATGTCCTATTCGTTTAGATAACGAACGTATCTATGCTTCTAAACCTGCGCCTGGGGTAGGCGAGAATACTGAAGCTATTATAAATGAATTCAACCTGTAAAATTTAAAGCTATGTCAGAAAATACACCTATAGAACAACATAAAGACATTCCTGTTTACAATACAGAAGAATGGATGTATGAAGACTTTAAAATTGGACAAAAAGACCGTTCCATTAGAAGAACAATTTCAGAAGGAGAAGCTATGCTTTTCAATGGTTTGGTACTTGATATGCATCCCTATGTTGGTGATCAGGTTTTTGCCGAAGAAGATGGGCTGTTCGGAAAACGTTTGGTCGCGGGAGCCATGGTTTTTAGTTTAGGATTGGGACTTATGGCCAATAACAATGTCAATACTTTCAGCTATGGTTATGATAAGCTTCGATTCATTAAACCCGTGTTTATAGATGATACAATTTATACTGTGCGAACCCATTTAAATAAAATTCCGAAATATAATGAAATGGGGCTAATAACGGTGAGTTACGAAGTCTATAAGCATCCTGGGGAATTAGTGTTGTATTGCGAGCATTTGCAAACAGTCAAATATCGGAATCCTGAAAATTTTAAAAAGTAGTTATTAAAATGAAACCATTAGAAGATATATTGATTGTAGATTTAAGTCAGTTTTTATCGGCTCCATCAGCTACATTAAGATTAGCGGATTTAGGAGCTAGAGTGATAAAAGTTGAACGCCCGGAAACAGGAGATATTTGTAGACAGTTATATGTTTCTAACGTTATTTTAAATGGGGAGTCATCTGTTTTTAGAGCTATTAATAGAAATAAAGAAAGTTTTCAAGCCGATTTAAAAAATGATGTTGATAAGCAGCGTGTTTTAAAATTAATTGAAAAAGCCGATGTATTGGTACATAATTTTAGACCAGGTGTTATAGAGCGTTTAGGGTTTGATTATGAAACGATTCAGAAAATAAATCCATCCATTGTTTATGGTAGTATTTCTGGATATGGAAATGAAGGTCCTTGGAAATTGAAACCAGGTCAGGATTTATTAGTCCAGTCTTTATCAGGTTTAACCTGGTTAAGTGGCAATGCAGGAAATGGGCCAGTACCAATGGGGTTAGCTATTGTTGATATTTTATCTGGATCGCATTTAGCACAGGGTATTTTAGCAGCACTGGTTAAAAAGGCTAAAACAGGTAAAGGAACAAAAGTTTCTGTGAGTATGTTGGAGTCTATTTTAGATTTTCAATTTGAAACGATTACGACCTATTACCACGATGGCGGACAACCAACAGAGCGTACAGTAAGTAATAATGCACATGCCTATTTAGGAGCACCATACGGTGTTTATGAAACTAGTAATGGGTATTTGGCTTTAGCTATGGGAGCAATTCCTTTTTTAGGAGAATTATTAGGCTGTGACACACTTAAGAATTATCCGGAAGTAGCTAGTTGGTTTACACAACGAGACGAAATAAAAGAAATTTTAGCAACACATTTAAAAACCGATACCACTGAAAAATGGTTATCAATTTTAGAACCAGCAGATATTTGGTGTGCTAGTGTTATGGATTGGGATACACTTTTTGATCACGATGGATTTAAAGTGTTGGATATGATTCAAAAAGTTACGATGGGAGATGGTTTTGAGTATGAAACGACACGTTGTCCGATTAAAATTGATGGACAATTATTGAAATCATCATTAGGATCTCCGTCTTTAGGAGAACATACAAATGCCATTATAAACGAATTAATTACTAACTAATGGCGCAAAATAAATTTAGAATCGCTGTCCGAAAATTTGATGCATTTGAATCTGCTATAGATAAAATCTGGGCTTCTTTTTGCAAAGAAACAGGTTGTAATCTAGAGTTAGAAGCAGTGCCATTAGATTTACATCCGTTATATGATACTATTTTAAAAGAAAATGGATTGGCTAATGGTACATGGGACGTATCTTTAATAAACACAGATTGGATTGCTGAAGCGTATGCTACCAATGCCATTGAGGATTTAACACCACATATTAATGAAAATGCTCCTAGTGGTTTTCCTAATGGCTGGTCAAGATCTCTGTTATATAAACAAGAATTTGATAATAAAATAGTTGGACTTCCATTTCACGACGGACCAGAATGTTTGATTTATAGAAAAGATTTGTTCGAATCTGATGAAGAAGGTGTTAATTTTTACAAAGCTTATGGTAAACCATTAGAGATTCCAAAAACATGGGATGATTTAATGCAAGTAGCAGAGTTCTTTAACAGACCGGAAGATAATTTATATGGGACTACTTTTGCTGCGTTTCCAGACGGACACAATACGGTTTTCGATTTTTGCTTACAATTATGGACTCGTAATGGGGAATTATTTGATACTAACAAAAAAATCAAATTAAATTCAGAAGAAGCTATTGAAGGTATGGTGTTTTATAGAAAGGCACTTCAAAATTTAAATGCCATACACCCGGAATCAAGAGATTTTGACTCTGTAAAATCGGGGATGGCTTTTGCTAATGGTAATTTAGCAATGATGGTGAACTGGTTTGGTTTTGCTTCCATGTGTGAGTTTTTAAAAGATTCAAAAGTTAAAGGAAAAGTAGATATTACAAATGTTCCTGCTGGACCAAACGGAAAAGGAACATCTTTAAACGCATATTGGATGTATGTTATTGGAAGTGGTAGCCAACACAAAGATTTAGCATACCAGTTTATTAAGTATGCGGTAAACGAAGAAAATGATAAATTACTAACTTTAGAAGGTGCTATTGGTTGTCGCAAATCTACCTGGTATGATGCAGATGTGAATAAAGAAGTACCTTATTATCATAAATTAGAAGCATTACATAAAAAAACGCGATCGCTTCCAAGAAAAAGCAATTGGTCTGAAATAGCCAATATTATCGATCAGTTGGTGTTAGATGTTATAAATACTTCAAAAGATATTAAGTTAATTTTAGACAATGCTCAAAAAGAAGTAGATAGTATGGAAAAATAATTAATTATAAAACATCCATAACTAAAAATCGATGTTTAAGTACTATGATTTGACCATTGAAAAAATAAAGACATACATATGAAATTAGTTTACAAACCAGAATTACCAAAAGAAAAGCGCCCAATTTATATTATTGGAGCAGGAGGGATTGTGCGTGATGCACATTTACCAGCATATAGAAATGTGGGTTTTGTGGTTGAAGGCATTACAAACAGAACAAAACAAAGAGCTGATGATTTAGCTGAAGCATTTAACATTCCTAATGTTTATAATAGTGTAGAGGACATGGTAGCCGCAGCACCAGAAAATGCCGTTTTCGACCTGACATTAATGCCAAATCAATTTATAGCTACTTTAGAATCATTGCCAGATGAATCGGCAGTATTGATTCAAAAGCCAATGGGTGATAATTATAAGCAGACTTTAGAGATTTTAGAAGTTTGCAGAAGAAAAAAATTGAAAGCAGCTATTAATTGCCAAATGCGTTTTGCTCCATATGTTATGGCAGCAAAATATTTAATAGAGCAAGGGTTAATAGGAGAATTATACGATTTTGAAGTTCGTCTAACAACTTACACCCCATGGGAATATTTTCCAAATGTAGTGAATCATCCACGTTTAGAAATTCAACAACATAGTATTCATTATATCGATTTGATTCGTTCGTTTTTAGGAAATCCAAAAAAGGTGTATTCAAAAACGTTGAGAAACCCAGGAAAACCTATGTCCTCAACACGAACTACAACCATTATGGATTATAATGATGCCATGCGGGCTATCATTAATACCAATCATGATCACAATTTCGGAGAGAAAAATCAGGAAAGTTTTGTGAAATGGGAAGGAACAAAAGGTGCTATTAAAGCTAGAATAGGATTGCTATTGGATTATCCCAATGGAAAACCAGATTTATTTCAATATTGTATAGTTAAAGAAGGAGAAGATCCAAAATGGGTAGAGGTTCCGCTAGAAGGATCTTGGTTTCCAGATGCTTTTGTTGGAACGATGGCGTCTTTAATGCGTTATGTTGAAGGATCTACCAACGAGCTTCTAACCAGTGTTGAAGACGTGGTGCATTCTATGGCAATAGTTGAGTCTGCATATGAATCTAATAATGATGGAGGTGTTACTCCAAACTACAATATTTAAACATTTTGTGTGTTCGAGTGATTTTCGACAAAGGAGAAAATGGTATCATCGAGAACAACAAAAAAATATAGAAGAATAAAATGAAAGCAACAGTTTATGAAGGAAGTAAAACCTTCAATGTAATCGAAAAAGAAATCGAACAACCAGCAGTAGGCGAAGTTAGAATTAAAGTGGCATATGTAGGTGTTTGTGGAACAGATGTACATATTTACCATGGTATGATGGATAAGCGCGTCAATATTCCTGAAACTATTGGTCATGAAATGTCAGGTATTATTGATGCACTTGGAGAAGGTGTAACGGGCTATAAAGTTGGAGATAAAGTAGTTGTTCGTCCTTTAGATGATAGAAAAGTGAAACCTTCAGATAAAGGATTTAACCACATTTGTGAAGAGTTAAAGTTTATAGGAATTGATAGTCCGGGAGCCATGCAAGAATATTGGAACGTTCCCGCGTTTACATTACATAAACTAAATGACAACACCGATTTAAAATTAGCCGCTTTAATTGAGCCGCTTTCAGTAGCTACACACGATGTTCGCTTAAGCGGATTGGTGGCTGGAGAAACAGCTGTTGTTTTAGGTGGAGGACCAATTGGTTTATTAGTAGCGATGGTTGCTAAAGAAGTTGGTGCTAATGTTATTATTTCTGAGGTAAATGAAACGCGCATTGCCAAAGCAAAAGAAATGGGATTAAATGCTGTAAACCCAATGCATATTGATTTGGTTCAATATGTAAGAGAACAAACAGAGGGCAGATTGGCAGATGTTGTTTTTGAAGTTGCCGGTGTACAACCTGCTTTAGATATTATGACAGAAATAGCAGGTATTAGAGGTCGAATTTTAATGGTAGCTATTCATGGGCAAAAGAAAGAAGTTGACCTGTTTAAGTTCTTTTGGAAAGAATTAAAATTAATCGGTGCTCGTGTTTATGAAAAAGAAGATTATGAAAAATCAATAGCCTTAATCACAGCAAATGAGTTACCATTTGAAGATATGATTACCGATGTACAACCATTAAGTAAGGTTCAACAAGTTTTTGAAAATATAGATAACAACCCTGATGGCATGAAGGTGCTGATGGATTGCCAATTATAATTAAAATAAAGCATTGAATTCGTGATTTATATTTAGGAGTAATTTTATATAAATGCTATGGAAAAATACAATGTAATGACAATGCTTATAAGTTTGACAATGAATTTTCATTTAGGAAACATATTCGTTTGGTAGAGGAAGATATAATAATGAACTCATCTTGACTTTTTGTTTTTAACCGAAAATGAGATAAAATTTGTTCAGATGAGGCATTTTTTGCATGGCATAGCAGTGCTAAGCATAAAAAAAGTAACAAAATATGGGCGAATTTTAGCCATTTTTTAGGAAATAGAAAAAGTCAAGATGAGTTCAATAGCAAAAACATTAAAATAACTAGTAAAAAATTATATAATGAGTATTTTGAATAAATTTAGTTTAGAAGGGAAAACGGCCTTAGTAACAGGCTGCAAAAGAGGTATAGGTAAAGCGATGGCTATAGGTTTGGCAGAAGCAGGCGCTAATATCATTGGAGTGTCAGCTTCATTAGAATTAGAAGGTAGTGATGTTGAAAAAGCAGTGCAAGCAATAGGAAAAAGTTTTAAAGCCTACCAATGTGACTTTTCAGATAGGAAAGCCTTATATGTTTTTATTGCAGAGGCTAAAAAAGATAATCCAACCATAGATATTTTAGTTAATAATGCAGGAACCATTTTAAGAGCCCCAGCAGCAGAACATTCAGATGAATTGTGGGATAAAGTCATTGAGGTAAACCAAAATGCTCAGTTCATTTTAACCAGAGAGTTTGGTAAAGACATGGTCGCTAGAGGTTCTGGGAAAGTTATATTTACAGCGTCGTTACTTACGTTCCAAGGAGGAATTACAGTTCCAGGATATGCTGCAAGTAAAGGTGCTATTGGTCAGTTAACCATGGCTTTTTCTAACGAATGGGCTGGCAAAGGTGTTAATGTAAATGCAATTGCACCAGGCTATATTTCAACAGATAATACAGAAGCATTAAGAAATGACCCAGTAAGAGCAGAATCTATTTTATCTCGTATTCCAGCAGGAAGGTGGGGAGAAGCCACAGATTTTGCTGGACCAACAGTATTTTTAGCTTCAGAAGCTGCGGCTTACATGAATGGATCTGTTGTACTTGTTGACGGTGGATGGATGGGTAGATAATTTACATCATAAAAAATATTAACCATGCATATTTTATCAAGATTTTATGAGGACTACGAATTAGGTAGTAAAAGAGAAACTTTAGGAAGGACAATAACAGAAACTGATTTTGTTGTTCATGCTGGTCATACAGGTGATTATTTTCCACATCATATGGATGCCGAATGGTGCAAAACGCAACCTTTTAAACAACGTATTGCTCATGGTACATTAACATTTAGCGTAGGTATAGGTATGACAGCAACAGAGATTAACCCAGAGGCTTTTTCTAAAGGTTATGATAGATTACGTTTTATAAAACCTGTATATATTGGAGATACCATTCGAGTGGTAGTGACTATTAGTGAAAAGAAAAAATCTAAACGCCCTGAATTGGGACATGTCAACGAGCATGTTGAAATATTTAATCAACGAGATGAGTTAGTTTTAGTTTGCGACCATATTCTGTTAGCTAAAAAAAAAGAGTTTGAAGCTTGAATTTTTATTTTTAAGGTCATACTCTAACAAAGAAGGAATAATGCCTATAGTTTAGAAGTAGCATTAAAAAACAATGTCTTCTTCAGGACGGGACACATTTAAAAGTAAATGAGGCTGTCTGAAAAGTGGTTAATCTTGTCATTCAGAGCAACGCGAAGAATCTTATTTCACTCATAATCAGAGTCATATATTTTAAAGAGATTCTTCATTCCATTCAGAATGACACTTTTTAGACAGCTTCTTGATTAAACTCCAAAAGAGTTTATAGTTTTGACTATCGTCTTCTATGGCTTCTCTTTTAAATAATTCTGCTTTGAAAATATTTGAACTGCTGTATTTCCTTTAACAATACTTACGATCTTAGAAACTGAATACTTAGGAGGTATTGAACAAACTAAGCGGATGTGATCCGGTTGAACTGATATTTCTTCGATCACTACATCATACCAGCTGCATACCTGTTCTATTCTTGATTCAACTATATTTCCCTAATTTTTCCCTCTAAAATACGAAACCTATACTTAGGGATCCAAACTATATGGTAGGTACAACTATAAAGGCAATGTGTTAATTTCCTGTATTTTGGCATAAACCAAAGTTATAAAAATCGGTAAAACCAAAAGGGAGGATTTCCACCAAAGGTTGAAGTTTTCCTAATTTTCAATAAAAAGGCGTTCATTTTTTAATCTGCTTAGGATTTGTATTAGGTTGTGCACCATCTAGCAGGTCGAAACATCAATTGCGTTGCCAAATAAAGAGGCGATTTCTATTTCCTTCTTCCCACGTAACTAGAAAGCACTATTCTTAAAAATACGCTTAAATATGATAAAGAAGTTTGTTTTTATTAATTAATATTGTAACATTGTATTTTGTATACAAAATACAATGTTATGATTCAACATGCGAATATCAGTGAGCCAATATACTTAAGACTTAAGGAGATGATTCTTAACGGAGAGCTCAAACAAGGCGAAAAAATAGTACAAGAAAAAATAGCAGACATGCTTGGTGTGAGTAGAACACCGTTAATGAAGGCTTTATTAGCATTAGAGAATGAATACCTAGTAGAGAGCATACCAAGAAGAGGTATGTACATACGCTCATGGGATAAAAAAGAGATTATCGATATTTATATATGCAGGGAAGCAATTGAGGGGATGGCTGCACGTTTACTAGCCCAATCAAAGGATGAGAACATTATAAAACAACTTAGGGATTGTTTTAGTCCTTTTTTAAATAGTAAAGAGATTAACCTTGATGCTTATACAGAAGCAGATGAAGTATTTCATTCATTACTAATTAAGCTTACTGGAAACGCGCCATTAGATAAAATATATTTTTTTGGAAATATCCATGAAAAAGTGATTGGTCATGGGTTAATAAGGCCACCTGAAGAAACATTGAATGAACACTTTAAAATTATTAAAGCTATAGAAAAAGGTGATGCTGATGCGGCTGAACAATTTGCCAGAGAACATATTAAAAAATCTAGAGAACTATTATTTGATCAATAAAAATTAAAAAAGTGAAAAATTACAATATTGCAGTAGTGCCAGGAGATGGTATAGGAAATGAAATAGTACCGGAAGGGTATAGAGTTTTGGAGGCAGTAGCTAAGAAACATAATTTTAATATTACTTCGGAAATATTTGATTGGGGAGCAGGTTATTATTTAAAACATGGAACATTTTTGCCAGAAGACGGTTTAAATACGCTTAAAGCGTTTGATGCTGTTTATTTTGGATCTGTTGGTTTACCAGAGGTTGATGATACCCTTCCTGCTAAAGATTATACATTTAAAGTACGTACACATTTTGACCAGTATGTAAATTACAGGCCAGTAAGAACATATACTGGTGTACAACGCCCATTAAGAACAGATAAGCATATAGATTTTGTAATCGTTAGGGAAAATACAGAAGGTGAATTTGTACAGGTAGGTAGTCAATACCTTCCGGATTCTGAAAATGGTATGGGAATAGACACCAGTATTTTTACAAGAAAAGGTATTGAGCGTATAGCACATTATGCGTTTAAATTGGCCAGAAAGCGGAGAAATAAAGTAACTCACATAACAAAATCCAATACACTAATTAATAGTTTGTCATATTGGGACCGTGTTATAAAAGAGGTTGCAACTCAATATCCAGATGTGGAACATGACCAGATGTATATTGATAATTCTACGGCAAGTTTTGTTTTAAAACCAGAAATATTTGATGTGGTATTAACTACCAACCTTTTTGGAGATATCTTAAGTGATTTGGGTGGAGCCGTTATGGGGAGTTTAGGCCTTGGTGGTAGTGGTAATATTAATCCAGAAAAAGACTTTCCGTCTATGTTTGAACCTATTCATGGCTCGGCACCTGATATTGCTGGTCAGAATATAGCAAACCCATATGGACAAATATGGTCTGCAGCAATTATGTTAGAGCATTTAGGAGAAGTCGAAGCAGCCAATAATATCATGCAAGCCATAGATAAAAGTACTTCAGAAGGAGTCCTTACTAAAGACTTGGGAGGAGAAGCAAGTACTACGAATGTAGCAGATGCCGTAATTAAAAATTTATAAAATAATGCGTCCTATTGTTGATCTTACATTAACGTACACCAATGATTTTATCGGGTTTTCAAAAGAAATAAGTAAAACTATTGATGCAGATGGATGGAATGCCAGTACACTTACATTTTATTCACATTGCGGTACTCATATGGATGCTCCCATTCATTTTAATGTAAGTAAACAAACTATAGACCACATTCCGGTAACAGACTTTGTTGGAAGAGCTTGGGTTGTAGATGTAAGACATATAGGTTCTAAAGGCTTAATAAATCCAGAACATATTCCTCAGAAAATAAAAGATGAATTTGTGGCTGGTGATAGCCTTATTTTTTGGACAGATTGGTCTCAATATGCAAATACTCCGAAATATAGAGACGAGTTGCCTAGAATAAGTAAAGATCTTGCCCTGTGGTGTGTTAGTAAAAAGGTGAAAATGATTGGTGTGGAGCCGCCTTCGGTAGCAGATGTGAATAATTTAGATGAGGTTACTAAAATTCATCAAATCTTATTACAGGGAGTAGTCATTATAGAAGGGCTTACAAATATAGATGCCTTACAAACCAATTGTGTTGAGTTGATAGCCTTACCTTTAAAAATAGGAGATGGGGATGGCGCACCAGCGCGAGTGATAGCCATTGAGAAATATTTATGAGCTTTTCATTATCGCACATATTAAAACAACTACCATTAGAAGATACTTCTAATTACAGACGTTTAAATAAAGTTCTTTTTAAAGAATTGAACAGAACATGTATTGTTATTGATGATGACCCAACAGGAAATCAAACAGTATATGATATACCACTTTTAACATCGTGGGATTTGGAAACTTTGATTGATGAATTTAAAAAAGAAACACCAGTATTCTTTTTACTAACTAATTCAAGAAGTTTATCGCAAAAAAAATCATCTGAGGTTTATCAAGAAATTTCAAGAAACATTTTAGAAGCATCAAAGCTTATAAATAGGGCGTTTACCATTATTAGTAGAAGTGATTCTACATTGAGAGGCCATTTTTCGGAAATTGATGTCATAAAAAATACTTTGAATTTTAATGATGCTATTACCGTTTTTATTCCTGTGATGTTTGAAGGGAATCGTGTCACGGTAAATGATGTGCATTACATTTCTGATGGAGATGATCTACTTCCGGTTAACGAAACACCGTTTTCCCAAGATCATACCTTTGCATACTCTAAAGCAAACTTAAAAGAATGGATTGAAGAGAAGACCTCTGGAAAAATAAGTGCTTCAGATGTTTTTTCATTACCAATAAAAACTGTTAGAAGTAAAAATACAGCATGGCTTAGTGAGCAAATCAAGGCTTTGAAATCTGGAACCTTTTGTATATCAAATGCATTAAATTATTATGATCTAGATAAAATAACACAAGCTTTATTATTAGCTGAAAAATCTAATAAAAGAATTGTATATCGTACTTCAAGTTCGTTTGTGCCTTCTTATATAGGATTAGAGCCAAAGCCATTATTAACTTCAGAAAAAATTATTAATTCAGATGGTCAAACAGGAGGTTTAACCATAGTGGGATCTTATGTTTCTAAATCTTCTGAACAACTTAATTATACTCTAAATTATTACAATGAAAATGACATTATTGAAGTCAATGTTGAAACCATATTAAAAGAAGATGCAGATTTATATTTAGCATCTATTATTACAAAAATAGATGAAAGTATAGCTAGAGGGAATGATGTTATTGTTTATACAAGTAGAAAATTAATTACAGGAAAAAATGCTGATTCCAACATAGATATTGCATCCAAAGTATCTGATGCTTTAGTTGCTTTGGTTAAAGGTATTGGCGTATACCCAAAATATATATTAGCTAAAGGGGGTATTACATCACATGATTTGGCATTAAAAGGTTTAGGAATGAAACGCTCAAAGGTTTTAGGGCAAATAGAACCAGGGGTTCCCGTTTGGGAAATGGGCAAAGAAACAAAATTTCCAAAATTATTATATATCGTATTTCCTGGTAATGTAGGTAACAAGAAATCACTTTTAACAATAACTCAAAAACTATCTTGATATGAGCAAGTCAATACCATCCAGAAGATATGGATTTTTCGCAGGTTCTTTTTTAATTACCCTGTTATTGTATATAGATCGTGTCTGTATTTCATCAGCCAAAGATTCTATTAGTGGGGATTTAAATCTTACCGATATCCAAATGGGATGGGTTTTAAGTGCTTTTGCACTAGGATATGCTTTGTTTCAAGTGCCTGGAGGCGCATTAGGAGATAAATACGGAGTGCGTAGAGTTATGACATCTATTATGGTATTGTGGTCTATATTTACAGCGTTAACCGGAGCAGCCTGGAACTATATATCGATACTTGCATTTAGATTTATTTTTGGAGCAGGGGAAGCAGGTGCATTTCCTAATATTTCAAGAGCAGCATTTTCATGGGTGCCATTAAAAGAGCGTGGTATTTTTCAAGGGATAAACTTTTCAGGATCAAGATTAGGAGCTGCTTTTGCACTGCCCTTGGTTGCTTATTTGATAGATGCTTGGGGGTGGCGAGTCATTTTTTATTTTTTCGGAGCTATAGGAATTATATGTTCAGTAGTATTCTATTTTTTATTTAGAAATAAACCGGAAGAACATAAAGCAATATCAGATGAAGAGAAAGCATATATCTTAGAAAATCGGCAACAAGAGAATAAAACAACAAAAAAAGTACTCCCATTAAGTCGTATTCTAGGCTCTAAAAATGTGATTCTGGCAATGATTCAATATATAGGAAGTAATTTTATTTTCTTTTTTATGCTAACCTGGTTGTTTCCTTATATCAAAGCAAAATATAACCTAAACCTTGTTACAACTGGATTTTATGCTATGTTACCTTTACTCGCTGGTGCGGTAGGTAATTGGGTGTCTGGTTACACTGTTGATGCTATTTATAAAAAGGGAAAATGGAAATTATCCAGACAAATACCAGCTATAATAGGTTTTTCTTTAGTTGTTATAGGAATTCTTACAAGTTTATATATGAAAACTGCCTTAGGTGCCGTTTTATGTTTATCGGTTGCCATTTTTGGAGCTGATATGACATTGAGCCCCTCTTGGTCGTTTTGCATGGACATTGGAAAAGAAAATTCCGGAAAAGTTTCTGGAATGATGAATATGGCTGGTAACCTAGGATCTTTTTCTACAGCATTGGCATTTCCTTATTTAATGGCTTGGACAGGCTCTAACGAGCCATTCTTCTTTATCGCTGCATTTTTAGGAGTGATAGCTATCGTTTGTTGGTTATTTATGGATTCTGCTAAAGAAATACGTTATGAAAAATAAATTAAAAGGCGTTGCCATTGGCGCGGGATATTTTAGTAAGTTTCAATATGAAGCTTGGACCCGTATTCCTGAGGTTGAAATGGTGGCACTTTGTAATTCTAATTTAGAAAGAGCAGTAGGTATTATGAACGCCTATGGCATTAAAAAACATTATGCCGATTATAAAGAAATGATCATAAAAGAAAGACCTGATTTTATAGACATTATTACACCACCAGAGACACATCTTGAAATGTGTAGGTTTGCTGCAGATCATGGGGTACATATTATTTGTCAAAAACCACTTGCCCCAACTTTTGCTGAGGCTAAGCAAATAGTAAATTATGCACTAAAAAAGGGAGTGCACTTTGTGGTTCATGAAAATTTTAGATACCAACCATGGCACAGAGAAATAAAAAAAATCATTGATCACGGTGAGATTGGAGATCTATTCAGCTTAAATTTTAGATCACGTATGGGTGACGGATGGGGAGAAGATGCTTATTTATCAAGACAACCTTATTTTAGAGATTATGAGAGATTACTTATCTATGAAACAGGAGTACATTATATAGATACTTTTCGATATCATGTTGGAGAGATTGAAAGTGTTTATACAATACTTAAACGGTTGAATCCGGTTATAAAAGGAGAAGATTTAGGGTTAATGATTCTTAATTTTAAAAATAATGCGCATGCCATTTGGGATGCAAATAGATATAATGAGAGTCATTTTAAAAATGCAAGATATACTTTTGGAGAGTATTTAATTGATGCTTCTAAGGGTAGTGTTAGATTATATCCCGATGGAAAAATCACCATTCAAAAATTAGGAGAAGCAGAGAAAAATCATCCATACGTACATAACAATGTAGGTTTTGCTGGAGATTGTTGTTATATTTTTCAAAGAGATTTTGTAGATAGTTTTCTTTCAACAGGTGTTTTTGAAACGAGTGGTGTAGATTATTTAAAAACATTAAAAGCACAAGATGCAGTGTATGAATCGGCTAAAATAAATAAACCCGTATTTGTTTAAACCTGCATAATTTTAATAATAAGTAATGCTATCAAGCATACATTAAATTCATTATAAAATGAAAAGAATATTTGTTTTAGTAGGTTTATCATTTTTATTTTTTAAACCTGTTTTTTCGCAAGAATCAAAGGTGTCCATTGAAGGCGAATTGAAAAAATGGCATAAAGTGACATTTAATTTTACAGGTAAAGAATTGGCTGAATATGGTGCAGAAAACCCATTTTTAGATTACCGTTTAAATGTCACGTTTAAAAATAAGAATAAGACCTACGTGGTTCCTGGGTTTTATGCCGCAGATGGTAACGCTGGTGAAACAAGTGCAGACAAAGGTAATGTCTGGCAAGTAAGGTTTACACCAGATGCCATTGGGAAATGGACGTATCATGTGTCTTTTAGAAAAGGAAAAGCTATTGCGATAAGTGACGACCCTAAAGCAGGAAAAGCAGTTCAATTTGATAATATAAGCGGCGATTTTTCAATCGAAGAATCAGATAAATCTGGTCGTGATTTTAGAGGTAAAGGCCGTTTAGTTTATACCGATACGGGATATCTTCAATTTCAAGAGACAAAAGATTATTTCCTTAAAGGTGGTGCCGATAGCCCCGAAAGTTTTTTAGCATATTATGAATTTGATCAAACGCCAGCATCACATAAATATGAACCACATGCCAGAGACTGGAAAGTTGGTGATCCAACCTGGAAAAATGGAAAAGGTAAAAACATAATAGGAGCCTTGAATTATTTGAGTTCAAAAGAGATGAATGCTGTTTACTTCCTTACTATGAATGTTCAGGGAGATGGCAAAGATGTTTGGCCATGGAATGATATTAACGAGCGTTATAGGTTCGATTGTAGTAAATTGGATCAATGGGAGATTGTTTTCGACCATATGGATGTCCTAGGTTTAATGCTTCATATTGTAACTCAGGAAACAGAAAATGAATTGTTATTAGACATAGGACAATTAGGAGTGCAACGAAAACTTTATTACAGAGAACTTATTGCACGCTTTTCTCATCATTTAGGAATAACTTGGAATTTAGGGGAAGAGAATGGGCCATTGCACTGGACACCTAAAGGTCAGGACGATAAAGACAGAAAGGCAATGGCAAAGTATATAAAAACTCACGATCCATATAAAAATATAGTTGTTTTGCATTCTCATGCTGATAGTGATGCGCAAGATTTATTTCTTGAGCCATTATTAGGCTATGAGTATTTAGATGGGCCATCCATGCAAACACATGATCCAAAAAAGGTGCATAACCGAATTATTAGATTTGTAGATGCTTCTAAAAAAGCAGAAAGACGATGGATTGTTTGTCAAGATGAAATAGGCCCAGCTGATACTGGAGCAAAACCAGATGCAGATGATCCTGAGCATAACGAGATAAGAGCTCAGGTTTTATGGGGTAATTTAATGGCTGGTGGAGCAGGAGTTGAATGGTATTTTGGATATAAGTATGCCCATAACGATTTAAAATGTGAAGACTGGCGTTCAAGAGACCTCTTATGGGATCAGACAAAACATGCTTTAGACTTTTTTCAAAGGCACGTGCCTTTTACGAAAATGCGTTCCGCAGATAATCTTACCGATAATCCTAATGATTATGTGTTTGCAGAAAATGGAAGTACTTATGTTGTTTACTTGCCAAAAGTTGCCGACACAAAAATCAATTTATACGGCTTTAATTATAAATTCAATGTGAAATGGTATAACCCAAGAACTGGAGGAAACTTGCAAAAAGGAAGCGTAAAAACGATAAAAGGAGGTGGCGTTGTTTCTATTGGATTACCTCCAAGTAAAGATAAAGATTGGGTAGCTTTAATCACTGCAACAAAAAAAATAGCTTCTACTACAAAGTATGATGAAGACAGTGTTATAACTTTAAAAGCATTATCCAATTTTGAAATCAACAAAGCTAGCGAAGCAGTTTATTATGTAGATCAAGGCAATGACGTATTGTCAATAGATGCATCTAACAAATCATTAAGGAACAAATTTGCAGGAGCAAGAACTATATTTAAAGGTAAAAGTGGGCTTTATAAAGGCGTTCTAACTGCGATGGCAGAAAACGATGGCGAATCTGTTTACAAAATAAAAATAAATGGAAACAATGTAAGCACATTAGTAAATCCTTCTACAAAATCTTCTTTTTCAACAGTAAAGCATAAGTTAGATTTATATCTTCATAAGAATGATGTTATAGAAATATTATCTAAAGCAGTAACTAACGGTAAAATACCAGAAAATGATGAAACAGCATGGTCTAGGGGTAGGTGGAGTTCTTTAATTTTAACGCCTGCTGGTCTAGAAGTGGTTAATAAGCTTAAAGAAGTAAAACCATTTTTGGAAAAAAATGGGTTCTTACAAGTAGAAGCAGAGAATTTCCACGATAAGACTAATAATGGGGTAAAATGTGAATGGTATATTAGATCTAACAATGATGATATTCCTTTTTCTGGAGATACTATAGAGAATCATTCAACAACAGCTAGTAAGGGTGCCTATATTGAAGCATTACCGGATACCAGAGTGACGCATGATGATGCACTTATAGCTGGAGAAAATTTCTTTCCAGTTCCAGGTACAGGAGGGATTGTTTCTTATAAAGTTAAAATTACAAACCCAGGAATATATTATGTTTGGGCATTGGCTTATTCTACAGGGACAGAAGATAATGGTTTACACGTTGGTGTTAATGACGAATGGCCAGAAAGTGGAGCTCGTATTCAATGGTGTGAAGGTAAAGACAGATGGACTTGGTCTTCAGCCCAACGTGTTCCGGAAAATCATTGTGGTACCCCGCAAACTATAACCCTTAATTTTGAAAAAGTAGGCGATTATGTTGTTTCATTCTCAATGCGTGAAGATGGTTTTGAGTTTGATAAATGGATACTGACTAAAGATAAAAGCTTTATACCTGAGTAGTTAGAAATTCCAATTTAAGTACCTTTTAAATAATATCAATCATATCTAAAAAGAGAGACTGTCTAAAAAGTGGTTAATCTTGTCATTCAGAGCAACGCGAATAATCTTATTTCACTCATAATCAGAGTCGTATATTTTAAAGAGATTCTTCATTCCATTCAGAATGACACTTTTTAGACAGCCTCCCTTTTATTTATTTCTATAGAAATAAAAAGTTTAATTATTTTGATTCGTTTAAAATTGTAGAATTTGGAATCCAATTTTTAATATCTTTCTTAAGTGAAGTTCTGGTGTGATCAATTTGTCTGGAAGCATATACGTTATAAGTGACACTTATAGATTTTGAGAATTAGGAAATACTTTAGAAGCTAAAGTAACATGACTTGATATAATAACGAATATGTTAAATAAGTGTTTGAACCCATCTATCGCCATGTTTATGATAAATAAAAAACGTTAAAGGGTTTATTTCTAAATTAGAACAAAGGGAAAATTAGATTATTTAAAGGTAATATCTAGTCAAAGTCTCTAAGCGTGTAATTTTCTCAAAAAGGAAACTATATATTTGATTGTAACATTTTTTGATATAGCTTGATTTCGATTAATGTTTGTTAAACAATCAACTATTTAAATTATGAAAAAGAGTCCTAGTACACGTAAAAGATATAATATTCTTACTATGATATTTATTACGGTTGTAATAAACTATTTGGATAGAACGAATATATCAGTAGCAGCTTTTGCATTACGAAAAGATTTAGAGATAGATACGATACAGATGGGATATGTGTTTTCAGCATTTGGGTGGTTTTATGCATGTTTACAGATTCCAGGAGGTATAATTGCAGATAAAATAAAGTCAAGAATTCTGTATGCATTTATATTAGCATTTTGGTCTATTGCAACATTGTTTCAAGGATTAATAAATTCATTTGCTATGTTACTGGGTTTAAGAGCTAGTATCGGCATTTTTGAGGCCCCATCTTACCCCATTAATAATTTAGTGGTAAGCAGATGGTTTCCCGAAAGCGAAAGAGCTTCTGCAATAGCAATTTATACATCAGGCCAATTCTTAGGGTTGGCATTTTTAATGCCAATTTTAACTTTAATTCAAGATGCATTTGGATGGCGCGGATTATTTATTATTTCTGGTATTATAGGTTTGGTTTGGGCCGGAATTTGGTATATATTTTATAGAGATCCTCGCGATCATAAAAGTGTTAGTGAATCTGAATTGGACTATATTGAGAAAGGAGGAGGTTTAGTAGGTTCTAAATTTAAGAATGAAGAAAAAAAAGCTTTTTCTTGGAATGATTTTAAGCAAGCATTTATTTACCGAAAGCTTTGGGGTATATATATAGGTCAATTTTGTCTAGGAGCAACTACAATGTTTTTTTTAACATGGTTTCCAACTTATTTGGTGGAATTCAGAGGTTTGGAGTTTATTAAATCTGGGTATCTGGCTTCTTTACCATTTTTAGCTGCTTTTATTGGGGTATTGCTTTCTGGCTTTACATCTGATTTTTTAATAAAAAGAGGGGTTTCAACCGAAATTTCTAGGAAAGCTCCAATAATTATAGGCATGTTACTATCTATTAGTATTATTGGTGCAAATTATACTGATGATACATTTTTTATTATTTTGTTTTTAGCCATTGCCTTTTTTGGTACTGGGCTAGCGAGTATCGCCTGGATATTTGTGTCTTTAATAGCACCTAAAGAAAACTTAGGCTTAGTTGGTGGTGCTTTTAACTTCATAGGAGGCCTATCGGGTATTGTAATACCTATCGTTATTGGTTATCTTGTAAAAGATGGAGATTTTAGTCCGGCGCTAATATTTATAGCGGCCATAGCATTTTTAGGATTTTTCTCTTATACTTTTTTAGTCGGTAAAGTAGAACGTATTGTTCCGAAAAATAATTAAAACATAAGACTATAATGAAGATTGAAGACATAAAAGCATATCCCATAAATGTAGGTTCTGGTGTTCAGCTTGTTGTAAAAGTAGAAACAGAAGGCGGTATTTATGGTTGGGGAGCCTCTGGACTTTCTGGTCGTGAATTAGCCGTAGTAGGAGCTATAAAGCATTTTAAAACATTTCTTATAGGTAGGGATGCTAGACAGATAGAATCATTATGGCAAGAAATGTATCGGGGTCAATATTTTGAAGGTGGTCGTGTATTAACAGCAGCTATTTCTGCAATAGATATTGCGCTATATGATATTAAGGGTAAAGCACTTGGAGTACCTGTTTATGAGTTACTAGGAGGTAAGCAACGTGATTTTATAGAGTGCTTTGCTTCTATAAGATTTACGACTCGGGATGAGTTGCTATCCTATTCAAAAACCTGTGTTAAAGAAGGTTGGAATATGTTGCGATTGGCACCAGCGGAATTTGAAAGTCAAGAGAATAAAAGTGTATTCGATGCTAGACATTCCATAGCAATTATGGCAGAATGGGTTACAGAACTTAGAAAAGAAGTGGGTAAAGAAATTACTATTGGTATAGACTATCATACCAGGCTTACAGCTGCAGAAACGTATGCTTTTATTCAACGCATGCCAAAAGGAACCTTAGATTTTATAGAGGAACCTATTAGAGATGAAAGTCCTATAGCATACAAGAGTTTAAGGAGAATGATAGATACTCCATTCGCTATAGGTGAAGAATTTTCAAGTAAGTGGCAATTTGCGCCTTTTATTGAAAGTAATCTAACGCAATATGCAAGAATTGATGTTTGTAATGTTGGAGGATTTACGGAATCAAAAAAAGTTGCTTCAATGGCAGAAACGCATTATATAGATTTAATGCCACATAATCCATTAGGTCCAATTTGTACAGCTGCTACTATACATTTAGCAGCTGCTACTCCAAATTTTAGTTGGTTAGAAGAAGTAAATACACCAGCGCAGTATATGGGAACAAATGCACCAGAGTTTTATCCTGTGCAACCTAAATTAGAAGGGCCAAGATATCGTGTGCCAGATGGACCTGGGCTAGGTGTTGAGTTTAATGAAGCATTAGCAATAGAGCGCGAATTTGTGCCAGTAGATATCCCTAGATTATGGAGAAAAGATGGATCGCTTACTAATTGGTAATGTAAACTGAAATTAGAAAATAAATATATTTCATTTAATAAATTGAATACTACTAAAATAGAATATGGTAGTTTTTTAACAGTTGATGATTATGTTTTATCAGTAAATTTAAAGTAAAAACAAAACATAAAGTTTGAACCAAAAAAGAGTATGAATATATCGATTAACAAAGCATTACTGTTAGTTTTTTTTACATTTACTACTATTTTAAATGGTTGTAAATCTTCCCATGATGAGAAGAAGCAATCAAGTATTGAAGCAGATTCGCATGAAGAAAAACGTCTAAAAGAAAAATCTAAAGTTGTTATTGATTCATTAAATAAGTATCCATCTTATGGTAGTATTGAGCGTTTGCATCCTGAAATAGACTCAATTCTATCAATATATTCTAGAATTGATTTAGTTGCCAAAGGTTTCAATTGGTCCGAAGGTCCAGTGTGGCTAGCTAAAGAACAAAAATTGTTATTTTCTGATGTACCCGAAAACAAAGTGTATCAGTGGAATGATTTAGATGGATTGAGTGTTTATTTAACACCATCAGGCTATACAGGCACAAAACCTAAAGAAGGGCATGTTGGATCTAACGGTTTAGCTTTAGATGGAAATGGTGATTTAATTTTGTGCCAACATGGAGATAGAGCCATAAGCAGGCTAATAAGCCTATCGGACTCTTTAGGACCAAAATATGAACCTTTAGTAACAAATTATAAAGGCAAAAGGTTCAATTCCCCTAATGATTTGATGTTTGACAAAAAGGGTAATATGTATTTTACTGATCCACCTTATGGTTTAGGAAAAGAGAAAAGCGACTTGGGGTTTAATGGAGTTTATTTCTACAGTGAATCTAGTGAGTTGATACTGTTGGACGATGAATTAGATTATCCTAATGGTCTAGTAGTTTCTAATGATGGTAAAATACTTTATGTGGCAGAATCTAATATACCTAAGCCCATAATATGGGCTTATGATATCATTAAGCCAGGCAAAGTAAGAAATAAAAGAATGTTTTTTGATGCTAAAGAAGTTATTCAATCTAGTGCAGCAAAACAAAATCCTGATGGTATAAAGTTAGATAAAAATGGGAATATTTTTGTAGCAGCTGGAGACGGAATATTAATTATCACTCCAAAGGGAAACCATGTAGGAACTATAAATTTGGGGATATTAACTGGAAATTGTGAGTTTACAGACGATGGTAAATACCTGTTTATTACAGCTCAAAATTATCTATTAAGAGTAAACTTAAAACCGTTTGCTAGATAGTGTGACTTAAATCAATGAAAAAGGCAAATCCAGACTTCATATTATATGTTTTTTAGTCAAAAAAATGGCCTAAGATTTTATCGTGTGTCGTTTTTATTATCATTTCTTTAATTATTAGTTTGTACTTTTATTGAGAGTTCTTATAAGTGAATTTTTTAAATGAAGCAATTATACTATACTATAAAAAAAGTTATACTCACTCTGATTTTTGGGTTGTTGCTACCATGGCTTAGTATTAGCCAAGTAGACAATCTTAAATTCGAACATTTCATAGATGATAAAGGATTAACTCAGAATACAATCTTAGATCTTTTACAAGATAGTGACGGTTATGTGTGGATAGGTACAGCAAACGGACTTTATAAGTATGATGGTAAGCGATTTACTATTTACAGAAATATTCCCAAAGAGCCAAATAGTGTCATTAATAATGTAATAAACAAGCTAAAGTTTGATAATCATGATAACTTATGGATTGGTACAGGAAGGGGGCTTTGTAAATTCAATATTAAAACACAAACATTTTCCAATACTCATAATAGTTTAAGCGATAAGGAAATTACGGCAATTTATAATGATATAAACGGGACTATATGGGTAGGTACTCGAAAATCGGGATTATATCATTTAATAGAACCTAACACGGCAAATGAAAAAATTGAGCATTATTTCTATCAACCCAATCAACTAGATGCTATTAATGATAATGAAATCCTTTCCATTGTTGAAGATAGGAATAGTAGTTTATGGATAGGTACCGGAAAAGGACTTAATATACTTTATAAATCTAATGAATCCACTAAAGGATTTATCAATGTAGAAACCGTTAAGAAAGCAGTTAATTCATTGCTCATTGATAAGAAAGGAAATCTTTGGATTGGAGAAAGCGGTACTGGGCTATTATATATTGAGCAACCTAAAAACATTAGAACACTTAAGTTTGAGAATATTAAGAAGTTTTCGCTTGGTTTTGAGAATAACTATCAACATTTGGGGAACGTAAATGCAATAAAAGAAGATGCCAGTGGCAAACTATGGATAGGAGTTTATGGCTACGGGTTATATTGTTTCAATCCAGATAACGGAAGCTCTAAGTTGTATGCTCCGAATGATATGAGTAATACGAGTCTGAGCAATAGTCGGATAATGTCCATCTTGTTGGACAAAACAAATGTATTATGGGTGGGAACTAAAGTTGGAGGGCTTAATAAATGTGATTTAGAAAGAAAGGATATTCTTTTTTTTACAAAAGATGTACTTATTGAAAATAGTCTAACTAACGCCTCTATTAACGCCATTTTAGAAGATGAAAACAATCTAGTTTGGGTAGGTACAGAAAATGGTTTTAACCAAATAAAGTTTGATGAAGAAGATTACAAATCACTATTAATAAAGCACTACTTTTTTAAGGGAAACGAAGAGGTTTCAGAATTGGTTATTCAACAACCAATAAGGTCTATACTTAAAGATAGCGATAATGATTATTGGTTAGGTGGTGATGGAATAACTCATATGCGCTTTAATCCAATTAATGGACAAGTGACATTTAAACCAACAGATATAAATTTATCTGAAGTGTTTTCTATAGTTGAAGATACTTTAGGTAATATTTGGTTTGGTTCTTTTGCTCAAGGGTTGATTAAGTGGAAAAAAAAGAAAAACCCAGATGGTAAAACATTTGATTTTTCTAATCTTACGTATTATAAGCCAGATATAAACGATAAAAATAGTATCAGTGACAATTTAGTAAGTTGTCTTTATAAAGACAGAAAAAATAATATTTGGGTTGGTACTTTACAAGGTGGTATAAACTTAGTTGTACCCGGTAAATCAGGAGAAGAAGACACATTTATTTCGTTTAAAAACGACCCTAAAAACTCAAACAGTTTAAGTCATAATTCAGTATTCTCAATTCACGAAGGTAAAAATGGAGTTTATTGGATAGGCACTTTTGGAGGTGGTCTAAATCAAATGATTTTGCCACCTTCGTCAGATGCAACTCCAGAATTTATTAATTATACAGAGCAAGACGGTTTAGCCAACAATGCTGTATATGGTATTTTGGAAAGTGATGACGGGCAACTTTGGATGAGCACAGATAATGGTATTTCTTGTTTTAATATTAATACTAAAACGTTTAAAAACTATAATAAGGAAGATGGTCTCCAAAGTAATAACTTTCGGAAAAATGCTTTTTTTAAAAATAAAGAAGGGTATTTGTTTTTTGGAGGTTTAAAGGGCTTAAATATTTTTCATCCAGATAATTTAAAAGAAAACACTTTCCCTGCTACAGCAAAAATTACAGGTTTTAAAATTAAGAATGAAGACGTTAATGTAGGTCAAGACTATAATGGTAGAATATTATTAGAAAAATCTATGCCGTTTTTAACTAAACCATTAAAATTAAAGTATCATGAAAATACTTTAACTTTTGAATTCACTGCACTACATTTTGCATCTCCAGAAAAAAATAGATTTAAATATAAGTTGGAAGGATTTGATAAAAGTTGGGTAGAATCTAAAGGGCTTCCTTTTGCACATTATACCAACCTTTCGTACGGAAGTTATAGTTTTAAAGTCATAGCATCAAATAATGATGGTGTATGGAATGAAACACCGTCAACTATAGAGTTTGTAATAACACCACCTTTTTGGTTATCTGGCTGGGCATTATTAATTTATGGGTTGTTATTAATAGGTATAATATTTAGCATCAAGTCTTATTATCAATTACAATCTAAAGAAAGAATAGCGGTTAAAGGGCAGAAAGAATTAGAAGCCGTAAATAAATTAAAATTACAGTTTTTCACAAACATTTCGCATGATTTTAAAACACCCATTACGCTTATTTTAAATCCTATCGAAGAAATTTTGGAATCTAAAAATATTAATGACTCATTAAAACCCAAATTAAAAATTATTGAGCGTAATGCGAATTCATTATTGCGTTTGGTTAATCAATTAATGGAATTTAGGAAAATTGAGGTAGGGGAAACAAAATTAGGTGCGACAAAAACTAACATTATAAATTTTGTTAGAGAAATAACATTTTCTTTTAGAGCTTTGGCTAAAGAAAAGAATATCGCCCTTTCCTTTGAAAGCCAATTATACGCAACTGATGTTTGGTTTGATTGGGACAAGTTGGAAAAAATATTAAATAACTTAATTTTTAATGCCATAAAATTTAGTAATAAAGAAGGATATGTTATCGTACGAGTTAGTAAACCAAAAGATAAATTAAAAATAAGAATTAAGGAGAATAACATCGTATCAGATTATATAAAAATTGAGATTGAAGATAATGGTATTGGTATTGAAGAAAGCGAATTACCATATGTTTTTCAACGTTTTTATCAAGTGAATAGTTCCTATGAATCACAAAAATCAGGTTCTGGTATTGGGTTGGCAATTACTAAAGATTTAGTTGATTTACATCATGGAGAGATAGAGGTTCAATCTGAAATAGGAAAAGGAAGCTGTTTTATATTAAAATTTCCATTGGGTAACGAGCATTTATTACCAGAGGAATTAATGGAAGTGTCAGCTCCAGAGCTATTAACAGAGACCCAAATGGACGAAGGTTTTAACTTTAATGAAAACATAGAGAACATCAATAGTTCAAAGTCCAAAGATTCAATATTAGTTGTTGATGATAATAATGATATAAGGGAATTAATAAGAAATAAATTTGAACAAAATTATCAAATTTTTGAAGCAGACAATGGAAAAGAAGCTTTAAATATAGCTTTAAAGCAAATACCAGACTTAATAATTAGTGATGTTCTAATGCCTGGAATGGATGGTATTGAATTTTGTGATGAAATAAAAAATAATATTAGAACAAGTCATATTCCAGTTATTTTACTCACGGCATTAAATTCTGTAGAACATAGGATAGAAGGTTTAAAGTCTGGTGCAGATGCATATATTCCAAAACCTTTTAAAATGAAACTTTTGATAGCTAGGGTCGAAAATCTCATTAAATCTGTTGAATTAATGAGAAGAAGTTTCCTCACGGAAAAAGAGTTTACTCCTGAGAAAGTAAGTCTTGGTTCTGTAGATGAAGCGTTTTTAAAAAAAATAATGAGTCTTATGGAAAAAAATATGTCTAATCAGGTGTATTGGGTAGACGAATTGGCTTTTGATATGAATACTAGTCGTTCAACCTTTTTTAGAAAACTAAAAAAATTAACAGGGCAATCCCCAAATGACTTTATAAGATTGATACGATTAAAACGTGCGACCCAATTGTTACAAGAAAATCAATTGACAATTGCACAGATAAGTTATAAGGTAGGTTTTAAGGATCCTAATTATTTTAGTAAATGTTTTCGAAAAGTATTTAGAGAAGCACCTTCTCGTTATTCGAATAAACCGCTAAAAAATATCATAGAAGATAAAATGTAAAGTTTTTATTAATTCCATTTTAAGTGAATGAATTATTTACTTTAACGTCAGTTCTATTTAATTTTTTAGAAAAATAATATTAAAGAAATGATTTTTAAGTGTTTGTTATTTCAACAGAGCGAAATATGAGCCTTTCTACTTTAGTTTATAAGGAGCGCAGTCGAATGCTATTAAAAACTATAGTTTAATGATGTCTTCGACTTTAGTTTATACTGAGCATAGCTGAAGTACTCAGACTGGCATTTCAACCTTAACTTAATGACATTGACCTCGACCTAAGTGTACGAGGTATTAAATAAGAACCCCCTTTTTATTTCGACGCAAACGTCGGAGAATTCGCCAAAAATGGTTAAAATAGTCAAGAACGATTAGAATGGTTTAAAGTTTGACCAAATTTTACCCAAAAATATTTTATCCCAAATAATTAATTTTTGTACGTTTACAAAACTATCATTGTAGCAATAATTATAGTTAATTTATGTAAATTTAATAATATTTGAGCTTGAAAATGTTATATCATCAAAATACAGTCATAAAAAAGGCTGAAGTGAATAATCTTGCTAGTACAAGCGAGAGGATAATAGTTGATGATTTGGAGCTATGGAAAAATTTTCAAGTAGGTAGTGAAGTAGCTTTTGCAACTATATACAAAAACAATGTTTCATTATTATATAGTTATGGATTCAAATTGGTAAATAATAAAGCTTTAATTAAAGATTGTATTCAGGATCTTTTTATTGAAATATGGGATTCGAAACAAAGATTAGGCAATGTAAGATACATTAAGGCCTATTTGCATAAATCTTTTAGGAGAAAATTAATAGCCGCATCAGTTAAACAAAGAATTGATTACAAAATATCAGAATATCCGAATGAACACTCACTGAAATCTTTTTCATTCGAACATAGTTTGATAGAGAAACAAAACTTCGATTTGCAGCAGCAAAAGCTAAAAGAATCTTTACAAAAATTAACAGATAAACAGAAAGAGATTATACACTTAAGATATTATGCTCGCCTAAGTTATATTGAAATTTCCGAGATAATGTCGATAAGTAAGAAAGGAGCTTATAAATTAATGGGTAGGTCTATAGAATTTCTTAGGAGCAATATGAGTTAAAATTTTTATTGTTTTTTTAATCTTCTCATTCACAAAAAACACTCTAAAGTCTTAATAAGTAATAGTTTTTAGCGGTTTATTTAAAATAATGAAGTTTTTATGGGGTAAAAAATTAATTATCTTCTCTTATTATTAAAAGCTAGATTGTTGTTATTAACAATTTAGTTCTACCTAAAACATATAATGAAATACAATAATTACAAAGTTGAAGATTTTGTTGAAGATGATTATTTTCAAAGCTGGGTTTTGGATTCTAATTCAATGACTGATAATTTCTGGAGAAATTGGATGGCTTCAAACCCAGATAAGAAAGAAATTATTAAGAAGGCCTTCCAATTAATCAAACTATTAAACGCTACACCTGAAGAGTTGTCTTCAAATGATTTTGATGATATGTGGCAAAATATTGTTCAAAAAAGAACGCTATCAAAGAATAGTTCCATTTTTTCTAAGTCAAAACTCTTTTTCATATCAAAAATAGCTGCGGTTTTTGTCTTAGGTATTACAATTACTGTTGGTGTATACCAATTTGCTACAAAAGATGTTATAGGAAATCCTGCGGTTGTATTAGATTCAGGTGTTACTTTAGAATTAGAGGATGGTACTGTAAAGTTGTTAAACGATAGTTCTTCTGAAGTTATAACCAACTCTAAAGGGCAATCAATTGTCAAACAGAATCAAAATATATTGTTTTATAACCATGACAATAAAACGGTCACAAATGATTTAGTTTATAATGTGCTATCAGTTCCGTATGGTAAAAAATTTGAATTAGTACTGTCAGATGGTTCCCATGTTTTTTTGAACTCAGGATCAAAACTGAGATATCCGGTAACCTTTTTAGAGGGCAAACCAAGAGATGTATTTCTAGACGGTGAGGCTTATTTTTCAGTCGAGAAAGATGAAGATAGATTATTTACGGTTAGGACGGATGATATGAATATTAGAGTTTATGGTACCAAGTTTAATGTATCTAGTTACAAGAATGAAAATAACACTTCTGCAGTATTGGTAGAAGGAAGTGTAAGTGTTTATAAATCGAATAACGAAAAAGAGCAAAAATCTATTATTATAGAGCCTGGGCAACGTGCGGTTTTTGAGGATAACTATATTTCTGTTAATCAAGTTGATATCAGTAAATACGTTGCTTGGATAGAAGGGAAGCTGCTTTTTATAGACCATCCGTTTGAACTGATTTTAAAGGAATTGGAAAGGCACTATGATGTAATTATAGATAATAAGTTTTTGGAATTGAACAAGAAAAAATATACAGGAACTTTTCAAAAAGAATCCTTGTATGATATTTTGAAAATTTGTCAAGCACACACACCTTTTGACTTTTATACAGAAGGTAATACGTTAACGATAGTAGAAAAAAGTAAAATTGAGTTCTAAAATTTGCATGTATCAATGAAATTAATTGAGTTCACCAAAATAAAAACAAACCAAAAAAACCAATAATCTATGAAATAAAAACACATGAAAACAAAAAACGGAAAGTGCGTCAACACTTCCCGAAATATTTAAAAGATTTAAGTTAAATGAGTCAACTAAAACCAATTCAAATATATGAAAAAATTAATGAATGGACTGCATGGATGCTGTGATATCCGTCCAAAAACTAAACTAAAAATGAGATTTTTTATTTTGTTCTTTATCGTAACCTTGTTTCAATTACAAGCCAAAACGGGCTATGGACAAAATATAAAAATCAATTTAGACATGGAAAACGTATCTGTCTTTGATATTATTCAAGAAATTGAATCTAAGACAGAGTTAAAATTCTTTTATAGCAAGGAAGAGCTAGAGTCAAGTCCAAAAATAGATATTTACGCAAAAAATGAGAAAATTCATAGTGTGCTTAAAAGGCTTTTTTCAAATGGCTATATTAAATATAAAATTATAGGGAAACAAATTGTTTTGAAGCGAAACAAATTAGCAAAACCCATAGGGAAACTTAGCGAAGATGTAAAAGACAAACAGGTTTCTATAGATATAACAGGCATAGTAACCGATTCAAATGGACAACCACTACCAGGAGCAAATATTATTGAAAAGAATACTAATAATGGTACCCAAACCGATTTTGACGGAGAGTTTTCATTACAAGTTGCTAGTGAAAAATCAATACTGGTTATATCCTTTTTAGGTTTCAAGGCTCAAGAAGTTACTGTTGGAAATAGAACAGAGCTAACAATATCACTTTTAGAAGACGCTGCAGGGTTAGATGAAGTTGTTATAGTTGGTTATGGTACCATGAAAAAAGCTGATTTGACGGGGTCTGTAGCCACCGTAAGAAGTGAAGACATTACAAAAACTACATCAAATAACATTGGTCAGGCGATACAAGGTCGTATGTCGGGTGTTCAGATTACCCAATCTTCTGGAGCTCCAGGAGCCTCTTCCTCAATAAAAATTAGGGGAGTTGGCTCTATTAACTCGAACAATTCTCCCTTGGTATTAGTGGACGGAATTCCGGGTAATATGAATCTTATAAACGCTAACGAAATAGAATCCCTTACGGTGCTTAAGGATGCATCAGCAGCGGCTATATATGGTAACAGAGCAGCAAACGGGGTTATCTTAATAAAAACCAAACGAGGTAAAGCCGGAAAAATTGTTGTTAATCTTAAGGTTGAAAACGGTGTCCAGCAGGCTACTAATAATAATGTTGAATATTTAGATAAATTTGACTGGGTTGACTATCAGAATGCTGTGGCCGCCCGAAATGGCACCAATCCTATCTGGGTTGGAGACTTAGCACCTGAAAATCTTCCAAACACAGATTGGTTGGACTATTCATTTAATACTTCCCCAGTTCAATCTTACGACTTATCTATTTCGGGAGGAAGTGAAAAATCAACATTTTCTTTACTTTTAGGGTATTTTGAGCAAGAAGGCATCCTGGGGCAAACGGATGGAGATAATAATTTCTCTAGAATTAATGCACGATTAAACCTTGACTCTAAAATATCTGATTCATTTAAAGTTGGTGCAAACTTTTCATTTGTAAGATCCCAAAATAATCAAACATCTGAATATGGAAACCTACTTCTTGGAGCATCACGAATTCCTCCTGTAATGCCCATATATAATTCCGCAGGAGAACCAGCAGGAACTGCTTATACTTTAAATCTTAACGATTTTACTCCAGCAATTGCAGCAAATGCACGAGATAATATAAATATTACAAACAGGACTCAGATAGATTTATTTGCAGAATTAGGTTTTTTGAAGGATTTTAAATGGAAATCTACGTTTAGCGGAATGATTTCTGATGGTTGGCGTCAGGACTATAGAAGGAAATTACAATTTTATCATGTTGATGATGTAGATAAATTATCTCCTAATATTCAGGTTCCAAATGCAAGTTTAGCTAATTATGATGAGTCATTTTATAGGTTGCAATTTAACAGTATCTTAAATTATTCAAAAAATATAGGACTGCATTCTATTGATGCTTTAGTTGGTATTGAGCTTATAGAAACTAATACCAAGAGATTTAATGGTTCAGGAGAGAATTTCCCCAATGATGAATTGCGAATTCTTAATGTAGCTCAAGAAAACTGGAGAGTAGGTGGTACAGCTGGTGAAACAGCCATTTCATCTCAGTTTGCACGTATTAATTATAGTTATGATAATAAATATCTATTTCAGGCCAATGTTCGACGAGATGGCTCTTATGTTTTTGCATCGGAAAACCGTTGGGGTTGGTTCCCATCTTTTTCTGCTGGTTGGAAACTTTCTGAAGAAAATTTCCTTAAGGATAATGAATTGATCAGAAGTCTTAAAATCCGTGGAGGATATGGAACATTAGGTAATTCTCAAATACCCCCATTTCAATGGGTGTCTACTTTAAATGTAACGGACAATACTATTATTGGAAGCTCTCAATCTGTTGTTCCAATAGCTTATTTAGCAGGATTTTCGAACACCAATATAAAATGGGAGAAAACATCAACATCTAATATTGGTGTTGATATGGGCTTATTTGATAATAAATTAGATATTGTATTTGATGTATATAATCGTAAAACCACCGATATGTTATTGCGTTTACCTGTTCCTTTATCAACTGGATTTTCTCGGGGAAATGAATATCCGTTTGTTAACCTTGGAGTAGTTGAAAACAAGGGATGGGAATTGGCTGTTAACTTTGATGACGTTACTGCTTCTGGATTATCTTATGGTTTAGGCTTTAACATATCACAGAATAAAAACAAGGTAACTGACATGGGCGGGCAACCACCTATAACATCTGACTTTTATAGAACAGAACAAGGAGAAGCTATCAACTCCTATTTTGGATTCAGAACTCTTGGAATTTGGCAATCTAATGAAGAAATTGCTAATAACCCTTCTCGAAACAATGTGCAACCCGGCGATATTCGTGTTGCAGATATTAACAGTACGGACGAAAATGGTAATGTTATAAAAGGAGTTCCGGATGGTCAAATAACTACAGCAGATATGACCATATTAGGAAATTCAATTCCTGAATTTTATTATGGTTTTAACGCCAGTCTTAATTGGAAAGGATTTGATTTTAATATATTCTTCCAAGGAGAAGCAGATAAACAGACGTATATGAGAGGTAATTTTGCAAATGATTTGAGAGGAAGAGGGTTTGAAAATATTTTGAAAGATCTATGGGATGGAAGAACCATTCTTAATGATGATTTTTCTGCAGTAGCCCAGGCCGGAAAATACCCTGCCGCTGGAACAACTAACAGTGATATAGCAGCTGATCTTTGGCTGGAAGACGCCAGTTATTTAAGAATTAAAAACTTGCAGTTTGGATATACCTTTCCAGGCAACCTTTCAGATAAATTAGGTATAAATAGTTTGCGTCTTTATTTTAATGCGACCAATTTATATACGTTTACTAATTACCGTGGATTTGATCCTGAAACGGCTAATCTTTCGTCTAACGGAGGAGCTATCTATCCACAAAGTCGAACTTATGCAGTTGGTTTGAATCTTTCATTCTAATTTAAACAATAATAACAATAAAAACATATTAAAATGAAAAAAATATATATAATTTTGTTGGTTTTTCTTTCAATAAGTTGTGAAGACTATCTTGAAAAAGAACCTCAGGACTCTATAAGTGAATTAGCATTCTATAAATCCACTGAGGATTTTGAATTGTTATCAAATGCAATGTATGCACCTCTACCCAAATTGCAATTCCGTCCAATGCTGCTAGATGCCATTACTCCCTATATTGTTTTTGGTAATAATGTTGGTAGTGAACATTGGGATTTTGGTAATTTAAATGTTGATGCTTTATGGAACGCAACAGAAGATTTTTGGAAATTCTATTATCAAATTATCTCAAGGGCAAATTTAATATTGGCAAATATTGACAATCCTGATCTTGATTTATCGCAAAGTTTTAAAGACAGGGTCAAAGGAGAAGCGCTATTTTTAAGAGGTTTTTCATATTTTTATCTAATTAATTTATATGGTAATAAACCCTATGATGGTACGGCAACAGGTGGCGTGCCACTTATATTAGAACCACAGGAATTTGATGATGCTTTTACACCAAAGTCTTCTGTAGATGTTGTATATGCTCAAATAGAGGAGGATTTAATAAGTGCGCAAGCCTTACTTCCATCTGTTCAAGATTATAGGGGTACTGCCCTTTTAGGAAAAGCTTCTAAAGGAGCTGCTCAAACAATGCTTGGAAAAGCGTATTTATTTCAAGGTAAGTGGAGTGAAGCAGCTACGGAACTGGAAAAAGTAGTTGCCTCTAACGACTATGACTTATTGTCCAATTTTAATGATAATTTCTGGCCGGAACATGATAATTCTATTGAGTCTATTTTTGAAATACAATATCAGTCAGGTGTAGGATTAGGAAGCATTTATAATCAGGCGATTAGTCCCATTGGATCCGGTGGTATCTCAAATTCTGCATGGTTCAAGAACCAACCAACGCCATTGTTAGTTGATAAATTCCAGACACTTGATGGTTACGATGTACAAAGCACGTATGAAAGTACCAATACTAATTATTTGGTTACCGATTATCTTGGTAATACCGTAATAAATGGTAAAGAACATAATACAGTTTTCGATATTTATAATTTCACCTCAGATGACCCTGGTTTTGATTCAAATATGCCATTTGAAAATAGAGATCCAAGATTTGATTATACGGTAATGTATATTGGTTCAAAATATGTGCATGATAAGTTTGAAACCAGAGCCTCGAAACCAGGATATTATATCCCTTTTGGTGATAATTTCTGGAGAAGAACAAATTATAATGCCGTTAAATATATTGTTGGTAGTGATTATGCCGTAAGCGGGAATGACAGTCCAAAAAACCTACACTATTTAAGATATTCTGATGTATTATTAATGCTTGCGGAGGCTAAATTCCAACTTAATGATATAGATGCCGCAGTTGCGAATATCAATACAGTGCGCGATCGTGTAGGTATGCTACACGTTGATACTTCTTTAACATTGGAAGATATTTTAGACGATAGAATTAGGGAATTAATTATGGAAGCCGGTGGTCATGTATATTTTGATACTAAAAGATATGGAACGTTGAAAGGATTAATGGAAAATTTTTGGGATGGTACTCAAAAAATGCGAAACAATTATCCTGCAATAACCACTTTTGAAGACTATTTTTATACTTTCCCAATTCCACAAAAAGAAATTTTGGCAAATCCAAATCTGGAGCAAAACCCTGGGTATTAAGAGTCGTTAATTGAAGTTAGTTTAATTTAGTTTGTATAAGGCTTGTAGGGCATTGTTTCTATAAGCCTTATTTACAGGAATTTTAGTTCATACTAGAGATGCTTTGATTTCGCAGATTGTGGCGTATAAAAAAGTTTTAGAGATTATGATTCTTTTTCTAAAGCCACGTTTAATGAAATATTAAGAAAGGGTGAGAGGGAAAATGAAAAATCATTAGATGCCAAGATTCTTACCAGTAGTATTTTGGAAAACTTAGGCAATGGCAAGTTTGTTATAAGACGATTACCAAAAAGAATGTCAAGTATCACCTGTATATGGAATGCTTTTACAAGATATTAATTTAACGTGAATCTTGTTTATGGGCGGCTTAAACAAGATTCACGTTAACTAATAATTTAAAGCTTAAATATTACAAAATATTGATAATCAGTAAAATATTATGCTTAGAGATACCTGTTTCTAAAATTTAAAAGGGTTACCTAATTGGTCTCGATTGAGATAGTTTTATACGATATCAAACGATGTTATATAAAAATCAAAACCCTGTAAATCATAAATTTACAGGGTTTTTTTTGATGCGTTTTGATACTCAGTAAGTGGAGTCGGAGAGAATCGAACTCTCGTCCAAACAAGTAATCAAAGAGCTTTCTACACGTTTATTCTTTTCTTGGGTTTTCGATTATAAGCTGGTTAAAGACAACCCACTTATAACTTATCTTTTTTAGTTTCAAAAGGGCATCAAAGCACTACCCAATCTATGTTAACATTTACGATGCCTCAAAATGGAACGCCGTTAACAAAGGCTTTCCGGAGACATAAAGCTTGTACACCTTGTGTACCTAGGCTAATCCTACTATAATTCGGATTATGCAGCTAAAGCGTAGTTATTCTCGCCGTTTAAAATTTGATCTAGCCTTTAACGTGTTTCAATGTCATTACACGACGTGCTTACCGTTCAATTAATCTCGCTGTCAAAACCAGTCGACCCCTTAATTAATTTGTATTACTTCTAGATATTTTTCTGTTAAATTGAGCATAGCCGAGATAAAAGAAAAAAGTATCGAAAAGTGGGCCTTAATCACTTTTGCTTTTAACTGCAAAAGTAAGTCAGGTTTGTGGCAGTCGCTTTTCTTTAAGAAAATAAAAAAGAGCTTTAACTAATGCCTCAATCCTTAACGCGTACAGCAAAGATATCAAAAAGTTTGTATAACCATACAAATCCTCTTATTTTCGTGCAAAAATTGTTCCATACATTTAATTAGCTGCTATCGGTAATAGTTGTTAGTGCTTAAGGAACAGTTTACTAACTAAACCAATTAACCCAATGAGCATTCAGTTTGCTATTATAAAAGAACGCAAAAATCCACCAGACAGGCGTGTGGTATTTGCGCCATTAAAGTTAGCTGAAGCACAAAAAGAATTTACGGAGGCAACTTTTAAAGTAGAATCTAGTGATGGTCGTGTATTTTCAGATGAACAATATAAAGAGGAAGGGTTTGAAGTTACAAACCATATAGATGATTGTGATGTGATGATTGGTGTAAAAGAAGTACCAATTGAAAATTTAATACCAAATAAAAAATACTTTTTCTTTTCTCATACTATAAAAAAACAACCTTATAATAGAAAGCTATTAAAGGCCATTTTGGAGAAAAATATAGAATTGTATGATCACGAAACTATAATAGGTAGTAATGGGTTTCGTTTAATCGGTTTTGGCTATTATGCAGGGTTAGTTGGTGCTTACAATGGTTTTCGAGCATTAGGATTACGAGATGGATTATTTAATTTGCCAAAAGTAGAAAGTCTTGAAGATTTAAATGCCGTTAAAGCAGCGTTAGATAAAATTAAACTACCCAGTATTAAAATATTACTTTCTGGTACAGGAAAGGTGGCGCGAGGTGCTAAAGAAATTCTAGACCATTTGAAAATAAAACAAGTTAGTGATGCTTTATATTTAACATCTAAATTCACTGAGCCTGTTTACTGTTTAGTGGACGTTATGGAGTATAGTAAACGTAAAGATGGTAAAGTTGGAAATACGGGTGAGTTTTATAAAGATGCGACAGGTTATGAAAGTAACTTTATGCCCTATGCAAAAGAAACCGATTTTTTTATAGCAGGACATTTTTATGGTACGGGAGCGCCTTATTTATTCACAAGGGAAGATGCTAAATCCCCAGACTTTAATATAAACTTAGTAGCAGACATTAGTTGTGATGTAGATGGTCCTGTAGCTTCTACATTAAGAGCATCAACCATAGCAGAACCATTTTATGGTTATGATCCACAATCTGAAAGTGAAGTTGCTTTTAATGCAAAAGGAGCAATAACAGTGATGGCGGTCGATAATTTGCCATGTGAACTTCCAAAAGACGCCAGCGAAGGCTTTGGAGAACAATTTCTCCAACACGTTATTCCTGCGTTTTTTAACAATGATGTAAACGGTGTCTTAGAACGAGCTAGAATAACAAAAAACGGAAAACTAACAGAACGGTTCTCATACTTACAAGATTTTGTAAATGGTAAAGAGTAATTTTGAACCTCGAAAAAGATATGATGACTAAAATAGCATTAGTAACAGGAGCGGCTTCGGGCTTAGGATATGAATTAGCGTTATTACTAATAAAAGATGACTATGATCTTGTTTTAGTTGATATTGACGAGTCTAAGCTTAAAGAGGTTAAGAAGCTTTTTAATAAAGAGTTTAAAAACGAAGTCAATTTATTGGTAAAAGACTTGAGTAAGCCAGGAGCTGCCCAAGATATTTATGATGAAGTTAAACATTTGGGAACAATAGATGTATTGGTAAATAATGCAGGTTTTGGGTTGTTCGGTACATTTGCAAATACAGATTGGAAACGCGAGTCTGATATGCTCCACCTTCATGTTTTAACGACTACGCATTTGACAAAATTGATTTTACCAGAAATGATTTCTAGAAAATCTGGTAAGATTTTAAACATCTCATCTTTAGCTGCATTTCAACCAGGGCCATTAATGTCTATGTACTATGCATCAAAATCTTATATTTTATCTTTTTCAGAAGCTATAGCTAACGAGTTAAAAGGGACAGGAGTTACTGTTACGGCATTGTGCCCAGGACCAACTAAAACACTATTTCAAGAAACTGTTTCTAGCGATTGTTCTGAAAACAAAATTAGCTTTAACATGGCTTGTGCGACTGATGTTGCATTGTATGGTTATAATGCTATGAAAAAAGGAAAAACAGTGGCTATTCCTGGAGCTTTTAATAAGTTACTATCTACAATACCACGTTTTATTTCAAGAAATATGGCAACAAGAATTGTTAGGAATATTCAAGAAAAGAATCGTGCGGAGTAGTTTGTTTGTTTAAGGCTTGTGTAATACTTTAAATATCCAAAAGCCAATACTTAAAAAAACTCCAAACAAAAAGGTGAACAGCCAAGCTTCTAAATGTTGATTTGGACTTACGATGATATTGAAAATATCACTAAGTAAATCTAAAGGGTGCTGGAGAATTTCCCAAGAGTTATAGCGTAAAAAACGCCCTAAATAAACACCAAATCCACTAAGGAAAAGAATAAGTATCATTAAAAGGTTTGTTTTTTTCTTTTTCAAATATTTATTTAATAGTGTTTCCATATCCACCAGAGACAATGAAAATAGTAATAAACCATTTAAAGCAAAAGAGCTAACAACAAGTACATCTAACCACAATAAATGATTTGAACTAATTTTTAAATGCAGTAAATCTGTAATAATATAAGGAGCGTTAGGTAAAAAGGTTAACCATATACTAAACCAAATAACAAAACCCACTTTATTACGTTTTGAGACGGTTACTAAATAAGTTGTGATGGAAAAAGGAATGACTGCTAAAAACAGATTCCAGACTAAAAATAAGTAGAAAAAAGAATGTGTTAATTTCATTCTAACCATTAGTAATACAATGCTTAACATTATAGAAATACTTAATAAAGAAAAGATTTTAAATCGGTTGAATAGAAGTGTTTTTATAGTGTTCATAGGTTATTTGTTTTTTTAAGACTGAATTTGGTTATACTATATTCAATAATTAAAACCGTAATAATTCCTAGAGTATAAGCGACTAAGTCAGAAACATGAAATGTGCTACCAAGAATAAGCTTTAATAAATGGTTGTTATTTAAATTCAACATATCTAAAATGTTTATTAACTGTAATAGCTCTATTATGTATGAGAATATTAAAACAGGAATAGCGACTATAATTGGTGCGGCTTTGAAGAAACTTTTAATAAAGCAGTAAAGTAGTATAACAACTAAATAATCACCAAAAGTATGGCGTATAAAACCGTATTTTAAATAGATAGCTATTAAGACTTCAATTGTGAATATGATTAATGCAATTATTAAATACTTTTTGTTGAATTTCAGTGTCATAAGTTTTAGTTAATATGTAGAAATTATTACCGTTAAGATACAATTGAAGTGCAAATAGTATAGTACCAATAACAAAGCTTAGAATGGCTATTGATTTACTGGTTGTTATTAAATTATTCATAATGCTTTTTTGCGTTAGTGATTGAAAAGACATCCTTTTGAGATGCTGAAATAGTTCAACACGAAAAAGATATAATGTAAAGCGTGACCTCGCCTGTAATAATTTTATAGACGAGGAAACACTAAACACATCACCAACTAATAAATTAACCGTTATTCCAATCTATTTTTCTAGATACAAACATGACTATAGCTAATATTAAGAAAAGACCAATACTACCTACCAGAAGCGCATAGTTTTCTAATTGTATAATAACATAAATGAAAGTATATAGAGCTGTTAACGAAAGTCCTATAAAGAATGGGAATTTTAATGTTTTTAATATAGATTTTGAATACAAGGTTATAAGAGTTATTACAGAAATACCTGCTATTAAATATGCTTTTAAAAAGTTGCTATGTTCTGAAATAGAAACTAGGAGTGTATAAAACATGGTAAGTGCTAACCCAATCATTAAATATTGAAACGGATGAATATCTATTTTGCTTAAAGTTTGAATTAAAAAGAAAATTAGGAATGTTAGGCCAATAACAAGGAATCCATATTTTGCAGACCTTTCACTTTTTTGGTATTCATCAATAGGTATCATAAAGTTTACTCCAAAAACAAACTCTTTTAAATCGGGAATACCATAAAAATGTTCTTGAGAAAATGGTCTGTTTAGGTCAAGAATTTTCCATTTTGCATTAAACCCTTCATCGTTAATTTTGTCATCATTATAAGGTAAAAACTCTCCAAAAAAGTTTGCAGTTTTCCAGTTTGAAGTAATCTGAGCTTCAGTTTGCTTTCCAGTAGGTATAAACCGTATTTGTTCACTACCTTTTATATTAAATTTTATATTGAAGGTTAGTGGTTTTTGGAAAAGTAATTGTTCCCTATTAATATTTTTGGTTTCAAGAGTGTGTAGCGGCACTTCATTGTAATTGTAGTTTTTTTTATCGTTGTATTTAGAAGAGAGTTCGTAGTCAGTTTGATTTAATTTTAAATTAGCTTCATTGACACCTTTTACATTAGAAGATTGAATGATAATTTTTGATTTGTTCCAAAGAATATCCTTATCATTAATTTCAATATCGCTAAAATTAGGTTTAATAAATGATCCAGTTATAGACATTTTACTATTATAAACAGCAGTAGTATAAATACCTCGTTTTTTTTCTTCGGGATTTACGCTTGAATTGATATTAAGGCTTTCAGGGAAGAAATAAGCATAGCGAATTTCTTCTATATTTTCTGTATATACTTTTTTTGTCTTTTTATCAGTTACCGTTTTTTCTTTATAGATTTTATAAGGTACTTTTAATATAGGACCATAAATAAGAACTTCGTTACCCCATTGCTGATTAATTTCATTAATTACTTCTGTTTGCCTAGATGATCGTTCTCTAATTAGGTCTTCAATAAAAACTAGAGGAATTAATAAAACTAATGTTAAAAAACCTACCATAAGCATTCTTGCTGTGATTGAAGTCTTAATCCAATGCCCAAATTTGTTCTGTTGTTTGTTTGTGTTTTCCATGATGATGTTTATTTAAAGTACTTTGAAATTCAAAGTAAAAGATTAAAAAAATATTTATTTTTTGTTAATTAATTTTTCAAGTGCATTAATGTGTTTTTTAAATTCAGCTTGCCCTAATTTAGTAGTGCTATAGCGTGTGTTAGGTTTTCTGCCAATAAATTGTTTTTCAACTTTAATATATTCAGCTTTTTCAAGAGCTTTTGTATGGCTAGCTAAATTACCATCAGTAGCACCGAGCAATTCTTTCAACATATTAAAATCTGCATATTCATTTACCATTAGAATAGACATAATACCTAATCTAATTCTATGGTCAAATACTTTATTTATGTTGGTTATTATACTCATCTTATTTCCTGCGAAGGCAGGAATCTTTATTGATTTTTATAATCAAGATAAAACTTACTGTCATAGCTTATTCCATCATTACTTATTAATATTAAAATTCTCTTTTCTATTTGACTTCCATTTGTGTAATATCCAAAACTATTACTTATTGTTTTCCCTGAACTTATATTTTTATAGGTTATACTATAGCCACCATCAGATTTAACTTCATTCATACACGTGTTTATATAAATATGGTCGCCTTTTTTTATTTTAAAATATTGTGTTTTTGAGTCTGGTATTATTGAAAGTGATTCAATATCAAAATCACTATTATTTTTTATTAAAAATTTACCATTATCAGTACAACAAGAATATAAAAGTAAAAAGGCGATACTATTGCTAAAATATGTTTCATTTGCTATCATACTTAAAATGCATCCATGTACCGTAAATAATATGCATAACCCCAAAACCTAGAACCCAAAGCCAAAATCCATATCCCGGTAACCAAGCGCAAATTAAGCCTAATATAATTTGTATAAAACCTAAATAGCGAATATCTCCAATACTATATTTAGAAGCATTTACTAAAGCTAGCCCATAAAATAAAAGCATTAAAGCACCAGTTTGCCCATATTTTTGTTGATTTAGTATGATTAATATATAAATACCACCAGCTATTAATGGAATTAAAAAATTTAGTACTAAACGACGCGATGAAGTATCCCACATTGTAGCGCCATTCTTTTTTGCTTTTCTTGTGGTCAAGATGATTCCAGTAACGACACTTAAAAATGCAATTAAGAATAAGTCTAACATCACTAATTTAAATATTTTGCCATCTAATATTAATATGCCTTCACTATATTCTACAACCAACCAATAGGCAACAGCAGCTCCAATAAGAGCATAAATTCCTGCTAATATTCCTGATAACCCACTAAGAGAGATAAAACGAGAAGATTTATTCATTAAATCCTTTATTTCGCTTATGTCTTTTAAATAATCTTTTGATTCCATATAAAAGTACTTTGAAATACAAAGTAAATAAAATATTTTCAATCAAGCATCATAAAATTTTGTTAAGTTTGAATTTGTAATTTAAATCTATTAGAATATTGAAACCTGTAGACGAGTATTTTTTTAATCAAAAGGAACCATATCAATCCATAATGTTATACGTTAGAAGCGTTATACTAAATACACTTCCAGAAGTAGAGGAGAAGTATAGTTATAGAATACCGTTCTATAATATTGGGAAAAAACCTATGATCTATTTAAACATTTTAAAAGGCAAAAATTATGTGGACGTTGCTTTTGTACAAGGTATTCTATTAGAAAAGCAATTTCCTGTTTTAAAGAACGATAATAAACGCAAACAAGTGCGATCTATTCAGTTAAGAACCATAGAAGATTTAGATCATGAAAATTTTGTTGAGTTGCTGCATGAAGCTTCAAACTCATTAAGCAAAAGTAAAAAGGCTTGGTTTATTTAACCGTATTTAAATTCTAAAAATGCCACCAAAAGAAATAACACGTTGTAAATAATAGAAGTGTTGAGATGCACTTTCTGCGGTATTACTAGTCGTTCTAATATCAGGCATGTTAATGTAGCCACCTCTTAAATCTAATTCCATGAAAAAGTGCTTAAAAAAGGTAAAATTTAATCCTGCGTTAAGTGATAGACCATAACCGGATATATGAAATTCATCATACCTATCTTTTTGAAGTATTGTTGTATTTGTTTTTGGATATAAGACACCTGTTCCAATGCCTTCTGTAATGTTTAGCTGAAACTTATCAGTATTTTGAATATTGAATATAGAAGAAATATCATCAAATCTCGAAAACTCTGCATAAACATAGTTTAAACCATTGGTGTGCTCAAACAATAAGAAATCTTCCGACACAAAAAACGCTTCATTTTCATAATTTCCATTGTATAGACTTCCTGCTTCAGAGTCCGGTAAATTAATATATCCGTCAATAGTTTTAATTCTATTGTTTTTCATAACATACTTCATATGGTCAACACCAAGTGAAACAATGTATTTGTCAGAGATAAAATAACCAACTTTTACATTGGTTTGCGGAATTGTAATTCTTGTTGGGTTAATATAGTCTATATGCCAACCTTTGGGTTTATCTTGGGCAGAAACATCCTTTATGGTAAAGTCATAATCGTCACCTTTAAATCTGATATCCGATTTTGAAAAAGACTCTCTATTACCACCCCAACTAATAAAAAATTTGCCTTTATTGGATGCTGTATATTTTTGAGTGTTGTCAATATTATTTTTTTGAGCGAAACTGTTCTGAGATAAAGTACTTATAATAAAAATTACTATAAGCTTAATGGGTTTAATAGTCATTAATGCTTTTTGATTGATTGTAAATAGCCTTTTGGCAGAATAAATATCTATTCTCCAATAAGGTTTTTTATTTTTTCTGATTGATTGTAAAAACTAGAGAGGTAGAACAGTTTTTATAATATTTTTTTGAGTGAAATTTTTCCGAGAGAAAGAACTTATAATATTAGCTACTATAAGTTTAATTGGTGTAATAGTCATTTATGTTTTTTGATTTGATTGTAAATAAGAGCCTTTTGACGAAATAAATACCTATTCCTTAAAAGGTTTTGAATTTTTTTTTGATTGTATAAAATCTAGAGAGACTGGATCGTTTTTCTAATAGCAACTAAATTTGTGAGTAACTTTTCTAAATTATCTAAGTGTAACATATTGGCGCCATCGCTTTTTGCATTTGCAGGATCGAAATGAGTTTCAATAAATATACCATCTACATTATTAACAATACCAGCCCTAGCTATAGTTTCAATCATGTCTGGTCTACCTCCTGTTACTCCTGCAGTTTGGTTAGGTTGTTGTAAAGAATGTGTGACATCTAAAACAGTAGGAGCATATTGGCGCATTGTTGGAATACCACGAAAATCTACTATCATATCCTGATAGCCAAACATGGTGCCTCTATCAGTTATCCAAGCTTTATCACTACCAGCATCTTTAACTTTTTGTACAGCATGTTTCATGGCTTCTGGACTCATAAACTGTCCTTTTTTTAAGTTAACTACCTTACCAGTTTTTGCAGCGGTAACTACCAAATCTGTTTGACGAACTAAAAATGCAGGAATTTGTAATACATCAACATACTGTGCAGCTAATTTAGCATCAGAAATTTCATGAATATCGGTGACCGTAGGTACATCAAAAGTATCTGAAACTTTCTTTAGAATTTTTAAAGCTTTTTCATCACCAATTCCTGTAAAACTGTCAATTCTACTACGATTTGCTTTTTTAAAGCTCCCTTTGAAAACATAAGGGATTTCTAGTTTGTTAGTAATTGTAACTACTTTTTCGGCAATGCGAAGTGCCATATCTTCTCCTTCTATAGCACACGGACCACAGAGCAAGAAAAAATTGTTAGAATTTGTATGTTTTATTTTTGGAATATCTGTAAGCGTCATAAAAGCTTTTGTTTCAACAAAATTATGATGCAAATATACTATTAATGATGAATTAACAAATGAATCTTTTAAATTGAATTAAAAACATTTTGAAGTACTTGTATTATCTTTTAAGGCTTTGTTATTTCTAGGTTTTAACGGATTAAAAACTAGAAAGATATGATAAATAGTGCTCTTTTTTTTGTATTTTACAAAGAAGGAATATCCAAAAAAATATTATTACACAATTTATATGTTATTTATAGTTACATTTGCACGCTTAAAATAAGGCACTATTATGGCTAAGATTAAAAACATTGCAATTATTGCTCACGTAGATCATGGTAAAACTACTTTGGTTGATAAAATTATGTATCACTGTCAGTTGTTCCGTGAAAACGAAAATACAGGCGATTTAATTCTTGATAATAATGATTTAGAGCGTGAAAGAGGTATTACCATTACTTCTAAAAACGTTTCTGTAATTTATAAAGACACAAAGATTAATATTATTGATACACCTGGTCACGCCGATTTTGGAGGCGAAGTTGAACGTGTATTAAATATGGCTGATGGTGTTTTACTATTAGTAGATGCTTTTGAAGGACCTATGCCACAAACACGTTTTGTATTACAAAAAGCGATTGATTTAGGATTGAAACCTTGTGTGGTTGTCAATAAAGTTGATAAAGAAAACTGTACGCCAGATGAAGTACATGAAAAAGTTTTTGATTTAATGTTTGAACTAGGTGCAGAAGAATGGCAATTAGATTTTCCTACAGTATATGGTTCTGCAAAGAATAATTGGATGAGTGATGATTGGCAAAAAGAAACAGAAAATATAGAACCATTGTTAGATATGGTTATAAGTCATATTCCTGAGCCAAAAATTCAAGACGGTACAACACAGATGTTAATTACATCTTTAGATTTTTCTTCTTTTACAGGAAGGATAGCTATAGGTCGTTTAACTCGTGGAGAATTAAAAGCAGGACAAAATATATCTTTGGTTAAGCGTGATAGAAGCATTGTTAAATCTAAAATTAAAGAATTACATGTTTTTGAAGGTTTAGGACGTAAAAAGGTAGAAGAAGTACAAGCTGGCGATATTTGTGCTATTGTCGGATTAGAAGGTTTTGAGATTGGAGATACAGTTGCAGACTGGGAAACACCAGAAGGTTTAAAAACCATTGCAATTGATGAACCAACAATGAGTATGTTATTTACCATTAACGATTCTCCTTTCTTTGGTAAAGATGGAAAGTTTGTAACCTCTCGCCATATAAAAGAACGTTTAACAAAAGAGCTTGAAAAGAATTTGGCATTACGAGTTGAAGAAACTGATAGTGCCGATAAATTTATGGTATTTGGGCGTGGTGTACTACACTTATCTGTTTTAATAGAAACGATGCGTCGTGAAGGGTATGAATTGCAGATTGGTCAGCCACAAGTTATCATTAAAGAGATTGATGGCGTAAAATGTGAACCTGTAGAAGAAATGACCATTGATTTACCAGAAGAAGTTTCGGGTAAAGCTATCGAGATGGTTACCTTAAGAAAAGGGGAGATGCTTAGTATGGAAGCAAAAGGAGACCGTATGGTTTGCGAATTTATAGTGCCATCTAGGGGGATAATAGGCTTACGTAATCAATTATTAACAGCTACTGCTGGTGAAGCCATTATGGCGCATCGCTTTAAAGAATATCAACCATTAAAAGGAGGTATTCCAGAGCGTCAAAATGGATCTCTGGTATCTATGGAAAAAGGGCAGGCTATTCCTTATTCAATTGATAAATTACAAGATAGAGGTAAGTTTTTTGTCGATCCAGGAGAAGATATTTACGAAGGACAAGTTATTGGAGAAAACTCTCGAGGTGATGATATGACGGTAAATGTGACAAAAACTAAAAAACTTAGCAATGTACGTTCTTCTGGAGCAGATGATAAAGCTAAAATTGTTCCTGCAATTAAGTTTTCCTTAGAAGAAGCTTTAGAATATATTCAAAAAGATGAATACGTTGAGGTAACTCCAAATCATTTACGTTTACGTAAAATCTATTTAACAGAAGTAGAACGCAAACGAAATAAAACGATATAAGATGGAATTCTTTGGAATTTCAGGCATTGAATGGGTTGGATATGCTGCTATGGCAACTGTCTTAATTTCATTCTTAATGAAATCGGTTAGTAAACTACGAATAGTAAACTCCTTTGGATGTTTACTATTCGTGTTTTATGGCATTTTGTTAAATCCGATTTCAATACCAATTATAATAACCAACACAGCTATATTTTGTATTAATTTGTATTATTTGCTGGGAAAGAAAAAACTTTAAGCTTATTTGATGCGAGGTAGTAGATTGTTTCTTACAATTTTAGATAGCTAAGACAGAAAAGTTAAATGATTTTGTATATTTGATCCTTTTTGAAAACATAAAAGAATATTATGTTTTTTTAAGCGTTTACAAGTCATGTATTCAATTTAAAGTAATTTTATTTAGTGAAAAAATCGAACTTAATTGAAAAAATTTATTGATTATATAAATAGCAAGGTTTTAGTTAAAGTTACTTCGTTACAAACAGCTTCAGTATTAACACGGATAATAGCAGGAATTTTAACCTCTAAAGCTATAGCCGTTTTTATCGGCCCTGTAGGATTAGCGTTGATTGGAAATTTACAGAATTTTGTAAGTTCTTTTCAAACAGTTGCAATACTTGGTTTTTATAAAGGAGCCGTTAAGTATATTTCTCAATTTAAAGAGAATGTCGTTGAGCTTGGAAAAACAATATCTACAATATTTTATGCGGCTTTCGTATCAACTATATTAGTATCATTTTTATGCTATTTTAATGCGGGATTAATAAACAATCTCATTTTTCCTGTTTATAATGACTATACCTATGTTATTCAAATATTTGCCATAGTACTTCCTTTTTATGCTTTGAATATGTTTTCATTTTCTATAATGAATGGTTTTTCTAAGTATAAAATACTCATTATAATTAATATAATAGGGCAAATATTAAGTGTCTCTATTGCTTTACTTTTAATTTACCAGAACAAACTTGATGGTGCTTTAGTGTCTGTAGTAATCGCAGAGGCTTTAATATTTTTAATCACATTAGTTGGTATTATAAACAGACGTAGCTTGGTATCACTTATACGTGTTAATAGTGTTGATTTCAGCCTCTTAAGAAAGATGAGTTCTTACTCATTAATGGCTCTTTTTACAGCAGTTTTCCTACCGTTTGTTGCTATTGCCATCAGGTCTTATATTATAGAAAATATAGGTTACAAAGATGCAGGTTTTTGGGAGGCCATGACAAGAATATCCAAGTATTATTTAATGTTAGTTAGTTCATTAATTGCATTATATATATTACCTAGATTTTCGGAGATTGATGATGCTAAAGAGTTTAAAAAAGAGGTGTTTAGTTTTTACAAAACTGTTATCCCTATTTTAGCCTTTGGTTTGTTTATTATATATTTAATGAAACCGATTATTGTATCTGTAATTTTTTCTAGCGAATTTGAACCTGTTGAAGATTTGTTTTTATGGCAACTGTTGGGGGATTTTGTTAAGATTTTGTCTATTGTTATTGCTTACCAGTTTTTAGCAAAAAAAATGTTTTGGCATTATATTTTAACTGAAGCTTTTTTAATAATAATGTTATATATAACAAGTATTTACTTTATAAATTTATTTGATGGCGTTAAAGGTGCAGTAGTGGCACATTTTGTAAGTTATGTTATGTATTATGGTATTATTTTGTTGATATTTGGGAGTTCGCTTTTTGGGGTGGTAAATAGTGAAAAGAGTTAAAAGATTAATCTTTTTTTGAAGCTGATTTTTGTACAACACAATATGTGCTAATTCCAAAAGGGAAACTTATATGTTTTAACACTTTGTTTTCTAAATTAATCAAATTAAATAGAATATTATTAAGTAATCCTGGTTTGTATAAGTTGCCATTTACTTCCTTACTTTTTAGGATCTTAATTTTACTAAAAATTCGTATTATCAGTACAGGGATAAAGAGTAAAAAATTCCAGTAACCCGATTTAACAACTTTAAAAGGAGCACCATACAATTTTTTTGTTAATTCATTTTTTGTATATCGTCTATAATGCATATTAGCTACATCATGATTACTCCATAACATGTTATAGGCTGGAACAAAAACATATAAAAAGCCATTGGGTTTTAAAAGATTAAACCAATTTTTTATTGCTTCTTCGTCATTTTTAATATGTTCAAGACAATCGGAAGCTATAATAATATCAAATTTTTTGTTTAATAAGATGTTTTGAGCATCCATAACGTATGCATTTTCAATACCATTCTTTTTACAATTCTTAATAGCTTTAGGACTAATATCAATTCCAAATAAATTGCTAGAATCAAATCCAATATTAATTAACTCATTAAGTAATATTCCAGAGGAACATCCTATATCTAAAATACTAGAGTTCTTGGAGTAAGTATTTAATAATTGTAATATATACTTTCTTCTAGCCTTAAACCAGAAGTGGTTTTTTTCAAATAAATGGTATTGTTTTTCGAAACTTTTTTTCAACTTTTTGTTGTTAATTTTTACAATTCATAATGATTAAGCTATATGGTATATGAAAATATTTATCTTCTATTTTCGCAGATACATTATTAAAGTGTTTAGAAGCCAAATAGAAATATTCATCTTCATGTCTAACGAACTTCCCTCTGTCATATTTTAATAAAGTTTTGGAAATAAGATTTTGCTTGTCAAGAAAGCAACCATCTAGAGTCACTAATCTACCATTAGGTTTTAAAGCCTTTTTAGCAAGTTCAAATAAAGTTGAAGCTTGCACATCATCTAAATGATGTATTACTCCAGCAGTAATGACTATATCAAATGTATGTGGAGCTTCAAGATTAAATTTTTCAATGGATGTACAGTAAAAAGTTTTGTCTTTGTATCTTTCCTTAGCGGTTTTAATATAATTTGAATCAATATCTATACCTGTATAGTCAACTTCTGGAAGAAAATCTATAAGATATCCAGGACCGCAGCCTATGTCTAAAATTTTTTGATTAGCTTTTACGGATACATCATTTTCTATAAATAAACGTCTAGCTCTAACACCTCCTACAATGTATTGATAAGTATTATAGATAATAGACTTTTCGAGAAAAGTTCTTGGGTCAAATTTTTTAGCCATGCTGCTTAACAATAAAAGTTGTAAATGTAAAATTACATTATTTTGCACTTATTAAATAATCTTATTTTATATCTTTAGCATCTACTCAAAATGTATATGATTGACTTTAATAAAACCATTAAAAATGAATTTCACTTAGTTTTATTCATTGTGATTTTAGTACAATTAATATTAGGTTTTCAAGGAGTTGATGTATGTGATGATGGTTTTGTACTTACTTTTTATCAGCAAATTTATAACAATCCTTCATGTGTAGAATATAACTTTGTGTATTGGTTTTCAGGAGTAATCGGAGGTGTTTGGTATGAGCTGTACCCTGATGGAGGTATTATATGGTTTAAATTTTTCACAGTAATTATTAACACCTTAATTTTTATTTCAGGCTATCACATTTTTAAACAATTTTTACCTAAACGAATTGCTGTTTTAGGTTTACTTGTTGCTCTTTTTGTCAACGATTTTGGTTTTTTGATTTATTATCATAATCATTTAACGGCTTTACTGGCCGTTTTGAGTGTTTTTTTCTTATTAAAAGGACTTATTGAAAATCATGGGCTTTCTATAGTTATTTCTGGATGTATTTTGGGAATAAACGTATTTACTAGAATACCAAATATTACATTGTTCATATTTATTTTGGCAATTCCTTTTTACTATTTTATTAATGAAGGATTACTTAAAAAAGCTATTAAGCCAATGATACAATATGCTCTGGGTATACTGATAGGGTTTGTGATTATAGTTTCATTGTTATTAATTTTAGATCAGTTTAATATAATGCAAAATGCTATTTTAAGCCTGTTCGATTTAGGTGCGAAGGAAGATAGTACACATAATATTAGTGGATTGTTAAAAACATATCTTCTTAATTATAAGCATCTAATCGGTATAGTTGGTCAGTTTTCAATAATTATAATTTCATTTTTCGCTATTTATAATAGTCTGAAAAACATATTATGGCTTAGAAATATACTCCTTTTTGTATGTTTCTTTTATGCTTTTTTATGGTTTAAAGAAGAGGATGTTTTTACGGTATATACCATGGCTTATGTAGGAACTTTATTTGTACTTTTTACAAAACATAGTGCAAAGATTAAGACCTTAGCCTTTTTAGGCGTTTTAATGCTAACTTTTTTACCGATGGGTAGCGGGATAGCTATAAGAAGTAGTGGTTATATGTGTATTTGGTTGTCTGTGCCGTTTTTCTTTCACTTTTTTTCGAATTTAAAAGAGATGAGTATTAATTGGAAGTATAATGGTTTAGATAAAAATATAATTTTATTAGAAAAAAGTTTTAAAATTTTTATTCTGTTTATTTCTATCGCATTTTTTTCGGCTAAAGCATTAAATGTTTCAAGGCAAGCTTATTTTGATGTTGGTAGCCGTTTAGAAAAAACACACATTATTGAAAGTGAATTAGCTAAAGGTGTTTTTACAACAGAAAGAAGGGCGGAAATTATTAATGACTTATTGATTAATCTTGAAAAACATGTTAAGCCAAATGATTATTTATTAGCTTATGATAAAATACCCTTGATACATTTTTTAACAAAAACGAAACCTTATATGTATAATCCATGGATTTGGATTTATGATGGTTATTCATTTGAGCAAAAGATAAAAAAAGCTGAAACTGAAATCCCTGTATTGCCAATAGTAGTTCTACAAAAATTTGAAACCATTGGTGAATTTTCCAGACCAATGAATGACTACATGGATGAAACTAAAGAAGAAAGTTTTTTGTATAATAAAAAAAGGACGACAGTAATGAACTCATTTCTTGAAAGAAATGAATACGAAATAATATGGAGCAATTCTTATTTTAATATGTATAGAACTAATAAAAAGTAACAATAATACACTGTATAGCTACTAAATTTGCTAACTAAATAATAAAATTAATAATGGAAGAAAAGAAAGATATTTCTGTTGTAATTCCTATTTATAATGAGCAAGGTAATATTTTTGAACTTTATAACCGTTTAATTTTATCTGTAACAAACTTTACTGAAAAATACGAATTTATCTTTGTTAATGATGGAAGTTCAGATAATTCTTTTATCGAATTACTCAAGCTTTCAGAAAGTGATAAAAATGTATTCTATATTAACTTTAGTAGAAATTTTGGTCATCAAATAGCAGTATCGGCTGGATTAGAATTTTGCAAAGGGAAATGTGTTGTAATAATTGATGGAGATTTGCAAGACCCCCCAGAACTTATCCCAAAACTTTATGAAAAATATCAAAACGGGTTTGATGTGGTTTACGCCAAAAGACAATTTAGAGATGGCGAATCAATATTGAAAAAAGTAACCTCAAAGTTATTTTATAGGATTTTGAAGAAAATAGCGCAAATTGAAATTCCATTAGACACAGGCGATTATAGGCTTTTAGATAGAAAAATAGTGAACGTTTTAAATAAAATGCCAGAGCAAAATAAGTTTTTGAGAGGGCAGATTGCCTGGATAGGACTTAAGCAAACTTATGTGTTGTTTGATCGGGATAGTCGTAAAAATGGTAAATCTGCATATTCATATAGTAAAATGTTACGGTTAGCCATTGATGCTGTCACTGGTTTTTCCGATAAACCTTTAGCATTAGTAAGCAGGTTAGGGTTTATAATATCATTTCTCTCTTTTATGATTATCATATACACATTATTTGCCCATTATGTTTTAAAAGAAACCGTTACAGGATGGTCATCCTTAATTGTAAGCTTTATGTTTATTGGGGGAATTCAACTGTTCTCAATTGGTATTATTGGTGAATATGTTAGTCGAATAAACAATAATATAAAAGATCGACCTTTATATATTATTGATAAAACAAATATTAAAAAGCACGATTAATTTTCAGTTTGTATATAATAGTACTTATTAATCATTTTAAATTATAATATCATTTTTACAATAAAGAGATATAATCCAGAATATAAAAGTCTTTGGAACAAGTTTGTAGCAGAGTCAAAAAATGCCACTTTTTTATTCCATAGAGACTTCATGGAATATCATTCTGATAGATTCACAGATTTTTCATTATTGATATTTCATAATGAAAAATTGATTGCTATGCTTCCTGCTAATATAGAAGAGCAAACCCTGTATTCTCATAAAGGATTAAGTTATGGAAGTTTGATTTTACCAGATAAGATTTCTTTTCAAAATGTTTTAGAATGCGTTTGTAATCTTTTAAAATTTCTTTCAGAAAACAATATTGATACATTTGTTTTTAAACAATTACCTAAAATTTATAACCTTAGACCTTCAGATGAAGTGGATTATTTTCTGTTCATTTTGAAAGCCAAGCTATTTAGAAAAGATGTTTCTATGGCCATACCATTAGCAAATAAGTTAGAGATTTCAAATTTGCGTAAACGGCGATTAAAATTGGCAAAGAGTTCTGATTTGAATTTTATTTCAAATGGAGATATAGCTTCTTTTTGGAATGAAATTTTAACTCCTAATTTAAAATCAAAATTTGATGTTGAGCCAGTTCATACATTATTAGAGATTACAAAGTTGCATGAAAGATTTCCAGATCATATTAAGCAATATAATGTGTATTTTGAAGATGAATTGTTTGCTGGGTGTACTGTTTTTGAGACTAAAAATGTAGCTCATGCTCAATATATTTCAACAAAAAATAACAATAAAGGAGCTTTAGATTATCTTATAGACCAATTGATTTCTAACGTATATAAGAATAAAGTTTATTTTGATTTTGGGATTTCTAATGAAAATCAAGGTATGAATGTTAATGAGGGGTTATTACAATGGAAACAAAGTTTTGGGGCCTCATCTGTGGTTCACGATTTTTATGAAATAGAAGTAGCTAATTATACATTGCTAAAGGAGGTATTGATATGATCAAATTTTTAGATTTAAAATTAGTTAATAAAAATCATGAAGTCGAATTGAAAAGGGCTTTTGAAGGTTTTTTAAACTCAGGACATTATATCTTAGGGGAACAGGTTTCTAAGTTTGAAAATGAATTTTCTTCATATTGTGGTACAAAATATTGTATAGGGGTAAGTAGTGGTCTTGATGCATTGCAATTAATTTTTGAAGGATATAAAGAAATGGGACTACTATCAATTGGAGATGAGGTTCTAGTGCCTGCAAATACTTATATAGCGTCTATTTTAGCAATTAATAATACAGGTCTAAAACCTGTTTTGATAGAACCATGTTCTAAAACATATAATATAGATATGTCAAAAATAAAAGCTTCTATAAATACTAAAACAAAAGCAGTTTTAGGGGTGCACTTGTATGGGCAATTGTATGATGTTAAAGAGTTAGAACGTATTTCTAGAAAATATAATTTATTGCTTGTTGAAGATGCTGCTCAAGCACACGGTGCTGTGTATTCTGATGGTCGTTTTGCTGGAAACCTTTCTAATGCAGCAGCTTTTAGTTTTTATCCTACTAAAAACTTAGGCGCTTTAGGAGATGCAGGAGCTATAACTACTAATAATAAAGCATTAGCTGAAGTTATTTTTAAATTAAGAAATTATGGAAGAATATCTACATATAAGTACGATTTAAAAGGATCTAATTGTCGGTTAGATGAGTTACAGGCTGCTTTTTTAAGAATAAAATTGAAACATTTAGATTTCGACAATAATAAAAGAAGAGAAATTGCCAAATACTATCTTGACAATATCGATTCGGATAATGTTTTGCTGCCATTTTTTGAGAATATGAATCAGCATGTTTTTCATATTTTTGTTATTAGAAGTAAAAAAAGAGATCAGCTTAAGGATTATTTGTACAAAAATGGCGTAGAAACGTTAATTCATTACCCGATAGCCGTACACAAGCAATCGGCTTATAAAGAATTGATGGATTATAAATTACCAGTCACAGAACAGCTTCATAAAGAAATATTGAGCCTCCCCTTACATTCTGGTTTAAAAGAAGAAGAAATTTTTAAGATAAGTACTTTAATTAATTCTTTTTAATTGAGATCGCTTAAAGAACATAAAAATATATTCTTACTTAAACTTTTTTCGGTAAATTCTATTGGTGTCCTGTTAAGATCACTTTTAGGACTAGTGTCTCAAAAACTTATAGCTATTTATTTAGGACCCAATGGACTTGCTTTGGTTGGTAATTTAAGAAATGCCTTGGCATTATTCGGTCTTGGTTCCACCGTTGGGATTGATCAAGGAGTACTAAAATATCAATCACAATTTAAAAATGATGATGTGGAGCTTAAAAAATTATATGCTACCTCCTTAGCATATAGTATTGTAGGAAGTATTATTGTCTGTTTTATATTGTTTTTTTGGGCTTCTTATTGGAGTCAATTTCTTTTTAAAACTGAACAATACGATTATCTTTTTGTAATTCTGGCGTTGACCATGCCTTTTACGGCGGTCTATAATTTATGCCTTGCTATAATAAACGGGAAATCAAATTATAAAAAGGCTACCATAGTCACCTTTTCTACATATACCATTGTTACAATTGTTATAATATTCACAGTGTCGTTTTATAAGATTTCTGGGGTTTTATTGGCGATAACTTTTACACCTATAGCTCAATTGCTAACCCTATTGTTTTTTGCAAGAAACAGTTTGTTATTGTTTACCAATTTAAAAATAAGGTTTTATGCATTTTATAAGAATGCACTCTTCGCATTTATTATTATGTCTTGTGCAGCTGTATTTTTTAGTAATATTGTAGACCTTCAACTCAGAAACTACTTAATTAATCACCTATCTGTCGAAGAAGCTGGTTATTGGACTTCTATGTCGGGTTTATCTAACTATTACTTGTCATTTATGACAGGTGTTTACTCTTTATATATATTGCCGAAGTATGCCAAAATGAACAGTTTGAAGGTCTTTTTAATAGAATTAAAAAGAATATATAAATTAATACTCCCATTATTTGGGTTTATGTTTATTATATTATATTGTTTTAGAGAACATTTAATCAGACTTTTATTTTCAGAAGAATTCTTACCGATGGGGGACTTATTTAAATGGCAATTGTTAGGCGACATTGTTAAAATTATAGCAGTTGTTATAGCCTATCAATTTATTGCTCAGAAATTATGGAAACTTTTTATAGTAACCGAAGTTATTTCTTATATTTTGTTGTATGTATTAGGTGTATATTTTGTTGAAAAAATGGGAGTTGAGGGCATTGTTTTTGCTCATTTTTTACGTTATTTAATATATTTAATAATTGTATTATTATTAGTGTCAAAAATTTTTAAAAAACATAAGAGTATTGATGAAAGCACAGATTAAAGATTTAAAGACTTTAAATATTCCCAAAATTACTGACCCTAGAGGTAATCTTGCTGTTATAGAAAAAGAAGTGATTCCCTTTAAGATGGAAAGAGTTTATTACCTCTTTGATGTGCCAAGTGGCTCAAATAGAGGAGGGCATGCACATAAAGAACTTAGTCAGTTCTTAATAGCCTTAAGTGGGAGTTTTGATGTTATTGTTAAAGATGGTAAAAACGAAAGTAGAATAACTCTAAATAATCCATCTAAAGGTCTATTAATAACACCAGGCATTTGGCGTGAGTTGGAAAATTTTTCATCTGGAGCAGTATGTTTAGTAGTGGCTTCCGATGTATATAAGGCTGACGATTATATTGAGGACTTTCAAGAATATCTTGATTATAATTTTTAAACTATTGAGACTAACTTTCGAAAAAGTTTACTTTGACTAGCCCAATAGTGTATCCAATCTTTTATACTTTTTGATTTTAGCTTTTTGAATGTATCTTTTCCTAGTTCTTTTTTTTCAAAATAGGCTGCAAAAAATAGAAGCTCTTTATAAGAATTGGTATGGAATTTCTCTATAATATCTTCTGGAAAGCTATACTTATTTGAGAAATAGTTAAATAGAGACCTCATTTGGTTGTTTAGAAAAAAATGATTTTCAAAAGTCTTTTTGTGCGAATACGAATCGTCATGAACTCGATAAATAACTAAAGACTCATTAATTCTATGAAATTTTGTATGCATGATCATATCAACAAGAATTGGGTAATCCTCAATTGTTAAATTCATGTCTATATAAGTATTAAAATTAACGTGTTGACTAAGACGCTCTCTATTGTAGCAAATGCCTACGGGTATTATTTTTCCTAATAAAACAGCTTGTGTGTATGCCTTTTTCGAAGCATTGATTATTTTTTTGTTTTTAAAAGGGCTTATGTTATTATTCTTATCATTTAATCTGTCGAAACCACAATCTATAAACCCTAAATTAGGATCTTTCTTAAAAGCATTGACCATTTTTTGAAGCGCATACTCATGCTTTAGTAGGTCGTCCCCCGCAATATCAAAAACATATTGTCCTTTACATCTATCTAGTGTCATTTTAAAGTTTTTTAAAATGCCAAGTTGTGATTCATTGCGTTTTATATTGAGAAGTTCTGGATAAATTGATTTATACCGATTAATAACATCTAAGGTTTTATCTGTAGAAAGATCATCCCCAATAACGATTTCATAATCAAAATCGACTTTTTGTTTTATTATAGATAGTAGTGTTTTTTCAATATACTTTTCACTATTGTATGTTAAAATATGAACAGATAAAAGAATCATATACAGGGTTATATTATATGGCCATAAATGTAATTTTTATATTTAATAAACAATATTTTAAGTTAATAAAAATAAACAGTTATTTTTGATAATTCTTATAAGAAAGTACATTGAGTAAAAAAAAGATAGCTTTAGTAGGGTATAGATTAAATAGAGGAGGAGCTGAACGAGTTGCCGCTATTTTATCTGTTTTTTTTCATGAAAAGGGTTTGGATGTTCATAATATTATAGTACTTGATGATATTGGGTATCCTTATTCTGGAACTGTAGTAAACTTAGGAAAACTAAAGAATAAAACTAATGGCGTTTTTAATAAAATTAAGCGTTTAGTAGCTTTAAAAAAATATTTAAAAGAGCATAAATTTGATTTTATAATCGATTTTAGATTTCGTATCAAGCCTATTCAAGAATTATTAGTTGCTAAATTTGTATATAACGCTAAGACTATTTTTACGGTGCATAGTGCTAAACTAAATAGTTATATGCCAGATCAAACATTTTTAACCAAAATGATGTATGCGAATTCTTTTAAAATGGTCTCTATCACACATGACATGCAAAGAATGATTGAAAAAAAGCATGGTTTAAATAATGTTATAACTATTTACAATCCTATAGATATTCAAGAAGTAAGAGAAAAAGCAGCTACCGAAATTTCTTTAGAGTTTGAATATATGATTGGTGTAGGACAATATGACACAAATGTTAAGCAATTTGATAAGCTTATATATGCTTATTCTAAATCGATACTTCCTAGTGAAAATGTTGCTTTAGTTATTCTTGGAGACGGTTCTAGAAGAAAAGCTTTAATTAATATAGCTCAGCAAAATGGAGTTGCCAACTTAGTTCATTTATTAGGTTTTAAAAATAACCCATATAAGTATATAAAAAGAGCAAAGTTTTTTGTCTTATCAAGTTTGCATGAAGGTATGCCTATGGTAATGTTAGAAGCTTTGGCATGTGAGACACCAGTAGTATCGTTTAATTGCAAAACTGGACCAAGTGAAATTATTATTGATAAAGAAAATGGATTGTTAGTTGAAGATCAGAATATTAATAGTTTAACAGATGCTATGAATTTATTTATACAAGATAAAGAATTGTATAAACAGTGCAAATCTAAAACTTTGTCTAGTGTTGAGAGCTTTTCATTAGAAGCAATAGGGAAACAATGGTTAGAATTAATGAATATTGATAAAACGTGTTAAGACTACTTTATATAGCAACTAATTTAAATACTTCGGGTGGTGTAGCAAGAGTGCTTTCTGTAAAATTAAATTATTTAGTAGAAATGTTTTCTTATGAAATTCATATGATTAATACCAATGGCGATTCCAATAATTTATTTTTTCCTTTTCATAAAAAGATTCAAATTCATGATTTAGATAGAAAAGATCAAAGATTACAAGGTTTATTTGGATATAGAACTAAGCTTAATAAAAAAATAGAAACTATTAATCCAGATATTATTATTAATTGTGATAATGGATTAAAAGGTTCTCTATTGCCTTTTTTCTTAAAAAATAGAATACCGCTAGTTTATGAAAACCATAATAGTAAAAATGCAAAAGAACCTAGCTTAAAAGGAAATTTAAAACTCAAACTATCATTTTTCTTTTTTTCTTTAGGAGTAAGTAGGTATAAGTGGATAATTGTATACCAACATACAAATAAAAATAGAAACATTAAGAATTTTAAGGTTATTCCTAATCCTATAGGTTTCAAAACAAATGATACGAGTAGTTCTTTAGAAAACAAGGTGGTTATTGCGGTTGGAAGATTCTCTTATCAAAAAGGTTACGATAAATTAATTAAAATATGGAGTCTAGTTTCTAAAAAACATCCAGATTGGGTTTTAAACATATACGGGGAAGGGGCTCATGACGATTTAATAAGGCTTTCCCAAAAGCTAAATATTACAACTAAAGTACAATTCTTTAAGCCTGTAAAGGATATAAAAAGTATTTATTTAGGAGCCTCTATATTAGTAAATACATCTAGATACGAACCGTTTGGGTTAGCCGTAACAGAAGCGATGTCGTGTGGCTTACCTGTGATTGCTTTTGAAAATACTTTAGGGCCTAAAAGTTATATTCATGATAAGGAAAATGGGTTTCTAATTCAAAAAGATAATTTTGAAAACTATGCAAATAAATTAATTATGCTGATTGAAAATAAAAATGAGATGAAAAGAATTTCAAAAGCAGCGAAAGAAAGTATGAAAGCCTACAAATTAACTGAAATTATGAGGGTATGGCATGAATTATTTCAATCAATATAGTTTGGAAATAAAAACAATTCTGTTATTTATTCTTTAAATCAGAATAGCACATATAAGAAATCTTATAAAGTTGAAGCAATATTATTATGGGGTAGTTACTTTGGAGGTTTTTCTTTATAGGTTTTTTAAATATCTTAAAAATAAAAGCAAGTAAAAAGTTTAATTTTGTGTTTTTTAGCAATGTAAACTTAGCAAGTAAATCATTTTCATGTATTTCAATTTTGTTTTCAGAATCAAGATTTAGTAATGTATTTACTGCAAATTCTGTTTTATTTAAATATGTGATACTATTTTCTAATCCTAAATGATAAACGCCATTATTTATGTGTAATACGGGAATGTTATTTAATTTCAATTGAGGTCCAAAAAAAATATCCATCCCATATGAGTTTCCGATAGAATCTAGAGTAAAATATTTGTATAGTTTTTTTTTGATCAGTATGTTCGCTGCAGAAGTTATCTTGTAGGGTTTTGTGTTACGTCTTTTAGCGGTAACTTCTTCATATTGTTTACCATATTTCCATCTGAGTAAGCTGCTTTTATGAGGTTTCTTGTTTTTATAATTTATACCTCCAAAAATAACATTGAATCCTGAATTTAAGGCATTTAAATAATTAACAATGAATGTGTCGTCCTTTAATTCCATATCAGCATCAATAAGTAAAATCCATTCATATTTTGCAAAATCACATAAATGCTGTCTGGTTATTGCAATACCATTATTTGCCTCTGATTCTTTATATACAACATTAGGAAGTTTATTAACCACTATGTTGGTCTTAAAAATATTTTCATTTGATTTATCATCCAAACAAATTATCTCAAACTCAATTTTAGCTTGAGTTGCTTGTTTATGAAGAGTATAAACAAGATTGGTAATATTATAATTATATGTTGGTATTAATATTGAAAGCATGATTAATTTTTACGCTGCACTACCTCATAAACCTGATTTTCATCACATTTTAATGTTTGGTTAGTTATACAGAAAAATAGATTATTCATTTACTGAAAATTTTACCCAAAACTAAAGGAATTATTTGAATAACAATGTAAGTTACTTTTTTGAACTGAAAGGTAGTATTAAAATATACAAAATTATGGGTTTTCCACAGCAGGATTTGAAAAAAAGTAAGATTAGTTCTTAAAATAATGATTTTTATCTTACAATAAAATACTAATCACTTAATTTTAGATTTATTAATTTTTAATATAATCTATCATGAAAAAAATATTTTTGTTAAGTTTTTTAATCACAATGTTTTCTTATTCTCAAGTTACAGACGAAAATGGTGTTCTTGCCAATGGAAATGGAGGTGTTGATCTCAATGGAAAAATTATTATAGGGAATCCATCCATAGGTGGGAATGATGCAGACCCTAATAATAAAAATGTTGTATTTAATACCAATGGAAAATCAGCTATTTTTAATCTGAGTGATATATATCTTTTCACAGACACAAGTGTCCCATGGGAAGGTATGTATATGGGGCAAGCTGGCTCTGGTGATATAAGGTTGGCTATGGGAGCAGGAACGCTAGATTGGTCCTTAGGTATTGACAATAGTGATGGTTCTAAGTTTAAAATAGAACACGATGCGAAAGTCTCTGATGATGGCTATGCCATAGCTATTGATGCTAATAATGATGTTGATTTTAAAGGAAATATAGGTATTGGCACTACAACTTATATAGACGTTTCCGATGGAAACAAAGAATATAAATTATCTGTAAATGGTCATGTAAGAGCAGAGTCAGTAAAAGTGTATACCAATTGGGCAGACTTTGTATTTGAATCTAATTATGAATTGCCAACTCTAGAAGAAGTCGAAAATTACATTAATGAAAATGGACATTTAAAAGATGTTCCAAGTGCTAAGGATGTTGAAGAAAATGGTATTGAACTTGGGCAAATGAATAAGTTACTTCTACAAAAAATTGAAGAGTTGACCCTTTACACTATTGAACTTAAAAAGGAAGTTGAGTTGCTCAAAAAAAATTTAAGTTATGAAAACAAATAATAATATTTTTTTAGCCTTATTCTTTTTAATAGGTAGTATTGCTTTTGGGCAAGAAAATTTTTCTTTTTATGTTGAGATACCCGATGTAAATAAAATTCCAGTTATGACGCATAGTGCGAGTGGCGCAAGAATGACATATTCTAAAACCCAGAATAGAGAATTAGATAAACTTGTAAACTCTTATAAAATATATAATTGTAAAAAAGTATTTGATAATTCTAACAAAAGCTCATTGCAAAATATTTATTTGATTGAATGTAATGATTTGAAGCTTATGAATCAATTATATGATAGATTTAAACAATTTTATCCAAGAGTTGAGGATGCTTCTGCTCAAACTTTATATGTACCTAACGATTTTGGTACAACAGGAGGGTATACGGGTATAGATCAGGAAGAATTAAATTATATAAGAGCTCCTGAAACTTGGGATCTTTTAGATATTGCGAATGGTGGCTCCAATAATGTAATTATAGGGATTGCAGATAATGATTTTAATACTAATCATGAGGATCTTTTGAATCGTATAGAGGTGGTTTATGGAAATAATAATCCTAATGCAACTGGAACTAACAATGCTAATCATGGTACATATGTATCTTCAATGGCATCAGCGAATACAGATAATGGAATTGGTATGTCTGCTATAGGTTTTTATGCTAAAATTTATGCAGCTGCCAAATCACGTAGTGATGGTTTAGATGCTCTTTCTCAGATGGCAGGTGTCAAAGTAGTTAATGCAAGTTGGGGATTGAGTTCATTTTCCCCTCCATCGATAACTCCAATTGTTTATGAAGGTATTAATGACAGAGGCGTTGTGGTAGTGGCGGCGGCAGGTAATGGTTTAGACTCAGGTAGTAATTCCACTAATTATTATATACCAGCGTCGTATAAAGATGTCATTTCAGTTTCAGCTGTAGGACATAAAAATTACATTTCTGGGTCTACGGAGACCTTTGTAGACTCACATGCATATTTAAAGAATGGACAAATAGGAAGCTATCAGCATAATGATTCTATTGATATTGTGGCTCCTGCTTATGGTGTATTGGTTGCTAATCGAGAATGGGGAGGACCTTATGGACAATATAATCAGGATTATTATGGTACCTCTTTTGCTGCTCCTATGGTATCTGGAACTGTTGCACTAATGTTTGATGTAAATTATTGTATCGATCCCAAAGAAGTAGAAACTATTTTAAAATTAACTGCTGTTAAAATAGACCATTTACCCCAGAATATACAGTATTATGGAAAATTAGGGGCTGGAAAATTAGATGCTTATGAAGCTGTGAAAATGGCAAAAGATATGGCAGATGCCTTTGGAACAGTAGAGGTTAAAGATAGAATCCTGTACCGTCCTTGGTTTTATAAATTAGAAACTGCACCCTATGAAATAAAAATGACCAATAACGATGTTACTGGTGGTTCAAAACTAAAGTTTAATGCAAGAAATAATATTGAGGTTTTAAGCGGAGACTATCACCCAAGTACTGGAGGTTATATAGATTTAAGTATAGATAGTAACTTAGCTTTAGACTGCCTGCCTCCGCCCAGTTCTTCTAAAAACACAAAAACTAAAATTAATAGTATTGAAGGAAACATTTTGGAAAGTAGTGAGAATAGATTATTGGTTTTTCCTAATCCAACAACAGGTGCTTTAAATATAATTAATAAAGATGGTTTAAACGAAATTACTATTTCTGATATTACAGGTAAATCAGTTTACCATGTAAAAGATTTAAATTATAATCAATTACAGATAAATATGTCAAAATTTAATTCGGGAATATATTTTATAAAAATCAGAACCAAAACGGGATATATTATTGATAGAAAAATCATAAAAGAATAACTTGAAAAACTGTCTGAGTAATCAGGCAGTTTTAACCTTTCCTCTGCACCACTTCATAAACCGCATTCTCATCACATTTAAGAGTCTTGCTAGGATATTTAAGCAGCAAAGCATAATCATGAGTCGCCATTAAAATGGTATTTCCATTTTTATTAATGTCTTGTAGCACCTCCATAACCTCCACACTGGTTTGCGGATCTAAATTCCCAGTAGGCTCATCGGCAAGAATAAGTTCAGGGTTATTAAGTAAAGCTCTGGCAATAGCAACACGTTGCTGTTCACCACCTGATAGCTCATGCGGATATTTAAAACCTTTTGTTTTCATATCAACCTTTGCCAAAACTTTTTCAACACGTGTATCCATTTCTGTTTTGTCTTTCCAGCCAGTAGCTTTTAAAACAAATAATAAATTATCATTAATAGTTCTATCTGTAAGCAATTTAAAATCTTGAAAAACAACACCTAATTTTCGTCTTAAAAAAGGGATTTCTTTTTCTGTAAGGTGTTTTAAATCATAATCTACAATATGACCTTCACCTTCGGTTAGCGGTAAATCGCCATAAAGCGTTTTCATAAAACTACTTTTCCCAGTTCCTGTTTTTCCAATTAAGTACACAAAATCGCCTTTATTAATTTCAACATTAACGTTTGAAAGTACTAGACTTTCACCTTGAAAAATAGAAGCGTCTTTTAATTGTAAAATAGGTTTTGACATAAAAGGATGAGTTTAAAGTTACAAGTTTAAAGTTTAATGTTTAACATAACAAACCATAAGGCATAATTTTTATTGTTATGGCAGAGTTTTTATATATTAAATAACTGTTTAGTGCTATTATTTTTACCTTCAATATTTTAACCTTTTTAACATTTAATTAGCCGTCTTATAATTATGGCACGATTATTACGTTATTAACTTTATATCGAATAAAAAGGAGCTTTTTGATGTAAAACATCAGGGTTTCTATTAAGTTTGCTATTTCCTTTTATTCACTGGGTGAAATTGGAAATCTAAAATAAAGAATTCTTTATTTATCTTTGATTTTAAATTAAAAACAAACCGTTAATGACTAAAAAAAGCATTGTCTCTCTTTTGGTGGCTATTAGTTTTAGTTTACATATTATAGCACAACAATCAGCTACTTATACCAGCAATTTAGTTGATTACCAAAAAGCATTATCCCTTTACAACAATCAACAGTATCTTGCAGCAAAATCTTTATTTGCTAATGTAAAGAAAACTGCTAAAGAAGAAATTTTGCAGTCTGATTGCGCATATTATATTGCAAATTGTGCAGTGCGTTTAAATCAGCAAAACGCAGACCAGTTAGTAGAAGATTATGTAAAAGACTACCCAACAAGCACAAAAAGAAACACTGCTTTTGTTGATGTAGCAGATTATTATTTTGAAAACTCTAAATATGCCCATGCAAGAAAGTGGTATGATAAAGTAGATGAGAATGCTTTAGCTAGAAAAGAAAAGGAAAAATTCAATTTCAATAATGGATATTCGGCATTTTCTACGAAACAATATAAAGAAGCAAGAAAATATTTAGTACGCGTGGAGAATTCTCAGGAATTTGGTTCACAAGCTAAGTATTACATAGGTTTTATGGCATATGAAGGAGATGATTATGATAAGGCTAATGAGTATTTCGATCAGGTAAGCGACCAAGAGCGTTACAAAGAAAAACTATCATATTATCAAGCGGATCTAAACTTTAAATTGGGGAATTTTGAAAAAGCAATAAAACTTGCTGAGGATAGATTAGATGAGAGTGACGAAACAGAAGTATCAGAACTTTCAAAAATAATAGGGGAGAGCTACTTTAATTTAGAAAAATACGCAGAAGCTATTCCTCACTTAACAGCGTATAAAGGGAAAAAAGGCAAATGGAATAATACAGACTTTTATCAGTTAGGGTATGCGCATTATAAGCAGAAAAACTACGAGAATGCTATTTCGGAGTTTAACAAAATAATAGGTGGTAATAATTCAATTGCTCAGAATGCCTATTATCATTTAGGAGAAAGTTATATTAATCTTGATAAAAAACAAGAAGCATTAAATGCTTTTAGGTATGCTTCCCAAATGGATTTTGATTTAAGAATTCAAGAAGACGCTTGGTTAAATTATGCAAAGATTAGTTACGAAATAGGAAATCCATATCAATCAGCACCCCAAGTTTTAGCTGGCTATTTAGATAAATATCCAGATACAAATTATAAGGAAGAAATTGAGACACTGTTAATAGATTCTTATATCACATCGAAAAACTATGAAGAGGCTCTTAAATTATTAGAAGGAAAAAAGAGTTTTGAAAATAAAGTAGCTTATCAAAAAGTGGCATTTTATAGAGGGTTAGAGCTTTATAATGATAATAATTATTTAGAGGCAGAATCGCTTTTTTCTCAATCTTTAAAAGAACCAAGAGACCCAAAATATACGGCTCGATCGACATTTTGGAAAGCAGAAGTGGATTATAGTTTAACTAATTATGATGAAGCTTTAGTGGGGTTTAAGGACTTTCAGCAGCAACCAGCATCTTCATCAACACCAGAAATTGAAAATATAGATTATAATTTGGCTTATGCTTATTTTAAATTGAAAAATTATGGTGAATCAACTAAATATTTCAATCAATTTATTTCTAGTAAAAAAGAAGACAAAGTAAGGTTAAATGATGCCTATTTAAGATTGGGAGATGGCCATTTTGTTTCCAGTCAATACAAAAGTGCTATTAATGCTTATAATAAGGCAATTAAGTTAAATGAAATAGAATCTGATTATCCATTTTTTCAAAAAGCGATCAGCGCAGGTTATAGCGGACAATCTTCAAAAAAAATAAAAGAACTTGAACAGTTTGTTTCAGAATATCCTAAGTCAAAGTTGAGAGACGATGCCATGTATGAGTTAGGTAACTCATATGTTAAAGCTAATGAAACTGATAAAGCAATGGCGACTTACAACCGTTTGAATTCAGAATATAAAATGAGCTCGTTTGTACCTAAATCATTACTGCGCCAAGGATTAGTTTACTACAACGGGAGTGAAAACGAACGCGCATTAACTAAATTTAAAAAAGTAGCAGGAGACTATCCTGGTACACCAGAAGCAGTTCAATCCGTGGCAACTGCTAAATTAATTTATATAGATTTAGGACGTGTTGATGATTATGCAACTTGGGTTCGATCTTTAGATTATGTCGAGGTTACAGATACAGATTTAGATAATGCCACATACGAAGCAGCCGAAAAACAATACTTAGATGGCAATACAGATAAAGCTATTAAACAATTTAATGGGTACTTAAACGAATTTCCTAACGGATTACATGCATTACAAGCCCATTTTTATATAGCTGAGTTGTATAATAAAAAGGATTTATCAGGTAATGCAGCACCTCATTATAAATATATAGTAGAAACATCGCAGAATGAATATACAGAAGAAGCGCTATCTCGATTATCTCAACACTTTTTGGAAGCCAAAAGTTGGAATAAGGCCATGCCATTATTGTTAAGACTTGAAGAAGAAGCAAATTTTCCGCAAAACGTAGTATTTGCTCAATCAAACTTGATGAAAGCACATTACCAACTAAAAAATTATAATGAAGCAGTTTCTTATGCCGAAAAAGTATTAGGAAATTCAAAAATCGATAATAAAATAAAAAGTGACGCTCATATTATTATAGCACGTTCTGCTATAAAAACAGGAGACGAATACAAAGCGAAAACAGCTTATGCTAAGGTAGAAAAAGTAGCTACTGGCGAAACCGCTGCAGAAGCCTTATATTACAATGCCTATTTCAAAAATAAAGAAGGAGAACATGAAGCCTCTAATAAATCGGTTCAGAGATTAGCTAAAGATTTTTCGGGTTATAAGTATTATAGCGCTAAAGGTTTGGTACTTATGGCAAATAATTTTTATGCTTTGGGAGATGCGTTTCAAGCCACATATATTTTAGAAAGTGTTATTGAAAATTTTGCAGAGTTTGAAGATGTAGTTTCCGAAGCTAAAGACGAATTAAGAAAAATTAAAGCAGAAGAAGCTAAGACCAATTCATCTATTCAACCAGAAGATTAGTTTTGTTATAAGTTAAAGTGTTATGCTGAGCATAGTCTAGGCATCTCATCAATCATAAATCAAAAAAGTAAATATGCGAAAGCACATAAAAAATATACTAACCGTAGCAATTACATTAAGTGTTGCAGTTTCCTTTTCACAAGATAAAATAAATGATACTATTAACACAGGAGTTATTGATGTTGTGAAACCTTATGCACCAACAATATCTGATGCATTTAAAGTAAAAGAAATCCCTTCTTTAGAAGATGAAACTACAGAAACTAAAAAGGCGATCAAATACAATATTTTTTCATTTCCTGTGGCATCTACATTTACACCAGCAAAAGGCAAGGCTGCAATCGTAGAAAAAAGAAAACCAATAAAGCTATTTGATAATTATGCAACCTTAGGTGTGGGGACATACACAACTATTTTAGGAGAAGTATATTTAAATCATGCTATTAGTAGAACAGAAAGTGTAGGAGGTTATGTAAGTCATCATTCATCGCAAGGTGGTATCGAGGATTTGTCTTTTGATGATAATTTTTCTAACTCTAAAATCAATGTGAATTATTCATCTCGTTTAAGAGATTTAGCATGGAATGTTGAAGGAGGTTTTATACATCAAAGTTATAATTGGTATGGAGTACCTCAGTCTCAGATTGCAGCGGCAACAACCGATGGTATTGATGTTGGTCATTCTTTTTTTAGTGCTCATTTTGGGGGTGACATTACTTTTGAAGATACTTATATTAATTCCGGAAGTTTCTTTTTTAGACGTTTTGGGGATAATCAAGGTTCTGGAGAAAATAGATTTACAGCTAAAGCAAAGGTTGATTTACCAATTAGAGATGTAGAGATTTCAACTGATATTAGATTTGACTACTTAGGAGGAACATTTGATAGGGCGTATTTAACGAATACAGAATTAAATTACGGGAATTTTCAAGTAGGAATTTCATCAGCTTATGAAATGAAACAAGATGATTTAACCGTAAACCTTGGAGCCTCTCTGTTTTATTTAAATGATAATGAGTCTGGAGAAAGTAAAATTTATATTTATCCTAATGTCACTGCCACGTATAGGTTGGTAAATGATATTTTAATTGCTTATGGAGGAATTGAAGGTGACTTAATTCAAAATTCTTATTATGATTTTGCTACAGAGAACCCTTTTGTATCTCCAACTTTAGTTGTAGCACCTACTGATCAATTATACAATGCTTATATAGGTTTAAAAGGAAAATTGTCTAGTAACATGAGTTATAATGTTAGTGGACTTTATATAGCCGATAGAAGTAAAGCCCTTTATAAAACGAATATTATAAGAAATCTAATACCAGAGAATGATTATGATTACGGAAACTCGTTTGGAATTGTATATGATGATGTTGATACTTTTGGAGTTGCAGGAGAAATAAATGTCGATGTAAATAGAAACTTTAAATTAGGCTTAAAAGCTGAGTATTTTAGTTATTCAACAGAAGATGAAGCTGAGGCTTGGAACTTGCCAGATATTAAAGGTTCATTGTTTTTAGATTATCAGATAAATGAGCATTGGTTTGCAGGCGCTAATTTATTTTATGTTGGAGAACGTAAAGATCAATTAGTATTAGAAGGTTCGTTACTTCCAGACCCCCTATCTGAAACTGTTGTTTTAGATAGTTATTTTGATGCTAATGCGCATTTGGGGTATCATATTAACGATCAATTATCTGTATTTGCAAAAGCTAATAATATTAATAATCAAGCTTATCAACGCTGGCAAAGTTTTCCAGTACAAAGCATTCAGTTTTTAGCTGGGGCTACTTATAAGTTTGATTTCTAATCCTTACGAAAGTGGGGATCTCATGAAACATATCATTAACGAGTTTCAATAAGGCAGAAATCTCATGATGTAACCTCTAACTTATTTTCAGGATCTTGTGTCATTCCTGCGACTTCTTGTGCTTGTGCTGAATTCATTTTAGTAAAACGGGAATGCCTTTTATTATATTTATGAAAAAGTTACTTTAAATATCATTTTGTTTTTATCAATCTTGGTATAGCTCAAAGTGTAGTTCAAGAATTAACGCTTTCTGATTGTGTTTTAGAGTTAAAAAGGTCACCTCGCCCAAGTTATTTCTCAATTGATTACTCGAATGGAGATGCATCAAGTAATAGGTGTTTGTATAGATGTGATCATTAGAGTGTATAGAAAAATGAGGCTCGATCTGCAAAAAAAGTTTATAAGGATATGAAAGCTCATTTTAATTTCTATCTGAAAATTTGGGGTTGTTTAAAGACTACAGATAAAAATATTGACAATAAAAGAGTTCCAAACTGATGATTTACCTTAAAAAGACAAGGTGCTGAAAAATCGATCAGCAATGATCCTAATAGGGTTGAAATTAGTCATTAAAGATCTTCAAGCTGTTTTTTGAATTCTAAATCTTCAATTAAATTTTCTTCAAATTTATTTAATTCAAGTTCAACATCTTTTTTGTTTAATTCTTTTCTTATTGTGAAAGGGTAGAATATATTAATAAGGCCTGCAATTGCTAAAAATAGAAAGAGGGTTTGAATCAACAAATTATCTGAAAGATATTCCATTAAAAGATTTTTATTGAAGTAGTTAAATAAAAAATAAATAATTGAAATAACCGCAGCAATAAAAAAAACAAGTATAGTTTTTCGTCTATTAAAAAATTTATGCACTTTCTCTTTTTTTAATTAGAAACTTAAATTTACTATTTTAAATTTAATCTGTGCTAATAAAATTAATTTGTTTGTATTATAATATCCTTTTAAATTATAAGATTCCTGCTTTCGCAGGAATTAACCTCGCCAAATAATCAAAATGCTCACCTTCTAAAATCAATTCACATTTTAGCTCCACAGTGTCACAAGCCAAACGCAATGTGTTAAAATCCAAATAAAGCCACTTCATTGGCAATTCTCTTTCACCCTTATAGCTTAAGAAATAATCAAGTTCGCCATGATAGCTTGAATTAGTATCCATCCAAAAGCCACCATCTTCATCTTCGTACATATATTTTATATCGGAAGAATCAATTAAAACTTGTCCGCCAGTTTTTAAAAGGCTTTTTAAATGTGATAAGTACTTTGAAACCTGAGATAACTCTTGAAATATGCCTGTACCATTCATCAACAGGAGAATAGTATCAAAAGTTTCGGTTTCATCTAAAACATTCTTTTTTTCAGCATTTATAATACCTCGTTGTTTGGCAACATCAATAGCGCCTTTAGAAATATCAATTGCTTTTACTTTTAAGCCTTTTTTTTGTAAATACAAGCTATGACTTCCAGAACCACAACCCACATCTAAAATAGAACCTTTAGCTAACTTTAAAGCTTTTTGTTCTAAACTAGGCATGCCTTTAAAACCACGAAACAAATAAGGAAGGGGTAATTTATCTTCGTCAGAAATACTTGTAGAAGTAACAATATCCTCCGTATAGTTTCCGTTTTGGTAATCTAATAATGCTTTTCCGAAAAGATCTTTCAAAAGTTACGTTTTGTGTCATGTTGAGCGCGGTCGAAACATCTCGTAATAAATTAGATTTTTCATTTCGTTCAGAAAGACAAGTTTGTTTATTTTTACACCATGCAAGACATCATTAAAAACCTTCCAAAGCTCGCCAAAGATAAGCATAACGAAAACAAAAAATTCTTTGCCAGGTTAAAAAAGAAACCACCGAAGAATTTGGATTATATCATGCAAGAATTACATGATGACGAGTTTGAACGTACTGACTGTTTAGAATGTGCGAACTGTTGTAAAACAACTGGCCCATTATTCACAGATAAAGATATTGAACGGATTTCGAAACACTTCAAACAAAAACCACAGCAGTTTATAAATCAATATTTACGAGTTGATGAAGACAATGATTATGTATTACAAACCGTTCCCTGTACTTTTTTGGGAACAGATAATTATTGCTCTATTTATGAGGTAAGACCAAAGGCATGCAGAGAATTTCCGCATACAGATAGAAAAAAGTTTCAACAAATATCAAACCTAACTTTAAAAAATGTAGCTATGTGTCCTGCTGCTTTTAACATTGTAGAGAACATGAAAAAAAGAATAAAATAGTATATTTAGTAAAAATATTCTATTTGGAAACCATTTTAAATTACTTTGAAACCATACCTCCATTACATAGAGGTATTATCATAGTTGGAGGATTAACCTTCTTTTGGATTATAGAAGGCATTATGCCCTTATTTGGATTAAGCTACAAAAAATGGAAACATGCCATACCGAACATGTTTTTTACGCTAACAACAATTCTTGTAAATCTTCCTTTAGCTTTTGTATTTTTAAAATCATCAGATTGGGTAGTTGCTAATAATTTTGGAATTCTAAACTGGCTTCCAGACATGCCAATATGGTTATATGGCATTCTAGGAATCTTTTTAATTGATTGTATTGGTGCATACTTACCGCATTTAATTGAGCATAAAGTAAAACCATTATGGATGGTGCATTTGGTACACCATTCAGATCATCATGTAGATACCACTACGGCTAATAGGCATCATCCTTTAGAAAGCCTTATTCGTTATGTCTTTACACTTTTGGGCATATTTGTAATAGGGACACCAATTGCACTTGTTTTTTTGTATCAGTCACTATCGGTTGTAGCTACACAATTTAATCATGCCAATATAAAACTGCCTAAAAAAGTAGATCATTTACTAAGCTATATTATAGTATCACCAGATATGCATAAAGTTCATCACCATTACAAACTACCATATACAGATTCTAATTATGGTAACATTTTTTCAGTTTGGGATAGGCTTTTTGGAACCTATATGAAATTAGATACCGACAAAATTATTTATGGGGTTGATGTGTTTCCTGATGAAACAAAAAATGGCAATATTAAGGACTTATTATTACAACCATTTCAAAAATATATAAAACCAACGACTTCCATAAGAGAGTAAAATATCTCCTAAATTTTATGAGATTGCTATAAAAAAGCATTTTGTTATATTTTTCATTATAAAACTATTATTCTTAGTTAAAGCGTGTTATTATAAAACACATTTGTTATGTAAAGACTTGATTTTTAGTCGTAAAATTGATTACGAATAAAAATTATTTAAATATGAAGTTAAAAACGATAGTAATTAGTTTATAAGTATGTTCTTTTTTATGGCATTTATAAATATTGATAAACAGCAGTCTCACTATCATTATTAAAAGGAGCGTTTAGAAAAAACAAAATCTTTTACAGTAGAGGTAATTGAAGCCATGCCAGAGAATGATTATTTATATAAGCCAGTAGAAAACGTTCGTTCATATACGGCTCTAGCATCACATGCCATATACTCTATAGAATGGAATATTGAATTAATGAAAGGAAGTCCTATTAAATGGGAACCTGGTAATGAAGATCGTTTTAGTAAAGAAGAATTAATAGTATATGCTAATGAGCAATTTGATAATCTATTAAATTTTGTTGCTCATGCTAAGGAAACCACAGAATTAACAAACAAAATTATTGATGTACTTAATCATAACGCACATCACCGTGGACAAATGATCACTTATTTGCGTATGAAAGGTGTTACACCTCCAATATTATAGATAAAAATAAATTACGGTGAAACACATTAAAAATAGTATACTGATTTTAACCCTTATTTTAGGGGTTCAAAATGTATTAGCACAAGACTCAAAGTATTTACACTTATTAGTAGACTCCATACCAAATGGTAAACCTGTATTAGTCAATTTTGATGTAGAAAAAGGGTATATGGCAACAGAGCGTATTGCTATTTCAAAGAATGGGAAATCAATATATTATGGTGTTAGAAATGGTTATGCAACATTGTCTAAGCCAGATGCTTTAGCACATATTATGAAAATTGAATTTAATAAAGGTAAATGGAGTAAACCGCAAACTATTTTTGCCGATAGTTCTGGAGCGCCGGCATTATCAAGAAACGAAAAGATATTATATTTTCAATATGAAGATACAATAGCCCCACAAGGGTTATACTCAAAAAAAACAAGAACAGGTTGGGCAATACCTAAGGTATTTAAAAAAACGATAGAGAAATCTCATTATTGGCAATCACCTAAAGAAGATAGTCACTATTATTCAGCTGGAATTAAAGAAAATAAGAAGATTCAGGATGTTTTTCATGTAGTTACTACCAAATCAGATACCCTTATAAAACGATTAGGATTTAATGTTAAGGGAGACTGGTCTGATTTCTATGTTTCGCCAGATGAGTCCTTTTTGATTCTATTATTTGGTGAACTAAATAAAGGAGGCGCGTATACTTTCCATGGGAATTCGAATCTATTCATATCTTTTAAAAGAAATAATAATACATGGACAACTCCAGTTAATTTAGGAAAAGAAGTACATAGTATTTCCAAATGGAATTGGGGGCCTTATGTTACCAAGGATAAAAAATATTTATTTTTTTCAAGTTGGGGGGAAACAGTTGGTACATATATGATAGATTTTAAACCCATTTATAATAGACTTAAATTAGCATCAGAAAATAAACAAGATTAAAAATGCTAATTTGTCTTAGGCGTATTATATTTTTACTTTTTATTCATTTATTTATGAGTTGTAATGAGTCAGTAGTTATAGATATTCAAGGTCATAGAGGTTGTAGAGGACTCATGCCAGAGAATACCATACCAGCATTTAAAAAGGCTATAGCGTTAGGAGTGCATACTTTAGAATTGGATGTGGCGGTTTCAAAAGACCATATTGTAGTGGTATCTCATGAACCTTATATGAATGGAAGTATTTGTTTAGATCATAAAGGAAAAGAGATACCAGAATCGGATGATAAAAAATATAATTTATATCAAATGACGTTTGACAGTATCAAACAGTTTGATTGTGGGACAAAGTTTTATTCCAGATTCCCTGAGCAAGAAAAAATTAAGACTTACAAACCAAGTTTAGATGAGGTTATTAAAATATCAAAATTATTAAACCCCAATATTAGATTTAATATCGAAATTAAGTCCAGCCCTGAATACGATGACGTTTATACACCTGGGCCAAGGGATTTTGTGCAATTAGTTCTGGAAGTGATAAAGAAGAATAATGCTTTTGCTGACACGAATTTACAAAGTTTCGATTTACGTATTTTGGAAGAAATAAAAAAACAAGCCCCAAAAATGGAAGTAGCGCTTTTAGTAGAAGAAGATAAAGATATCTGGAATAAAATAACAGCCATGACTTATTTACCAGAAATTATTAGCCCATATTATAAACTATTGAATAAAAAGACAGTAAAAAATCTTAAAGCAGAAAACTTTAAAGTCATTCCATGGACGGTAAATGACGTTGAAGAACTTCAAAAAATGATTGATTTTGAAGTAAATGGAATTATAACAGATTATCCAAATAGATTAATTGAAATTCTTGAAGACTAATCATATATTAAATACTTACTACGTGTTTCCCTAAAACTTTCCAAAGCATCTTGCCAAGTTGCTTTAATTTCGGTTTCACTTAAACCTGCTTCAATCTGTTTTTGTAATTTATCAGTTCCCGCATGTTTAGTGAAGTTATTTGTATTGAAAAACATTGATTTGTCTGTCGAATTTTGATACGCTTCAATAACCCATTTTAGTGTCATAAAACCATTAAGTTCTTCATTTTTTAAATCTTTACCGTAACATACAACACCTTTATGTTTAGGATATTTAGCACCAAAGTTGGCAACAGGTGTGTAGCTAAATATAAGTGCAGTTTTGTCTATAAAAGGAGCACCAAATCTTTGAAATTGAAATTCAGTACCACGACCAGCATTCACATTAGTACCTTCAAAAAGACCTAGACTAGGATATAATTTTATAGCTTGATCATTAGGCAAGTTTGGAGAAGGCCTTAGAGGCAAGCTGTAAAAAGTATCATGCGTATAATTCTTAATAGTAATAACAGTTAACCCGCATTGCTCCCCATTTTTTAACCATTTTTCACCATTAATCATTTGTGCATATTCTCCAATTGTCATACCATGCACCAAAGGAATCGGGTGCATTCCTAGAAAACTTTTATTCTTAATCTCTAAAGTAGGACCATCTACATAATGTCCGTTTGGATTTGGTCTGTCTAATACTAAAACAGGAATTCCTTGTTCAGAACAAGCTTCCATAATATAGTGTAATGTAGAAATATATGTGTAAAATCGAACGCCAACATCTTGAATATCAAAAACAACAACATCCAAGCCTTCAAGTTGCTCTTTAGTAGGCTTTTTGTTTTTTCCATAAAGTGATACTATAGGTAGATTGGTTTTAGTATCAATACCGTCCTTAACTAATTCGCCAGCATCTACACGACCACGAAAACCATGTTCTGGAGAAAATACTTTTTTTATATCAATTTTTAAAGACATTAAAGAATCAACTAAATGAGTCATAGTATCTTTTTCGACCACATGCTCAACAGATCGCTCATTAGTTTCTGGATCAATATCCATAACTTTTATTTTTTCTTTCTTAAAAATCACAGAAGTTTGATTTGCAACAATACCAACACGTTTCCCATTTAAAAACGATAAATATTTGTCCGTTTGATTAGCACCAACTATAATAACACTATCGTTTTTTTTAGTATAAGAAATCTCATTTTTAAGGGATATTTTACTTTTTGCTTTAGAAGCACAAGAAATCATTATAAAAACAAATAATAAAACTGTATTTTTGAAAATATTAAACCTCATTGATTAATTTGAATTACGAATTTTTTATAGCTAAACGCATTATTGGTAGTAAAGCGTATAAAAGTAGTATATCGGCACCAATAATAAAAATTGGAATTGCTGCAATTGCCATTGGTATTGTTGTAATGATGATTGCTATAGCTACTGGGGTAGGTTTACAGCAAAAAATTAGAGATAAAGTAGTAGCGTTCAATGGCCATGTTACTATCACCAAATATGATAGTAATAATTCACAAGAAAGTATTATCCCAATATCTAAAAACCAAGAATTTTATCCTGAGTTTAAGTCCGTAGAAGGTGTTAGTCATATTCAAGGAGTCGCAGCTAAGTTTGGTATTATTAGAACGGAAACTGATTTTGAAGGTGTTTATTTAAAAGGTGTAGGAGCAGATTATAATTGGAGTTATTTTGAAGATTTTTTAATTGAAGGAAAACTTCCGGATTATTCAACAAAAAGAAACGAAGACGTTTTAATATCTCAGTATTTAGCTAATAGGTTACAATTAAAGCTTAACGAAACATTTCAAATGGTGTTTCGAAAAGATGATCCAGAAAAATTAACAAATATAATCACCTACCAAATTGTTGGAATATATAATTCAGGATTTCAAGATTTTGACGCTAATTATGTTATAGGTGATATCCGTCATTTACAAAGAATAAATAGATGGGGAGATGACCAAATTGGAAATTTTGAAGTGTTTATTAACGACTACAATAAAATAGATGAAAAAGGTATAGAAATATATAAAAATATACCTTCAATACTTAATTCTGAAACCATTAAGCATAAATATGCTTCGATTTTTGATTGGATTCAAATTTTCGATACAAATATTTATGGTATTATTGGTATCATGATACTAGTGGCAGGTATTAATATGATAACCGCTTTACTTGTTTTAATCTTAGAACGTTCACAAATGATTGGGATTTTAAAAGCAATAGGAAGTAATAATTGGAGCATTAGAAAATTGTTTTTGTATAATGCCTCTTACTTAATTCTTATTGGCCTATTATGGGGTAATATAATAGGCTTAGGGTTTCTATTTGTTCAGAAATATTTTAAAATTATCACACTTCCTGAAGAAACATATTATGTCGCCGAAGCACCGGTTTACCTGAGTTTTAGCTATGTTTTGGCATTGAATGTTGGAACACTTGTACTCTGCTTATTAATGCTTTTAATACCTTCTTATATAATCACAAAGATATCTCCAGTAAAAGCTATTAGATTCCAATAGTTGTTTACGTTTTTTTGAATTACTTCACTAGTCATTTAGTGTTTTATAATATTAAGGTTATAAATACATTTCTCTATATTTTTTATTTAGTTGATTCGTTTCAGATAAAACCGAAACAGATGAGCCTCTATCAGGTAATCTAAAGGGGTACGTAAGTTAGTTAACTTTTTAACTTAAATTTGTAAAGTAAATTTATACTATGGAATACGCTAAAAATATATTAGGCACTATTGGTAATACACCGCTAGTAAAATTAAATAAACTTGTAGAAGGATTACCATGCTTAGTGTTAGCAAAATACGAAACATTCAATCCAGGCAATTCTGTTAAAGATAGAATGGCCGTAAAAATGATTGAAGATGCTGAGGCAGACGGACGATTAAAACCTGGTGGAACCATTATTGAAGGAACATCTGGTAATACAGGAATGGGGTTAGCCTTAGCAGCCATAGTAAAAGGTTATAAAATGATCTGTGTTATTAGTGACAAGCAGAGTAAAGAAAAAATGGATATTTTAAGAGCGGTAGGAAGCAAAGTTGTAGTATGCCCAACCAACGTAGAGCCAGAAGATCCAAAATCATATTATTCAACATCAAAACGACTTGCAGAAGAAACACCAAATTCATGGTATGTAAATCAGTATGACAATCCCAGTAATACAGCAGCACATTACGAAAGTACAGGTCCAGAAATATGGAAACAAACAGAAGGTAAAGTAACACATTTCCTCGTAGGGGTAGGAACTGGAGGAACCATATCAGGAGTCGGTAATTATTTAAAAGAACAAAATCCTAATATAAAAATTTGGGGAGTAGATACTTATGGTTCCGTATTTAAAAAATATCATGAAACGGGCATATTTGATGAAAATGAAATTTACCCTTATATCACCGAAGGTATAGGAGAAGATATTTTACCAAAAAATGTCGATTTCAGTGTTATAGATGGTTTCACTAAAGTAACCGATAAAGACGCAGCAATTTATACACAAAAATTAGCAAAAGAAGAAGGTATGTTTCTTGGTAATTCAGCAGGAGCTGCCATAAAAGGGCTCCTTCAGTTAAAAAGTCATTTCAAGAAAGATGATGTGGTAGTCGTTTTGTTTCATGACCATGGAAGCCGTTATGTCGGTAAAATGTTTAATGATGAGTGGATGCGGGATCGCGGGTTTATTGAAGATAAGCTAACGAGTGCGCAAGATATTATTAATAATCATTTAGATAAACCTCTGGTAACAGTAAAAACAGAAGAATTAGTATCTCATGCGATTGAACGTATGAAGACATATAAAATTTCCCAAATACCAGTTGAAGATTCATCAGGATTTGTTGGAGCTGTTGATGAAGCAGATTTGTTACGTAAATATATTGAAAACAAAGATATTTCTGATTTACCGATTAAAGAAGTCATGCATAGACCCTTTCCTATAGTAAGTGAAAATACTCCTATAGAAGCTATATCTAAATTAATTCATAGAGATAATAATGCTGTATTGGTGAAACTTAATAATGGAGGGTATCAAATCATTACTAAGTATGATATTATTAGTGCTTTATAATTAATACTAAAAATAGCTTTATACTTACAGAATAGTGAGTTTTTACATCTATAATTTTTTGTTTTTAATGTAACTAACTGTAAATAAAATCTTTAAAAAATTTTGTTTATATCGTATTTTGTTATATTTTCGATAAAATGTATTAATTTAACGATGAAATGCATTTTCGCAAATTACTAACTATAAATACCAGGTATGAACGTTCAACAAATATCCTTACAACAGGATAATTGGCTAGAAGATATTTCAGTTTTAAATATTGAAGCTAATATATTTCTACTTTTTGTATCTCCAGATTTTAATTCTAAAAAGCAAGTACTGGATTTCATAAATAATAAGTACCCTGAAGCGACTATTATAGGATGTTCCACAGCAGGAGAAATCTCGGATATTACTGTTAAAGATGAGACAATATCTCTTACAGCAATAAAACTAGATAAGGTTATCTGTAAAAAATCATCAATAGAAATTATTGATATGGATTGCAGTTTTAAGTCAGGACAATTCTTAGCAAAAGATCTTTATGATAAAGATTTGAAGCATGTATTAGTTTTAAGTGATGGACTTAACGTTAATGGAGCCGATTTAGTTTCTGGCTTAAAATCAGAAATTCCGAATGTTAGTATAACTGGAGGTTTAGCTGCTGATGGATCTGATTTTAATAAAACATTTGTTATCAACGATAATAAAATAGTCGATAAAACCATTATAGCTTTAGGTTTTTATGGAGAACATTTAAAAGTAGGCTTTAGCTCAAAAGGAGGATGGGATAGTTTTGGTATAGAACGATTGGTTACTAAATCAAATAAAAATATTCTTTATGAATTAGATGGTTTACCAGCATTAGAATTATATAAATCTTTTCTAGGAGAACAAGCTAATAATTTGCCAAGTTCTGGGTTGTTATTCCCTTTAAGTATGAGGTTAGATGAAGATTCTACACCTGTAGTTAGAACTATTTTAGCAATAAATGAAGAAGACCAAAGTTTAACATTTGCAGGAAACATCCCGGAAGGATCCTATGTTCGTTTAATGAAAGCAAATATTGATAGATTAATTGATGGAGCCGCAGATTCCGCAATCGGAGCTAATAAAGAACAAGAAGAAAAATCTGAATTAGCTATTCTTATTAGCTGTGTAGGTCGCCGTTTGGTTTTAAAACAAATGGTAGAAGAAGAAGTTGAAGCAGTAAGAGATATAATAGGAAAAAAGCCTAGGATAACAGGTTTTTATTCATACGGAGAAATTGCTCCTTTTGGAGAGTTTTCACCTTGTGAATTGCATAATCAAACGATGACTATTACAACACTTTCAGAATGCTAAATAAAAACTATCATAGACTATTAAAACGTCAGCTTAAAAAAACAGGATTAGACACATCTAAGAATCCAGAGTTTATTCGGTTTTTTAATATGGTTAATGATGCTTATAAAAGTTTTGACAAGGATGTAAAACATATTGAAAATATTCTTGAAGAAAGCTCTAGAGAATTATTTGTGGCTAATCAAAGATTAACAAAGGAAAGAGATAATATCAATAAAAAATTAGGACACATTGTAGATAATATAGGCGGTGTTCTTTTTGAAACTGATCTTGATGGAAATTTTACCTTTTTAAATAACGCTTGGGCAGAATATTCTGGAATTCCTATCGATAATGCTGTAGGGAAAAGTTTTAGAACCTTTTTACATGGTGAAAACATAGAAGGTTTTAAACGATTTGATGATCTGTTTTCAATAGAAAAAGAACATATTAAGTTCATATTTAAAAATGAAAGGAACGGTGAAATAATGTGGTTTGAAGTAAAATCAAAACTCATTAAAGACCGTCAAGGAGTCTCAACTGGTTTTATAGGAACTATTATAGATGTGACAAACTTAAAAGAGACAGAAATAGAATTACAGAGAGCAAGTAAATCTAAAGATGAATTTTTATCTACAATGTCTCATGAAATTAGAACACCTCTAAACGCTGTTACTGGATTAACTAATATTTTACTTATGGAAGATTACCTCCCAGATCAATTAGAAAACCTAAAAGCATTAAAGTATTCGGGAGAGCATTTATTAGGATTAATAAATGATTTATTAGATTTTGACAAAATAAAATCTGGTAAACTAAAACTTATAGAGAAGGATTTTAGTTTAAATTATTTTTTAGAAAGTATAAAATCTCATTTCGGGTTAAGAACAGAGAAAAAAGGCTTGATTTTCAATGTTATTAAAGAAAATGATGTACCAGATAATATTATAGGAGACAAATTAAAATTGACTCAAATAATTAAAAATTTATTAAGTAATTCTTTAAAGTTTACCGAAAATGGATGCATTAATCTTAGTGTTAATAATTTGGGTGTAAAAGAAAATAAAGTAACACTTATTTTTAAAGTTACAGATACAGGAATAGGCATATCAAAAAGTAGACAAGAATCTATTTTTGAAAGTTTTATGCAGGCAAACTCTGAAACATCTATAAAATATGGAGGTACAGGTTTAGGCCTGTCAATAAGTAAAAAATTATTAAACCTCCAGGAAAGTGATTTAAAGGTTGAAAGCGAACTTGGTAAAGGCTCAACATTTTCGTTCGAGATTACTTATAAAATAAGCAATAGGCTTAGTGTTTATGAACCAGATATGATTAAAATGCAACCTAGCTATGAACCTATTGATATAAATGTTTTAGTTGCCGAAGATAATAAAATGAATGTGCTGATTCTTAGACGTTTTTTTAATAAATGGGGGGTTACATTTACCATAGCAGAAAATGGAGAAGAAGTATTGGAATTATTTAATAAACATGATTACGATTTAATACTTATGGACCTGCAAATGCCAAAAACAAATGGGTATCAAGCAGCAAAAATTATTAGAAAATCAGAAGATAAAAGTAAAGCAAACATTCCTATAATAGCTTTAACTGCTTTCGCACAAACTGATGTTAAAAAGAAAACTCAGCAGTATAAAATGAATGGGTTTATGGGGAAACCTTTTAACCCCGAAGAATTGTACAAATTACTAAAATCATATAGTAAGTCTTATAATAAAAAAGCCATTTAATTACTGCTGTATAATACCTTTTATTAAAAAATTTAAATCAATATGTATTTAATTTCTTATTATAATTTGGAATTTACGTACAACAGTTCTACTTTAGTTGCATGCAAGAAGATTTTTTACATTACATCTGGAAATATAAAAAAATTCAAATAGATCAACTCAAAACAACAACTGGAGAAGGTGTTGTAATTAATACTATAGGACAACATAATTTAAATTCTGGACCGGATTTTTTTAATGCACAACTCACTATTGATGAACAGCTTTGGGCAGGTAATGTAGAGATTCATGTAAAATCATCCGATTGGTTTTTACATCATCACGAACAAGACAAAGCATATGACAATGTTATTTTACATGTAGTTTGGGAACACGACACAGATATTTTTAGAAAAAATCATACAGCAATACCAACCTTAGAATTAAAAGATTTTGTTAGCAAAGATGTTTTAAATAATTATGAAGAACTATTTAATAAAGAAGATAAGTGGATTAATTGTGAACGCGATTTTGCAAATAGTGATGATTTTGTTTTATACAATTGGTTAGAACGTTTGTATTTAGAACGTTTAGAAAGAAAATCTAAAACAATAGAGCAGCTTTTAAAAGAATCAAAAAATGATTGGGAGGCAGTTTTGTTTAAAATGTTAGCTAAAAATTTTGGACTTAAAGTAAATGGAGATTCATTTTTTAGTTTGGCAAAATCTATTGATTTTTCAGTGCTAAGAAAATCACAATCAAATCAACAAACTATAGAAGCATTATTGTTTGGACAGTCTGGTTTGTTAGACCAACATATTGAAGATAGTTATCATTTGGGACTAGTTAAAGAGTACAAATTTTTGAAACAAAAGTTTAAACTAAAAAATAGTCACGTATTACCTTGTCACTTTTTTAGACTACGACCATCAAATTTTCCAACCATTAGATTATCTCAATTAGCAAGTCTATATTATGAACATCAAAATTTGTTTTCAAAGATTTTAGAAACCAATCATTTGAGTAATTTTTATAAGTTATTTAAAGTGTCAACATCAAAGTTTTGGGAAACACATTACACCTTTCAAAAAGAATCAAAATCATCTAAAAAAAGTCTTACTAAACCATTTATAGATTTATTACTAATCAATACGGTTCTACCACTTAAATTCTGTTATGAAAAACAAAAAGGAGAAGCCGATAACTCGGATATCGTAAAAGTTGCTACTTCAATTACTTCAGAAAAAAACAGTATTATTGATGCGTTTAATAACTTAAAAAAAGTATCAAATTCGGCACTAAGTTCGCAAGGGCTTATTCAGCTTAAAACAGAATATTGTAATAAAAATAAATGTTTGCAATGTGCAGTTGGTAATACTCTAATCGTTAAATAATAATAACTTACTTTATTGAAGTTTTCTTCAAGGTTTTTAATTAATTTGTCATTCTTACAAAAGTGGGAATCTAAAACATATAATTTATTAAATTTTATATTTAAATTGCGGCATGAACTATATCTATAAACCATTATTGTTTTTTCAAAAGCATGGCTATTATGTTTGTCAGCGTATAGCAGATAGATTTGGTATTAGAGCTAAAGTAGTCAGAACAACATTCATGTACTTAACATTTGTAACTGTTGGTTTTGGTTTTGCCTTATATTTATTCTTAGCTTTTTGGATAAAAATTAAAGATTTGGTTTATACCAAGCGAACATCGGTTTTTGATTTATAATCAGATAGGTATTTCTATGAATCCACTTATAAAATTTTTTAGAACCAAAATATATACAGCGGTATTTCTATTAGTAGTTATTTTATTAATAGGTATTACTGGCTATAAAATGATATCCGATTATTCGTGGATTGATTCGCTTTATATGACTGTTATTACCATGACCACTGTTGGTTTTGGTGAGGTGGTTCCTTTAGACGATCAATCGAAAGTTTTTACTATATTTTTAATATTAGCAAGTGTCGTTATTGTAGGATACGCACTCTCAATAATTACCGAGTATATTTTAAGCAAAAATGATATAGAAGAATTAATACATAAGAAGATGCAAAAAAAGATAGATAGTTTTAAAGGTCATATTGTTATTTGCGGTTACGGCAGAAACGGTAAGCAGGCAGCTAGAAAACTTTTAGCCTATAAAAAAGAATTTGTAGTTATAGAAAAGGATAAAGAAGTGGAAGAACGTTTACAAATAGATAATGTTTCTTATGTTATAGGTAATGCTAATGAAGATGAAACGCTTATTCAAGCAGGAATAGATAGAGCGTCTTGTTTAATATCTGCTTTACCCAATGATGCCGATAATTTATTTGTCGTGCTTTCAACCAGACAATTAAATAAATCTATTAATATTATAAGCAGAGCTTCTCTAGAGACTTCATACGATAAATTAAAACTGGCAGGAGCTAATAATGTTATCTTACCTGATAAAATAGGAGGCGATCATATGGCATCTTTAGTAGTAGTTCCTGGTTTAATGGAGTTTATTGATAACCTGTCAATTGTTGGTAAATCGAATATTAATATAGAAGAAGTTGCAGTTGAAAAGCTTTATAGTAATTCGAAAGAAGCCAGAACAATAAAAGATTTAGATCTTCGTAAAAAAACAGGTTGTACCGTTATTGGTTATAAAGATGAAAATGGTGAATATTTGGTGAACCCAGAGGCAGAACTGGAATTAGCATTAAATTCAAGACTTATTGTTTTGGGACGACCAGAACAGATAGATGCCCTCAATTCTGAGTACAATATAAATTAGTGAATCCTTGATTTTAACAACCATTGTTTTAAAAAATCATTTTTTTTTAGCATCTTGCTAGCTTTTAATAAGAATTTTTCAATAAAATTAATTAATTCAACATATCCATATCCTATGAAGAAATATCTTCTTTCAATATTTACTTTAATACTACCATTTATAATATTTGCACAAGAGACTGCCGAAAAAGGTATTGATGAAAGATTCAATGAAGCTTTTAAACCAATATCAGATGCATGGGGTTCAATTGTTTTTTATCCAGTTCAATTTACTGAAGAAGTAGGTATGCCTATAGTAATTATTATGCTTTTATTGGCAGGATTACTTTTTACAATACTATTTAAAGTTGTAAATATTAGACTATTTCCAGTTTCAATAAATATCGTTAGAGGTAAATATGATGATATTGATCATCATGAAGTTGAACCAAAATCAATGGTAAATGTAGTTGATGGAGATATAGTTGATACCATTGCTATTGAGGGAAAAGATGGAGAGGTTTCACATTTTCAGGCGCTGACTGCGGCATTATCAGGAACAGTAGGCTTAGGTAATATAGCAGGAGTTGCTATTGCAATTTCTTTAGGAGGTCCTGGAGCTACTTTCTGGATGATATTAGCTGGTTTATTAGGAATGTCTTCAAAATTTGTAGAGTGTACACTTGGAGTAAAATATAGAGATATAGGTGAAGATGGTACTGTTTTTGGTGGTCCGATGTATTACCTTAAAAAAGGTCTTGCAGATGTTGGTAAAGGAGGTTTAGGAAAAGTATTAGCCGTTTTATTTGCAATCATGTGTATAGGCGGTTCTTTTGGTGGCGGGAATATGTTTCAGGCAAATCAGGCAGCACAACAGTTTAATACAATGATTGGAGCTAACTCAACTGCAGCAGGTGTTATTTTTGGAATTGTTATGGCTATAATAGTTGCCATAGTTATTATTGGAGGAATAAAGAGAATAGGAAGCATTACTGAAAAAATTGTGCCTTTCATGGTTGGAATTTATTTCATTGCTGCTATAGTTATTTTAGCGGCTAATTTTAATTTAATAGGTTCTGCATTCGGGCAAATATTTGATGGTGCTTTTAATGCAAAAGGAATTACAGGAGGCGTTTTAGGTGTCTTAATTATAGGTTTTCAAAGAGCAGCTTTCTCTAATGAAGCAGGTGTGGGATCAGCAGCAATAGCTCACTCTGCAGTGAAAACTAAATATCCTGCATCTGAAGGGTTGGTCGCTTTATTAGAACCATTTATTGATACTGTTGTGGTTTGTACAATGACGGCTTTGGTAATCATTATAACAAATGGAGATGGAAGTATCATGGAGTATGGCGTAAAAGCACCAGATGGTGTGTTAGCAACATCAAAAGCTTTTGCTTCTGTTATTCCTTGGTTTCCATATGTTTTAACTTTAGCAGTTGTGTTGTTTGCATTGTCAACCATGTTATCATGGTCTTATTATGGGTTACAATCCTGGATGTTCTTATTTGGAAGGTCTAAAGCTTCAGATTATTCATATAAAATCTTATTTTGTTTATTTATTATAATTGGTTCTGCGGTAAGTCTTGGTGCTGTAACAGATTTTTCCGACGCTATGATTTTTGCAATGGCTGTGCCGAATATAATAGGGTGCTTTATTTTATTTCCTAAAGTTAGAGAAGAACTTTCAAAGTATTTAAAAGCTATTAAACCTGGTCGTAATTAAATAAAAACTATAAATTATGAAGTCCCATTTCATGTTTTCTAAAGAACAACGAAATGGGATTTTTTTATTAATAATACTCATAATTGGGTTGCAATGTATTTACTTTTTTGTAGACTTTTCATCTGAAGGTATTTCGGTTGATAAAGAAACCCTAGTTCAATTTAATAAAGAAATGGATTCACTTAGAATAGTTAAACTTGAAGAAAGTAAACCTAAGATATATCCTTTCAACCCTAATTATATAACAGATTTTAAAGGAGCATCGTTAGGAATGTCTAATAAAGAAATAGATAGGCTGCTAGCTTTTAGGAAACAGAATAATTGGATTAATTCAACGAAGCAATTTCAGGAAGTTACAAAAATATCCGACTCACTTTTAAATCAAATCACACCATATTTTAAATTTCCAGAATGGGTATCTAACCCGGACGGAGCGTTTAAAAATTATCCAGTGGATGATTTTAGCGAACAGGCCAGATGGCGTGGTGGCAACTTTAACAATAAACCAAAAACCTTTGCCCAAAAACAAGACTTGAACAAAGCAACGGCGCAACAGCTGCAAAAAGTTAATGGTATAGGAGTCACTTTTTCAGAACGTATTATAAGGTTTAGAAATAAATTTGTTGGAGGCTTCATAGATGATGTGCAACTTCAGGATGTGTATGGACTAACCCCAGAAATCATAGAAAGAATAACAAACCATTTTACAGTAAAGATGCCAAGGAAAATTAAAAAATTAAATATAAATACGGCAACTCTAGATAATTTGGTAACTGTTCAGCATATAGACTATGATTTGGCACATAATATAATTGAGCAACGTCAATTAATAGAAGGATATAAATCTCTAGATGAATTAAAAAAAGTAAAAGACTTTCCAGTAAATAAAATCGATATAATTAAATTATATTTGTCCCTCGATTAAAAAAAATAGCGTTTATGTAATGGGTATTAACTTGAAATCAACTACAATACAGAAAAAGTTAATTATAAATTGCACCTAACCAATAAAGAATAATAAAATTTAATAGATGAATAGTATGTACTTCACAGAAGAGCATAATCTTTTTAGAAAAAGCCTTCAAGACTTTCTAAATAAAGAAGTGGTTCCTAATATTGAAAAATGGGAAAAAACAGGAACTATAGATAGATTTATTTGGAAAAAGTTTGGAGATATGGGCTTTTTTGGTATTAACTATCCTGAAGCTTATGGAGGGCTGAATTTAGATTTATTCTATACAGTGATACTTCTTGAAGAACTTCAAAAAATAAATTCAGGTGGTTTTGCAGCTGCAATTTGGGCACATGTTTATTTGGCAATGACGCATTTAAATGCAGAAGGTAATGAAGCCATTAAGCAAAAATATTTAGTACCAAGTATTACAGGAGATAAAATAGGATGCCTATGTATTACAGAGCCTTTTGGTGGTAGTGATGTGGCAGGAATGCGTACCACAGCAGTTAAAGAAGGCGATCATTATATTATTAATGGCTCTAAAACATTTATTACAAATGGCGTATATAGTGATTATTTAGTAGTCGCTGCAAAAACAAACCCAGAGCTAGGTAATAAAGGGGTTAGTATATTCGTAATAGATAGAGAAGCTGACGGCGTATCAGCAACCAAATTAGATAAGTTAGGTTGGAGAGCATCAGATACAGGAGAGATAGCATTTGATAATGTTAAAATACCAGAGACTAATTTAATGGGAGAGGAAAATAAAGGGTTTGCCTATATACTGCAGCATTTTTCTTTAGAACGTTTGGTTATGGGAGTTAATGCACACGCACGTGCTGAATATGCACTGGAATATGCATTACAATATATGTCAGACCGTCAAGCCTTTGGTAAATCGATTGATGAATTCCAAGCACTAAGACATAATATTTCAGACCTATATACCGAAATGGAAATATGTAAAGAATTTAATTATTCAGTTACTTATAGGTTAAATAAGGGTGAGTATGTCGTTAAAGAAGCATCGATGTCTAAATTAAAGTCAACAAAAATGGCAGACGATGTTATCTATCAATGTCTTCAGTTTTTAGGAGGTTATGGTTATATGGAAGAATACCCAATGGCAAGACTTTTACGAGATAGTAGACTAGGCCCAATAGGAGGAGGTACTTCTGAAATCCTTCGTGAGATTATCGCCAAAATAGTAATAGACAAGAAAGAGTACAAGCCGGTAACAATTTAGTTTATTAGTGTTTTGGCGAAAATCATAAAAGATTATCGCCAAAATAGTAATAGATAAGAAAGAGTACAAGCCAGTAACAAGTTAGTTTATTAGTGTTTTGGCGAAAATTATAAAAGATTATCGCCAAAATAGTAATAGATAAGAAAGAGTACAAGCCGGTAACAAGTTAGCTGCCTAAATTAGGACAAATACTATTTTAAATTTACGATTTATTATATGTGTTTTATTATGTATTAAAAAAATCGTAAATCATAATTTTGTAATTCCAAAATAGTATATATATTTGCAGCCTGAAAATTTAAAAGAGAGGAGGTTAAGACACTATGTTAATAATACCTATTAAAGAAGGAGAAAATATAGATAGAGCGCTAAAGCGTTTTAAGAGAAAGTTTGATAAAACTGGAACTAAACGTCAATTACAAACACGTAAGCAATTTAATAAGCCTTCAGTAGTACGTAGAGCACAGATTCAAAAAGCTCAGTACATCCAAGGATTAAGAGATGCAGAAGAAGTTTAAAAAGAAATTTTCGATGTCATCGAGTTTGTTTTTAGATGTAATTTCCACACATTAGGAAATAATTTTTACATATAATATTAGAATCCCGCTTTAAGCGGGATTTTTTTTGCTCTCAATTTAAATAACAATAAAAACTTCGTACTTTTATCTATATATAAGGAATCTTAAAGATGCAGTTAAAACCATTCATTGACTATTTGTTACTAGAGAAAAAGTATTCTGCATTAACAGTCAATGCATACCAAAAAGACTTAGAAACATTTTCAGAATTTATAAAAGAAGAATATGACTCAGATATAATAAAGGATGTGAATTATTCACAGATAAGAAGTTGGATAGTTAATATGGTAGAAAAAGGAATGTCAAATAGAAGTATTAATAGAAAAATATCCGCACTAAATACCTACTATAAGTTTCTTTTAAAAACTGAAGATATAAACTTGAATCCATTATCAAAGCATAGGGCCTTAAAAACAAGTAAAAAAATTCAAGTACCGTTTTCAGAATTAGAAATAACAACAGTTTTAGATGACTTGAATTTTGATGACGATTTCGAAAGTATTCGCAACAAATTAATTATAGAACTTTTCTATTCAACAGGAATTAGAAGAATAGAATTAGTTGAATTGAGCCTGGCAAGTATAGATCTTGATAATAAAACGTTAAAGGTTCTAGGAAAGAGAAATAAAGAACGAATTGTCCCGTTATTAGATTCAGTCGTTAAAACTTTGAGTAAGTATTTGATTTCAAGATCTGAATTACAGAGTGTTACAGATGTAGATAGCTTGTTTTTAACGAAAAAGGGATTTAAAATATATGAAACACTTGTTTACAGAATAATAAATGAGTATTTTAGTGAGGCATCAACAAAGGTGAAAAAGAGTCCGCATATTTTGCGTCATTCTTTTGCTACACATTTGTTAAACCAAGGTGCTGATTTAAATGCTGTTAAAGAGCTTTTAGGACATTCAAGTTTAGCTGCTACTCAAGTTTACACACATAATAGTATAGCTGAATTAAAAAAAGTGCACATAGATGCACATCCTAGAAGTAAAAAATAGTATAGTAAAAGATTATTAACCAAAAAATAGAAGGATGAAAGTAAACACCCAATCAGTCAATTTTAATGCTGACCAAAAGTTAATAGATTTTATTCAAAAGCGAATGGATAAATTAGATATGTTTTATGATAAAGTTATTAAATCTGATGTTTATTTAAAAGTAGAAAACACAAGCGAAAAAGAAAATAAAATTTTTGAAGCAAGGGTAAGTGTTCCTGGAGATAGTTTTGTAGTGAAGAAGCAGTGTAAAAGTTTTGAAGAAGGAGCAGATGTTGCTGTATCATCGTTAGAAAGACAGCTAAAAAAGAGAAAAGAGAAATTAAGATCACATTTATAGTAAAAATTCTTAAAAAATGTTTTGATTAAAAAAATAAATCTATACATTTGCAGTCCGTTAGAAATAGCGGGCTTTTTTTATGCGTAAAAAGTATAAAAAAGCCGATGTAGCTCAGCTGGCTAGAGCAGCTGATTTGTAATCAGCAGGTCGTGGGTTCGAGTCCCTCCATCGGCTCTTGAAATTTTGAAAAGTGCATTAGGTGATTAGCCTAAGTTTTATTTTTAAAATAAAAGCTAATTGGGACGAGAAGTTTATCCTGAGCATTTCTGAAAAGCAAAACATGTTTTGTTTTGAAAGTAGCAAACAAAGTTTGTCGAAGGGAGTCCCTCTTCGGCGTCTTTGAATTTCTATTAAAATTAGGAATCTCAAAATGGGAAACAACAATTGTTTTGAGAAAGTTCTTTAAAAAGTGAAATAAGTTTAATTGGGGAGATACTCAAGCGGCCAACGAGGGCAGACTGTAAATCTGCTGACTACGTCTTCGCAGGTTCGAATCCTGCTCTCCCCACTTTTTTTGAATAACCGATAGGAATTTTGGTGGTCGAAAAAATGAATTTTAAACTTTGAGATGTAAATAATTATGAGAGCCGCTTAGATAGTTGGTGCTTCAGCCTTCCAAGTTGAATGTCGTCACGCTTAGGACGTGATCTCTCGATAAAGTTCATTACATATTGAAAACCAAAGATTTCCAAAAGAAATCTAAAAATTGCGAGAGTAGCTCAGTTGGTAGAGCGTCAGCCTTCCAAGCTGAATGTCGCCGGTTCGAACCCGGTCTCTCGCTCAAAAATTTACGAGTTACGATGTACGAATGCAAATCGTAAATCTAAAATCGGCAATCGTAAATGAACTGCCGGTGTAGCTCAGGGGTAGAGCGTTTCCTTGGTAAGGAAGAGGTCACGGGTTCAATTCCCGTCATTGGCTCTATTTTAAAGATTAAGAAAAAATTAGAATACACTAATATTATTATATAACTAAGATTAAATTATTTAAAAAACATGGCAAAGGCAACTTTCGATCGTTCAAAACCACACTTAAATATTGGTACTATTGGACACGTAGATCACGGTAAAACAACTTTAACTGCTGCTATTACTAAAGTATTAGCTGATGCAGGTTTATCAGAAGCAAGAGACTTCGATCAAATTGATAACGCTCCGGAAGAGAAAGAAAGAGGTATTACTATTAATACATCTCACGTAGAATATCAAACAGAAAATCGTCACTATGCACACGTTGACTGTCCAGGTCACGCGGATTACGTAAAGAACATGGTAACGGGTGCTGCTCAAATGGATGGAGCAATATTAGTTGTTGCAGCGACAGATGGTCCTATGCCACAAACTCGTGAGCATATCTTATTAGGGCGTCAAGTAGGTATTCCTCGTATCGTTGTATTCATGAATAAAGTGGATATGGTTGATGATGAAGAATTACTTGAATTAGTAGATATGGAAATCAGAGACTTATTATCTTTCTATGAGTACGATGGAGATAATGGTCCTGTAATTGCTGGTTCAGCTTTAGGTGCACTTAACGGTGAGCAAAAATGGGTTGATACAGTAATGGAATTAATGGCAGCTTGTGATTCTTGGATCGAAGAGCCATTAAGAGAAGTTGATAAAGATTTCTTAATGCCAATTGAAGATGTATTTTCAATTACTGGTCGTGGAACTGTAGCAACAGGTCGTATCGAAACAGGTATAGCTAACACTGGAGATCCTGTAGAAATTATTGGTATGGGTGCTGAGAAATTAACATCTACTATTACAGGTATTGAAATGTTCCGTCAAATATTAGATAGAGGTGAAGCTGGTGATAATGCTGGTATTTTATTAAGAGGTATTGAGAAAACTCAAATCTCTAGAGGTATGGTAATCTGTAAGCCAGGTTCTGTAACTCCACATGCTAAATTTAAAGCAGAAGTTTATATCCTTAAAAAAGAAGAAGGTGGTCGTCACACACCATTCCATAATAACTACCGTCCACAGTTCTACGTTCGTACAACTGACGTAACTGGAAACATTGCGCTTCCTGATGGAGTTGAAATGGTTATGCCTGGAGATAACTTAACTATTACTGTTGAATTAATTCAACCAATTGCAATGAACGTAGGTTTGCGTTTTGCGATCCGTGAAGGTGGTAGAACTGTTGGTGCAGGTCAGGTAACTGAAATTTTAGACTAATACAGTTTTAAATAAATAATAAGCTAAGGTATTCCGTTTTCGGAATACCTTGACTTATATTTACGGGTTTAGCTCAGTTGGTAGAGCACTGGTCTCCAAAACCAGGTGTCGGGAGTTCGAGTCTCTCAACCCGTGCAAAGAGAAGGATTGTTAGTCAAAGTTTTATGCTCAGCATAGTAAAGTAACTTTTAATCCATGAAAATATAAGAGACAAAACGTTTCTAGGTAAGTTTACACTGAACGTAGCCTGTATACTTAAGGCAGTCGAAGTAAAGTGTTCAAAAAAATAATAAATGGCTGGAATTGTAAATTACGTAAAAGAATCATTTGAAGAACTTAAAAACAATGTGAGTTGGCCATCATGGGCTGAAGCACAAAGTCTAACGGTTTTAGTTGCTGTATTTTCAATTATATTTTCCTTGGCAATTTGGGGAGTAGATACAGTATTCAGTAAAGTTGTTAGTTATTACTTTGAATTAATTAATTAATAATTAATGTTGATTTTATGTCAGAAGTAAGCGAAAAAAAATGGTACGTTGTTAGAGCCGTAAGTGGTCAAGAAAATAAGATTAAAACTTATATTGAGAATGAAATAGCTCGATTAGGTCTTCAAGATTATGTTGATCAAGTATTGGTTCCTACCGAACGAGTGATCCAAATTAGAAATGGAAAAAAAATCCATAAGGAGAAAGTGTTTTTCCCAGGGTATATAATGGTTCAGGCTAATTTAACAGGAGAAGTGCCTCATATAATACGTTCGGTTACTAACGTCATTGGATTTTTAGGTGAAACAAAAGGAGGAGATCCTGTGCCACTTAGACAATCCGAAGTAAACAGAATGTTAGGTAAAGTTGATGAGTTATCTGTAGAAGAAACCGTAAACGTAGCCATTCCTTTTACTAAAGGAGAAACAGTTAAAGTTATTGATGGTCCTTTCAATGGATTTGATGGAACTATAGAAAAAATAAATGAAGAAAAGCGTAAGCTTGAAGTAATGGTAAAGATTTTTGGAAGAAAAACACCATTAGAATTAAGTTATATGCAAGTAGAAAAAGTATAATAATTGTTACACTATATAAAAGATACGTTCTTTTGCTTCCAACTATAAGAATCGTATCTAACTAAATTATTAAAAATGGCAAAAGAATTAGGTAAAGTAGTTAAGTTACAAGTTCGGGGAGGTGCAGCGAATCCGTCGCCACCGGTTGGACCCGCTTTAGGTGCTGCTGGAGTTAACATCATGGAGTTCTGTAAGCAATTTAATGCTAGAACACAAGATAAGCCTGGTAAAGTATTACCAGTAGTTATATCTGTTTACAAAGACAAATCATTTGACTTTGTAATTAAGACTCCTCCAGCTGCAGTACAATTATTAGAAGCGGCCAAGGTGAAGAAAGGTTCAGGAGAACCAAACCGAAAGAAAGTAGCTAAAGTTTCTTGGGATCAGATTAAAACTATTGCAGAAGACAAAATGGTAGATTTAAATGCATTTACTACTGAGTCTGCTATGAAAATGGTTGCTGGTACAGCAAGATCTATGGGAATAACCGTTACAGGAAAATTTCCTAATTAATCTTTAAAAGACATTAAAAATGGCAAGATTAACAAAAAAGCAAAAAGAGGCTGCAGCAAAAATAGAAAAAGGAAGAATTTATTCTGTTGAAGAAGCGTCAGCATTAATAAAGGAAATTACCAATACAAAATTTGATGCGTCAATAGATTTGGCAGTGCGTTTAGGAGTAGATCCTAGAAAAGCAAATCAAATGGTGAGAGGTGTTGTATCACTTCCTCATGGTACTGGTAAAGATATGAAAGTATTAGCATTAGTAACACCAGACAAAGAAGCAGAAGCTAAAGAAGCTGGCGCAGATTACGTTGGTTTAGACGAGTACCTTGATAAAATCAAGAGTGGTTGGACAGATGTAGATGTAATTATCACAATGCCAAGTGTTATGGGTAAATTAGGTCCATTAGGACGTGTATTAGGTCCTCGTGGTTTAATGCCTAACCCAAAAACAGGTACAGTAACTATGGATGTTGCTAAAGCTGTAACAGAAGTAAAAGCTGGTAAAATCGATTTTAAAGTTGATAAAACAGGTATTGTACACGCTGCGATAGGTAAAGCATCATTTAGTGCTGATAAAATTGCAGGAAATGCAAATGAATTATTACAAACATTAATGAAACTTAAACCAACTACAGCAAAAGGAGTTTATGTAAAAAGCATTTTTATGTCTTCTACTATGAGTCCTAGTGTTGCTGTTGATACTAAGATTGGTTAATTAGTTAAAAACTTTTATTATGACAAGAGAAGAAAAATCACAAGTAATCGAAGAATTAACTGTACAATTAGCCGATAATGCTAACATCTATTTAGCAGATATTTCAGGATTAAATGCAGGTAATACTTCAGATTTACGTCGTGCTTGTTTTAAAGCAGGCGTTAAGTTAGCAGTAGTTAAAAACACATTACTTGAAAAAGCAATGGAAGCTTCAGATAGAGAATTTGGAGAGCTTCCAGAAGTTTTAAAAGGTAATACTTCAGTAATGTATTCTGAAACTGGAAATGCTCCAGCTAAAGTAATTAAAGCCTTCAGAAAAAAATCAGAAAAGCCTTTATTAAAAGGAGCTTTTATTGAAGAGGCTGTTTACATTGGCGATGATCAATTAGACATGTTAGTAGATATCAAGTCTAAAGAAGAATTGATTGGAGAAATAATTACATTATTACAATCTCCAGCTAAAAATGTTATTTCTGCACTTAAATCAGGTGGAGGAACTATTGCTGGAATTATTAAAACACTATCCGAAAAAGAAGGATAGTATTAAGTAGTACGCACTTATTACAATTATATTATTATTAAAAAATTATTAAAACGATAGAAAAATGGCAGATTTAAAAGATTTCGCAGAACAATTAGTTAACTTAACAGTAAAAGAAGTAAACGAGTTAGCTACTATATTAAAAGATGAGTATGGTATCGAACCTGCTGCTGCAGCTGTTGCTGTTGCTGCTGGTGGAGCTGCTGCTGGTGGAGACGCTACAGAAGAGAAAACTGAATTTGATGTTATACTAAAAGCTGCTGGTGGATCTAAATTAGCAGTTGTTAAATTAGTTAAAGAATTAACTGGTTTAGGATTAAAAGAAGCTAAAGGTTTAGTTGATGAAGCACCAAGCGCTATTAAAGAAGGTGTTTCTAAAGATGAAGCTGAAGGTTTAAAAGCGTCTTTAGAAGAAGCTGGAGCTGAGGTTGAGCTTAAGTAAGCTTAACAACTCAAAAACATAAAGGTTTAGGTCTGAAGAGTAATCTTCAAGGCCTAAACCATTTTGCGTATATAATTATTACGTATACGTTATCACTATTATTTTTTAATCATAATTCCGTCCATTGATGTTATCAACACAAGCTGAAAGATTAAATTTCTCGTCTATTGTAAATAGAACAGAATACCCAGATTTCTTGGATATTCAGATTAAATCCTTCCAGGATTTTTTCCAATTAGAAACAAAATCGGAAGAAAGAGGAGATGAAGGTCTTTATAACACCTTCATGGAAAATTTCCCTATTACAGATTCTCGTAATCAATTTGTTTTAGAATTTTTAGATTACTTCGTAGATCCACCAAGATATGCTATTGATGAGTGTATTGAAAGAGGGCTTACTTACAGCGTTCCGCTAAAAGCAAGGTTAAAGTTATATTGTACAGACCCTGAACATGAGGATTTCGAGACCATTGTTCAAGATGTGTACTTAGGTACGATACCTTACATGACACCAAGTGGTACATTCTGTATTAATGGTGCAGAACGTGTAGTAGTGTCTCAATTACACCGATCACCAGGAGTATTCTTTGGTCAATCTTTCCATGCAAATGGAACAAAATTATATTCAGCTAGAGTAATTCCTTTCAAAGGATCTTGGATTGAATTTGCAACAGATATTAATCAGGTAATGTATGCTTACATTGACAGAAAGAAAAAGTTACCTGTTACGACGTTATTCAGAGCTATTGGTTTTGAACGTGATAAAGATATCTTAGAGATTTTTGATCTTGCTGAAGAAGTTAAAGTATCTAAATCTGGATTAAAAAAATATTTAGGAAGAAAATTAGCAGCACGTGTATTAAACACATGGCATGAGGATTTTGTTGATGAAGATACAGGAGAGGTAGTTTCTATTGAGCGTAACGAAATTGTGCTTGATCGCGATACTATATTAGATAAAGAAAATGTAGAAGAAATTATTGAAGCAGAGGTAAAAACAATTCTTTTACATAAAGAAAGTGCTGAGCAAGGTGATTACGCCATTATTCACAACACGCTTCAAAAAGATCCAACAAACTCAGAAAAAGAGGCTGTTGAACATATCTACAGACAATTACGTAATGCTGAGCCGCCAGATGAGGAAACAGCACGTGGTATCATTGATAAATTATTCTTCTCAGACCAACGTTACTCTTTAGGAGAAGTAGGTCGTTATAGAATGAACAAAAAATTAGGTCTTGATATCGGAATGGACAAGCAAGTACTTACCAAAGAAGATATCATTACGATCATAAAATACTTAATCGAACTTATCAACTCAAAAGCAGAGATTGATGATATTGATCACTTATCTAACCGTCGTGTGCGTACAGTAGGTGAGCAATTATCTCAACAGTTTGGTGTTGGTTTAGCACGTATGGCACGTACCATTCGTGAGCGTATGAATGTTCGTGATAATGAGGTTTTTACCCCAATAGATTTAATTAATGCTAAGACATTATCGTCTGTAATTAATTCATTCTTTGGTACAAACCAATTATCTCAGTTTATGGATCAAACAAATCCATTGGCTGAAATTACACACAAACGTCGTTTATCTGCACTAGGACCAGGAGGTTTATCTCGTGAAAGAGCGGGTTTTGAGGTTCGTGATGTACACTATACTCATTATGGGCGTTTATGTCCTATTGAAACACCAGAGGGACCAAACATTGGTTTAATTTCTTCACTTTCAGTATATGCTAAAGTGAATTCTATGGGGTTCATTGAAACACCTTATAGAAAAGTAACAGATGGTGTTGTTGATATTAAAAATGAACCAACATATTTGAGTGCAGAGGAAGAAGAAGAGAAATTAATTGCACAAGCAACTGTTAAGGTTGATGATGATGGTAAAATATTACATGATAAGGTAATTGCCCGTATGGAGGGAGATTTCCCAGTAATAGAGCCTACTTCTGTAAATTATACAGACGTAGCACCAAACCAAATATCGTCAATTTCTTCATCTTTAATTCCATTCTTAGAGCATGATGATGCGAATAGAGCCTTGATGGGATCTAACATGATGCGCCAAGCAGTACCATTATTATTGCCACAAGCACCAATAGTTGGAACAGGATTAGAGCGTCAAGTAGCTTCAGATTCTCGTGTATTAATTAATGCAGAAGGAAGAGGAGAAGTACTATATGTTGATGCTAACGAAATAAAAATTAGATACGATCGTACAGAGGATGAAGCTGCGGTTAGTTTTGATAGTGATATTAAAACGTATCAATTAGTAAAATTCAGAAAAACAAACCAAGGAACATCGATCAACCTAAAACCAATTGTGATCAAAGGAGACATTGTAACAAAAGGTCAGGTTTTATGTGAAGGGTATGCCACACAAAAAGGAGAGTTAGCTTTAGGTAGAAATATGAAAGTAGCCTTTATGCCTTGGAAAGGGTATAACTTTGAGGATGCTATTGTAATTTCTGAAAAAGTAGTACGTGAAGATATCTTTACATCTATTCATATTGATGAGTATTCTTTAGAAGTTAGAGATACAAAATTAGGTAACGAAGAGTTAACTAACGATATTCCTAATGTTTCAGAAGAAGCTACTAAAGATTTAGATGAAAACGGAATGATTCGCGTAGGAGCAGAAGTAAAACCTGGTGATATTCTTATCGGTAAGATTACTCCAAAAGGTGAATCTGATCCAACTCCAGAAGAAAAACTATTACGTGCTATCTTTGGTGATAAAGCAGGTGATGTAAAAGATGCTTCTTTAAAAGCTTCGCCATCTTTAAATGGTGTTGTAATTGAGAAAAAATTATTTGCACGTGCTGTAAAAGATAAACGTAAGAGAGCTCAGGATAAAGATGATATCTTACAATTAGAAGGTATTTATGATTCAAAATTTGATGCATTAAAGGATACTTTAATTGAAAAATTATTTGCTATTGTAAATGGTAAAACTGCACAAGGTATCTTTAATGATTTAGGTGAAGAAGTACTTCCTAAAGGAAAGAAATTCACACTTAAAATGTTAAATGCTGTTGATGATTATGCGCACTTAGTGTCTGGGAAATGGACAACAGATGAACATACAAATAAACTTGTTGCCGATTTAATTCATAACTATAAAATTAAAGAAAACGACTTACAAGGGTCTTTAAGACGTGAGAAGTTTACAATTTCTGTGGGAGATGAATTACCAGCAGGTATTATCAAACTTGCAAAAGTTTATATTGCTAAAAAACGTAAACTTAAAGTAGGTGATAAAATGGCAGGACGCCACGGTAACAAAGGTATTGTTGCAAGAATTGTTCGTCAAGAAGATATGCCTTTCTTAGAAGATGGAACACCTGTTGATATTGTATTAAATCCACTTGGTGTACCTTCTCGTATGAACATTGGTCAGATATACGAAACCGTATTAGGTTGGGCTGGACAAAACTTAGGGCGTACATATGCAACGCCTATTTTTGATGGAGCAACAATAGACCAAATTAACGAATTTACAGATGAAGCTGGAATTCCAAGATATGGACATACTTACCTCTACGATGGTGGAACTGGTCAGCGTTTCGATCAACCAGCAACAGTTGGTGTGATTTACATGCTGAAACTAGGACATATGGTAGACGATAAAATGCACGCACGTTCTATTGGACCTTACTCATTAATTACGCAACAGCCATTAGGCGGTAAAGCACAGTTTGGTGGTCAACGTTTCGGAGAGATGGAAGTATGGGCACTAGAGGCTTATGGAGCATCAAGTACCTTACGGGAAATCTTAACTGTAAAATCTGATGATGTTATTGGTAGAGCTAAAACTTACGAAAGTATTGTTAAAGGAGAGCCAATGCCAGATCCGGGACTACCTGAGTCTTTCAACGTACTTATGCATGAATTGAAAGGATTAGGATTAGATATTAGACTAGAGGAGTAAAATTAGTGAGCAGTAAACAGTGTACAGTTGGCACTGGATACTGAACACTGAACACTGAATACTATAAAGAAATGGCAAGAAAACAAGATAAGAATACGGTAAAGAGATTTAATAAAATCTCAATTGGTTTAGCATCACCAGAGTCTATTTTAGCAGAGTCTAGAGGTGAGGTTTTAAAACCAGAAACTATCAATTATCGAACTCACAAACCAGAACGTGATGGTTTGTTCTGTGAGCGTATTTTTGGTCCTGTAAAGGATTATGAGTGTGCTTGTGGTAAATATAAAAGAATTCGCTACAAAGGAATCGTTTGTGATCGTTGTGGTGTAGAAGTAACAGAAAAGAAAGTACGTCGTGATAGAGTAGGACACATTAATTTAGTAGTTCCTGTAGCTCATATCTGGTACTTCCGTTCGTTGCCAAATAAAATAGGTTATTTATTAGGGTTACCATCTAAGAAATTAGATATGATTATTTACTACGAACGTTATGTAGTAATTCAACCTGGTAATGCCAAAAATGAAGAAGGGGAACCATTACAGAAAATGGACTTTTTAACGGAGGAAGAGTATTTAAATATACTTGAAGAACTTCCTCAAGACAATCAATATTTAGACGATACAGATCCTAACAAATTCTTAGCTAAAATGGGAGCTGAATGTCTTATTGAGTTATTAGCAAGAATTGATTTAGAAACATTATCATACGAATTGCGTCATAAAGCAAATACTGAAACGTCTAAACAACGTAAAACAGAAGCTTTAAAACGTTTACAAGTAGTAGAGTCTTTACGAGAATCTAATCTAAATAGAGAGAATCGTCCAGAATGGATGATTATGAAAGTGATTCCAATCATTCCGCCAGAATTACGTCCATTAGTACCACTAGATGGAGGTCGTTTTGCAACGTCTGATTTAAATGATTTATACCGTCGTGTTATTATCCGTAATAACCGTCTTAAAAGATTAGTTGAGATTAAAGCACCAGAAGTGATTTTACGTAATGAAAAACGTATGCTTCAGGAGTCTGTAGATTCATTATTTGATAATACACGTAAATCATCAGCTGTAAAAACAGATTCTAACAGACCTTTAAAATCATTATCAGATTCATTAAAAGGTAAGCAAGGACGTTTCCGTCAAAACTTACTTGGAAAACGTGTTGATTATTCTGCTCGTTCTGTTATTGTTGTTGGACCAGAATTGAAATTATTCGAATGTGGTTTACCAAAAAATATGGCTGCAGAGCTTTACAAGCCTTTCGTAATTAGAAAACTAATTGAAAGAGGTATAGTTAAAACTGTAAAATCAGCAAAGAAAATTATAGATAAAAGAGAGCCAGTGGTTTGGGATATCTTGGAAAATGTTCTTAAAGGACATCCTGTATTGCTAAACCGTGCGCCTACTTTACATAGACTGGGTATACAAGCTTTCCAACCAAAATTAATTGAAGGAAAAGCAATTCAGTTACACCCATTAGTATGTACGGCATTTAATGCGGATTTTGATGGTGACCAAATGGCGGTACATTTACCACTAGGGCCAGAAGCTATTTTAGAATGTCAATTATTAATGTTGGCATCTCATAATATCTTAAATCCAGCTAATGGATCTCCAGTAACAGTACCTTCACAAGATATGGTACTTGGTCTATATTATATGACGAAGTTGCGTAAGTCTACTCCAGAACTACAAGTTAAAGGAGAAGGCTTAACATTCTATTCTTCAGAAGAAGTTGTTATTGCTTTTAATGAGAAACAAGTAGATTTAAATGCTGGTATTAAAGTAAGAACCATTGATATTAATGAAGATGGTAAATTGGCACCTACAATTGTAGAAACCACTGTTGGTCGTGTATTATTCAACCAACATGTACCACAAGCAGCAGGTTATATTAATGAAGTACTTACTAAGAAATCATTAAGAGATATTATCGGTAGCATTTTAAAGTTTACTTCAGTTCCAGAAACTGCAGATTTCTTAGATGCTATTAGAACTTTAGGATTCAAATTTGCATTCCAGGGTGGGTTATCATTTAGTTTAGGTGATATTATCATTCCACCGGAAAAACAAGGGATGATTGACAAAGCGAATGGTTTAGTTGATGGTATTATGGGTAACTATAACATGGGACTTATAACAAATAACGAACGTTATAACCAGGTTATTGATATCTGGACATCTACAAATGCTGAATTGACTGAGTTGTCAATGAAACGTATTCGTGAAGATCAGCAAGGATTTAATTCGGTGTTTATGATGCTTGATTCTGGAGCCCGTGGATCTAAAGAACAGATTCGTCAGCTTACAGGGATGCGTGGATTAATGGCGAAACCTAAAAAATCTAATGCAGGTGGTGGCGAGATTATTGAGAATCCAATTCTTTCCAACTTTAAAGAAGGACTTTCAATTTTAGAATACTTTATTTCTACGCACGGTGCGCGTAAAGGTCTTGCAGATACCGCTCTTAAAACAGCGGATGCGGGTTACTTAACACGTCGTTTGGTTGATGTATCTCAAGATGTTATTATCAATACAGAAGATTGTGGTACGTTAAGAGGTGTAGAAGTTGAGCCATTAAAAAAGAACGATGAAGTTGTAGAAAAGCTTGAAGAGAGAATTGTTGGACGTGTTTCATTAAACGATGTTTACAATCCTTTAACCGAAGAGTTATTAGTAGCATCTGGTCAATTAATTGAAGACGATATAGCAAAAGCTATAGAAGCCTCCCCAATTGAAAGTTTAGAGGTACGTTCTGCGTTAACATGTGAAGCGTTACAAGGAATTTGTGCTAAATGTTATGGTCGTAATTTAGCGACAGGTAAAATGGTACAAAGAGGAGAAGCTGTTGGTGTTGTTGCTGCACAATCTATTGGAGAACCAGGAACACAGTTAACACTTCGTACATTCCACGTAGGGGGTATTGCAGGTAACATTTCTGAAGACAATAAATTAGCTGTTAAATTTGATGGTCTTGCTGAAATTGAAGACTTAAAAACAGTTAAAGGTGAGGATGGAGAAGGAAATATTGTTGATATTGTTATTTCCAGAACATCAGAACTTAAGCTTACAGATAAGAAAACAGGAATTGTTTTAAGTACAAATAATATCCCTTATGGTTCAACCATTTATGTTAAAAATGGAGATAGCTTAACTAAAGGAGATGTAGTTTGTTCTTGGGATCCATATAATGGTGTTATTATTTCAGAATTTGCTGGTAAAGTGAAATATGAAAATATAGAACAAGGTGTTACTTATCAAGTTGAAATTGATGAACAAACAGGCTTCCAAGAAAAAGTAATTTCTGAATCTAGAAATAAGAAACTTATTCCAACACTTCATATTGAAGATGCAAAAGGTGAAACAATACGTTCCTACAATTTACCTGTTGGAGCGCATTTAATGATTGACGATGGAGATAAAATTAAGGTTGGAAAAGTTTTAGTTAAAATACCACGTAAATCTGCTAAAGCGGGCGATATTACTGGAGGTTTACCTCGTGTAACGGAGTTATTCGAAGCGCGTAATCCTTCAAACCCAGCTGTAGTAAGTGAGATTGATGGAGTTGTTTCTTTTGGTAAGATAAAAAGAGGTAATCGTGAGATTATTGTAGAATCTAAATTAGGAGAAATCAAGAAATACCTTGTTAAATTATCGAATCAAATTCTTGTACAAGAAAATGATTATGTAAAAGCTGGTATGCCACTTTCTGATGGTTCTATTACGCCAAACGATATCTTAAATATTAAAGGCCCTTCTGCGGTACAACAATACTTAGTGAACGAAGTACAAGAAGTATATCGTTTACAAGGAGTGAAGATTAATGATAAGCACTTCGAAGTTGTTGTAAGACAGATGATGCGTAAAGTACGTATTATTGATTCTGGAGATACAATCTTCTTAGAAGATCAATTAGCTCATAAAGCAGATTTCATTAAAGAAAATGACGATATTTTCGGAATGAAAGTGATCGAAAATGCTGGAGATTCAACAAATCTTAAAGCAGGACAAATTATTTCGCCTCGCGAACTAAGAGATGAAAATTCAATTTTACGTAGAGAAGATAAGCAACTTGTAGAAGCAAGAGATGCTAAGCCAGCAACTGCTACTCCAATATTGCAAGGTATAACAAGGGCTTCACTTCAAACTAAATCATTTATTTCTGCAGCATCGTTCCAGGAAACAACTAAGGTTCTTAATGAAGCGGCTGTAGCAGGTAAAGTAGATAATTTAGAAGGATTGAAAGAAAATGTAATTGTTGGACATAGAATACCAGCAGGTACAGGTATGCGAAGTTATACAGATATCATTGTAGGCTCTAAAGAAGAGTTTGATGAAATGATGCAGGTAAAACAAGAATTAAATTATAATTAATGAGATTCCAGCTCTCTTTTTTTTAAAGAGAGAGTTGGATAATCAAATTATTCCCACGTAGGTGGGAATCTCATAAAGAGAGAAATCCTGCAATAGCAGGATTTTTTTATTAATTAAAAAACATATATGTTATGGCAAACGAAAAAGATAATCAAAAGCAAGGTCAAATTAACATTGAACTAGATGAAAAAGTAGCTGAAGGAACATATTCCAATTTAGCTATTATTAATCATTCAGTTTCAGAGTTTGTTGTAGATTTTGTAAATATTATGCCTGGAATTCCTAAGAGTAAAGTGAAATCTAGAATAATATTAACGCCTCAACATGCTAAACGTTTATTAAAAGCTTTGGGAGAAAATGTAGCTAGGTTTGAAAATGCTCACGGTGAAATTAAAGATTATGAACAACCTCCAATACCTTTAAATTTTGGTCCAACTGGTCAAGCATAAAAATAAAGAGGCTGTCTGAAAAGTGGTTAATCTTGTCATTCAGAGCAACGCGAAGAATCTTATTTCACTCATAATCAGAGTCATATATTTTAAAGAGATTCTTCATTCCATTCAGAATGACACTTTTTAGACAGCCTCTTTATTTTTATAATAATTAACTATACTTAAAAAACGTTTCATTAATTTTAACTATACCTCTTGAAATTTGGACTAAATAAATTAGCTTTCAGCTCTCTTTTTAAATTTTATATGATAGTCAGAAGGCACAAGCACAAAACAGCTTAAATAAGCTTATTTTACTTTGTTATGTTTTTATAACTAAATTTATGCGACCTTTTTACCTTCTTTGTTGTAATGAAACTGCAAAGCACCGGAAGGGCATTTTTTTACTTGCTGTATTATTTTTTTTGTAGGCGCTCCTTCAAGATCAATCCAGGGAATAACAGAATCCTGAAATACACTTGAAAGTTCTTTTGCACAATGATCAGAATGTATGCAGGTACAGGGGTCAAAAGTTACAGTAATGTCTAAATTACTGAAAACATTATCTTTAGTTTTCATAAGTAGGTTATTTTAAGGCCGTAATTCTATTTTTAAATGTATATAGCAATTTATTTAAATATTCAAATAATCGACTAAATGTATGAAAATATCGTTTAAAAACCAAAGTATCGATTAAATACATACTGGAATTAGTTAAATTCTGAAGTGAAATGAAAGGTTATACTAGGGTATTTTTGCTGTGTCATTTGTAATGAAAAAGGAGAATCTGCTAAAAAGACTAACTGATTTTGTTTGTCTTTCGCTAGAAAACGTTGTTTTACTCTAATAAATTCTTTGTATTCCTCACTTTTTGAATCTTCTGGATCAACCCAACAAGCCTTATGAACATTTAAGTTTTCATAAGAACATTTTGCTCCATATTCATGCTCTAATCTATATTGAATAACTTCATATTGTAATGCGCCAACGGTTCCTATTACTTTTCTGCCATTTAGTTCCAGTGTAAATAACTGCGCAACACCTTCGTCCATTAACTGGTCTATGCCTTTAAAAAGTTGTTTAGATTTTAAAGGGTCCGCATTATTAATATACCTAAAATGTTCGGGAGAGAAACTAGGAACGCCTTTATAATTGATAGTTTCACCTTCAGTAAGTGTGTCACCAATTTTAAAGTTACCAGTATCATGTAACCCAACAATATCTCCTGGATAAGAGACGTCTACAATTTCTTTCTTCTCAGCAAAAAAGGCATTTGGACTAGAAAACTTTAGCTTTTTCTTGTTTCTTACATGTAAATAAGGTGTATTTCTTTTAAACGTACCAGATACAATTTTAATGAAGGCTAAACGATCTCTATGGTTAGGATCCATATTAGCATGTATCTTAAAAACAAATCCAGAGAATTTATCTTCATCAGGTTCTATTAAACGTTCTTCGCTTTGCTTAGGTCTTGGTTTAGGAGCAATTTCAACAAAGCAATCTAATAACTCTCTAACTCCAAAATTATTTAAAGCAGAACCAAAAAACACAGGTTGTAAATCACCATTAAGGTAATCCTCTTTTTTAAATTCAGGATATATACCTTCTACGAGTTCAATTTCATCTCTTAACGTTTGGGCAGCCTTGTCACCTATTAGTGAATCTAATTCCGAAGATGTTAAATCTTTAATTTCGATGGTTTCTTCTATGTCTTTTCTACTATCTCCGCTAAATAAATTAATATTCTTTTCCCAAATATTGTAAATACCTTTAAAATCGTAGCCCATACCAATTGGGAAACTCAATGGCGTCACTTTTAATCCTAACTTTTGTTCAATTTCATCTAAAAGATCGAAAGCATCTTTACCCTCTCTATCCATTTTATTAATGAAAACAATCATTGGAATGTTTCGCATTCTACAAACTTCAACTAATTTTTCAGTTTGATCCTCGACACCTTTAGCAACATCGATTACTACAATAACGCTATCAACCGCTGTCAGTGTTCTAAAAGTATCTTCAGCAAAATCTTTATGTCCAGGTGTATCAAGAATATTAATTTTTATGCCATTATATTCAAAAGCTAAAACAGAAGTAGCAACAGAAATACCACGTTGGCGTTCTATTTCCATAAAATCGCTAGTAGCGCCTTTCTTTATTTTATTACTCTTTACAGCACCAGCTTCTTGAATGGCACCACCAAAAAGTAATAACTTCTCAGTTAAAGTCGTTTTTCCAGCATCGGGATGCGAAATAATACCAAAGGTTCGTCTGCGTTGTATTTCCTCTAAAAAGCTCATAAAATGTTTATACAAATGGGTTGCAAATATAATATTTATATAATTGTTTTTTGTAGAAATCATTTGCAGAAAACATCCCTGTATAGGGCTTTTATAAACTAATTACCTGTTTTATATTATTATGATAACTTTTTAGATATGCTTTATAGATTAATGTGTGTTAATGTTAGGTATAAAATGTTTAAATAATTAAGGTGCTTTTTAATAAAAAATAATTATCATGATAACACCTTACTAATTACTCTTATGATATGGCAACTTCACCCATATGTTAGCTTTAGGCTTTTAAGGTTTTAATTCTACTATACATTTAATTACACTTTGTCGATGAAGTTATATTGATGTGTTTTTTTGAGATTTGTTTTAGTTTTTTTAAAGTGAAACGAACCAATAAAATAGTGTTATTCAATTAATATGTAAAACACATGTGATTTTTTATTAAGTAGCTATTTATGAGTCTATTCGTGTCCGTTTTTGTTTAAAAATAGAAGATTAATCTATTTTATTATTTGTAAGTAATTTATTCGTTTTGCTAGTGATTATAGGGTTTTTGAGAGTATTAACATATAATTTTTGAAGGCTTTATATTACATCGTTAACAAATGTTAAAAAAAAAAATGGTTTTGTTTGTATAAGAGAACAAAAAACATATATTTGCATTTAATCGATTAAAATTGCATTTCATCGATACAAAGTAAAATTTAATAAATAAGAACAATTGCTATTATAAGAATATCTACTAACAAACTCTCAACATTATGAATTTTTCTATTAAGCCTTCTGATAAAATGAAAGTTGATTTTTTAGACTTTCAGATTTTTTATAAATCAATTTTTGCTTTCTCATTATCAACCAATTATAGATAAAATAACATCAATTACTACAACCAAATTTATTAATTATAACTCTCAAAGATGAAAACTCTTAGACATTTTTTATTCAAAAATAAACATGTTTTGTTTTTTAAAAATTTAGAATTAAAAAAAGAACAGTTTAAGTATTCATGCTTGTTGGTATTTACAAGTTTGTTATTTTCAATTTCTGCAATATCTCAAACGAATATTAGTGGAGTAATAAATGACTATCAAGCAGTTTCTGGTATAACCTTTCCAGGGTGTGGTCCTTGTGACACTACTCCGGCATGTTTAAATGCTATTACAGTTGGAGATGCTTCTGCCTTTTCAATTGGAGATAAGGTATTAATCATTCAAATGAAAGGAGCCACAATAGATAATACAAATACATCTACAGCTGGAGATATTACAAGTATAGGTAATGCTGGTAATTATGAATTTTTTACTATTTCAAATATTATTGGTAATGTTATTTATCCAAATGGCGCATTAGTTAATACTTATGATGTACCTGGGCTTTTACAATTAGTTCGAGTTCCAAATTTTAGTAACAATGTAAATGTTAATGGTTTAGTGTCGGGTATTCCTTGGGATCCTATTTTAGGAACAGGAGGTGTCGTAGCCATTTTTGTAGAAGATACTTTAACCCTTAATGCAGATATTGATGCAGGAGAAATGGGATATAATGGGGTTGCAGTAACCGCAAATGGTTCTTTGGATAATTGTACAGTAAATCCAGCTACACAAATGGTTTTTCCTTCTACAAATACAGTATCTTCTCCTAAGGGACAAGGAATTGTTGTAGATAACCCGAGCTTCAATAGAGGTAGAGGGCATAGAGCTAATGGTGGTGGTGGTGGCGTTGCTGGTGATTCCGGCGGTGGCGGCGGTTCTAACTATGGTGCCGGAGGTATTGGAGGTAAACGATGGTGTAATACTCATCCAGGAGGATTAGATGCAGGAGGATTAGGAGGTGAATCTTTGGCAACTTATTTAGCACAAAGAAGAGTTTTTTTAGGAGGAGCAGGAGGAGCAGGATATATCACTAATTTAAATCCAGCAATAGCTACCAATGGAGGGGGTATTGTTGTAATACGTGCCAGACATATAGTAGGTAATAACAGAACTATTTTTGCACAAGGAGCAGATTCAACCGCACCAGGAACTGGTATTGATGGTGGAGGCGGTGGTGGGGCTGGAGGCTCTGTTGCTTTTGATATAGAATCATATTCAGGAACAGTAAATGTTGATATCTCAGGAGGAGATGGTCAGGATTTAGGTACTACAGTATTACACGGTCCTGGTGGCGGTGGCGGTGGCGGTGTATTTCTTCACAATTTAGCAACACCACCAGCAAATATTATTATTGATTTACAAGGAGGTATTGCTGGAGTGCATCAGGCACCACAAGATACAAATACTAATGGTGCTCAAGATGGTGCCATGGGTGGGATTATATCCTATTATACTATAGTAGAAACTCCAGATAGAGATGGTGATGGCGTTGAAGATTTTTGTGATTTAGATAGTGATGGGGATGGTATTTTAGATACAGAAGAGGCCGGAGGCTCTGCATTTGATCCAAGTGGTGATGATGACGGAGACGGTATAGAAAACTATATAGATAGCAGTGATACGACACCAGGTTTCCCGACATTTACAGATACCAATGGTGATGGTGTAAACGATTTATACGATAATGATAGTGATGGTATTCCAGATTTTCTGGATTTAGATAGTGATAATGATGGTATATATGATGTTATTGAAGCTGGTGGTGTTGATGGAGATGGTGACGGGTTCATAGGTACTGGAGCATTAGTAGATACAGATGGAGATGGTTGGTCTAATATTACAGATCCAACTAATGGAGGAATACCATTAATATTGATACAATCTGATGGAGATTCAATTCCAGATTTATTAGATGTAGATAGTGATGAGGATGGTTGTCCTGATGCTATTGAGGGATCAGGAAGTTTTGTTGCTGGTGATTTAACTAGTAGTAATAATTTAGCAGATGATGATGAAGGTAGCGTAGATAGTAATGGGGTTCCAACAAATACAGGAAGCCCACAAGGAACTAATGCATTTGTAACTACAGCTTCTGCTCTGGGAAGTATTACAACCCAGCCAAGTGCAAGTACAATTTGTGAAGGTAGTAATGCTACATTCACAGTTGTTGATACTGGTGATAATCTAGTATATCAGTGGCAAGAAAGAATTGGAGCAGGAGCATGGACAAACTTGTCAAATGCTGGCATTTATAGCGGAATAGATGCTGCAACTTTAACGTTGACAGCACCTCCAATTGGTCATTCAGGAAGGGAATATCGAGTAGTTATTACTAGTACTACAAATGTTTGTAAGAATGTGACTTCAGATGAAGTTTTATTAACAATCAACGCATTAGACGATGCGGGCTTTAGCTATAGCGCCGCAGCATATTGTGCAGATGCTACAGATCCAACGCCAAGCATAACAGGTTTAACAGGCGGAACATTTAGTAGCACATTAGGCTTATCACTTACAGCAGGAACAGGACTTATCGATGTATCGACCAGTACTCCGGGAACCTATACCGTAACTTACACCACAGCAGGAACCTGTCCAAACAGTAGTACCGCTAGCGTGACGATCAAC
>NZ_SRSO01000011.1 GCF_004791695.1 Flavivirga rizhaonensis | reverse complement strand
CAAAGAAGAGTAGAACAAGGGAAAAACAAAATGAGTACGCTCAACATTATAAGAAACAAATTACTTGCTAAGGCCTTTGCTGTAGTAGCCAGGGGAACTTTTTATGTTGACACTATGAAGTATGCATTATAATTATAAAAAAAATTATCATAATATATTTGGTTTAGTCATAGGATACGGAATGACATAGTTTCTTTATTAAAACAATTAAACAACTGATTGTTAAGTTTTAATATATCGAGCTCACGTTATTTTATAACGTTTGTACCTCTTTCTCTTGCGTAACTCACTAATCGTTCAATAATTTAAAGCCATTGTACGTGTTGTAAGCAGTTTTTATTTTTTCTCAAAAATTGTTTTTCCAGTTTTTAAAATAAGTCCTTCGTCAGTAATTTCCTTTGAAAACGAAATTATATTCATCCCTTTGGCATTTCTAAGATATTCTAGAATTACACCCGGTTCTATTTTTGTGTTTTGTCCAACAATACTTTTAATGTTAGGTTCAATTACTTTTTTGTAGTTTTTGGTTTTTTCCGTGCTCCATTTTCCAATTATAGTTCTTGTTCCAATGGAATCAGAAACCTTAATTTTTGCAGTCAAATTCTTTTTAAAACTTATTTCAATAATATTACTAGATATTGAGTTTTTAGAATTTTCTGAACTAGTTTTTTAATCCACGTTCCAATGATTTCATTTTTGTCTTTTCCAACATAATGGGTGTCGAAGTCATTTTTTGGTTGAGTGTTTTTTTAGCTTGCAGGCAACTATCGAACAAACACAATTGTGTTTATTTCTATTATGCCTCAACTCCAAATATAAGTATAGTTCTTATAAAGAAAATTATTTATTATTGATTTTACAATAACATGATATGTATTCATTATTGTCCCTGTATAATCGGTAATGAATACAAAATTAGGATGCCAAAACCAATAAAATTTAAGTATTCATTACATTTTATCTTCATAAAAGCCCCAATCCATAATGCTAAGGTTAAACTTTTTTGTTAATTTTAAGTCAAATTGCAACTAAACTGTGACTTTTGCCATTTTGTTTAGTATTTTAGCTATAGAATTTTAGATTATGAAAAACTACCTACTTCTTTTTACTTTAATATTTACTTCTGTCATTTGTATAGGGCAAGAAGCTGATAAAGTTTTAGGTGTTGTTATTAATTCTTCAAATGGTGTAGCACTTGAAAATGTAAACATTGTAAACCTCAATCAAGTGATTGGTACTACTACCAATAAAAAAGGTGAGTTTAAAATTTCTGCTAAAGCAAACGATACATTACATTTTTCGTTTTTAGGTTTTAAATCTATAAAAGTTAGGGTTACTAATGACTGGTTAAAGTTTGGAAGTTCGAATATTGAATTAACTGAATCGGCCTTAGCCCTCGAAGAAGTCGTCGTAAAACAACTTAAACTCACGGGATATCTAGAGGTAGACATAAAGCAATTACCTGCGGCTAATAATAATTACCGTTACAGCATTTCTGGGCTACCGAGTACAGGTTATGAAGCTGGTTCTAAAGGTACAATAACTAAAATTATTGGTTCTATTTTTAACCCTGCAGATTTTTTACACCGTATGTTTGGTAAAAAACCAAATGAATTACGAAAGTTAAAAAAGATGAAAGAGGATGACGAAATAAGGAATTTGTTAGCATCTCGTTTTGACAGAGAAATGCTTACTGCTTTGTTACAGGTAGATCGTGTTGATTTAGATGAAATTGTAAGCCAATGTGATTACTCTAAAGGTTTTATACAAACTGCAAACGACTTGCAAATACTTGACGCTATTAGCGAGTGTTATGAAGAATATAAAGTCTTAAGCAGAGGCAGAAGCAAAAGAATTTAAAAACAAACCTCAAGAGTTTTTCTAAAAAATTATATATTTTGTCATTCAGCAGAGCATAGCGAAGAATCTTATCAATTTTCAAAGCCTCAAGAGATTCTCTACTGCATTCAGAATAATACTTCAACCACTTTTTTATGCTCTAGAATGTAATGCTATTCTATTACCTTCACTATCAATAAAGATAGCCATGTACCCAATATCCGGTGAAATTTGTGTTTTTGTTTGAACCACCTTACCTCCAGCATCTTCTACCCGATTCAACTCATTATTGACATCTTCTGAATTAAAATATACTAAGGTTCCTTTTTTATCACTTGGTGCATAAGCTTGATTTTGAATTAAAGAACCAGGAGCTCCAGGCTTTCCTTCTTCAAATGGGAACCACCCCATTAAAGTCCCTCCAAAATCTTGGGCTTGTACATCTATTTTGAATACTGTATTGTAAAAATCTATGGCTCTGTCCATATTAGTTACAGGAATCTCAAACCAACCTACCATGTTATTATTCATAATTTCTAATTTTCTAAGATTTCTTTTAAACTAGCTAAACCTTCTTCAAAATCTTTCCCTACATGTTTATCAACGTTATAAAGCATCATAAAAATATTAGCTGGGACTTTATTAACTCCAGAGAATCCCCAGGTAACTTTAGTTTTACCATTACCAACATCTTCAACACTAGTAGCTGCATCAGATTCAGATTTCCAAGGCTTAAAAAATCGTAACCTAGCTTCTACACGATCATTATCAATAATGTTTGTTATTTCTTGTTCTCCCAAACCAACCTCTTTATTACCGTCCCATTTGACTATAAACCCAATTTCACCATCATTACCAATAAATTCTTGTTTCATATCTGGGTCCTTCTTTTTCCAAGGTGACCAATTATCTTGGTTTTTTATATGTTTTAAGTATTGAAATACCTCTGGAAGTGGTTTATTAATTATAATACTTCGATTTACCTTATATTTTTTTGGTGCTATAAGTGCTAAAAGGATAAATAAACCAACAATGGCAAGAACTACATAAAGAACTATATACATGATTGACAGATTATTAATTAGTGGTTTAAAATTACAAAAATTATTACTGACTGTAAAAACGGTCAGCAATTTCATCATAACTTTTAATAGTTTTTGCTATCCAATCCAAACGTTTTTCTAACATTTCCTCCTCTGTTAATTGCCAATTAATATTTGATTGCCTTAGTTTAGTAGTAACATGTTGTAAAATAATGGCTGCGGATACTGAAATATTTAAACTTTCGGTAAAACCAACCATTGGTATTTTTAAATAACTATCGGCAGCATCCATAACTTCTTGGGATAACCCTTCGGTTTCTCTTCCAAAGAAAAAACAGGATTTTTTGGTAGCATCAAACTCGTGCAATTCGCAATCATTTGTATGTGGTGTTGTTGCGACTATCTGATAACCTTTTTCTTTTAAATCTAAAATACAATCATTTACAGTTTGGTATCTATTTAGATCAACCCATTTTTGGGCTCCCATAGCTATTTCTCTATCTATGCGCTTAGAGTTGCGTTCCTCAATAATATTAACCTCTTGTATACCGAATACATCACAGCTTCGTATTACAGCACTTGTATTATGCAATTGATATACATCTTCTGTAGCTACCGTGTAATATTTGGTTCGCTGTGATAAAACATTATCAAAACGCGCTTTCCGATGTTCTGTTAAATAAGTTTCTAAATGCTCTAAAAGTTTTAAATCTATCATGTTTTTTGGTAATTCTCGAATTTAATAAAAAAATCGTTTTCATGAGGAAAGCATAAATGAAGTGATCTTATAATTTAGAAACAAAGAATTTCTTGAAACAAACCATCTATGAGGCAAAATTTTGAAGAATTCTTTTTGGTTAAAAATAAATAGATTGCCATGTTGTACTTCCACACAATGACGTAAAGTTACTATCTTTATAAAATGAAAAAACATCTAGTTGTACTTACAGGAGCTGTAAATAAATTTGTTGGCAACTTATTGATTAAATACTTTATACTGAACTAATTATAAGGTATAGCCCCTTATTCTAACCTAAGTTAAAGATTAAACCTATACAACTTAGGTAAGTCAGTTACGATAGGTTTAGTATATAGGCGATTAAATCTTTACAAATAATATTTTTATATAAAACCTTAGATTTTCCGCCCTTTAGTTTAACCTATCAATTTAAGTATATCTATTAAATAAAATAAGGATATTAAAGATATAACTATCTATGTGCCGTTATCACTTAACTTTTATAGCACTTTTTATTTGAGAGGCTAGTCGGCACTCATTATTCTACAAATAAATATAAATAGGTGGTTAGTTTTGGTGCTGTCGCACGTCTGGAATACACCTAATTAGTATTTTTCTCTCTTAGCTAATAGCTAAAACCTAAGGTTAGTCTTTAAGGCTAGTAATAACTACGATTTGTGATAAAGCACAACTTTTAAAAGAAGGTGTCACACAGTATATATATAATAATATAAAGAAACATCTACCCCTATCCTAATTCCTACTAATTTAGTAGAGAATCATCGATTTTTATGACGAAATTGTAAATAAGCTGCTGAAGCAATAATTTTGCGCAGAGTATTAAATAAATTTTAATTAATAATAATGGAGAGTAAAATAATATTGTCAAGGCAAAATACTAAAGAAGAATTATATGAATTATTTCTAAATGGCACACCTCTATCTGGTACTGAAATAATTTATATAGAACCTAGTAAGGAAAAAATATATCACAAACCTTTTGGTAATGTTCTAGCGACAAATAAGTACTTTGTTTTACAAAATCAAGATTTTAACGGAGAACCTTTTTTAAGAAGTAAATTTGAATATATGCAGGTATTACTACCAGAGTATAGATTAAATTCTATGCATAGGTTCTATCCTGTTTTAAAAGGTATTCTAAATGGTTATCGTATTTGTACCAAAGCAGATAAAGATTTTTTGACTGCATTGGCTAATCAGATTTATTATTACTACGCTCCAATTCAACATGTTTATAGGCAAACTCAAGAAAGAATGGACTCCTTCCAAAAAATAGAGGATATTATAGATAAGGTAATAGCTACTCCTTTTGCTTTTAATGGACGTAAAAAATATGAGACAATATTTTGGAATCCAGATTATAAATTATCATCACAGGAAAAAACAGATTTATTTAACAAATATAGAGGCAAGGAGCTTTTAAACAAAAATTTTGAAACGTTAATTAATGCTTATGTTTACGGAATGACTCAAAAAGAATTAGTAAAAAAAACAGGAATAAGCTTAAGCACTATAAAGAGAAGATGGAAATTCATATTACAGAATGGAAATCCAAAACAGGAACTATTTGCGGCTGCTTAATAATTTTTAAAAGTAAATTTATTGACTTTTTAAAATAGATTTTACTTTTTGCACAGTTCCTAATGAGACGTTACATAGTTTAGCAGTATTTCTTAATGATTGCTTCTTTTTAAGTTGTTTAACGACATTTTTATATCTCTGTAACACTACTTTTTCAGATTCAATTGAACCTTTAACCCTGCCCTTATATACGCCTTTGGCTTTAGCTATAGCAATACCTTCTCTTTGCCTTTCCAAAAGAGATACTCTTTCCATTTCTGCAATGTTAGCCATGACCGATATAATTAATTTAAAGGCATGATTAGGTTTGTTTTTAACTAAACTTTCTATACCTAAGTTATCTACTTTTAAAACAACTTTCATTTCGTTTAGTATTTCTAAAGTAGAGAGTATATCATATAAATTCCTACCTAGTCTATCTATACTATGCACTGAAATATAATTCGCTTTTCTATTTTGAATACGCTCCAATAATTCTTTTCCTTTTGGTCTATCTTTAAATGGAACTGCACCACTAATAACATCAATAAATAACTCTTCGTTTGGATGCTTTTTTATTAGTTGCCTTTCTATTTTTTGGTTACTTGTACTTATCCTTATGTATCTTACTTTCATATTAAATTGTTTAAATAAGCTCCCGTTCTGAGGTCTTAAATATTTTACATAAATATACAAATTTTAATAATTGTGTACTAATTTTAGGGTATATATGATTGATATAATTAAGTCTCTTTTACAATGTTGAATAGATTTTTATTACTGTACTATGATTAGACTATAATCTAATAATAGTATAATGAATTAATTAGTGTTTTTTAGCGAAATAGCCTCTTTTATAAAATTGCCTACTTGCGATGCCATTTAAATAAATGTAATCTTCTTTCATGTCATTTATTAGAAATAATACTTCTTCATTTTTAGAAAGTGAGTCTTCGATTGAAAACTTAGTGAATTGGTAGTTCGAATAATCAAATCGTATTAAATAAAATATCAAATCGATTTGATTAAAAATAAATCTAGATTCAGAAAATAGTCCTACAGGAAGTGTATCAATTATGACATAATCATATAAATTTTTCAATTCAATAATCAATGCTTTTAGTCTATCAGAGCTTAATAGAATATGTGAGTTTTGAGATGTACCATTTGGTAGAATTACATCAAGCTTGGATATGTCATTATCGCATTCAGATACTTCAAAATTAACTATTATATCTTTTGAAGTGAGGGTTTGGTCATCCATATAGTCTAAAAATCCGAGGTACTCCTTGTTTTTCAATTTATTTATTAGCGGATTATGTTTTCGTAAATCTAATGACAAAAAGACTGTCTTGTATCCTAATTGTGTTAGATATGTCGCTAATTTTAAAGAGGAGGTTGTTTTACCTTCTCCTTGTAACGTAGAAGTAAATAAAATAGTTTTACAATTCGGCTTTTCTATGGTTAAATATGTTGAAATGTATTCAAATCTTTGAGAGAAAAAAGATGAAGAGTCGCAAAATATTTTATTTTTGATTTTACGGGACATTTTTGGTAAAACAAAAAATGTATTCTTTCCAATTACCTTTTTTACTTTTATAATGCTATTGATTGATCTATTTAGAAAGTTACTTGCCAAGAAAAATAAGTTAGCATAAATAAATACAATACTAATCCCTGCAAACATATAAAGAGCATAATAAAACCGTTTATTTTCAACGGGTGAAATTTTAGAGCTAATGGTTCTTAAAGAAAATAAATTACGCTTTTTTAATTGATTTGCCTTGAACAATAGTCTTAAATTCTCATCATACTTTTGATTTATGTTATCAATAATTAGTTGATGAAAATGTCCTTTTTCTTTTTTAAGGTGAATTGATAGGCTATCTTCTAAAGCCTTGTTAGATTTTGATAAATTTGAAGTTAGTTCAGATATTTTAAGCTTTATTTCATCTTCATGATATTTAAGATACCCTTTTGTTAATTCGTCAATATATTTCTTAATATTCAAGTAATGTTTTCCTTCACACGATATATAGAAATTTTCAGATTCATTCCATACTTTGATTAAGCTATTATACTCATCAGAGAGTTTATTTAAATCCTTAAACTTAAAATAATAATTTATATCTTGATTTAAAGATTGCATTTTATTAATCGTGAAATCGAAATATTTATTTTGAACCCTTTTTCCTATTTTAACATTAAATGTTGTGTCATTAACTGCTATATCAAGGTCTCTTGAAATATTATTTTGATAATTATATTGTGATAAAACATCTTCATCAAAACTTATAGTAATTCTTATTGAATCTGTTGATGTTTGTTTAAGGTATATTTTTGTATCTATTAATTGAAAGGCATCTGAATTAATTGTAATTCCGAAGATTGAATTTAGTTCTAAAGGTTCTCCTAAATGATATGAATATTTACTTTTATAACTTTGTATAAATAAGTTGTTATTATTAATAATTTTTTTTGAAAGAGAAGAAGCTTTGAAATTTGTAAAACTTATTTCTTCGAAATTTTTAGAATTAGGAATATAATTATTCAATAAATTATCTAATGAATTAATATCTAGTGCAGATTTAATTTGAAACGAACTTGAATACCTGTAGATCAGCCCTTCGTTATTGATTTTATAATGACAAAAGACCAGAAATACCAAGATTACTATAGTGTATAGTTTCCATAACTTCGCATTCTTGGAAAGAAAATGAAAAACTTTATTTCTACTAAACCTTATTTTAGAAAGTGTGTTTACTACTAAATTTATACTCGATTCCATGATTTAACTTATATTAATAGCCTACTAACGAACTCAAATATAAGTTGTTATTTTATATTAAATAGAAAATAAATATTCAAATAAATTATAATTTAATGATGTGTTTCTGCTTAGTTAATAATATTAACTAGAAGTTAATAGGGGGGGGTGATTAAAAAATATTAAGCTTGTTTTTATTATCAAGGATGATAGGTATAGACAGGGTCGAATACATCATTTTTGAAAATGTAGTTTGCCCTATGAAAAGACATAAGGGGGTTAATTCAATTTTTAGACGTTTTAATATACAAAAATCTCTTAAAAGCTAATGAAAACAATAGGTTTCAGGTGACGTGATTTTTTATTTACCCGTTTATCAAATTAAAAGTTAGCGAAGTTTTTAATCGATAGTTGAGTTAAAAAACGCATTTTAGGTAAAACATACCTTATTATACCTTTTTTGCTAAATATCTGCTATTTTTAAAGAATTGCTCTGCCCTACAAAAAGACATACAAGCCACTATTCATTTTATTAGTTTAAATAATCTGTTAAGCATTGTATATATTGATGTTTCTGAATAGCTTATTGAGATTATTTAAAAAAAAAGTTCTTCAAAATAATAAGAATAATACGGACAAATACAGACCTTATATGTGGGTTTAAGTATGCATCCTCACAAAATCTTAATTTTTAAGTTGTTTTATCCTAAGTTTAGTAAAAAAAGTCACGTTATTTATTCTTAAAATATAACCTTTTGTATTTTCTGTATAAAAAGAAAAAATATAGCGTGATTATGGGATGAATAATCACAAAAAGTAAAACATTAATAGTCTCATAAGAAATACCTAAAAAGTTGGCACCACATTTTAGAATATCTACGCAAATCTGAAAGATAGTGTCCATTCTATATTAATTACATAAATTTATTTAACAGAGAATCAAAACTTTTCCCTACTCTTATTTGCATTTGCATAGCCTTGTAGTTTTCTAATTGATTATAGGTTTTTTTGTCTATAAAAGGTAATTCTTGATATGCACTTAATATTTTAAAAATACTTTCTGGGTAGAGAAAATCCTTAATTAAGTTATACCAATTAAAAGAAGATTTGAATGATTCAACATCTTGAAAATTTGTGATTTCTTTTAGTAATGTGTTTAATACAAAATCATTAAGGGTTTTGATTATTTCTTGTTCATTTGGCTTGTAGGATGAAAATATCTTTTTAAAGAAGTCTTTATTTTCATATTCTTCGAGCATTTTAATTTCGTCAATGAAATGTGAATATTGTTGTTTTAAATTAGTCATAGGTTCAAAAATTATAAATAACTTAATTAATCCATTTTAAGTACATTTTCTCCATCTTTTCTGAATATTGAGCCCGTTCGTCTATATTTCATTTTCATGCCATTTGCACACACTATATATACCGCATTGCCTAACTGTTCGGAAAGCTGTAAAAGAATAATATCAGATTCAGAAACACCCAAATCAACAGATATATGTTTTTTTAAATCATCTACTCGTGTACCCATTTTTTTCCAAGTTTTACTTGTGTTCCATTTAGGTTCTTTAAACCCATCTTCATTTACACAAGAGCTTTTAGATTTAGTTTCTGTAATTATTTACATATCGCCAAGTTTTATCTTCTTTTAGGAGTACCTTTTTGCCATTTTCAGTTGTAGCTATTTGAGTTTGGGAGAATGACAAAGTTGTTATTAACAACAGATTAAGTAATAGTAGTTTTTTCATTTTATTAAGTTTAATATTTAAAAGAAATTTGTTCTAACACTAATTAATTATAAGGATAAGATATTTTAATCAAGGTGCTATCCTTTTCTAAACATTCTTCAATATCTCTTAATATTTTAGTCCAATTATCTGTATCATATCTTTTCTTAAATTCATCTTCATCAATTCCAGCAAAGCTTGGGAAAACAATAATAATTCCTTTTTTGTTATTATATGGATTTTCTGATTTTTCATTCTTTATCACAGAATAAAGAAAGTCATAAGTTACAACTCTATCATTATAGCCAAAAGTAATCTTAAAGTATTTATTAGAAGTAGCAGAAACATTGAATGAGTTAATATTAAAATTTGAAAATTCATATTTACTCTTATTAACTATATCAGTAATAATACTAGTCACTGAATTAATAAACTCTTGACGATATTTATAGGTAAGTTTGTCTAAGTTATCTCTATCTTCTAACTGGTATAATTTTTTACGTTCATTAGTTATGGTTTTCTTCTCCGTCTTATTACCATTAGTAACTATTACATAAACTACGGTACCAACAAAAATCGCTACAATTAAAAATTCCATTTTATTTATTTTTAATGAATTTTATTCTTCTTTAAATCGAATGGTTTTACTAAGCCCTCTTATATCATCTTCTAATAAAACGAAATATTGCTTACTATAATCAGAATTGTATAATTTACAAGTCACAGAAAATTTTACTCCACTCAAATTGTCTCTATCCTTTACTATTAATTTAGCTTTTGTTGCATCCTTATTAATACCAATGGCTTTTGAAAGATATGAGTTAGGGTCTGAAACACTTTTTTCAACAGATCCATCTTCACGATATATTTCTAACGTTACTTCAGAAAGAGTAGGAACATTTCCTACGCTAATAACTAATAAAGCATCATCATTATTTAAAGGATAAATACTGTTTACATCAAATAATGTACAAATTTCCCAATCATTATCTTGTTTCTTATAAATAGTACTACTACCAGACTTTTTAATTTCCGTATCTGAAACTTTTTCAAAGTTATAAGTAGTTCTAGTTGCTGAATTGTTTGTGTCATTTGAATGAATTACCACTAACGAATATGATGAGCTGGTAGTTTCTTCTTCAACTATACTAGTTTGCTCCTCTGTATTACTAAAGCTTTCTATTTCTTCATTCTTACTAGTTTTAATACATGATGAAATAATAAAAAAATCATTAGAAGTAAACTGATAGCCTAAGTCTATAGATAAATCGAATAACCAAGTTCCTTGTATCCAAGTAGGTGGGTTAATAGATGAGTTATTCTTGTTTTGGTTTTCAGAATCATCGGATGATGAGCAAGACAAAGTAAATATTACAATAATTAATAGAGTTATTTTTTTCATAAAGTAGGTTTTATAGGACTAATGTATGAGATTTTATCAATTAACCCAAATTTGGGTTAAGATTTTTCTTGTGTTTCTTGCATTTTTAACTAATGCTTACAGAAAGTCAAGAAAATAAGGTTTTAATGGAACTCGGTAAAAGGGTAAGGGTATTAAGGGAGTCAAAAGGCATTACTCAATACAACCTTGCTACTGATGCTGAAATTTCCAAAAACCAAGTAGGCAGAATAGAAAGAGGAGAATATAAAGTTTCTATTATAGTCTTAATTAAAGTTGCAAAGGCATTAGAGGTTGATGTAATGGACTTCTTTAAGGATTTGGTTACATAGGGGTTATGTATTAAAAACATCTTTGGTTATCTTCTCTAAAGTTTTATTGAACTCTACAGGTTTTTCAAGACTAGGGTAATGTCCACAATTTTGAAATATAAATAATTCACAAGAGCATGATTTACGTGCTACTTCCTTTATATACTCTAAGTTAACACTTGGGTCATGTGTACCTGCAATTATATATTTTGGAATAGGTAACTCTAAGAATATTTTTAATTGATTCAAATAGCTGTTCTCAGCAATATCAGCAGCTATTGCTTTTCTTACCTTTGGATTAGTTCTCTTAAAATCTTCAATAATAACAGAGGCACATTGTTTATTAAATAGTGTTACTTCTACCGCTTCCCTTGCTGCTATTTCAGAAACGTCTTCCGTGAAAAAAGTTTGCAATTCAGGAGAAAACAAAAAAGCCTCTTCTAAATTTAAAGGCTTTTTGAGCGGTGGTGTTCCAAATATAAGAATACCTTTTAGTTTATGTATTTGTGGAGCAATTTCTATGGCTATATGTCCTCCTAACGAGTGACCAACTAATAAAATATTACCATCGAGTGTATTTATTAGTTTAATTAGTTTTTCTCTGTAAGAGCTTATAAAGAAGTCCTCTTCATTCTCATATTCATATACAGATTCTCCATGACCAGGCAAATCAACTACAATTTTGGTTTGTGTAATTAATTTTGATTTTGGAACCTCGTTAAAAACAGAAGATGAAGATGAATTACCATGTATAAAAACAATACTCCCTCTATCTTTTCCTTTTACAATAATGTATTTCATTTAAACCATTATTAAGGTTATACAATACCTTCTTGCAAACATTTTGAAACAAGTTCTCTAGAGTTTTTACATTTGGATTTTTTAAGCATATTTCGTTTATGTGTATTTACGGTGTAATTAGATATGTTTAAAATATTCCCAATTTCTACAGCCGTTTTTCCTTTTAATATAAGTGCTATGATTTCTTTTTCTCTTTTTGTGAATATATTTGAAATATCTTTAACTTGAAGATAACTATCTCCTTGTTTTTCAAAGTGAACATTTGGTTTTTTTCTGCTTATAAAAGAAAATCTATTACTCACAGGTGGGTTTAAATAAGTTACATCTGTATGAATACCAATAGATGTTTGAATCATTCCATCATCACTAACACTAATAACTTTAGTCTGATGCAAAATAGTTTTATAATTACCATTAGCATGCCTTAATTTCATTAAATACGATGTTTTGTAATTAGATATATTTTCCTTTCGAATATCATCAAGTTTAAATTTAATAATAATCGCTTCTTTTTCAAGAACATTTTCAATTTCATCAGGGTGCGTAAGTTTAAAAAAAGTATCTATAGACCATTCTTCTGGCTTAATACCTAGTACTTCTTCTATACCTTCGTGTACATACGTCATTTTATATGAGGTAAAGTCTAAAATATAATAATAAAAAGAACCAGCAGTAAATAAAGAAGCTATTTGATCTATAATTTCAATTATAGGTTCTTTATTGTTGGGAATGGTCAATTTATTTTCCTGATTCCATAATTGAAGAAGTTTTACAGTGTTTTCGTTGACCATTGATAAAATTAATAAATCGTTTTTTAGTTAAAAAAGTTTAGAAAATTACACAATACCCTCATGCAAACATTTTGAAACAAGCTCTCTAGAGTTTTTACACTTAGATTTTTTGAGCATATTTCGCTTATGAGTATTTACAGTGTGGTTAGATATATGTAAAAGGCTTCCAATTTCGTTAGCTGTTTTTCCTTTTATTATAAGCTTCATAATTTCTTTTTCTCTTTTAGTAAACAAACTAGAAATTCCTTTAATTGGAAGATAGACACCTCCTTGTTTTGCAAAATGTACATTAGTTTTTTTTCTACTTATAAAAGAGACTTCATTTCTTATGGGTACGTTTAAATGAGTTACATCCGTATGTACACCAATAACCGTTTGAATCTTTCCATCATGGCTAACATTTACAGGTTTAGCCTGATGTAAAATGGTTTTATAATTACCACTATTGTGCTTCAATTTCATTAAATAAGTCGTTTTATAACTGGTTATATCTTCTTTCGGAATATCATTGAACATAAACTTTATACAGGCAGCTTCTTTATCATGAAAGCTTTCAATTTCATCTGGATGTATAAGGTCAAAAAAAGTATCTATAGACCATTCTTCAGGTTTAATACCTAAGACCTCTTCTATACCTTCATGAACAAAAGTCATTTTGTAAGTGACAAAATCTAAAATGTAGTAATAAAAAGAACCTGCGGCAAATAAAGAGGCTATCTGGTCTATGACCTCAATTATAGGTTCTTTATTGTTAGGAGTTGCTATTTTATTTTCTTGTTCCCAAAACTGAATGAGTTTTGTTGTGTTTTCATTGGTCATTTGATAATAGCTAATTAAATATCGCCTTAAATATAGAAAATGTTTGCTACTTCAAAAGATTAAAAAAATAATGGACAGTTAATAATAAATCTGTTTATCCTTCTTTTATGACCGTTCATGGGTTTTGGTTTAAAAATATACTTAAAAGTAGGTATTGATTTATGAGCTATTAAAGGTTTATTTTGAAAAACAAAAATTAGATAGTTTATATTTTTGAGTTTAAGTTTATGAGATTTTTAAAAATGATGATGATAAATAAGGGAGTAATACTATTATCAAAATATAATGATTGGTTTAAAATAAAATTTATGAAAAATATTTTTTCGTTGACAGCAATTTTGTTCGTTACCATCTCATCTGCACAAAGGGAGAAAAAAGAGTATTATGATACTGGTGAATTAAAATCTATAATTGAGTATAGTGATAATGGGTTTCCTGGAGATAGTAAATATTATTACAAGAATGGTAATCTAGAAAAATCAGGTCGCTTGAGAGGTAAATACACTTTAGTTGGCGCAAAAACCTATATAAGTGGTGAATGGAAATATTATCATGAAAACGGCAAACTTTCAGCAGTTGGGTATTTTGATGAGAATGAAAAGACAGGTGAGTGGAAAGAGTATAATAAGAATGGTTTATTAATTGGCAGCTTTAATTTTGACAATAATCAGAGGAAAACTTACTATGAGTCAGGTCAAGTAAGGCAAGAAGGTTCGCTAATAAATAATAAGCCACATGGAGAATGTTACGTTTACTATGAGAATGGAAAATTGTATGCAATTCAAAATTTTAATAATGGAAAACGAAATGGGCTTTGGAAAGAGTACTATGAAAATGGGAACTTAAAAAATGAATATAATTTTGAATCAGATAAGTTAGATGGTTTGTGGACTACTTATTATGAAGATGGTAAATTATTTACAAAAAGAGAATATGCTAAGGATAAGTTAATGAATGTTTTAAAACTGCTCAACAAAAATGGGGGTAGTTTAAATATTGGAACCTTTAGAAATGGGAATGGTTTACTAAATGTTTATACACCAGAGGGTAAATTAGAAGAACAAGTAAAGGTTAAAGATGGAGTATTTATTCAAAATTAAGTAAAAAGTGAGATAAATATAAAAGCATTAGATATAATTATAAGAAAATTATGAAAAACACAATTTTAATTTTAGCATTAGTATTATTTTACAACCTATGTTATTCACAAGAAATAAGGGAGCTTAAAATGTATTATGATGAGAATAAAGCTAGATTAAGTCAAGTTTGGAGAGAAATTTATTCGCCAAATGATAATGAGTATAAATATCATGGAGAATGTAAAGAGTATCATACCAATGGTCAATTAGAATCTATAGGAAACTTTGAATATGATATGCCTTTGGGAATTTGGAAAAACTATTATGATAATGGGAATTTAGAATCAGTTGGAGAATATTACGGTTGGAGAAAAATGGCAAAGAATAAAAAAGGAGAGTGGAAATTTTATTATAAAAAGAGCGGTAAACTTAAATCTATAGAGAATTATGTTAATAACAATTTAGATGGAAAGTTTATTAAGTATCATGAAAATAGTCAAGTAGATATAGAAGGTTTTTATCGCAATGGAAAACCAGAAGGTAAAGCAACAAGTTATCATATAAATGGAAAAATAAAGGGAAAATATTCTTATGTAAATGGAAAAGAAGAGGGTTTACGTGAGATTTATTATGAAAATGGTCAACTGGAAAGTGAGACATTGTATTTAAATGGGGAGCTACACGGTTCATCAAAAGAGTACTTTAAAAATGGTCAATTACAAACTGAGTACTCATACTTAAATGGACAATTAGTAGGTGTTTATAAGAAATATTCTGAAATAGGGAAATTGATAAGTGAAAGAGATTTTGATTTAGAAAAAGGAAAAGATTATCTAGTAGGTAATAAGGTGGAAAAGAATTATTATAAAGCAAAAAAACTAATATTAAAAAGTGCTAATAGAGAAAATGTTGATGCTATGTATTGTCTAGGGCTAATATATGCTGAAGGGATGGGGGAAGAAAAAAATTATGAGATAGCTTATAAATGGTATGAAAAGAGTTGTAATGAAAATTATTACGTTGCTTGCTTAAATTTGGGTATTCTGATATTAAGTAAACAGGATTCAATTATTGAAGAGATGAACTCTACAGGTACTACAGAAGCTGATAATAAAAGATATGATGAATTAATAAATGATAGATTAAATGTCTATAAAGAAGCTTTACCTTTTTTAGAAAAAGCTTTTTTAGGAAATAATTCTTTCGAAGGTCTAGAAGATACCATTAATACTCTAAAAAGTCATATTAAAAAGAATTAAAAAACAAGGATAAATCAATAATTAAAAATATAATGCTAAAAAAAATATGAAGGGCTTGAGTATAGAAAAAATGAAAAGTTTAATAATCTTTTTATTTTTTAGCGTGACATTAATTGCACAAGAAGAAACAATTAGAACTGAAGACTTTGATTGGGATGGAGAATTATATCTTATTCATGCAAGTGTAGATGAATACGTAACAATTGAAGGATGTGAAAACGATACAGATAAAAAAAATTGTTTCGACACAAAGTTTAATGAAATATTAAACAAATATCCCTTTAAATGTTCAGATTGCAAAGATGAACTTAAAATAATGATGTCATTAAAAATAAATAAGTATGGAGATTTAAGAATCGGAGGGATTAAGACTAACAACAAAATGTTCAATTCTCAATATTCTAAAAATGGTAAAAAAATAAAAAAAATTGAGAGATTTTTATTAAAAAAAATAAAAATAATAAAACCAGCAAAATTCAAAAATAAAATTGTTTCAGTTCAATGCTTTAAAAAAGTTATTAAAAAATATTGATACAAGTAATTTGTAAAAACTGACTATAGAATAATAGCACACTACTATTGTAAATCTCGTAATACACAGAAAACCAAATAGATGTAAATTAGTTTTACTAGAATAAAAAATGAAACAATGAATCATATAATTGGAAAGTATGATAAAACTGAGAAGGTTAACCAATGATTTAAGAACATAAAATCTATAATTTAATATTATGAAAAAACAATTTATTATACTGTTAATTTTTATTTGCTCAATTAGTGCTAATTCACAGGAAGCACCAGCTTATTTTACAGACGATACTTGTTACTGCATGATGGTGTTAAAAAATAACCATACAGAAAGGCAAAAAACAATGATTAGAACACCAATTTTTGAAGTACCCTGTACCTCGTTTGTCGAGGGGATTAAAGGCGATTTATATAAGCAATTTTTTTTCTTTTTACACCAGAATTATAGGGAGCATTTAGAAATATTTAAAGGTGATGTCACTCAAGGGGCATTAAGACCGATTTACAAGAGAACAAAGGAGGCTGTAGAAAAGGAGTTGGGAAGTATGTATAGTTACAATCAAGAATGGTTTAAAAGAGATTACACTATAATTATGATTGATGATTTTAAGTATGAAAAAGGGAAATACTATATAAACAACTACCCTGGTAATAAACTTTACTTAATATACATGCAAATACATAACTACTTTAATAAAGGTGAAGAAATTAAAGGTTAGAGAATGATATAAGCTATTTTCAGAGAGTCTGAAAACCGTATCTCTGAATTTAATATTAGTGTCATAGAATATAACCTTGTAATTTCTTTTGAGTAGCCTCGATTGTTATATCCCTATGCTTTTCATATCTAATTCTATTTACCCATTGTATTGCTCTTTTTGGCGCATCTACCACATGTAAGGTTAAGCTATCCATAAGGTAGATTTCATCATCTATGGGTAATCTATAACTTATTACTAATTTAAACAATCTATTTTCGGGAATCCACTTTACAAGAATATTCCTAATAAGCTTTCTAATTGTTTTCTGCTTTTCTAAAAATGGTAGTTTTAATGCTAAATGTCCTTTGAAAATAACATCGATTAACTGTTTCATTTGACCAGGGTGTGTGTCTTCAAACGGATAGTCCATGACCGAATGTAATCGATTTGGAAGCTCCTCTAATTCTTTTAAAATATTGGTATCCCCTTGTATTGATTTTAAACTTTCTTCGATATTAGATTTTTCTAGTAATATATTGTTAGCCTTATCATCTAATCTTTTAACTTGCCTTAAATATTTTTCTCTAGTAATAGTGTCATCCGCTAATAAATCTTCTATTCTAATCTGATTAGCTTCTATTTTTTTTAGTTCTGATTCAAGATTATTTATTCTAGCTTGAAGTTCATTTCTTTTATCAGAATTGCTGCCTGATAATGATTTTTTAACAGTGTCATAAAGTTTACCATAAACTAATTGAATTATTATAGCATCCAAGACCCTAATAGGTATATACTTTGAGTTACATCGCTTTTCTTTGTATCTTTTACCAGCGCAGCCATAATAATTTTCAAGCTTGTTAGAACGTCCGTTTAAGGATTGACCACAACCACATTGTAACAATGGTGTTAGTAAATATTTATGTTCAGTGCTTTTACCTCTTAAAGACCCTTTATTTCTGTTAATATAGCTTTTATTAGCCTTTTCCCATTTAACGGGGACTATTATTACAGGAGCATCAAAAAACTCTTTACCCCAACGCCTTTGCCCTTTGTAAATGGGATTTCTTAGAATCTGTAATATTGTTCCATTTGTCCAAATAGAATTTGACTTATTATATACCCTAGTTTCGTTTCTCTCTTTGTGAATAATCTTATTAGTTCCTCCTATTTTATTATATCTTGTTGGTACTTCTTCGTCAATAAGCCTGTTTCTAATTTGTGTAGATGTTTTGCCATCTATAAAATCATCAAATATCTTTTTAATAATTTTGGATTCTTCCTTATCTATCTTTAAATAATTGTTTTCATCTTTAGTATATCCATAGGGTAATACTGCGCCATTTACTTTTCCATCTTTGGCTTTAGACCTTAAAGTATCTTTAATCTTCATTGAAGTTAAATCAACAAAAAACTCATCAGTAGCTGATAAGATATTATGTAAAAGTTTGGCATGTGGGTCGTTCCAATCATACCTCCCTGATTTAAAATATAACTCCATATTCTTTCTTTTGATGATGGCTAAAAATTGTCCTTTAGTTTCATCATTTCTATATAATCTACTAGTATCATAAGCAAATACAGCTTTAATGGGAGAGTCCTTTACACTAATTTGTTGTAACATATCTACCATAACAGGTCTATCTTTTAAATCTAATTTACCCGAACTTGTTTTTTCAATAAATAATAAAGGTTCTAAACCAAGTTCTGCTGCTGTTTCTTTACCTTGTATTTTCTGTTCGTCAATAGAAGTTGAATCCCTATCTTTACTATCCCTTGATTTACGACAGTATATCGCTAGTTTACCCATGATGTAAGCAATTTAATTTAGGTAAAGATAGTAATTATAAAATTGTTGCACACAAACTAAATTACAGCTGGTATGAGTGCCGAAAGTGGTATTAAAACCTTTAGAGATGCTAATGGTTTATGGGAAGGTCACGATGTTATGGAAGTGGCAACACCTGAAGGCTTTAAAGCTAATCCTGCTTTGGTTTTAGATTTTTATAACCAACGTCGTAGGCAACTTTTTGAAGTGGAACCTAATTCTGCACATTATGATTTAGCCAAGCTTGAAAACAATTTTAAAGTTACCATCATAACCCAAAATGTAGATAATTTACATGAACGTGCCGGAAGCAGTAATGTGGTACATTTACATGGTGAGCTTTTAAAAGTAAGAAGTACTGCAGATGAGAGCAATATACAAGAATGGCAAACCGATTTAGTTATAGGAGATACGTGTCAAAAAGGACATCAGTTACGCCCTCATATTGTTTGGTTTGGAGAAGATGTCCCTATGATTGAAAAAGCAGTCTCTATTTGTGAAACTGCAGATGTTTTAATCATCATTGGTACGTCAATGCAAGTGTACCCTGCTGCAGGCTTAATGAATTATGTACCAGAAGATACGCCTACATATTTTATAGATCCTAAACCTACAATAGGTAATAAAAAAAACTTAACAGTTATTGCTGAATCTGCTACTATCGGAGTTGCAAAAATCTTAGAAACATTGCTTAAGTAACGCCCTTTCAAAACCTTATAATCACCTGTATTTCTATTTTTGAAAATATTTTACTACTTTTGAGTAATACTATTCTTTCGCAAAAATTATAGTGTTAATAGTCAAAACACTTTGCTCTAACAGTAGTTTTTTAATTATGAAAATATTATACTGTTTTATACTAATCTTTCTACCTACTTCACTCTTTTCTCAAGTAGGTATTAATACAACAACCCCGTTAGACACTTTGCATGTTAACGGAACTGTAAGAATAGTGAATACGAATTCTTCTATTGCTACCAAACTGATGGGAGCAAATGATAATGGCACAATCAATGAAGTCATAGTTGGCCAAAATTTAGCTCTAACTACTGGTACTCTTAATGCTTTCGGGTCTGCTTCATATGGCATTATTTCATTATCTGTTACAGACGGACCGGTAAATGAAGAGTTTAATGACTATGATTTAGGAGTTAACGGAGTGAATCAAGATAAAACCGTATTTAGGTTAACTGGAAGAACTAACAGTTATAGATTTACAGGCATTGAAGGAGGTACAGACGGAAGACATATAGTACTGCTAAATATACCTGCTGTAAATTTTAGATTAGAAAATGAAAGCACATCTTCTCTTGCTCAAAATAGAATCATAACATTAAGTGGGGGGTTCGAATCAACTTCAGGACAAGGGTCTGCCGAACTTGTTTACGATGGCGCATTACAAAGATGGTTTTTAATAAACCTTAGAAATTAATCCTTTTCAATAACTGTAATAGGCAAATCTTCTGTTCCTGAATAAAACACTACAATCTCAGCAGGTTTAATGCATTATGTATCTTCTAATACACCAATTTATTTTATTGATAAAACCAAGTATTGAAAGTAAAAAGAATTTAACGGTAATAATAGTAACTGCCACAGTTAGAGTTAGAAAGTTTATTGAATTAATAAAAAATAAAATTTAAAAAAGGGAAAAGTCAACTAATACCCCCTTCCCTTAAAATACTTCAATTATTTTCTTTTTTATCCTTTTATTAATTGGAAAGAATCAAAAAGGATGTTTGTGTCTTTAGACACCCACCAGTTACTATCATTTCCTCCTCTATATACCCCAAACATCATACCGTCAATTTCTCTTCCTGCATTCTTTGTAACCCACTTCATATTAGTTTGGTTAATTAGTGTGGTTCCATTAATTTTTATTCGTAAAATACCATTACTATTAGTACCAGTATTCATTTTAACATACATTTCAACACTGTACCATTTATTCTTTACAATGTTATATCTTTTATTAAACTTATTACCACAATTACCCGTCATAGCACTATAGTAAATATATGGATAAAAGTGAGGAGCACTTCCATCAAGAGGTTTCGTCCACATAATTCTGGAAGTCCAACCATCTCCTTTGCTTCTTGCCTGAGAACCAGTACAACCTGAATAAGCAGCACCTCCAGACAAACCTGGTATCTTTCCTCCTAAGCCCCATTCAAAATTGGATGGAAATTTTATTCTATATTTTAAGGTATACGCATTTGTAGATCGTTGTATAGGAATTTTAGCAAATTGTCCGCCATTAGAACCAGTAGAGTTTTTTAATAGTTTTACACTTAACTGCGTACCTGTTGTAATACTTAAACGATTAAGTTCTGTATTGCTAATACTACCTGTATCACCAAAATCACTATTAGCTCTACTTCTTGTGTAAGGACCTGCAGGCCAATTAAAGCCTACCCAACTTTTTCCGTTTGTAAACTTACTTTGTTGGTTCTGATCTGGTTCTTCTTCTAATATTTCTTCTGAAAGAACTTGATCGGTTTCATAATCAATAGAAGATTCTTTTTCGCAAGATGAAAGCACTAGTCCAAATAGCACTAAAACAAATAATTTTAAAGCATTAATTTTCATAATTTTTTAATTTATTTATGATTAATTGATAGCACAATTTCATAAAATAATTAAATAATATTGGGGTACAAATAAGTCTAATCTGAGGCTCAGGTTATTCTCTTCTTCAAGATTTTTACTACTAAAAAAATGAAATCACATTAGCGATTCAAGAAAACAAATACAGTTGGGATGAAGTAAGTTAACTAACTTTTATTCTTTTCAGCAATCCATTTACTCATAAACTTCGTGCTTTGTAATGTATGATGTTGTAACATTTGACCTGTAAAGTTATTTAGGCGATGTATTTTTAATTGTTGGGCTATTTCTTTAATCGTACTTAAAAAAATTTCTTGATGCATTTTTTTATCGAATCGCTTATTTATAATTTCAAATCCATTTTTATGTTTCTCCTCCCAAGTCCTTTGGTCTTTGAATAACTCAATAGCCTTATTAACAAATATTTGAGGGTTATCTTCTACAAATCCATTTGGTTGTAAATTACCAAACATCCCTTCTGCCCCAATTGTTGTTGTAACACATGGTGTTCCATTTTGCATTGCATCAACTAGTTTCCCTTTTAAACCTGCGCCAAATCTAATTGGAGCCAAACAAACTCTCGCTAATTTCATAACTTCATTAACATCTTCAACAAACCCTTTAATCAAAAATCCGTTCTTTTCATTGTGAAGCTGATTAACTTTTTGTGATGCATAAGCCCCATAAATATGTAATTCGGCATTAGGTAATTGCTTTTTAATTAATGGCCAGATAGTTTCTTTTAAATTTAATACTGTATCGTAATTGGGTTCATGTAAAAAATTGCCAATGGTTATAAAATGTTGACGTTCTTCAAAGTTTGGAAACTTTTCAATAGAGTCTTCAGGCAATTCATCTAACATAAAAGGCAAATAATGTAATAAATCACTATCTACTTTAAATTCATTCTTAAGGATTTCCATTTCGGCTTCAGAAATAATCAAACTTAAATCACTTCTGTAAATACTCCCTATTTCTCGTTTTGCTGTATCACTGATTAAATAAGATTTATCAAATTCCTTTCCATCTTTAAAAGCTTGTTGCCTTCCTTTTCGTAAACAGTGTAAATCTTCGGTATCTATAATTCTCAATGTATCAGGACATTGTTCTGCAACACGCCAGCCAAATTGTTCTTCTATCATAAAGCGATCAAATAAAACAATATCTGGGTGTAATGTTTTTATAAAAACATCAAAACTGGTATTATTTAATTCAATAGAAACCTGATCAACTCCTATGGTTTTTAAATCAAACGCATTATCACTTTTAGCACAGGGGCTAGAAAATGTTATTTGGTAATTCTGAGTTTGAAAAAACCGAATTAACTGCATCATTCTACTTCCTGCCGCCGAACTTTTAGGCTCTGGCCAAACAAAACCAATTATTAAGAGTTTTTTTGCCACTAATTCATGAATGTTTCCTTATTAAAATGATGTGATCTCATGACTTGTTTTACAATAACTACTTACTGAATATGCCAACTGATTACCAAATAATAAATCCAGTTTACTTCAAAATTATTCAGGTTTCGGCGCTAAACTATATTTAAAACGTACTTGTTTCGCCCAGTCAATAATAGCAGCTACTTGTTTGTTTGTAAGTTTAGCTTCAGAGTGTGTCCAAGTATACGAATTAAGAGGCATACTTTTATCTTCGACCATTTCTATGAGTTCTTCAAATTTATGGTCTTTTCGCTTTACAGAATTACTCTCCCAATTTGACACATTAAAATGTTTCTTTCCATGTTTTATATGATCTGCCAACCAATAATTCACTGGTGTAATATGGTTATACCAAGGATATCTTGTAACATCACTGTGGCAATCAAAACAGCTTTCCTTCAAAATAATTTTCACATCTTCTGAAGGGTTTGTTTCATTAAAAAAAGCATCTATTGATGCTAGGTCTCCCTCATTCTTTTCTGGCCCAAAAAATTGAGCGATAATAAATACAATTAATAACAACGAGAATATCTTTTTTATTATTTTCATAATAGGTATTTTAGAAATCTAAAAATAGATAAAATTATCTTATGACTTTAGAAGAATTCTATAAAGAATTAAGCTTTGTGAATGCCTCCCGTGAAAATAGAACGAAATATGCCAACATAGTTCTAAACGATATGAGTTTATTTCCAAAACTAATAGATATTCTATTTATGGTTAATGATAAAGTATCAAGTCGTGCAGCCTGGATTTTAGAATTTGTCTGTGCGGAATATATTTATGCTATCGTGCCTCACTTAGAAACGTTTACAAAGAACATTAATAAAATCCGCTTGGATTCATCTGTTCGTCCAGTCTCTAAAGTCTGCGGATTTATTACCGAAGCATACTATTCTAAAAAACCGAATACAATAAAAAGGGCATTAACCCCTAAACATAAAGAACGAATTATTGAGGCTTGTTTTGATTGGATGATTGGCGATCAAAAAGTAGCACCCAAAGTATATGCTATGGAATCGCTATTTCTTTATGGATTAGATCATGATTGGATTCACCCAGAATTAACGCAAATTTTGAAGCAAGATTTCTCAAAACAAAGCGCTGCTTTTAAAGCACGAGCAAAACGTACATTACTTAAAATTAAGAAAAGCAAAGCTTCTTAAAAAATCACAAATCTAATACCAAAAAACGCAAATCAAAAACGTATCTTTGCAACTTCAAAAAACACAAAGAATGTCATTATCATCATTAAATGCCATCTCACCTATTGATGGGAGGTATAGAAGTAAAGTTAACGAATTAGCACCATATTTTTCTGAACAAGCACTTATAAAATATCGTGTTTTAGTGGAAATTGAATATTTTATTGCACTTTGTGAAATTCCACTACCCCAACTTAAAAATATTGATACGACTATTTTTGATGATTTAAGAAAGATTTATAAAGATTTTTCTGAAGATGATGCATTGGCTATCAAGAAAATTGAAAGTATTACAAACCATGATGTTAAAGCAGTTGAATATTTTATAAAAGAAAAATTTGACGTTTTAACTTTATCACAATATAAAGAGTTTATCCATTTTGGATTAACATCACAAGACATTAACAATACAGCTATTCCTTTAAGCATTAAGGAAGCTATGAACGATACATATGTTCCAGAATATTTTAATGTTTTAAATAAATTAAAATCTTTAACAGAAGATTGGGCTTCTATTTCTATGCTTGCCAGAACGCACGGGCAACCAGCTTCACCTACTCGTTTAGGAAAAGAAATTGAAGTTTTCGTTAAGCGTTTAGAAGAACAATTTAATTTATTAAATGATATACCAAGTGCAGCTAAATTTGGTGGTGCGACAGGTAATTTTAATGCGCATCATGTAGCATACCCAGACATAGACTGGAAAGCTTTTGGTTCTAAATTTGTACAAGAAAAACTAGGTTTACAGCATTCTTTTCCAACTACTCAAATTGAGCATTACGATCACATGGCTGCGTTGTTTGATACTTTAAAACGTATAAACACTATTTTAATTGACTTAGATCGGGATATTTGGACCTATGTTTCAATGGATTATTTCAAGCAAAAAATTAAGGCAGGAGAAGTTGGTAGTTCTGCAATGCCACATAAAGTAAATCCTATTGATTTTGAAAATAGTGAGGGTAATTTAGGTATTGCCAATGCTGTTTTTGAACATTTATCAGCGAAGCTTCCTATTTCCAGATTACAACGCGATTTAACAGACAGCACGGTTTTACGTAATGTTGGGGTTCCTTTTGCTCATACGCTTATTGGTTTTAAATCTACTTTAAAAGGTCTTGATAAATTGCTTTTAAATAAGGCTAAGTTTGCTGAAGATTTAGAAAATAATTGGGCTGTGGTTGCAGAAGCTATTCAAACCATTCTTCGTCGTGAAGCTTATCCAAATCCATACGAAGCTTTAAAGGGCTTAACGAGAACTAACACCAAGATTAATCAAGATTCTATTTCTAATTTCATTGATACTTTAGAGGTTTCAGATACAATAAAAGAAGAATTAAAACGTATTACACCTAGTAATTATACAGGAATTTAAATTATGAGTATGCTAACCGATAAACAATCTCTATTACTCTGTGGTCTTATGGTTGGTGGTCTTTTGGTTGCTGGTATATTAGATGTCTTAAAAAATTTTATTGTTTTAACCATTCTTACAATCATATTTTTAATGATTGTTATTAATTTATTTTATTCAAAATTGAATCCGAAAGAAGAACTGGAAAATCAAAATAAAGAAGAGGCTGTTTAAAAAGTGCTATTTTTTTATCATTCAGAATGATACTTTTTAGACAACCTCTTTTTGTTTTCTCGTATTTACGAGAGTGAAAATCTTTAAAAGGAATCAAAATCCCGAGACAAATCCCAAAGATTTTTTTTAATTAACATGACTATAATTTATTTAAAGAAGTTCATAATATCTTGTAGTTGACTTTCATCAACCTTTGCTTTTTGTAATGCAACAAACAGAGTCGACATTTTATCAGGACTCATATCATCACCTAGGATGCGAATAATACCAAAACCTAGCTCTTTCGCACTTCCAAAAACAATAACTTCATCAGCTTCATCATCAGTACCAATATACTTTACAATAACTTTTCTTCCTTTATCACTAAACTCCATAAGATCGTTATACTTAGAGTCACTTAAAATAGCTTTCACTTTTTTTATTTCTGCTTTTAAAGTCAAGTCATTATTTCCATTGGCTTTATAACCTAAGAAGTTTAATTTACTTACAGAGTTATATGCCTCATTTTGTTCTTCTGTAAAATTAGATTTATCCAATTTCACCATTGATAAAGGGAAGTCTTGTGAAATAAAATTTGATGCTTCCTGATTGTCTACAAAATAACTTTGCAAGCTTCCGCTACTAGCACAGCTTACCAAAAGAACTGCAGCAAATAAAATGTAAAATGTATATTTGATTGTTCGTTTCATCTGTTTATTTATTATATATGATTGATTTTCCAGATGTAATTTAACTACCTAAGATCTTAGTAAATATGAGATCTTAGGTAGGTGAATTACATGATTGATGATTGTTCTTTATTTCTTTTTTTCTAAATGTTTACCTCCTGGTATATTCATTTTATCTGTAAGCTTAGAGATTTCATTTAAATCTATATCTCCTGTAAGTGATACTACAACCGTTTCAATTTTTCTGTTTTCTCCGTTAATCTCAACGCCTTTTCCTTTCATAGCTTTATCTATGCCGTTTACGAAGATTAAAAGTTCTTTTACATGGTCTGCATCTTTACCTTCTTTAACATAAAATTTCACTTCGGTTCCATCATCCTTAACCTCCATTAATTCTTCTAAAGAACTTGAGCGAGACCTAACCCATTTTTGAATATCTGCAGATATTTCTTTTTTATCTGTTACTATAGTTTTAAAACTAGTAATACTTTTTATCATATCCATAAACGCTTTAGCTTCTGGATCGCTTGTATCAATACCTGCTTTTGCAATCATTTGAAACATTTTAGGCTTAATGGACACATAAGTCACATTAGAGTTATCGCTATACTTATCAAAAATATTTTGTGCCATCCCTACTATTGGTAATAGCATTAATGCCAGTATAAATACAATTGCTTTCTTATTCATTTTTTCTTTTTTTAAATTTATTATTGTTTTCATTTTTTTCGTTTTTAATTTTTAAAAATTATACTTGTGGTGTTTTCAATTTCATTAAGGTAATCAAGTGTAGCTGTACCTTTTTTTACTTCACTTAGGTAATTTACAGTAGACGTTCCCTTATTAAAATGACTTGAAATCATAGCTAGCGACTTTGTTACCTCGTCAAGAGCTTTTTCAGGTTTATTAAAAGTCCCGTATGCGTATTCTTCATACGAAGCAACTATTGGTTCTTTTAAATAAAACCCTAACATAAGAACAGCTACTGCAGCGACAGAAATCCATTTGTAATTAAAAGTACGTGTAGTTTTTAATGGTAAGTCCTTAGTAAATTGTTCTTGTTGGTTTCCCAAAAAATACGTAAACATGGGTTTATACATTTCTAAATGTGGCTCTAAAGTTTCTTGCGAAAAATAGTGTTTTAACTGCTGCTCTTCTTTTAGTGTTGTTTCACCGTTCTCGTATTTTTCGAGTAAGTCTTCTATATTATTTAATACCATAATTATGTGTATTAGTTAATTTTTCTCTTATTGTTTTTCTTGCTCTCGATAAGTTTACGCGTACTGCTGTATTATTCATATCCAGCATTTTTGCAATCTCATCAAAATCGTATTCTTCTATATCTCGTAATTGAATAATCATTCTTTGCTGTTCGGGCAATTCCTCAATAATTTTTGAAACCCAATCTACACTATCATTTAATTCAACTTGTTTTTGTAACGGCGTATTTCCATCTTCATAATTACTATGTACAATTTTTAAATTCTGAGCTTGCTTAGATTTTAATTTATCAAAACAAAAATTCTTAGTCATTGTCATAGAAAAAGCCTCAACATTTTTATACTCATGCATCTTCTTTTTATTGTTCCATAGCTTCAACAAAACCTCTTGGGTGGCATCTTCGGCTTCCTCTGTAGACACTAGCAATCGTTTTGCTAAACGAAAGACTTTATCTTTAAAAGGCATTACAATATTTAAAAACTCTACTTGAGTCATTGATGGTTTGGTTTAGTTAGCTCCTTTGTCTTTAATACATTTCCCAAAAAAGGGGAAGTTGCTCTATTTCTGCTATTTGATATTACGACGACTTACTTTCTTTTTTGTTACAAAATATTTTTAATTACATAATAATGTAAGTAAATTTAGGGTTTTAAAGACTAAACGTTTATAAAAAAAACCGCAATGAAATATTTTAAAGCCCTAATTCTAATACTTACGCTTGCCTTTTTAACAATAAGTTGTTTTGAAGATGACGATGACACCCCTATTTCTACAAGTGACATAAATGATTTTGTTTGGAAAGGGATGAACACTTTTTATCTTTATAAAGAGAATACGCCAGATCTTGCTAATAACAGATTTTCTAGTGATAATGATTATAATAGTTATTTGAATAGTTTTTCTAAACCTGAAAATCTATTTGAAAGTTTAATATATCAAAGACAAACCGTAGATAGGTTTAGTTGGATTGTTGATGACTATATTGCTTTGGAGCAATTTTTTAGCGGTATATCAACCAGTAATGGTATGGAGTATAAAACGTTTCGATTTTCCTCAACAGACACTAATATTTATGGATATGTAACCTACGTTCTACCTAATACTGATGCGGCTGCAAAAGGTGTAACGCGAGGTGATATTTTTTATGGAATTAATGGCACACAACTTACGACTACTAATTATAGATCTCTTTTAGACCAGAACAACTATATTGTTAATCTAGGAAATTACAATGATAATAACACTCCCGATAACATAAACGACGATTCTATAACCGAAAGTTCTCAAAGTGTTTCGTTATCAAAATCTCAATATACAGAAAACCCGATTTTTATTAACAACGTATTAGATGTTGCTGGAACAAAAGTTGCTTATTTAATGTATAACGGCTTTACAGGAACCGAACAATTTAACGCCGAATTAAATGATACTTTTGGTGTATTTAAAAATGCTAATGCAACAGAGCTAGTTCTTGATTTACGTTATAACCCTGGCGGATCTGTCTATACAGCTATTATGTTATCCAGTTTAATTACTGGACAATTTAATGGAGATGTTTTTAGTACCGAACAATGGAATGATGAATTACAACAAGCTTTTGAAAGTGAAGACCCAGAGGCACTGATCAATCGGTTTATAAATAATAATGAAGGTACACCTTTAAATAGCTTAAATCTTAATAAGGTTTACATATTAACCAGTCGTAGCAGTGCTTCTGCCAGCGAACTGGTTATTAATTCTTTAGACCCTTATATTGATGTCGTACAAATTGGAACAACAACATCTGGCAAATATCAAGCATCAACAACATTATATGATTCTCCTAACTTTAGACGTAATGGAGCTAACCCAAGTCATACATATGCCATGCAACCATTAATATTTAAATCTTTAAATATTGATGGTGTAACCGATTATTTTGATGGTCTTTCACCAGAAACGGGGAATGTCTTACCGGAAGACATAAATAATTTGGGTGTTTTAGGTAATATTAGTGAACCACTCCTTGCTGCTGCAATAGCTAAAATAACTGGTACTGGACGTTCAATCAATAAAAAAACTAGGTCTGTTGATTTCTTAGAGGACAGTAAAGATTTACTTCCATTTGCAAAAAACATGTACACAGACAAAAAACTTCCTGCAGGACTATAATTTGAATAAAACAAAAACCTATTTTAATTGGAGCTCTGGAAAAGACTCTGCATTGGCACTTTATCATTTATTGCAAGATGACCGCTATTCTGTTGAAGAACTAATTACTACTATAAATAGTCATTATAATCGAGTGTCTATGCATGGGCTTAGAAAAGAATTATTACTAGCACAAACCAATGCTTTAAATATAAAATCAAGTCTTATTGAATTGCCCGAAATGCCTAATATGGAGATCTATGAGCAAAAAATGACAGATATTGTTACGCGATTAAAAGATGATGGTTTTACACACAGTGCCTTTGGTGATATTTTTCTTGAAGATTTAAAAACTTATCGTGAAAACCAATTAGCAGAAATAGGTTTAAAGGCTGTATTTCCTATTTGGAAACGAAATACCAAAGAACTCATTCATGAATTTTTAGATTTAGGCTTTAAAACGATTATTGTTTGTGCGAATTCTAAATATTTTAGCGAAGATTTTGTGGGTACAGTTATAGACAAACATTTTATTGATAACTTACCAGAAGGCGTAGATCCGTGTGGGGAAAATGGTGAATTTCATACCTTTTGTTTTGATGGCCCTATCTTCAATAAAGCCATTGAGTTTACTATAGGTGAAAAAGTATATCGGGAATATAACACTCCAAAAACAGATGACTCCATCTGTAAATCTGATAAATATGGTGTGTGGTATTGTGATTTAATTTCAAAAAGTTCCTAGTTATTTTATAATTAGGTTTCCATTAAAATTATCATTCCCGTGCCTGTGTTGAACTTCTTTTTGTAAAAACAGAAACTTAAATAAAAAATGCCGCTAAAAAGCAGCATTTAATAAAGTAGATATGAATTTAAGGTAGATAAATCCCTTAATTAAAATAAATTTTAGAAGCTCCTAAAGCCACAGATTTTGTATCTATCTTATTTTTAGTTATTAAATCATAAATGTTCAGTTCACTTAAATCTGTAAAACTGGCATCTAATAAATATATTTTATCGTTCTCCACTTCCATTCCATATAAATACCCTTGAGACTCTACAATTGGTGTAGAAGATAATGCAGAGGCATCTTCTGCAATTGAATATACCTTTCCTCCTAATTCATAGTACAGTGTAGCATTGTCTAATACCATTAATGAGGGGTGTTCACCATCTGCAAAATTTAGTTCTGTAGATACTGTCAATGAGCTTGTATTAATTGTTGAAATACTTCCTAAAGTATTACCTGTAACATTCCAATTTGCATCGTATAATGTTCTTCCTTCAGATAAAACAACTAAGTTTCCAGAACTATTAAAAAGTAATTCATCTGGCTTATCTTTTACGGTAACCTCTTGTACGTTTTCAGATGCAATATCTATTACAGAAATAACATTATTATTTGTAAACCCTCCTTTATGAGACACATATAATTTGCCATCTTTGGCAACAATTCTCTCAGGACCATTCCCTACTGATATCGTATTATCTACCGAAAAAGTGTTTAAATCTACAATAGCAATAAAATCGTCTGTTTCATCTGATGTTGATCCCCAATTGGTCACATAACCTTTGTTACCAACAATCGCCATATATCTTGGAGTTTCTAACCCTGTTGTAATAGTAGCATCATCTTCAAAAGTATACCTATCTACAACAGTAATTGTATTAGCATTGTCTACAACAATAAAAGCTCTATCATTATCAAAAGTTATAGATTGCAAATAAAGACCTAATTCGGTAGCATTTACTTTTTTATAAATAAGGTTTTCGGTTGTCGTTAAATCATTTGAAATAAAAGATACAGAGCCTGTTCCTGCTCCACTTCCTTCTCCTATAATTAAAACACCATTTTCATAATCTCCCTTTGGCTGTTGCGGAGAATCATCATCACTACAAGATGCTAAAAATAATGCACTTAAAATAAAGGCTTTAGATATTAATTTACTGATTTTCATTGATTAGAATTTATAGTTTATATTAAATTTTAAATTTCTGTTAGGCATAGGTCTTCTTGGCTGTACTTCATAATATTTATTAAATACATTATTGACTTTAAGACCTATTGTTAATTGCTTTTGTTGAAGGTTTATAAGTTTATATTCCAATCCTGTATTAGCCACAAAGTAATGTGGTATCACAAAATCGTTAGAATTACTTTCTGTGGTATACACTTTTCCATTAAGCAACTGCTGATAAAAAAAACTAAATCGTTTATGAGTATATACCAGATTACTGTTAAATAAATGCTTAGGCACAAAAATTAGCTGGTTATCTGTAGCTTTATCAGTTGCTATAATATAACTATAGTTCATATTAAGCTTTATAGCATGTTCATTAAAAGTTTTATTAAATGTTAAAGACACTTCTAAACCTTTATTATTTACTTCTGATAGATTTATTGGCACCCAAATACCAGGTCTGTCAGGATCTCCTCCAGGTGTCCAAACTATCTTATCTTTAGCGTTTATGTAGAATATTCCTATATCTATTAAAAATTGATTGTTTTTATAACCAATTCCAAATTCTCCTTGTACAGCTGTTTCGGGTATTAAATCCAAATTTCCTTGTCCCGGCCAAAACAAATCATTGTAAGTGGGTACTCGATAATTTTTAGAGCCATTAGCTCTAAAAAACAAGTTCCTGAATGGTTTTACTTTTACTCCTAAAGCATAAGTAAATGGAACATCATAATCCGAATTAAAATCTTTTCTAAGCTTAGTATTAAAAGACACTGAGCTATTGATATTTTGATTATAAATAATAGATTGAGAAAATTGTCTTCGGTTTCTCTCTGAGATTTGATCTGTTTTCCCAAAAACAGATTCATACTCCGAATGAGACGTTACAATTGCTTTTAACTTTGGAAAACTATAAGAAATATCATAATTAACAAGGTAACGTTTAGACTTCCCAAAGTTAAATGTGCTTGAAGTTTTATCTTCAAAATATCGGTATTCCTGAGTTAAAAAAGCAAGTTTAGCTTCATGGCTTAACCTTGATTTTTCATGTGTATAAATCAATAAGTTTCTATGACTAAAATCCTGATACTTATCATTTGCCGCTAATGGGTTTGGTAATTCACCGGAAAAGAACCTCTCACCTAAATAATTAGCACTGTAAAATTTTAATTTAGAAAAATTTGTTAGCAAATACGCAGCACTTACATTGAATCCAAAGTTTTCGTAAGCACCATTTGTATTTTTAAAATCTGTATTTAAAAATTTATAATCGTTTTCAGATTGATTATAAGAAACACCAGCGTTGATAGCTAGTTTAGAATTTGAGAATTTAAATTTATATAAACCTCTGTAAGTTTCAAAACTACCAAGAGAAGCAACTAATTGATTTTTAATTTGCTTAGTGTTTGTAAATTGTAAATAATCATTTAAGTGTATCGTACCTCCAACAGCTCCAGATCCATATTCTAAACTTCCTCCTCCACTTCTTATGTCTATAGCATCAAATAAACTTACTGTTAATGAGTTAAATCCTGTTTGACCGTTATTAATGGAATTAATATTAATGCCGTTCCAAATCACAGCAGTGTTAGATGAACTAGTACCTCTAAAACTAGCAGAACTGGTTCCTCCCGCCCCATATTCTCTTAAATACAAAGGGGAGTTAAAACGTAATAGCGATGTGAAAGACTCTGTATTTCTAACTATTACAGAATCATTTAAGGTAGTAACTTTATAACCTACCGAATATTTTTTCAATTTTTTATCAGCCTGTATAACTACCTCCTCTAAACGATTTAGTAAACTATCGTTTTGGGCGATGCCTTTAAAACAAACTATGCAAAATATCGATACAGTTAGAATTTTCCTCATAATTAACTTTTATCCCGAAAGCTTAATTTATTTTGTTTTGAAAATGGCAGGTCTCCTGACTTGTTTTTATGTTATTTCACCTTCCCAGCGCAAAGCCAGTGGTTTTGAAGTTAATAACATCCTCCATTGAGGTGCCGAAATAAATTCGGCATAAACTTACAGTTGCGGGAACAGTCCAGGAATTAATGAATAATCATTGCACCTGATTCCCTTTTAATCCATTCAATTTAAAACTGAATAGAACCAAAATTCGCTGCAAATATACTAATCCATTTTAGAATTAAGAGTACACTTCTCACTTTATTCATATAAAATATTTAATCTTTGCAAACATTAAATAATTCTTTTGAATATGATTTTTTATATAACAGGAGGCGAACGCTCAGGTAAAAGTAGTTATGCACAAAACTTAGCGCTATCTCTTTCAAACACACCTAAATATATTGCTACATCACGAATTTGGGATGATGATCATAGAAAACGAATTGATAGACATATTGCAGATAGAGATGAAAGGTGGGTGTCTGTTGAAGAAGAAAAAATCCTTTCTAAAATGATAACCCCGAAAGATGTCGTGGTCATAGATTGTGTCACACTATGGCTCACAAATTTCTTTGTAGACACAAAAAATAATATCGAAAAAAGCTTAGAACTAGCTAAGATTGAATTTGACAAATTACTCCCTTTAGATGCTACAATCATTATTATTTCGAATGAAATAGGTATGGGTGTACACGCACAAACAGAAATAGGTAGAAAATTTACAGAACTTCAAGGTTGGATGAATCAACACATTGCTAAACATGCAGATAAAGCAACTATGATGGTATCTGGAATCCCTTTAACTTTAAAATAATGATACACAATATGTCTTCTATAAATAATTCTGAATTAAAACTTGAGCTTCAAAAAAAAATTGACCTTAAAACGAAACCTTTAGGGGCATTAGGGCTTTTGGAGGATTTAGCTTTAAAAATCGGATGCATTCAAGATACATTAAATCCAAAAATTTCAAACCCCACTATCGTTGTTTTTGCAGGCGATCATGGTATTGCCACCAAAGGGGAAGTAAATCCTTTTCCACAAGAAGTAACGGCTCAAATGGTTTATAATTTTGTTAATGGTGGCGCTGCCATAAATATTTTTAGTAATACCAATAATCTCAACTTAAAAATAGTTGATGCTGGAGTAAATCATACATTTCCAGAAACTCTTGGTATTATTAATGCTAAAATCGATTTTGGTACTAAAAACTACCAAGAAGAACCTGCCATGACATTAAAACAATGTGAAAAGGCTTTCAATCGAAGTGGTAATATTATTGCTAAACTTAAAAGTGAAGGTACAAACACCATTGGTTTTGGAGAAATGGGTATTAGTAATACATCATCTGCTGCATTACTAATGGCTTATTTTACAGAAACACCTATTACAGAATGTGTGGGTGCAGGTACTGGATTAAATAATGAAGAAATTAGTAAGAAGCGACAAATCTTGTCTGAAGTTTATAAAAAATACAATCCTCAAAATGCCATCGAAGCACTTTCCATTTTTGGAGGTTTTGAAATAGCCATGCTTTGCGGTGCTATTTTAAAGGCATCAGAACTAAAAATGATTATAGTCATTGACGGATTTATAGTAACTGCTGCCGTACTAGCTGCGCAAGCTATAGATAAAAATGTTTTAGACTATTGTGTATTTGCTCATAACTCAAATGAAAAAGGGCATGTAAAAATGTTAGATTTTTTAAATGCAAAACCCCTATTATCTTTAGGTTTAAGGTTAGGTGAAGGTACGGGTGCCGCATTAGCAATACCATTATTAATAGCATCAGTGAATTTTTTAAATGATATGGCTAGTTTTGATGATGCTGGTGTAAGCGGAGAAACTAAAGATCCTTTGGTTTAGTAGATTGAAAGTACTCTTAGTGAAATACTTGGCCATAAAATGGTTCGATCATAATACTGAATTCGTGTCAAAAGTTTTTAGACAACGCAGAGTAAAATACATCAACATCAATAGTCTTAAGTATATTTAAGACCAACAAACACAAACAAATGAAAAAAGAACTTCAAATTTTCTTAACGGCCATCATGTTCTTCACAAGGATACCTTGCCCAAAATGGGTCGATCATAATCCCGAATACCTTTCTAAAAGTGCTAAATACTTTTCGTTAGTTGGTATAATTGTTGGTAGCATAGGCGCTTTGGTTTTTTATGGATTTTCGTTTATTTTTTCTACAGAAATTGCCCTTTTACTTAGCATGGTTGCGACCATATACACAACAGGGGCATTTCATGAAGACGGTTTTGCAGATGTTTGTGACGGTTTTGGAGGAGGATGGACCAAGGAAAAAATTCTCCTTATCATGAAGGATTCTCGTTTAGGAACTTATGGTGTCTCTGGGTTAATTTTAATACTTGCTATTAAATTCTCAATACTAAGGGAGGTTTCTCTTCATTTTATTCCAATAACCATCATTGCTGGGCATAGCTTAAGTAGGTTTATAGCAACTTCATTAATTTACACACACCCTTATGTTCGAGATACTGATGATAGTAAAGCAAAACCTGCCGCTAAAAGTATTACTATAAATATGCTTCTTATTAGTTCAGTTTTTGGATTAGCTCCTTTATTATTTTTTAATAAACCTTTAATTTTTATAGCCATTATTCCATGTTATTTAGCCAAAGCCTATCTAGGTCGTAAATTTAAGAAGTGGTTGGGTGGACAAACAGGAGATTGCGCAGGAGCTGTTCAACAACTATGTGAAGTTGTGTTTTATTTAAGTGTCATAACCTTATGGAAATTTATATAATCAGACATACAACACCGGACATTGAAAAAGGAATTTGTTATGGACAAACCGATTTAGACTTAGCAGGCACCTTTCCTAAAGAATTTAAAACGGTCAAACAACAAATTCCTGATGGTACCTATCATATAAAAAGTAGTCCATTAAAACGATGTGTATTATTAGCAAATCATCTAGAACCTCATGTTCTTTTAGATGATCGTTTAAAAGAACTTGATTTTGGAGATTGGGAAATGAAAGCATGGAATAATATTTCTGAAGAAACATTAAATCCATGGATGAAAGACTTTGTAAATGTTAGAGTTCCTAATGGAGAATCTTATGTTGAGTTGGCATCAAGAGTAAATGCTTTCTTTGAAGACTTTATAAAATCACATGATGAGAAAGATTTGATAATAGTCAGCCACGCTGGTCCAATAAGAACCTTTCTTTCATCTATTTTAAATATTCCTTTAGAAAAATCTTTTAATATTAAAATTCAATATGGTGATGTTTTTCATCTCAGAAAAGAAGGTGACTCATGGAATCTTCTTTCTAAAGTAGAACTAACATAAATTCGATTTAAGTAATTTATTTTATTTACTAATATTGTTAATACTTTGTCATTCCTACGAAGGCAGGAATGACAAAGTTCAAAATTTGTAGTTTTTAAAATAAAAATTACAGGTGAGAAATGATCCTTAATTAATTTTAAAGCATCAAAAATAGGTTTAATTACTATAAGGCTATAGTTTTACAAAAAAAATAAAGACCTTTAGACCTTAATTACTATTCCATGCGTTTTTTAATTCTTTTTATAACATGCTCTGTACTTCTTACATCCTGTAAAGAAGAAAAACAACAAGCAGCAATTTCTATAAATAAACCAGAAGGAACCAAAAAAAATATTAGTTACGCAAAAGGTTTTTCTATTACTAATTATAAAAATTACAAAAAAGTAATTGTTAATTCTGCATGGCCTAATAGCAATGAAACCTTTACTTATTTATTAGTAAATAAAGGTACAACGCCTCCAAATCATGAAATAGGTACTAAAATAATAGAAATACCCATTAACACTCTTGTAGCTGTTTCAACAACCAATATACCAACTTTAGAATACTTAGGAGTAGATAATAGTTTAATTGGTTTTCCTAATACAAAATACATTTGTTCTGAAAAAGTTAGAGAACGGGTAGATAGCGGAGACATTAAGGAATTAGGTAACGATTTAGAAATCAACATTGAATTACTTTTAGAATTAAACCCAGACATGGTACTCGGTTTTTCGGTTAATGGGGTTAACAAAAAATTAGATCAAATAGAACAATTGGGTGTTCCAGTTGTCCTTGATGGTGCCTGGACAGAACAACATCCTTTAGGGAGAGCAGAATGGATAAAATTCGTAGCTGCATTTTATAACAAAGGAAAAGAAGCTGATTCCATTTTTAAAAATATAGAAAGCAATTATTTAAAAGCAAAAGAAATAGCTAAAACTATAACTAGAAAACCAACGGTGATGTCTGGTTCTACTTTTAAAGATGTATGGAGTATTCCTGGTGGTAAAAGTTTTATTGCAAAATATTTAGAAGATGCCAATACCGATTATCTTTGGAAAGAAAATGATAACAATGGAAGTTTACAATTGAATTTTGAAAATGTATTAGAGAAAGCTCAAAATGCAGAATTTTGGATAGGTGCTGGTAACTTTGATGCAAAAGAAGATATGTTAGACGGACATAAAGGGTATGCGTTTTTTAATGCATATAAAAATAACCAAATATACACTTATACAAAAAGAAAGGGAGCAAAAGACGGCTTGCTTTATTACGAGTTGGGAACTTTACGACCTGATTTAATTTTAAAAGATCTTATAAAAATTGCTCACCCCAAATTATTAAATGATTATGAACTTTTCTTTTTTAAACGTTTAGAATAGTTGCCAGATACGAAAACATATAAACTACCTTTTATAGTATTAACCTTAGTACTTCTTCTATGTTTTTGTGCAAACATTAGTTTAGGCTCCGTTTTTATTCCTTTTCAAGATGTTTTTAATGGTTTAATTGGAAATCCCACAGAGAATGAATCCTGGCAACATATAATTCACGAATACAGATTACCAAAAGCTTTTACAGCCATCATTGTAGGGTCTGGTTTAGGAGTTTCTGGGTTGCTCATGCAAACACTATTTAGAAACCCACTCGCTGGTCCTTTTGTTCTAGGAATCACATCTGGTTCTAGTTTAGGAGTTGCTTTAGTTATTATGGGAGCATCTCTTTTTGGTGGTGCATTTGCTGGCATATTTGTTTCTAAATGGAGTATTGTAATTGCTGCCAGTTTAGGTAGTTTTATTGTACTGCTATTTGTTCTCATAATATCTAATAAGATTAGAGATACCATGGCGATATTAATTATTGGCTTAATGTTCGCGAGTATTACCTCTGCAACGGTTAATGTGCTCTCTTATTTCAGTTCTGCTGAAGAATTAAAACAATATATATTTTGGGGACTTGGTAGTATTGGGAATCTCAGATGGGATGAGTTATTTATTTTCTTTATAATTTATGCCTTAGGTATTATAATAAGTTTAACCTCTATAAAAGCATTAAACACACTATTATTGGGAGAAAATTATGCAAAAAGCTTAGGACTAAATCTAAAAAAAAGCCGTCTATTAATAATTATTGCAACCAGTCTATTAGCAGGGACTATTACTGCTTTTGCTGGTCCTATTGTATTTATTGGCTTAGCCATTCCGCACATGACACGACAAGTTTTTAATACGTCAAATCATAAAATATTATTACCCGCAGTTTTTTTATTTGGTGCCATTGTGATGCTTATTTGTGATAGTATTGCTCAATTACCATCAAGCGATCTTACTTTACCAATTAACGCCATGACGTCTTTAATTGGAGCTCCTGTAATTATTTGGTTATTGGTTAGAAAACGAAAAATGGTGTTTTGAAATAGACAAAAGATGAAAGACGTAAGACAAAAGACTAATACTACAATTATTTAGAATTTGAAGTTTTCCTATTGGAATTTATGACAAAAAACAAGTCACATATCGTTTTAAAGACTCAAGATTTAACTATTGGTTATAGTTCTAAAAAAGAAAAATCAATTATTGCTTCCAATATAAACATTGAATTACACAAAGGAGAGCTTGTAGGGCTTATTGGAGCAAATGGTATTGGTAAATCTACATTGCTACGAACACTTACTAACGTTCAGCAAAAACTAAGTGGTGGTATCACCATTAATAATACGGATTTAGAAAACTATTCAAATATTAATTTAGCGAAAGTACTAAGTTTAGTCCTTACAGAATCTTTGGGGTCAAAAAACCTCACCGTTTTTGAATTAGTGGCTTTAGGTCGTCAACCCTATACCAATTGGGTTGGAAATTTAAATGAAGCTGATTATCAAATCATAAATCAATGCTTACTTCAAACTAATATTGAAGATTTAAAACATAAAAAATGTTACGAACTTAGTGATGGACAACTACAAAAAGTTATGATCGCTCGTGCTTTAGCACAAGATACCGACTTGATTATACTAGATGAACCTACCACACATTTAGATATGTACCACAAAGCCTATATTTTGAAATTACTTCAAAAACTAGCTAAAGACACCAATAAAACCATTCTATTTTCTTCTCATGAAATAGATTTAGCGATTCAATTATGTGATACTTTAATTGTAATGACTAAGGATTCGGTTATTACAGATCAGCCATGTAACCTTATAGAAAAAGGAACCTTTAATGATTTGTTTCCCAAAGATTTGATTGTTTTTGATAGTAAAACGGGGAGTTTTAGAGTAAAAAAATAGATAAATATCTATTTCCATTCAAATTTAAGTACCTTTACTTTATTGAAAATAAAGTTTTTAGCACTTCTCTCCCAATTTATCAATCATTTTCAATATATAATTTTAAAATATATTCTAATGAATTCATTAAAACTCATTGCCTTAGTTTTGGGGCTATTGTTATTTTCTAGTTGCAAGAACAAATCACCTAAGCCTAACCCAGAATTAGCCTCTATAGATTTTTTAAGAGGCGAATTACTTCTATGTGGTGATGGACAGTTTGGAGAACTAAAATTTTCATTGGCTTGCAATTACGAAACAAGAGAAACCTTTGACTTAGCCATTGCTTTGTTGCACTCTTTTCAATATTCAGAAGCCGAAAAAGCATTTGTAAAAGTACTTGATGCAGATCCGAATTGTCCTATGGCTTATTGGGGCGTTGCTATGAGCATATACCATGCTGCCTGGTTTCCTCCTTCAGAAAAAGAGCTAATCAAGGGGTCGAAAATATTAAACGCGGCAAAAAAATTATCAATGGATGAAAAACAAAAGGATTACATAAATGCCATTGATGCTTTTTACATTAATTGGGAAAGAGTAGATCATAAAACAAGAGCTAAAAGGTTTGAATCAAAAATGGAAGCAATACACACAAAATATCCTGATGATGTAGAAGCTGCTATATTCTACTCCTTAGCATTATATTCTACCAGAGATAGGGTTGGAAAAGATTATAAAAATGAAAGAAAAGCAGGGAAAATTCTAGAATCTCTATTTAATACAAATCCTAATCATCCAGGTATTGCCCATTATATTATTCATAATTACGATAATCCTGTTTTGGCTCATAAAGGTTTAGAAACTGCCAGACGCTATGCTAAAATAGCACCTTCTTCGTCTCATGCACAACACATGCCTTCTCATATTTTTACAAGATTGGGTATCTGGGAAGAATCTATTCAGTCTAACTTATTATCTGCTGAAAGTTCCAGGTGTTTTACAGAATCTGCTGCATTAGATGGCTCATATTTTGAAGAATTACATGCAACCGATTATTTAGTGTATGCCTACCTTCAACAAGGAGACAATTTAAATGCAGAAAAACAATATGATCAAATAAAAACTCTAAAAGCCTTCTACCCTACCAATGTAATAGCAGCAATTTATCCATTAGCAGCAATACCTGCAAGACTAGCTCTGGAAAATAGAAATTGGGAGCAGGCTGCAAATTTAGAATTACAAAAAATAGATTTAGATTGGAAACAATTTCCTTGGCAGGCTGCCATACACCATTTTGCAAGAGCCATGGGAGCATCACAAATAAAAGACTTTGAAAAAAGCAAACAAGAAATTGAAGTTTTGAAACAACTTCATCAGAATTTAGTAGCCCAAAACGATCGTACAAAATCTATTCAAATCAAGCAGGTTGAAATTCAAATTAAAACGTCTCAAGCCTGGATGAATTTTAGAAATGGTTATAAGGAAAAAGGACTCACATTAATGCAAAAAGCTGTTGATATAGAAAGACAAACAAGCAAACACCCTATTACTCCAGGAGATGTACTCCCAGCTATAGAATTATTAGGAGACATGCTTTTAGAATTAAAAAAACCAAAAGAAGCATTAGTGGCTTATGAAGATAATTTAAAAACACATCCCAATAGGTTTAATGGCATTTACGGTGCAGCTATTGCTGCTAAACAATCTGGAAACCTAAATCAAGCAGCTGTCTATTTCAATCAACTCTTAGCATTAACAGGAAATAATGATAGCAAGAGACCTGAGATTGATGAAGCAAAAGTATTTATTAAGAAAAATGAAGTGATTTAAAATATGCCATTAAAATTTTTAAGACACCTTTTCTTTATTATGTTAATTGTTTCATGTAACAACATAACAAAAGGAGTTTTACCCATTTATAATCCTTCAAATTTCAATCCGGAATTAGTTGACAAAAGTCTACAGAATACAACTAAAAATCATACGGTAACAGATTTTAGTTTGATTAACCAGAATGGAAAGACCATTACTCAAGTTGATTATCAGGATAAAATTTATGTCGCCGATTTTTTTTTCACTAAATGCGGAACTATTTGCCCTATTATGACAAATAATATGGCAATGCTCCAACAAGAATTCTTAAATAATGAAGATGTTCTGTTTCTCTCTTTATCAGTCACACCAGACATAGACAATGTGCCAGTTTTAAGAGAGTATGCAACCAATAAAGGGGTTATAGATTCCAAATGGCATGTCACTACAGGCGATAAAAAACATATTTATGAATTAGCCAGAAAAAGTTATTTTGCAGTTGTAGAACAAGGAGATGGAGGACTCCAAGACTTTATACATACACCAAACTTTATATTAGTCGACAAGAAAAAGCAAATTAGAGGCATCTATGATGGTACAAGTATTGAAGATATCAATCGTATTATTGAAGATATTAAAATTTTACAGAACTCGTTTTAATTCTTCTTATTTCATTCTTTAATCTTCCAACTAAAAAATTATCTTTGGGTATATATTTTCAAATACATGAACGACAATCTTATTCTTATAATTTCTATACTCATTTCTGCAGCAATTGGTGGTTATTTAGGTATTTTATTCACTAGACTAAAAAGTAAAAGTGAAAAAAGCATCTTAGAAGAGCGCCAAAATCAGATGAATTTGACGATTGATGAGTTAAAGCAAAACCTAAGTAAAATTGAAAATGAGCGTGAAGAGATAAGAAGAGAGAAAGAGTTTTTAAATGCTGAGTTAACCAGAAAAAATACCGAGTACGAAAACCTTCAACAATTAAATTTAAAACGTGATAAAGAGATAGAAGAACGCCAAGAACAATTACGTAAAGATTTCGAATTATTAGCTACTAAAATATTAGATGAAAAGTCTGAAAAATTCACACTTCAGAACAAAGAAAACATCAAAAATATTTTAAGTCCCTTACAAGAAAAGATACAAGGTTTTGAAAAAAAAGTGGAAGCATCTCAAAAAGAAAGTATCAGCATGCATTCTGCTTTAAAGGAACAATTGTTGGGTTTAAAAGATCTTAATCAACAAATGACTAAAGAAGCGACCAACTTAACTAGAGCCTTAAAAGGAGATAGTAAAATGCAGGGGAATTGGGGTGAATTAGTTTTAGAGCGTGTTCTTGAAAAATCTGGGTTAGAAAAAGACAGAGAATATTTTGTACAACAAAGTTTTACTTTAGATGATGGCTCCAGAGTCTTACCCGATGTCGTTTTACATCTTCCTGACAGCAAAAAAATGATCATCGATTCCAAAGTCTCATTAACAGATTACGAACGTTTGGTAAATGCAGAAGATGATGATAAAATACCATTCTTAAAAGCACATGTTAACTCTATTAGAAAACATGTCGATCAACTTTCAGAAAAAAATTATCAAGACTTATATGATATAGAATCACCAGATTTTGTACTTATGTTTATCCCTATAGAACCCGCATTTGCTATTGTAGTAAACGAAGACAACTCTATATATAATAAAGCTTTCGAGAAAAATATTGTTATTGTAACACCTTCGACCCTACTAGCTACACTTCGCACGATTGACACCATGTGGAATAACGAAAAACAACAACGAAACGCTATAGAAATAGCTAGGCAAGCAGGTGCCTTATACGATAAATTTGAAGGTTTAGTAAAAGATTTAACGGGTGTTGGTAAAAAAATTGATGCTGCTAAAACTGATTACTCTGCTGCTATGAACAAGTTAGTTGAAGGTAAAGGTAATCTAGTTACAAGTGTCGAAAAACTTAAAAAAATGGGGGCCAAAGCTAAAAAAGCCTTGCCTGAAGCTATTATAAAGCGAGCTGAAGAAGAACATTAGCATTACATCACACAAAACTTGGCATACTAAAATATCACATAAAAATGTGATATTGTCATTTATCACACAATAATGCGATATGTTAAATTATCACATAAAAGTGTGATATATTTGTTTATCACACAATAATGTGATATATTTGTTTATCACATAAAAACGTGATATATGATATCAAACACCATAACAAGTGTTATAACAGGCGACATTATTAAGTCTAGAACTCAGGTAACTCCAGAAACATGGATAAAAGTACTAAAGGATGCATTATCTTTTTTAAGTACAGATAAGACATACTGGGAAATATACCGTGGTGATAGCTTTCAAATAGAAATTAAAGATGTCCATTCCTGCTTTATAGCTGCACTATATATAAAAGCCTGTATAAAATCTATTCATGGCTTAGATGTTCGGTTAGCCATTGGTATTGGTAATAAAACCTATGAAGGCGAAAGTGTGACAGAATCTAATGGAGAAGCCTTTATATATTCAGGAGAAACTCTGGAAACCTTGAAAAAAGAAAAACAGAATTTACGAATAAAAACTAACAGTTTTGAAATAGACGAAGCTTTAAACTTATATTTTAAGTTAGCCCTCATATCTATGGATAGTTGGACCGTAAATCTAGCAGAAATTGTTAAGCTAAGTATAGAAAAACCAGATGCATTACAAAGCGAACTGGGGCAACTTATAGGTATAAATCAAAATGCAGTAAGTACTAGGCAAAAAAGAGCGCATCTAGACGAAATTATGGAACTAGACCTTATGTACAGACAAAAAATAAATACTTTAATATGATACTACTTAAACTTTTATTAGCTCATTTAATTGGTGATTTTTTTCTACAACCTCAAAAATGGGTTCTGGAAAAAGAAAAGAAAAAATTAAAATCGCCAAAACTGTATTTACATATACTAATTCATATTGCACTGGTGATACTATTACTTTGGGATATATCACTGTGGCCTATTATATTAACAATAGGTATTTCTCACCTACTAATTGATGGTTTAAAGCTTGTCTTTCAAACTGAAAAAACAAAACGATTGCTATTTTTTATAGATCAATTACTTCATATTTTAATCATAATTGGATGTTCTTTTTTCTATTTAGATAATACATTTAATCTAGAATCTTTTATAACCGAAAACAACATTTTGTTACTAATCTGTTTCTTGTTTTTAACAATTCCTGTATCAATAATTATGAAAACCATTTTTTTAAAGTGGAATATTTCAGAACTTACTAAAAATAATGATTCCCTTAAGGACGCTGGTAAATATATTGGTATTTTAGAGCGTATTTTAGTGTTTATATTTATAATTGCAGGGCATTGGGAAGCTGTAGGTTTTTTAATTACAGCAAAGTCAGTTTTCAGATTTGGAGACTTAAAAGACAGACAACTTACAGAATATATTTTAATAGGCACTTTAATTAGTTTTGGAATAGCAATAACCACAGGTATTATATACTCTGTACTAACTTAAACATATGTTTAAAAGCATAAAAGAATCCCAAATTACCATCTCGGAATTAATGTTACCATCGCACTCAAATTTTAGCGGAAAAATTCATGGTGGCTATATTCTAAATCTCATGGATCAAATAGCATTTGCCTGCGCATCAAAACATTCCAGAAACTATTGTGTTACGGCATCTGTAAATAAAGTAGATTTTTTAAACCCTATTGATGTTGGTGAGTTAGTAACACTAAAAGCATCCGTTAATTATACAGGTAGAACTTCAATGGTTATTGGTGTTCGCGTAGAATCTGAAAATATTCAAACAGGCAATAAAAAGCATTGTAACTCTTCTTATTTCACCATGGTCGCCAAAGATGAAGCTGGAAAAAATGTGCCTGTACCTGGTATTATATTAGATTCTGAACAAAGTATTCGTCGTTTTTCAAGAAGTATTGCCAGACAAGCACAAGCAAAGAAAAGATCTAATAGTTTTAAAGCTTCAGAATTTAAAATGGAGGATTATATAGAAATTTTAAAAGATCATAATGCTAAAGTTGAGCTATAATCTAGACTAAAAATAAACTCTAAAAACAGCATTAGGTGTAAGCCCCAAAGATTTTTGCACTGTTTCCATAATAGTTTCATCTTTTACACGATAAAAATTATTAATTTCATTTTCTTTATCTAAAACATTCCAAATCGAGACACCTAAATGAGCTCTTGTTTTATCGCTTAATTTAAAATTATAAATTGCAGAAATATCTAATCGCAAGTAATCATCTAAATTTGAGGCATTAGTCGTTTCATAATTCACTTGCTTATCAATAATTTGATTCTCAAAAACAGGTTGTGTAGTAGGCTTTCCAGAGTGCCAATTTAAACCCGCAGAAAATTTTAAGTTATTTAATGCATAGGTCATTCCTAAAGTAGCAGTATGTGAAATATTATAATTACTAGGGAAATAATTCGTTTCTAAGTCTTTAAAAAGATAACGATTGTTCATATACGAATAACTTAACCAAGTACTGAATTTTTCAATATATTTTCTAAATAATACATCTACTCCTTTAACATCATAACGACCATGGCTTTTAACAAATTCATATTGATTTTGAAATCCCTGACTTTGGGTCGTAATACCATCAACAATTTTATAAAAACCATCTATATCAACTAGCCATCCACTATAATTATAGTTTAATCCCATAGAAATTTGTTTACTTGTAATAACTGGAATCTCTTTATCATTTGATAATTGCCACCTACGTTTCTCAATTCCTAAAAAGTCATTTTGAAAATTAATGACCTGTGATGTATTTTGATGTTTATATTCTCCAAGAATTTCAAGAGCAAAATGCTTAAAAAATTGGTGGCTAAAACTTAATCGAGGTTCCCAAATAGATTTATTAAATTTACTAATATAGTTGTATCTAAGCCCTAAATTTAAGTTCGTTTTATTATTTAAAGCTTTATAGCCAACTTGAGAAAAAACACCATGTGTTCTTACGACTTCTGAAACTAAAAATCTAAATAATGGGTTATCTACATCATCTAAATTGGTAACTTCAGTCTCAACAAAATGATAACCATTTAAAAGTTCTAGCCTATTACTTAATTTATAATTCACTTTAAGTTTCGTACTGGTTTCCGATACTATATTTTCTTGTAAAAAACGTTGTGAATCAAGTATATTAGCATTTACAGCTCTAAGCTTATAATCTGTTTCATAAACTTCAAAATCTGTTTTCAACTTATCATTCCATACTCTATTGTAATGCAAAGCACCAGCAATGCTATTCTGAGTTAATTTACTATCACGGGACTCTTCTTCTTGATTTATAATGGCATTTTCATTAAACCGAAGCTGATTATGAACATTAATAAAATTAACTCTCAATTTGTCTTTATCACTTATATTATAAATCCATCTGAGTGACGTATCATAAAAATCAAAAGTTTTATCGGTATTTGTTATAGTTGTAGCATTCGATGCTACTTCTGTATTTTGTGAAATTCTATCAAAAAAAGCGGTATATGTCGGCGTTTCAAAAAAATCACTAATAGATTTTCTTGCTGCCACTTGTATGGAAGATGATTCATTAACTGGAATATCTGCAAAGCTATTAGCATCTGTTAAATTTACTCCAATTACACCTTTAAATGTTCTATTTACTTCATGATTGGTTTGCATTTCTATAGTTCCTGAAACACCATCTGTATAACTAACATCACTCCCACTTTTTCTTAAAGAAACTTTTTGAGTAATATGAGGGTTATACATAGAAATTAAACCAAAAAAATGTCCAGATTGGTACATCTTTATATCATCCCAGAGAATTAAATTCTGATCGTGAGTTCCGCCTCTTATATTAATATTTGAAACTGTTTCATTGACACTTTGAATGCCCGGAAATGCTTGAACAGATTGCAAAACATCATGGTCAATCAATCCTGGAAGAATCTCTAAATTAGAAAAATCTATCTGAAATGAACCATTATCTATTTTATTAATACCACTTGTTATATAGTTTGAGATGATAACTTGAGACAATAGTTGAAAATTTGATTGTAAATACACATCCTTACAACCAGATACTTCAAATTGATTATACGGTTTCATAATTGTTTTATACCCTAAATACCGTATCGTTATTAACTGCAATGGATTTTTAACTTTAATTTGAAAAAAACCATTTTTATCACTGGTAGTAAAACTGTCTGAAGTTTGAACTGTTGCAGAAGACAATACCTCTAAATTATCTTTCCTTTTAAGGTATCCACATAATATAATATCTGTTGTTGGTTTAATAAGAACAAAACGATCTCCCATTAAAGTAAACGATAAAGTTGTATTATTCTCCAAATAAGTTAAAACTTCCTCCAGAGATAAATTTTTAGTTGGAGATTTTAACGAAACACCTTCAATAACATCTTCTGCATAGTTAAATTGAACATTATATACTTCTTGAAGTGTTGTAATTATTTGAGATAAGGTTCTTGAACCATCAGTATCTTGAGCGAAAACACAATTAGTAATAAAAAACAAGAGGCTAAAAAAAATAGCTATTTTTTTAATTCTCTTTTCCATGAATTATTACCAGGTTTGAAGATCGTAATTCAAAAGTCAAATTCATTGGCTGCGTGATAGAAATTAATGCGTTTTCAAGTTTGTCATGCACAAACCCTCCCGTGAATAATCGGTTCGCATCAATCCCTTTAAAAGTAACTTCTATATTATATTGTCGCTCCAATTCTGCTAAAATTTCTTTAAATGGGACGGCTTCAAAGTTACTTATATTATGAGTCCATTTTGGAGATGGCACTGTAGTCTTTGTTTCGGAAAACGTTCCATGCAAAATCCGAAAAACATCTCCTGCATATAGTTGTCTTGTAATAGTATCTGATGTTACTTTAACGATCCCCTCAAAACATTTAACTTCAAAATAGTGATCACGTTGTTTCACATTAAATTGCGTACCAACCACCGTTACTATACCATCATGTGTTTTAACATCAAAAACACTGCCTGTTGCAACTTTAAAAAACGCTTCACCTTCAAGTTCAAGAGCTCTTTTTTTATTCCAATTTTCAGCATTAAACCATACCTCTGTTAAGGCATTTAATTCAACTTTTGAGTGATCTGGAAGCTCTATAGTCGTTTTTTCACTTGCCATAGTTTCAAAATGCGTAAGCCTATTGAAAAAAAATGTAAAATAGATTCCTAAACTTACTACAATAACACAAGCTATTTTTAATAAAGGGTGCAACCAACTCAATTTTTTAACAGGCGTTCTATGCAAATTATAGCGTTGCTTGAAATCCTGGAAACTATCTACTTCAGAAAAATTAGAAACCTTGAAATGTTGCGCAGCATCAATAATATATTGATTAAACTGGGCATCATCTAACTTACTAAATGCTTCTTTTTCAGCATCAGTTAAGTCACCTTTTAGCCATTTCTCAAGTAAATAATCTTTGTCCATTATATATATAACAACTTCACTTCCATTTCTCCTTATTTTATTTTAAATCCTTTCAATTCTTTTTTCAGAATATTGAAAGCACTATAAATTCTATATTCAACAACCTTTTGGGTTACTCCTAACATCTCAGCAATTTCACTATGCTTCTTTCCTTCTGTTTTATTTAACAAAAAAGCGACACGTTGCTCTTCATTTAAACGAGCCAACACCTTATTATAACGTTCTAAAAACTGTTCTTTTTCTAAAATAAATTCCGGAGTTTCGTAAGTATAATCTTTAGGCTGTGTTTGTTGATGTTTTAAAACTACTTTTTGATGTTTGATCTCATTAAGCATCATATTATTAGCCACAGTGTATAAAAAAGACTTCGCTTTACTTAGTGTTACTTTTTTACAATTGCTCCATAGTTTTACAAAAGCATCTTGAGTTTTATCATTGGGGTTAAATTGTTCTCCATATTTATAATACAAATAAGCATATAAATCCTTAGAGTATTTATTATAAATACGTTCAAAAACTGCTTCTTTACAAATTGAATCGTTAAGGTTTTTTTCCAAAATATTGTTTTGCGCTGCTAAAGTTATATAAAAATTTATTTAAAAAAATGAGGAGTTTATAAACTTAAGTTGTTATAGATATAACTTAAGCACAGAAAAAGAATTGATGAACAAACTATTTAAGATCCATGTTATATTCTCAATCGCAGTCATAATGCTATTAAATTCTTGCAGAACTGAAGAAAGAGAACTCATAGAAGCACCCGAAGATGAAGTTTTGGTTGCAAACTCAAAGATTGCAAACCTGATGTTAAAAACTGTAAGTAACGATGGGTCTAATGATAACATCATTGATAAATCTAACTGCTTTAATATTAATTTACCTTTGGCAGTAACCGCAAATAACCAAAATATCAATATTACTTCTAAAGAGGATTATAAAATTATTGAATACATTTTTGATGAAGAAGATGATGATATTGATACTCTTGATATTACCTACCCTATAACCATAAGTCTTAAAGATCACTCTAAAGCTACTATAAACAATGCCACCGAACTGTCAAGCTATTCAAACAATTGTAAGGGTGAAAATGAACAAGATGATGACATCGAATGTCTGGATTTTAAATACCCTATAATAGCATCTGTCTTTAATACAAATAATGAACTTATTGATGTTATAACGGCAAATTCTGATAATAGTTTATTTGAGCTCGTTAATAATTTAAGTACAAACGATTATCTAACAATCAATTTCCCTATTACTGTTGTTCTTTTTGATGATACCGAATTAAGCGTTAATAATTTAGTAGAATTAGAAACTATTATTGAGACTTACAGTAATGATTGTGATGAAGATGATGACTATGATTATAATGATGATGATTGTGATGATTGTGACACTATTCAATTAACCAATGTTTTAACAACTTGTAGTGACTGGACTGTTGATAAGCTAGAACGTGACAGTAATAACCTCGACAATGTATATGCTGGTTATACATTTAATTTTTCTACAGATGGTACATTATCTGTTTCCTGGGCTAGTACGACTGTATTCGGTACTTGGGTAGCAAATGGTATAGCAAATGGTATTACAGTAACAATAAATGTCCCAGGTCTACCATATTGCAATAACGACTGGATATTACATGAAATATCGAAATATACCGAAACCAAAATAGATTTAAGAGTTGGTGGAGATGATCGGCTACGGTATGACAACGGTTGTAATTAATAAAAAAAAGCTAGTAGAAATACTTTTATGAAAAAGAAAAATTTCATTGATCAAATGCGCTTTATATAAAACCATTTGATTACTAGCTAAACTGCTTCAACCCTAGGGTTGAAGCAGTATTTAAACTCATAATATGAAAAAGTGGATCATTTTAATAATCCTCATAGGTCTCTGTACTAGTGCTTATCTCTATATATACAAAGACCACAGAAATATTGAAACTGAAACTCCAGTTTTTGTAGTTACAGCAAATTCGATTGGTTCTGAATTTTCAAAAGGGTCTTTAAAATCAGAAAAAAAATACCTCAATAAAACTATAATTGTCTCTGGTGTTATTTCTGAAATCAATCAAAATGATTTGACTATAAATGATAAAATCTTTTGCCAGTTTAACAAAGTGATAAAACAATCTCTAAAGATAGAGTCCGAAATAAAAATCAAAGGACGCGTAATTGGTTATGACGATTTGCTTGAGCAAATCAAATTAGACCAATGTATAATTGAATAAAAAATAATTAAAAAAAACTGTGATGAAAAAAATATTACTTGCTTTATCCTTCTTAGGAATACTTAGTTTAAATGCCCAGATTAGAATTAAAATGGTAGATCCTTCAGACAACACAGTAATACTCCGTAACTATGGGGGAAGTACTGTAGATGTTTCCTCTTATTGGTTTTGCAACTTTCCTTCTTATGCACAAATAAGTGGCATGGCTATTAATTCAGGATTAACAAACCTTGCTTCTGGTGAAGAGGTTAGTATTACCAGCTCTATAAATTTTGGCACAGCGGATGCAGAATTCGGACTATATACAACAAACTCTTCTGGTTTTACTGATGATATGATAGATTATTTGCAATGGGGTTCTGCAAGTCACCAACGTGAGTCTGTTGCTAATGCTGCTGGGATATGGGTTACAGGGACTTTTCTATCGGTATCGCCCCCTTTTGAATATACCGGAACTGGTTCTGAAAATGGTGTTGCCAATTGGGGAACCACATTAAGTGTAAACGACTTCTCTGTAAATAGTTTTTCATTGTCTCCCAATCCATCGTCATCTATATTATCTTTAAAATTCCCACAAGTTATTAATGACGGAACGCTTAGTATTTATAATGTCTTAGGTGAAACTATTCTTAACAAAAAACTACCTCTTAATAATGCTCTTGAAATTGATGTTTCTAATTTCAATCAAGGCCTGTACTTAGTAAAAATAAACAATCAAGTAAAACGCTTTATAAAACGTTAAAAACTAACCAACACAAAAAATTTTATGTATATGAACAAGATACTATTAATTCTTATTTGTTTTCCTTTTCTTATGTTTTCACAAGAAGACTTATTAGATGAAATAGATACAAAATCTACAGGTTCACAACATGTTACAGCCGCTTTTAAAGGTTTAAAAATTGTGAATTTTGAATCTACAAAGTTGGTCGCAAAAAAGGAACTCTCTTTTATAGTATCTCACCGCTTTGGTAGTTTAAAAAATGGTATTGATACCTTTTTTGGGTTGGATGAAGCTGTAACACGATTAAATTTTGTTTACGGTATTTCTGATGCAATTAATATAGGGGTATCCAGAAGTTCCTTTTTAAAAATTTACCAAGCGTCTGTAAAATATAGACTTCTTAGGCAAGAAGATAATGGTTTCCCATTTACAATTGTTGGTTATAATGCCATTTTAGTCAATACCGCATTAGAAGAAGAGGATCTACCATCTATTGAATTTAGTGATCGTCTTGGATATACTGCTCAATTATTAATATCGAGAAAAATTAATAAAAACTTTTCGGTAGAGTTAGCCCCAACCTTTTTTCATGATAATTATGTCTCTATAGATGAACAAGACAATAGTCAGATTGCTTTAGGTCTTGGTGGGCGATATAAACTTAGCAAGCGATGGTCTATTAATGCGGATTATGGTTTACATTTTAACAGAACTGACAATTCTCCTTTCCAGAACCCGTTATCTATAGGCATAGACATTGAAACTGGAGGTCATGTATTTCAAATGCACTTCTCGAACTCTCAAGCTATGAATACTAATGGTTTTTTAGGACAAGCAGGAGGAGATTGGAGTGATGGAGACATCTATTTTGGATTTAATTTAAGTCGAAGATTTTAAAAAGAATTATATAAATAAATTAAAAAAAAGCTATGAATTTTAAAAAAATAATTTACACCTTAGCAATTTCTGGAATGATTTTTAATTGCTCTAGCAATAGTAATGATGACCTTACTCCAGATCCAGATCCAGACCCAAATGCAAAAATCACTTATGAGGCAAATGTAAAAAGCATTATTAGTGGTAATTGTGTACAGTGTCATGGCAATCCAACAGCAAATGGTGCGCCTTTTTCTCTAACAACTTTTACTCTAGTCAAAAATAGAATTGATGCAATAATACCTAGAATTAATAGCTCATCTAGCCCCATGCCCCCAACTGGACAAATGTCTTCAAGTAATAGAAATATTATTCAACAATGGAAAGATGATGGGCTTTTAGAAAATTAGTTTCTTTATGGCTTAAAACGATAATGATTCATAAAACATCATAATATTGAGGCTGTCTAAAAAGTGTCATTCTGAATGGAATGAAGAATCTCTTTAAAATATATTAGCTCTGATTATAAGTGAAATAAGATTCTTCGCGTTGCTCTGAATGACAAGATTAACCACTTTTCAGACAGCCTCATTGATAAAAATAATAATTTAATACATGAAAAAACTAGTCTATTTTTTTGCCTTTATAAGTTTAAATTGTTTTGCTCAAAACAAATACTTAACCAAAACTGGACAGGTGAATTTTGAAGCTTCAGTGCCTGCTTTTGAAGAAGTAAAAGCTAACAATAATACAGTTACTGCTATTTTAAATTCTGAAAACGGGGAATTTGCTACATTAGTATTGGTTAAAGGTTTTCGATTTAAAAATGCGCTCATGGAAGAACATTTTAATGAAAATTATGCTGAATCTGACACATATCCTAAAGCAATTTTTAAAGGTAAAATCGTCGATTTTTCTTTTAACAAATTATCAGGAACCTCCGAAGTCCATAAAATTAATGGAACATTAACATTTCACGGAAAAACAAATCAATTAGACAATATTCTTTTGAAAATTTCAAAAAATAACCAAGATAACATTGTCATGTCTGGAGCATTTACCACTAATCCAGCAGACTATGATATTGAAATCCCTAAAGTAGTTAGGAATAAAATTGCCGAAAGTATAGAGGTTATGTTTAATTTCCAATTAAAGAAGAAATAAAAAGAGGCTGTCTAAAAAGTGTCATTCTGAATGGAATGAAGAATCTCTTTAAAATATATGACTCTGATTATGAGTGAAATAAGATTCTTCGCGTTGCTCTGAATGACAAGATTAACCACTTTTCAGACAGCCTCTTTTTATTATTTACTTAAGTACATTTTTCGTCTGGAATATAGATCATAGAATTCATCATCTTTTAGACTATCTATAAATAAGATACTCTCTCCTGTACTTTTCATTTCTGGTCCTAATCTCTTATCTACGTTTGGAAACTTATTGAAAGAGAATACAGGTTGCTTAATGGCATAACCATCTAACTGTGGTTTAAAATCAAAATCAGTTACCTTTTTCGCTCCTAACATCACTTTTGTTGCATAATTCACATAAGGTTCTTTATATGCTTTTGCAATAAAAGGTACTGTTCTAGAAGCTCTAGGATTTGCTTCAATGATATAAACAATGTCATGTTTAATAGCAAACTGAATATTAATCAGTCCTACAGTATTTAATGCTCTTGCAATAGTATGAGTATGATCGATGATTTGCTGCATTACCAAATCTCCCAAATTAAATGCTGGTAAAGTTGCATTAGAATCTCCAGAATGTACACCACATGGTTCTATGTGTTCCATAATTCCAATGATATAAACATTCCCATCAGCATCACAAATAGCATCTGCTTCAGCCTCAATTGCTCCATCTAAATAATGGTCTAACAACAATTTATTATTAGGCATTCTTCTTAATAAATCGACTACATGTTCAATCAAATCTTCTTTATTAATAACAATTTTCATCCCCTGACCTCCTAAAACATAAGATGGTCTAACCAAAATTGGAAAATCTAATTTATCAGCTAACTCTAAGGCTTCATCTGCATTTTCCGCAATTCCAAACTCCGGATAAGGAATATTATTTTCTTTTAATAAGCTAGAAAAACTTCCTCTATCTTCAGCTAAGTCTAAAGATTCAAAACTAGTTCCTATAATTTTAATACCATATTTGGTTAACTTCTCTGCCAATTTTAATGCCGTTTGCCCTCCTAATTGGACAATGACTCCTTCTGGTTTTTCATGACGAATAATATCATAAATATGTTCCCAGAAAACAGGTTCAAAATATAATTTATCAGCTGTATCAAAATCTGTAGAAACCGTTTCTGGGTTACAGTTAATCATAATCGTCTCATAACCACATTCTGCTGCCGCTAAAACACCATGAACACAACAGTAATCAAACTCGATACCTTGCCCTATTCTATTTGGTCCAGAGCCTAGTACAACAATTTTCTTTTTATCACTTACAATGCTTTCATTATGCGTGTATATTTCTCCAGAAGCAGTCTCAACCACATTTTCAAATGTAGAATAGTAATATGGTGTTTTGGCTGTAAACTCAGCAGCACAAGTATCAACTAACTTAAATACACGCTGAATATTAAACTCATCTCTCTTGTTATATACCTGACTTTCTAAGCATCCTAACATATGTGCAATCTGACGGTCACCATATCCTTTTTGTTTTGCTTCTAATAATAAATCTCTATCAAGCGCATCAATGGTATATGTAGATATTTCTTTTTCTAATTGAAATAATTCTTCATATTGCTTTAAGTACCACATATCAATTTTTGTGATATCATAAATCTGGCTTAGTGGAATTCCCATCGCGATCGCATCGTAAATAACAAAAACACGATCCCAAGAAGCGTTGGTGAGCTTGTCAATGATTTGGTTGTAATCTTTATAACCTTTTCCATCTGCTCCTAAACCGTTTCTTTTAATCTCTAAAGATTGGGTAGCTTTGTGTAAAGCCTCCTGAAAAGAACGTCCAATTCCCATAACTTCTCCAACAGCCTTCATTTGTAAGCCTAAAGTTCTATCAGAGCCCTCAAATTTATCAAAATTCCAACGTGGAATTTTCACAATAACGTAATCCAAAGTGGGTTCAAATAAAGCCGAAGTAGATTTAGTTATCTGATTATCTAATTCATCCAAAGTATAACCAATAGCAAGTTTTGTAGCAATTTTAGCAATCGGATAACCAGTTGCCTTACTTGCTAATGCTGAAGAACGTGATACACGCGGATTTATTTCTATAGCAATAATCTCTTCTTTTTCATCTGGGCTTACAGCAAATTGAACATTACATCCGCCTTCAAAATCACCAATACTGCGCATCATTTTAATGGCCATATCACGCATCTTTTGATAGGTTCTATCACTTAAAGTCATGGCTGGTGCTACTGTAATAGAATCTCCTGTATGAATACCCATAGGGTCCATATTCTCAATAGAACAAATAATGACAACATTGTCATTTTTATCACGAAGTAATTCTAATTCATACTCTTTCCACCCCATCATTGCTTTATCAATCATTACTTCATGGATTGGAGAAATTTCTAATCCTCTGCGCAATAATTTATCAAAATCTTCTTCTTCATGGACAATAGCAGCTCCAGCACCTCCTAATGTATAAGATGCTCTAATACAAAGAGGGAATCCAAACTCTTGGGCAATTTCTTTTCCTTTTAAGAAAGATGTAGCCGTAGCTTGTGGCGCCATACCAACACCTATCTTTCCCATTAATTCTCTAAACTGCTCTCTGTCTTCTGTAATATTTATAGCATTAATATCAACACCAATCAATTCAACTCCAAAATCTTTCCAAATTCCTTTTTCATCAGCCTCTATACACAAATTTAAAGCTGTCTGACCTCCCATAGTAGGTAAAACGGCATCTATTTGTGGATGCTCTTTCAATATTTTGATAATGGATTTTGTATTAAGAGGTAGTAAATAAACATGATCTGCCATGGAAGGATCTGTCATGATAGTTGCAGGATTGGAATTAATAAGAATCGTTTCAATTCCATCTTCTCTAAGTGACCTTAAAGACTGAGACCCTGAGTAATCAAATTCACATGCTTGTCCAATAACTATAGGACCTGATCCAATAATTAGTATCGATTTTAAGTTTGAATTTTTTGGCATTTTTTACTTGTTATGTGGATATAATATAATTAGTTACAAAAATAATATTCAGTAGATATAAAAAAAGGCGTTACACTTAAGTAACACCTTTAAATTATCAACAATTGTTAATCATTATTTCTTATGTCTTGTTTCAGACGATACAGATAACCTTTTTCTTCCTTTAGCTCTTCTACGAGCTAATACCTTTCTACCATTAGCAGAAGCCATTCTTTCTCTAAAACCGTGTTTGTTTCTCCTCTTTCTTTTAGAAGGCTGAAATGTTCTTTTACTCATTATCTTGTATCTTTAAAATCTGAATTGTATTTTTCTATAAGTGTTGGACCTTCTCCAAAACCGAGGGCAAATATACAAAGCCTTTATTACTTTGCAAACCATTTTTGAAAAAATATTTTCAATTATTTTTTTAGTTAAAATATTCTAATTAAACCCTTCTCTATTTAGCTTAATAAGCCCTTTTTTGTTAAATGTCTATGAGTCACTTTTAATAAAAATTTAGTTTCTTTGCAGTCTAAAACAAAAAGAGACCTTTATTTAGTATATAATAAACGTCTTTTCCTTATTATAAACTTATTAAAATGTACAATAAAATTATTAAACTTATTATAGCATCAGGTATTATTGCTTATGCTGTTTATCAATTTACCGAAGGGTATATAGGTAATGGTATTATGCTTATATTACTTTCTTTAATTTTTGTATTCCTTTATTTTAAAAATGAGTTTATTTTATTAGCTTTTTTAAGATTACGTAAACAAGATTTTGATGGCGCTAAAAAATGGCTTAACAAAATTAAAAAACCTGAATCTGCTTTAGTAAAAAAGCAGCAAGGATATTATAATTATTTACATGGTATCATGGTTTCTCAAAGTAATATGAATGAAGCTGAAAAGTATTTTAAAAAAGCTATTTCTTTAGGATTGTCTATGGATCATGATTTAGCTATGGCTAAATTGAATTTATCTGGTATTGCTTTTTCTAAGCGTAGAAAGCAAGAAGCCCAAAAACTATTATCTGAAGCTCAAAAATTAGACAAACAGGGTATGTTAACCGATCAGATAAAAATGATGAAACAAAATATGAAACGTTCTCAAATGCCTAATCAGCATTATGGTAGCGGTGGTTCTATAAGAGCACAAAAAAGAAGAGGATAATTAATAATTATCCTCTGTCTCCGAATTAAACTTATTATACTTCTCTTATTGTACATCATAATACCCCTTTTTAGGAATATCAATAGTATACAACTTCTTTGATTTATTATTTAAATGTGATTCTCGTAACCAAGGGTTATGAAGTTTTAATATTTTGTAGTTAATACCAAAACCTTCAGCAAATTTTGGAAAATTAGTAATTGCTGTATCAACAGCTACTTTATAAGTAGGCACATTGTTATACAAATCCTTATCCCTAAAATTAAAGCCATATTTGGCTGGATTAGATAAAATTTCTTTTAACGCCACGATTCTAAAAATATAGCGCCCAGTTTCTTCAATAAGCAACAAATCGTAATAATTTGATACATTTTGTTCCTTCAATTTTCTGGAAACGCCTGCAACACCAGCATTATAAGCAGCCGCGGCTAAGGTCCACGATCCTAATTTCCTTTTAGATCTTAATAAGTATTTACATGCTACTTCTGTTGCTTTTTCTAAATGATAACGTTCATCAACATTATCATTTACTTCTAAACCATTTTCTCTACCTGTAACTTTCATAATTTGCCAAACACCTCTGGCACCTGCTGGAGATACTGCATTTGTTAAACCACTTTCTATTACAGCCAAATATTTAAAATCATCTGGAATACCATGCTTCTTTAAAATAGGCTCTATAATTGGAAAATATTTTTTGGCGCGTTTAAACATTAACAGTCCATTAGATTGCCAATATGTATTAACCAATAATTCTCGGTCCATACGCTCTAAAATATCAGGATTTTTAAGTGGCATTGGCTCACCAGCAAAATTTAAATCATCTGGAACTTGTAATGCATAAACATTATAATCGTTAATTAGTTTTTTTTCGAAATTCTCATCTGTTGGGGCATCTTGTAGGGCATAAATAAATAAGGCCGATAAACTTAATAATCCCACAAACGCTAATACTTTCTGTACTATCTTCATTTTTAATAAGTTTTGTTTAAAGGTAAAATTTTTATTTAGTTTTCTAAAATTATACGAGGTAAATTCTCATTAAACCACTTATATTTATTAATAATCATGATATGTGTACCATTTTTAATTGTAATACAGTTTGTTATATTTTTAATAGGAAACACGGCATCATTATCACCATGAATATGTACAATATCTTGTGGGCTTTTATCCTGATTCCAACAGACCATTTGCTTAATGGCCCAACTTAAATATTTGCTATCATTAACAGATAAATATTTCTTATACAAATCCATGCGTTTTTTAATACTGCTATCAAAAGCATATTTTGCAAGTAAATCAATACTACCAGCCAATTGTGTTGGTACTAATGCATAAGCTTTCGTTTTCTTAGCTAGCAACATGTGTTTAGGTAATTCGTGCATGGATTTAATACTAGAAACTATAATGAGTTTTCTAACACGAATATGCTTACTTATTTCTTGAACCAAAACACCTCCAAAGGATACACCAAGTAACACAATATTTTCATGTTTTATATGGCTAGTCATTCGTAATGCATAATCACTAATAGATTCATGATTAATTGGTAACATCCACTCAAGCAAATGAATCTTGAATTGATTTTCCGGTAATTTTATATGTTCAAAAATTATAGGGTTTGCAGCCATTCCCGGCATTAAATAAACATGTATTATTTCTTCGTTCATTTATACTAAAATAGAATTTAACAAAAAAAGTTTTCTAAATTCAAATAAAGCCAATTCTAAAGGTTTATTTTATAAGGTATTAACCCTTTTTTATCTTTAAAATAACAATTATTTTTTGTACTTTTGCAAAACAAAGTTATATAAATAGTGCTCACTATTTAAGATTTCTAAGAAACAAAACAAAAATTACCATGGTTGAAGCTGCAGAACTAATTGATAACGATTTTCTACGTCAATTTGAAATAAAAATTGATAACCATTTAGCAAAAATTGAATATTCTTTACAAGAAAGGAAAATTTTTCTAACCAAACTAATTATTCCAGAAGGCATTAAAGACCAAGAATTTAGCAAAGAGTTTTTAGAAGCTGTTTTCGAACAAATTCAAGAACGCAATCTAAGCGTTGTACCAACAAGCCCTGAAATTGCTAAGTTTGTGAGAAGCAATAGGAAATATAAACGTATGCTTCCTGTTGGAGTAAGAATTTAATTTTTTAAACAGAAATAATTATAAAAAAAATCCGAAGTTTAAATAAGTAACTTCGGATTTTTTCTTTCCTGTAAAAATGCTACTTAATTATTGCTTGGTATACACCAATGTCAAATCCTTTGTAGCAACTACCTCAGTGAAATCTTTATTATATATTTTTATAGATTCTTTAATCAAGCGAAATAATTGATTACCGACGATAGCAGACTCATTATCATTAAATATCACCGTATCTGTGTTTTTTAGAGAATATGTTGTTGCAAAACCAATAACACCTTCCTCATCACATCTTACTTTAAATACATACTTATCTGTAGTTCCTTCCTGTAAAGCAATATCAATATCTGGGTTAAAGGTTTTATTAGAAGACACAACACCTTCAGTTTCAAAAATTAAAGTTTCATTGCTTATGCATTCAATTTCGTTTAAAATGTTAGTATTAACAATACCATCATTATTCATATCAAATCCATCTGCAACTTCCCAAGCTGTTAATTTCCATCTGCCAACAATTGATGCATCATTATTATCCTCGCCTGAGCAACTCGTAATAAGTAATGCGAAGCATAAAATAAAAAGTAACCTATTCATATTTGGGGCATGATTAACTCGCATAAAAATATAGCGTGTTATTTTATTTGCACAATAAATAAGTCAAAGTGAACAAAACTCTAGCTAATATGCAAGATTACTATAGTTTCTTAGTTTGAAACCACTTTTGCAAACTCAAATCTCACTAAGCCATCATCATCAATTCTTGTAAGTTCTACATGATGTAATGTATTAATCAACTCAGGATTCCAAGGGGTTTTTACTTTAATGTAGTTTTCAGTAAACCCATGAATGTAGCCTTCTTTATTTTCGCTTTCAAACAAAACAGTCCTGTTGGACCCAATTTGGCTTTCATAAAAAGCACGACGTTTTTTAACTGATAAACCTCGTAACATTTTACTACGCTTACTTCTTATATTGTTAGGCACTACACTATCCATTTCTGCTGCTTCGGTATTATCACGCTCTGAGTATGTAAACACATGTAAGTATGAAATGTCTAATACATTCAAAAAATTATAAGTTTCTAAAAAGTGTTCGTCCGTTTCTCCAGGAAATCCAACAATAACATCCACACCTATACAAGCATGCGGCATAACCTCTCTTATTTTAGAAACACGATCTACATACAATTCCCGCATATAACGACGTTTCATTTTTTTAAGAATTTCGTTACTTCCAGATTGTAATGGAATATGAAAATGAGGCACAAAGGCTCTCGATTTAGATACCAAATCAATGGTTTCTTTTTTTAAAAGATTAGGTTCTATAGACGAAATCCTTAATCTCTCAATACCTTCAACATGATCTAGCTTGGTAACCAAATCTAAAAACGTATGCTCATGTTTTTTATTACCAAACTCGCCTTTTCCATAATCACCAATATTAACCCCAGTAAGAACAATTTCTTTTATGTTTTGCTCAGAAATCTCCCGAGCATTTTTTAAAACGTTTTCCATGGTATCACTCCGCGAAATACCACGTGCTAAAGGTATAGTACAGTAAGTACATTTATAATCACAACCGTCCTGAACTTTTAAAAACGCTCGTGTTCTGTCTCCAATAGAATAACTCCCTACGTAAAAATCGGCATCTTCTATCTCACAAGAATGTACCTGTCCAAAATCATTTTTAGAAAGATCGTTTAGATAGTCTGTTATTTTGAATTTCTCTGTGGCTCCTAAAACTAAATCAACACCATTAACATCTGCCAATTCTTGAGGCTTTAACTGAGCATAACACCCCACCGCTGCAACAAATGCATCTGAATTGGCTTTCTGTGCTTGCTTTACTATTGTTTTAAAACGTTTGTCTGCATTCTCGGTAACCGAACAAGTATTAATCACATAAATATCTGCCTTTTCAGAAAAATCCACACGATCAAAACCTTCATCTGTAAAATTTCTGGCAATGGTTGATGTCTCTGAGAAATTCAGTTTGCAACCTAAGGTATAAAATGCGACTTTTTTCTTCATTTTTTCTTTTTCATTTCCTTTTATGATGGAAAATGTATTTATATTTACAAGACTTCTAACTTAAAAGCCTGCAAATTTACGCAATTGCTATAAGTAATACAATGTAAGTATGAAGACTTGAACTAAAAGTTAATAATCTGTAATAACAAATGACAAGAGCTGAAACGCGAATTAAAGAAGTTATTCCTTTTTTTGAAAACAAAGATACTTTCTTAGGATATCGAAAACTTATGGATTGTGCTATAGATACACAAAACTTAGATATTTATAGTGACGTTATAGCACTTACAGATTGGAAAGAAAAATACCCAAATGAAGAAGGCAAACTTATAAAAAGAAGCCTTGAAATTCTAAATAGAATCTCCAAAATTCCCATTGATGATAATAATACAGAAAAGCCCCTTGTAACTGGTTCAGATATTATTAAAAGCTATGGTACTAATCGTTTTAAACTAGGACCTATTTCAATTAATGTACACAAAGGTGATGTATATGGATTAGTAGGAGAAAATTGGAAAGCCTTCCTGAAGGGTAAAAACTATTAAATTATCTACTATTAAATGAAACTAGTGACGACAAATATAAAATACTTAACAGTCTATTTATTTATAATAAACTTTACTTTCTTATTAAACTCATGCGCAAATAATAGATTAGTTAACAAAGACCATCTAGTTTTCAAGTATAATGAACATGCAAACATAAATACTTTAGACCCTGCTTTTTCAAGAACCTTGCAAGACACTTGGGTTAGTAACCAATTATTTAATGGTTTAGTACAGTTGGATAGTGATTTAAATATTCTACCAAGCATTGCTAAAAACTGGACAATCTCGAACAATGGTCTCTCCTACTTATTTACACTACGTGATGATGTGTATTTTCACAAGCATGAATTATTTGGAAAAGATTCTACAAGAGTGGTAGTTGCAGAAGATTTTAAATATAGTTTTAACCGACTAAGGGATGAGAAAATTGCAGCACCAGGAAATTGGGTTTTAAAAAAAGTAGATCATTTTGAAGCTATAAATGATACGCTTTTTAAAATTAAATTAACGCAACCATTCCCTGCTTTTATAGGGCTATTGTCTATGAAGTATTGCTCGGTTATTCCTAAAGAAATTGCCGAACATTATGGCAGTGATTTTAGATCGCACCCCATTGGCACCGGTCCTTTTCAATTTAAACGTTGGGAAGAAAATATTAAACTTGTTTTTAGAAAAAACAATCATTATTTTGAAAAAGATAGTGCTGGTGTATCTCTACCTTATTTAGAAGCCGTATCCATTACTTTTTTGCCTGATAAACAAAGTGAGTTTTTACAGTTCGCACAAGGCAATATAGATTTTTTAAACAGTTTAGATGCCTCTTATAAAGATGAGCTCTTAACAGCAGACGGCCAGCTTCGCAGCACCTACAAAGAATCTGTAAATATGATTCAAGGCCCCTACCTAAACTCTGAATACTTAGGGTTTTATTTAGATTCTAAAACACCAGAAATACAATCTGAACTAATTCGCAAAGCCATAAATTATGGCTTTGACAGAAAAAAAATGATGATTTATTTACGAAACGATATTGGCAATCCTGCTAATGGTGGTTTTATTCCTAAAGGGTTAGCTGGACATAATGAATCTATTGGTTTTAGCTACCAACCTGAAAAGGCTAAACAATTGGTTGAACAATTTATAAAAGAAAGCGGCATATCAAAACCTCAAATCACTTTAACAACGACCAGTAATTACTTAAGTTTTTGTGAGTTTATTCAACGTGAACTCGATAAAACCGGATTAGTAATTAAAGTCGATGTTATGCCTGAAGCGACCTTAAGAACAGCTAGATCAAATGGTAAAGTTGATATGTTTAGAAGTTCCTGGGTTGCAGATTATTTGGATGCAGAAAATTATTTATCGATATTCTATAGTAAAAATTTCGCTCCTAATGGCTCAAATTATTTTCACTTTAAAAACACTCAGTTTGATAGTTTATATAATAAAGCTTTCACTATTACTGATATTGAAGAAAGAAAACATCTATATACTACCATGGATTCTATAGTTATGGAAAATGCCATCATGGTACCTTTATACTATGATGAAGTGGTTCGCTTTACAAGAAAGAATGTTTCCGGTCTTGGAATAAACCCTATTAATTTATTGGACTTAAGAAGGGTTAAAAAGAATTGATATCATTTTAATTTTTATGTTCTTTTACAATTCCAAAAAAAATGAGATATATAGATATGCCATAAAATAACATAATTAAAATATCTTGCATTGGTAAATCCATTTTAAATGTTTTTATAGCCATCATAGCCTCAGAAAACTTATAAAAAATAATACCTAGAAAAACATAGGAATAACTAACCCTATTAACAACTCCTCTCCTTAAAAAGGCAAATTGAATCAGTAATAGTGATATAAAAAAACTTAGCAGTGCTGGTGCAAAAAAATCTCCTAAACTATTAAAAAGAAAACTCACTATAAAAACCGTATAGACAAATAGTATTATAGAAAAAGGGATTAGTTTAATAACATTAAAATCCGATATATGAGAAAGTCGCAAACTTAAAAAGACTTTTGCTAAAGCGAAAAGAAGCAGGCTGACGCTTAAAAAAATAATATTAGTATGGTTTATAACAAATATATCTCCTAATAAAAAACTACATAATGCCAAGATTACCCATAGTTTTTTTCTCTTTCGTTTTTCATTATTATTATAATAGTAATACAAAGATAAAAGGAGTACTAAAGGTGGTTTAGAAATATATCTATATGGAAAGGGATCAAGATTTAGTTTAACTAAAATATCTATAGTTAAAATGATAAAAAAAAGAATACTGATTTTTCTTTCATTTTTAAAAATATGCAACACAGTTTATCTTTTTAGGGCTATGATAAAAAAATCTACATACTTTTAAAGTTGTAAATCTTTACCAAAATAAGAAAAAAATTACATTTCAATAAAATAAGCCAAATTAATTTTCTTCCCATTTTACTTTTAAGGCAATTAATCACTCTTCAAATTTCTACCAATATCATGATTTCATCTTTTACAACAGCTCCTTTTTTCCATTTTTTCTCCAATAAATAATGAATCAAACATGCTAATCCTATACAGAAAGGCATATATAGAGCTATAATTCGACTGAGCTCAATATGACAAAACAGAATAAGTTTCCTTAACTTAATGACATTGGACCCGAGGTTAAGCCTCGGAGAATTCTTTTCGATTAAATTCAATCGATTTGTTTAAAATAATAAATATCGTCATCTCCCTTACCTTCTAAACGTTTTGATGAAAAATAACCAGTTTTGTTTTTAGAATCTATGATAAGGCAAAAATCATCTTGCTTACTATTAATTGGTTGTGGTAACTTTTCAGCTTTTTTAAAAGTACCATCTGTATTCATAATACTTTTATAAATATCGAACCCACCAAACCCATTAGGTCTATTTGAAGCGAAATACAACGTATTATCAGCACTCATAAAAGGAAACATCTCCCGACTATAAGAATTAACTTTGCTGCCTAAATTTTTTGGGTCACTATAAGTGCCATCTGCGAAAATATCTACCTTAAAAATATCAGAACCTCCCCTTGTTGTATTTTTTCCACCCCTAATATTCGCTGTAAAATATAATATTTTTCCATCCTTGTCTAAAGCTGGATGTGCATAAGAATATTTAAGTTTACAGAAGGGCAATACTTTGAAATTAGTCCACCCTATTCCTGTTTTAAACTCACCTACTGTAATATGAAAATTAGCCTCATTAAAATTGCCCTTTGGCATATTCTTTCTGGTATAATTTGTCGCCAAATAAATGTGCTTCCCATTTGGAGATATCGTAGCACTAGTAATATGAGATATGTTTTGTTTTGAATCTATTTTTATAGGAGTCACATTAACGATTTTACCATCTTCTGATAAATCACCCTCAAAAACCGTTAACATAGGATTGCCTTCAAACCGCTTTACCCTTCCCTTTTTATCTAATAAATATGATGTAAAAACAACTCTTGATCTGTTAATTTGCATCAAACCAAAATGTGGATATTCAGTGTTAATTTCTAAATTTTTAATACTAAAATATTTAGTTTGAGAAAAACTTATTAGTCCAATTAAAAAGATTATGTAATAAAAAAACTTTAACATAAAATGGTGCACTACAAGTAAATATAACCATTTGAATTTAAATATTTTACAATTTATTATTGAGAAACCTCTAATTATACCCTTCTGTATTTCTTAGTTTCTTCAAAAACATGCTCTAAAATAACTCGATCTTGTTCTGTGAATTCCTCATTACGTCTGGACATAACAATACTTGCAACTTCAAATGCTTTCTTAGTTAAATAAGTAGTGAAACCACCATTACCACCCCAACTAAAACTTGGTACAAAATTTCTTGGAAAACCGCTGCCATAAATATTAGCGCTTACTCCTACGACTGTTCCTGTATTAAACATGGTATTGATACCACATTTACTGTGATCCCCCATCATTAAACCACAAAATTGCAATCCAGTTTTTGCAAAACCTTCGGTTTCATAATCCCATAAACGTACTTCTGCATAGTTATTTTTTAAATTAGAGGTATTAGTATCCGCTCCCATGTTACACCATTCTCCTAAAACAGAATTCCCTAAAAAACCTTCATGGCCTTTATTGGAATTGGCAAATAATACAGAGTTGTTAACCTCTCCTCCTACTTTACTATTAGGTCCTATTGTTGTTGGTCCATAAATTTTTGCTGCCATTTTCACTGTCGCATTTTCACACAAAGCAAAAGGTCCCCTTATAACACTCCCTTCCATTATTTCTGTATTTTTACCAATATAAATGGGTCCATTACTAGCGTTAAGCGTTACAAATTCTAATGTCGCTCCTTCTTCTATAAAAATATTTTCTGGGGCTATAATATTATTACTAGGCGGAATAGGTTGTGATGTTCTATCTTTTGTGATTAAGTTAAAATCTTCTTGAATCGTGTCTCCGTTTTTAGAAAAAATATCCCAAGTATTTTCAATCTTTATAATACCACCTTCAAAATCAAATGTTTCAAAGCGATCAAAATCAATATCATCTTGTCCTTCTTTAGCAAAAAATGCAATAACATCTTCATCTCTAAAAATTGCCTGATTCTCTTCTAGACCTTTTATTCTTTCAACCAACTCTAAATTTGGAAGATACGATGCATTAATCATCACATTCTCTTCCATTTCTACCATCGGATATTTACCAGACAAATAGTCTTCAGTAACTGTCGTCGTCGTCGTTTTTAAAAACATTTCCCATTTTTCACGAATGGTTAAGATTCCAGTTCTAATATCAGCTACTGGCCTGGTGAATGTAAATGGTAATAAATTGTTCCGAGAAGCCCCATCAAAAAGAATATAATTCATAAAAGGTGAAAATTGTGAGTTATGTTAGGAGTTACAAGTTTTTACACTTTAACATTAAGTAATTATTTATGTATTCAAAAGTAATTCAATTAAATAAAATAAAAAAGCCTTTCATTTTTGAAAGGCTAATAAATATTATATTATGATATACGCTTAAATTATTTCTTAAATTTAGCATATTTAGTTTTGAACTTGTCAATACGACCAGCAGTATCTACTAATTTAGATTTACCAGTGTAATAAGGGTGTGATGTTCTTGATATCTCCATTTTAACAAGTGGATACTCAACACCATCAACCTCTAAAGTTTCATTAGTATCTGCAGTAGACTTTGTTAAAAACACATCGTCGTTAGACATATCTTTAAATGCTACTAATCTATAATTTTCTGGATGTATACCTTTTCTCATCGCTAAATGCTTTATTATTCTTTACAATTTTGGAGCTGCAAATTTAAGCATTTTTTATAAACGCACAATATTTTTTATTATTTTTATTTTAACTTTTTGGTGTAACGTTTTGTTATTTTTGAACACTAACAAATCAACTAACATTTTAAACAAAATATTATGGAAAAATCATTGAAATCTATAGCCTCAAATTATGGATTATATTTAGGAGTAATACTCGCTCTTTTCACTGTTGTCGCATACGCAGTAAGTCTAGATTTACTGACAAATATGTGGTATGGTATTTTTATTTTAATAATTATAATAGTCTTAGGAATTATTTCAGTTGCAAAAACGAAACAACTGCAAAACGGATATGCTTCATTTAAAGAAGCTTTTACTTCTTATTTCCTTACTGTTTTAATCGGTTTAGTAATAAGTACTTTTGTTTCTTATATACTATTTAATTTTATCGATACGGATGCTGCAGAAGTATTGAAAGAAAAAACTATTGAAAAAACAGTGCAAATGCTTGAGGGCTTTAATACACCTAGTGATGCTATTGCTAAATCTGTTGAACAAATTGAATCTCAAAACCAATATTCGTTGGGAAACATTGTTAAAGGATTAGCAGGGTACTTAGTGTTTTTTAGTATCATCGGGTTAATTGTTGCTGCTGCAATGAAAAAAAGTAATCCAGACACAGAATAAATTCGCTATTTTTGAATATTGAATTTAGAAAATATTTAAATGAATATATCTGTAGTTATACCACTACTAAACGAACAAGACTCATTAACTGAATTACATGATTGGATTGCAAAAGTTATGCAATCCAATCATTTTTCATATGAAATTATTTTTATTGATGATGGCAGCACAGATAATTCCTGGCAAATTATTTCTCAAATAGCATCTCAAAACAATGATGTAAAAGGGATTCGTTTTTTTAAAAATTTTGGTAAATCTCAGGCACTACATGCTGGCTTTGAAAAGGCAAAAGGAGATGTGGTGATTACTATGGATGCCGATCTGCAAGACAATCCTGATGAGATCCCGGAACTCTATAACATGATTACAAATGATGGTTTTGATCTGGTTTCTGGGTGGAAGAAAAAACGTTACGATTCTGTTATTTCCAAAAATTTACCTTCAAAACTATTTAATTGGGCAGCCAGAAAAACTTCTGGAGTAAAGCTAAATGATTTCAATTGTGGGCTTAAAGCATATCGTTTAAACGTCGTTAAAAATATTGATGTAAATGGTGAAATGCACCGCTACATTCCTGTATTATCTAAAAATGCTGGGTTTACAAAAATTGGTGAAAAAGTAGTACAGCACCAAGCTAGAAAATATGGCGAAACAAAATTCGGAATGAACCGTTTTGTTCATGGGTTTTTAGATTTAATTACCATTTGGTTCCTCTCTAGTTTTGGTAAACGTCCTATGCATTTATTCGGAGCCTTAGGATTTATTATGTTTACAATCGGTTTAGGATTTTCATTCTATTTAGGTATAGATAAATTATTTTTGAATCCTACAGGAAGGCTTATTACACAGCGACCTCAATTTTATATTACACTTTCAACCATGATTATTGGTACACAATTTTTTGTTGCTGGTTTTTTAGGTGAAATTATTTTGCGAACTAAACAGGGGAAAAAGCGCTATTCCATTAAAAATGAGCTAAACTTTGACTAGAATTATACTTGTTATTAAAGCCAACTATACCCCTATAGAAATACTAAAACGTTTGAGTTATTAAATATCAGTTCGGTATAAAAAACAAAGACATTATCTGACTAATTGATTATTTTTGCACTTATTTAATTGAGATATGATTTATATAGAACCAAAGATTTTAGATAGAATAAACGCATGGTTAACACCAACTTTTGATGATGACACACAAACCTTCATTAAAGATAGCATTGCAAATAACCCAAAAGACATCCAGGAAAGTTTTTATAAAGACTTAGAGTTTGGAACAGGTGGTATGCGTGGTGTTATGGGTGTTGGAACCAATCGTATAAACAAATATACACTCGGAAAAAGCACTCAGGGGTTGAGTGACTATTTACATGAATCTTTTCCAAATGAAAATCCAAAAGCGGTCATTGCTTACGATTGTAGACACAATAGTAAAACACTTGCAAAAGTTGTTGCTGATGTGTTTTCGGCCAATGGTATTGAAGTTTATTTATTTGAAGATTTACGCGCTACACCAGAATTATCTTTTGCCGTTAAACATTTAAACTGCCATTGTGGTATTGTTTTAACTGCTTCACATAACCCACCAGAATACAACGGATATAAAGTATATTGGCAAGATGGAGGACAATTAGTACCACCACATGATGATGCTTTAATACAGGCTATAAATAATCTTGATTATGCTAACATAAAATTTGACGCTAATGATAGCCTTATTCATTATATAGGAAAAGATGTCGATGATGTATTTATTGATGCTTCAGTAGAAAATGGTAGCTGTGGTGCTTCACAAGAAGCAAAAGACAATTTAAATATTGTTTTTACATCACTTCATGGTACTTCTATTACAGCAGTTCCAGAAACTTTAAAACGTGCTGGATACAAAAATGTTCATATTGTAAAAGAGCAAGAAGTGCCAAATGGTGATTTCCCAACAGTAGCATCACCAAACCCAGAAGAACCAGCAGCACTAAAAATGGCATTAGAATTAGCCGACAAAGTAAATGCTGATATTGTTATAGGAACTGACCCTGATTGTGATAGATTAGGTGTGGCTGTACGCAATTCAGAAAACAAATTACAATTACTTAACGGAAATCAAACCATGTTGATGATGACAGATTTCTTATTAAAGCAATGGAAAGCCGAAGGAAAAATTAAAGGCAAAGAATTTATAGCTTCAACCATCGTATCTACATCCATGTTGAATAAACTTGCTGAAGCCTATAAAGTAGATAGCAAAATTGTTTTAACAGGTTTTAAATGGATCGCTAAATTAATAAAAGATTTTCCTGAACTCGATTTTATTGGTGGTGGTGAAGAAAGTTTTGGTTTTATGGTCGGTGATTTTGTTAGAGACAAAGATGCGGTTACCTCAACACTTTTAGCTTGTGAAATAGCTTCTCTATCCAAATCAATTGGAAGTTCTTTTTATAGCGAACTTATCAAACTATATGCAGAACATGGGCTTTATAAAGAACGTCTAGTTTCTCTAACTAAAAAAGGCATTGAAGGAGCAGAAGAAATTAAGCAAATGATGATTGATGCTCGCGAAAACCCTCTAACCGTAGTTAACGGATCTAAAGTAGTAAAAGTTGAAGATTATCAATTATCAATTACTAAAAATATGGTTTCTGGTGAAGAAAGTACCATTGATATTCCAAAATCCAATGTATTGATTTATTATACAGAAGACGGAAGTCAAATTGCACTTAGGCCTAGTGGAACTGAGCCCAAAATAAAATTCTACATTAGTGTTAACGATAATTTAGAATCTGTTGATGCTTTTAATGATACAGAAGCGAAATTAGAATCTAAAATAGATGCTATTTTAAAAGACATGAAACTTAATTAATGAATCATTTTGTAAATATCTTACGGTATGCAAAACCGTATAAACGATTTGCTATTGGGCACATAATCTGTAACATTTTTTTTGCACTATTTGGGACTTTATCATTTGTTGCCTTAAAACCCATGTTAGATGTCATTTTTAAACAAGGTGAAGCTAATGTTGCTAGCGTAAAACCTGAATGGACTGGATTTACAGACATGGGAGACTTTATTGAAGACTTCCTAGCATATCAAATGAACTATTATACAAATGGTGATAATTCTAAAGCACTTGTCTTTGTTGTTGGTCTGATAATCACAATGTTTTTACTAAAAAACATTTCTGGATATTTTGCAAATTATTTTCTGGTATTCTTACGTAATGGTGTCATAAGAGATCTTAGAAATGAGGTTTATAGAAAAACAGTTGAGTTACCACTTTCTTATTTTTCTGAAAAAAGAAAAGGAGATATTTTAGCCAGAGTAACCAGTGATGTTTTAGATTTACAATACTCATTTTTGTCAGTTTTGGAACTTATTATAAGAGAACCTCTTACAATTATTTTCACCATATCGGTAATGCTTTATATAAGCCCAGAACTTACTCTGTTTGTATTTATTTTTATTCCAGTAATGGGAGTTATTATTTCCAAAATTGGTAAAAGTTTAAAAAGAAAATCGGATCGTGTTCAAAAAGAACAAGGCTTGTTTTTATCTACATTAGAAGAGACTTTAACTGGTTTACGTATTATTAAAGGTTTTAATGCAGAAGATAAATTCAATGATAAATTTCAGGAATCTACTTCTCGTTTTTATCATTTTTCTAATAAGTTAATAAATCGTCAAAACCTAGCCTCTCCAGTTAGTGAATTCCTAGGCATATGCATTATTGCTGTTATTTTATGGTATGGTGGAAATATAGTACTAAGTCAAACAGGTAGTTCTAATTTAGATAGTAGCATGTTTCTTGTATATATGGGATTATCATATAATGTATTAACTCCTGCAAAAGCTATTTCGAGAGGTCTTTATATTGTTAAAAAAGGGGGAGCCGCAGCAGAAAGAATACAGGAAATTATAGATACCAAAAATCCTTTAAAAGATAAAGAAGGAGCTATTAATAAAAAAGGATTTGACACCAACATCGTATTTGATAATATCTCATTTAAATATGATAAAGACTATGTATTAAAAAACTTTTCGCTAAACATCCCTAAAGGAAAAACAGTAGCATTAGTTGGACAATCTGGAAGCGGAAAATCTACCATTGCAAATTTAATTACTCGTTTTTATGATGTTAATAAAGGTAAAATATTAATTGATGGATTAGATATTCGTGACTTAACGATTAGCTCGCTACGTGCTCAATTAGGTATAGTAACTCAAGATGCTATTCTTTTTAATGATAGTATTAAAAACAATCTGAAACTGGGTAATGATGAAGCTACAGATGAGCAAATAATTGAAGCCTTAAAAATTGCCAATGCCTGGGAATTTGTTAAAGATTTATCAGAAGGCATAAATACCAATATTGGAGATTCTGGAAATAAGCTTTCCGGTGGTCAAAAACAACGTTTAAGTATTGCTCGTGCAGTTCTTAAAAGTCCTCCTGTTATGGTTTTAGATGAAGCAACCTCAGCTCTTGATACAGAAAGTGAACGTCTTGTACAAGTGGCTTTAGAAAATATGATGAAAAACAGAACATCTATTGTTATAGCTCACAGACTATCTACTATACAAAATGCAGATGAAATTGTAGTTCTTAATAAAGGAGAAATTGTCGAACAAGGCAAGCATAAAGACCTTATTAATAAGAAAGGGGTTTACTACAAACTAGTAGAAATGCAAAGTTTCGGATAATATAATTATTTACAAAAAATAAAAAAAGGATAGAGATTTGGGTTTCTATCCTTTTTTTTGTTCATTGGTAGACTTGGGGACGACTATCAACAATAAGTAGGTTTCTGATACAAACATAAAACAAAAAACGGTTGCAACCAAAAAAAAACGCATTTAATCGTTATTTTAATACACTTAATCGATAAAATAACATATAAAATACTACTAATCAATATGTTGTGAAAATTGAATAAAATAAAAAATAAAATTTAAACTTTCCGTATATTTATTAGTCTAAAGACTAAACAATTTTTGTGACCAACGAAACACAACTGTTAGAACAATTAAAGTCAGAAAACCTTAAGGAAAAAGCTTTTAGGACACTCATTACGCTATATAAAGAACGTTTATATTGGCACATTCGTAATATAGTAAAGTCGCATGATGACACTGATGACGTCTTACAAAATACTTTTATAAAAGTTTATAAAAACATTCATAACTTTAAGGGTAATAGTAAATTATTTTCATGGTTATACCGGATTGCTACAAACGAATCAATTACATTTATTAATAAAAATGCCAAACGATTACAAATTACAAGTGAAGAAATACAACAACTAGCAATAAACAATCTAACATCTGATGTCTATTTTGAAGGGAACACCATTCAACTAAAATTACAACAAGCTATTGCTACTTTGCCAGAAAAGCAACAACTGGTTTTTAACATGAAATATTTTGAAGATATAAAGTACAAGGATATGGCTGATATTCTGGAAACAAGTGAAGGTGCCTTAAAAGCATCATATCATATTGCTGTTAAGAAAATTGAAGCGTATTTAACTAAAGATTAAACCTTTATTAAAAAGATAAGTCTTATTAATAATAAAATAATGAAACAGAAAAAACTACATAACATTAAAGAAACAGGATTTAAAGTCCCTGATGATTATTTTAACACTTTAGAAAATGTTATTTTAAGTGATATAAAGCTGAAGAAAGTATCAAAGGACTCCGGTTTTAAATTACCTGAGGACTATTTTAATAATTTGGAAGATACCATTATAGACAAAGTTTCAACTAAGACCCCTACAAAAGTAATCTCTTTGTTTAGAAAAAAAACCATCATTTATTTATCTGGGATTGCTGCGGCTGTATTACTTTTATTTTATATTTCTTTCCCTGAAAAAAAACCAGCTTTTGACTCTTTAGATTTTGAAACAGTTGAAAACTATATAATGAATGAAAATATTGGTTCCTATGAAATTGCAACACTACTAACTGAAGAAGATTTGTTAGAAGAACATTTTATAGAATACAAAGAAGGGGACGAAGACACTATAGAAACCTATATATTAGATAATCTAGATATTGATGATATCATTCTAGAATAAAGCACAACTCACATGAAAAAAATCATATTTTCCATATTACTATTTCTCTTTTCGCTTAATATTTCAGCGCAACATAATAGAGAAAGAATAAAAACACTTAAAGTATCTTTTATCACAGAAAAGTTAGACTTAACAGAACAAGAGGCTCAGAAATTTTGGCCAGTTTATAACAACTACGATAATGTGACTTCTAAAATAAGGCATGAAGATATTAGAAACATCCGTCGGGAGATAAGAAGAAATATTGGTACGCTAACTGATGAAAGAGCTAAAGAATTAATTACTAAGATAAATGAGGCCGAAAGTTCGATTCATAAGCAACGCATGGAATTATCATCTAAATTGTTAAAAATTATTCCTCCTAAAAAAATAATTTTATTAAAAATAGCTGAAGATGATTTTAAAAGAAAAATGTTAGAACATTATAAAAATAAAGGACATCAGAGAGGAAATTGAAAGTAGAAGTTAAAAGTTTAAAAACTTACACTCTTTTATTCTCTAAAAGTCAACCTAGCTAATCTTCCTGAACCAGCAGCATAAGCAATTGAATCATTTAAAAATCGGATGGTATAAAAACCTTCATCGTTAAGATGCTTCCATGAATTACCAGAATCGTTACTATAGTCAATACCTTTAAATCCAATAGCGATCAGCTCCTTTCCTTCTCTATTTGGAATATACTGCACACAACTTCTATAGCTAGGTTCCTCATTTTGGGCCACAAGTTCCCAGGTCTTTCCACCATCTACCGTTTTTATCTTATTCGCTACATTATCATTTGGTTTTGTGTAATCTCCTCCAATAGCAAACCCGTTAAGTTCATCGTAAAAATCTATAGAATACATCCCCGTAGTTTCTTTTCCCTGTATAATAGGTGTATCAAATACCTCCCAGGTTTTTCCTTTATTAGGAGAATATAAAACTCTACTTGCTTTTCCTCCGGTCGCCACCCAGGTATGATCATCCACAATAGTAATATTGGTATCACTGGCAGCAAAAGCAGCTTCGCCTTCTTTAGCTTTTGGTAAAGAGCCACAAGGTAACTTATTCCATGTTTCCCCGCCATCCCTAGTAATAATTATACTCATACAAGCATCTGTTGGATCTCCAATAGCGATACCTTCTTGGTCATTCCAAAAATCCATGGAATCGTAAAAGACTTTAGGGTGATTTTCTTTATAAACTAATTTTCCATTCATATATAACAATGCTGGAGATTCAATGGCTAATCCAAAAACTTTATTTTCTACATATGCTATAGCTCTATAATTTGGAGGATTAATCGAATCCATTTCCATCCATTCAAAAGTTATTAAATTTATTGAATTTTCAGACGGCGTATAAACATATATTTCTCCTTTAGAAGTCCCGAATAAAACGTTTCCTTTCACAACTTCCAAAGCCCTAACATTTAACAAAGAATCTTTCACCAAAGTTTCTACTTCAACTTTAGAAATATTCCTTGGTTTAAAGGTCTCTTTGGACTTACAACTCAAAAGTACCAAAATGTTAAAAGTCAATAACAACGTGATCTTATTCATAAAACACCTTCATTTTAGTTAAAAAAATACGTACAAGTACGTATTTCAGTTTTTATAATTATATGTAATTTTATACAAACACGACTTACTATGCTAAAAAACAAAGATTTAACGTATAACCCTTTCAAATACTTTATAAGAAACGGAATCTCTAAACGCGCTCTTTTTATATTCATTCTACTATCAATAGCTATGGTCGTTTTTGCTGGAATCTTTAAAACTAATGGATTTATTGACCACCCTCAATTTTCAGACAAAATTATTCTTACCGACTGGTTCGAAGCACTTGAAATTTCATCTAAAATAATGCTTTTTTATAAGCTTTTTTTCTATACGGATTTTATATGGGCTATCTCGCTTTTATATGTTATGGGATGCTATGTATATACTAAAGCTAAAAAAAACACATCTAACAAATGGTTTTTCTGGTTATTTTTAATTGTAGCTATTGCTGCCTACACTTTCGATGTAGTAGAAAATATCTGTTACTTAATAAAAAAGTCTTACCCAGAAACTATCGCACAAATAAAAGAAGTTTTTTATGCTTTTTCTTTAATCATACTTCTATTGGTGGTACTGAAGTATTCAATACAAAACAGGCTGACTATAATTTGGGGTTTTATTAAGTCCTCATATATCAGTCTGATTATCTTATTTATTATTGGATCTGCTTTACCAAAAGTACCACAGGTCAATTCTATTGTAGTACGTTTATATGAAAACCCTATTCAGTTTGTCTTCGTCTTACTAGGACTTTTCGCTCCAATATTTTGTGTTGCTTTGTCTCACTACCCTAATTATTTTCTTCTTAAAAATGGTAATAAAATTCCTGAAAAAGACTGGCGAATGTCCAAGAGATTCTGGTTATTTGGTACCATTTGGTATATAAAAAAACCTGAACAAGGAAGTAACAAACCCAAGAGCCATAAAAACTATGAAAACTACATTAATTTTTTAAGACGCACTCTGGGAGTTTTCTTTTATGTCGCTCTATTTTATATGATTGCATATACCGCTGACACTAATTTTGTTTGTGGTTTTTCTGTGAGCGACTTATCTTTTCCACTGCTAATAGCCCTTATCTGGTGGTTGTACGTTTTGAAAAAGAAGAAAGAAAAATGGCAGTTCTACAATAAAGACCTTTTAAATATTGGAGACATAAAAGATGATACTACAGATTTCTATTTCACTAATGAAGAAGAAGAGAACCCCAAATTATATAGCATAAATAAACCCATGTTTGTTCACGCTATATTTCTAATTATCACGCTTGTTATTCATTTAGTCTTATTAATATTATTACTGTCATACACCAATATTGAATCTCCTTATAATCAAACAACAGTTATCATCAGTCTGTTATGCATCGTATTTCAAGCCATTACTTATGTATATTACAGAACATATCGATCTATTTTCAGGTATGTGTTTTTTAATTCTAAGGTATCCTCTGTTTTTTATGCCTTCACTTTAATGAATCTAAAAGATGAAGAGGTCCAGATACCAATAAATGAAAGAAAAAATAAAATAAAAGACTATTTTAAAAACCATGATTTTACTGAAGGCAACCCTTTATTAAAGTTCTTTTCCAAAATACGCTTATGGCAATTAAGTTTTGGAGCCATGAGTAATAATGTGATATTTCTTCAAATCTTAATTCATGGTGGTTTTATCAATTTATTCTTTTTAATATTCGTTAACTTATTTCCTGAAAAAGCCCTCGGTATTAATGCTATAATAATTATTCTATCATACTTCTACTTGTTTTATGGTATTATCGTTATACTAATTAAGCACTTTATTTATTACAATAAATCTGGTGATGTTTACGCCAAACAAAACAAAAAACACTTTTTTTTCTCGTCTGCAGCTGCTGTTTTAATTGTACTGGTACTAAACATTACAGCAAGATTCATTGATGCTACAAAAAGTCATTTATACCATTTAGAACAAATTGAAAGAAAACCATCGGATGAATTAAGCCTTAAAGACTATGTGAGCAAACTAAACAAAGATTCTAATCAACATAAGCCCAGATACTATATAGGATGCTATGGAGGTGGCATGAAAGCCAATGCGTGGACCATGACGGTTTTAAATGAAATTATAAGTACAAATCCTGATTTTATTAAAAATACGGTATGTCTTTCTGGGGCTTCCGGTGGCACCATAGGGTTAATAAATACAACAATGGCATTAAGCCATAAAGAAAATAATATTGATAGCACTATTGATTCTATAGCTACGGAAAACATATTAGCTATGGATTTAACACACCTTCTTGGCAGAGACCTTTTTAGCCACCTTTTCGTTCCTGTTTGTGATTTAAAAGGAAAAGATCGTTCTACATCAGCTATGAAAGTATATGCTGACTACTCTGGATTTGATATGGATCAATTTAATTCTACTGCTTACAGAAACTATTGGAAAAACAACATGTATAAACAGGATTCTATTTTCCCAATACTTATTGCAAATACAACGAACATTAAAGGAAGTCAAGGTATGGCCGTTTCGGTTAAAGTTGACAGCAAACATAAAGACATAGAATCACTTCTATATATGGGAGCCGATGATATCTTGGAACTGGGCTCCAATAGAGATAAAACACTATCTTTCTATAATGCCGTATCTACCACCAACAGATTTCCATTAATAAGCCCAGCTGCAACCATAGAAGGAAAAGGGCAATATAACGACGGGGGTATTTATGAAAATTCAGGACTACTTTCTGCTTATAAATTATATAATGCAGTAAATAAAATGGAACAGAAAATAAACACAACAGATAGTGTCTTTAAAATGAAACACAAAGAAGATGTATTTGTAAACATTGTAAATGATAAAGACTTATTTATAAAATACTATTTAAAGGATCATATTTCGAATTGCAAAGACTTTAAGATTAACGAATCCAGCGAAATGTCTGCTATCATATCAGCAGTTGCAGCCACAGAAATGTTTCCTTTATATATAAAAAATAAATTAAGTTATCTGGCTCAAAGCGATGATTCGACAAAAGATAAAACACGTTTTATAAGTATCTATCTTCCTCATAAATTTACTTTTGAGGATGTGAAAAATATTTATGGAAAAATAGAATTAGATGTTTTATGTATTAAAAAAATTAAAGATAGGATTAAAGACAATGATAAATATATCAATTGTGCCATGAATATATGTAGCGATTGTAAAAACTGTCCTAAAACTTGCGTTATTATTGAACCTGCTTTGAGTAGAGTTATTGCTAAACCTGCTCACCACTTTATGAAAGCCATGTTAAAACACAAAGATGTAGTTGATAATATAATGGCATTAGATTCTATAAATTTTGAAAATAAAAAGCTCCGTAAATAATCACGGAGCTTCACAATAAAACTTATTATGAATCAAATATCATCATCCCCTTAATTTCAAAATAGCAATATGTCGTTTTAAACGTTCTACGTCTATTTCTAAAGTTCCATTATAAACACCTCTTATATAACCCTGTTTATCTATTAAAACAAAATTTTCAGTGTGTATAAAATCACTTTCATCTTGGGTTTTTATAAAATCTTCATCTGCAAAATAGCCTGTTCTAGCTATATTATATAATGCATCTTTATCTCCGGTTACTAAATGCCACTTTGTGGCATTTACATGATACTTTTTAGCATAATCTTTTAAAACAGAAACTGAATCTTTCCAAGGCATTACTGTATGCGAAAGCAACATGATATCCTCATCATTTATGTATGTTTTCTGAAGATCTCCCATATTTTTGGTAAGTTTTGGGCAAATACCCGGACAACTAGTAAAGAAGAAATCAGTTATATAAATCTTATTCTTATAAGTTATATTGGTAACTACTTCTCCATTTTGATTAGTAAAAGAAAACTCTGGAATTTTATGAGTAGCTTTATCCCATTCAGGCGTAAAATCTGTACTATTAAAATAAGGTAACTTAGCTATATTATTACTTTCTACTTGTTTATTTTCACAAGATATAATGGTAAAAATTAATACTAGTATAATAGAATATCTCATTTTATTTCGTTGCTATTGGTTGTTATGGTATAGCACTTTTTTAAACCTATTAAACCAAATCGTTCTCCGTTAACCACTTCATAATTAGCTTTAATAGTACCGTTTGCTTTCCAAAGACGTTGACTGCCAACTTCCTTACCTGCTAAATAATTAAAATCTCTAAATAATTGTCCTGTTTTGTACCACTCCTTAACCATGCCATCGTACTCCCCTTTTTTATTAAAATGGTATTCAAACTTTAGTTTGCCATCTGGCCACCATCCTTTATGCAACGCTGTTTTAAAACCTTTAAAATAATTGCGTTCTATTTTTTTTAAACCATTCTCATACCAATGCTTCTCATACCCATGCTTTTTTCCATTATCATACTGAATATCAGACTTAATTTTATGGTTTTCATAATAAGACAATATATTTCCTGTTAAAGGAACTTCATTAAAAAACATAACCCCATTTATTAATTCTAAGTGTTCTTTAGTATTAACTATTGCATGCTTCTTTTCCGATTTACAGGAATAAAATACACCAATACACAAGATTATATATTTTAAATATTTAAGCACTTAGTTAGAGATATTTCCAGGGGTTCCAAAATAACCGTTCCCATTAAGATAAGGGTCTTCACTTGTAATATGATAATGATAAATACCATCTGGAAAATCTGCAGTTGCAGATGTATGTCCGTGATAAGCGTCTAAATCATCATTAGTGATCGTTTCTCCATTTTCAACGGGTCCGTAAACAGGAAATCCATCAGCTAAAAGCCCTAAAAAAGCATCTTCTCCAAATTGCTTTGTTAAATAAGTCGGCTCGATATGATAATGATATTGTCCCGTACGTTGTGGGTGACCTAACCATTGGTCAAATGAATCAATTTCATTAGTTAATGGTTGGTCTGGTCCTGCATATTGATTAAAAAACACCACACCATTTCTTGCTATTCCTATAGGACCTAAACCCGTTGCTTGTTTATTTGAAGCTTCAGATGGATTTAACGACATGGTAAAAACTATATTTTGTTCACTAATGGTATTTGGATTGATACGCCAATTAGAATTAGTACCATTATAAGCTTCATATAAAGGATTACTAGTTGGCCAATACGGACTTGTATGATTGGGTAAATCTTGAGTTGTAAAAGTCACTGTATTTCCATTTACAGCATATGATAAGCCAGTTCCTTCAAATTTGGAAAGCATATTACTTATGTCATAATCTGTATTCACAGGCTGTATGTTTTCATCTTCTTCAGCTGTGATTTCTGAATCGTCCTCATTAGAGCATGCTATAAAAATAATAACAACTAAAAAAGGTAAAATAAATAGGTTTTTTAAATTTTTCATAATCTATCATTTTTAATAAGACATATAAATAACCATAAGGTTTAGTACCAATAAAGAAATTACTAAAAATGAAATACTAATTACCAAGGCTCTTCTTCGAATTTTCATTGATTTATTTTGTGATTTGAATTTTTAGATGCGTTTCTTTTTAAAACCTTGCGAGAAATTTTTACTTTTTTTCAAAAAAAGCTCCATAATCTACAATCATGGAGCTTTTTAACAAAAACTAACTGGATCAAAACTCTTATAACACGACTTTCAATCTAAATAATTATTCACTGCTGATGCTCTTTCTGAAACATGGCTTTTTAATTGATTTACTGCTGTTATAAAATCACCACTGGAATTTAAAAAAGTATAACCTGAAACTTCAGAAGTCGCATAAGGTTCTATTAAAGAAGAATACGTTGTATATAATGCATCTATTGTTCCAGTATTGAATGGTCCATCTACAACTTCCTGAACATAAGCTTTATATTTTGCTTTGTATACGTCATCATTATACAAGTAACCTATTAATGGCCAATTTGATGCATTTAATCCCGAAAAGTCTAAGGATAACGAGCCGCCTTGTTTTCCATCTTGCAATGCTTCGTTATTATCCCAGGGAATCCATGTTAGTTTATTTGTATCAGGATTATTATACAAAAAATAATTATGAGTCATTTTCCCATAGGTATCCCAATTTTGAATGACTGTATTAACTGCTAGGTATTTTAAAAACACATCTGTATCAAAAACAGTTTCTAAATTTGCTCTCCAGGTTGCTACATCTGTCGTTCTGGTATCATCGTGCAAAATACTAAGCAAACTTTGAACATCTGAAAAATCAGCATCATCTTCATTCGTTTTCTTTACATATTCATCTTCATCAAAAGAGCCCTCTGCAAAACTTGCAGCATCGCCATCTGGTTTATATAAATTACCATCATCATTAGAAAACTGTGTATCTAAAACAGTATCATCTACCTCTTCAACCAAAGTATACAAACCAAAATAAATAGGTCCATCGCCATGATCTACATAAAGTGTATAAAAAGCAGTATGAGAGCCTACTAATCCTGCATTTCTAAATACATCGCCAGCAACCTTTTCTCTTAACATAGATTTATCATCATAGTTATTTTTAAGACTTAATTTTTTAAACCCATAAAAACGTTGGTTATCTATTTGCGGATAATCATCTTCAAATTCATCAAAATCTAATTTAAAAGACAATTTTAAAATACCATTTCTCCAACTTGATTGTAAGCTGGAATTCCCTTTAAACCGAACCCCTACGCGATACCATTCTATCCCTTCATAAAAAACTTCTGCAGGCACAAAAATTGGGTTATCGTCTGAGTCCACCAAGCCACCTCCTGGTCCTCCGCCAGAACCAAAAGTACCATACGTTGTGGTCATATCATCTAACATACTTTGCCAACGCGCTGCTGTAATTACAATATCCAATCTTTTTACTGTATTGTCCTCAAATACTTCATCAAAATTTGGATCTACATCTTTTGTATGCGTTTCTGTTGTCCAATCTGTAGCAACAAAATCGGTATCATCAACTATGACTTCATCGGTTTCTTCTAAAACATCAGCCGTATCATCATTACTATTACAAGCAACAACAAACACAACAATGATTATTGACAAAATGGTTTTAAAAAGGTATTTATACATTTTACTATTTTTATTTTTCATAATATTTGATTTTAGATTAATTCCTTTCTTCTTGAGGTTTTCTTCCTTTTGGTTTAGGAACTTTTTCTAATTCTTCCTTAGTCAAAAAACCATCTTTATTTGTATCTACCACTGAAAAATGATCTTTTAACGGTCCTTTAATTTCTTTCTTTGAAAGTTTATCATCATCATTTTCATCAAGATCTTCAAATAACTTTTCTATTGTTGGTGGCTTTTCAGGTCTTTGATGCTTATCCTGACCAAATAAATTGGTTGAAACAAATAATATCATTCCAAAAAATAATACTGCTGTTTTTAATGTGTTTGGTTTCATATCTATAATATTTTTATGTTTAATATTTTAGATGTCATGAATTAAAAAAACTTGTGAGGCCATCTGTTTTTTAAGAAATATTTATGATTTGTACAAAAAAAGGCTTTCATTTTCATGAAAGCCTTTAGTATATAATCAGATTTATTAATGCCTTGGTGGCGGTAGTCTACGCTCCCCTTCACCGTTTCTTAAATGCGGCCTTTGTTCTTTTCTACCTCTTTTGTGAAGTGCATCATTAATTATGCTTTTAAACTTTTCTTTTTGTTGGTCATTACATAATTCTTGAATATCCTTGAAGTGATAGAAAGCTTCTATATCTTGTTCTTTTACTCTTTTGCCTATTAAAGTCGTAATAGAATCTATTGAATTTTCATTAAAGGAAACGTCCGATAATTTATTAAACAAAGCATCTTTTAATTGTTTAATATCATCACCAATACGCATCATTCTATGATGATGTTTTCTATTAATTTTTTCCAATTGTAGCATTTGCTCATCATTAAAGTCTAATTCTTTAACAATAAAACTAATAGGACCTTTGGACCTATCTTTGTTTTCCGTATCATCAGAATTCCCTAAATAATTAAATAGAAAAAGACCATTAACAACTATTAAAAATACTAATAGCACATATAAGAGTACATTTTTTTTCATAATGATTTAATTAAATAATGATATATCCGAACTTGAAGACAAGCCATAAGTTTCTGCAAACTCGTTAATATTACTATCATATTCGTTAGAGTTTAATTGTGTAAATGCTAATACATTTAAAACAATAACACAGACTAAGGTTGCCAATTGTAATTTAAAAGAAAACCAAGGCCATATTAATTGTTCTTCCTCTTTCTCAGTAAACAATCTTTGCATGGTTTGATCTTTAAAAAATGGAGATACTTTAACGGCTTCAATAGCATCCATAGCATTTAAAGTATCCTTAATCTTATTCGTTATATTTTTATTTGTTTCCATGTTATATATTGTTAGATGCAATAACTTTTAAAAACTTGCGTTAGTTTTCATTTTTATAAAAATTCTCTAATAATTCTTGTAAATTTTTCTTCGCCCTAAACATTAAGGACTCCACCGAAGACACACTTTTATTAATAATTTTTCCTATCTCTTTATTACTCATACCATCAATCTTACTAAGCGTAAATACGGTTCTTTGTTCTTCAGACAATTGATTAATAGCAAGAAATAACGTTTCACTTTTTTCCTTATTCTCCAAAATAATCCCAGGATGATTCATCTCCGTAAAGTATTTACTTTTATCCATCGGCAAATCGTTTCCCATTATAGATTGTAAAAAGGCAAAACGTTTTTTAGTATTCCTTTTCCTTATAAATTCTAAACATTTATTAGTTGCAATACGATAGATCCAAGTTGATAGTTTAGAATTACCTTTAAATTTACCAATCGACTTAAAAACTTCTACAAAAACATCTTGAGCAATATCTTCGGCATCTTCTTTATTTGGCACAAATGATATGCAAGTAGCAAATACTTTATCCTGAAAATCGTCAATCAGTTTACTATAAGCAGATTGTTTTCCTGCATTTAAATCATTAATAAAATTTTGCTCAGTCAAATGTGTCTTTTAATACGCGCAAATTAGGAAATTAATTGCTGAATTAAACGTAACTTTGCAGCCTTAATAATTTAAACTTGTTCAGTTTTAGTTTAGTGGCCATAATTGCTTACTAAATACTGAACACAGAGATCTGAAAAATGCGATTACATAGAAACCTTTGCTTTTCTGTTATAGATGGATTAACCTTAATTTTTAATGAAGGTAAATATGCCGATAAAGTAATTCAACAACTATTAAAACGAGATAAACGTTGGGGAGCTCGAGATAGAGCTTTTGTTGCTGAAACTACATATGATATTGTACGTTGGAAACGTTTGTATGCTGAAATTGCCGAAGTAAAAGAACCTTTTGATAGAGACAACTTATGGCGCATGTTTGCTGTTTGGGCCACTTTGAAAGGGATAAAATTACCCGATTGGAAATATTTTGAAAGTACACCTACCCGAAAAATCAAAGGACGTTTTGACGAACTTTCTAAAATCAGAAAACTTAGAGAATCCATTCCTGATTGGATTGATAATGTAGGTTTAAAAGAACTAGGTGAAGCAAAGTGGACCAAAGAAATAGCAAAACAAAATGAACAAGCTGACGTTATTTTAAGAACCAATACACTTAAAACCACTAAAGAAAAATTACAAAACATCTTGCATGACCAAGGTATTGAAACCGAATTCATCAAAGGTCATGATTCTGCACTTAAACTAATAGAACGTGCCAACGTTTTTGTAACAGATGCTTTTCAAAACGGACTTTTTGAAGTTCAAGATGCATCATCACAATTGGTAGCCGATTTTCTAGATGTAAAACCAGGTATGAAAGTGGTTGATACTTGTGCCGGTGCTGGTGGTAAAACCTTACACATTGCCTCATTGATGGAAAATAAAGGTCAGATTATTGCCATGGATATTTACGAAAGTAAACTCAAAAAATTAAAAGTTAGAGCCAGACGTAATGGTGTCCATAACGTGGAATTGAAAGTTATTGATTCTACTAAACCGATAAAAAAACTACATAATAAGGCAGACCGTGTTTTAATTGATGCTCCTTGTTCTGGATTAGGTGTTTTACGTAGAAATCCAGATGCTAAGTGGAAATTAGAACCTGAGTTTTTAGATAGAATTAGAGTCACTCAACAAGACGTATTACAGCAATATTCCAGAATGGTAAAACCAGAAGGTAAATTAGTGTATGCAACCTGTTCTGTGTTACCGTCTGAAAACCAAAATCAAGTAAAGACCTTTTTAAAATCTGAAGCTGGCGCGGATTTCTCTTTAATAAAAGATAAAAATGTTTTTGCTCATACTTCTGGATTTGACGGATTCTATATGGCGCTCTTAGAGAGAAAGAGTTAATAACTTTTTGTTTATAATTCTGTATTTACTTTTTGAATCTTCTATTTTTATATTCTTTTTAAATAAATTTAAAACTGAGTATGGAATATAAAAACATCGTGTTTATAGGTAAAAGCTTAGACGGTTTCATCGCGGGAAAAAATGGCGAATTGGATTGGTTAGATATGATACCAAACCCAGATCAACATGGTATGGGCTATTATGATTTAATGGAGGAAATAGATGCTATTATAATGGGAAAAACAACATTTAAAACCGTTATTGATTTTGATATTGACTGGCCCTATAAAAAACACGTATTTGTTTTAAGTCATTCGCTTAAAGAAGTTCCAAAGAATCTTAAAGATCAAGTAACTTTCCTACATGGAAAAGAACGTGATGTTTTAGACACTATTCACAAAAAGGGTTTTAATAACCTGTATATAGATGGCGGAAAAACAGTTCAAAATTTTCTTAAAGCCGATTTAATTGACGAGCTTAGACTCACCACTATTCCAATTTTGCTAGGAGATGGTATTCCATTATTTGATGTCCTTCCAAAATCACTAGTGTTCAATCATGTTAAAACGGAAGTATTTTTAGATCAGATTGTTCAAAGTCATTATCAACGAAAAAAATAAACTTTACTATTTTTAAATCATGAATAATGATTTAAAATCACTTCTATCAAATATACTAAACGAATCAATCACAAAAGTTTCGCCAGTTCGTGGTGGAGATATCTCAGAAGCTTTTAAAATTGAAACCTCAAATAACGCCTATTTTTTAAAATCCAATAATGTATCAAACGCTTCAAACATGTTTCAAATTGAAGCTTACGGATTGCAAGTCATTAGAAAAACAAATACCATAAAAACGCCAAAAGTTTTAGCCTGTGATACCTTTCAAAATGTTGCTTTTCTACTCATGGAGTTTATTGATAGTAAATCAGCTTCATCTTCAGATTATAAAAACTTAGGAAATCAATTAGCTCAATTACATCAATGCACTTCTGACAATTTTGGTTTAGATCAAGATAATTTTATCGGCAGTTTACATCAAAGTAATAAACCAAATACTACTTGGGTCGATTTTTACACAACAGAACGTTTACAACCTCAAATAGAACTAGCCAAACAAAAACAGTTACTTTCTAAAAATGAGTATCCATCTTCACAAAAAATAAAAGAAACCTTAGAGCCACTGTTTGCAGGTATAAAACCAGCCTTATTACATGGCGATTTATGGAATGGAAATTTTCTTATTTCAAAAAATGGCACACCTTACCTCATCGACCCTGCTGTTTATTACGGACATCATGAAGTGGATATTGCCATGACTAAACTATTTGGTGGTTTTAGTGTGTGTTTTTATGACACTTATTATTCTAATTTTGAAACAGACGAGCATAGCTCTGCAAGAATAGAAATCTATCAGCTCTATTACTTATTAGTACATTTAAATTTATTTGGTAATTCTTATTATGGTTCTGTGTTATCTATTTTAAAAAAGTATTTCTAGATTCTGTCATTCCTGTCTTCGCACAGGAATGACAAAACCACAAACATACCAAATTCACAAAACGTAAAAAAAATATTACCTTTGAATATAAAAGCCTCAGATATTGAACAACATACCTGCTTATAAAACCGAACTCCTAAAATCTAAAACACGAAAAATTCAGTACTTATTCGAAAGTAAAGGGTATAAATCAATAATTAAAGCGATAGAATATACCCCTGTAGCCAAAAGAAATGGAAAAGTTATCTATAATTTAGGTTTTGGAGATTACAATGAAGAAAATGGCAATATTTTTGATGATTCAAATAGTAATAATGGAGATATGAGAAAAGTATTTAGTACGGTACTAAATACCATTCCTCAATTCTTTAAAGAAAACGAAGATGCCGCTATTTGGGTACAGGGCAGTGATAGTGCTGATAAATTTAAAGAACTTTGCAAAACCAATTGCAAAAAGAACTGTGAAGATGTATGTAAAAATTTTAACAGGAGAATTAAAACTTACAGATACTATCTAAATAGAAACTTCGTTGAGTTAAGTAAAGAGTATACATTTTTAGGGTTAACAAATGAAAAAAAAGCTACATTATCCCAATACATATCTGAAAGTGAATATGTTGGCATTTTGGTTTTTAAGAAAAAATGAAGTAAATTTGTATAACATTTAGAAAAAATGGGAAGAAAAAAACAAATACTAAAAGCGACAAAAGTGCTTTCTATGTCAAAAACGACAAAAGAGAGGCTATCTAGTATTGCCAAAGATATTAAAGACAAAGAATTGTTCCCTGAAAAAATAGAATTAGCTAAAAAGACATTGAGCAATATTAAATCACTCCCGATTTAAAAATAATTACCTACAACATATAATAATGAGATAAGCGCAAACCAAATGGTTTGTATTTTTTTGTTCATAAAACAAGGTAATTCCCTATGTTTAAAACCTCGTGAATAACTCTCCATTTTCACCACTATATTTTTGCATGAAATTCGACTAAAAAGAAGTAAATTTGCACTTTCTTTAAACACACACAAATCAAGACATAATGATTCATTTCTTTGGAAACGTAACCAGCAAAGTGTTTGCTGTTCAAACAACAAAAGAATTATCAACTGAAACCACTTCAAAATTAACGTGGTTATTTGGCAACCAGCCAAAAATACAACAAGCATCTCTCGATGCTTTTTTTGTTGGTCCGCGTGCAGCCATGATAACACCTTGGAGTACAAATGCTGTAGAAATCACTCAAAATATGGGGATTTCTGATATTATCAGAATTGAAGAATTCGAAGCTGTTTCTGAAGGTTTTAAAGCATTCGATCCAATGATTTCGGAGAAATTCAATGGATTAAATCAAAACTCTTTTACCATAGATATTCAACCTGAGGCCATTCTAGATATTGAAGATATTGCAGCTTACAACCAACAAGAAGGGTTATCGTTAAGTGATGAAGAAGTTAAATATTTAAAAGGTGTTTCTAAAAAAATAGGCAGACCATTAACTGACTCTGAAGTTTTTGGATTTTCACAAGTAAACTCAGAACACTGTCGACACAAAATATTTAACGGAACATTTGTAATTGATGAAGAAGAAAAGCCTGCGTCGCTTTTTAAAATGATCAGACAAACATCAGAAGCAAATCCTAACGATATTGTGTCTGCTTATAAAGATAATGTGGCTTTTGTAAAAGGTCCAAAAGTGGAGCAATTTGCACCAAAACGTGCAGATATTCCAGACTACTATACTACAGAAGAATTCGAATCTGTTATTTCACTTAAAGCGGAAACACACAACTTCCCAACCACAGTTGAACCTTTTAATGGTGCTGCAACGGGTTCAGGTGGAGAAATTAGAGATAGATTGGCTGGTGGAAAAGGTTCTATTCCTTTGGCAGGAACCGCAGTATACATGACGTCTTATTCTCGTTTAGAAGAAAACAGACCTTGGGAAAAAGGTGTTGAAGAACGCGATTGGCTATACCAGACACCAATGGATATTTTAATAAAAGCATCCAATGGAGCTTCAGACTTTGGTAACAAGTTCGGGCAACCCCTTATTTGCGGATCTGTTCTAACTTTCGAATACGATGAAAATAATGATGCCACCCTGAACGCAGTCGAAGGGCCTCTTCGCAAAATTGGTTTCGATAAAGTCATTATGCAAGCTGGTGGAATTGGTTATAGCAAAGCAGAACAAGCCTTAAAGGACACACCAAAAACGGGTGATAAAATAGTGATTCTTGGTGGTGAAAATTACCGCATTGGTATGGGCGGTGCAGCTGTGTCTTCAGCAGATACTGGAGAATTCGCTTCAGGAATCGAATTAAACGCCGTACAACGTTCTAATCCGGAAATGCAAAAACGTGCTGCTAATGCCGTTCGTGGTATGGTAGAAAGTGATGAAAACTTTATCGTTTCCATTCACGATCACGGTGCTGGTGGACATCTAAACTGTCTCTCTGAATTAGTTGAAGATACAGGTGGAAAAATAAATCTAGATGCTTTACCTGTTGGTGACCCAACATTATCAGATAAAGAAATAATCGGGAACGAGTCACAAGAACGTATGGGCTTAGTGATTTCCGAAGAACATATAGACACACTTAATAAAATAGCAGATCGCGAACGTTCTCCAATGTACACTGTTGGCGATGTTACAGGAGATGGCCGATTTACGTTCCAATCTAAAACCAAAGGCAACAAACCTATGGATTTAGCCATGGAAGATATGTTTGGAAGTTCACCTAAAACAATCATGACAGATAAGACCTTAGAAAGAAACTACAGTGATGTTAGTTATAATTCTGATGAATTTCACAACTACCTGGACCAGGTATTGCAACTTGAAGCTGTAGCTTGTAAAGATTGGTTAACAAACAAAGTAGATCGTTGTGTTGGTGGTAAAGTTGCAAAACAACAATGTGTAGGGTCTTTACAATTACCATTAAATAATGTGGGAGTTATGGCATTAGATTATAAAGGCAAAGAAGGTATTGCAACCTCTATTGGCCACTCACCTATTTCTGGATTGATTAATCCAGTAGCTGGTAGTAGAAATTCAATCACTGAGGCTTTAACTAATCTTATTTGGGCCCCCTTAAAAGATGGTTTAAAAAACGTATCATTATCTGCAAACTGGATGTGGCCTTGTAAAAATGAAGGTGAGGATGCTCGTTTATATGAAGCTGTAAAAGCGGTTTCAGAGTTTGCTATCGATTTAGGAATCAATGTCCCGACAGGAAAAGATTCGCTTTCAATGAAACAAAAATACCCGAATGAAGAAGTGATTTCTCCTGGTACGGTTATTATTTCGACAGGAGCAAATTGTAACGATATAAATAAAATTGTTGAGCCAGTTTTCAAGAAAAACGGCGGCGATATTTACTATATCAATATCTCTCAGGATGATTTTAAATTAGGAGGAAGTTCCTTTGCTCAAGTCCTTAACAAAATAGGAAACGATGCTCCAAATGTTAAAGACGCAGCTTATGTAAAAAATGTATTTAATACGGTACAAAGCTTAATCGTAAACGATCAAATCGTTGCAGGACATGATGTTGCTTCTGGTGGATTAATCACAACATTATTAGAACTTTGTTTTGCTGATGTGAATACAGGAGCAGAATTAGACTTATCTTCTCTAAACGAAAAAGATTCGTTCAAAATATTATTTGCTGAAAATTCAGGGATTGTAATTCAAGCTAAAGATACTTCTATTGAATCTGTTTTAACAGAAGCTAATATTGAATTTCATAATATTGGAAAAGTAACGGAAAGCGATACTCTAAGTGTTATTAATAATACCGAAGTATTCACCATGACGGTTTCCAGATTACGTGATGTTTGGTACAAAACATCGTTCTTATTAGATCAAAAACAAACAGCAAATAATTTAGCTGAAGACAGATTCAATAATTATAAAAATCAACCTTTACAATACATATTCCCAAAACAGTTTACAGGAAAACTACCCAATGTCACTTCGAGTGATTCGTCCAAAACGAATCGTATCGAGAGGCCAAAAGCTGCCATACTTCGTGAAAAAGGTAGTAATTCAGAGCGCGAAATGGCAAATGCCATGTATTTGGCTGGTTTTGATGTAAAGGATGTACATATGACCGATTTAATCTCTGGTCGTGAAACTCTTGAAGATATTCAGTTTTTAGGAGCTGTTGGAGGTTTTAGTAACTCCGATGTTTTAGGGTCGGCTAAAGGATGGGCAGGAGCTATTAAGTACAACGAAAAAGCGAATAAAGTTATAAAAGACTTCTTTGATAGAGAAGACACCTTATCTGTTGGTATTTGTAACGGCTGCCAGCTATGGATGGAATTAGATTTAATAAATCCAGAACATGATATTCATGGAAAAATGGTTCATAACAATTCGCACAAACACGAAAGTTCATTTACATCGGTTAAAATTCAAGAAAACAATTCGGTAATGCTTTCAACATTAGCAGGAAGCACTTTAGGCGTTTGGATTTCTCATGGTGAAGGAAAATTTGATTTACCATACACCGAAGACAAATATCATATTGTTGCTAAATATGGTTATGAAGGCTACCCTCATAACCCAAATGGATCAGATTTTAACACCGCTATGATGAGTGATAAAACAGGAAGACATTTAGTAACGATGCCACATATAGAACGTTCTACATTCCAATGGAACTGGGCTAACTACCCTGATGGACGTAAAGATGAAGTGTCTCCATGGTTAGAAGCTTTCGTAAATGCTAAGAGGTGGATTCTGGAAATAAATAAGTAAATTTATGAGATATTAAATCTCATTATGGAAAACAAATTAAAATCAGTCAACAGGAGAAATTTCATCAAGACATCTTCTTTACTAACCATTGGAGCTCTTGGAACCAGCAACTTATTTGCAGCACCGCATCTAAAACCACTCGGTAATGCCTCCCAAGAAGGTGACATTAATATTGTTGGACCTAAAGAAGGCTATACGCCTCATATTGGAACGTTAGTCTCTATGATGAACTGGATGCGAATGGTTATTCTTGAGCCTGTAAAAGATATGAGTACCTCAGATCTGGATTTTTTGATTGACAAAAATGCGAATACTATTGGAGCAATGCTTATGCATTTAGCAGCTACAGAGCGCTTTTATCAAATTCATACGTTCGAAAATAAAAAATGGGGAGACTGGTCCAAAAAAGATGCTGATAAGTGGACTATAGCTTCTGGCTTGGGAGAAAAAGCAAGAAAGGAAATTAAGGGAAATAATTTTGATTATTACTTAAATCATCTTTCAGAAGTAAGAGAAAACACCTTGAAAGAATTCGCAAACCGTGATGACGAATGGTTAATGTCTGTCGATAATGATTTCCCTTGGGGGCCTACAAACAACTATTGTAAATGGTTCCATGTTTGTGAGCATGAATCCAACCATAATGGACAATTCAAATTTATTAGATCGCGAATAAAATAATAACGCCAAACTTATCTTTTAAAAACAAAATTTTTAAGTAATCAAATTAGTATATAGTAAAAAAGCCTTTTCAACTAAACGAAAAGGCTTTTTTCGCCAAAGACATGGGATTCACCCTCAATAGCTACACTATATACGTTCAAGTAAAATATATTTTACCCTCCGTAGCATTCGGAATGACATAGTTTCTCTATTAAAATAGTTAAACAATTGATTGTTAGTCTTTAATATGTCGAACTCACATTATTTAAGTACTAAATACTATAAAGTTGCTTTTATAGCTGCTTGTGCAGAAACTAATCTGGCAATTGGCACTCTATATGGCGAACAACTCACATAGTCCATACCTATATTATAGAAAAATTCAATAGAACTTGGTTCTCCTCCATGCTCACCACAAATACCAACTTTTAAGTTTGGTTTGGTTGTTCGGCCTCGATCTGTTCCAGTTTTAACTAATTGACCTACTCCTTCTTGATCTATAACTTCAAAAGGATCTACTTTTAAGATTCCTTTTTCGATATAAATTGGTAAAAATTTACTGGCATCATCACGAGAATATCCAAAGGTCATTTGTGTTAAATCATTCGTTCCAAAAGAAAAGAAATCGGCTTTTTTTGCAATCTGATCTGCCATCAATGCCGCTCTGGGTATTTCTATCATAGTACCTACTAAATATTCTACAGTATCATTTCGCTCTTCAAAAATAGTAGTTGCCGTAGTTCTAATTATCTGTTCTTGAGCTTCAAACTCTTTAACAGTTCCTACCAAAGGAACCATGATTTCTGGCTTACAAATAATACCACGTTCTTTTAAATTAAGTGCTGCTTCAATAATAGCACGTGTTTGCATTTCTGTAATTTCTGGATATGTATTACCCAATCGACAGCCTCTATGCCCTAACATGGGATTAAATTCTTCCAATTCTGCTACTTTGTTTTTTACAGCCTGTAAAGGAATATGCATATCTTCAGCAAGTTCTTTTTGGGTTGCTAACTGATGGGGAACAAATTCGTGTAATGGAGGATCTAGTAATCTAATAGTTACAGCATGACCTTCCATAGCCTCAAATATACCTTCAAAATCAGCACGCTGCATTGGTAACAAATCCTCTAAAGCTTGTTTTCTTTCTTTTACAGTATCAGCTAAAATCATCTCTCGCATAGCCTTGATTCTATCAAGTTCGAAAAACATATGTTCTGTTCTTGTTAAACCTATCCCCTGTGCTCCAAAACTACGAGCTACTCTAGTATCTTTTGGACTATCGGCATTTGTTCTAACTTTAACAACCCCATATTTATCGGCAAGTTTCATTATTTCAGCAAACTCACCCCCTAACTCAGGTTCTCTGGTTGCTACTTTTCCTTCTATGATATTACCTGTAGAGCCATTTAATGAAATCCAATCACCTTCATGATATTCATGACCATCAACCGTAAGGGTTCTCTTTTTATAGTTAACCTTCAAAGCACCTGCGCCAGAAATACAACATTTACCCATGCCACGGGCAACAACAGCCGCATGTGAGGTCATACCGCCTCGAGCAGTTAATATTCCTTTAGCAATATTCATCCCTTCTAAATCTTCAGGCGACGTTTCTATTCTAACTAAAATACTGCTTTTGTACTTATTTGCTTCATCTGCAAAAAAGACAATTTTACCAGTTGCTGCACCAGGCGAAGCGGGTAATCCCTGTGCAATAACATTCGCTCTTTTAAGTGCTTCTGGATCAAAAACCGGGTGCAAAAGTTCATCCAACTTATTTGGTTCTATTAATAATAATGTTTCTTTTTCATCAATCATTCCTTCTTTTAACAAATCCATGGCTATTTTTACCATAGCAGCTCCAGTTCGTTTTCCGTTTCTTGTTTGAAGAATCCAAAGTTTACCATCTTGCATTGTAAATTCCATATCCTGCATATCACGGTAATGTTTTTCCAGAATATCCTGATACGTATTCAACTCTTCAAAAATAGAAGGCATTAATTCTTCCAGTGAAGGATAATTTTCTTTTCTATCTGTTTCTTCTATTTTTGCTAATTCTGCCCAACGTTGCGATCCTAATTTTGTGATTTGCTGAGGCGTTCTTACACCTGCTACAACGTCTTCTCCCTGAGCATTAATTAAATATTCTCCATTAAACACATTTTCTCCTGTTCCTGCATCACGCGTAAAACATACACCAGTTCCAGAATTATCACCCATATTGCCATAAACCATAGCTTGTACATTGACGGCCGTTCCCCAATCTGCAGGATACCCATTCATATTTCTATAGTAAATGGCTCTATCTCCATTCCAACTATTAAACACTGCAATAATTGCTCCCCACAGTTGATCCCATGGATCTGTTGGAAAATCTAATCCAGTTCTTTTTTTAATCGCACGCTTAAAATCGTAAACAAGGTCTTTTAAATCCTGTACGGTAAACTCTGTATCCAATTGAATACTTCTTTTTTCTTTAAGATCCTCCATGATTTCCTCGAAAGGATCTATATCTTCCTTTGAAGCTGGCTTCATACCCAGAACGACTCCTCCATACATTTGAATAAAACGACGGTAAGAATCCCAGGCAAATTGTTCATTGTTTGTTTTTTTAGCTAATCCAAGTACCACCTCATCGTTCATGCCCAAATTAAGAACGGTGTCCATCATACCAGGCATAGATACTCTGGCTCCAGAACGTACGGATACTAGTAACGGATTTTCTTTATCTCCAAAAGAAGTTCCCATTTGAGTTTCGATACTGGCTATAGAAGCTTCTACCTCTTCTTTAATCATTTCTACTAAAGCTTCCTGTCCTAATAAATTATATTCTGTACAAACTTCAGTTGTAATAGTAAACCCTGGTGGAACTGGTATTCCTAATAAACTCATTTCTGCTAAATTTGCTCCTTTCCCTCCTAAGAGATTTCTCATTTTGCTATTTCCATCAGCTGTTTTGTTTCCAAATTTGAAAACTCGATTCTTTACATTTTCAAGTATTTCCATAATTATTATTGTTAAATTTCTCATTTAAAAAAGTGTTTTAAAAGTACATTTTTAAATGAGAAATTACCATGACAAAAGTCATGTTATAAGTCTTTTACACTGGAAAATAGCATGTTTTTTAGTATTGAAACTCATTTAATGAAAAATGAATTTTTTAACCACATTTTTATCTTTTAAATTGAAAATTTAAGATGAGTATAAAGAAAAAAGCACTTTCAACTAAATGAAAGTGCTTCTCTCGACTAAGACATAATAAAATGATGCTGTTTAAGCAAAATTCAATTTTTCATCTATTTTTTTATAAGCTTTATTTACTGTACGTTTCATTAATAATGATACAATCAATGCGATAACGAATAAGCCAGCAAAGACTTCTAAGGTGGCATCTAATGATCCTGTGGCATTTTTAACAACATCGTAAATTGTAGGTCCTACAACACCTGCTAATCCCCAAGCTGCTAATACCATACCGTGAATCGCTCCTAATTGTTTAGTTCCGAATAAATCACCTAAAAATGCTGGCAAGGTTGCAAATCCGCCACCATACATGGTAATAACCGTAAACAGCACGACTAAGAAGGCTATTTCCATGGAAATTTTCGGTAAGAAAAAGAATGCCAGAATTTGAAAAGCAAAGAATATAATATAAGTATTTGCACGTCCTAAATAATCTGAAAGACTGGACCACATAATTCTACCTAAACCATTAAAAACTCCTATTAAACCTACTATTGCCGCTGCTTCCATAGGCGTGTAATTTAATTTTTCCTGCATCATCGGACTTGCCGCCGATATAATGGCAATACCACAAGCAATATTAATGAACATCATAATCCAGATGTAATAAAAACGTGGCGTTTTCAGAGAAGCATTTGCATCAATATTTGCTATATCTGCCTTTATAGTTTTACCTTCTCCTGGTTTAAAGCCTGCTGGCATATAGCCTTCTGGTGGTCTTTCAATATATCTTGCAGAAGACAATATTAATACCATATATATAATTCCTAAAATGTAAAAGGCATTGGATACGCCAACAGCGTCAAAAAGCGATTGCATGACAGGTCCAAAAACCAAAGCAGCAAAACCAAAGCCCATAATAGCCATTCCTGTTGCTAAACCACGTCTGTCTGGAAACCATTTTACCAAGGTACTTACTGGTGTAATGTATCCTAAGCCTAAACCAATACCTCCAATAACGCCATAGCATAAATAAAATAGGATTAATGATTCAAATTGTACAGCAAGTCCAGAACCTAAAATACCTATTCCATAAAATACCCCTGCTGTCGTACCACTTACTTTTGGTCCTACTTTTTCTACCCATCTACCTAAAAATGCTGCCGATAATCCTAATAATAAAATAGCAATTTTAAATGCCCATTTTATAACACTTCCATCAACATCAAAAATATCTTTAACCGGATTGGTCATAACCGAATACGCATAAACAGACCCTATTGAAATATGAATTCCAACTGCTGAAGCTGCTATTAACCAACGGTTTTTAAGTTTTTGTGTTTGCATAATATTTATAGTTTGAGTGTTGATTCTAACAACACTTTTTAATTTACTTTAACTTCTTTGAAATAATTCTTTAAAATCTCTACTGCAGCATCTATCTCTTCCTCTGTATTTTCACGGGCATCTTTCAATTGGTAATCCCAACCTAAAGCTTCCCATTTATGAATACCTAGTTTATGATATGGTTGCAACTCAATCTTTTCAATAGTTTTATAATCTTTAAAATACGCTCCCATTTGGTGTAAAAGCTCAGGTTTATTAGTGATTTCGGGTATCAATACATACCGCAACCACATTTTTTTCCCTGACGCTTCTCTATGCTTGGCAAAATTAAAAGCGGTTTCTTTATTACGCATCCCAGTTATAGCTTCATAACCTTCCTCTGTCATATGTTTAATATCTAACATGACCAAATCTGCATAAGTATCTAATAATTCCTCTGTGAAATGATTTAGTATTCTACCGTTAGTATCAATATTGGTATGAATACCTTCTTCTTTTAATCTTTTAAAAAAAGGCACTAATTCTTTAGATTGTAATAAAGGCTCTCCTCCAGATACCGTAACGCCTCCTTTTTTTCCAAAATAAGGTTTCTCCTTTACTGCCATTTTCACCAATTCTTCAATATGGTATAACTTACCACCAGACGTTTCAATAGTATCCGGATTGTGACAATACAGACATTTTAATTTACACCCCTGCAAAAATATAACCATGCGAATTCCAGGACCATCATGTGTTCCAAAGGACTCAATAGAGTGTACTCTTAATATGTTTTCTTCTGTTTTGATAAGACAACTTTTTAAATTTAGTATCCACAAAAGGAGCATGACTCTCCTTTTGCAGATACTTAAAAATATTAATAAAACTACTACATGGACTCGTGGAAAGAACGTGTGATAACTTCTAATTGCTGTTCTTTTGTTAATCTTACAAAATTAACAGCATAACCAGAAACACGTATTGTTAATTGTGGGTATTCCTCTGGATGATCCATAGCATCAATCAATGTTTCCTTATCTAATACATTAATATTGACATGTTGTGCATTTCTGGAGAAATAGCCATCTAAAATAGTTGCTAAATTTTCAATTCTATCTTCTTCATTAGCTCCCAAAGATTTTGGTACTACTGAGAACGTATTTGAAATACCATCCTGAGAATCTTTATAATTAATTTTTGCTACTGAGTTTAATGATGCAATTGCTCCTTGAGAATCGCGACCATGCATTGGATTAGCTCCTGGCGCAAATGGAATTCCTTTTGCTCTACCATCTGGTGTTGCTCCTGTTTTCTTTCCATAAACGACATTAGATGTAATAGTTAACACAGACATAGTTGGTTCTGCATCCTTGTAAACTGCTAATTGCTTTAATTCATCATTAAAATCTGCCACGGCTTTTGCTGCTAATTCGTCTACTCTATCGTCATCATTACCATAATATGGGAAATCGCCTTCTATTTTGAAATCAACAGTTAATCCGTCTTCATTTCTTATTGGTTTAACTTTTGCATATTTAATTGCTGACAGTGAATCTGCCACAATTGATAAACCAGCTATACCATAAGCAATATTAATACTTGGATTAGTATCAATTAATGCCATTTGAGCTTTTTCGTAATAATATTTATCATGCATATAGTGAATAATGTTCATGGAATCATTATAAACACGCGCTACTTCTTTCATAGCTATTTTAAAGTTAGCCATGACTTTATCGAAATCTAAATACTCACAATCGCAAGGTTCAATACCATCTACCATTTGAGTTCCCGTTATTTCACAACGCCCACCATTAATAGCTAATAATAATGTTTTAGCTAAGTTAGTCCGTGCTCCAAAGAACTGGATGGATTTCCCTAACGCCTGATGAGACACACAACATGCTATTCCGTAATCATCAGATCCTCTATTTTCTCTCATTAATTCATCATTTTCAAATTGAATTGATGATGTATCGATAGATACTTTAGCACAAAAATCCTTAAAGTTTTGTGGTAAATCTTTAGACCAGAGAATGGTCATATTTGGTTCGGGTGAAGGACCTAAATTGTACAAAGTATTTAAGAAACGAAAAGAGGTTTTAGTGACCTTAGTTCTTCCATCTTCAAACATACCACCTATAGCTTCGGTCACCCAGGTTGGGTCTCCAGCAAAAATTTCATCATAAGCACTCATTCTTAAATGACGTACCATACGAAGTTTCATAACAAACTGATCGATATATTCCTGAGCTTCTTCTTCAGTAATAAGACCTTCTTGTAAATCATTCTCAATATAGATATCCAAAAATGTAGATACATTCCCTAAAGACATGGCTGCTCCATCTTGCTCTTTTACAGCAGCTAGGTAAGCCATATAAGTCCATTGTACCGCTTCTTTTGCATTTTCAGCAGGACGCGTTAAGTCTAAATCATATTTAGCACCTAATTCAATTATTTCTTTCAATGCTTTTATTTGCTCAGAAACTTCTTCTCGCAAACGAATAACAGCATCGCTCATTGGACCTTTTATATTTGATAAATCTTCTTGTTTAGATTTAATTAAGAAGTTTATTCCGTATAAAGCTACACGACGATAATCACCAATTATTCTACCACGAGCATAGTTATCTGGTAACCCTGTCAAGAAACCTAATGAACGGTATTTTTTTATTTCAGCATTATATGCATCAAACACACCATCATTATGTGTTTTAACATACTTAGAAAATAATTCTGTTAAGTTACTATTAGGTTTTACACCTTGTTCTTGTAATGCTTTTTGCACCACTTTAAAACCTCCAAAAGGTTTCATAGTTCGTTTTAATAATTCGTCAGTTTGTAAACCTACAATGACTTCATTATCTCTATCAATGTACCCTGCATCAAAAGCACTAACTGTAGAAACTGTTTCGGTATCTACAGAACGTACACCATTATTTTGTCGTTCTTCTTTAGTAGCCTCTTTACATACCTCCCATAATTTTTGAGTTTTTGCGCTTGGTCCAACCAAAAACTCTGACGTCCCATGATAAGGAGTAATGTTATTAGTAACAAAATCCCTTACATTGACCTTTTCCGTCCAAACTCCGTAGTTAAATTGTTTTACTTCCATTGTTTTATCTTTATTAATATTTTAAAAAATCATGCTTGTTTTACTATACCAAAAATAAATACTGGGCTTAATTATAAAACTGACAATTATCAGTAAACTCAAGTATTTTTGATTAGATTTTTTACGAAAACGTTTGAGCTACATGATCTTAACATAAAAATATTTAAACTTTTAACCTTTATACATGTTAAATATTCAATAAAAATATCTTTTTTATAAGATTTTACTATTTTTTATCCTAAATTAGATATGATTTTCATAATAATTCAAAAAAAATTAAAGAATCTGAGTTATTTAACGATAAAGAATAAGCTCCTGAAATTAAAAGTTTTAAAATCATCAAAATATCCAGAAGCTGATGTATTAAATTCTATTTTACAACTCAATTTGAAAATCATTTTTTAATTTCATATTTTGCATATCTAGATTCTATAAAAAACGCATGAAAAAAATTACAAGACTTTTTGACTTTCCTTATTATCAATTAAAAAACCATCCTTTAGATGCTGCATTAGTTACTAAGTACGATGGCAAATGGGTAAAAACCTCAACTAAAGAATATATAGATAAGGCGAATGCAATTAGTAGAGCTTTATTAAGTCTTGATATAAAAAAACACGACAAAATCGCTGTTATTTCTACAACAAACAGAACTGAGTGGAATATTATAGATATTGGTATCCTTCAAATAGGAGCGCAAAACATACCTATTTACCCAACAATTGGTGCAGATGACTACGAGTATATCTTAAACCATAGTGAATCCATATACTGCTTTGTTTCAGACGAAGATGTATTGGAAAAAGTAAACGCAATAAAATCAAAAACAAAATTAAAAGAAATTTATAGTTTCAATCATATTAAAGGTTGTAAACATTATTCAGAATTATTAAAACTTGGTGAGGACGAATCCACACAAGAAGATGTTGAAAAAAGAAAAGAAGATGTCAGTTCAATGGACTTAGCTACGATAATCTATACGTCTGGTACTACTGGAAAACCTAAAGGTGTTATGTTATCTCATAATAACATTGTTTCTAATGTCCTTTCAGCGCAGCTTAAATTCCCATTAAAACAAGGTGAAAGAGCACTAAGTTTTCTTCCTATATGTCACATTTTTGAACGTGTTTTTCTCTACTTGTATCAATTTGGAAGCATTGAAACTTACTTTGCAGAATCTATGGATAAAATAGGCGATAATGCTAAAGAGATTAAACCAGCCACTATGACCGTAGTTCCTAGGTTAATAGAAAAGGTATATGACAAGATTATTGCGAAAGGCACAGAATTAACTGGTATAAAAAAGATGCTGTTTTTTTGGGCAGTGGAAGTTGGAGTTAAATTTGAACCCTACAAAAAAAATGGCCCATGGTATGAATTAAAACTAGCTATAGCCCGCAAACTTATATTTAAAAAATGGCAACAAGCTTTAGGAGGTAATATTGTATTCATGGCTTCTGGAAGTGCGGCATTACAAGCTAAGTTAGGACGCATATTTGGAGCAGCAGACATGCCTATTATGGAATGCTATGGTTTAACGGAAACATCTCCTGGCATTTCTGCAAGTGACAAGCGTAATAACGAATGGAAAATAGGTTACGTTGGTAAGGTTATAGACGGTGTTGAAGTTAAAATAGCCGAAGATGGTGAAATTTTATGTAAAGGTCCCAACGTTATGATGGGATATTATAAAGATGAAGCAAAAACAGCTGAAGTCATGACTGGAGATTATTTCCATACAGGTGATATTGGAGAATTTGATGCTGAGGGGTTTTTAAAAATTACCGATCGTAAAAAAGAAATGTTTAAAACTTCGGGCGGAAAATATGTAGCACCTACATTACTTGAAAATCAATTTAAACAATCCCGCTTTATAGAACAAATCATGGTTATTGGTGATGGTGAAAAAATGCCAGCCGCTTTAATTCAAGTTAATTTTGAATTTGTTGAAGAATGGGCAAGACGACATGAAATTCTTTTTAAGTCATCAAATGATCTTATTAACAATTCAAAATTATTAGCTCGTATTCAAGAAGAAATTGACACTGCGAATAAAGGTTTTGGTAAGTGGGAACAAATTAAAAAATTCGAAATAACCCCAGATGTTTGGTCAATTGATGCTGGCCATTTAACACCTACTTTAAAAATGAAAAGAAAAGTGATTAAGGCTAAGTATGTAGATTTAATAGAAAAAATCTACAGATCATAACTTAAAAGATCACAAAACACCTTTTCAATACTCTCTCAACAAGGTTGTGTTAATTTTTACACAATTTATTATGCGTGCATAATAAATTTTTCATATATTTGGTCACCAACCTAAATAATATGAAAGACAAAACTATTGACTATATATTAAGAACGACATGGCTTGCTGTGCAAAAAATGTATAATGAAGAAGCTGCAAAATTTGAAAGTACTATGGCAACAGGCTTTACTCTGTTAAGTATAGATCGAGAAGAAGGCACGCCTTCTACTGCTTTAGGACCAAAAATGGGAATGGAAGCTACCAGTTTATCCAGAATATTGAAAACCATGGAAGCTAAAGGACTTATTGAACGTAAACCCAATCCTAAAGATGGTCGAGGTGTTATCATTTCTCTCACTGATTTTGGTCTCGAAAAAAGAGCCTATTCAAGAGAAAAGGTTTTAACATTTAATGAAGCTATAAAAAGTAAGGTTTCAGAAGAAAAACTAAACAGTTTTTATGAAGTCGCTGAAGTTATTAATGATATGGTATCAAACAAAAAAATATATAATCAAAACGATTAGTAATATAAAATGAGTAAACGTAGAATAAAAAAGGTAGCCATTATAGGTTCCGGTATTATGGGAAGTGGTATCGCATGCCATTTCGCTAATATTGGCGTAGATGTTTTATTACTTGATATAGTCCCAAGAGAACTGAATGACAAAGAAAAATCTAAAGGTTTAACACTTGAAGACAAAGTAGTACGAAACAGGTTGGTTAACGATGCCCTTGCTGCCTCATTAAAATCGAAACCTTCACCAATTTATCATTCTAAGTTTGCAAATCGTATTACAACAGGTAATCTGGAAGACGATATTGCAAAAGTAGCCGATGTTGATTGGATTATGGAGGTGGTCGTTGAACGATTGGATATAAAACAACAAGTTTTTGAATCACTAGAAAAACATAGAACACCTGGCACTTTAATTACAAGTAATACATCTGGTATTCCTATTAAGTTTATGAGTGAAGGACGTAGTGAAGACTTTCAGAAACACTTCTGTGGAACACACTTTTTTAATCCTGCGCGTTACTTAAAATTATTCGAGATTATTCCTGGCCCTAAAACAGAGGCTTCAGTTTTAGAATTCCTTAATGGTTATGGTGAACAATTCCTGGGAAAAACCTCAGTAGTAGCTAAAGACACACCTGCTTTTATAGGAAACCGTATCGGTATCTTTAGTATTATGAGTTTATTCCATGCTGTTAAAGACATGGGATTAACCATTGAAGAAGTTGATAAATTATCAGGTCCAGTTATTGGCAGGCCAAAATCTGCTACATTCAGAACCGTTGATGTTGTTGGTTTGGACACATTAGTTCATGTAGCAAACGGCATAGCAGAAAACTGCAAAGAAGATGAACGCCTAGAACTTTTTAAATTACCAAATTTCATCGACACGATGATGAAAAACAAATGGTTAGGAAGTAAAACAAAACAAGGGTTTTATAAAAAAACAGTGTCTGCTAAAGGTAAGAAAGAAATCTTGTCATTGGATTTAAACACCTTAGAATATCGTGCTGCTAAGAAAGCGAAATTCGCTACTCTGGAGCTTACTAAAACTATAGATAACGTTGTAGATCGGTTTAAAGTACTCGTATCCGGCAAGGATAAAGCAGGAGAGTTTTATAGAAAAAGTTTCGCTGCTTTATTTGCTTACGTTTCAAATCGCATTCCTGAAATAACAGACGAATTATATAAGATTGATGACGCGATGAAAGCCGGTTTTGGTTGGGAACATGGTCCCTTTCAAATATGGGATGCTATTGGTGTAGAAAAAGGTATAGAAATCATGGAAGCTGAAGGTTTAGTACCTGCAGATTGGGTAAATGATATGCTAGCATCTGGTTGTAAATCATTTTATTCTGTTAAGGAAGGTTCTACTTATGCTTACGACATTCCGAAGAAAACACAAGAGAAAGTACCAGGTCAGGACGCATTTATCATCTTAGATAATATTAGAAAATCTAATGAAGTCTTTAAAAACTCTGGTGTTGTTATTGAAGATTTGGGAGACGGTATATTAAACTGCGAATTCCAATCTAAAATGAATACTATTGGTGGTGATGTTTTAGCGGGGCTCAATAAAGCAATTGATTTAGCTGAAAAAGAGTATCAGGGGTTAATTATTGGCAACCAAGGTGCCAATTTCTCAGTTGGAGCCAATATTGGTATGATATTTATGATGGCTGTTGAGCAGGAATATGATGAGCTTAATGCAGCAATCAAGTATTTTCAAGATACGATGATGCGCATGCGCTACTCCTCTATTCCAACCATTTCAGCACCACACGGCATGTCTTTAGGAGGTGCTTGTGAATTATCTATGCATGCTGATAAAGTAGTCGCTGCAGCAGAAACTTACATTGGGTTAGTAGAGTTTGGTGTTGGTGTTATTCCAGGAGGTGCTGGTTCTAAAGAAATGGCTTTAAGGGCTTCTGATACATTTAGAAAAGGTGATGTGGAATTAAATATATTACAAGAATACTTTTTAACTATCGGTATGGCCAAAGTTGCAACGTCTGCTTATGAGGCGTTTGATATGGGTGTACTCCAAAAAGGAAAAGATATTGTAATTATTAATAAAGACCGACAAATAGCGACAGCTAAAGCTCACGCAAAATTAATGGCAGAAGCTGGCTACACACAACCTATAAAACGCAAAGATGTAAAAGTACTTGGAAAACAAGCCTTAGGTATGTTTTTAGTAGGAACTGATTCTATGGAAGCTGCAAATTATATAAGTGAGCACGATCATAAAATAGCAAACAAATTAGCTTATGTCATGGCAGGAGGTGATTTATCCGAGCCGAGCCTAGTTACTGAACAATATTTATTGGATTTAGAACGTGAAGCATTTTTAAGCCTATGCACAGAGCGTAAAACGTTAGAACGTATACAGCATATGTTGACGACTGGGAAACCGTTGAGAAACTAAGTATTTATGACGATTTAAGACTAATTGACATAGGACTTAAAGACGAAATAGAATGTCTTATATCATAGTCAAAAATAAAAATAAGAGTAAAATGGCCGCAAGACATAATTTTAGAAAATTAACAATTTGGAAAGATGGTATTTCAATAGTAAAAGAAACTTACATCACGACCAAAACGTTTCCAAAGTCAGAAGTTTATGCACTTTCAAATCAAATGCAAAGATGCTCTGTTTCAATTCCTTCAAACATTGCTGAAGGTACAAGTAAAGGAACAGATAAGCACTTTATTCAATATTTGGAAACAGCCTTAGGCTCAGCCTTCGAGTGGGAAACGCAATTAATAATCTCTTTTGAAATAGGATATATTTCCGAAAACACTTTTAAACATTTAGAAAAAAAAATTCAAATGATTCAGGGAATGATAACACGATTCATGGAAAACTTGCAAAAGTCTTAAGTCATTCGTCTTATCATCATATGTCAAAATACTTATAAACTATGAACAAAACCGCTTACATCGTAAAAGCATACAGAACAGCAGTTGGAAAGGCTCCAAAAGGCGTATTTCGTTTTAAAAGAACTGATGAATTGGCTGCAGAAACCATTCAATATATGATGAAGGAATTACCACAATTAGACAAAACGCGCATAGACGACGTTATTGTTGGTAATGCCATGCCAGAAGGATCTCAAGGATTAAATATGGCTCGTTTAATCTCTTTAATGGGATTAAATAGTGTAGATGTTCCTGGAGTTACTGTAAATCGTTTTTGTTCATCTGGTATCGAAACCATTGGTATTGCTACTGCTAAAATACAATCTGGAATGGCTGACTGTATTATTGCTGGAGGTGCAGAAAGTATGAGTGCTGTGCCTATGACAGGATTTAAGCCTGAATTAAATTACGACATAGTAAAAGCTGGTCATGAAGATTATTACTGGGGTATGGGAAATACAGCAGAAGCCGTAGCTAACCAGTTTAAGGTATCTCGTGAAGATCAAGATGAATTTGCATACAATTCACATATGAAAGCTTTAAAAGCACAAGCAGAAAATCGTTTTCAAGATCAGATTGTACCTATTGACGTGGAACAAACTTATATTGATTCCAATGGAAAGAAAGCTACTAAATCATATACCGTAACAAAAGACGAAGGGCCCCGTGCTGGAACCAGTAAAGAAGCTTTAGCAAAACTACGAGCTGTATTTGCTGCTGGTGGCAGTGTGACAGCTGGAAATTCGTCTCAAATGAGTGATGGAGCTGCCTTTGTTATGGTGATGAGTGAAGACATGGTGAAAGAATTACACCTAGAACCTATTGCACGTTTAGTTAACTATGCAGCAGCAGGCGTTGAACCTCGTATCATGGGAATAGGCCCAGTAAAAGCTATTCCAAAGGCTTTAAAACAAGCTGGTTTAAAACAATCTGATTTAGAGCTCATCGAATTAAACGAAGCATTTGCATCTCAATCTTTAGCTGTGATTAGAGAATTAGACCTCAACCCTGATATTATAAATGTAAATGGAGGAGCCATAGCACTAGGACATCCTTTAGGTTGTACAGGAGCAAAGTTATCCGTGCAATTATTTGATGAAATGCGTAAACGCGACATGAAAGGAAAATATGGAGCCGTTACCATGTGCGTTGGTACTGGTCAAGGAGCTTGTGGCATATTCGAGTTTCTTAATTAATAATAAAACCATAGAGAGAAGAGCATATAGATAAAAGAAAATAGATTTTAAAATGTGTGCTAAACAAAGACATAATTATAAAAATTTAAAAATTTGGAAACTCGGCTTAGAGATTACAAATAATGTATCTGATATCTTGTTAGATTTTCCAAAACATGAAAGATTCGATTTAAGTTCTCAAATAAGCAGATGCTCTGTTTCAATACCTAGCAACATTGCTGAAGGTTCAGCCAGAACAGACAAATCTTTTAGTCATTTTTTAGATATCTCTTTAGGCTCATCTTTTGAATTAGGAACACAATTATTAGTAGCACATCATAGAAAATATATAAACAAAATAATATTAAATACACTAGAAGGAAAAATAGAAGAATTCCAAAGAATGACAATGGGCTTTCAAAACAGCCTCAATTAAGGTCTATTTTCTTTCTTCTTTAATCTTATTATAAACCTCAAATAAAATGGAAGAAAAAGATATTTTACGTGGCGGACAGTTCTTAGTAAAAGACACCAATTGTGAAGACATATTCACTCCAGAAGATTTCAATGAAGATCAATTGATGATGAAAGAAGCTGTGACTGAGTTTGTTGATAGAGAAATTTGGGCAAACAAAGCACAATTTGAAAAAAAGGATTATGCCTTAACAGAATCATGCATGCAAAAAGCTGGTGAACTTGGTTTTTTGAGTGTTTCTGTTCCAGAAGAATATGGTGGCATGGGTATGGGATTTGTAGATACGATGCTTGTTTGTGATTATATTTCTGGAGCTACTGGTTCTTTTAGTACAGCTTTTGGAGCGCATACTGGAATTGGAACCATGCCTATTACTTTATACGGAACCGAAGAACAAAAGAAAAAATATGTACCAAAATTGGCTTCTGGTGAATGGTTTGGTTCATATTGCTTAACCGAACCAAGTGCTGGTAGTGATGCTAACTCAGGTAAAACAAAAGCAGTACTCTCTGCCGATGGTAAAAGTTATAGTATTACTGGGCAAAAAATGTGGATTTCAAATGCGGGCTTTTGTAGTTTAATGATTGTTTTTGCTCGTATAGAAGACGATAAAAATATTACTGGATTTATCATAGAATACGATCCTGAAAACCCTAATGGTATTACCATGGGTGAAGAAGAGCATAAACTAGGGATTCGCGCCTCTTCTACACGCCAGGTATTCTTTAATGAAACCGTAGTTCCTATTGAAAATATGCTATCAACAAGAGGCAATGGATTTAAAATAGCTATGAACGCTCTTAATGTGGGTAGAATAAAACTAGCAGCAGCATGTTTAGATGCACAACGTCGTGTTATAACGGAATCTGTGAAATATGCCAACGAGCGTATTCAATTTAAAACACCAATTTCTAGTTTTGGTGCCATTCGCCAAAAAATAGCAGAAATGGCAACTAATTGCTGGGTAGGAGAAGCTGCCAGTTATAGAGCAGCAAAAAATATTGAGGATCGTATTGAACTAAGAAAAAATAACGGAAAAGACACCCATCAGGAAGCCGAATTAAAAGGTGTTGAAGAATATGCTATAGAATGCTCTATCTTAAAAGTAGCTGTTTCAGAATACACTCAAAGATGTACTGATGAAGGCATTCAAATATTTGGAGGTATGGGATTCTCTGAAGAAACACCTATTGAATCTGCATGGAGAGATGCACGTATAGCAAGAATCTATGAAGGTACTAATGAGATAAACAGAATGCTTTCAATTGGTATGCTTATCAAAAAAGCCATGAAAGGTCATGTAGATGTTTTAACACCAGCTATGGCAGTTAAAGATGAATTAGTTGGTATTCCATCTTTTGATGTACCTGATTATTCTGAATTATTTTCTGAAGAAAAAAATATCGTAAAGAATCTTAAAAAACTATTCTTAATGGTGGCTGGAGCTGCTTTACAGAAATACGGTGAGAAAATTGAAGAGCAACAGCAATTAATGTTGGCTGCATCAGATATATTAATCCAGATTTATTTAGCCGAAACGGCCATTCTTCGTGCAGAAAAAATGGCTAAAAAAGAAGGCGAAGATCAAGTGAAAGAACAAATAGCTATGGCCAAACTAAACTTATTCCATGCTATTGATGTTATTGAAACAGCTGGTAAACATTCCATTATTTCATTCTCTACGGGTGATGAACAACGTATGATGCTTATGGGCTTAAAACGCTATATTAAATATGTTAATATGCCTAATATCATTGAATTAAGACATATCATTGCTGAAAAAGTGATTAAAGAAAACAAATACTGTTTTTAGTATAAACAATATAATTTGTGACTAACTCAATTCTAAAAACGCTCCGGAATTTTTTTTTTCGAGGCGTTTTTCTTTTTTTACTATGTTAAACTTGGAAAATATGTCTTCTTTTTAAACGTCACAAACGTCTTAATAATAAACTCATTAAAATTTAAGATTATGAAAGATTTTATTGTAATTGTATTAGTAATAATAGCGTCTCTTTTTAGTTTACCATGCCATACACAAGCTGAGAAAATATTAGCGCCGAAATTAGGAAACATTTCATGGATTTCTGGTAATTGGAAAGGAGAAGCCTTTGGAGGTCAAACTGAAGAAAATTGGAGTAAACCCTCTGGGGGTTCCATGATGGCAACTTTCAAACTAATAAATAATGGAAAAGTTTCTTTTTACGAAATAGAAATAATTCGTGAAATAGAAAACACACTCATTCTTCAATTAAAACACTTTAACAACGACTTAAAAGGGTGGGAAACTAAAGATGAAACAGTAGATTTTACTCTTAAAGAAATAACTGAAAACAAAGTGATTTTTGAAGGCATGTCCTTTGAAAAAGTAAATGATAACGAAATGAATGTATATGTTGATATAAAACAAAAAAATGGCTCTATAGAAACTGTTAAGTTTAATTACACTAAATAACATCAGTTCGATTTATTTTTTTTATAAAAACAACATTAAAACAATGATTTTCAAGTATTTGTCATTTCAACAGAGCGAAGTATGAGAGGCGAGAAATCTCATGAGGATGGGATTCCTCCTCAATAGCTACGCTATATACGTTCAAGTAAAATATATTTTACCCTCCGTAGCATTTGGAATGACATAGTTTCTTCATCAAAATAGATAAACAACTGATTGTCAATTATTAATATATATAACTCACTTTAAATAAGGTATTACTTTTCATAACTTAATTTTCGAAACAAACAGTAATGCTTGAATACAGAATACAGCTAATAGTTTAACATAACTCTGGGTTTATTTTCATTATCTTTAAAACATTAATTTTTTTGACATGAAATGAAACTAACATTCTTATTACTTTTATTATTAGTTCCTTCAACTATTATTGCACAAACGCACCAACAGTTATACGATATCATTGACGGTATATCTGAAAAACGAATTGAGAGAGACATTCAAACACTTGTAAATTTTGGAACAAGAAATACCTTTAGCGACACTATTTCAAACACCAGAGGCATAGGTGCTGCCAGGCGATGGATAAAATCAGAATTTGAAGCCATTTCAAAAGATTGTAATAATTGTCTAGAAGTCTTTTACCAAAAAGACTTTGTTACTAAAAAGGGAAACAATCGCGTACCACACGATGCATGGGTGGTTAATGTAGTCGCTATTCAAAAAGGGACTAAATATTCCAATCGATATATCATTATGAGTGGTGATATTGATTCTCGAGCCAGCAATACTATGGATTTTACCACCGATGCTCCTGGAGCTAATGATAATGCTTCGGGTATGGCAGGAACTATTGAAGCAGCTAGGGTTTTATCTAAATATCAATTTGAGAGCAGTATTATTTACGTAGGCCTATCTGGTGAAGAACAAGGACTCTTTGGTGGTGCTGGATTAGCAAAACATGCTCAGGAAAAAGCCTGGGATATTATCGGCGTTTTTAATAATGATATGATCGGAAATATTAAAGGGGTGGATGGTGTTATTGATAATAGAACGTTTAGAATATTTTCAGAACCTGTCCCTCCTAATGAAACAGAACGTCAAAGAACACTACGTCGGTTTTATGGTGGAGAAGTTGATGGTATTTCTCGTCAATTAGCACGCTATGTCTATAAAACCACAAAAATATATATGCCAGAGATGAATCCTATGATGGTTTATAGGCTTGATAGGTTTGGTCGTGGTGGACATCACCGTCCTTTTAATGATTTGGGATATGCAGGTATTCGTATTATGGAAGCTCATGAAAACTACACACAGCAACATCAAGATATTCGTGAAGAAAATGGTATAAAATATGGTGATGTTATTGAGTATGTAAATTTTGGTTATGCAAAAAAACTCACCGCAGTGAATGCCATCAATATGGCCAGTTTAGCTACTGCTCCCCCAGCACCAAAAAATGTAGCTATTGGAGGTATTGTAGAACCATCGGTAAAATTTAAATGGGATAAAGTTGATGGGGCTATAGGCTACAAAATTTACTGGAGAAATACCACCTCACCTACCTGGGATTATAGTAGATATGTTGGAGATGTCTCGGAATTCACATTAGATGGTATTGTTATTGATAATTATTTTTTCGGAATAGCTTCAGTTGGTGAAAACGGTTTTGAAAGCGTTGTTGTATTTCCTAATAAAGTCTTTAGAGATTAAGCTGCATATAAATATTAACAAATCCTTAAGAACCTTTTTATTTAATTTTGAAGAAAGATAAAACTATGACCTATCGTTTATATTTATTATGTATTCTCTTAGTAATTTCATGTGTTTCCATAAACGCTCAGGGATTACTTTCAGAGAAAAATAATTTCACCAGACAAGACACTCTACGAGGTTCTATAACTCCTGAACGTTCTTGGTGGGATTTAAACTATTACCATTTAGATATTAAAGTTGACCCAGATAAAAAATTTATTTCGGGAAAAAATACGATTCAATATACCGTTTTAAAGGATTTTTCTGTTATGCAAATTGATTTGCAAACACCTCTAAACCTTACTAAAGCCATTCAGAACGGTACAGAATTAAAAATAACCCATGACGGCAATGCGCATTTTATAAATCTTATTGAAAAACAAGAAATAGGAAACGTAAATTTCATTGAAGTTCATTATGAAGGTTATCCAAGAGAGGCAGTTAGAGCACCTTGGGATGGCGGTATTTCATGGAAAAGAGATCCAAATGGCAATCATTTTGTTGCATCGTCTTGTCAGGGGTTAGGTGCTAGTGTGTGGTGGCCTTGTAAAGATCATATGTACGATGAAGTAGACAGTATGCTTATTAGTGTGAATGTTCCTAAAAACTTAATGAATGTTTCTAATGGTAGGTTAAGGCGTGTTGAACAATATACCGATTCAAAAACATATAGTTGGTTTGTTAAAAGCCCAATAAATAATTACGGAATCAATATAAATATTGGTGACTATACTAATTTCTCTGAAGTTTATAATGGACAAGGAGGTCATTTAGACTTGAACTATTATGTTTTAAAAGATAATTTAGAAAAAGCCAAAGAACATTTTAAAGATGTTCCCAAAATGATGAAAGCCTTCGAGCATTGGTTTGGTCAGTATCCGTTTTATGCAGATAGTTATAAGCTAGTTGAAGTACCTTATTTAGGCATGGAGCATCAAAGTTCTGTTACATACGGAAATGGCTATAAAAAAGGGTATTTAGGTAGTGATTTATCTGATACAGGTTGGGGTCTAAAATTCGATTTTATTATTGTGCATGAATCTGGACATGAATGGTTTGCAAATAACATTACCAATAAAGACATAGCAGACATGTGGATACATGAAAGCTTTACAAGCTATTCTGAAAATTTGTTTTTAGATTACTATTATGGCAAAGAAGCATCAGCCGAGTATGTGATCGGTACGCGAAAAAACATACAAAATGATAGACCTTTAATAGGACATTATAATGTTAATAAAAAAGGTTCTGGTGACATGTATTTTAAAGGTGCAAACATGTTACACACGCTTAGACAACTTATTGAAGATGATGAAAAATGGCGGCAAATTTTACGCGGATTAAATAGAGATTTCTTTCATCAGACGGTTACTACACAACAAATTGAAGATTATTTGAGTGAAAAAACTGAGATTGATCTAACGGCGTTTTTCAATCAATATCTAAGAACCACAAAAGTCCCAACACTTGAGTATACAATCGAAAAAAATGAATTAAAATATCGTTGGGCAAATATTGTTGATAAATTTGATATGCCTGTTCAGGTGAACGTTAATGGAAATAACCAATGGTTATTTCCGAAATCTGATTGGAAAACGATATCATCCGATTTAAAAATCATATCTTTTGAAGTGGATAAAGATTTTTATGTTGAAGTAAAAAAACTATAAGAGTGGAAGTTGCCGAGTTATATTTTAAAACCGATACCGAATGGCGGGATTGGTTACACGAAAATCATGATACTTCTAAAGGTATTTATCTTATTTTTTATAAAGTAGAGAATAAAGAACCTTCCATGCGATGGGAAGAAGCTGTAAAAGTTGCTCTTTGCTACGGTTGGATTGATTCCACTGTAAAAAGTTTGGGTAATGGAAAACGTCGACAACGCTTTTCTCCAAGAAATCCAAAAAGTATATGGAGTGCATTAAACAAAAGATACGTAAAAGAGCTAACTGCCAATAATTTAATGCATGAAAGTGGTTTTAAAATTATTGAAATCGGAAAGAAAAATGGTAGCTGGACAGCTTTAGATGCTGTTGAAAAAGGTATTATTCCAGAAGCTCTACAATTAGCATTTAACAAACACCCAACAGCCTTTAATAATTATAACAACTTTGCTCCTTCTTACAAAAAACACTATTTGTATTGGTTAAATCAAGCCAAAAGAGAAGAAACTAGGCAAAAACGAATTGTTGAAATTATTAGACTATGTGAAGCTAATATAAAAGATAGAGGGAATTGGTAAAACTATAGTTTTATAATCTTAAAATTCTCCTTGTCTATATTCAAAAAGTAAAGACCATTACTTAAGTGGCTAATATCTAATTCTATTTCAGAAGTATTTACTGTTTTACTTAGCACCTTATTACCGTTTATTGAAAATAAATTAATTGTTCTCTGTTCGCTAACTCTAAAACTTATAAATAAGTAATATTGAACTGAATTAATACCTGTTTCAAAAGAGACATCTTCCAATTCAGTAACACTTAAAGAAGATTTTTTTAATGGATTATAAGTATTACTATTATCTACAAAACTTTTAGTATTTGAAGTCGTACCCATAGTAGAATAAGCACCTGTAAATGTTGAATCTCTGTTTAAAAAGTTTACTTCTGAAATTTGAGCACTGGAAAAACTCACAAGTAATAGTAACAAACAAACGGTAGTAGGATAACGTTTTTTCATAGTGGAGCTATTTTCGTTATCTTATATACGTCATTGATCTACTAATCAGATCTTAATTCGTAATAAACCTGGTTTTATATGCCATTTATAGAATTTCTATAAGGATCTTTAAACAGAATACTCTTAGTAAGCTTTTGTATACTTAACTGCTTAAACACTACTAAGGCTCAAAGTATAAACCCTTTTATAAAACACTATTTGGTTTAGTTACATTATAATTTTACGTCAGTTCGGTATATTATAAATTGATAATCAAATATTTAAAAGATTTTAAAGAAGAAATCATATCATTCAGGACGAGGAACGAGGAGGAGAGGCTGTCTGAAAAGTGGTTAATCTTGTCAGAGCAACGCGAAGAATCTTATTTCACTCATAATCAGAGTCATATATTTTAAAGAGATTCTTCATTCCATTCAGAATGACACTTTTTAGACAGCCTCATCTCGTCACTCATGCTTTGCTCCGTCGACATGACAAACAGTTGTATTTCATTGGATTATATAAGAGTTTTTAATAAAGTTTACGTCGAGTTAATTTAATATTCAACCAAGAAGCGCTTGGAGACTTATAAAACCTAAAAGAGAAGAAACAAAAACGCATAGATCAAATTATTGAACTATGTGCTAAAAATATTAAAAGTTGAATTAGAACTCGTTTAAACTTTTTGTTTTTAACCGAAAATGAGATGAAATTTATTCAGATGAGGCACTTTTTGCAAGGCATAGCAGAGCTACGCATAAGAAAAGTAACAAAATATGGGTAAATTTCGGCCATTTTTTAGGAAATAGAAAAAGTTTAAACGAGTTCTTAATTTAGAAAATTTATAATTTAACAATCTTAAAACTTTCTTTATTTATATTTAAAAAATAAATGCCACTACTTAAGTGAGAAATGTCTAATTCTATTTCAGAAGTATTAGCTGTTTTACCAAGCAACTTAATTCCGTTAACTGAAAACAGATTAATTGTTCTCTGCTCTGGAACTCTAAAACTTACAAATAAGTGATCTGAAACAGGGTTAGGATATATTTCAAAAGGCATATCATCCAATTCAATAATACCTAAAGCAGGTTCTTCTAATGGATTGTATGTGTTACCCGAAAGTGCGAACATATAAATAGCCCTCAATGTTGCACTAAAATAATCACTTTTAGATTGATCTTTTAATTCAGTATAACCACTATTCACAAAACTTTGAGTATTTGAAGACATCCCTGCCACAGCATAAGAACCAGTAAACACTGGATCTTTATAATTGATATTAATCGCTACACCAGCTTGATTATACCCTGGATATATTTGATCAAAACCACCTATGGCGTTAACAAAATTATTACATAATACTGAATAATCTAATGCTTTAGAATTACCATACCAAACATAATCTATCGCTATTCTCCATGGTGTTCTGGCTGCATCATAATAATATGATTTCCCTTGATCGTGAGCCGAAGGGACTATAGAAGAATAATCACCATCTGCCTCGCACCAATCTGACACTAAATTATGGATCGCATTATTTTTAGACAAATTCGCATTAATAATATCATAACACTTATCGGCAACGGCATTCCAAAACATTATATCGTTTGTATATTCTCCAAATACTCTAAAATAACCTGTTGCAAAGTATGATGGATTTGTATTAGCACTTCCACCCCAGGCATCCCCTGGTTTTAACACATTCGTGTTAGCCTCTACTTCATGATTTTTGATAGCACTTATTAAAGTCCGGGCATCACCTTGATAATTTATAGTACCAGAGTTCCCCCAACGTTTATCTGCAACAATTAAGGCTATGGCTGCATCTAGTTCTGCATCGGTAGCACCATTTTGTCCAATAACGTTAGAACAACCATTAATTTTCCAATTCATAACGCCATTGGTATTTGAAAAATCTTGATAATAAAGCCATAGACCATCAAAAAGTTCTTTATCATTTGCATAAACTGATAATAACATACCATATGCAACTCCTTCTGAGACTGTTTCAGTGGGTGTGCTAAATTTTATTCTATATCTTCCATTAGAACATGGCACTGCAAAAGCATTTCGCCATGCTACATAGGCATCATATAAATCATTAGCTTGAATATTTGATGGCTGTATGCCATAGTCATAATCTCTATTCAAAAAATTCACTTCGGAAATTTGAGCATTGGAAAAGTTGATCAATAAAAGTAACAGGTAAACGATTGTAGGATAACGTTTATTCATAAGTAGGTATTTGTTTAGAATATACGTTACTAAACCATAAAATAGATTTATAGAGTCATAAATTCTATTTTAAATCCCACTTATAAAACTCCCATAAGGGTCTTTAAATTGAATGCCTTCAGTAAATCTTTGTTTACTTAACTGCTTAAATTCTACTAATGCCCAAAGCACAAACTCTTTCACAAAATAACAGTCTTGTTTAGATACATTAGGTTGATATTCTCCTAACAAATCATCTAAAGGTATAATAGAATCTAATAAATTCCTATATTCTTTATCACGTAAATCATCTAACAACTCAAAACCATTTTTCTGATTAAAAAACCAAGATACAATATCATCATAAGGGCTTTCATCTTCTTGTTTTTTCAACTTTTCAATCTTCGGAAAAAATTCGCTGAATAAACTTTTAACCGCTTCTCCTATTAAATTATAAGCAACAACAGCTGCTCCCTCCTGCTCACCTTCGTAAACCAATTCCACTTTTCCTGTAATAGATGGAATAATACCAACAAAATCGGATAAGCGCAGCATCGTGATTTTATCACCCGATATCAGGGCTCTACGTTCGGCAGTACTTAGCAAGTTCTCTAAGGCTGTAATACTCAATCGCGCACTAACGCCACTTTTAGCATCAATAAAGTCATTTTCGCGAGCTTCAAATACAATTTGCTCTAATAAATCTCTGGCCAAATCTGGGACTAAAACGGTTTGTTTTTGCCCTTCCACTAATTTAGCTTCTTGTTCTGTTATTAATCTAGCCGTTTCAATATTTACGGGGTAATGTGTTAATATTTGAGAACCTATTCTATCTTTTAAAGGCGTTACAATGCTTCCTCTGTTAGTATAATCTTCAGGGTTAGCTGTGAATACAAATTGCATGTCCAGTGGTAGACGTAGCTTAAAGCCTCTGATTTGAATATCTCCTTCTTGCAAAATATTGAATAGGGCTACCTGAATTCTTGCCTGTAAATCGGGTAATTCGTTAATTACGAAAATACAACGATTTGCTCTAGGTATCATCCCATAATGAATCACTCTATCGTCTGCATAACTTAATTTTAAATTAGCAGCTTTAATAGGGTCTACATCACCAATAATATCTGCTACTGTAACATCTGGGGTTGCCAATTTTTCTGCAAAACGTTCACTTCTATGCAACCAGGAAATCGGTGTATCATCTCCTTTTTCTTTTATCAATTCTATTGCAAATCTTGAAATTGGTTGCAACGGATCGTCGTTAATTTCAGAGCCTGTAACATAAGGTATATACTCGTCCAATAAATTCAACATTAAACGAGCCAAACGTGTTTTTGCCTGTCCTCTTAAGCCTAAAAGATTAATATTATGACGTGATAAAATGGCACGTTCTAACTCAGGAATTACCGTGTTTTCATAACCATGAACTCCTTCAAAAGTTGTTTCTTTATTTTTTATTTTCTGAATTAGATTATCTCTCAATTCATCTTTAATAGATTTAGATTGATACCCCGCTTTTTTTAAATCGCCTAGTGTTTTTATGTTTTCTATTTTCATACATTCTTTTTTAGAAATGAGATCTTAGATTATAGAAAATAGACTTAAATTACTATATCCACTTTCTATGTTCTATATTCTAACTTCCTTTATATTATTTTATCTAATTTCTATTCCAATCCTTATTATTTAATACTAAAACTTATATGTGTGTTTTTAGTATCATGTTTTTTAACCTTCCTAATTTTCTTTGAAAAATCCACCTCCCTTTTTGAAAGGGAGGAAGAAGTTCAATTTGTATTTTTAACTGCCTCTATCTAATATGCTTTTCCTATCAACTCTATAGTTCAATTATAATACTCTCCTCTTTAATTAAAGAGGAGATGAATTTCGATTTTTTAAATCGGAAGAAGGAGGAGTTTTATTTAAAATTAGCTTTTATCTCCATAAAAACAGATGCTAAATTTTCAAACACCATTTTATTTTCAAACCTAATTACATTATACCCTAGTTCTTCCAAAGTTTTTGTTCGTTTTCTATCTTTTTCTTGAGCGATTTCATTATTATGAACTTCACCGTCTAGTTCTATTATTAATTTTTCTTTAGCACAATAAAAATCAACTATATAATTTTTTATGCTGTGCTGTCTATTAAACCTTCTCCCCTCAAATTGTCTTGCTTTTAAATGTTTCCATAAAAAAGCTTCGGCTGGAGTTAAAGACTGCCTTAATTCTGATCTTTTTTCTTTTAAATGTTTTAATGAATGTATCTTTTGTTTCATTATTATATCTTTTAAACCCTCCGAATTCCGATAATAATCGGAATCCACCTCCCTTAAAAAATAAGTGAGGAACAAGTTCAATTTGTATTTTTAACTACCCCTTAATACGTTTTTTTCTATTCGTTTCGTAATCTTCAAAAATCATTTCACCCAATCCTTTCAATCCTGTATAAAATGCTTTCCCTTGGTTCGCATAAGTAAACTCTCTTACAAATTGCATTAAATAATTGTCTTGGGCAATCATAAATGTTGTAATAGGAATATGCAAACGTCTAGCTTGTTGTGCCATGGCATAACATTTATTTACAATATGTTTATCTAAACCATTACTGTTCTTGTAATACTCACCATCTGGCAAACGCAAGCAACTTGGCTTTCCATCGGTGATCATAAAAATTTGCTTATTAGTATTTCTTTTTCTTCGGAGTAAATCCATTGCGAGTTCTAAACCTGCAACGGTATTGGTATGATATGGTCCTACATTTAAATAAGGTAAATCTTTAATTTCTATCTGCCACGCATCATTTCCAAAAACTAAAATATCCAAAGTGTCTTTTGGATAACGTGTCGTAATCAATTCAGCCAATGCCATAGCGACTCTTTTAGCAGGCGTAATTCGATCTTCTCCATAAAGAATCATACTGTGGCTAATATCAATCATTAGCACAGTACTCATTTGTGATTTATGAAGTGTTTCTTCAACTACTAAATCTTCTTCAGATAAATTAAAATCTCCGATACCATGATTAATCTGAGCATTTTTTAGACTTTCGGTCATAGATACTTTATCTAAAGCATCACCAAATTGATAATTTCTAAAATCTCCTGTATGCTCATCTCCAGCTCCTATCCCCTTACTTTTGTGATTTCCTTGTCCACTACGCTTAATCTTCCCAAAGATATGATCTAATGCTTGCTGACGAATAGCACGTTCTGTTTTTGCTGTAATTGCCATACCACCGTTATTACCATCGGGATCTATTTCTTCTCTTATATAGCCTTTCTTTTTTAAGTCTTCTATAAAATCATCGATAGAATAGTCGTTAGTAGTAAGTTTATACTCCTTATCTAATTCTCTTAACCAGTCAATAGCTTCATCAAAATCGCCCGAAGTGTATGTAATAAGCTCTTTGAAGATTTCAAAAATTTTATCAAAAGGAGATCGATAAGGCGTTTCATATCGTTTAAATACAAATCCTTTTCTTGATTTTTTATCATTTGTCATAGCTTTATAAAAATACTACAATTAAGTTATATGTTAAAAGCATTAACATTTATTTAATTAATGCTATGATAAGTTTTCACTATTTTAGAGCGAATAAAATTTAAACAATGAAGAAACTTCCTCTGTTGTTACTTTTTCTAGTAATAACGCCTCTATTTAGCCAAGAATTATCAATGGATTTATTAAAAAGCATGCAACCTCGTAATATTGGTCCTGGCGGTATGTCTGGTCGTGTTACAGCCATTGATGTTGTAAATTCTAATCCAGATATTATATATGTAGGAACCGCTTCGGGTGGCTTATGGAAATCTACGTCGGGAGGCATTAAATGGCAACCTATTTTCGATAAAGAAGTTACTGCTTCAATTGGAGCCATTGCCATTCAACAATCTAATCCAAGTGTTATTTGGGCTGGAACTGGTGAAGGTAATCCGAGAAATAGTTTAAATGGTGGCTATGGTATATACAAATCATTGGATGGCGGAAAAAACTGGAAATCAATGGGTTTAGAGGAGACACGCCATATACATCGTATCGTTATAGATCCAACGAGCCCTAATACTGTCTATGTTGCTGCAATTGGTTCGCCATGGGGCGTGCATCCAGAACGCGGGGTTTATAAAACAACAGATGGTGGCAAAACCTGGAATAAAATATTGTTTGTTAACAATAAAACTGGAGCTGCAGATTTAGTTATGGATCCTACAAATCCTAATAAACTCATTGCTGCGATGTGGGAACATAAACGTGACCCTTGGTTTTTCAACTCTGGTGGTGAAGGTTCTGGTTTACATATAACGCACGATGGTGGTGAAACCTGGAAAAAACTAACTGATGAAGATGGTTTACCAAAAGGAAACTTAGGGCGTATAGGTGTTGCCATTGCTGCAAATAAACCTAATATTATTTATGCGCTGGTTGAAGCTAAAAAAAATGCGTTATATAAAAGTGAAGACGGCGGATTTAAATGGAAAAAAGTAAATGATAAAAGCGGTATTGGTAATCGTCCTTTTTATTATTCTGAAATCTACGTAGACCCTCAAAATGAAAATCGTGTTTTCAGTATATACACTTACGTAAACGTTAGTCAGGACGGCGGAAAAAATTTCTCGCAGCTTATGCCTGCTTATGGTGCAGACAATGGTATTCATCCAGATCATCATGCTTGGTGGATACACCCTACCAATGGTAATTTTATGATAGATGGTAATGATGGCGGATTAAATATCACTAAAGATGGTGGTAAGACCTGGCGATTCATTGGAAACTTACCTGTAGCACAATTTTATCATATTAACGTAGATAATGACATACCATATAACGTGTATGGAGGTATGCAAGACAATGGATCCTGGAAAGGTCCTGCTTATGTATGGCGCTCGCAAGGTATTAGAAATTCTTACTGGCAGGAAATAAGTTTTGGCGATGGTTTTGATGTAGTTCCCGACAAAGAGGATTCCCGTTTTGGCTGGTCTATGAGTCAACAAGGTTATGTAAGCAGATATGATTCTGAAACCGGAAATAATTATACTGTAAAACCGACACATCCTGATGCCGAAATAAAACTTAGGTTTAATTTGATTCCAGTACCTTGTATTTTGGAAGTCAATTTGTTCATAAATCTACCGACAAAGGCTTAACATGGACCGTTATCTCTGAAGATTTAACAACAAATGATCCCGAAAAACAAAAACAAAGCGAAAGTGGTGGTCTAACTTTAGATGCCACTGGAGCAGAAAATCACTGTACTATTTTAGTTATTGAACCTTCTCCTTTAGAAAAAGATATGCTTTGGATTGGTACAGATGATGGTCGTGTGCATATTACTCAAAATGGCGGACAAACGTATACAGATGTTACAAAAAACATTAAGGACTTACCTTCTGGAAGTTGGATTCCTCAAATAAAAGCATCCAATAAAAATAAAGGTGAAGCGCTTTTAATAGCAAATGATTACAGGCGCTTTAACTACACCCCTTACGCTTACAGAACTAAAAACTACGGAAAAACGTGGCAACGCATTGTAGATGATAAAGATGTAAAAAGCTATACATTATCAATTGTAGAAGATATTGAAAACCCAAACCTTTTATTTTTAGGAACAGATGATGGTTTATACATATCACTTGATGCTGGTAATATATGGACAAAATGGACGGAAGGCTTTCCTACTGTTCCTATAAAAGATTTAATTATCCACCCTCGCGAACATGATTTAATTATTGGAACTTTTGGTCGTGCGGCATGGGTTTTAGACGATATACGTCCATTGCGGGCCATTGCTGAAAACCAGAAAATCCTTGATCAAAAACTAGAATTATTTCAACCTTCTACAGCATACTTGGCAGCCTATCAACAACCAACAGGAACTCGCTTTGGTGGAGATGCCATATATCATGGCAAAAACAGAAAATCTGGTGCATTAATTTCCTATTACGTAACCATTGATAAAAAAGAGTCGTCTGATGAAAAGAAGAACGAGGTTGAAGATGGCGAAAAAGAGGATGAGACAATTGATGAGAACCTGAATCAAGTTCAGGTCAAGTGGGATTCTCTAACTATGAAAATTTATGATGGAGAGCGTTTAATAAGAACATTAAAACGAAAAGCACCTAAAGAAACAGGGCTGCATAAATGGACCTGGTACATGGATGAAAAAGGGCCACAAAGGGCCTCTCGAAAAATTAATAAAAATAAAAATGAACCAGGAGGCACCAGAGTAAAACCTGGGACTTATAAAATAGTATTAACTTTTGGAGACCAAACCTCAGAAGAAATGATTACAGTAAAGAGTGATCCGCGTTTAAATAAATCTGATAACGCAATCAATGAGGTCTATCATGCTTCAAAAGATATTGAAAGCATGATACAAACTATGGCTGATGCTGTAAAACAACTAGTAGAAAGTAAACAAATTGCTAAAAAATATCAATCTGAATTGAAAAAATTAGATGAAAAATTATATAAAGATCAAATAAAAGCTTCAAAAGATATTACTAAAAAAATTGACGATATTATTGATCTGTTTTTAGGAAAAGAAGATAAAAGACAAGGTATAACGCGTAATCCGGAAGTTAATATTAATCAGCGTATTAATTCAGCAAATAGTTATGTTCGATCCAGACAAAATGGATTAACTACAACAGAAACCACACTTATAAAACATGCAAAAGACGCTTTAAAAATTGGGCTTAATAAAACAAATGCTTTTTTTATTGAAGACTGGAAAACCTACAAAAATTCGATTGAAAACATAAAACTCTCTCCTTTCAAAGATGTGAAATCATTTAAAATCAATTAAATTATGAATAAACTGGTAACCTTAGTCCTTTTGGTTTTGTTTATCTCTTGTAAAAAAGAAAAACAAACAAAAGAAGTCGCTCTTAATTTAAAAGAGTACACGATTGAACAGTTCATGGATAATGAAGCTGTAAGTGGAGGAAGTTTTTCTCCAGACAAATCAAAATTATTAGTTTCCAGTAATCGATCTGGAATTTATAACATGTACACAGTTCCATCTAGTGGTGGTGACTTTACGCCTATAACGGCATCAGATTCTTCATCTGTTTTTGGCATTTCTTATTTTCCAAATGATGAGCGCATGTTGTATAGAGCCGATGGTAATGGCGATGAAATTTATCATATATATTTACGAGACATTGACGGCACTATTACAGAACTAACACCAGATGAAGGCGCTAGAGCTTCTTTTTATGGGTGGTCTCACGATGGAAAAAGCTTTACTTACGGTTCTAATAAAAGAGACAAGCGTTATATGGATGTTTATGAAATGAACGTTGAGAACATGTCTTCTGAACTCATTTATCAAAATGATGAAGGCTATAGCTTTAATGTTATTTCTAGTGATAAAAATCTCTTGGCTCTAAGCAAAACCATTAACACAAACGATAGTGATATTTTTATCTATAATAGAACAGATAAATCGCTTACTAAAGTTAACGAAAATCAAAGTAGTAATTCTGCTGAAGATTTCTCTTTAGACAGCAAAACACTTTATTATACGACAGATGATGGCGCCGAGTTTTCATATGTTATGAAATATAATATTGCTACAGGTGAGAGGGAAAAAGTTTTAGAAAAATCTTGGGATGTAAGCGGTATTTATTTTACTCATAATGAAAAATACATGGTAAGCTTTATAAACGAAGATGCTAAAAACGTCATAGAAATAATGGATATGGCTTCAGGCAAAAACCTAGAGCTTCCCGATTTTCAAAACGGTAGTATAACCAGTGTGGGAATATCTAGAGACGAAACCATGATGCGTATGTATGTTGGAGGTTCCAATAGTCCATCAAATTTATTCACATACAACCTTGCCTCTAAAGAACTACATCAACTTACAGATGTCCTCAATAAAGACATTGACGCCAACCATTTAGTAACAGCTAAAGTAATCAGATATAAGTCTTTTGATGGTGTAGAAATTCCTGCGATTTATTATTTACCACATCAGGCATCGGCTGAAGAGAAAGTTCCTGCCCTAGTTTTAGTGCATGGTGGACCTGGAGGGCAAAGCAGACAAAATTTTAATTCTTTAACACAATACCTTGTTAATCATGGTTATGCCGTTCTAGCGGTAAATAATCGTGGAAGTAGTGGGTACGGTAAAACGTTTTTCCAAATGGATGATCTCAATCATGGAGAAAAAGATTTACAAGATTGTGTAGAAGGTAAAAATTGGTTAGCCTCACAGCCACAAATTGATACTAGTAAAATTGGTATTATGGGTGGGTCTTATGGCGGATATATGACGATGGCTGCATTGACTTATACGCCAGAGGAATTTGCTGTAGGAGTTAATATATTTGGGGTTACAAACTGGCTACGCACACTTAAAAGCATTCCGCCATGGTGGGAATCTTTTAAAGAGGCTCTTTACAAAGAATTGGGAAATCCGCATACAGCAGACTCAGTAAGATTGCGTAAAATATCTCCCCTATTCCATACCGATAAAGTAACCAAACCTTTGATTGTTTTACAAGGTGCTAAAGACCCTAGAGTTTTACAAGTAGAATCTGATGAAATTGTAGCTGGTGTTCGTAAAAATGGTATTCCTGTAGAATACGTTTTATTCGAAGATGAAGGTCATGGCTTTGTGAAAAAAGAAAATCAAATTGAAGCTTACAGTAGCATTCTCAAATTTTTAGACACTTATCTTAAAAAAGAAAATGCTCCTATAGATGGTGAAATTCCTGCAAAAGAAATAGAAGTAGAAAACGCAAGCTAAATAACGTGAGCTCGATATATTAAAACTTAACAATCAGTTGTTTAATTGTTTTAATAAAGAAACTATGTCATTCCGAACGTTACGGAGGGTAAAATATATTTTACTTGAACGTATATAGCGTAGCAGCTATTGAGGAGGAACCCCATCCTTATGAGATTTCTCGTCACTCATGCTTCGCTCTGTCGAAATGACAAACACTTGAAAATCATTGATTTAATATTATTTTTTATAAAAAAAATTAAATCGAACTGACGTTAAATAAAAACGCTCTGAAAAGTCTAATTTTGTCCGTTCGAGCGCAGTCGAGAACTAAAATACTTCGTTAAATAAGGAGGTTTCGATTGCGCTCCCAGGCATTAAATTTTTATTTACCTTTTGAGACAGCTTCTTTTGTATAACTTTATAAATAATTATTCAATACGTTTTAAACCTTCTATACTTTCAATCTTTATCTGCTTACCAATAGTAGAAATAAGACCTTCTTTTTTAAATTGAGATAAAACCCGTATCGCCGATTCAGTGGCAGTACCAACTATATTGGCAAAATCTTCACGAGATAACAAAACACTAAGTGTACCATCCGGATTAACACCAAAACTATTGTGGATATATATTAAAGCTTCTGCTAATCGTTGCCTCACTGATTTTTGAGCCATATTAACTATAATATCATCGGCTTCCTTTAAATCATGTGCCATATCTTTCAATATATCAAATGAAAATTTTGGGTTCTTTTGAAGATCTGCAATGATTTCACTTTTAGGAATAAAACAAACCTCCATATCATTTAAAGCTGTTGCCTGTAAATTTGAATTCTCGTCACTTACAAGAGAACGCTGCCCCAATAATTGGCCTTTAACAACCATTTTCACTATTTGATCTTTACCGTTTTCACTTAATTTAGAAAGTTTACAAATGCCATCTTTAATACAATAAACGCCATTTATAGCATCCCCTTCTTCAAAAATGACAGTCCCCTTTTTTATAGTGTGAGAGGTTTTACAATTAGAAATACGCACTAACTCATCTTTAGTCAAAGACTTAAGAGAATTAAACTGTTTAATGATACATTGTTCGCACTTGCCCATAATAATTAATAACTAAGTATGTAAAAGTAAAGAAAACATGACAATTATCATATTAAAATAATCATTAAGTCACAACCTTTGCATTAGGTATAAATGAGCAAATAAAAATGGGCAACGACACATGTTTTCATTGTGGGTTAGATGCTACATCCTCTACAATTGTATTCGACGATAAGTCATTTTGTTGTAATGGTTGTAAAACTGTTTATGAAATTTTTTCTGTAAACGATTTAACCTGTTACTACGATTTACAACAAGCTCCTGGAGCAACTCCCAAAGATGTTGAAGGCAAATACAATTTTTTAGATAATGTAAAAATTGTAGAACAATTACTGGAGTTTAATAACGACAACACCCAAATAGTTACGCTATATATTCCACATATTCATTGTAGCTCCTGTATTTGGATTTTAGAAAACTTAAACAAACTAAATTTATCTATAAGTACCTCCATTGTCAATTTTGGTAAAAAAAATGTACGAGTCACTTTTAATAGCAAATCACTTACATTAAAAAACCTCGTAATATTATTAAGTAGCATTGGTTACGAACCCTTTATAAGTTTAGACGATTATAGTGTTGGTAAAAAACATGTGGATAGATCCTTAATATATAAATTAGGAATTGCTGGCTTTGCTTTTGGAAATGTCATGTTTTTATCGTTTCCTGAATATTTTCAAGTAGACGGTTTTTGGATAGAAAAATACAAGCAGCTATTTAGATGGCTCATGTTTTTCTTTTCGCTTCCTGTTGTTTTTTATTCAGCTCAAGATTATTTTATTTCTGCATTTAAGGGGCTTCGATCTAAAATTTTAAATATTGATGTTCCTATTGCCTTAGGCGTTTTAGTATTGTTTGTGAGAAGTTCTGCTGAAATCATTTTCGATACAGGTTCTGGCTTTTTTGATAGTTTAACAGGGCTCATCTTTTTTTTATTGCTAGGTAAGTTTTTCCAACAAAAAACATATGCTTTTTTATCTTTTGAACGCGATTACAAATCGTACTTTCCTATCGGAATTACAAAAATAACCTCTGAAGGTACTGAAGAATCTATACAAGTCTATGATATCGAAAAAGGTGACCGATTACTCATTAGAAACGAGGAACTCATTCCTGTAGACTGTATTTTAATAAAAGGAACCGCACGTATAGATTATAGCTTTGTAACAGGTGAATCTAAAACAGTATCAAAACAATCAGGCGATAAATTATTTGCAGGAGGCAAACAGTTAGACGGTAGTATTGAAGTTGATGTATTAAAATCCGTTGAGCAAAGTTATCTAACACAGCTTTGGAGTAACGATGTATTTAAAAAAGATAAAGAACTATCGTTTACAAATATTACCAATAGTATTAGTAAACGCTTCACAATTGTCATTTTATTAATCGCATTAATAGCCACTTCATTTTGGTTATTGACAGACTCCAGTAAAGCGTTAAATGTGTTTACTTCGGTATTAATCATTGCATGTCCGTGTGCCATTGCCCTATCGGCTCCTTTCACTTTTGGAAACATATTACGAATTCTAGGAAAGAAAAAATTCTATTTAAAAAATGCCAGTGTCATTGAGCAATTGGCAAAAATAAACACTATCATTTTTGATAAAACTGGTACTATAACTGCTAATAAAGAAACGGCTATAAATTATGAAGGTTCTAAACTTTCTTTAGATGAAGAAACCCTATTAAAGAGCACATTACGAGGATCTAACCATCCATTAAGCAGATCCTTATATAACATCTTAAACAAGCATGATATTCTCACTTTAGACACCTATGAAGAATTTTCAGGAAAAGGGATCGAGGCAAAACACAAAAATCATAATATAAAATTAGGGTCTGCCTCTTTTGTTGGTCATAGAAGTGATACTTCAACATTGAACACCACAGTTCACGTAAGCACAAATAATAAATACAAGGGTAAGTTTACATTCTACAATGCCTACAGAAAAGGAATTTCTCAATTATTTAATACCCTTAAAAAAGAATATGATCTGGTGATTCTTTCTGGTGATAATGCCGGCGAAAGAGATAATCTAACAAAGCTACTTCCTACTAAAACGAAGTTACTTTTCAATCAGAAACCAGAAGACAAATTAGAATACATCAAATACCATCAAAATGAAGGCGCTAATGTACTCATGGTCGGTGATGGATTAAACGATGCTGGCGCATTAGCACAAAGTAATGTTGGTATAGCTATTTCAGAAAATGTGAATGTCTTTTCTCCAGCCTGTGATGCTATTTTAGATGCCTCAAAATTCAACCAATTATTTAATTATATAAAAATATCCAAATCTGCTATAAACATTATTAAATGGAGTTTTTTACTCTCATTCATATACAATAGTATTGGACTTTATTTTGCCGTAACCGGTCAGTTAGCACCTGTTGTAGCCGCTATACTAATGCCACTTAGTTCCATTAGCATTGTCGTGTTTACAACTGTTGCAACGAATATGGTGGGTAGGAAATTGAAATAAAAATTAGCAGAGAATACACAAATAGTTATGTTTTCAGAATAATGAATTAAAAAAATTGTTACGCAGAGGCTCACTGAGTTTTCGCGGAGATGTACTGAAAAATAAAAAGAGATGTGTTGAGAAATATAAATGGGACTTGTTTCTCCCTTTAAAAAGGGATGTGAGTTTTTCAAAAGAAAAACTCAGAGGGTTCCAAAACACATAATAAAGAACATGAAACATGACAAATGTCATTTTTTAACAATAAGTATGACAGTAATTTTGAACCATAACTTCAAGTAGGTATGAGTGTTATTTATATTTTATTAGCTATAAGCATTATTGTAGCTGTTGGTTTCTTTATAGCCTTTATTGTAGCTGTAAAAAAAGGACAGTATGATGATAGTTATACACCTTCTGTAAGAATGTTATTTGAAGACGAACTCGTTAAAGACAATTCCAATAAAACAATACTAACCAAAAAGGATTAAACTATAGTTATGAAATCGCTACCACAAAAACTGGTAAAAAAACTATCTCAACTTGGCGATTGCATAAGATATATGAAAATCAATTAAACAATAACTTATGAAAATGCAGCAATTTCATTACGATAATAAGATCGTTAAAAATTTCATATACGCCACGATGCTTTGGGGCGTTGTGGGCATGTTGGTAGGCTTACTACTGGCATTTATGTTTTTATTTCCTAATCTTACCGATGGTATTTCATGGCTTAGTTTTGGTAGATTAAGACCTTTGCATACCAATGCCGTAATTTTTGCTTTTGTTGGTAATGCTATTTTTGCAGGAGTTTATTATTCTACACAACGTCTGTTAAAAGCTAGAATGTTTAATGACACCTTAAGTAAAATCAACTTTTGGGGTTGGCAACTTATTATAGTAGGTGCAGCAATCACATTGCCTTTAGGTTACACAACATCTAAAGAATATGCCGAATTGGAATGGCCGTTTGATATTGCCATTGCACTTATTTGGGTTGTTTTTGGATGGAATTTAATTGGTACAATTCTAAAAAGAAGACAGCGCCATTTATATGTTGCTATCTGGTTCTATATAGCAACTTTTGTTACTGTAGCTGTACTTCACATTTTTAATAGTTTAGAATTACCGGTTAGTGCTTTAAAAAGTTACTCGGTGTATGCAGGTGTACAAGATGCCTTGGTACAATGGTGGTATGGACATAATGCTGTAGCATTCTTTTTAACCACACCATTTTTAGGACTCATGTATTATTTTATACCTAAAGCGGCTAACCGACCTGTATATTCATATAGATTATCTATTGTTCATTTTTGGTCATTAATCTTTATATACATCTGGGCAGGGCCTCATCACCTATTATATACAGCGTTACCAGAATGGGCACAAAACTTAGGTGTGGCATTTTCAGTCATGTTATTAATGCCATCTTGGGGTGGTATGATAAATGGGCTTTTAACGCTTAGAGGTGCTTGGGACAAAGTACGTACAGACCCTGTTTTAAAATTTATGGTAATAGCCATTACTGGTTATGGTATGGCAACCTTTGAAGGACCTACCCTATCACTTAAAAACGTTAATGCGATTGCCCACTTTACGGATTGGATTATTGCACACGTACACGTAGGTGCTCTAGCATGGAACGGTTTCCTAACCTTTGGTATGATATACTGGTTAGTGCCTAGGCTTTTTAAAACAAAACTATTCTCAATCGGATTAGCCAATCTACATTTTTGGATTGGTACACTTGGTATCATCATGTATGCTTTACCATTATATGTTGCTGGATTTACACAAGCAAGTATGTGGAAACAATTCAATCCAGACGGTACTTTAGTTTATGGTAACTTCTTAGAAACCGTAACAGAAATAATGCCTATGTATTGGATGCGTGCTATTGGAGGAGCACTATTCCTTACAGGTATGTTAATTATGGTTTACAATGTTATTGTAACTATTAGACAAGGTAGCAAAGTTGAAAATGAGTTAGCTGAAGCACCAGCTCTAGAACGTGTTACTAAAAGACGTACTGCTAATGAAGGATGGCACACTTGGTTAGAACGCAGACCTGTCCAATTAACACTTTTAGCGACTGTTGCTATTCTAATTGGTGGTATTATTCAAATTGTACCAACCATTATGGTAAAATCTAATATTCCAACCATAGCCAGTGTAAAACCATATACACCTTTAGAATTAGAAGGACGTGATATTTATATCCGTGAGGGTTGTGTGGGTTGTCATTCACAAATGATTCGACCTTTTAGAAGTGAAGTAGAACGCTATGGCGAATACTCAAAAGCAGGGGAATTTGTTTACGATCATCCTTTCCTTTGGGGAAGTAAACGTACTGGGCCAGACTTACATAGAATAGGTGGTAAATATTCAGATAATTGGCACTTTAACCATATGTACGATCCGCAAAGTACATCATCTGGCTCCATTATGCCTCGTTATCCTTGGTTGATAACTGGTAGCAGCAGTAAATTGGATAAATCGATGACAGAAGCTAAAATGGAAGCTATGGTATCATTAGGAGTTCCTTATACAGAAGAAGACATCACCAATGCTCAGAAAGATATGCTAGCACAGGGTGCACAAATAGAACAAAATCTTTATACAGATCCTGATTTTGCCAAAACTTATGAAGCCGATAAGAAATATGCTTCCGATAATGGCGAAGACTTTATCGAAATGAAAAATAGAGAAATTGTAGCTCTTATAGCCTATCTACAACGTTTAGGAACCGATATTAAAGTAGAAACAGCACAACAATAACCATCAAAAACTAACAAGCATGTTAAAATTTGTAAAAAACCATATGGAGAGTATTATAGGCATCGAGATTTATCCGATGATTTCTTTGCTCATCTTTTTCATCTTTTTCGTAGCCCTTTTTTGGTGGGTCGTTACCGCTAAAAAAGACTATATAAAAACCGTAAGTAATATTCCATTAGACAACCAAAACGATGATATATCATGAAACCGGCTATTCAAAATATGAATTTACAACTGAATAGAACCGGAGGTTACATTTGTCCATTAAAAAACAATAAAAAAACCATCAAATGAAAAAATTAATCCCATCTTGGATACGAGTTCCTGTAGTATTCTTTATTATTTTCGGAGCTGTTGAGTTCTTTATAGATTCAGGAGATAAACCTGCATTTATAGAATACCCTACCGTTTCATTATTCTTATTGCTAGTACTTCTTATCTTAATCGCTATTGAAGCCATAGTTGGTGCTTTAGAAAATGTGATGCTTCATAGATTAGACGAAGAAGCCAAAGCAAGGTTTTTAGAAGAAAAAGAAAAGCAATATCAATTTACTTGGTTAAAAAACACCTACACAAAACTTCTTGGGCAAAAACCTCTTGAAGAAGAAGGTGAAATTATTTTAGACCACAATTACGATGGTATCAAAGAGCTGGATAACAATCTTCCGCCTTGGTGGCTATATGGTTTTTATATCTCTATTGTTTTTGCAGCCGTTTATCTATTGAAATATCACGTTTTTAATGGAGATACTCAAATTGATGAATTAGAAACAGAATTAGCCGAAGCAAGAACTGCTATTGAAGCTTACAAAAAAACTGCTAAAGATTTAGTAGATATAAATACTGTTACAGTTCTTACTGAAGCTGCCGATTTAAAAGCTGGTAAAGACATTTTTGAAACCACCTGTGTTGCTTGTCATATGGCAGATGGTGGCGGTGGTATTGGTCCAAACTTAACAGATCCGAACTGGATTTTAGGTGGTGGTATTAAAAATGTTTTTAAAACCGTTTCTGAAGGTGGGCGTTCTGGTAAAGGTATGATTGCATGGAAACAACAATTAAAGCCTTTACAAATTGCACAAGTATCAAGTTATGTTTTAACATTACAAGGCACAACACCAGCAAACCCAAAAGCTCCAGAAGGCGACATTTGGGTGGATGAAAATGTAGAAGTATCAACGGAAACGATTCAGGAAATTATAACAGATTCAACACAAACTAAACTAAACTAAACTAAGTTGGAAGACCTGTCAGGTTTTAAAAACCTGACAGGTCTAAAAACCCACTACGCCGACAAACCCAAAAGCACCAGAAGATGATATATGAGTAGATGAAAATCCTGAAGCAACTACTGAATAGAATCTCAATAAAAAAAAGAAATATAACTCTTGTTTTAAAGTATAGAAATATGTCTGCTAGTATTTACAATGACAAGTTGGTTGAACCTAATGATAAAATGCTAATTTATGATTTGGCTAGCACAAAGATATATTTAGATAAAATAAGTGCTTTCATAGAGAATAATTACGGGAATTTTAGACCTGAATGGAAATTTTATAACAAGAAATCTGGTTGGATTCTAAAAATGTTTACCAAAAATCGCAATGTACTATTTGTTGTTCCATGTGATAAATATTTTCGAATAGCATTTACATTTGGAGATAAAGCCACTGATTTGATATTTAATAGTGACTTACCAGATTCGATAAAGAAAAATTTGTATGACGCAAAAAAATATATGGAAGGTAGAACCATTCAGCTAGAGGTACAAACTAAGAATGATCTCGAAAATATATTGAAAATGATTAAAATAAAACTAGTTAATTAAGACAAAAGCAGCAAAAGTGGAAACCCCAGATAACGAAATATTCAGAGATTCTATTGGCACTATTACCGAAGAAGGTAAACGTGCCTGGGTATTTCCAAAAAAACCCAGCGGAAAATTTTATAAATACCGTAAATGGGTAAGTTATGGGTTACTTGCTTTTTTATTACTTTCTCCTTTTATAAAAATAGATGGGAACCAGTTTTTAATGTTCAATGTATTAGAGCGTCGTTTTAATATTTTTGGATTCCCGTTTTGGCCACAAGACTTTCATTTGTTTGTCGTTTCAATGATTATTGGTGTTATTTTCATCACACTCTTTACCGTAGCTTTTGGTCGTATATTCTGTGGATGGATTTGTCCACAAACCATTTTCATGGAAATGGTTTTTCGTAGAATTGAATATTGGATTGAGGGCGATAGAGGAAAACAAATTCGTTTGTCAAAACAACCTTGGAGCGCAGAAAAAATTAGAAAAAAGGGATTAAAATTATTCATATTTCTTATCATCTCTTTCATTATTGCTAATGTGTTTTTAGCCTATTTAATTGGAAGTGATAAACTCATTCAATATATAACAGAAGGTCCTTTTAGTCATGTAAGTACGCTTATTTCATTAATCATTTTTACGGCAGTATTTTATTTTGTTTTTGCATGGTTCAGAGAACAAGTGTGTATTATAGCTTGCCCTTACGGAAGATTGCAAGGTGCGCTTTTAGATACAAAATCTATTGTTGTTGCTTACGATCACAAACGTGGCGAAGCTAAAAACGGTAGAAAGAAATTTAGAAAAAATGAAGACAGACAGGCTTTAGGACATGGTGATTGTATTGATTGTTTTCAATGTGTTAATGTATGTCCTACAGGAATTGATATTAGAAATGGAACGCAACTGGAATGTGTAAACTGTACTGCATGTATTGACGAATGTGATCATATTATGGAGAATATTAATCTGCCAAAAGGGTTAATTAGATATGCCAGTGAAGAAAATATAGAAAAGAAGGCTCCTTTTAAATTAACAGTCAGAATGAAAGGCTACATAGCTGTTCTTTCCATAATGATTGGATTGCTAATTGGTATGCTTTTTTTAAGAAATGATGTTGAAGCCAATGTTTTAAGACTACCAGGACAATTATACGAACATAAAGAGAATAATATTATAAGTAATGTTTTCACTTATAAGTTAGTTAATAAGACGACTAAAGATATTGAAAGTGTCTACTTCAAACTAATGTCTCACAAAGGTGAATTAAAACTAGTCGCAACACATGATAGCTTTGTTGTACCAAGTCAGGGCATGACAGAAGGCACATTGTTTATAGAAATTAATAACGCTGCTTTAACAGGCGACAGAAACAAAATAAAGATAGGCGTATACACTAATGATAAACTAATTGAGACGACAACAGCCAATTTTTTAGGACCAAGGAGTTATAAGTAAGTTAATATTAAAATGAAACAGTTAATCAATCTAAATTCGGATAATATTTCAGAAGAACACATTTGTTGTGCCATATCCGATAAGAAATGTATTGACAGCTATCAGGCTAAAAAAGATTGGTTAACTAAAGAATTTAATAACGGATATGTTTTTCGTAGAATTGATGAAAGAGCAAAAGTATTTATAGAATATGGACCAGCAGAAAATGCATGGATTCCTATTAAAGCTGAAAACTATATAAACATTAATTGCTTTTGGGTGTCCGGAAAATATAAGCGTAATGGCTATGGGAAAGTATTATTGGAAACTGCTATTGAAGATGCAAAGAGTCAAGGTATAGATGGTTTAGTAACCGTTGTTGGAACTAAAAAATTTCACTTTATGAGTGACACAAAATGGTTTCTTAATCAAGATTTTAAAGAAGTGGAAAGAATTTCAAGTGGTTTTAGCCTTTTGGCAAAAAAATTAAACCAAAAAGCAACATCTCCTGCTTTTAATGAATCTGTTAAAAGTGGAGAATGTTCTGAAAAAAATGGGGTTGTTGTTTATTATTCAAATCGATGTCCTTTTGCTGAGTTTCATTCAAAAAATTCTTTAGTAGAAACGACAAAAAACAGAAATTTACCACTTAAACTAATTAAGTTAGAATCTTTAGAAGAGGCACAAAATGCACCAAGTCCAGCGACAATTTTTAGTCTGTTTTATAATGGTAAATTTATAACTACAGACATTAGTGTTTGTATGGATTCAAGATATGATAAAGTAATGGAAAAAGCTTTAACACTAAAAAAAATGAAATTCTGAAACAGATTCAGAATGATAAAAATAAGAAATCATGAAAATAAACTGGGGAACAGGAATAGTTATAGCATTCATAGGCTTTATAAGTTTTATTATGTATTTCATTATTACAATGAATGTGGACGATGCTTACGATTATGATTTAGTGACAGAAGATTATTATGCAGAAGAATTAGAATATCAAAAAGACATTGATAAATTAAAAAATGCCAAACATTTAAACGAAAATATTACATATAAAAAATCAGTTGAGGGACTTATAATTAGTTTCCCAAATAATATTGATTTTAAAAAAATTACTGGAAATGTGTTCCTATATAGACCATCTAACAAACACTTAGATTTTGAAACTACTATTTCATTATCTAAACCCACTTTGCTCATACCTGACAATCGTTTGGTAGATGGTCGTTGGAACATTAAAATAGATTGGCAATATAACGGAAAATCTTATTTATTTAAAGAATCTATCAATTATTAAACATGTTAATTTCTGCATTTGTATTAGGGCTTTTAGGGAGTTTCCACTGTCTGGGGATGTGTGGTCCCATTGCCTTTATGCTTCCTTTAGACCGAACAAATGCTTATAAAAAAGTATCTCAGATTACTGTTTATCATGTTGGCAGACTACTAGCCTATAGTATGATTGGGTTGGTCTTTGGACTTATTGGAAAGAGTTTGTATATTTTTGGATTCCAACAACAACTCTCCATTATAACTGGTCTTTTAATGATATTAATTGTCTTGATTCCACAAAAAATATTTAACAAGTACAATGTTTCAAAACCTATATATAAACTAATATCTAAAGTAAAATCTGCTTTGGGGAGTGCTTTAAAAAAGAAAACTGCAGATACCTTTTTAACCATTGGTTTCTTAAATGGTTTTTTACCTTGCGGACTAGTTTATATGGCATTATTTGGAGCTATTGCTGGAGGAGATACATTTAAAGGTAGCCTATATATGGCTGTTTTTGGTTTAGGCACAATCCCCCTAATGACCACTGCTATTTATTTTAGTAACTTTTTAAAAGGAACCGCTAGACAAAAAATACAAAAAGCAATTCCTGTTTTTGTCATTTTTATAGGACTACTTTTTATTATTCGAGGCTTAGGCCTTGGTATACCTTATATATCACCAGCCCCCGTTATAGATAATGTTTCTAGTGCCATTGAATGTCATTAAACCTTAAGGGATAATGCTGTTTACTCCGTCGGGATTTCTTAAGATGCTTTTTAAACAAAAAAGAACAGGCTTTTAAAGAATTTACTATTTTAAAAGGATAAAGAATGGTTATTTTAGGAAGTCATTGGTTGTTCCTCATAAAAATATAATTTTAAACTTAAGTTTAAATTTCCTACATTCGTAAGTAAAAATATACAAAAATTAAATCGTACGTTCTTTATACATTTTTGATACAATTAAAATTTACTTATGAAAAGAACTTTACTTCATTAGACTTTGACTTTTGGTTTTCAATGAGAACCCACAATCTCATAAGAAAATGATAGTATAAAGTAATCGTTTCTAATACCATTTCTTGTTTGGAATTACTGTAAAATAAAATAATGATTTTTTGCTTTATATAAAATATAAAAATAAAGCATAGCCTAAGTTACGGTTTCTTTTTCTATTGAAGTAGAAGGCGAAAAAGGGTGTTTTATTACGGTTATTTCAAATGAGAATTGGCATAATCCCTATTATAATACGCTCTCGAAATTTTTAGCTTGGTATGCACTTGCAGATTTATGGTGATACCCAATACAACTTGCTCATAATTGAAACTAAAAACTACACAATAGCAATCAAAAAATTAAATGATAAAATCGTGGAGACCAGAAACCACTAAATAAACGAGGCGTCACTGAAAAGCCATACGAGTAGGAAATTAAAAATTAAAAACATGAGTAAAACCTTTTCTTCGAGTCCGAATTTTGCAAATGGTTATCCAACACCAGGCCCGCAAACACCTACACCTCAAAAAGTGATGGACCATATCTATTTCCTTTCTGAAACAGAATGGAAAAATACAAGAGAGCAGGATACGTTTGATTATATTGTTATTGGTAGCGGTTTTTGCTCATTAGCTTTTGCTGAAAGAATATTGAGTAAGGAGCCTTTTTCTAAAATACTAATTCTGGAAAGAGGTCCTTTTTTCTTACCTGAACATTTTCAAAATCTACCGCTGCCTTATCAACATACCTTAGGAGGGCTTTCAGAAACTTTTCCATGGACACTATCTTCAAAAACCGCTAATCAACCTCCAGGAAATATCCAATTCCAACATGGTATGGTTCCTTTTTTTGGAGGACGTAGTATTATGTGGAGCGCATGGTGTCCAAGACCAACTGAAAAAGAAATGGCTTATTGGCCGCAAGAGACAATTGATGCAGCCCGTTCGCATTTTGAATCAGCAGAAAAATTATTAAATGTCATACCAGCAGATCAAATTGATGATGATCTAGAGCCAGAAGTATTAAACCATATAGCAGAGCAACGACCTGTTTATGGTATCATGCAAAAAGCTATGCAAAATATGTTAGCTTCAAACTTAGACAAGATACCTTCAGCAACTCGAAGTATGGCTGCTCCATTAGCTGCAGGTTCTGGTATTCAAGAAGGGTTAGATTTTGCTAAATTTTCCACCCCATCTGTGTTGTTGGATTTGGCAACTAAACCACTATGGACTTAAAGTCCATAGGTTTGGGCTGGTGACTTAAAGTCACCTGAATAGCTATTTCTCAATTATGAAATTTGCTCCATTACCATCATCAGGTCTTCGATGGTGTTCCAAATAT
>NZ_SRSO01000010.1 GCF_004791695.1 Flavivirga rizhaonensis | reverse complement strand
CCTAAATTACATCAATTTATGCAAAACAATGAAAGGGAACAGGGCAATTATTAGAATTGCCAAAAAGTTAATGAACAGGGTGAGATTCGTATGGAAGCACCAACAAAAATATTCTTGTAACTTATAAGCCTTTAATGGATGGGAGATCTGTTCACGTGAGTTGCAGCATTCAATCTTTGAAACGTCTGTTTTAATCGAGTTTACAGCCCCCTTCCTACTTATCCATAATACAAAATTGCAGCTAACAGCTAAAGATTAGTCTGTTGATAGAAGTCTGGGATGTAGGTTATTAAAGAAATAGGGCAAAAAAAAATCGGAACTCAGATTTGTTCCGTAGGCTTTTATTGCAATAAAATAACATAATAATGCCTTTTTATTTGGTTTTTAACATAGAAACTGACGTTAATATAATACTATTTGTCTATTGAAATTTGTGTCGAGCTCATGTTAATTAATCTGTCTATAGACTGATCCCAAATTTATATAGGTCTAGGATTCGTGTTCATGTTTAGTCCATATCCAATATTATGTAACCATAGTGTGATAGATTAGTATAAATTTGTGTAATTCGTGTCTTTTTTAAGAGAAGCCCAAGTGGTAATTCTAAAAATAAGCTTTTAATTGAATAGAACCTGTATGTATGGTTTTGCTGGTTTCTGTTTTTCTTCCAAAATAACTTAAATTAAGGTCGAGAAAAGCAGTTAGTTTTTTTTGAGCCAGTAGAGTCCATGTAAAGTTTTTACCAGGCTGTAACCCTTCTAACATTTGATAAGCAACAGGTGTGTTGGGATTACCATTAAAGATATTTGAAAAATAATTAAACTCACCATTTATAGCACTTTTTTGACTGTTGGCTAAAGTAAAAGACGCACCATATTTTTGTTGCTCTAAAGACTCTAGGTTGCCTATCGTATTATCTTTGCTTGCATACTGATAAAATATATCAAAACTGGAATTGTCATTAAATAAATAAGACAATTTTGGATTAAAGAGCTGCTCTTCAAAATTATAATTTTTACTTGCAAAGTTTTCGCTAATACTTTCATTCGTGTTAAAAGATGAAAGTATATTTATTAGCCAACTTTCGGCAATTTTATGATTGAAATTGAGTTGATGACTTTTTAACCCGTTTTCAATGAACCCAACAGATAGAATATTTCGGGTTGTATTATCAAGATAAGTATAAGACGTTGTGTAATGTTGTTTACCTCTATTAAAAAATAAAACATTTCTAAAATTTAATTGTAACCCTAACTGACCTGCTTCGTCATTTTCAAAAGGGTTGAGATTAAAGCTATTACCCTCTCGTCTTATCTTTCTATCAATTAAATAACTGATTTGATTATAAAAATGAGACCAGAATTTTTTTGATTTACTTTTGCTGACAGCCCATTGAGAAGGGTTAATTGTGAGTGTTTGACTTAGCCTGTTTTGATGTGTTTTTATAAAAACTCGATTAGGTAAAAGGACTCTTATGTATTTCCCTTGATCTTGAAATTGGGCAATTTCGAATTCTTCAAGTTCCTGAATGCTATTTTCATTATAATCAATCCAGGTATATGTACCTTGACCTGCTTCAACTTCAACATAAGTAAAATCTTGTTGGGGCAATGTTCCAGAATTAGTTTCAAAAATGGTATTCCATTGCACCATTTGTTTAAAAAGCTTTTGATTAAATTGTAATCTGGAATTTATAGAGCGTTCATCTTCAACCTCACTATCTTCATTTTTTAAAGTTCTATAATTAGCATATAAAGATAGGTTCGTATTTTCATTTTTGACTAACCGCGAATCTAAATAGAATGTATTGGAGGTATTTACTTTTTGTAATTTGTTATTTCTTATACTATCATTTACTCGGTTTTTATACCCTATTTCGGCAAAAACTTTGGTGCTATCACCAACTCCAACAAATACTTCGTAGGATTTAAATTTCTGACTTAAAGGTGTTAATACCTCAGTTGAAATATCTTTTTGTTCATTATCTTCAATAACTAATATACTTCCTAACCAGCTTTTTTGCATGCCATAAGTAATACGATTATAAGATCTTAAAAATGCTGAGGTATTACTATTAGAATTGGCATTTAAAAAACTAGAATAAGATGAGATGCTAAACTTATTTAGACGCAAATTTAGATTGGCAACATGCCTATTCCCATTAAAGTTTTCAGAGTAACCTAAATGCTCAAATTGATAGTTTATAGCCCCTTTATTGGGATGAAAAACCCGAAAACCAGAGTTTAACAAAACTTGATCGCCTAAGTTTATTACGGTTTGATTTCCAGAGGGTAATTCTAAATTCCAATCACGATTAAATTCGGCATTGTATAAACGTTCTATCGTTTTAAAATCCTCTTGAATATAATCGGTATTAGCAAAAGCACTTAAACTCCAAAGGCTATCATTTTTAATGAGTTTCTGTTCAATATTTAATTTACCAGCAAAACCATCGTTATCATCATCATTTAAACCTGAAAATAAGTTTAAATCATTTTTACTACCGGAAGCTTCAAAAATAATATTGGTTTTTTCTGATGGTTTATAATGTCCATTTATCACAGCAATTTGAAGCTTAGTAGGAGCAACTAATTGAACAATGGGCGCATAATTCCCTTGAGAAACTCCCACAAACTCATAAATATTATTAATAGCCGTTGTATTGCTTAAAATATAGTCACCCTGGTTGTCACCAACTAATGTAAAAGTAACACGATATAATTCATCATCAGGACTATTCGAAAAAACAAAAGCTTCTACACCACCAATGAGCTCTTTCTTGTATAAAATTCTATTTTCGTTTAAAGTTTCTTGAATTTCAGAGGGCGCTACCATCAAACTTCTATCATCTCCAGCATTAGATAATACCTGAACCTGTTCTTCGGATAAGTTTTGTTGAAGCGATTGGTTTTTTGCATCGTTTTCAGAATATACCGAAACACCAATTTTTAGTTTGTCACTTTCAAATCGTCCACCCCCATACGCTACAAAGCGTGAATAATTACGTTCGCTAAATTGATAATCGACAGTAATTCTCATTTCAGAAGTAATGGGGTACGTAGCGTTGAATATAATTTCACCTGCATTATAATCTATAATATAATCTTGGTCTTCACCACGTTTTACGGCAATACCATTTACATAAACCGTTTCACTACCCGATACAATTAACACAAATAATTCACCATTTTGTCCTTGTAATTTGTAAGGGCCTTGATTACCTTCCTGTGCTGTAAACTGGCTTCTTGTAAATTGCCCACGTACAATAGCTCCAGAAGCAAATAAATTGGTTTGAGAATCTTCATCACCTAATCTAGCCTTAACAGATAAACCTTGAACACGTTTGGAAAAACTTGCAAAATAAGAATCTGTATTCAACAAATCTATATCACCAGCCCTAACATTCCAACGGTCGCTAAACAATTCAATAAAAACTTGGTCGAATTCATCTAAGCGCTGTGAATAACCACTTTCTTGTAACGGAATATTAGCATCCTGTATAGATGCTCTAAGAGAAACCTTATCATTAAGTTTCCCTGTTATTTGAAGGTCTAATTCGCTATTTAAAACCGAATTTTGGTTATTTCCAATAGTAACGCCTCTTGAAATACTTCCAGAAGTGGTTAAACCATCAAAAGGAGTGAAATTCTTCGAATCGTTTGGTTTTGACAGTTTATATAATTTTTTGAGATTTTCATTGTTTTCAACAATAATACCTTCATCTAGTTGCTGATAGGTCTTAGTTAAAAAATCAGGAAACCTTAAATAGTTGATAATGATTGAATCGGTTTCAATAGGCTTTTTAAAAGTGAGAAGAGCTTTGGCAAAATCGACTGAATAGAAAGTTGAGTCAATAATTGTATTATCTTTTTTTCTTATTGAAAATGAGCTAGAATTTATACTTACACTATCAATACGAATAGAATTTTTTACAGCAACTTTTATCGTTTTATAGTTTGAAACAGGCTCTTGAGTAAATCCACAAAAACCAATTAAAAATATAAGAATTGATGCAATAAACTTCATTATATACTTAAACTGCAAATAGTTTAAAATATTTTGTTAATATAATTCGTTAAACCTGTTGTAATAACTAATATAATACCTTCAAGGAAACTTGAAAATATATTATAAACTTGTCTTTCACGATAAATAGGGAATTTGAATAAAAATAAATTTTTATTTGATAGCGTAAAAGTAACGTATTATTTATTTTAGCTAGATGAAATGAGCATAATTAACGATTTTGATGCTTGTCAGAATATTTCACTATGTGAATTACAGCAAATAATTACAACAAGAACCATAAACTAATGAAAATTATATCATATAATGTAAACGGCATTCGGGCGGCAATAAACAAAGGCTTTGTAGATTGGCTAAAAAGTGCTAATCCAGATGTTATTTGCTTACAAGAAATAAAGGCATTAAAAGAGCAGTTAGATTTAGATATTTTTGTGGAAGCAGGTTATAAATATAATTATTGGTTTAGTGCCCAAAAAAAAGGGTATAGCGGAGTTGCAATTTTAAGTAAGACAGAACCAAATCATATAGAATACGGTACAGGCATTGAATCTATGGATTTTGAAGGTAGAAATATACGTGCCGATTTTGATGGTGTATCTGTTATGAGTTTGTATTTGCCGTCGGGAACCAATGATGCACGCTTAAATCATAAGTTAGAATACATGGCCATGTTTCAAGATTATATAAACAATCTTAAAAAAGAGTTGCCTAATCTTGTTGTTTGTGGCGATTATAATATTTGTCATGAAGAGATTGATATCCATAACCCTAAAATGAAAGGTGTGTCTGGATTTTTACCTGTAGAACGTGAGTGGATAGGACGTTTTATTGATAGCGGGTTTATAGACTCGTTTAGATATTTAAATGCAGAAACCCAGCAATACAGTTGGTGGAGTTACCGAGCAAATGCCCGTGCGAATAACAAAGGTTGGCGATTGGATTATGCCATGGTTGCAGAACCATTACAAGAAAAAATAGAAAGAGCCGTTATACTCTCTGAAGCTGTACATAGTGATCATTGTCCAATTTTAGTAGAAATAGATAATTAAAATACATTTTATAAATAAGTAAATAACAAATGAACCCAAACGGAATGATTAAAAAAATCTTATTAACAGTATTAACTTTAGCGTTTTTAATGTCTTGTGTATCGCCAAAAATATATAAAGAACTAGAAGACAAATATGGTGATTTAAAAGAGGAAAACAGAAAACTTTCTAATGAAAACGATGCACTTTTAAGTGCCAAAAATGCAGCGGAAAATGAACTTAAACAACTTCAAAAAGCTTATGATGAAGCTGTTCAACAACGCGATAAATTACAAGCAGATTATAACGCCGCGAAATCTAATTACGACAACTTAAAAAATTCTTACGATGCTTTAGAAAAAAATAGTTCTAGCGCCATAGCGAGAAATTCTAAAAAGAATAGAGAACTATTAGCTAAATTAGAAGCAAAAGAACAAGCCTTAGCTGACGAAAATGCACGTTTAGCAAGACTTAAAAAGGAGTTAGAAGATAGATCTAATCGAGTGGCAGAATTAGAGAGCGTTATTGCTTCAAAAGATGCAGCAATGACACAATTAAAGAATGCTATTTCAAGAGCTTTAACAGATTTTGAAGGTAAAGGATTAACTGTAGAACAACGCGACGGAAAAGTATATGTGTCTATGGAGAATAAACTATTATTTAGTTCAGGAAGTTGGGCTGTAGGTAGTGAAGGACGACGAGCGGTACAACAATTAGGAAGTGTACTGGGTGATAATCCAGACATAGCGGTTTTAATAGAAGGCCATACAGATAATGTACCTTACAAGGGTAATGCACAGTTAAGTGGTAATTGGGATTTATCAACCAAACGAGCTACGGCTATTGTAAATATTCTAAGAGAAAATGCAGCTATAAATCCTGAGAATTTAACAGCAGCCGGACGTGGTGAATACGCTCCTATAGCAAGTAACGAAACTGCAGCAGGTAAAGCTAAAAACAGACGTATTGAAGTGATTTTAACACCAAAATTAGACGAACTATCTAAATTATTAAACGAAAATTGAAAATTAATCTCTCTGGCATTCCTGCCAAGGCAGGAACTCATAAATTATTAATGTCATTATAATTTTAAAACCATAAGTGTTCAGAAGAAAGAGGAGAGCCAAATATTAAATAAATTAATAAACATCCAATTTTTACTAAAATATAAATGGGACTGTTCCTCCCTTTGTTTTAAAAAGGGAGGACAATTTCGATTTTATCGAAATTAGGAAGATTAAAAAATATAAATTTCAGAAGAGTTCTCAACTTCCAAACACTCATGCTTTGAAACCTTGAAAGGTTTTTTATCTTTACACCTCCTCTAAATTATTGATAATATTTAAGGTTGAGGTTTAACTAATTTCTGTCACATTCCTGTCTTTACTTCGATAAGCTCAGTATGACACGCGAGAATGACAAATAAACTATTTATGAAATACACAACACTACCAAATACGAATATAAAAGTTAGTAAAATATGTTTGGGTTCCATGACATGGGGCAATCAAAACACTGAAGCCGAAGGGCATGCTCAACTAGATTATGCTTTAGAACAAGGTGTTAATTTTATAGATACTGCCGAGCTATATCCAGTACCTGCAACAGCAGAAATGAGTGGGCGTACTAGCAAAATTATTGGTTCATGGTTAAAAAAAACAGGTAACAGAGATCAAGTAGTCTTAGCCTCAAAAATTGCAGGACCAGGAGATTATACAGCACATATTCGTAAAACAGGGTTTAGTCCAAATGCAATAAAAGAAGCTATAGATTTAGAATTAAAAAGACTGCAAACCGATTATATAGATTTATACCAATTACATTGGCCAGAACGCAATACGAATAGATTTGGCATTAGGGATTATAAACATGATACTAAATGGGAAGATAATTTTAATGTAATTCTTCATAGTTTGGATAATGCGATAAAAGAAGGGAAAATAAGACATATTGGTGTTTCTAATGAAAACCCTTGGGGCACCATGCGGTATTTAGAAGAATCTAAAAAGTTCGATCTGCCTAGAATGATAACTATTCAAAATGCATATTCTTTACTTACGAGAACATTTGAAACCGATTTAGCTGAGGTTTCTATACGAGAAAACATTGGTTTGCTAGCCTATTCACCAATGGCATTTGGAGTGTTGTCTGGGAAATATATAAAAGGCAATGCTTCTAATAATTCAAGATTAAACTTATTCCCAAGATTTGCAAGGTATAGTGGTGAACAAGCAGCAGAAGCTGCAAAGCACTATTTAAAAATTGCAGAAAACAATGGTTTAACTTTAGCGCAAATGTCTTTGGCTTTTGTAAACCAACAACCTTTTGTAACTAGTACGATTATTGGAGCAACTAATTTAGAGCAGCTAAAAGAGAATATAGATAGTATTTATATTACTTTAAATGACGATATTTTGGATCAGATTAATGTGGTACATAACGAGATTCCCAATCCAGCTCCTTAAAAGAATTTTGTCATTTTACATCTAACGAGTAATCTATTATTGTTTGATTTTCAATAGGTTACAAACAACTTCATTTTACGGTTTTGCCACAACGGTATTTTTGTTTTTTCGACGAAATATACAATTTTTCGTATGCTAAAAAGTAGATTTTTAATACAAACTTGTAAGTTTAACTAGATAGTAATTTTATTAATTTTTAAACTTAATTAAAATGAAAAACAAATTTAGTATTGTCAAGTTATTTTTGGTGTTTGTAATACCATTATTTTTATTTCATAATTGTTCTGAAAATATGGAAGAAGGTGAAATCAATCGACCTGAAGATTCAATTAACGTAACTCCAGAACAGGCTTATCCAAATTTTATTGGAGAAATAGTTACTATTAATTATCGCGGTGTAGATATTAAGGTTATGAAGAAAGGGAATAAATATATTTTCCAAGGAGATATAATAATAGCTCAAGAAGATTTAGATAAAGATCGTGACAAATCTTTTAATAAGTCTGCTGTTGAAAGTGGAAGTGCTTACAGATGGCCATGTAATATAGTATATTATACAATTAATAATAACCTTCCCGCTCAGAATAGGGTTACAGATGCAATTGCACATTGGGAAGCAAATACTTCACTTACATTTATTCAACGTACTACCCAAAGCGACTATATTGAATTCATTTCAGCCGCTGCAGGTAGTTGTTTTTCAGATTGGATAGGGAAAAAAGGAGGTAGACAAGAAATCGGCTTAGGTTCTGGGTGTTTAACGGGAAATACAATTCACGAAATAGGACATGCCATAGGGTTTTTCCATGAACAAACAAGACAAGATAGAGATAACCATGTTCAAATTCATTACGATAATATCATTTCAGGAGCTACTGCTAATTTTGATAGATATACAACAAGAACTAGTACTGGTGAAGATATTGGTAGTTTTGATTTTGGATCAATCATGATGTATGGGTCTGATTTTTTTTCAAGCAATGGACAGCCAACAATTACAAGGCTTGATGGATCAACTTTTAATGTGCAACGTAATGGTTTATCAGCTGGTGATATAGTTGGAGCAAATTATTTATACCCTAAACAAACCATTTCAGGCTCTCAATTAATTTGTGGTAATTCTACAAAAACATATACATTAACAAATGGAGGTAGCTCAGTTACATGGCAAGTACCATCATATTTGCAAATTTTATCTCAATCTAATACAAGTATTACTGTACGACCTACAAGTAGTACTATTAGTGGAAGTGGTTATGTAAGAGCAATTACCTCTTGTAACACAGTACAAAAAAACATTTGGGTGGGTACACAGTATATAGAAGATATTCAATTTAGTAATGGGATTGGCGAAGAATGGTATTTTTGTAGTAGTCATACTAATAATCAGTATGATTTATATCCAAAGATACAAGGGAATACCTATCAAGTACGTTTGCTAAGTTTTCCTAGTTTAAATGTTTTATATACATCATCAACTACTACGAGTAGTTTTGGAACACTCAATTATACACCGTCTCCTGGTTGGTATGTTTTTGAGGCTAGAATGACAAATTCCTGTGGAACTTCTCAATGGCTTGGATATGAAGTCGAGTTTGTTGATTGTAACCAAGGAGGAGGGCAAGGAGAAGGAGGAGAATTTTAATTTCTATATTTCTAAAATTTAGAACATAGATTTTTCTTAAAAACAAAAACCCCTTGCTAAATGAATAGCAAGGGGTTTTTTAAATTATTTAATTTGATTACCATCTTTATCAAAAAAGTGGTATTCTAGATATGTGTAAGCATCTCTTGGTAAAATCTTGACCCATTTTTTGTGTTCAAAAAACCATTTTGAACGTATCGATGGAAAACCTTTTGTTAGAAAGGCTGCTATAAAAGGATGTGTGTTTAAAGTCAACTTTTTATAGTCTTTTTTTAATAGTTGTTCAAGATCGTGTGTTACTTTTTGCACCAATCCTATAGGTGCTTCAATCTCAGAACCATTTAAACCGTTAGGATTGTCCTCTCGGGTTTTAATATTCATTTCTGGGCGAACGCGTTGTCTTGTTATTTGTATCAATCCGAATTTACTAGGAGGCAATATTTTATGTTTAGCTCGGTCATCCTTCATTTCATCACGAAGGTGATTAAATAATTTTTGCCTGTTTTCAGCATTAGTCATGTCGATAAAATCTACTACAATAATGCCGCCCATATCACGTAAACGTAATTGACGAGCCATTTCTGTAGCTGCTATTAGATTAACTTCTAATGCTGTATCCTCTTGGTTATTGGCTTTGTTAGATCTGTTACCGCTGTTTACATCTATAACATGCAGTGCTTCGGTGTGTTCTACCACCAGATAAGCACCTTTAGCCATAGAAACGGTTTTGCCAAAGGAAGTTTTTATTTGTCTTTCAATTCCAAATTTTTCGAAAATTGGAACTTTAGACTGATACAATTTAACTATTGATTCTTTTTTTGGTGCAATTTCTTGCACATAATCTTTAATTTGAATGTAAAGCTCTTCATCATCAACATGAATACTTGTAAAGGTGTCATTAAATATGTCTCGTAAAATAGACGAGGCTTTATTCATTTCTCCTAATACTTTACTTGGATGATGTGCTTTGTGTAGCTTCTTACACATTGCCGTCCAACGACTAAGCAAATTTTGTAAGTCTTTATCTAGTTCTGCTACTTTTCTGCCTTGTGCTACGGTACGTACAATAATACCGAAACCTGGTGGAGTTATACTCTTTACCAATCGTTTTAATCGGTCTTTTTCTTCTCTGTCTTCTATTTTTTGAGAAATAGAAATACGACTGGAAAAAGGAACTAAAACAATATACCTGCCAGCAATAGAAAGCTCAGAGCTTATTCTAGGGCCTTTTGTAGATATAGGTTCTTTAACTATTTGTACTAATAGCGATTGATTAGATTTTAAGACGTCGGCAATTTTGCCGTCTTTCTCAATATCTTTTTCAAATGGAAAGTCTTTTAAAGAAAAATCTTTTAGTTTACCTGTGCTTACACGTTTTGTGAATTTTAAAAGGGAAGGTAGTTTTGGTCCTAAATCATGATAATGCAAAAATGCATCTTTCTCATAACCTACATTAACAAATGCAGCATTTAAACCAGGAACGGCTTTTCTTATTTTGGCTATAAACACATCACCAACAGAAAAGTCATTACTATCTTCATCCTTCTGTAATTCAATAAGTTTTCCATCTTTTAATAAGGCAAAATCAACATTTTCGGAACTAGATCGAATAATCAATTCTTTATCCATTTAGTTAATTTTTATCCATACAATTAAGTACAGATGGATTATACATTATTTCTATCTAACAATAAAAAAACAATATTTATTGTTAGATATTGTACCTTAATTAGTCTTAGAGATTCAAAACTAATTTTTTATTAAGGTACTTCACAGGATTTTTGAATCCGTGGAGTTCATAAAACGCTAAAAACGTTCAGAATTATAATGAACTCATTGTCAAAGAACTTGTTATTTTTAAAACCAAAAGAAGTAGTTGATCTAACTACTTCTTTGATTTATTTTTTCTTTTTGTGACGGTTGGCACGTCTACGCTTCTTACGCTTATGCGTTGCAACCTTATGTCTTTTACGTTTTTTACCACTTGGCATAAATAGTGTCTTTTAAATTAATAATTATTTAGTTTAATATTTTATTTAACGTCTACATTTGTTTTAACACCCTCAACAAAAACTTTTGCAGGTTTAAATGCAGGAATATTATGAGCCGGTATTTTTATAGTTGTGTTCTTGGAGATATTTCTACCAGTTTTTTCCGCTCTTGTCTTAATAATGAAGCTTCCAAAACCTCTTAAGTATACATTATCACCACTTTCTAAAGAAGTTTTTACTTCTTCCATAAATGTTTCAACAGTTGCTTGAACATCTCCTTTTTCAATTCCTAGTTTTTCAGAAATTTTTGCTACTAAATCAGCCTTCGTCATTTTAATATTTTATTTTTTAAGTTACTATCAATTTCGAGGGATGCAAATATAGGAATTTAATATTCAATATTTCAAACCTAATTCATTAAAATTTAAGATTATAAACGTTTATTTTTGCGAGCATTATATATTGGATAAATGATATTTTCAAAAATTTTAATTCGCTGGTACTCAAATAATAAGAGAGAACTTCCTTGGAGGCAAACAAAAGAACCTTATTACATATGGTTATCAGAAATTATCTTACAACAAACACAAGTTAAACAGGGACTTCCATATTATATATCATTTATTGATACATTTCCTTCGGTTTTTGATCTTGCTAGGGCAGATGAAGAAGACGTACTTAAATTATGGCAAGGACTAGGGTATTACTCTCGGGCTAGGAATTTACACGCTACAGCCAAATACATTGCAGACCAATTAAATGGCGAGTTTCCTAATAATTATAAGGATTTATTAAAACTAAAAGGTGTGGGAGATTATACGGCAAGCGCCATAGCATCTATCTGTTTTGATGAAGTTACTGCAGTTGTTGATGGTAATGTATATAGAGTCTTATCAAGATATTTTGGAATTGACACACCTATCAATTCTTCAAAAGGAGCAAAGGAGTTTAAAGAACTGGCTCAAGAATTAATTGATAAAAAAAATCCAGCAGAGTTTAATCAAGCCATTATGGAGTTTGGTGCTACACAGTGCAAGCCTCAAAATCCAGATTGTAATATTTGTCCTTGTAATAAAGGATGTATAGCCTTCAATAAAAACACCATAAATAGTTTGCCTGTTAAAATAAAATCCGCGAAAGCGAAAAAAAAGTATTTCAATTTTTTAGTGCTTATTTCTGAAGATGGAAAGACCATTTTGGAAAAGCGAGAAGGTAAGGGCATTTGGCAAAACTTATATCAATTTCCTCTCATTGAGACTAATAAGAATATTGATGATAAAACTTTAAAAACTCTTATAAAGGCACATGATGTAATTAAAGGCATGCCGTTTGAATTATCATTATATAATAAAGATGTTGTAGTACATAAATTATCCCATCAGCATTTGCACACTAAGTTTTGGGTTGTAAATGTAAATAAGCTTTTAGTGGAAGGCATTCCAACAAATCAAATACATAATTATGCAGTGCCAATTCTAATAGGGAATTTTATTGAAGCTTTTAATTTTTAAAAAACCCTTAAACTTAACGGATCAAGTCAATTGAAATATCACTCTAGTGAAATTGTAGCGTTTATGGATAATGATTTTTTTAGTAATTCCTTATTTTTGATTAGTTTAGATACAACAATCATATTTTTTTATTAATTTTAAAAAAATGCAGCGCAATATTGTAATTTTGCGTTCTAAAGTAAACAATAATTATGTCTGGAACATTAAACAAAGTCATGCTAATAGGGCATTTAGGAGATGAAGTAAAAATGCATTATTTTGAAGGTGGTGGTTGTGTTGGTCGGTTTCCTTTAGCTACAAACGAAACATATACCAATAAACAAACCAACGAGCGGGTTACAAATACAGAATGGCATAATATTGTTGTTAGAAACAAAGGAGCTGAGATTTGCGAAAAATATTTGAGTAAAGGCGATAAGGTTTATATAGAAGGTAGGTTGAAAACGAGAAAATGGCAGGATGATAGCGGCAATGAGAGATACTCTACCGAAATACAGTGTAACGATTTTACATTTCTTTCAACCAAAAAGGAGAGTGAGAATAATGCAGCCGCTGCAAATAAACCAATGGCTCAAAAACCTGTTGAAAATGAGCCGTCAACTAGCAAACCTGTAGGGGAAGAAAATGACGATCTTCCATTTTAATTTAAGTTAAACCAAAAAGATAGTATTTGGATCCTGATCCCTCGAGTTTTAAACCCTTATTCATTACAATTGATTTTTCAGTTGTCACTGGTTTTGTATTACTGTTTTTACTTTTAGTTTGTTCTGCGCTTATCTCTGGAGCAGAAGTAGCTTTATTTTCCCTTAATAGAAAAGATATTGATGACGGTTTAGAAGAGAACTCTAAACGCATTGAAATTATATCAAAATTATTAAAACGTCCTAAAAAAATATTGGCAACCATACTAGTAGCCAATAACTTCATAAATATTGGTATTGTTATTTTGTTTGCCTTCTTGGGTGATTTTATGTTTAGTAATATTACAAGTCCACTAATTAAATTTACAGTAGAGGTTATTGTAATTACATTCTTAATTTTATTATTTGGCGAAATTTTACCTAAAATATATGCGAGTAGAAATAACTTAAAGTTTGCTTCTTTTATGGCGTATCCGTTACGAATTTTAGATGCTATTTTATCGCCAATAAGTTTGCCAATGCGAGGGGTAACCTTGGCGATTCATAATAAACTAGGAAAACAAAAATCTAATTTAAGTGTAGATCAACTTTCGCAAGCTTTAGAATTAACAAGTGAAGAAGATACAACTAAAGAAGAACACAAGATTTTACAAGGTATTGTATCCTTTGGTAATACAGATACAAAACAAGTTATGCGTCCTCGAATTGATATTTTTGCATTGAATATAGAGCAAAAGTATGCTGAGATAATTCCCGAAATAATTTCAAATGGTTATTCCAGAATCCCTGTTTATGAGGATAACGTAGACACTATAAAAGGGATTCTTTATGTTAAGGATTTATTGCCCTATATAGACAGAAAACAGTTTGATTGGGTAAGTTTAATACGAGCACCTTTCTTTGTGCCAGAAAATAAGAAATTAGATGATTTAATGGCTGAATTCCAGGAGAAAAAAGTCCATCTGGCAGTTGTGGTAGATGAATATGGAGGCACATCGGGTTTGATTTCTTTAGAAGATATTATTGAAGAAATTGTAGGAGATATAAGTGATGAGTTTGATGATGAAGACTTGATGTATTCTAAGCTGGACGATAATAATTTTGTTTTTGAAGGAAAGACTGCTTTAAAAGATTTCTATAAAATTATTAAGGTTGAAGATGACACTATTTTTGAAGATAATAAAGGCGAAGCAGAAACCATAGCTGGTTTTGTATTAGAAATCTCTGGGAGTTTTCCGAAATTAAACAGCAAAATAAATTTTAAAAATTACGTTTTCACAATAGAAGCTTTAGATAGGAAACGGATTAAACTTGTGAAATTTACAATTACTTAATTTTTTATCAAAGGATTACTACTGCAAACTGAACACGATATGATTTTAAAGCCAACTTTCAATTTTTTATTAAAAACATCTTTAATATTGGGGTTTTTTATGCTAGTGTCTTGTGGTGGAGATTATGTGCCAAAACCAAAGGGATATTTAAGATTAGACTATCCCAGAGCAAAGTACGTCGAGGCTAAAGTAGATGTGCCTTTTTCGTTTGAAACAAATATACTGGCAACCAAGATTAATTCAGTAAGTGTTGAAGCTGCCACAAAAAGCTATGGATTAAATTTGGAATACCCAACCTTAAAAGGAACCATTTTTTTAACCTATAAGGCTATTGAAAATGATGAAAAAAACTTAGCAAGCTTTTTAAGGGATGCCAGAAAATTTACAGAAAAACATATGGCGAAAGCAGATGAAATTCCTGAGTATCCATATATTAATGAAGAAAAGAAAGTCTATGGAAGTTTTGTTGAAGTTAAAGGAAATGTAGCATCGCCAGCTCAGTTTTATGTAACCGATAGCGTTAATCACTTTTTAACAGGTTCCTTGTATTTTTATGCAAGACCTAATTACGATTCTATTTTGCCTGCGGCTAATTACTTGCAAAAAGATATTAGGCATCTTATGGAAACTATTGAGTGGAAATGAAAAGAATAAGAGTGTAACTTAGAAACTTAGAATCAGTTGTTTTTAACTCAGTTTTTTGCAGCCAGTAGTGCTTATGTTTTAGAAATTATTTTTGGTCTCATAATATATTTTTCTGTTTAGAGGAGTCATAGTTGAATAAAAATCCGATTTAGATTTTTAGTTGCTCTGATTTCATATATAATGTTAGCTAATGACCTTTCAATAGTATAATTCCATTTCGTATTCTCTCATTAGTTTTAGTGTAGTTCCAACAACCTCACTAATTTTTTTCATTCCGATTAACTCAGATTCTTGTGTAATTGACATTTCTTTTTTTTAAGATTACGGGGTTTTGTAGAAGAAACATAGGGCAGATATGCAACAAGCACTTTGTTTCGAATTGGTACTAAGCAACTATAATATTTTGCTTTGATTTTTTTATTGAAAACACCGAATTCTATATTTTCTAGCCTAAAAATAAGCCTAAATTTTTGGAATTAGCGCTTAAGTCTCCCTATGTTCTTTAAACCTTGTGAGGAGTGTTTTTCTACTTTTTTGATTACTTATTTTTTTGAAATAAACTTATTTCGGATTACGTCTCCAAGAGTTGTTGGTGTATGCGCTTCGAATGTTCGAGGTGTCGCATAGGCACCGTTGGGATCTCCCAGAGCCATATAGAGTTCGACCAATTCTTTTTGAACAGTATCATTAGCGCCAAATTGGGCAAATTGATTTTTTATTTCATCATAGCTCACCTGCTTATATACAATCTCTTGCTGTAACTCTGCTGAGAAAATATCTGCCGCTTCCTTAAGAGTAATATTGCTCGGCCCCATAATATTTCTGGTCCATTGCCCTGCCCAACGCGCGTCCATAAGGTATTCTGCTGCCATATCTCCGATATCGTCTGCACTTACAAAAGGAATGTCATGATCCGTGGCATACGGGAATGAAAAATAACCATTTTTAAGGATGTCATTCTTTTGTAACAAGAAGTTTTCCATAAAATATCCAGGTCTTAAGAAAACCACATTCGATGCTACTTCTTTGAAAGCTTTTTCCATGTTCCCTACGTAAGTTACCGTACCCAGGTTATCGGAAGCTCCAGCACCTAGAGAAGAAAGGACCACCACACGAGGAATCTTGTTTTCTTTAATGGCAGCTACCCCAGCAGCGATAACATCATCATACCACTCTTTCAGGCTTGATACTCCAAGTGCTGGTGGCACAAGCCAGAAAAGTGCATCTGCTCCTTTTGTATGTGTAACTACTTGTTCTACATCACTCATATCCACTTCGTATGAAGATGAATTTGGGATGTTCAAATTTTCTAAAGCGTGTAGCCTGTTTCCTAACAATGCAACTGAATGATTTGCTGCTGATACTTTTTTTGCTATACGGCTGCCTACATTACCTGCTGCAGCCCCGATTACTATTTTCATAATTTTATTGTTTTGATTTATCATTAAACATTTTATTAACTTCTTTATGGTCTCCCATAGCTGATACCGCCATAGGGTTCCAGTACTCTTTATAGTGAATGATCTTTCCTTTTTTGAGCGTTATGCGGGCGACATAGTCTTGTTTGTATAGTTGATTTGTCGATGGGATAATTACCTCTCCATGAAATTCTGCCCATACGATATGGTTTTCTGCCATATAACTTTTCACTTGTGAGAATGCTATATCGGGCATATTCGCAAGAGCACCTTTTAAATAATTGCCATACTGTGTTTTATTCAAAGAAGAAGGTGTACCCAATGAATAGGCATATGGATATTCAATAATGGCTTCTTCATCAAAAAGCTCGAGTACGCTTTCAGCACCCAGATTGAAGGCTTCCAATAGGTTCTGTACTATCTTTTCTCGTTTTTTTTCATTTATTGAAATGGCCTCACTATTTGTTTCGGTATGCTTTTTTTGAGCTTGACCCGAATACATATTTGCCAGAAATACAGCAATTAAGATTGCCAGTATTGAGTTGAATGTTTTTGTTTTCATCTTATTATTTATTAAATTTCTAATTATTTTACAAATTTATGTAGTATACTTACATCGCGCAAGAGAGCACTGAATAGTGCATAGCTTACTTTTGGGTAGTAAATAAATAAACAATAGTAATGGAAGCAGAAAAAAAAATCAAAAAAATTTCATACTTAGAATCTTTGAACGCTAGAACCGTTTTTGATGAGAACTGTATTATACAGGTATCCTTTGCTTTGATAGCGGATAAATGGACTCTATTAATCTTAACTACTTTGATGCAGGGGACAAAACGAAATAGCGATTTACAGAGACAGGTCATTGGCATTTCCCCTAAAATGTTGTCGCAGACACTAAAAACACTACTTAGATATGGAATGATTTCACGAAAGGTATATCCCGAGGTGCCTCCACGTGTAGAATATACGTTAACAGAGTTTGGAAAGAGTCTTGTTGAGCCATTGTCTAGTTTTTACGATTGGTCAGTGGATTGGGAGGATAGACTTCGTACCATTTACAAAAAAACCAAAGGAAAAAAATGAGTTGTCTAATTACAACGGTTTGTATAGTAGTAATTTTTTAAACACTTGCCTTTTCAAATACTATTAAACAACATTGCAAAACGGGGCTAAATGTTCTTGGAATTATTTATGCAGATCAAGCTTACAACATAGGAGTTGATGCTTTATCAAAAAAAGAATTCGACGCATTTTTTAAATTATTTCCACATATCTATTTTAATAATCGGGGGTTAATTCCTGTGAATATGACTATAAAGAATATAAAATTATGCATTGCAGCAAACGACATAATATATATGGAACGTGAGTAAAAGTAGTTATTGTCATTGCTAGGTGTTTCTTGTCATCCTCGAAGAGGCATTAAGATTTCTTGTGAGTTTGGAGCGGCGCCAAAAAAGTATCATTCTTAACTCTGTCACAAATAAAATTTAGGATGTAAGCAATTCCCTTTTTAATATAGAACTTTAATAAGCTCTCATTATAATGTTTTATACCACGGAAAATTTTATCTCTTCAATTATTGGTAAGCAAATACGCGATTTGCTTAAAAGAAACAATAATATCTCTAACTAACAATTTTTCTTGCAAAAGGGAATCTTACATCTGTAATTTAAAAATAACGCCGAGAACTCTTCTAACCTGGCATGTCCAATCTGCTACCTATTAAAAAAGCTCCTCTGTAATAGAGAAGCTTTGTATTTAATATGGGTTTTTTAAAGAAGCTTACACCCCTTTTTAGAACAACATGCTTTATTTAGTTGAGAAACCTTCAACCGTTTTCATGTCGCTAACTTTGTAAATATCTGCAACCTTAGTAACCGTTTCTTCAAGAGAAGTAGGTGTTACTTTAGCGTCGTTATATTCTACCATGGCTAATTTTCTGTCAAAATCTACAGTTGCAGATTTTACACCTTCCATTTTAGCAATGTTTTTCTCAATGGTTTTTGCGCATCCAATAGCACAAGTCATACCATCAATAGTAAATTCTGCTTTTGCGTAAGTAGCATTAGGGTCTAATTCTTTAGTAGCAGTCTCAGTCGCAACTTCTATAGTTTTAACTTCTGGCTTAGTTTCATTTTTGCAGCTTATGGTAATTAATAGTACCATTGCAATTGCTATAATATTTTTTAATATGTTCATTATTTATAAGTATTAAGTTGTTTACAAAACTACTAAATAAAGCTGTTTATTGCATTAAAAAGTAGAATTTTGTGATTTCTAAAACCGCTCTAAATGAACAACATTAAATCAAAATGGGTTTATCTTTTTGTACTTTCAGTAATATGGGGAAGCTCATTTATTTTAATTAAAAAATCGCTTTTAGGGCTAACACCATACCAATTAGGCGCTTTGCGAATCATTATTACAGGGCTTTTTCTTTTTGCAATGGGTTTTAAAACTATTAAAACCATTAAAATATCTGATTGGAAATGGATTATAATCTCTGGTCTTTTAGGGTCTTTAATACCAGCTTTTTTCTTTGCTATAGCAGAAACCGAAATTGATAGTGCAGTAGTTTCTATATTAAATTCATTAGTACCTCTAAATACTATTTTACTGGGCTTCGCTGTTTTTAAGATAGCATCTACAAAGCGACAAATATTAGGGGTTATAATAGGATTTATAGGAACAGCAATATTAATTTTTAAAGGCGCACATTTAAACCCTAATCAAAATTATTTATATGCAATTTTCGTGATTTTATCAACCCTTATGTATGCAGCTAACGTTAATATTATTAAGAAATATTTACAACATGTTAAACCATTAACAATAGCAACTGGTAATTTTGTAGCTATTATAATTCCAGCAATAATTATTTTATTGTTTACAGATTTCTTCTCGGCGCAAACATTTGAAAACCCAGAATTTAAAATGGCAATGGTTTACATTACGATTCTGTCGTTTTTTGGCACAGCTATGGCAAAAATATTATTTAATAAGCTCGTACATATGTCAACGCCTGTATTTGCCTCTTCAGTAACCTTTGTGATGCCAATTGTGGCTTTAATGTGGGGTTTTTTAGATGGAGAAGTATTTAGCCTGCTTCAGGGAGTCGCTAGTGTTATTATCTTATTAGGAGTGTATTTATCGCACAAAAAACAGTCAAAACAAGGTTAATTCACTTAAAAACATATTGTTTTAATTAAAAAAGTAGCTTCAAAATTATTTTTATACATAAATTTTTACGAAATTTAAGTACATGTAAACCAGCAAGAAGATGAAAAAAATATCACTCTCCATTCGATTTGGGTTTTTTACAAGTGCTTTACTAATCTCTTATTTTTTAATTTTAGCATTATTTAATAAACACATTAATCCTGCATTTAGTTTTTTTAATGCGGTTATTACTGCTTTCGGAATATGTGAAGTCGTACGTTTAAAAAAACTTGAAAACCCAGAAACTTTTACTTACGATGAAGGTTTTAAAACAGGCGTTGTTACAGGTTTTATAGCAACATTAATATTTACTGTTTTTTTCTTGTTTTATGCTACAGAAATTAATGCTGCCTTTTTACCAGAATTACTCCAAACAATTAAAGGTGATTTTAATGTAGATATTGGTATGGTGACTTTTATAGTCGCTGTTATGGGGTTAGCAACTACAGTGGTAGCTACACTTACCGTTATGCAGTTTTTTAAAAGAACCAAAAATATTCCTCAAAACCACCTTTAAATTAATAAACAGTTAATGCCTTAAGACATAAGAAGCCGCTGCTGGCAATTCTTTAATGAATTCATTAAATTTTTTTGTTTTTTCTTTGAGTTTTTCTTTGAGTTTTTTCATAAATAATAGCATTTTTATTAGGTGTTAAACGATTTATAACCAAAAAACCCTCCTTTGTTTTAAGGATTTTATTTTTTAATGCTAATAGATAATTTCTCGGTTTTTTTAATCGAAGGGCCAGAAATAAAAAACGTTCAAAATAGATAAAACGTTTGCGGTTTAATTAATTAGCAGTATATTTGCACTCATTTTTTGAACAAATTAATTAATAAAAACGTTACGCTATGTACGCAATTGTAGAGATAGCAGGGCATCAATTTAAAGTTGAAAAAGACCAAAAAGTTTTTGTTAACCGTTTACAAACAGAAGAAGGTAAGAAAGTTTCTTTCGATAACGTACTTCTAGTAGCAGATGGTGACAAAGTAACTGTAGGCGCCCCAGCTATAGACGGAGCTCAAGTAGGAGCCAAAGTCTTAAAGCACCTTAAAGGTGATAAAGTTATAGTTTTTAAGAAGAAAAGACGTAAAGGATACCGTGTTAAAAATGGTCACCGTCAATCTTTAACAGAAATTGTAATAGAAAGCATTGCTGCTTCGGGAGCAAAAAAAGCTGCCAAAGTTGAAAAAGTGGAAGCTAAAAAAGCTGCTCCAGCAAAAGCAACTAAAAAAGCAGAACCAAAAGCTGAAACAGCAGCAACAAAGGCAAAACCGGCTGCTAAAAAAGAAGCTGTTGCACCAAAAGCTAAACCAGCTGCTAAAAAAGTAGAAGCTACTCAAGATTTAAGTAAGCTTACAGTTGCTGAATTAAAAGAGATGGCAAAAGCTAAAGGCGTTGAGGGTATTTCTTCAATGAAGAAAGCCGATTTAATTGCTGCTTTAAGTTAACTTTAAAAACTAAAATCGAAATAAAATGGCACATAAAAAAGGAGTCGGAAGTTCGAAAAACGGTAGAGAATCAGAATCGAAACGCTTAGGTGTAAAGATATTTGGTGGTCAGGCTGCAATAGCAGGAAACATTATCGTTAGACAAAGAGGTAACACACATCACCCAGGTGAAAATGTTTACTCTTCAAAAGATCATACATTACATGCCAGAGTTGATGGTGTTGTAAAATTTACAAAGAAAAAAGATAACAAATCTTATGTTTCTGTTGAGCCTTTTGAAGCTTAAGAAATAAATTTCTTTGAAAATATTTAAAGCCTTTCTGGAAACAGGAAGGTTTTTTATTTTCTCAAAATATCGTTAACTATTTTTAAATGATGTTTGATGTGCATTTCTAGGAAACGCAGCGTTTTAGTTTTATTCAAGATTCCAAATATAAAATGTTTAAAATGGGTATTTTTGTCAAGAAGACACATGCTGTTTATATGTTTCTTTGCTTCACCTAGTTGAGAATGTAAATCGACTGTTGAAATTAAACTCGAAGGCTTTACAATTTTTGGTGCTTTAGCTTTTCCTCTAGGTATGTAGCAGAAAGTAAATAAAATACTTCTTATGATATTAAAGTCTTTTTTGTAATCCTTAGGATTAGATAGCTTTAAAGATGCACAAACTCTATTTATTACTTTTAATGTATGATCCAATTGCCACCCTATACTAACTATAGAAATGATAGGATTGTTTTTGTCTTTAAAAGGAATACTTTCTTCTATTTGAGATAAAAGATTGTTTAAAATAGCTATTTTTTTATTGTGCATTGTTAAATATAATTATAAAAAATAAGAATAAATCCTTAACTTAGGGTGTTGCATTTGCAATTTGTAAATTGTCTTACTTAAAATTATATGCTATGCTACCTTTTAGATCTGAAATTAGAAACTCCCCAAGTCATCAAACAATCAAGATTTTTTTAACAGATAAATCTTTAGATAACAAAATTAAAACACATTTAGAACATTTTAAAGAAATAGAGTCTATTGAAATTAGAGAAAGTATCGGGCAAAATCGAGAAGACGAAAATATTACTGTTTTTTTAAAGGATGATGTAGATATTAATAAAATGAAAACATCTATTGATTCTAGTTTGTGGTGGTATTTTGAGAAAGATGTGGTTGATGAATGATTACTGACTTTAGTAAATAATTAGACTTTCTGTACTTGCAAGTTTTTTAATTAAAATAAAAAAAGTATTTACCTTCATTTCTGTATTTTAGAGTAATAATAAAAAAACCAGACAAGAAACAAGTCCCTGTCTGGAATAAAAACTAAAGCTATTAATCACTCTTAAATTAAAATTGGAAACGATACCCTACATCAGGAAAGAACCCTATTTGGTCTACCCGATCTATGTTATTTGTTAAACGGTTATAACGGCGTTCAAAAATATTTTTTCTATTGGTTAAGTTTTGTAGATCTACAAAGAATTGATGCGATAGCTTTTTTCTTTTGCTATTTATTTTAAAACCAACTTTAAAATCCCAACGCATGTAATCATCATACTGTTTGGAGAAGGCCTGGTCTTCTAAAAGAACTTCAAAACCTGCTTGGCGAGAAGCTTCTAAATCTGCAGGTGTGTAATATCGCCCACCTGAAACTGTAAATCGAGTATCAAAAAACAAAACGTTTTTTTGTGCTTTACCAACGGTAATTTCTTTACCTGCCAATAGATTTGTAACATAGCCATTGTTGAATGGCGAATTTCTTTCTATGCCATCACTGCCTTTATATTTACTTTCAAAAAAAGAAGATGTTAATAATCCATAAAATCCATTGCTAAAAAACTTCTCGACAGTTAGTTCCACACCTTTATTATAGCCTTTTCCTTCATTTTTAAGGGAAAAGACACTATTATTAAAATCAAAATCGGCACCTTCAGTCAACGAAGAATAGCTTGACGAAAAAGGTTCTACAGCTGCTTTAGTAATATTTTGGTAGTAAACTTCTGCTTTAGCTCTCCAGCTTTTTGCTAGTTTTACGTCGTAGCCTAGTACATAATGCTCACTTCTTGTAAAGTCTAAATTTTTATTAGTTTGTACTAACTCGCCATTTACATCTTCGTTTAAAAATAGAATTGGTAATGGTATATTTTGATGATGTATGCCATAGCCTAAGCTTAAATTATGTTTAGGTGCTATTTTATAGTTTAATGCGGCTCTTGGCTCTATTACAAATTGACTATTTAAAGAGCTATATTGAGAATGCAGCCCAGCATTTAAAGTAAGTTTTTCAGATAACCTAAAACGCCCTTGAATATAAGGTTGAAATAAATTTAAACTTTCATCTGTATCTCTAAATGTAAATAAGTCAGGATCTCCGTCGTTGTTTAAATCTGGTTGTTCATCTCTGTCTTGTAGGTAAGATTTTAGCTTAATATTTTCGAAAAGAATCCCTGTTCTCAATGTTATCTTGCTATTAAGTTTAGAATTGAATAAGGACGAAATTGTAATACGGTTTTGTTTATTGTCAGATTCTGTATACTTAATAATACGCTCATTAGGTGTATTTTTCTCTATAAACCGATCTTCTGTATAATTATTACCAGAGCTAGATATAGATGCTACTGTTTTTAAATAGCTTTTTTTACCAATAGTAATACGATGATTAAAACCAAAAACGTTAAAATTAGATTTAACAAACGAGTTTTCATCTTCAGCAGCAAACAGATCGTCTTTTTCAATGTCATCACCATAAAAATCAATGTCAGAATTTCCAATAATTCCAAATAGTGATAAATTACCATAGGTTCCAGTTCCTAAATCAATATTATAAGAAATATCACTATAGTTTGGTGTTGCAGATGTACCGCCTCCGCCTACCAGACCAATTAAAGAATACCTTCCTGCAACCAAGAAAGAACCTTGTTTATTGCCTAATGGGCCTTCTGCCATAGCTTCAAATCCTGTAAAAACACCTACTTGGGTCGTAAATTCATAATCGTCTGTATTTCCCTTTCTAAATCCTAAATCGAAAACACCTCCTAAAGCGTTGCCATATTCTGCAGGGAAAGCAGAAGTTATAAAATCGGAATTTTTAAGCATATTAGGATTTAATGCAGAAACGGGGCTTCCCGTAGCACCCAATGAGGAAAAATGATTGGGACTAGGTATGGGAACACCTTCTAATCGCCATAATAATCCCGATGGCGAATTACCACGAACCACAATGTCGTTTCTACTATCATCAGGCGCAGAAACGCCAGCAAAATTTGATGCTAACCGACCAACATCACTTCTTCCTCCAGAAAAACGACTAACTTCTTCCATACTAAACTGACGAGCAGAAATTGCTGCGAGTTTATTTACTGCCCTATCTTTATTGGTTTCAGCAGTTAAAATAACAGTATCTAGTTCTCCAAAAGCTTCCGTTAAACTTACATTTACAACAACATCTTTACCCGAAGTAACGTCTAAATTAGGAAGTGTTAAAGGTTCGTAACCCACATAACTAATACGTATAGCTTGCCTACCTAGAGGTACATTCTTTAAAGTAAAATAGCCATTTTCATTAGTGATAACTCCTATGGAATTATCCTGGTTTAACAATTCTATTGTAGCTCCCAGAAGTGGAATTTCAGATTGTTTGTCTATTACCAAACCTTTAATGGTTCCTGTTTGTCCTTGTAGAGAACATGTTAAGCATAGAATGAATAATTTTAATATAGTCTTCATTTGTCTTTAATTTATTTCTGTCAAATTTGAAACAGGAAACATATAATTGAAAACCATTATTTTTAAACTGCCTTATTATATTTTGAATTGTGTAATTTTTCGTTTGAATTATGGTTTTCAGGTTTTTTAAAGTCCTTTTTCAGCTTAAATAAAAATGAAACAGTTTAAGTGCTTAATTGACAATTCATATAAAACAGATTCTTTATTAACTAAGTACGCTGTATATTTGAATTTGGCGATTGCTAGAATGCGGTATAAATGATTAAGATTACACATATAAAAAAAATAGGTTATAGATTTCTTGTTGTCAATATTGTTTTTTTATTGATTAAGCTTACTGTTAACCATGAAGAGAATAGGCTTCATGGGGAAGACCCAATTAACGAACCTATTTTTTATTATGTATCTGCTGTTATATTGTTTCTGTTAACTTGGCAAGTAAACGATTGGTTGATTAAAAGAAGTAGTAAAAAGAATATATTAAAACCTAATATGGGGTTTTCTAATAGTCTAAAAATTTTAATAGAAACATTAGTAATAGTATTGCCTCTTACGGCATTAATATATTATTTAGCCATTTTTGAATTTAATTACATGTGTAAAATAGATTCCGAAAATCCGTGGTTGCAATTTCGTATAGACTTTTTTAGAGCGGCATTACTGCTTTTTTCGCTTAGCGTATGTAACCTGTTTTATTACATCACAAAGCGAACAAAAGAAATTGAAAATTCGATGCATCGGTTAAAACAAGAGGTTATGACATCGAAATATAACTCATTAAAAAATCAAATCAGTCCACATTTTTTGTTTAATAGTTTAAATATTTTAACCTCGTTAATGTATCAGGATCGTGATTTAGCATCCGACTTTGTAACTCGATTAGCGTCCTGTTACCGTTATATTTTAGATAATAAAGAAGAGGATTTGGTGTCTTTAGAAAAGGAGATGAACTTTTTAGATTCATTTATTTTTATGATGAATGTAAGGCATAAAGAATCTTTATATATAACAACGCATATTTCTGTTAATCCAAAAGATTTTTTAATACCAACATTGTCATTACAAATGCTGGTTGAGAATGCTTTAAAACATAATTATTTTTCTAAGGAAAAGCCTTTAGAAATAAGCATTTTTTCTATTAATAACAAAAGTTTAGTTGTGCAAAATACATTGCGAAAAAGAAAAGAAGAGCCATCTACTAAATTGGGAATTAGTAATATTAAAAAACGCTATGCTTTTTATACAAATGAGCCTGTAACTATTGAAGAAGAAAATAATATTTATAAGATTGCAATTCCTTTATTACAGAAAACTATAAAACAATTTAATATACCTCTAGATTCTTAATATGAAGGCTTTAATTATAGAAGACGAAAATATAGCATCAAAACGACTCGCGAATCTTGTGAAAGAACTAGCTCCTGATGTTGAGATTTTAGAGCGTATAAGTTCTGTTGAAGAAGGTATTACATGGTTTAAAAATAATACCCTTCCAGATTTAATATTTTTAGATATACAACTAAATGATGGTTATGGTTTTGATATTATTGACGGATTAAAAGAGCATCCACCAATAATTTTCACAACCGCTTATAACGAATATGCCATAAGAGGTTTTAAATATAACGGATTAGACTATTTATTAAAACCAATTGATAAGAGGGATTTAGAAACCGCTTTAAACAAATTTAGAAAAACAAAATTAGTTCCGGAAAAAGAGAATGAGAAAAAATATGAACAGTTAAAAAGTCTTTTTTCTAAAGCGTATAAGCGACGTTTTATGGTGAAAATCGGAAATCAGTTTAATAGTTTTAATGTAGAGGACATCGCTTATTTTAAATCACATGGCGGATTGATTTACTTGCGAAATACTAATGGGAAAAAATACCCTATTGAATATTCTTTAGATCAATTAGAAGATATTTTAGATCCCATTCAGTTTTTTAGAATAAACCGAAAATATATGGTGTCTGTTAATGCTGTAAACGAAATTCATAGCTATTTTAATAGTAGGTTATTATTGAAGTTACAGCCTTGTGAAGAAGAACAAATAATAGTATCCAGAGAGCGAACCACTAATTTCAAAAAGTGGTTGGACTGTTAATTTAGGTGCCCCTAATAGGTTGGCTAATTATTTATAAGCAAAGCGAGAGCTTTATTTTTTAATTAATTTTGAACCTTTCAATATCTAAATATACCATAACATCGTTAATACAAGTCTTTAGATTGGTTTTTATTTCGTGAGCCCAAAACCGAAATATGGTATAACCCATATTTTCTAATTGTTGGTTGACTTCTTTGTCTCGTTGTATATTCCTCTCGATCTTAGGTATCCAAAAATCACGATTTGTTTTTAGCTTTTCCTTGCGTTCATACCAGTTATAACCATGCCAATATTCACCATCGATAAAAATAGCAAGCTTATATTTTTTTATGCTTACATCTGGCCGTCCAGGAAGTTGTTTGCTATCCACTCTATATCGAACCCCTTTTTTCCAAAGCGCTTTACGAAAACGCATTTCTGGTTTGGTATTTTTACCACGAATTTTGCTCATCATTTTGGAGCGTTTCTTTGTGGTATAAAAACCAGATTCTTCATTGAATCTAGGGACTTTTATTTTTTTGTATTCGTAGGACATAATTACTCCTAAAATATAAATAATTATGAGTCAATGAAAAAAATAAACCTTAAGTTGGGTTGGTTTATAATAAAAAACCCTCACATTTCTTGTAAGGGTTTTAAATATCTTGAGTGTAGCAATCTAAAATTAAGAGTGCAAAATCTTTAGTATCTATAGTGCTCTGGCTTATACGGTCCTTCAACAGTTACACCAATGTATTTAGCTTGATCGCTTCTAAGCTCTGTTAACTCAACACCAATTTTAGCCAAGTGTAATTTAGCTACTTTTTCATCTAATGCTTTTGGTAACATATACACCTCATTTTTGTAAGCATCTGCATTATTCCAAAGCTCTATCTGTGCTAAAGTTTGGTTGGTAAACGAGTTACTCATCACAAAACTAGGGTGACCAGTAGCACAACCTAAGTTTACTAAACGACCCTCAGCAAGAATGATAATATCATTACCATTTACAGTGTACTTATCTACTTGAGGTTTGATGGTGTTTTTAGTATGACCGTGATTTTCATTTAACCAGGCCATATCAATTTCATTATCAAAATGTCCGATGTTACAAACAATAGCCTTGTCTTTTAAAGCTTCGAAATGACGCGCCTGAACAATGTCTTTATTACCCGTAGTCGTAATTACAATATCAGTATTACCAATAACAGTTTCTAGTTTTTTAACTTCAAAACCATCCATAGCAGCTTGTAAAGCACAAATAGGATCTATTTCTGTAACAGTTACAATGCTCCCGGCACCTTTAAAAGAAGCTGCTGTTCCTTTGCCAACATCACCATATCCACAAACCGTTACGCGTTTTCCAGCTAACATAATATCTGTTGCACGACGAATAGCGTCAACAGCACTTTCTTTACAACCATATTTGTTATCGAATTTCGATTTTGTAACCGAATCATTCACATTAATAGCAGGCATAGGTAATGTACCATTCTTTACACGTTCATAAAGTCTATGAACACCTGTAGTAGTCTCTTCAGATAAACCGTTAATTCCAGCTGCTAATTCTGGGTATTTATCTAAAACCATATTAGTTAAATCACCACCATCATCAAGTATCATATTAAGTGGTTTTCTGTCTTCACCAAAGAAAAGCGTTTGTTCTATACACCAGTCAAATTCCTCTTCTGTCATGTCTTTCCATGCATAAACCGCTGTACCAGCAGCAGCAATTGCAGCAGCAGCTTGATCTTGCGTAGAGAATATGTTACAAGAACTCCAAGTAACTTCTGCCCCTAAAGCTTGTAAAGTTTCAATTAAAACTGCTGTTTGGATAGTCATATGTAAACAACCGGCAATTCTAGCCCCTTTAAGAGGCTGTGAATTTTTGTATTCTTCACGTAAACTCATAAGCCCAGGCATTTCTGCTTCAGCTAATTCTATTTCTTTTCGTCCCCAATCAGCAAGTGAAATATCTTTTACTTTACTGGCTACATAAGGAATTGTTTTTGTACTCATATTAATTTTTCTTTTTATTTTTTAAGACCAAACAAGATTGCGATTAGCGCTTAAATAGTTAAATTCGCTTATCAAAAATTACAATCCTATTTATATAGGAGATGCAAAGATAACCAATAACTTTAAGAAAAGTAAATGCCTCTTTATAAAAGCATAAGTCCAAACTCACAAACTACTGTTAAAATCTGGAAGATTGATGAGTCCTATGATGATTTGATGCAATCAATACAACTAAGACCTGAAAGTTTAAAACGTGTTTTAGGTATGAAAAGTGAACTACATCAACGTGGGTTTTTAAGTGTTCGTTGTTTATTGGCAGAATTTGGGTATCAGGATTCAGATTTGTTTTATGATGAACATGGAAAACCACATTTAAAAGATGGAAAACAAATCTCTATTACGCATTCCTTTAATTTTTCTGCAGTAATTATTAGTGATTTAATTAGTGGGATAGATATTGAAAAACAACGTGATAAAATTACCATTATAGCTCATAAATTTATTGATTATGAAAGTGATTATTTAAATGAAGATGATAAACACTATATAGAGAAACTAACAGCTATTTGGTGTATAAAAGAATCATTGTACAAACTATTTGCCACTCCTGGATTAAGTTTTAAAGAACATTGCTTAGTGATTCCGTTTTCTAATAATGATAACCAAACAATAGCCTGGATTGATTATAAAACAAAAAAACGGCGTTACAACATTTATTTTTTCACGTTTGAAGGATTCACCTGTGCTTATGCCATTTTTTAGATGAAGCATATTTACAATGACATATTAGCTTCAATTTCTAAAGGAGAAAAACCACTAGCCGTTTTAATAGACCCAGATAAAATAAAGTTTGATAGCGTATCAAGTTTTATTGAAAAAGTGAATACATCTATAGCAACTCATATTTTTGTTGGAGGAAGTACTGTCAATGAAAATATTACAGATGCTTTAGTCGAAGAAATAAAGAGGCATACAAAAAAACCTATTGTTTTATTTCCTGGGGATACCACTCAAATCACTAGTAAAGCAGATGCTATTTTATTTCTTTCTTTAATTTCAGGAAGAAACCCCGAGTATTTAATTGGTAAACATATTAGATCTATTTCGAAATTAAATGAAACAAACCTTGATGTCATTTCAACAGGTTATATTCTCATTGAAAGTGGAAGAGAAACAGCAGTTGAAAGAGTGACAGAAACAAAGCCGTTATCAAGAACTAATATTCAACATATCGTTGATACAGCAAAAGCAGGTGAATTACTTGGAATGAAATTAATTTATCTGGAAGCTGGAAGTGGAGCAAAATTTTCAGTTTCAAAAGAAATTATATTAAATGTAAAGAAAGCGATAAATATTCCGTTAATTGTTGGAGGCGGTATTAGAAGTAAAAAACAATTAGAAAATGCTTATAATTTTGGAGCCGATTTAGTGGTGATTGGCACAGCTTTTGAGGAAGATGAATCTTTTTTTGATGAATTAAAAACCCCATTGTCCGTTGGACATTTCCCCAAAGGGGGAAAATAAAATGAGGATATAACAAATTATAAATTAAGTTTAACATAATAATGTCGACCATAAGGGGAGATTAAGAGGGGAATGAAAATATCAGTAGAATTAACCATAACACCTTTACAGAATGATTTTGAACCTACAATTATTCATTTTATTAAGAAGTTGAGAGCTTCAAATCTTAAGGTTATGGAAAATCCATTAAGCACCCAGGTTTATGGAGATTATGACGACGTAATGAAACTACTCACTACAGAGATTAAAGAAGCTTTCGAGCTTATGGAAAGTGGCTTATTATATATGAAGGTTGTAAAATCAGATAGACACGATTATGAACCCCATTTTTGATTTTTTTTTAAATTCTTATCGAGATAAAGAAACATATATTATTGTTTTAGAGGCTATTGTGTTAGTTACAGGAATAGCTAGTGTGTGGTATGCTAAAAAAGAAAATATTTTGGTTTATCCTACAGGGTTAATAGCAACTATAATTTCGGTTTATATTTTATTGAAAGATCAGCTTTATGGAGATATGATGATGAATTTTTATTTTTCTATTATGAGTGTTTATGGTTGGTGGAATTGGGCAAGAACCAAAAATAATAAAAAAGTAGTTCGAATTTCTAGAACTAACACTAGTGAGAAAATTATTGGATTTGTATTATTTGTATTAACAATGGTTATTACCTATATAGTTTATAAATCTTCAGGTATTCAAATTACCATATCCAATTATATAGATATTTTTACTTCAGGAATGTTCTTTACTGGGATGTGGTATATGGCAAGAAAGAAAATTGAAAATTGGACACTTTGGATTATCGCAGATATTATTACTGTACCGCTTTATGCATATAGAGGTTGGGGCATGTTGTCTTTTCAATATCTTATTTTTACCGTTTTAGCTATACAAGCTTATATTTTATGGAAGAAAAGTATAAACAACAGCCTGCAAACTGTATAAAAGTTGTTTTATTTGGTCCAGAATGTACTGGAAAAACAACATTGTCAAGACAATTGGCTAAGTATTACAATTCAGTTTATGTGCCAGAATATATGCGTGAATATCTCCAAAATAAATGGGATAATGAAGGTGAAGTGTGTGTGCAAGAGGATTTGTTGTCTATAGCAGAAGGACAAATGAAGCTTGAAAATGAATTGGCAAAAGAAACAGAATCGGTTTTAGTTTGTGATACCAACCTATTAGAAATTAAGGTGTATTCTGAAGCTTATTATTCAGGGAGTTGTGATCCTTTAATTAAAAAATACGCTTTGGAGAATACTTACGATTTGTATTTTTTAACTTATATTGATATCCTTTGGGAAGCGGATGATTTGCGTGATAAACCAGAAGATAGAGAAGGGATGTTTAAAGTTTTTCAAAATGAATTAATAAAAAGTAAAAAACCATATGTATTGTTAAAAGGCGATAAAAATCAACGTCTGGAAACAGCTATTAAACATATAGATAAGCTCCTAAAAAATAATTAATGTTTACAGAAAAAAATATTCAACAAATACAAAATAAAGGTATTACTATAGATCAAGTTAATGCTCAAGTGGCGCGCATAAAAAATGGAATGTCCTATTCTAATTTAGTAGCAGCAGCAACTATAGGAGAAGGTATTGAGAGTTATAGCGAGCAAGAGAAAACGGATTTTATTAAACTGTATGAATCAAAACAAAACTCTTTATCTTCTTTAAAATTTGTACCAGCATCTGGAGCAGCAACCAGAATGTTTAAGTTTTTATTTCGGTTTTTAAAGAATTTCAATCCTTCAAAAGAAAGTATTGAGGATTATGCCGAAAAACATAATGACACATTGATTAAAACTTTTGTTTCTAATTTAGAAAAGTTTCCATTTTATGATGACGTTGTGTTAAAAGCTAAAGAAGAACATTCAAATTTTTATAATTTATCACAAGGAGAAAAATATCTGCAATTTGTAAAAGTCATGTTGGACGAAAATAGTCTTAATTATAGTTTCTTTCCTAAAGGATTGCTCCCCTTTCATGAATATGGAGATACTGTGATAACAGCTTTTCAAGAGCATTTATTTGAGTCAACACTTTATGCCGCATCAAACAATAAAGCAAATCTTCATTTTACAGTTTCAGAAAAACATCATCCTTATTTTATTGAAGAGTTAAATCGTATAAAACAAGATCTGGAACAAAAAACGAATACTACTTTTAATGTATCGTTTTCCTATCAAAAAGAAGCCACAGAAACCGTTGCGCTAACGATGGAAGGAACTATTTTTAGAAATGAAGACGATTCTGTTTTATTTAGACCAGCAGGGCATGGTGCTTTGTTAGAAAATTTAAACGATTTGAATAATGATTTTATTTTTATTAAAAATGTTGATAATATTGTAGTTTCTGATAAGAATATCGAGGTTTCTGAGTATAAAAAACTACTTGCAGGCATTCTTATAAAAATTCAAGAGCAGATTTTTGCGTTTTTGCATAAACTAGATCAAGCTGTTGTTTTAGAAGAAGAACTTCTTGAAATAGCGCTCTTTTTATCAAATAAGATACATGTTCCCATTCATATAGATTTTGAAGATTTTATTTTAGAAGAAAAAAGAGCATATCTAAAGGAAAAATTAAACCGTCCAATTCGCGTGTGTGGTATGGTTAAAAATGAAGGAGAGCCAGGAGGTGGTCCTTTTTGGGTAAAAGATAAAAACGGAGTTATATCTTTACAAATAGTAGAGTTTGCTCAAATCAATATTCAAAATGAGGCACAGCATGAAATCGTAAAAAACGCTACCCATTTTAATCCAACAGATTTGGTTTGTGGTGTTAAAAACTACAAAGGCGAGAAATTCAACCTTAAAGAATTTGTAGATCCAGAAGCTGCTTTTATAACTACAAAAACTCAAAATGGAATAGATATAAAAGCATTGGAACTCCCAGGATTATGGAATGGGAGTATGGCACATTGGAATTCGCTTTTTGTTGAGGTTCCTTTAAGTACTTTCAATCCTGTAAAAACGGTTAACGATTTACTTAAGCCGGCACACCAGATATAGTTATGTTCAATAAAGAAATCTTAATAGAAGAGTTAAGTTTTAAAGCAATTAGAAGCTCAGGAAGTGGCGGGCAACATGTCAATAAAGTATCCTCGAAAATTGAATTAACCTTTAATTTAATTGAGTCACTTGCATTTAATAATGAACAAAAAATACGTCTTCAAAATAAGCTAAAACAGCGATTGACTAAAGATGGCTTTCTAATTTTACAATGTGATGAAAGCCGAAGTCAACATAAAAACAAAGAACTTGTTATAAAACGTTTTCTAGAATTAGTCCGTGTGGGCTTAATCATTCCAAAAAAGCGCATTCCTACTAAAATTCCTAAAGCAGTTATTAGAAAACGATTAAAAAATAAACGTAATCTTTCCGATAAAAAAGCAAATAGAAGGAAACCAGATATTGACTAAAATAATTATCAATTAGTATATTAACAATTATTAATTGTTAGTATCTTTGTGGCGTTCTCAAAAAGGGGTGCTTTTAGAGCTGAGATCATACCCAATGAACCTAGAACAGGTAATGCTGTTTAGGGATTTTAATAATTAACTAACAATAAAGAATAATGACCTCTTTTTATTCGATTATTAAATATAATCGTAATGAAATCGACTTTAAAAAAGTTATTCTTAAATTCAAAGAATGATAGTTTTTTTAACTTTCAAAATAACATCTTTCAAATTAAAAACGTATTTCTTTTTTTAGCACTATTAGTGTTCTCGATCAGTGCCAAAGCACAAGAAAATCAAAAACAACAAGATTCAACCAAAACAGAAAAACTAGACGAGGTTCTTCTTTCTGCAACCAGAGCTAAAGATAAAACACCAGTAGCTTTTACTAACATTGCAAAAGAGAAATTAGAATCAATCAATCTAGGTCAAGATTTGCCTATTTTATTAGATCAATTACCATCTGTAGTTACTACAAGTGATGCCGGTGCAGGAGTGGGGTATACAGGTATTAGAGTACGTGGTAGCGATGCTACCAGAGTAAACGTAACCATTAATGGGATCCCTTATAATGATGCAGAAAGTCAAGGGACTTTCTGGGTTAATATGCCAGATTTTGTCTCCTCTGTAGAAGATATACAATTGCAACGAGGTGTAGGAACATCAACCAACGGTTCGGGTGCTTTTGGAGCAAGTTTGAATTTGAAAACTTTAAACCCTTCAGCTAAAGGGTATGCCAAGACCACCAATACTGTTGGAAGTTTTGGAACGAGAAAGCATAACATTAGCATTGGTTCTGGACTTAAAAATAATTTTTATGCAGAAGGACGATTATCAAATATTCAAAGCGATGGTTATATAGATAGGGCAAGAGCAGATTTAAATTCATACTATTTAGAAGCAGGGTTTTTAAACAAAAAAACAGCCGTGAAAGCTATTGTTTTTGGAGGAAAAGAAGAAACTTACCAATCTTGGTATGGTACACCCGAAGCTGTTGTAAATAATGACAGAGTTGGAATACAAGCATTTATTGATAGAAATTTCCCTTCTGATGCAGAAACTCAGAATCTATTAAACTCTGGAAGAACTTATAATTTTTATACTTACGATAATGAAGTAGATAACTATCAGCAAACACATTATCAGCTACATATCTCTCATCAATTTAATAATCATTTTTCTGCAAATATTTCAGGTAATTTTACTAGAGGAAAAGGTTATTTTGAGCAGTATAAAAATGATGAAGAATTAGGTGATTACTTCCCTAATAATGCAAATGCATCAGACGAAGGAGATGTTATTAGAAGACGTTGGTTAGATAACGATTTTTATGCATTTGTATATTCCTTAAGTTATAAAAAAGAAAACTTAAACTTGTATTTAGGTGGGGGGTATAATACGTATAAAGGAGATCATTTTGGTGAGGTTATTTGGGATTCGTTTGCTTCTTCAATACCTATTAGAAGTAACTACTATTTTAGCTATGGAGACAAAAAAGATTATAGTACTTATGTTAAAGCGGAATATAATGTAACGGATAACTTATTTGCCTTGCTAGATCTACAATATAGAACGGTGGGTTATGAATCTGTAGGAACAAGTTCAGATTTATTAAATATTAATGTAAAGGAATCATATAATTTTTTCAATCCTAAATTTGGATTAACATATACAATAGATAATTATAATAGTATTTATGGGTCTTTCGCTGTGGCTAACAGAGAGCCTAACAGAGATGATTTAACTAAAAACCCTGTGCGCCCAAAATCAGAACAGCTCCATGATTTTGAGTTTGGTTACAAACTAAGAAAAGAAAACTTTTATGCAACAGCTAATCTCTATTACATGAATTATAAAGACCAGTTAGTTTTAACAGGAGATTTAGATGATGTTGGAGACCCCATAAGAGAAAATGTGGCAAAGAGCTATAGAGCAGGGATAGAATTGCAAACAGGGTATAAAGTATCTAACCAATTTAGAATTGATGCAAATGCGACGTTTAGTCAAAATAAAATAAAAGAATTTGATTATGTGATTTACGATACACAATATGACCCAAATACATTTGATAGTGTTTCTTATGAACCTGTAGTAGCACAATTTGAAGATACAGATATTTCCTTTTCGCCAAATGTTATATTTGGAAGTACTTTAACGTATTCACCAATTAAAAATGGAAGTATTGCATTGTTGTCTAAATATGTTGGGAAACAGTATTTAGATAATACATCCAGTGATGAAAAAAGTATGGATGCCTATTTTGTGAATAATTTAAATGTATCCTACAAGATTCAACCAAAGTGGATTAAAGAAATAGGGCTTAATTTATTAGTTAATAACTTATTTGATTCTCAGTATGTTTCCAATGGCTATACCTACAGCTATTTTTATAGACCAGTAGGATCCTCTGATGCTGCTATAACGGAAAATTTTTACTATCCACAGGCAACCATTAACTTCTTGTTAGGGATGACATTAAAATTATAAAAATAAGTTAGTTGTTATATTGAGTTTGTCGAAATGTTTTTAATTTACGGATGATTAATATTGGTTTCGACAAGCTCAACCTGACAAATCAAATCCCTTTTTTTATCCCTCTAATTAAAAATTAAGAGATTATTTCCATTTTTTTCTACTCTATAATTTTTCAAACTACATGGTAAGCTTTTACCTCCTAATAATTGACCAGTAACCAAGCTATATTCATTTGCATCATCACAGCCACAAGTAGCGTTTAATCCAGAAGGAACAAGCGTAGAGCAACTACTAGGTGTATGGTTTGGGTCACTAGCATCCCATGCTAAAAAATCGGCGCCTGTGCTGGCAACAATAATCCCCCATTTCCCGCGTTTTCTATGTAAACAGAGTTGCCTGCAAAAGGAAGCTGACTATATTGTGGTAAACTAAGATTGATATTAACATTAACCCCCAGATCTAATAAAAAATTACAATTTTTATTATCAACAGAATTTTTACTGCAAGATGTTAAAATAATTAGGGCAATAAGGTAGAAAACAGGTTTCATAAATAATTATAAAAATTAAAAAATGCAATTTACAACAAAAAGCAAATTGAGTTAAATATTTTGTATATTTGTTATACAATCTCGTGTTAGCGAGATTTTTTTATATGCTGAACCTGAGTGTTCGGCATCTTTTATTAAGTAAAACGATGAAGTTATGAGTAAAGTATCGTACTATACACCAGAAGGGTTAAAAAAATTAAGAGATGAACTACAACAATTAAAAGATGTAGAGCGAGTGAAGGCATCAAAAGCAATTGCAGAAGCCAGAGATAAGGGAGATTTAAGTGAAAATGCCGAATATGATGCTGCTAAAGAAGCACAAGGGATGTTGGAAATGCGTATTTCTAAATTAGAAGAGGTATTAGCAGGAGCGCGGGTCATTGATGAATCTCAGTTAGATAATTCTAAGGTATTAGTGTTATCTAAAGTTAAAATAAAGAATCAAACCAATGGCATGGAAATGAATTATACATTGGTGGCAGATGGAGAAGCCGATTTAGCTTCGGGTAAAATTTCAGTGAACTCTCCTATTGGAAAAGGTTTGCTTGGAAAATCTGTAGGTGACGTTGCTGAAATCCAAGTGCCTAATGGTGTTATGAAGTTTGATATTATAGAAATTTCTAGATAAAATTTGATATTTTTATTTCAATCTTTTCGTCAAGATTTCAGATAAACTCGAACAAAAAATATTTTCTGAATAATATATCCTCTCAATCAATATGGCTTCAATTTTCACAAAAATAGTTAATGGAGAAATTCCTTGTTATAAAGTTGCAGAAACAGACGACTTTTTAGCGTTTTTAGATGTAAACCCAAATAGTGAAGGACACACACTTTGTATTCCTAAACAAGAGGTTGATAAAATTTTTGACTTAGACGAAGCAACTTATAATGGATTAATGAGTTTTTCAAGACGCGTTGCTTTGGCTATAGAAAAAGCTATTCCTTGCGAGCGAGTAGGGATGTCTGTTATAGGTTTAGAGGTGCCACATGCACATGTACACTTAATTCCATTACATACTATGGAAGATGCTCGTTTTATTAAAAAAACAAAACTTTCAACAGAAGCATTCCAAAACTTAGCAAAAGCAATTAAAACTCAATTATAAATTAAAGGGGTATACTACTGCTAATGTTATTGCAGTGATGATTATAATGCTAGTTAAAATAATAGCAATCCACGACGCTTTCTTTAAGTAGGTTGATGCCTTTTTTGGTACAAATGCTTTTTTATGATATTCGAAAACACGCTCAATATCATCAGTCCATTTTACGGGATAAATAATCATTTTACACGTTTTACAGGTAATTTCATGACTAATTTTAGAAGTGATAGACTTATAAAATTTAGTGTCAATTATTTTCTGTTTAAAAGATAAGCGTAAGCCTTCTTTACTATAACACTCTGGGCAGTTGTTTGTTAATACAACTTCTTTTATGGTAACTAGTTTTTCAGACATAATTTGGGGCACGTTTTAAACTAATTTGTATTGTAGTTCCTTTTTCTTTTTGAGATTGTAAAACTTTTATTTTACCATCATGGAAATCTTCAATAATACGTCTGGTAAGTGATAAACCTAATCCCCAACCGCGTTTTTTTGTAGTGTATCCAGGGGTGAAAATTTTATTAAAATCTTTTTTAGAAATTCCTTTTCCCGTATCAGTAATACTAACCTTTACATTATTTTCTAATTGAGAAATTTCAACTAAAAGCTTACCTCTACCTTTCATGGCATCAATGGCATTTTTTACTAAATTTTCAATCGTCCAACTGTATAATTGTTTATTAAGTTTAACAGGGATATCTCCTTCTGGAGTTATAATTTCGAAGTCTATAAGGTTAGAAGATCTTGTTTTTAAATAATCGTAGGAGTCAATAGTTTCTTTAATAATGTCAGTTGTTTCTAAAGTAGGTAAAGATCCTATTTTACTAAAGCGTTCGGTAATGGTTTGTAATCGATCTACATCTTTTTCAATTTCTGCAATATAATCTGGATTTACATGCTCACTTTTTAAAATTTCTGTCCAGCCTATTAAAGACGATAAAGGTGTTCCTATTTGATGGGCTGTTTCTTTAGCCATACCAGACCACAATTTATTTTGGGTAGCATTCTTATTACTACTATAAAAAAAGAAAATAACAGCACCAAATAAAACAACAATAAGTAAAAGTGCTAATGGATAATATTTTAACTTGTTTAATAAAGGAGAATTTCCGTAGTAAATTGTACTTATAAGTTTACCATCAATTTTTACGTCAATTGGAGTGTTTTCTTTTTCAAAATTTGAAATTAGCTTTTTAATATATGCAGAATCCTTTGCTTTATCTTCTCTTATATTATTAAAGTCAAAACTACCATCAATATTAACTTTAATCATGGGAGTTGTTTTGTTACTTGTAATTACCTTTAAGGGCAAGTCACCTATATTACCATTAAGATTATCTGTTTTTAATAAATCAGATTGAGCAAACGACCAATTTTCCATTTTGGTGCGTTCTTCCTCTTTAAAATGTTGAAAAAACTCATAGGTTTTCCATAAAATGAGAGAAACAATAACAAAAGATGCTATTATAATAATCCAACGAAATGCGTTACCATACTTTGTAAAAATCATTGATTAATTAAATTTAACTTGTAATATAATGCAAATCTGTTAATATTATTGTTTAAGATGTTAGTAAATTGGTTTTTAGTTAAACAAGATAATAGTTACATTTGTTAAAACTAAAAGCTAATGACATCGTTTGAGCCAAAAAGCTTATCTACCAGTAAATTACATGGTTATTTGTTAAGCGCAGTAGCACCAAGACCAATAGCTTTTGCAAGCACAATGGATGCAGATGGGAATCCGAATTTATCGCCATTTAGTTTTTTTAATGTGTTTAGTGCAAATCCGCCTATTATGATATTTTCACCTGCACGACGTGTTAGAGATAATACGACAAAGCATACGTTAGAAAATGTTGAAGAAACTAAAGAAGTAGTTATTAATGTGGTGAATTATGATATGGTTCACCAAATGTCGTTAAGTAGTACGGAATACCCTGATGGGGTTAATGAGTTTGATAAATCGGGATTAACCATGTTAAAATCTGATATTGTTAAACCATTTCGTGTAGCAGAAGCACCAGTACAGTTTGAATGCAAGGTGAATGATGTTATTAAGTTAGGAACAGAAGGAGGCGCAGGAAATCTAATTATTTGCGAAGTTGTTAAACTTCATATAGATGAGGATGTGCTTGATAAAAATGGTATGATAAACCAGCAAAAATTAGATTTAGTTGCCAGAGCAGGTGGTAGTTATTATACGCGAGCTAAAAAGGGCTTTTTTGAAATCCCTAAACCGTTGTCAACATTAGGAATAGGGGTTGATAATTTTCCAGACCATGTTAAAAACAGTATGGTTTTAACTGGAAATGATTTAGGGATGTTAGCCAATATAGAAGCATTGCCTACAGATGAAAGTGTGAAGCGTTTTGTTGAAGATTTAGGAGCAAGATATTCAAATATTAAAACGGCTACACATAGGCAAAAGCATAAATTAGCACGTAATTACCTTAGTTTTGGTGATGTTGAAAGTGCTTGGAAAATATTGTTAAGTTAAATAAGTAATAAATAATAATTAATGGAAGTTCAAGGTAGAATTAAAATGGTAGGAGAAACTCAAACTTTTGGGAGTAATGGGTTTAGAAAAAGAGAAATTGTAGTAACAACAGAAGAGCAGTATCCACAACACATTATGGTGGAGTTTGTTCAAGATAAAACAGATTTGTTGAACAGTTATCAAGTAGGGCAGCAAGTAAAGATTAGTATTAATTTAAGAGGTAGAGAATGGGTAAATCCACAAGGAGAGACTAAATACTTTAATTCTATTCAAGGATGGAGAATAGAAGCTTTACAAGCTGATGCTTCAGGTGAAAATTTACCACCAGTACCACCAGCCGATGCTTTTGAGCCTGCAGGAGATTTAAAAGAAGACGATCATGATGATCTCCCTTTTTAATTAAAATGATTTATTATTCTCTTTAGTCTATACTGAGTGTAGTCGAAGTAAAGGTGGGAATCTTATAAAAACAACCTCAATGTTTATTTTAACGTTGAGGTTGTTTATTTTTATGAACTCATTTAGACTTTTTGAATTTAAGCGAAAATTAGAAGTTTTTGCCTCTGTTGAAGACTTTTTTGAGTTGCATAGCAGAGCTACGGAAGGAAAAAAAGACAAAAACAGAGCTGAAAACAGCAATTTTTTAGCAAGTTGAAAAAGTCTAAATGAGTTCTATATAAAAAAACTTTAGATGCAATACCTAACAGAAGATATTTGGTTTCCTGACCTAAGTGAAGCTACCAAAGATGGTTTACTGGCTATAGGAGGTGATTTATCTGTAGAACGGTTATTGCGTGCCTACAAATTAGGTGTTTTCCCTTGGTTTGAAGCAGAAGAACCTATTTTATGGTGGTCACCAGATCCGCGTTTTGTACTATTTCCAGAGAAACTAAAAATATCCAAAAGTATGAAACAGGTATTACGAAATAAAGATTATATAGTTACTGTTAACAAAGCTTTTAAAGAAGTGATTACAGAATGTTCTAAAATAAAACGTGATGGTCAAGCAAGTACCTGGATAACAAATAATATGATTGAAGCTTATGTGAAACTTCATGAGTTAGGTTTTGCAAAATCTGTTGAAGTTTGGAAAGATGATACTTTAGTTGGCGGACTTTATGGGGTCGATTTAGGTAATGATGTGTTTTGTGGCGAAAGCATGTTTACTAAAGAAAGTAATGCCAGTAAGGTTGGTTTTATAACGTTTATTCAAAATACTAATTATAAACTTATAGATTGTCAGGTGTATACAAACCACTTGGAAAGTTTGGGTGCCGAAGAGATCTCCAGAGATACTTTTTTAGGATATTTATAGTAACTTGTATCATAATAATTGTGGTGTCATCTTGTTTGAAGTTTGACATAATACAACTTGAGTTGCATTTGCTTTATTTTTAAGCTTTTATATCCTTAAAAGTGATGTACTAAATAATCCAAGGACTATTATATAAAAATTAAACTTGTTCATATCTAAAACAACTCACTTCATGGTCGTTTACCATGCCCGTAGCTTGCATATGGGCATAAACAACTGTGGTACCAACAAACTTGAATCCTCGCTTTTTCAAGTCTTTGCTAATAGTATCACTTAAAGGGGTGTTAGCAGGAACATCTTTTAGAGTTTTAAAAGCGTTTTTTATAGGTTTGCCATCTACAAAGCCCCAAATATACTTGCTAAAACTACCAAATTCTTCTTGAATTTTTATAAAAGCTTGTGCATTGGTAACCGTGGCATTTACTTTTAGTTTATTCCTAATAATCCCTGAGTCTAGTAGTAGCGAATCAATCTTATCTTGTTTGTAATTGGCGATCTTTTTATAATCAAAATGATCGAATGCTTTTCTGAAATTTTCACGTTTTCTTAAAACGGTAATCCAACTTAAACCAGCCTGAAATGTTTCTAAAATTAAGAATTCAAAAAGAGTTTCATCTTCATAAACAGGATTGCCCCATTCTTCATCATGGTACGCTTCATATAACTCATCTCCAACACACCAATGACATTTGTGCTTTGTTTTCATAAAAATCTCGTAAGGTTCAATACAAAAGTATGACAAATATCATCTTAATTAAAAAATCAAGATGCTAATTTTGTAGTATTCATTAAAAGAAGATTATGGACATCATTATAAAAAATAGTTTAGATAAAAGTATTTCATATCAAGATTATAGAAATTTGGTAAAGCAATTAGTTGAAAATAATTCTACTACTGGAAATGAAAAAACAGAAGCTTTAATTAGTTACACTAAGCTTAATGATCGACGTATGAAACGTTGGGATAAAACTATTAAGGTAACTAAAGAGGCTTTAAATAAAATAGAATCGTTTAAAGAACCTGTTACCTGGCTAGTAATTACAGAAAGCTGGTGTGGTGATGCTGCACACATAGTACCTGTTTTGAATAAAGTTTCCGAACTAAATGATAATATTACTTTTAAAGTGGTGCTTCGTGATGAAAACCCTGAGTTGATGGATGCTTTTTTAACCAATGGAGGTAAAGCCATTCCTAAACTAATCATGTTAGATAATAACACAGGAGATGTTTTAAGTACGTTTGGACCAAGACCTAGTGAAGCAACTAATTATGTTAATAGATTTAAAGCAATGCATGGGAAATTGACTCCAGAATTTAAAGAAGATTTACAACATTGGTATAATATTAATAAGGGGCAAAATATTATAGACGATTTAACCGATATGCTTTGCGAGTTAGAGCCTAATGTTTGCCAATAAAGAAAAATGTAATAGACCCTAATTGTGTTTTCTTGGTTGGGTCTTCACTAAAGCGAGAATCTTTAGCATACTGTAAAGCATGTTCTATTAGGCACTCGTTGTCTGAGGTTGAAGACGTATTTATATAGGCGTCTATAACATGTCCAGTTTCATTAACTGTAACATTTATAACTATTTTACCATCAACTTCGCATAAGTAAATAGGAATAGGGATATATACTTTATTTCTGTTGACTAATGAGAAACTGATGGTACTTTTTGTATTAGCACCATCTTCTTGCTGTTTTTTCAATAAATCATTGACTTTACTAAATGATGATAATTCGTCTTTGTTTACTTTAGAATCATCAGGGGCTTCATATGCTTTAGTGTAAGATTCGGTGTCTTCTGAAGTATTGCTAGATTTTGGTACATAATCTTCTGGAGGAGCAATAGGTTTAAAGGCTTCAGCAAAATGCTTGTTGCTTTTTGTTTCATTAAAAGCCTTGTTAGTTTCTGCTTTACTTGCATTTAACTTCTCTAAAGCCTCTAATATTTTAATTTCTTCTTCGGTTAATTCTTTTTCAGGCTCTATTTCATAATAGCTTTCTGAAGCAAATTTGTCTTGTTTCTTAAGACTTAAATTAAAAACAGACATGATTACCGTTCCTGAAATTAGGAACGTGATTAGTAGGGCTTTATGTTGATTTGTTAGGTGCAAATCGTTTTTGTTAGAGAGAATTATTTGCTTAATATACGGCAAAATACGCTAAAAAGTTTAAAATAACATAAATTCTAAAAAAATTGAAATGCTTGATAACCCTTCGATGGTTTTATATCCAAATTGTTTTCTGGTAAAATCTATTCCTATTAAAAATGAATTTCTGAAGTTTTGATCAAAAGTTTGAACACCAATACCAATTTTGTATACGTTACCTTTTTCAAAATTTTTATTCAAACCTAAAAGTGTTCCGTACCCAGCTCTCACAAAAATATTATCATCATCTGCGATAACATTATGTCGGAGATTTAAATAGGTTGGAAAAAAGTGAAGCCCTTGTTGTGAATGGTAATCATACTCAAAATTTAGTCCTAGAGAGGTGCGTTTATCGAATTGATAACCAATAGTGTTATTCAAGAAATATGCACTTGGATTTAAAAATGTTTCATCGTCATCATTGTTGATAGTATATTCTTTGTTGATGGTTAATGTTGCAGCCAGTGATAATTTATAAAAAAGACCATGAGATTTTTCTTTACGGATTTGAGAAAAACAAAAAAATGGTAAACATAAAAGTAAGATGTAAATTTGTTTCATAATTGAAGATTTCGTGAAACAAATTCTGTTATCAATAATTATTCCAAAGAAAGTGCTCTTATAAAAAACTCAATGGAAACAGCTTCATCTACATCAAAATTACCAATTTTAGTACGTCTTAGAGCAGATAAGTGAGCTCCTGAATTTAGTGCTTTTCCAAAATCGTTTGCCAAAGAACGAATGTAAGTGCCTTTACTACATACCACCCGAAAATCAATATTTAAACCATTTATTTTTGTGATTTCGAATTCTGAAATGGCAACAGTTCTCGGCTTTATTTCAACGGTTTCGCCTGCTCTGGCAAATTCGTATAATCGCTTTCCATCCTTTTTTAATGCTGAAAAAACAGGTGGATATTGTTGAATATCCCCTATAAATTGTTTCGTTGTATCAAGAATTGATGCTTCGGTAACATGGGTGGTAGAGAATGTTTCGTTGATTTCAGTTTCTAAATCATAAGACGGTGTTGTACTGCCTAAAACAATAGTACCTGTGTATTCTTTAACCTGACCTTGAAAAGTATCAATTTGTTTGGTCATTTTACCTGTACAAATAACCAGTAGTCCAGTCGCCAAAGGATCAAGTGTGCCAGCATGCCCGACTTTTATTTTTTTAATATCAAAAGCTTGACGGATTTCCCAACGCAATTTATTAACCACTTGAAAGGAGGTCCAGTTTAAAGGTTTGTCTATTAACAAGACCTGTCCGGAAAGATAGTTTTCTTTCGTAATCATTCTACGAATTTAATAATGAAAAAGCAATAGCAATAATACCAACAATAATACAGTAAATGGCAAAATAACTTAACTTACTTTTTTTAACCAAAGCAATCATCCATGTACAAGCAAATAATCCTGCAACAAAGGCAGCAATAAAACCAATTGATAATGACGTGAAGTTTCCACTATCATAAGTTAAATCACCACTCATAATATCTTTTGCGATTTTACCAAAAATTAGAGGAACTACCATTAAGAATGAAAAACGAGCTGCTTTTGTTTTGTCGTTTCCTAACAGAACAGAGGTCGAAATAGTAGCGCCAGAACGTGAAATGCCAGGAAGCATAGCTATAGCTTGAGAAATTCCTATAATAAAAGCGTTTTTAAAAGAAACTTTTTTATTAGTGTTTTTAGCTTTGTCTGCTAAAAAAAGTAAAATAGCCGTTATAATTAGCATGCACCCTACTAATAAAATATTACTTCCAAAAAGTTGCTCTAATTGCTCTTCAAAAAATAATCCGACAATAACCGCAGGGATCATTGATACTATAATTTTTGAAACAAATTGTAAATCTTCATTCCATTCAAATTTCAGTACCCCTTTAACAATGTCTAAAATATCTTTTCTAAAAACGACAATAGTACTTAAAGCAGTTGCAAAATGTAGAACGACTGTAAATAACAAACTTTCCTCTGGTACAGAACTGTCACCAAGAATGGCTTTTCCGAGTTCTAAATGACCACTTGATGATACAGGTAAAAATTCAGTGAGCCCTTGAATAATCCCTAAAATAATTGCATCGATAATATCCATGGCGCAAAAATATTAAAATAGACTTAGCAATAATGAATTCTTGCCAATATTTTAAACTTTAAAAGTAGAGTCACGTATTATGAGTGTTCCTTTAATTTCTATCATTTTATTAGATATAGTATCCGTAGTATTTTCTATTTCTTCAATTAAATATTTTACAGCATTCTTGCCTATGGTTTCACCGGGTTGATCAACAGTGGTAAGGTTCGGCTCAATAATTGTAGAAAATCTAGAATTACTAAAACCCACTACAGCAATCTCTTCAGGTATTTTTATGTTGAATTTTTTTAAAGTTTGTATAACACCAACCGCAGAACTATCTGTTATTGCAAAAATAGCATCTGGTTTTTTCTTTATACTAAGTAAATGGTTGGTCATTCGTTTTCCTTGTTGGGTAGAAATATCATCTACACTAATAATTATTTTTTCATCTATTTCTATGTTGTGGTCCTTTAATGCTTTTAAATAACCAGCATATCTTTTTTCTGAAGTATACGAGAACTCACGTTCTTTAATAATGGCGATCCTTTTTTTCCCAATATTTATTAAATGCTCTATGGCACTATAAGCCGCTTCTTCGTCATTTATAGTAACTTGTGTGCAAGGGATTTTATTAGATACTTTATCAAATAAAATTAAAGGACATTTATTTAATGTTTGGAGAACCGTATCAATATCTTTAGTCATTTTGGTTAATGATACTAATATACCGTCTACACCAAATTGAATCATTGTATTTAGCATTTCTGTTTGCTTTGCAGTATCATTATTAGATTCTGAAATAATAACTCTATATCCTTTTAACTTAGCTTCTTCAAGAATCCCTCTCACAATAGTTGTTGTAAAATAATGTGTGATGTTAGGAACTATAACTCCAATAATGTTTGTTTTGTGTTTTCTAAATCCTCTGGCAAAAATATTTGGGACATAGTGCATTGATTGGGCAAGATTCTTTACTCTTTTTCTGGTTGCTTCGCTTATATCTTGATGGTCGTTTAAAGCTCGTGAAACTGTAGAAGTAGATAATTCAAGTATTTGTGCTAGCTTTTTTAGTGTAATTATCTCCTTTTTCATCTTATTAGGTTATTCTATTGTTAACTAATGTATAAAGCAAACGTTCCCGCAAACGTTTGCATAAAAATATGGCAATTTTTTTAAACTTTTATTATATGTCTTCTTATAATTTTGGAATAAATTAACTAAACTATACAACATGAAGAAAATTATTTTTACATTATTATGTGCATTTAGCATTCCCGCAATATTTGCGCAAACAGATATTTCGGGTACTGTTAAAGACAAATCGGGTATGCCTATTACAGGAGCTAATATCCTTATTTTGGGTAGTGCTTCGGGAACTACATCAGATTTTGATGGAAACTTTAGTTTCACCTCAAATGCTTCAGGAGAACAGACAATACAGGTGTCTTTTATTGGGTACAGTTCAATTGAACAGTCTATAAATCTTGACGGAAGTGAAATTACTTTACAATTTATTTTAAAAGAAGGAGGAAACGAATTAGATGAAATTGTTTTAACAGCAACATCAACAACACGTTCACAAAAGGAGACACCATTATCCATAACTTCTTTTGGAGCTAAACAATTATCGAAAACAAACATTAGTAGCCAAGCAGATGTTTTAAGAAGCGTACCAGGTATTACCGCAGAAGGTGGTGGAGGAGAAGTTGCATCAAACATTTTTGTAAGAGGTTTGCCATCTGGCGGTCAGTACCAATTTAATCCTTTACAAATAGATGGAATGCCTGTGTTGAGTACATTCGGATTAAACTCTTCTGCACATGATGTTTATTTTAGAAACGACATAGGTGTTAAAAGTTTAGAGTTTGTTCGTGGGGGTTCTTCTATTTTATACGGAGTGGGTTCGGTTGCAGGTATTATTAACTATACTAGTGTAACTGGAAATGTAAAACCAAAAAGTATTATTAGAACGGAAGTCGCTTCAAATTCTAGATATAAAGCAGACTTTTTAACTAGTGGTCCTTTAGGTGATACAGATTCTAAAACTTTTTATGCGCTTTCTGGGTTTTATAGATATGATGAAGGACCTTTAAAAACAGGGTTAGCTACTGAAGGATTCCAGCTAAGAGGAAATTTAAAACATGTTACGGACAAAGGCTCAATAACATTCTCAGGACAATTTATCGATGATGCAGTTCAGTTTTTCTTGCCTTATCCTTTAGAAGGAGGCTCACGTAATCGCCCTAACGGCAATGATGGACAAGAAATATTTACATTACAAACAGCTGCAGCCTCCGATATATCGTATGCCACACCAGATGGTATTTATAGTTCTCCAATAGAAGATGGCGTCCTTACTAAAGGGGGGTATTTTTTAACCAGCTTTAAGCATAATTTTTCTGATGATTTAAAATTAGATGCCAAATTAAGATACTCTCGGTACAAACATCAATTTAATTTATTCTTAGACGGAAGTGGTGTTGGAGGAGCAAAAGTTGTTGAGACACAACAGGAATATTTAGATGCTAGAGGTCTATCTGGAGGAAGTTTCACATTGCTTAATGGGGAAGCGTTACCAGCTAATGCCTTATTATTTGAAAACAGAATTTTAGACAGAAACAGACCATTAACAGAATTAATGGCAGATTTTAAATTAACGAAAACAGCAGGACAACATAGTATCACTTTAGGAACTTTTATGTCGCGTTCTAAAGCTGGAGATTTTAATGTAATTACTAATTATTTAGGGGAGTATAATGACAGACCAGAGTTGGTAAACCTTTCGGGGTATACTGTTAATGGTGTAACTAATAGAGGAACTGCTTATACTAACAGAAATATTAACAGCAATAAAGTAGCTGTTTTTATTGCTGATGAGATAAAACTAGATAGATGGAATTTAGATTTTGGTATCCGTTATGAAAGAGCATCTGGAGATATTGAGAACGAAGGAACATCTTCTTTCAATGTCGACAATACAGGCATTACTAATTTAGATAATGTTTCATGGGGAAATGGTACTTGGACACGCGGACACGTATCTGCTGATGATTTTGCGGTAGCTATAGCTGGACTGTACAAGGTTAATGATAACCTTAGTGTTTATGGAAACTTTTCAAGAGGTTACTTTTTTCCAGAACTTAGAGGGACCAAATTCGATAATTTAGGAAACCCTAATAGTTACGATACGGAAAAAATTAATCAGGCAGAATTAGGTGTTAAATATGGTCAAAATAAATTTTCTGCAACAGCAGCACTATATGCAGTAAACTTAAAAGACAGAAGATCGGTAAGTTTTGTGAATAATGGATCTGGAGGAACCACTGAAGAGGTTGATAAACAAGATACTAAAACTTTTGGTATTGAGACTACCTGGAAATATAAATTCACTGACGAATTTAATTTCAACGGATCTTTTACATATCAAGACCATGAAATTAGTAAATCTGAAAGTAATCCAGATTTTGAAGGTAATGAATTAAGAAGACAGCCCAATATAGTAACGGCTTTCGGCTTAGATTATGATAACTCTAAATTTGACGGAAGTTTTGTTTACAACTATACGGGAAAAAAATTCTCTAACGACTCTAATTCAATTGAATTAGACGGGATAGGTTTAGCGAATTTAAATTTAGGATATACATTCCCTATTGGAGAAAATAGTGAAACACTGCGTTTCGGAATGCAAATATTTAATTTATTCAACGATTCTGGCGTAACTGAAGGTTCTCCAAGACTTAATAATAGTCAAACGGAAGAAGAATATTTTGTAGGAAGACCTGTATTGCCAACAAGGGTGTTTTTTAATGCTACATTTAATTTTTAATTTAAATTGTTTGGTTTGATTACTCATCACTTACTGCTAAGTGTAAGTGATGAGTTTTTTATGATTATAACAAATTCAAGGCTAATCGAAATAATTAAAAACAAATAATAATCTGAACTTTAAAACAAAAGATAACAGATGAAAGCTATACAAAACAAAGCGATTGAAGTTCTTAACAAGAACTGGAAAGATGGCTTTAGTGTACCTTGTGCTAACCTATATCCATTCCAATGGTTTTGGGATTCTGGTTTTATTGCCATTGGTTTTGCGCATTTTGATATGCCTAAATCCGAAAAAGAAATAGAAACTTTATTAGATTCTCAATGGGGTAATGGATTTATTCCGCATATCATTTTTCATACAGAAAGCGATACCTATTTTCCGGGATCAGATTTTCATCGTTCAGATTTACATGTACAAGCCTCTAGAGAATATAGGTCAACGGGCATGACACAACCACCAGTAACAGGTTTTGTTTTGCAAGAAATGTACAGGATAAGTAAGGATAAAAAAGCGACACTAAAATTCATTGAGGGCGTCATTGATAAAGTTTACGATAACCATAATTATTTTTATACTAATAGAGACCCTCAAAATGAAGGACTCATTTACATCTATCATAACTGGGAATCGGGTACCGATAATTCCCCTATTTGGGATGATATTTGGGCTACCATGAATCCGCCAGAATATACATTCGAGCGTAGAGATACTACCCATGTTGATGCTTCAGAAAGACCATCAAAAAGAGAATATGACCATTATCTGCATATCATTGATATTGCTAAAGAACACAATTATAAAGATGAAAAAATAGCAGAATTGTCACCGTTTTTGGTGCAAGACCCACTATTTAATACCATGCTCATCAAGTCAAACGAGAGTTTAATAGACTTGTATCAGCTTATCGGTGACAATCAAGATAAAATAGCACAACTTGAAAAATGGCAAAATCAAGCTATTGAAAGTTTCAATAATAAGCTATTTGACAAAGAGCTAGGAGCCTACATTCATTACGATTTAAGAAACGAAAAACCTTTAAGATTTGTATCCTCATCTTCTTTTTCTCCAATATATGCTAATATTCCTAGTAAGGAAAAAGCAGCCATATTAGTAAAAACAATGATGGATAAATTCGGAAATGACCATCAATATTTATGTGCCTCTTTCGACCCAACTAGCGAACGTTTCAATCCCAAAAAATATTGGAGAGGACCAGTTTGGGTTAATCTTAATTGGATTCTTTATAAAGGGTTAATCCAGTATGGATATAATGATATTGCTAAACGTGTAAAAGAAGATACCATAGAAATTATTGAGAAAAATGGGTTTTATGAATACTTCGATTCTAGAAAAGAAGAGCATGTTGATGGAAAAGCAGGTTATGGAGGAAAAGATTTTTCTTGGAGTGCTGCTTTGTTGATAGATATGCTAAATAATTAGTTTATCCCGCAAGGTTTTGATAACCTTGTAGGTATTCTAATAAGAACATTTAAACCTACATAGGTTTTTGAAACCTTGCAGGAGTAGTAAAAAATTATTAAGTACTAAAATAAAAATGTATGTTAGATTTCGATTATTCAAAAGCATATATTCTAGAGGATAATCGGGTTAAATTAAGCCCTTTAAAAATGGAACATGTTGAAAGTTTGCTTGATATTTCAAACGAATCAAATGTTTGGACATACTTTCTTGAAAAAGGAAACGGACTTGAAAATTTAACCAACTATATACAATCAGCCATTGATAACCGAAAACTAAAAAAGGAATATCCGTTTGTTATTTTCGATAAAATAAAAAATGAGTTTGTTGGAACAACAAGGTTTTATGACTACATAACAGACTTGAAATCAATAAAATTAGGACATACCTGGATTGGGGAAAACTTTAGAGGTACAGGATTAAATAAGCATTGCAAATATGTGTTGTTTCAGTTTGCCTTTGAAAAATTAGAAGTAGAACGCATAGGTTTTGGTGCACATATAGAAAACAAAACAAGTATTGCGGCTATGAAAAGTATAGGCTGTAAAGAAGAAGGCCTATTACGAAATTTTATTCCATCACTAGATGGAAAGGGAAGAACCGATATCATTCTATTAAGTATTTTAAAAAATGAATGGTTTGAAAAAGTGAAGACAGATTTGAAAACAAAAGTCAAGACGAGTTCATTAAAATTCTTAAAAAAATAAAATAATGAAACATGTTTTTTTTGAAAGCTTAGAGAATTTAGATATTAAGAATGATGATATAGTATTGGTTCATTCTTCTTATAAATCATTAGGACAAATGCCCTTTAGAGCCAATGATTTTCTGAATTTTTTCATTGAATATCTTTACAGAGGAACTTTGATTTTTCCAGGGTTATCACATAAACATGTAAATGCTTTAAACCCGTGTTTTGATAATAGAAAAACAAAATCATGTGTTGGGTTTTTACCAGAACTATTTAGGCAAAGTTTTAGGGTTAATCGAAGTATGCATCCAACACATTCAGTATGTGCCATAGGTAAAGAAGCCATGTCTATTACAGAATCACATGGTCTAGATAATACACCTTGTGGACCAAACTCTCCATTTGCGCTTTTACCAAAATATAATGGTAAAATTTTAATGTTAGGTTGCGGTTTAAAACCAAATACGTCTATGCACGCTATAGAAGAAACTATAGAGCCACCTTACTTATTTGGAGAAACAGTTAATTATACACTAATTAATAAAGAAGGTAATTGTTACAATAAAGATTATACGACGCATAATTTTGATGGCTTTGTACAACGCTATGATAGAATTATTGATTCTAATACAGACAATTGGATTAAAAAAGGAAAAATTTTCAAAGCAGAATGCTCAATATTAACTGCCAAGAAACTTTGGAATGAAGCATCAAAAATGCTGAAGTTAGATTCACACTACTTTGTAGAAAAAACAGAAAATTTAAACTAACACCAAAACTTAAAATCATGAATTGGCTAGACTATAGTATCGTCATATTTTATATTATATTTTTCTTAGGAATGGGGTTCTTTTTTAAGGATAACAAAGACTCTAAAGATTATTTTTTAGGAGGAAAAAGCATGGGATGGTTTCCTTTAAGTCTCTCTACTATGGCAACCCAATTGTCTGCTATAAGTTTTATATCGGCTCCTGCATTTGTAGGGCTAAAATTAGGAGGCGGCATGAAATGGTTAACCTTTGAGTTTGCCGTTCCGTTGGCTATGATTTTTATAATGGTTGTTATTATTCCACCCTTATTTCGGTCTGGAGTAGTCAGTATTTATGAATTTGTAGAAAAACGTTTTAGCCCATCAACCAGATTAGTATTAAGTATTGTTTTTCAAATTAGTCGCGCCTTAGCAACAGGGGTCATGGTATATACTATTGCCATTATTTTACAAGCCGTTTTAGATATAGATTTTGGTTACACCATTTTAATTATAAGTATAATAACCATTGTGTACTCATGGCAAGGCGGTATGAAAGCTGTTGTATGGGGAGACGCTATTCAAATGATAATACTTTTTGCAGGACTTCTTATTTGTCTTTATTTTGGATGGAATCTTTTGCAAGACCATGGCGGTTTATCTCAAGGATTTGACCCCGAAAGATTAAAAGTCATTGACTTTAATTTAGGTATTGGAGAAGGGAACGAATACGGTATTTTACCAATGATAATTGGAGGTTTCTTTTTATATGCCTCTTATTATGGATGCGACCAAACACAGGCACAACGATTATTATCTGCTAAAAGTGAAAAAACCATTCGCCAACTTTTATTAGCAAATGGTCTTCTGCGTTTCCCAGTAGTTTTAATCTATTGTGCCATGGGACTTGTTATTGGTGGATTAGTCACATTAGCTCCAGATTTTCTTCAAGAGATTACAGACACAACTCAGAAATATTTCCCGGAAGAGTTTGCAAAAAATGGAATAAAACCAGATTTGATGCTTCCTGTTTTTATCATGAAATATTTGCCACATGGACTCATTGGAATTTTAATGGTAGGCATACTATCCGCAGCAATGTCTTCTTTAAGCTCAACGGTAAACTCACTTTCGGCAGTAACAGTGGAAGATTTCTTTAATCGAGGCAAAGTAAAACTAACAGATAAAAAATACATGTTTATTTCAAAAGGATCGGTGGTTTTCTGGGGAATAGTTTGTATTGCAAGTGCCTTTCTTTTTGGGGGCAGTAAAAGTGCTGTTATAGAAATTATTAACGCTATAGGCTCCGTATTTTATGGTCCTGTATTGGTTACTTTTATTTTAGCGTTCTTTTCTAAAAAAGTGAATCATATTGGTATGAATGCAGGAATTATTATCGCAGTGCTTATTAATCTTACTTTTTCTAAGACGATACAGGAGTTGTTTCATGTAGATTTAGGAATTCATATTTTTTGGATATGGCTTAATTTTACAGGCGTTATCATTTCTTTAGTTGTGGCTTATGTTGTTAGTGCATTTACCAGGAATGTGAAAGTCAAAAGTATTTCAAATTTCAATGTAGCCATTAAGAAAGAAGATTTCATGATAAAAGAAGTTTATATTTTGGTGACTTTCTTTATAGCTATTTTAGTGTTTAGTTATTTTGTACCTGTTATTTTTGGATAAAGTTTTAAGTTTTGTATCATGAAAATTGTTCTAGCACCAGATAAATTTAAAGGCTCTTTAACAGGGACTGAGTTTTGTAATGCGGTTGAAGAAGGTGTTAAAAACATATTGCCCAATGCCAAAATCGTTAAATTACCACTTGCTGATGGTGGCGATGGCACTATAGAAATATTAGAATATCATTTACAAGGAAAACGTGTAAAGGTTATTGTAAATGATCCGTTGTTCAGACCCATTGAAGCCTCCTATTTATATATGGATACTGTAGAAACAGCGTTTATTGAAATGGCTGAAGCCTCGGGAATGGCACTTTTAAAAGCTGAAGACAGAAACTGTTTTTACACAACGTCGCTTGGTACAGGTGATATGATTCTAGATGCCATAAACAAAGGGGCAAAAACCATTATTTTAGGTATTGGCGGAAGTGCCACAAACGATTGTGGGATAGGAATGGCAATGGCTTTAGGTTATAAATTTGAAGATGAAAATGGGATTGAGTTAAGCCCAATAGGAAAAAATTTATCGCAAATTAAAAGCATCAATGCAACTCATGTTATTCCAGAATTAAAATCGGTTACTTTTAAAGTAGCTTGCGATGTTACTAATCCATTATTTGGAGAATATGGAGCAGCTTATGTTTACGGTCCTCAAAAGGGAGCTTCAAAAAAAGAAATTAAGTTTCTAGACGAAGGGTTACAACATATTTCTAAGCTGTTTTTAGAAGTTTTTAATTTAGAGGTTCAACATATAAAAGGCGCAGGAGCAGCAGGAGGCATGGGAGCTGGAACTATGGTTTTTCTAAATGCAACATTGCAATCAGGAATTGATTTGGTAAAAGATTTAATTGATTTTGATGAAAAAATTAAAAATACCGATTGGATTATTACTGGGGAAGGTAAGCTGGACTCTCAAACCCTTTCAGGAAAAACGATTCAGGGTGTTATTACTTCAGCAGAAAAACATAATATTTCAGTAGCCGCTTTATGTGGAAGTGTCTCGCTTTCTAAAGAAGAAGCTAAAAATTTTGGTCTTTCTTATACTGATGCCGTAATTGGAAAAGCTAAAGATCTTAATGATGCAATGAATAATTCTTATAAATACCTTGTGGTTATTTCAAGTAAGTTGGCTCAAAAAATAAAGAAACATAGTTTTTAATTTGTGTAATTTCAATTACAAGATCCAAAGTGTTATCCTGCAAGGTTTTAAAGAATCTTGTAGGTTTAAAACTCAAATAAAAACACCTAGGGATTATATAGAAAATTAAAAATCAGTATATTATTAATCGAAGGCAGGTTATTACAATCATTCGTGAAAACTAGCGCAATTCGTGTCAAAAATTTATGGAAACTTAAAGAGTCCTCTTTCAGCTAATTATGAGACTAAAAGATAGTTATTTCTTATCAGGATTCAATAAAATAGCATAAATTTCAATGCCGAACCCAATCAGAATAATAGCAGGCGCAAGCCTTATACGTCTCCAATGAAAGATTTCAGGATTAAAAACATTAGGGTCGTCACTACCGCCACCAGACATTAAAATAAAACCTAAAGCAATACAAGCTAAACCAATAAACATAAATTTATAGTTTTTCTTTCCAAAAACAAATATACTCTTAGCGGCTTCTTTTCGTTTTTTTTCTCCCATAACTAGTTAAATTCAGTATAAATAATATCTCTTTCAATGGTTATTTGTAATAACATGTTTAGAGTTTGCAAAGCTACTAGTAACTATTGCTAAATGCAAAGTAACTGTTTTATTTAAAACTTTTACGTTAAGAGAATCTAAATTTAATTGACTGTTACTCTATTAATACAGTTGATCCGTTTTCAGATTCAAGAAACGTTGTGTTGCAAAATGTGTACTTATCCAAGTAATAACAATACCTAGAGCAAAAATAAAAACAAATAAAAGCGTCATTAAAAAAGGATTGCTTAATAACTCTAATTCTAAAAAGGTTTTATTAAGATAATATAAAACAATGGCCATGCCTATGAGCGCCAAAACTGCTCCAATCATTCCCAAACGAACACTCTTCCAAATAAAAGGAAGTCTAATAAATTGCTTTGTAGCACCAACCATTTGCATGGTTTTTATTGTAAAACGCTTAGAATAAACAGCTAATCTTATAGAGCTATTAATAAGCAAAACAGCAATTAAAGTGAAAATAGCACTTATAATAAGTACCCAAAAACTAATCTTTTTCACGTTGTCGTTCATTAAATTAACCAAGTCATTGTCATAGTTAACCTCATCAACAAAGTTTTTGTTTAACGCATCAGCAGAAATTTTTTCTAAATGTTCAGAAGTTACAAAATCGGCTTTCAAATGCACATCAATTGAATTTTGTAATGGGTTATAACCCACAAAGTCCATGAAATCTTCACCATTTTCAGCTTTCATAAATTCGGCAGCCTGATCTTTAGAAACATATTCGGTAGATTTTACATAATCTGCCATAGCCAAACTTTTTTCAAGTTGTTTCGTTTCCACCTCTTTAGCAGAATCTTTTAAATAGATGGTTACAACTACCTGTTCTTTAAAATGATCAGATACTTTTTTGGCATTTAGAATAAGCATTCCTAATAAGCCCAATAAAAACAACACTAAAGCAATACTTAATACCACAGAGAAATAAGAGGAGATAAGTCTGCGTTTTTGGTGTTTTTCAAATGATGAACTCATAAAATGATGGATTAATGTCGTAAAAATAATAAAGTCTATGAAAAGAAACTTCAAAAGATTTAAGTCTTTTGATTTCAAGTAAAAAATACCTTTGTTATCAATATAAGAATCTTACTTAAATGAAATTTGAATTACAATCTACATGTTAGTCTTTTTTCAAATACATAAATACAACGTTTAAACTTTCAATAGTGTTGTAATAAGTTTAAATTTGCGCTTTCAAATTCGTCATTCCGAACGAAGTGTGGAAATCTGATTAATTTTAGTTTCGATTTAAAAGATCGCACAGTTGTATCTCTTTCGTAATGACGTTAATTTTTTAAAAGGATAATGAAATACAATTTCAACGAGATAGAAGCCAAATGGCAAAAGTATTGGGCAGAGAACCAAACATTTAAAGCTGTTAATAATAGTGAAAAACCAAAATATTATGTTTTGGATATGTTTCCTTATCCAAGTGGGGCAGGTTTGCACGTAGGGCATCCATTAGGGTATATCGCCTCGGATATTTATGCGCGTTATAAACGTCATAAAGGGTTTAATGTATTACATCCACAAGGATATGATAGTTTTGGACTACCAGCTGAACAATATGCTATTCAAACCGGGCAACATCCAGCAATAACAACTGCTGAAAATATAAAAACATACCGTAGACAGTTAGACCAAATAGGTTTTTCGTTTGATTGGTCTCGCGAGGTTAGAACGTCAGACTCGAGTTATTACAAATGGACACAATGGATTTTTATTCAATTATTTGAATCCTGGTATAATAATACGACTAACAAAGCTGAAGATATTTCAAACTTAATAGCCATTTTTGAAACGGAAGGTAACACAAATGTGAATGCCGTTTGTGATGATGATGTTGAAACATTTTCTGCAGATGAATGGCATGGATTTTCATCTAAGGAACAACAAAAAATACTATTACAATATAGATTAACATATTTAGCTGAAACAGAAGTAAACTGGTGTCCTGCATTAGGAACTGTTTTGGCAAATGATGAAATTGTAAATGGCGTTTCAGAACGCGGCGGACATCCCGTTATTCGTAAAAAAATGACGCAGTGGAGTATGCGTATTTCTGCCTATGCAGAACGTTTACTTCAAGGGTTGGATACGATTGATTGGACAGATTCTTTAAAAGAAAGCCAACGTAATTGGATAGGAAAATCTGTTGGAGCGTCAGTTTCGTTCCCCATCCTATCCTTCCCCATAGGGGAAGAGAAAGCAGGAACTAAAACTCCTGGGTATATGACTGGTGGGAATAATTCGCATCTATTGATTGAAAGAGCTAAAGACATGCGTGCTAATCCAACTCAGGCAGAAGCAGCATTGTGGGAACAGCTTAGAAATAAAAATTTAGACGCAAAATTTAGACAACAACATTTAATAGGCGACTATATTGTTGATTTTGTTTGTTTAGATAAAAAGTTGATTATTGAAGTTGACGGAAAAATCCATGAATCTCAAATAGAAGAAGATGCTAAACGAACTGAAGTTTTAGAAAATGATTACTTCAAAGTTATTCGATTTACAAACGAAGAAGTTTTGAGCAATCTTGAAAGTGTTCTAAAAACTATTCGAGAAGAATTAAGTCAAAGAGAATCAATCAAGAGTGAGCAAGTTCCCCCTTCGGGGTCTAGGGAGATTGAAGTCTTCACAACAAGACCCGATACCATTTTCGGAGTAAGTTTTATGACTTTAGCACCAGAACACGAACTGGTATCACAAATAACAACCCCAGAGCAAAAGGAAACCGTTGATGCTTATATTTTAGCAACTGCAAAGCGTAGTGAGCGTGATAGAATGGCGGATGTTAAAACCATTTCGGGAGCATTTACAGGAGCTTATGCAGAACATCCATTCACAAAAGAACCTATCCCTATTTGGATTGGTGATTACGTATTAGCAGGTTATGGTACAGGAGCAGTAATGTCGGTGCCATGTGGCGATCAACGTGATTACGATTTTGCAAAGCATTTTAATATTCCGATTCCAAATATTTTTGAAGGCGCCGATATTTCTGAGGAAGCGTTTGCTGATAAAGAAAAGACGATCATAGCCAATAGTGATTTCATTAACGGAATGAACTACAAAAAAGCAACCAAGCGTGTTATTTTTGAATTGGAACAATTAGGACAAGGTCAAGGGAAAACCAATTACAGATTGCGTGATGCCGTATTTAGCAGACAACGTTATTGGGGTGAACCATTCCCTGTGTATTATGTGAATGGAATGCCGCAAATGATTGCTAAAGAGCATTTACCAATTAAATTACCAGAAGTTGAAAAATATTTACCAACCGAAACAGGCGAGCCACCATTAGGAAACGCTAAAAAATGGTATTGGTTACAATATGGTGATAAAGCAGACATCGTATCCAAAGAAGAGTTTGAGAATTCCTCCCCTTCGGGGAGGTTAGGAGGGGCTTTAGAGTTAAACACCATGCCGGGGTGGGCAGGAAGTTCCTTTTATTTTAACAGATATATGGATCCTACAAATGATAGTGAAATGGCTTCTAAAGAAGCGTTGGATTATTGGCAGGATGTCGATTTATATATAGGAGGCAGTGAACACGCTACAGGACATTTATTATATTCTCGTTTTTGGCAAAAATTCTTGTTTGATAAAGGCGTTGTACCTGTTGATGAGTATGCTAAAAAGCTGATTAATCAAGGGATGATTTTGGGGACTAGTGCTTTTGTTTATGAAGTTAGTGCCTATTATACTATTGAAAATGAGAAATTTCACGTAAAGCTTAAAAACCCCATTTTTGTAAGTGAAAATATTTATTTGAAATCTACAGAAAGTAGAAAAAAGGATGTTTTTACACCTGAAGCTTTTAAATTTTCTGAAGTGGATTACAAAATCCTGGAATTAATCATAAAGTATGGGGGAAATAAATTTAAAGAAGAACCAGAATTTCATTTAAATCCAATTCATTCTGATGTTTCATTTGTTAATGCTTCAAATGAATTAGATATAAATGCTTTTAGAAATTGGAGAGAAGAGTACAAAGATGCCATTTTTATAGGAGAGATTGGTAAAGTCATCCCCTTCGGGGAGGATTTAGGTGGGGATAATGTTTACAAAGTAGGTCGCGAAGTTGAAAAAATGTCCAAATCAAAATACAATGTAGTCAATCCAGATAATATCTGTGAGCAATATGGAGCAGACAGCTTACGTTTATACGAAATGTTCTTAGGACCATTGGAGCAATATAAACCTTGGAATACAGCAGGGATTACTGGAGTGCATTCATTCTTGAAAAAACTATGGAAACTATACCATCAAGGAGAAAACGGAACTTTTTACGTAACCAGTTCCCCTCCTTCGGAGGGGCTAGGGGAGGATAAAGAGTTAGGGGAGGCCCTCAAAACCCTCCACAAAACCATAAAAAAAGTAGAGGAAGATATTGAGAATTTCTCATTTAATACATCAGTATCTACTTTTATGATAGCAGTTAATGAGTTAACGTCTCAAAAATGCACAAGCAGAGAGGTACTTGAGCCATTATTAGTTTTAATTTCTCCTTATGCGCCACATATTGCAGAAGAATTATGGAGCAAGCTAGGGCATAATGAATCTATTTCAACGGCATGCTTTCCAAAATTTGATGGTAGTCATTTAGTAGAGAGCAGCAAAAACTATCCAATTTCATTTAATGGGAAAATGCGTTTTACACTAGAGTTGCCATTAGATATGAGTAAAGACGATATAGAAAAGACAGTTCTAGAACACGAAAAAACGAAAGAACAATTACAAGGGCGTCAACCTAAAAAAGTGATTGTCGTTCCAGGAAAAATAGTCAATATTGTTGGGTAATGTGATTTTTGGAGACAAAAGATAAAAAAGCATTATTATGAATGAAACAGGGATTATCTCAAAAATAAGTCACCAAGATTTTGATACAACCTATCAAAAATTGAAAAGCGTTATCGAAAACAATCCAAATTTAAGGATTATAGCAGAGTTAAATCATCAAGCAAATGCTTCCTCTGTGGGTTTAGAGCTAAACCCAACACGAATCATAATGTTTGGAAACCCTAATTTAGGTACGCCATTGATGCAAAACGCACAGACAATAGGTTTAGATTTACCGCAAAAGGTATTAGTTTATCAAGATGCTGAAGGCGTCGTAAAAGTGTCGTATAATAACCCGCTATATTTAAGAGATAGGCACGGTATTAAGAATCAAGAAGACATACTGAATAAGATAGCTGGAGCATTAAATAAAATTACAGATGCGGCAATAGGATAACATGCAGGATAGTTTTATAGAAATAATTGGTTTTATTGCAGCGATCCTTACTACAGCAGCATTTTTGCCACAGGTTTATAAAACCTGGAAAACCAAAGATGTTTCTAGTCTGTCCTTACCAATGCTTCTTTTATTCTTTATAGGAATTGTTTCATGGTTAGCTTATGGGTTTCTAAAAAATAGCCCTTCAATGATCTTTGCTAATAGTATTACCGTAGTATCTTCATTTTTATTAGTCTATTTCAAAATTAAATACAGAGAATAATAAATTAACTTGATAATTTCGAGGGGGTATTTTGGGTCTAAATTTCCTATTTCATAAAATAATATTTCCATTTTATAGAAATCAATAAAAATGCCGCAGCTTTAGTTAAAAGGTAAATATTTTGTGTTTTTCATTGTAATTTTAACCAAGAAATTAACCTGAATTATTGTCTGTAAAATGAGCGTAATTAGTATTTACCAATTAAATAGTTTTTATGTGAAGTATCTGACAATTAACTAAAAAAACAAATAGATGAAAATTGGTATTCCTAAAGAAATTAAAAATAATGAAAATAGAGTAGGTATGACACCTGCTGGAGTTTTTGAGCTTACAAAAAGAAATCATATAGTTTATATACAAACTAGTGCTGGTTTTGGGAGTGGTTTTTTTGATGAAGACTACCAAGAAGCTGGAGCTATTATTTTAAATTCTATTGAAGAGGTATATGCCTCTAGTGATATGATTGTAAAAGTGAAAGAGCCCATCCAAGAAGAATATCAATTAATCAAACCTAATCAGATTGTTTTTACCTACTTTCATTTTGCATCCAGTGAAATACTAACAAAGGCTATGATAAAAAGTGATGCGATTTGTATTGCATATGAAACTGTTGAAGAGGCGGATGGTTCTTTACCATTATTAATTCCAATGTCTGAAGTTGCTGGTAGAATGTCTATACAACAAGGTGCTAAATACTTAGAAAAACCAATTAAAGGACGAGGTGTTTTATTAGGTGGTGTTCCAGGAGTACCACCAGGAAAAGTTTTAGTTTTAGGAGCAGGTATTGTAGGAATTCAAGCAGCTAAAATGGCTGCAGGATTAGGCGCTCATGTAACTATTATGGATATAAATATGAAACAATTACGCTATGTAAATGATGTGATGCCAAATCATGTGGTAACCGAGTTTTCAAGCGAATACAATATTAGAAAACGTATTGAAGAATCTGATTTAATTATTGGAGGCGTTTTAATAAAAGGGGCAAAGGCACCTAAACTAATCACGAAAGATATGCTAAAAAACATGCGGCCAGGAACGGTAATTGTGGATGTTGCAGTAGACCAGGGTGGATGTTTTGAAACTACAAAAGCAACCACGCATGAAGATCCAACTTATATTATAGACGATGTAGTCCACTATTGTGTTGCTAATATGCCGGGGGCAGTGCCATATACCTCTACTGTAGCGCTTACTAATGTGACTTTACCTTATGTTATTAAATTAGCTAATGATGGTTGGGAAAAAGCTTGTGAAAACAATGTCCCACTATCAAAAGGACTAAATATTGTTAAAGGAAAAGTGGTTTATAAAGAAATAACAGAAGCTTTTAATTGGGAAACTGAAGTTACTTGAAACTGACATAATTTCATATCCAAATATTGGCGTTATTTTTGCTATATTTATTTATAATAAAAAAAGAAAACAATGTTAATACAATATTATATATTATTAGGAGCCATAGCTTTAGTAAGTTGGTTAGTGAGCAGTACTTTGAAAAGAAAGTTCGAAAAATACTCGAAAGTACAATTGCGCAATGGTATGAGTGGTGCAGAAATAGCAGAAAAAATGTTAGCAGATCATGGTATTAGAGATGTTGAGGTGATTTCAACTCCAGGTCGTTTGACAGATCATTACAATCCAAAAAACAAAACCGTTAATCTAAGTGAAGCGGTTTACAATCAACGTAATGCAGCTGCTGCGGCAGTCGCAGCACATGAATGTGGTCACGCAGTTCAGCATGCTCAAGCTTATAATTGGTTACAAATGCGATCTACTTTAGTCCCAGTGGTTAGTGTAACATCTGGGATGTCTCAATGGGTCGTTGTTGGTGGCTTAATGTTAGGAGCTGCTGCTGGTTTAGGTTTTGGGTATTATGTAGCCGTAGCTGGTTTAGTAATGATGGGCTTTGCTACTTTATTTAGCTTTATAACATTACCTGTAGAATACGATGCCAGTAATCGTGCTTTAGCCTGGTTAAAAAACAAAAACATGGTGTCTCAAGAAGAATACGCAGGGTCTGAAGATGCGCTTAAATGGGCAGCAAGAACCTATTTAGTTGCAGCAATTGGTGCTTTAGCATCTTTAGTATATTGGGGGCTTCAAGTATTTGGAGGACGGGATTAATAACAACATTATAAATTAGAGAAGCTCTGAATCATTTCAGGGCTTTTTTGTTTCTTTACCCGAAAAAATAGTCCTCGATGCGATGCTTCGGGTTCCTATGAAATTGTCGTTCTCGCAAATGTGGGAGTCTAAATTAAAATTAAAATGAATAGCCCGATATCATACTATAAAGAACATTCAGAAGCGTATAAATCTGAAGCCCAAAGATTATTCAAAAAAATGACGGCCTTAAGCATGTTAAGATTATCTGTGTTCTTGGTAACAGGTTTTGGAATCTATTTTACGTTTCAATATTGGCAAGTAGCAATTGTTATAGCTGTAATTGGTATTGCTGTATTTGTTTATTTATTATCAAAGTATACCGATATAAAAACGCAAAGAAACTTTAATAAGGCCTTAGTTGAAATTAATGAAGAAGAAATTGAAATAGCTTCTGGCAATTTTCACGAGCGAGATAAAGGCTTGCAATTTCAAGACCCTAATCATTTTTATAGTTTAGATATTGACTTATTTGGTCGTGGTTCATTTTTTCAATTTATAAATAGAACAACCATTAATGAAGGGACTCAAAAACTGGCAGATGCTTTAAAAGCAAATAATGTCGATGCTATTAAATCACGTCAAGAAGCAATTAAAGAGTTAAGTTCTAAACCAAAATGGAGACAACATTATTCGGCAACATCAAGTTTAGTCGAAGTTGAGACACCTGCTAAGAGTATTATAAGCTGGTTACAAGGTTATCAATCTTTTTTACCAAATGTGATGCGATGGTTGCCAATAACCTTTGCTATATCTTCAATAGTAATATTTGGTTTAACAATTTCAAATATTATAAGCCCAAACCTTGTTGGATATTGGTTGTTTTTAGGACTTGGTATTACAGGTGTTTATGTTAAAAAAACAAATGTTTTAGCTTCAAATACAGATAGAGTTAAGGATACCTTTCGCCAATACACGCTATTATTGGATTTAATAGAAAATGAAACATTTACTTCGAAGCTATTACAGCAGAAACAACAACAAATACAATTGGATACAGAAAAAGCCTCTCATATTTTTAAAAAGCTTTCAAAATCGTTAGATGCTTTAGATAACAGAAATAATATCATAGGTGCTATTTTTGGAAACGGATTATTTTTAACAGACATAAATAATAGCTATAGTATTGAGAAATGGATTGAACAATATAAGACTAAGGTTGCCGATTGGTTTGAAGTCGTATCTTTTTTTGATGCTTATAATTCACTAGGGAATTTTGCTTTTAATAAACCAGATTTTACATATCCTGAGATACAAGAAAAAGGAGCCGTTATTAATGCTAACAGCTTAGGACATCCTTTGCTCGATAAAAAGAAACGAGTAGATAGTGATTTAACAATAGATAATGAACAGTTTTTTATTGTGACAGGAGCAAATATGGCTGGCAAGAGTACATTTTTACGAACCGTATCTTTACACATTGTAATGGCTAATGTTGGACTTCCAATTTGTGCAAAAACAAGTAAATATTCGCCAGTTAAATTAATTACCAGTATGCGAACAACAGATTCTTTAACAGATGATAGTTCGTATTTCTTTTCAGAATTAACACGCCTAAAATATATCGTTGACGCGATTAAAAAAGAGCCTTATTTTATTGTTTTAGATGAAATTTTAAAAGGTACGAATAGTACAGATAAAGCTATAGGTTCCAGAAAATTTGTTGAAAAACTAGTAGCTTCAAACGCCACAGGGATTATTGCCACACACGATTTAAGTTTATGTGAAATTGAGCAAGAATTAGAGGATGTCAAGAACTATTATTTTGATGCCGAAATTATCAATGATGAGCTTCATTTCGATTATAAATTAAAAGCTGGTATTTGCCAAAATATGAATGCTTCTTTTCTTTTAAAGAAAATGAACATTGTTTAATACATCTTATCTTAATTGAGCACTTGTTTCTAAATGACTTGAAAATATGATTTGATGTTCTGCGTCATTCCGACGATAGGAGAAATCACATAATCAGAATCACAGAAATTAATAGGATGTGATGTCTCAATCGTGCCTCATTCGACATGACCTGAACGATTAATACCAATTCTCATTTAAAATAACCGTAATAAAACACCCTTTTTCGCCTTCTACTTCAATAGAAAAAGAAACCGTAACTTAGGCTATGCTTTATTTTTATATTTTGTATAAAGCAAAAAATCATTATTTTATTTTACAGTAATTCTAAACAAGAAATGGTATGATTTTGTGTTCTGAATAACTTCGAGTGAATTTGTGAAGTAAAACGAAACAAATTTGTATCGAGAAGTCAGTTCATCTCTAACTTTATCTTCTCAATCATTTTAACAGCATGTTCATCATCAGGTTTTATACTCAATACTTTGTAGTAGTTTTTAAAAGCTTCAGTGTAATTTTTAGTCACTAAATAGGCCTCTATTAAAATGGTATAAAGGGTAATTGTTCGTTTCATGATTTTGATTGTTTTAAACCAAAAATAAATGATTATACCATACGACTCTAGAAACACGGATAGCTTACTTAATTAATAATGCGAATGATAATAGTCTATTTACAAACTACATTTTTGGCGTTTGTAACTACAAAACTGATTTTTGTACATATTCTTTGATAGTTATAGCTTTTCTGTTTACTTTCATTTAGTAAAATGACTTTTGTAAAAAAACATAGCTCGCAAATTTTAGTTCACATTCTGTTTTGGATGTTGTTTGTATTTGTATCCTTGTTTTTGTTTTCAGATTTTTATTGGAAGGAAAACCCCTTTCTTCAATACCTCACGCTTTTAGTCATTATAGTTTACGGAAACAATTTTTTACTGCTTCCCTTTTTTGTTAAGAAGAAATTGTACCTGCTTTATACACTTGTATTTGCTGCCATTTCGCTTTTAGCAACACAATTATATTGCTATTCGTTTGCTAAGTGTGGATGCACCATTATTAAATGTTTAAGCGACTATTTATGGCAATCATTAGTACCATTAATTTTCTTTTCTTTTATATGGATCCTATATCGTTTTATTGATAAAGAAAATGAGATTGAAGCCATTAAAAAAGAACATGTCGAAATGGAGCTGAAATTTTTGAAGTCACAGATAAATCCACATGTATTGTTTAATAACTTGAATACAATTTATTCGTATTCATTAGAAAAACCAACTGAAGTTCCAGATATGATTTTAATGCTGTCTGATAACCTTAAACACGTGTTATATGAAAGCAATTCCAAAACAATTCCTGTAGAAAAAGAGATTAGATTTATAGATAATTATATGAAGTTCCAAATGATAAGAACAGAAGGAACAAAGCAGGTTAATTATAAAAAAAGTATAGATTCTTATAGTCATCAAATAGCACCATTGCTTTTAATAACCGTTATAGAAAATGCCTTTAAGCATAGTGTGTTGAATAGCGAAGTTTCTATTTTTATAGGAATTGAAAACGGAATTTTAGAATGTATTTGCGAAAATGATTATGATAAAGAAAAAGGAAGTATAACCGATTTTAGGATTGGCTTACAAAATCTAGAGAAGAGGCTGGAACTTATTTATAAAGATGCCTATAAATTTAGAATAGATAAAGGCGAAAGTTTTAAAGTGTATTTAAAACTTGATTTCAAATGATGTCCAGTCGAGCGCTCAATGTCATTAAGTTAAGATTGAAGTCAGTCTGAGCGCAGTCGAAGACATTATTAAACGTTTGTTTTTAATAGCATTTCGACTATGCTCCTGTGACAACAGAATAATTTTTCTTAGCTTAATGACATTGAGTATTCGCCTGTCCGCTAGGCAGGCAAATGAGATTAATAGTATTTGGTATATAGATTAATAAATAAATGATGAATTGTATTATTATAGAAGACGAAATTCCTGCTCAAAAAATCTTAAAGAATTTTATAGGCAAAATACCTAGCCTTAATTTAGTTGAGACCTTTAAAGCGGCGATTGAAGCAAATTCATTTTTGAATGCGAATAAAATGGATGTTGTTTTTTTAGATATTAATTTACCGGATATGTCTGGATTAGATTTTATAAAAACAGTTAAAAATCCACCAGCAATTATAATGACCACAGCATATCCAGAGTATGCTGTAACTAGTTTTGAACTACCAACTATTGTTGATTATTTAGTGAAACCCTTTTCTTTCGATCGATTTTTAAAAGCCATTAATAAAGCAAAGGATAGAATAGAGGTATCAGAAAGCACATCAGAAGAAAATAATGATGAAACCATTTTTTTAAATGTGGACAAGACTTTACATAAACTTGTTTTAAGGACTATTTTATATATTGAATCAGATAGAAACTATATAACAATAGTGACTGGGACTCAAAAATTATCCTACGTAGATTCGTTAAAAAACTGGACTGAAAAACTTCCCGAAACGCAATTTATTCAAGTCCATAAATCATACATTATAAACAGTAAATTTGTAGATAAGATTTCTGGAAACAGTATTTTTGTAAAAGCCAATAAAATTCCTATTGGAAGAACCTATAAACAAGAATTGTTGAAAGCATTAGGCGTGTGAATTTAGCATATCGTTTCAAATCACTCCAACTCTTTTCATCAGTATGAATTTGTAAGTTGTTATATTTACATTAGATAACAACTACACATATGAAGTTTAGGAAAGCTACAGAAAAAGATATTCCAGTTATTGTAGAAATGCTTGCCGATGATGAGCTTGGAAAGAAAAGAGAAAATTTTCAAATACCATTATCGGTCGAATACGCACAAGCATTTACCAGAATTGAATCTGATGAAAACCAGGAGTTAATTGTTGTAGAAGATGAAAATTCTGAGGTTATAGGAACTTTACAACTCACGTTTATTCAATACCTCACCTATCGAGGAGGAATCAGAGCTCAAATTGAGGCAGTTCGAATTAAAAAAGATAAAAGGGGATTAGGCATTGGAAAAACAATGTTCGAATGGGCAATAAACAGAGCGAAAGAACGAAAGGCGCATGTGCTACAATTAACTACTGATAAAACAATACCAAAAGCAATTAAATTTTATAATGACTTAGGGTTTGTTCAATCTCATGAAGGTATGAAGATGCATTTTAATTAAAAAAAATTCCCCAAGGTTTAGCCCCTAGGGTTTCCATTGAAATTGTCATTCCTGTAAAAACTGGAATCAAACGAATTTTAATTTTAGAAGACACTAAAAATTTTTAAGAACAGCTATGCAGCACCCATCTAAGCTTCCTAATATAGAAACTACTATTTTTTCAATTATGAGTAAGTTGTCTAATAAACACAATGCCATTAACTTATCTCAAGGGTTTCCGAATTTTGAAAGTGACCAGAAGTTAACGGATTTGGTTAGTAAAGCGATGAATTCCGGTTACAATCATTATGCACCCATGGCTGGAAACTTGGAATTGAGAGAAGCTATCTCCCAAAAAATAGACTTATTATATAACACAAGTTACCATCCGGAAAACGAAATAATAGTGACCGCTGGTGCCACTCAGGCTATTTTTACCATCATAACAACATTTATCAATCCAAATGACGAGGTTATAATTTTTAGACCAGCTTACGATAGTTACGAACCTGCCATAACTCTTAATGGAGGAAAAACAGTTTCAGTTCAGCTAGAAGCACCTGGTTTTAAAGTGGATTGGAATGATGTAAAAGCGAAGGTGAATGATAAAACGAAGATGATCATTGTTAATACACCGCATAACCCTTCCGGTACTGTATTTTCAAAAGAAGATATGTTACTATTGGAAGAGATAACAAGAAACACAAATATTATTGTATTAAGTGATGAGGTTTATGAACATATGATTTTTGATGAAGAAAAACACCAAAGTGCATGTTTATTTCCCGATTTAAAATCGCGAAGTTTTGTAGTTGCCTCTTTTTGTAAAACATTCCATAATACAGGATGGAGAATAGGCTATTGTTGCGCGCCAAAAGAACTCATGGAAGAGTTTATGAAAGTGCATCAATTTAACGTCTTTTGCGTTCATCATCCAACACAAAAAGGAATAGCAGATTATATGCAAGAACCTAATCGCTATTTAGGCTTGTCTGCTTTTTATCAAGAGAAAAGAGATTTGTTTTTAAATCTTATTAAAGATTCCAGATTTAAATTTACACCATCAAAAGGCACTTATTTTCAAGTACTTGATTATTCAGAAATCACAAAAGAATATGATGTTGATTTTACAAAACGATTAACGATCGAATCTGGGATTGCTTCCATTCCATTATCAGTTTTTAATAGTAATAATTTAGATAATAAAGTACTTCGATTTTGTTTTGCAAAGACCGACGATACTTTAAGAAAAGCAGCAGATATATTAAATAGTATTTAAAAGATGAAACATCCATAACTGAGAGTTCGATACGCAAGACAATGATTATTTGGATGTTACATGTGATAAATAAAAAAACAATAGATATAGACACATGAAAGAGACCTTTAAAATAGCGTTAATTCAATCTGATTTAGTTTGGGAAAACCCTAAACAGAATCTTGAGAATTTTTCTAAAAAAATAGATGCGATTTCTGAAGCCGTAGATTTAATTGTACTTCCTGAAATGTTTACTACAGGTTTTACCATGAATGCAAAAGATGTTGCAGAACCTATGGATGGAAAAACAGTTGCATGGATGCAATCTGTTGTCTCAAAATTAAATACTGCGATTGTTGGTAGTCTTGTTATTTTGGAAGAAGACAATTATTATAATCGATTGCTTTTTGTGGAGCCATCTGGGACTATTCAATATTACGATAAGCGACATACGTTTACCTTGGTTGGTGAAGATAAAATTTACACTGCAGGTGTTGAAAAGCTAATTGTTAATTATAAAGGATGGAAAATATGTCCATTAATTTGTTATGATTTGCGTTTTCCGGTCTGGTCAAGAAATACCGAAGATTATGATGTATTGCTATATGTTGCCAATTGGCCAAAACCAAGAATATCTGCATGGGACGCTTTATTAAAAGCACGCGCTATTGAGAATATGAGTTATTGCATTGGTGTAAACCGTGTTGGTGTAGATGGCGTTAATTGTGAATATTCGGGACATTCTGCTGCATATGATGTTCTAGGGAATATAATGACATCAATAACGCCAAGTAAAGAAGAAACCCAGATAACCATTTTAGAAAAAAGGCATGTAGAAGCTTACAGAAATAAACTTAAGTTTTTAGATGATAGAGATCTGTTTACTCTGAAGTAAAATTAAGCGTTTCTGAGATACCCCAATCTGCTCTAATTTCTATTTCTTTAAAATGACTAACGCGTTCTGGCTGTGTTATTTTAAGATAGTTTCCTGTGTCGTATTTTTTGTTGCCATTGGCATCATGTATAACACGAATATTATAGATTTTAGGAGGTAAATTTAAAAAATCAATAGGTTTAGAGTTCTCAACGAATTGTTCAAATTCCACCTCGCCTTTATTATCAGTTAATTGTATAATAACTGGGTATTTAGCATTTACTAATGTGAAGCGTACATAGCCATATTCAGAAGCCTTCTTTGTTTTAAGGTAATAACTTAAAGTATCATTTTTATCACCAAAAAAATCTACAAAAGCTTCAGGAAGCACTTGCATATTATAAGCATTATCTTCTGTCTTATCAAAATTGAAAGTATACGTGTTTGTAATGGTATCAAAGTTAGTAGTGAAATCTATTTGAGTTGAATCTTTATCAATCAATGTAATTTTAGAAGTATCTATACTAGAAAAGGGAACACTACCGGAAATTTTAAATGGTTCATTTTTACGAATGACTCCAGATGGTGATGCATCGATTACTAATGAGTCTCTTTTTTGTTCGCTAATTCTAACAATAAACTCTTCATCTTGAATGGTAGGGTGTGATACTTTAAAAATTAGAGAGTCAACTTCAAGACGAGGTTTGTACCAGTAGTTAAGACTATCGGTTTCTTTGTCTTCTGTTATACGATATTCAAATTCAGGAGGTGTTTCAGATAACATATTAATAACCATTCCTTTATAGTCACCTTCATACCCAAAGGCAATTTTTTCACCTGATATCAAGCGAGGTCTAGTGGCTTTAAAATCTAATTCTTCCGAAAATAATTTTAAAGTATAAAGAGAATCAGTAGGCACTTGAATAAAGTCCTGAAGAAATGCAATCTGATCTGTTTTTTGTTGAAATTTATTATCGCCATTGCCATCTTTTAAGGCAATAAGCATATATTTTCCTTCTTTAATGTTTTCAATAGAAAATGTTGTAAGACTATCTAATGTATTGGTAATGTATCTGGGGTTTTCTTTATAAATAATGGAATCGCTAAATGTAGAATCAACTTCATATAAAGCCACAGAAATAAAAGTTTCCGGTTCAGTTTTTAAAGCATCTACAATAGTACCGCTTACACTAAGAGAATCTATATAATCGCCGGTTGAGAACACATATCTGTAATAAGGGTATGGATTTCCTTCGTTATTATCCGCAATACTATTTCCAAAGTTAAAAGCATAAGTGGTATTAGGTTGTAGCGTATCGTGAATTTTAATAGTAATGTATTTACTAGCACTACCCAATGGAGTAACTTCTGGTTGGGTGATCATAGGTGGTGAAATAATAAGCTGCTTTTGCAAGTCCTTAATTTTAATGTATTCGTCAAAATATATTTTTATTTCGTTACCACTAAAATTAGTCGAATAATTCTCTGGAATAGATTTAATAATAACTGGGGGTGTTTCATCTTTTGGCCCCCCTCCAGGAGTACCTCGGTTTGCACAATTAATAAAAAGTATACTCAGAAAAACGATTAAAATAAAATTTGAAAGGGTTTTATTCATTACCAATTTTAAATTTTGCACAAACCTACATAATTTTGAAGATATAACGGTTAACTCATTAAGCTATTGCCATGGTCGCGATACTTATTTTTATATTTTTTGCTTGGTTTAGTACCGCAATACAAGCTTCTAAAGTGGCTCCGGTGGTAATAATATCGTCTACTAACAGAATATGTTTGTTCTCTATAGATTCAGAATTGATAAGTGTAAATAATTCATCACTATTATTCCAGCGTGCCAAACGTTTTTTATAGACTTGTGATTTAGTATTAGTTTCTTTTAAAAGCGTATCTTCTTTGTAAGTTACTTTTAAAGCTTTAGCAATTTGTTGGCCAAATTTAGCCACTTGATTATACCCTCTTTTTTTTAATTTCTTTTTATGAAGTGGTACAGGAATTACCATATCAATAGATTTATAGAATTCTATATCTTTTAATTCGCCTCCTAACCAATCACCAAGAAACAAACCAATGTTTTCGTACCCTTCGTATTTAAGTCTGTGAATAAGTTGTTGAACAATTCCCTTTTTTTCAAACCGAAAAAGTGCCGTTCCGTTTTCAATTTTCACACGCCCATAAAAGACTTTTGTTACCATATTATCATTATTAAAGTGGAAATTTGTAACGGGTAAACTATGTCGACAATCAGTACAGATCGTTTTTTCATTATCATTTAATAAATTAAGACAAGCGTAACATACCTTAGGGAAGAATAAGTTAACTAATGAATGAATCATTTGTAGCGAATAAGTATTCCTGTAAACTTAAATAAAAAATAAATGAATTCAGACTTAATTTTTAAGAAAGTAGTCTGTTTGTTTCAAGCGGTTTTTTATTTTTGCAGAATGGCAAATCAAGACGATCAATTTAAGAAGGTTATTTCGCATGCGAAAGAGTATGGTTATGTATTTCAAAGTAGTGAAATATATGACGGATTAAGTGCAGTATACGACTATGCGCAAAATGGCGCAGAGTTAAAGAAAAACATACGCGATTACTGGTGGAAAGCGATGGTGCAGATGAATGAAAACATTGTGGGTATAGATGCTGCCATTTTTATGCATCCAACCACATGGAAAGCGTCTGGTCATGTAGATGCTTTTAACGATCCGTTAATTGATAATAAAGATTCTAAGAAACGATATCGTGCCGATGTTTTAATTGAAGACTATTGCGCTAAAATTGAAGCTAAAATTGATAAAGAGGTTGCAAAAGCAGCAAAACGTTTTGGTGAGGCTTTCAATAAAGAAGAATTTGTTTCTACAAACGGACGTGTTGTAGGGTATCAGGAAAAAATAAACGCAACACTTTCTCGAATGGCGAAATCTCTTGAAAATGAAGATTTAGCCGATGTTAAAGCGCTTATTGAAGAATTAGGGATTGCAGATCCATTAACAGGAAGTAAAAACTGGACAGATGTTAAGCAGTTTAACCTCATGTTTGGTACTAAACTGGGTGCTTCTGCAGAGTCTGCGATGGATTTATATTTACGTCCGGAAACAGCACAAGGGATTTTTGTGAATTTCTTGAATGTTCAGAAAACGGGACGTATGAAGATTCCATTTGGAATTGCACAAACAGGAAAAGCCTTTAGAAATGAAATTGTAGCAAGACAATTTATTTTTAGAATGCGTGAGTTTGAACAAATGGAAATGCAGTTTTTTATAAAGCCAGGAACTCAAAAAGAATGGTATGAGCATTGGAAAGAACATAGAATGAAATGGCATTTGTCTTTGGGAATGGGGGAAGATAATTATCGTTTTCATGACCATGAGAAATTAGCACACTATGCAGATGCTGCTTCTGATATTGAGTTTAAATTTCCATTCGGGTTTAAAGAATTAGAAGGAATTCATTCACGTACAGATTTCGACCTAAAAGCGCATGAAGAATATTCAGGAAAGAAATTACAATATTTCGATCACGAAGATAATGCAAGTTATACACCATATGTTTTAGAAACGTCTATTGGTTTAGATAGAATGTTTTTAGCAGTATTTTCTAATTCGTTACAAGAAGAAGCATTAGAAAACGGGACAACACGTACGGTTTTAAAATTACCAAGTGTTTTAGCACCGGTAAAAGCGGCTATTTTACCATTGGTTAAAAAAGATGGCTTACCTGAGGTTGCTCGTAAAATTGTAGACGATTTAAAGTGGGATTTCAATGTGATTTATGATGAAAAAGATGCTGTGGGAAGACGTTATAGAAGACAAGATGCCAACGGAACGCCGTTTTGTATCACGGTAGACCATGATACTTTAGGAGATAATACAGTTACTATTCGACATAGAGACACAATGGTACAACAACGTGTTAAAATTGAAGATTTAAGTGATATCATTAAAAAAGAAGTAGATGTACGATCTTGGTTAATGAAGATGTAATAAATCAATTCCTTTGACCCGTGCTGAACTTGTTTCAGTAAGAAAGGAATCTTATAATGAACAAAACCCATGCTTGCATGGGTTTTGTTCATTATAAAGCTTACTACATTAAAACCTATAACCTAAAGAAGCGGCTATTCTAGGTACAAGCTCTGTACCAATAGCATCGTTAGATTGTGATAAGTTTCTACCCAAACCGCCTAAAAACTCAAAAGCAAATCCTTTTTTACTTACAAATTTACCTCCTAAAGCAATCCCTAAAGCAACATTGTTTGAAGTTCCTTCTGTTAAAACATTTCTATCAAGATTATTATCATAATAACCATCAAAATCTTTTTGAACATTATACATTCCAAAAGCTTCTAGAAAAAATCCCCAAGCATACTTATTTGAAAAAAAATGCCTATAATAAGGAGTCAATGCAAATTCTTCGTTGTATACAGGACCATCTTCAAGGAATGCCTCTTCGGGGTCATGTAAATTAAAGAAAACAGATACTCCTACAGATGATTCAGAATCGATTAAATATTCATAAGAAAAATCAACAGATTTAAAAATAATAGCATTGAATGCATTTATTTTAATTTCATGAGATTTTATGTTTTCTTCTTCTTGAGAAAAGGAAAAACATGATACTAGGAGTAATAATAAAAAAAGTAATTTTTTCATAATTTAGATTTAAGATTAAATATGGCTTATAATCAATAATTGTACCATAGAAAAGATGATATGTTTGCAAAAAGGTTGCTTAGGGAAAAGATACTTATTAATTAAATTTTTATTTGTCTATTAATTTGCTGATCCAAGGAAATAATAGATGCTGTTCTTAATACACCAACTATGGTTTGAATTTTGTTATTTAATAGCATCATTAAATGGCTATTGTTATACGCTAGCATTTTAATAAAAATGTTCCATTCTCCAGTGGTATAGTGGCACTCTAAAACCTCAGGGACTTTCTTTAAAGCCCTGATAACATCTTCCGTATTTACGGCTTTTTCAAGATAAATACCAACAAAAGTCATAGTTGAGTAGCCTAAAACTTTAGCATCGATAATGAATTGCGAACCAGAAATAAGCTTAGACTTCTCTAATTTTCGTAAACGTTGATGAATAGCAGCGCCAGAAATACCAACATTACGAGCTATCTCTAAAATGGGTGTTCTAGCATCTTCCGTTAATGCACGTAGTATTTTTTTGTCAATCCCATCTATTATTATAGGCTTATTTTTAGACTTCATTAGTTGAGTATTAAAACATAAAAATAGCTATTTGGTTTCAAATTGAAACTATTTTTGTGTTAAGAACTACTCATTAAGTGAAATTTTATAACCAACTGTAAAACGAAAACATGTTCTCAATTTGTCTAAAGGAGTACAGTTGAGAGGTTATTAAACTAACTCGATATATTAAAACTTAACAATCAGTTGTTTAATTGTTTTAATAAAGAAACTATGTCATTCCGAACGCTACGGAGAGTAAAATATATTTTACTTGAACGTATATAGCGTAGCTATTGAGTAGGAATCCCATCCTTATGAGATTTCTCGAAAGTTTATCTTGAGTACTTCGACTACGCTCAGCATAAACTAAAGTCGAAAGGCTCATGCTTCGCTCTGTCGAAATTGACAAACACTTGAAAATCATTGATTTAATATTATTTTTTATAAAAAAATTAAATCGACGTTAAACTAATTATTTAATGGATTGTACCCCAAATAAGGCACCTCTTTTTCATGAAAGGAGACACCAAAAGTTTCCAATTCTTTTAAAATAGGTTCATAAACTTCTTTAGTAATAGGGATTTGAACACCAGGAGACGTTATTTTTTTATTCAGAATAGCCAGAGTAGCCATAGCTACGGGTAAACCAACTGTTTTTGCCATAGCCGTATAGGTTTGATCTTCACCTAAAACAACCATATTAGCATCTATCTGATATTTTTTACCATCTTTTTCGTAGCCGAATTTATGGTACATAACAATCATATCTTTATCATTAGTATCAAGTGTCCAGCTGTCCATGAGTATTTTTTGAAGTATTTGAGCCGGAGTTGCTTTTTTTAGCCCTACTTTCTTTTCAGCATTAAAAATATCAAGTTCTATAAGTTTGTCCCAAACAATATCGTCTTGATCAATCTTAAGCGCATGTCTCAATTTTAATTCTACAGAATCAAAAGGACTGTAAGTCAAAAAAGCATTTATAAAATCACGATAACTCATATTTTCGCTATCATCTATAGTGTAACTATCATCCGTCATTCCAAGTGTGACGAAAATATTCCACGCTCGACTAAATCCAACACGCCTCATAGTACCTCTATACAATGTTTTAACATTATCAAGCCCATAAACACTTTGATATTTTAAGGAATCTCTATTTGCATAAACTTCAAAACGACCATAATTATCAATATCCAAAAACTCCGTACGTCTAAACAAACGGTTATAAGGTATATATTTATAGGTGCCTTCCTGTAAAAATTTGGCAGTCCCTCCTTGCCCAGCAGTAACTACATTTCTAGGGTTCCAGGTAAATTTATAGTTCCATAAGTTATTATCACTTTCAGGAGCTACTAAGCCACCTGTAAACGATTCAAATAAAATTATTTTCCCACCATTGTTACGTATACGATCTAAAACTTGCATCGCACTCATATGGTCTATACCTGGATCTACACCAATTTCATTCATAAGTACAAGACCTTTGGTTTTAGCATCTTCATCTAAAGCCTGCATTTCGGGGCTTACGTAAGAAGCCGTAACCATATGCTTTCCTAGTAAAATACAATCTTTAGCCACCTCTATATGAAAACGGGCAGGAAGCATAGATACTACAATATCCGCATTTTTTATAGCCTCGGTACGAGATGTTTCATCGAAAACGTCTAACAATATGGCTTTCGCATTTTGATGGTTTCCAATTAGTTTTTTAGCAGCATTAAGGTTTAAATCACTAACAGTAATAAAAAGGTTTTCTGAAGCCGATTTATCTAATAAATATTTTAGAAGACTGGAAGCCGATTTCCCTGAACCAATGACTAAAATTTTTCGCATAATAAGAATAGTTAACTAGTTTTGTAAAAACGAATTTAATAAATACATTAGGTTTTAGTAGCCATAACGAAACACATATTATGAACAAAAAAATATTAATTACGGCATCAATTTTTGGTTTATTGGCTGTTATTCTTGGAGCATTTGGAGCACATGCATTAAAAGAATTAATTACAGTTGAAGTACAGCAAACTTTTGAGACAGGTGTCAGATACCAGATGTATCATGCTATTTTACTATTATTTATAGGAAGTTCTACATATATTCAACAAAAAACGAAGAAAGTTTTATATTATTTAATTGTATCGGGAATCATTTTATTCTCAGGATCTATTTATGGGTTAGCAACAAATTTGTTAACAACTTTTGATTTCAAAATGATCGGTTTTGTAACTCCAATAGGTGGATTGCTTCTAATTTTAGCATGGGGAGTTATGATTGCGAATTTCTTAAAAATGGAATCTAAAAACGATAATCAATAACAGATAATTTAAAATAATTGTTTTAATTTTGCGCAATAAATAATTTTACAACAAATTATGATAAATTATAATCAAGTTACGAAAACGATTTCGCTGGAGGTATACGGAATTAAAAATGCCAATGTACAGTATCAACTTTCACCAGAACAACTTCATGAAATTACGGTTGAAAAAGGATTAGGTAAAGAAGCCTCATCTGGAGCTTTAGCGGTTAATACAGGTGAATTTACTGGGCGCTCTCCAAAAGATCGATTTATTGTTAAAGATGATATAACAAAAGATCGAGTTTGGTGGGGAGATATTAATATTCCGTTTGATGCAGACAAATTTGATGCATTATATAATAAGGTCGTTAATTATTTATCTAATAAAGAGATTTTTGTAAGAGATAGTTATGCTTGCGCAGATGAAGATTATAAGTTGAATATTCGCGTGATTAATGAATATCCTTGGAGCAATCAATTTGCTTATAATATGTTTTTAAGACCAACGGAAGAGGAGTTAAAAGGCTTTGATCCAGAATGGACTGTGGTTAACGCTCCTGGTTTTATGGCAAACCCAGAAGAGGATGGGACACGCCAACATAATTTTGCAATTTTAAATTTTTCTAAGAAAATAGCATTAATTGGAGGAACGGGATATACTGGTGAAATTAAAAAAGGTATTTTTTCAGCGCTTAATTTTATACTTCCAGTATTTAAAAATACATTACCAATGCACTGTAGTGCTAATGTAGGTAAAGAAGGTGATACGGCTATTTTCTTTGGATTATCTGGTACGGGCAAAACAACCTTATCTACAGACCCAAATAGGAGTTTAATTGGTGATGATGAACATGGGTGGACTGCAGGGAATTCGGTATTTAATTTTGAAGGTGGCTGTTATGCAAAAGTCATTAATCTTTCAAGAGATAACGAACCAGAAATATATGATGCTATTAAAAAAGGAGCTATTTTAGAAAATGTTATTCTAGATAAAGATGGTCACGTTAATTTCGAGGATATTTCAATTACACAAAATACAAGAGTTAGTTATCCCATTGAGCATATTGAAAATATTCAAGTGCCATCAACTGGTAAGAATCCAAAAAATATTTTCTTTTTAACAGCCGATGCTTTTGGAGTATTGCCACCAATATCTAAATTAACACCTAGTCAGGCAGCATATCATTTCATTTCAGGATATACAGCAAAAGTGGCAGGAACAGAAGCTGGAGTTGTAGAACCACAACCGTCTTTTTCGGCATGTTTCGGTGCGCCTTTTATGCCTTTACACCCAGCTAAATATGCTGAAATGTTAAGTGAAAAAATGATAAAGTCTGGAGTTAATGTGTGGCTGGTAAATACAGGTTGGACTGGTGGTCCTTACGGTGTTGGTACTAGAATGAAATTAAAATATACACGTGCTATGATTAGCGCTGTATTAAATGGCGATTTAGGTTTATATAACTATGATGATTACCATATACATTCAGTTTTTGGTGTAGCACAACCTAGAGAATGTCCAGGTGTACCAACAAGTGTTTTAAGTCCTAGAGCCACTTGGAATGATGATGAAAACTATTATAAAACAGCTTTTAAATTAACTAATGCGTTTCGCGAGAATTTCAAAAAATTCGAAGCCCATTGTAATGAGGAAATCAGACGAGGCGGTCCGCAACGTTATGCATTTTAAATATGTTAGCTAAATAAAAAAGGGATAATTTTTTCAAATCATCCCTTTTTTACTGTAAGAGTGTTAAGTTTATTTTCCTTTATTAACTTTATCAATATACTTCTGTAAAGCCATTGTCATTGATGGTGTTTCTGGTGTTGGTGCAGCAATATCTACTCGCAATCCTTTTTCTTCTACAGCTTTTATTGTTGTATTTCCAAAAACAGCAATTCGTGTATCGTTTTGTTTGAAATCCGGAAAGTTCTGAAATAAAGATTCTATTCCAGAAGGGCTGAAAAAGACTAAGACATCATAATAAACATTTGCTAAATCGGATAAATCACTAACCACAGTTTTGTAAAAAGTAGCTTGTTTCCAATTAACACCTAAAGCGTTTAAAGTTTCAGGAACTGCTGGTTTTACTTTATCTGTATTTGGTAATAAAAATGTTTCTTCTTTATACTTTTTAATTAATGGAGATAATTCAGAAAACGTACGTTTACCAACATAAATTTTGCGCTTTCTGTATACCACATACTTTTGAAGATAGAAAGCAACAGCTTCAGACTGACAGAAATATTTCATAGAATCTGGAACTTTAAATCGCATTTCTTCTGCAATTCTAAAAAAATGATCTACGGCATTTCTGCTCGTTAAAATAATAGCTGTATAATTATTTAAATCTACCTTTTGTTGCCTAATATCTTTTGCAGATACACCCTCAACATGTATAAAAGGTCTGAAATCTATTTTTACCTTTTGCTTTTCTTGTAAATCAAAGTAGGGTGAGTTCTCTATTTTGGGTTCGGGTTGAGATACTAGAATTGTTTTTACTTTCATACTGGTAAGTAGTTTGTTCTCTTATTATTTGGTAATAAACACCTTGTACAAAATGATGTAAGGTGAGATTTCGAGAGTGCAAAGATACAAAATAAAATAAAAATAATTGCGTTTTATTAAACTTTGATGCGTTTTAAAAGAAGTAATAAGCCCAATAATATTAACAATTAACAATAAAATAACTATCAAATATATAATTGGCAAAGAAGGTTTAAAACTAAACAATAGCAAAGCATTTATAGGAAGTAGTAAAACACCTAAGAAATTCTTATAGCTAATTTTCTGAAAAAGATATTGATCTATTAGCTTATCAATTTCCAAAAGACTCCCAATAAGTCGCTCAATAAGAACCTTTATTAAAATAAAAACAGCAATACTAAAAGATATTTTAAACATTAGATCTATAGAAAGTAACTTGCCATCAGTTATATGCTGATATGAAATAAAGCTAAAAACAGATAATGAAAGAATTAAATTGCCAAATAATAAAGCATCAAATTTGTCGAGGAATTTTTGCTCTCTAGAGTAAATTTTAAGGTATTTATAATTTCCAATAACAAATATGAAATCATCAAAACGTTTTGGAGAAGCCAATTTTGCCATAGCTACGACAAGCAGTCCTGTAACTAATAAAATTGTATATAATTCATTTGATACGATATCTCGAAGCATGGTATAAAATTATTATAAATATTAATACCACGCTTATAATTATTAAGGAATATTTAAAAAAAATGAACGGTTATTAATGTACATTTGCTAAAAATTAAAAAGTTTTAATAGAGTTAGAGAATGAAAGATACGGTTGTTATCATTCCAACATACAACGAAATAGAAAACATTGAGGCTATTATAAAAGCTGTATTCTCTCAGTCTGATAGTATTCATATCCTTATTGTTGATGATAATTCTCCAGATTTAACGGCTTTAAAGGTAAAAGAACTTCAAGCCGATTTTCCCAACAGATTATTTTTAGAAATTCGAAAAGAAAAATCGGGGTTAGGGACTGCCTATATACATGGCTTTAAATGGAGTTTAGACAAGACCTATAAGTATATTTTTGAAATGGATGCAGATTTCTCACATGATCCAAACGATTTAATAAATTTATATAATGCTTGTCATATAGAAGGGGCAGATTTATCTATAGGTTCTAGATACATTACAGGTGTTAATGTTGTTAATTGGCCAATGAATCGTGTTCTTATGTCTTATTGTGCCTCAAAATATGTGCGTATCATTACTGGTATGAAAATTCATGATACAACAGCAGGTTATGTTTGTTATAAACGACATGTCCTTGAGGCAATAAATTTAGATGCTATAAAGTTTATTGGTTATGCGTTTCAAATTGAAATGAAATTTAAAACATATTTAAAGAAATTTAAGATTATAGAAGTACCAGTTATTTTTACTGATAGAACAAAAGGAGAATCAAAACTAAGTTCTGGCATTATTTCCGAAGCCATTTTTGGAGTTATTTCTATGAAACTAAAAAGCCTTTTTAAAAAATAAGAATTTATATGAAGTTAAAATCGACACTTATTAAGAATGCAAATATTGTAAATGAAGGCATTATTTTTAATGGAGACATATTAATTGAAGGTGAGTACATTAAAAAGATAGGTAAATCTATAAGTGCTAAGTCTGCCGATGTACTTGTTGTAGATGCCGAAGGAAAATATTTATTACCTGGAGCTATTGATGATCAAGTTCATTTTAGAGAGCCAGGGTTAACGCATAAAGCTAATATAGAAACAGAATCCAGGGCGGCTATTGCCGGAGGAATTACCTCTTTTATAGAAATGCCAAATACAAATCCTCAAACAACGACCATTGAAAAACTGGAAGAGAAGTTTGAGATCGCTTCAAAAACATCTTCAGCTAATTATTCGTTTATGTTTGGAGGAACTAATGATAATTTGGATGAGATTCTAAAATTAGATATAAATCAAGCAGCAGGTTTAAAACTATTCTTAGGGTCTTCAACAGGTAATATGTTAGTTGATGATATGGAAGTGCTGGAGAAAATTTTCAAGAGCACGAAAATGGTTATTTCTGTTCATTGTGAAGATGAAGCAACTATAAAAAAGAATTTCCAAGAACATTTAGAAACCTATGGAGATGATATTCCTATTAAATATCACTCAATAATAAGAAGTGAAGAAGCTTGTTATTTGTCATCTTCTAGGGCGATAGAATTAGCTAAGAAAACAGGTGCAAGGCTTCATGTGTTTCATCTTTCAACAGGAAAAGAAACAAATTTATTTGACAACAAAATTCCTTTAAAAGATAAAAAAATCACCTCAGAAGTTTGTACACATCATCTGTGGTTTAGCGATGAAGATTATGATGAAAAAGGCACTTTTATAAAATGGAATCCAGCGGTTAAGACCAAAGAAGATAGAGAGCAATTATGGGAAGCTTTATTAGATGATAGAATAGATGTTTTAGCTACAGACCATGCCCCACATACTTTAGAAGAAAAGAAAAATGTTTATACTAAAGCACCATCAGGAGGTCCGCTAGTACAACATGCATTGCCCGCCATGTTAGAAATGTGCCATAAAGGTAAAATTTCTCTGGAAAAGGTCGTTGAAAAAATGTGCCATAACCCAGCAATTTTATTTCAGATTGCAAGGAGAGGGTTTATTAAAGAAGGTTATTTTGCAGATTTAGTGTTAATAGACCTAAATAACCCATGGACTGTAAATAAAGATAATATTTTATATAAATGCGAGTGGTCTCCATTTGAAGGAACAACCTTTAAATCCAGAGTTACACATACATTTTTAAACGGCAGTTTAGTGTATCAGAACTCTAAATTTAGCAATGTGAAAGCAGCCAAACGATTAACTTTTAACAGATGATTTTAAAACGAGTTACTATATACTTAAGTGTTTTAATAGTTATATCAGCTTGTCATGATTTAAAAAAACCTAAGAAACCTGATAATTTAATATCTAAGGAGAAAATGGTTAACGTATTAATAGATGCCAAGATAATATCATCTTCAAATTCTGTTAATAGAAAAATAATGGAAGATCATGGTATTAATTTCAATACTTATGTTTACGAAAAGCACAATATAGATAGCTTGCAGTTTGCTTTGAGCAATGAGTATTATGCTTTTTATATAAAGGATTATGAAGAAATTTTTCTAAAAGTTAAAGATTGCTTGGAAATACTTAAGGTTAAGTTCAAGAAGGAGGAAGAGGAAGAAAGAAAGGAAAAAGAAGAAAGAAGAAAAGATTCGCTTAGGCTGGTATTTACAGAAAAGGATTCTCTAATGCTATTAAAAATTAAAGACTCATTAAAAGTATTGAAAGTAAAGGATTCGGTAGCAGAAATGCTAGTAGAAAAAAGACTTAAGGAAATAAGAAGTGTAATTGATTCTATTTCAGATAAAGACCCCCAAGAGTAGTAATCGTTTTATCTATAGGTTTAAATTTATAGTTTAAAGTCGTTTTAATTTTATGACTACTGTATTTTGTTTCTGTAGATAAGGATATAGCGATATGCCTTGTTAATTGTCTTCGTTTACCAGTTAATTTGGTTTTTAACCAATCTAATTTCCAAGCTAATTTCAATAACCAGTGACTAACCATTTTTTCTGGAGGCTTCACATTTACAGACTCAGACAAAGCTTGTAAAAACTGTTTATAAGTCCAATGCTCTGCAACTAACACAAAACGCTCATTTATAATATCACTTTTTGTGAGTGTTATCATAATTGAAACAACATCTTCAACAGCTATAAGCGCAACCGTTCCAGAAGTATAATATTTAAAACCTCTATGTGCTTTTTTGAATAAACTTCCAGTTCCATAATGCCAAATACCAGCGCCTAAAATAACGCCAGGATTAACAATTACAACATGAAGGCCTTCTTGAGTTGCACGCCAAACTTCCATTTCTGCTCCGTACTTTGTAATCGCATAAACACTATTGTCATCTTCAGGGTTCCAATTAGTACTTTCACTGATTTCCTCATTATTAACAGGGCTTCCTAAGGTTGCTATAGAACTTACATAACAAAGTTTGTTAATAGTGTTTGATAAACAAAGATTTACAATATTAGCAGTACCTTCAATATTTATTTTCCGTAACCTTTGATATTTATCAGGTTCAAAAGAGACAAATGCAGCACAGTGATACACATAGGTAATCCCTGCAAATGCTTCAGATAAAGCAGGAACATCTAAAAGATCTGCCTGTACCCATTCAATGGTTTTAAAAAGCGACTCGTAGTTATTTGTATAAGTGGCAAAAACAGATTTTACATTAGCAAGTTTACGCTCTGTTCTATAAATCGCTCTAATTTTCTCATTACTGCTTGCAAGCTCATAAAGTAAATGAGAACCAACTAAACCCGTACCACCTGTTACTAAAATCATGCAACGAAAGTAATAAATATTTAAGAGTACTTAGATTCAAATATTATCTATATAACTTATTTATTATAAAGATTTATACTAAAACTAACGTGAGTTTGACATATTAAAAACTGACAATCAGTTGTTTAACTATTTTAATAAAGAAACTATGTCAGAAATGACAAACACTTGAAAATCATTGATTTAATATTATTTTTTATAAAAAAATTAGATTGAACTGACGTTAAAACTAGAATAATAATTTGAATTGAAACCTCTATGCCTTATTTGGAATTGCTTTTTCAAATAAAGAATTATTCATAATAGCTAAGTAATTATACATTGATTTTTATCTTTGCATAGTTTTGTAAAAAATTGAAAATAATGATAAAGAACTTTGTTGAAGAATTAACATGGAGAGGTATGATACATACCGTAATGCCTGGAGCTGAAGAGCATTTAATGGAAAGCATGCGTAGTGCTTATGTGGGTTTTGATCCTACAGCGGATTCTTTACATATTGGAAACTTGGTCCCTATTATGCTATTGGCGCATTATCAACGTTGTGGGCACAGACCGGTAGCTTTAGTAGGAGGTGCAACAGGAATGATTGGAGATCCGTCCGGTAAATCTAATGAGCGTAATTTATTGGATGAAAAAACATTACGTCATAACCAAAACGCCATTAAAAATCAATTATCACATTTTTTAGATTTTGAAAGTGATGCTGAAAATGCAGCAGTTTTAGTGAATAATTACGATTGGATGAAAGATTTTTCATTTCTTGAATTTATTCGCGATGTTGGTAAGCATATTACTGTAAACTATATGATGGCAAAAGATTCTGTGAAAAATAGAATCTCGTCTGAGTCGTCTGAAGGGATGAGTTTTACAGAGTTTACATATCAATTAGTCCAAGGCTATGATTTTCTTCATTTATATAAAGAAAAAGACTGTACAATTCAAATGGGAGGAAGTGACCAGTGGGGAAATATTACAACTGGAACAGAATTAATTAGAAGAATAGATAGTGGAAAGGGGTTTGCTATAACGTGTCCACTAATAACTAAATCTGATGGTTCTAAATTTGGAAAATCAGAAGGAGGAAACGTATGGCTAGATGCTAACAGAACCTCACCATACAAATTTTATCAATATTGGTTAAACTCTAGTGATGAAGATGCTGAAAAATATATCAAAATATTTACCTTTTTAACGGAAGAAGAAATTAACGCTTTAGTTGAGACACATAAGGAAGCATCTCATTTGCGTGTTTTGCAAAAACGATTAGCAGAAGAAATTACAATGATGGTGCATTCTAAAGACGATTTAGAAAATGCTATAAAAGCCAGTGATATTCTTTTTGGGAAATCGACTAGTGATGATTTAAAAGGATTGAATGAGCAAACATTTTTGGATGTATTTGATGGTGTGCCACAAACAGAAATATCTCAATCGGATATTGATAATGGCATAGATATTATTGCAGCTTTGGCCGAAAAAGGAGGATTTTTAAAATCTAATGGAGAAGCAAGAAGAGCGCTTAAAGAGAACTCTATTTCTGTAAATAAGGAAAAAGTAAAGGATGATTATTGTGTTACTGCAAAGGATTTAATTAATAATAAGTTTGTGTTATTGCAGCGTGGTAAGAAAAACTATTTTGTACTAAGAGTTATATAAAACAACAAAGCCTGATTTCAGAAATCAGGCTTTGTCTTAACCAATCAACTAAAAACTAATTTTTCTTTTATCTTAGCTGGTGGTTTTGTCGTAACTATTTTAAATAACTTACAGAATGATTAAATTATTTTTTTCGAAACTTATTTTTATAATTAAAAAACCATGAGATTACAGCCACGAATATCCGAATTATCAAAACGACCAATAATTTCGAAGGTATTATTATCATTAACGCGACCTAAATCTTGAGTGGCAATAAAAGAGCAGGAATTTATGTTGGCCAGATCAATAACATTTATACCACCTGTTTTACCTAATGATTGTATCGTAAGCGGATCTTCAGTGTCGCGAGTTAATATACGCATCCAATTAGGATGATTAAAAATTCCATGCCCTTTAGAATATCCTTGACTTAGCAGTTCGGTCATGCCGTATTCACTATGTATTATGTTTACACCAAAGCCTGTTTTTAATTTTGCATGTAAAGCTTCTCTAATAAGTTCTTTTCTTCTGCCTTTCATACCACCAGTTTCCATAATAATGGTGTTTTTTAAATTAAACTGATGTATTTCAATCAAATCCAACAAAGCAAAAGACACCCCAATTAACAATACCTTTTTTCCTTGGGAATCTAATGTTATTAATGTATCTTTCAGTTCTGAATAGTTATTTAAATAAAACCCACTTTCTGTATGTTTTGATTGTTCAATCATAGCATCTACCATATGTATTAGCGAAGAGCCTTCACGTTCTAAATAAGAGGGTAATAATGCCAGAATTACATAATCTTCAATAGGTCCGTAGAATTGCTGAAATCCTTTAGTAAAGCTTTGGGTGTAAATATCTAAATCTGTTACATGGTGTTTACTAGTCATACTTCCAGTAGTACCAGAACTTGAAAAAGTAGTTTTAATAGCGTCTTTGGAACTTAGTACATTATGAGATTTAAAGAACTGAATGGGTAAAAAAGGAATATCCTTTATAGTTTTTACATCGCTGGGATGTTTGTATATCAAATCGCAAAAAGAACGATAAACCCTATTGTTATCAAATTGAAATTTAAAAATTTGTAGTGCCAAATCTTCAAATTCTGTTTGACTATTAATGTTGAAAATAGAATTAGTGTCAATCATAAATTATTCTAAAAGAATTCCTCAAGCTGAGCCTCGTGATTTCTGTTGAAATTGTCATTCCCACACCTGTGCTGAACTTGTTTCAGTAAAATCGAGAATCTAAATAACAAAATTTCGGTTTTCAAACCCTCTGTTTTAAAAGAAACTACTAAAATATCTCTATAACTTCTACTATTGAAAATAGTTTAGTACCAAGAAATTTTTTATTAGAAAGACAAAAATATATAAAATAAAAAGGCGTTACTATTAGTAACGCCTTTTAAATTTATGAATTTACAATATTATTTAATCACCAATTTTCTTGTTTCACTAATGCTGCTTTCAGTAATCTTTAAAATATAAACACCTTTACTTAAGTTTGAAATGTTTAATTCTTTACCAGCTAAAATAACAGAACGAATTTGTTTTCCTAAAACATTGAAAAACTCAATTTTTTTAGTCAGATTACGTTTTGATGTGACATTTATAAATGTTCTGCCAATAGGAGAAGGGTTAGGGTATATAGATAAACCTTCAATATTTTGTTGAATAGGAGGTTTGTTAACATTGTTTTGAGCAAACCCATATTGGGTTGCAGACAATGTTAAAGCTAAAAATAAAATGAATAAGTAGTTTTTTTTCATACACGCTTTTCAACACCATAAAGGTAATAATTTACTACAAAAGTGATGCCAAAAAAGTGTTAAAGATTTCGTTATTTGGTCGAAAGTTTAAATTACTGTAACTTGTCTGTTACGTAAATGTTATTAATTTTGGAATACCAATAAAACAGTACTATTTAGTTTTATCTTTACTCTAAGAAATAAATATAATTTATTATTTAAGTATGAAAAAGAATGATATTAAGATATTATTAGTTGATGATGAACCAGATATTTTAGAGATAGTCGGGTACAATTTGTCGAGTGAGGGATACCAAGTTATTACTGCTGAAAATGGTCATGAAGGTGTTAAAAAAGCAAAAAAGGAGCTTCCACAATTAATCATTCTAGATGTTATGATGCCTGAGATGGATGGTATTGAAGCTTGTGAGTTGATTCGAAAAAGTCCAGATTTAAAGAATAGTATTATTACTTTTTTAACAGCAAGAGGAGAGGATTATTCTCAAGTAGCCGGTTTTGATGCTGGTGCAGACGATTATATAACGAAACCAATAAAACCGAAAGTGTTGGTTAGTAAAGTAAAAGCACTTTTAAGGCGTTTTAAAGAGGAAGATGTTTCCGATACTGTTAAAATAGGAAGTTTGGTAATAAATAGAGATGAGTATAAGATTATTTCTAAAGGTGAAGAAATTATTTTACCCAGAAAAGAATTTGAATTACTATCTTTATTGGCTTCAAAACCAGGGAAGGTTTTTAAAAGAGATGAAATTCTTGATGCTGTTTGGGGCAATGAGGTTGTTGTTGGAGGTAGAACAATCGATGTACACATTCGTAAATTAAGAGAAAAATTAGGAGATACTAGTTTTAAAACCATAAAAGGAGTAGGCTACAAGTTTGTAGAATGATGCAAGCAAAATTTAAAAGATCGTATAAGTTTGCCATAAAAACGGCATTATATATAACCTTATATACAACGCTCTTAATGAGTGTTTTTTTATACTATTTATATGAGTTTAAGTGGTTTTATGTACTTGCTTTTTTAGTAAGTGCCTACATCTTTTCTTTTTTAGTAATTCAATTTAGTGTAGAACGTTTTATATACAGGCGTGTTAAAAGAATATATGATGACTTAACACTCCTGGAGTCAGCTAATTTAAATAAAGGCCCCATAACGACAGATATGCGTACACTTACTCAAGAGATTGATAAGTTTGCCCGAGATAAAAAGCTAGAAATTGAAACTCTAAAAGTTCGTGAAAAGTATAGAAAGGAGTTTTTAGGAAATGTATCTCATGAACTAAAGACGCCTTTATTTACAGTGCAAGGATACATTCTTACATTACTAGATGGTGCTATGAATGACGAAAAATTACTAGAAAAGTATCTAGGGAGAGCCAGTAAAGGTATTGAGCGCTTAGGCTACATTATAAAAGACTTGGATATGATTACTAAATTAGAAGTTGGTGATCTAAGTTTAAATATAGAGAAATTTGATATTGTTGAGTTAGTTAAAAATGTATTTGAGATGTTGGAGATGAAAGCCAGCAAAAGAAAAATCACACTTACCTTTGATACAGATTATAACAATTTAGTGTTAGTTAAAGCAGATAAGGAGCGCATACAGCAAGTATTGGTAAATTTAATTGTTAACTCTTTAAAATATGGAAGAGAAAAAGGAACTACAGAAATAAGCATCGAAAACTTAATAAAAAACAAGGTTATTGTTCGTGTTACAGATAATGGAGAGGGGATAGGAAAAGTGCATCTTCCTCGTTTGTTTGAACGTTTTTATAGAGTTGATAAAAGCGGCTCCCGTAAAGAAGGCGGTTCTGGGTTAGGGCTTTCTATCGTAAAGCATATTATTGAAGCTCACGACGAAAAAATATATGTAGAAAGTGAGTTTGGAGTCGGTAGTGAGTTTTCATTCACACTCGAAAAGGGCGAATAGTTTTTTGAAATTTACATGATAATCAAAGGATTTTAAACCTTTAAAAGAGTCGATGTCTTTTAATTTGTCTAATGTAAAACCCTCCTGATTACAGCTTGATACTAATTCTAAATCAGTCAATCTTTTTGCTAAATATTCTTGTTCAAATTGTCCGGGAGTAGGTATAAAAAAAGCTTTTTTATTAAGTTTAGCTAAATCCATAATGGTTGTATAACCAGGCCTTGATAAGATTAATTTACTCTGATTGATGGTTTTTTCTAATAAATTAGAGGTCATAAAATTGTAAATAGTCATATTCCCTTTAATTTGTATAGTCTGCTCCTTTTCCATAATACCCTTAACAAAAACGACTTTTCCAGTATAATTCTTTAATTCTGAAAAAAGAGTGTCTTCAAGCAATGTACGTTGTGGTTCGGGGCCAGAAAGTAATACCATTAAATCATTTTCAATGTTTAAGTGTTTATTTTCAAACCTACTCAAAGGCCCAATATATTCTGTAGGGATTTCAAAACTATTAATATGTCCGAGTTTGCCACTTAGGTTAATGTCTCCTTCGATATCAGGCACCCAACATACATTAAATTTCTTTATGATTTTTTGATGCATTTTTGTGCTTAGCCATGTGGTGCTTCCTGTTAGAACGTTTAATTGATGCGTTATAAAAACAGATGGTACTTTTTTACTATAAACACCAAGTCGATTATCAGAAATAATCCCTTTAATACCATGAGTTTCTACAATAAACTTTGTCACTTTTTTTTCAGCTTTAATAGCTTTAATCAATTTTGGAGAATCCTTAATAAGTTTTAATTTAAAATGCTTTCCCTTTTTAGCGTATGTTATATTATAAGAAGGTAATTCTATAGACGATAGCTTTGGGAATTCTTTTTGTAAAAGTGTTAAAGCCACTCCATCGCTGGCAATAATGGGTTCAAAGCCGTACGTTATTAATTCATGAATAATAGGAATACTTCTTGTGGCATGCCCTAAACCCCAATTTAAAGGAGCGACTAAAATTCGTTTTTTCATCTGTTAAATATAGCCTGCCTTTGGCTTCACAAAAGGCGGGTTTACTACTATGCCTTTTTTAATTAATAATATGACTAAGTTAAAAAAGATGTTGCTACTATTTCTTATTCAAGTTTTTAGTAAAATCAAAGATAAGCATTATAAACACTCTCGTATATTTCCTTAATTTTACCAAACTTATTCAAAATAATAAGTAATTGTTAACTTAAAAATTTTATAATAGGTTCTCTCTGTCTTACTTTTGAAAATTATAAAACCAGAGAAAAATTTTAAATAATAGTGGGAAGTAAAAATAAACTCAAAAGATTTAAAGAGAACGAAACCTTTTCAAACGTGTTTCAACCATCTAGAGATGAATTGGTTAATGAGACGTATGAGTTAAGAGGTCATTGGAGAACATCTGTATTTAAAAATGAAAACCCATTAGTATTAGAGCTAGGTTGTGGAAAAGGAGAATATTCTGTAGCATTGGCAAAAAAGTATCCTAATAAAAATTTTATAGGGATAGATATAAAAGGGGCACGTTTTTGGAGAGGTGCTAAAACAGCCATTGAAGAGCGTATTCCAAATGTTGCTTTTATAAGAACTCAAATAGAATTAATAGACCATGCTTTTGCAGAAAATGAAGTGGACGAAATTTGGATAACCTTTCCAGATCCTCAAATAAAATATAAGCGTACCAAACATAGAATGACTAATGAAACGTTTTTAAAACGTTATAAAAAAATATTGAAAGAAGAAGGTGTTGTTAACCTAAAAACAGATAGTGAGTTTATGCATGGGTATACACTTGGTTTGCTTCATGGTGCGGGGCATGAGGTGCTTTATGCTAATCATAATGTTTACAAACAAGAAGGAAGCCCAGAAGAAGTTACCAGCATTCAAACATTCTATGAATCGCAATATTTAGAACAAAACAAACCAATTACGTATATTCGGTTTAAAATTAAGCATTAGTGAACATAACTCTTATCTTTATTTTAGGTTTATTTATAGCTTTAATTGGAGTTATTCCTCCTGGCTTGTTAAATATGACAGCTGCTAAAATAAGTTTAAAAGAAGGCCACGCAAGAGGAATTATGTTTTCAATAGGTGTTTGCGTTGTTGTTTTACTTCAAACATATCTTGCCACTGTGTTTGCACGATACTTAAGTAAACATATAGAAGTTGTTGATATTTTACAACGTGTTGCGTTCGTTATCTTTGTATTAATAACCATTTATTTTTTACTTATAGCAAAGCCTAAAATCCCAATCGAAACCCAGATGCGTCGTAGTAAGCATAGTCGGTTTTTTCAAGGCATGTTTCTCTCTGCAATAAATGTGTTTCCTATTCCTTATCAAGCATATATGACAATCACATTGGCATCTTTTGGGTGGATGTCTTTTGGTCAAACAAGTATAATATCCTATGTAGCTGGTGCTGCTATGGGAACTTTTGTTATGCTATATATGTATATTTTCTTTTTTGATAAAATAAAAGGAAAATCGTTTACCTCTCAAAAAAACATGAACTATGTTATTGGAGGAATTACGGGTGTTATTTCGATTATTACACTAATTAATATTATCAAGGAAATGTAGGCTATGAAACCAGAAACCCTAAACTTCTTTGACAAAGTTTACGAAGTTGCTAAACTAATACCCTATGGCAGAGTTACAAGTTATGGAGCCATTGCTAACTATTTAGGAGCAGCGAGAAGTGCTCGTATGGTTGGTTATGCTATGAATGGCTCAGGAGGCAAAGATGTACCTGCACACCGCGTTGTAAACAGAAAAGGCTTATTAACAGGTAAGCATCACTTTGATGGAACAAACCTGATGCAACAATTACTGGAAAGCGAAGGAATTGAGGTGATAGAAAACCAAATTCAGAATTTGGAAAAGGTGTTTTGGGACCCTTCAAAAGAATTGTAATTATTTCCTAATTTGTCAAAAATTTACAAATAATTACATATTAGTATCTCTATAAATAAACCGAATATCCATATAAATCATTTCAATAAAATGGCTTTAAAGTCTAAACAATTCACTGTATATTTGCATATTAGAATTAATCTAAATAAGGAATGAAGCTTAATAAACAAGATATATTAAAAGCATTAGAATCTATTACCGTACCAGGAGAAGGACAAAATATGGTTGAAAGTGGTGCTGTGAAAAATGTGATTACTTTTGGAGATGAAGTTATTGTAGATATTACCATTAAAAACCCTAGTTTACAAGCTAAAAAACGTACTGAGGTAGATATTTTAAAAATAATTCATGAGCAGGTTTACGAGAAAGCTAAAATTACAGTGAATGTAAAAGTAGAAGCTCCTGCAAAACCAAAAGCTAATGTTATTAAAGGAAATCCTATTCCAGGTATTCAAAATATTGTAGCTGTAGCATCAGGTAAAGGTGGTGTCGGCAAGTCTACGGTTACTGCAAATTTAGCAGTTACTTTAGCAAAAATGGGCTTTAAGGTAGGTGTTTTAGATGCCGATATTTATGGTCCATCCATCCCTATTATGTTTGATGTAGAAGCAGAAAAGCCTTTAGCAGTTAATATTGGTGGGAAATCTAAAATGAAACCAATAGAGAATTATGGTGTTAAAGTATTATCTATTGGGTTTTTTACACAACCAAACCAAGCAGTAGTTTGGAGAGGGCCAATGGCAGCTAAAGCATTAAATCAAATGATTTTTGATGCCCATTGGGGAGAATTAGACTTTTTACTTTTGGATTTACCTCCAGGAACAGGCGATATTCATTTGAGTATCATGCAATCGTTGCCAATTACAGGAGCTGTGGTTGTTAGTACGCCACAAAATGTGGCATTGGCAGATGCTAAAAAAGGGGTTGCTATGTTTCAACAAGAGAGTATAAATGTGCCTGTTTTAGGAATTATAGAAAATATGGCTTACTTTACACCTGATGAATTGCCAGATAATAAATATTATATCTTCGGAAAAGAAGGCGCCAAAAATTTATCTGAAGATTTAGAAGTGCCATTTTTAGGAGAGCTACCTTTGGTGCAAAGTATTAGAGAAGCAGGTGATGTTGGTCGTCCAGCAGCTTTACAAACTGCTACAGCATTAGAGCAAGCTTTTGAAAAACTAACTCAAAATGTAGTGCAGGAAGTTGTAAGACGAAATGATGACTTACCTCCCACAGAAGCAATTAAAATTACAACAATGGCTGGGTGTTCAGCAGTTAAAAAATAACAGATGACTTCAGAAGAACTTAAAGTAAATGTTGAAAAAGCTTTGGATGAGATTCGTCCGTTTTTACAAAGCGATGGTGGAGATATTTCTTTGCTATCCATAGAAAACGACAACTTAGTCAAAGTGCAACTAAAAGGAGCTTGCGTTGGTTGTAGCGTCAATCAAATGACCTTAAAATCGGGTGTAGAAATGACTATTAAAAAGTATGCACCTCAAATAGAACAGGTTGTTAATATTGAAATTTAATTTACTTTTTTAAATTCCTACTAAAATAATAGAGAAACTTGTCTCTAAATAATTCAGAAAGTTTAAATTTGCGGCACGAATTGTGAAATGCTTTTAACCAAAAGTGTAAAAACTTAACAATGGAAGACATTAATATAAAAATAACAGATAGAGATGGTGTAACTCATAATATTGTTGCGCCAACAGATATGGCAATGAATCTTATGGAAGTGGTAAGGTCTTATGAATTGGCTCCCGAAGGCACTATTGGTGTTTGTGGAGGTATGGTCATGTGTGCATCCTGTCAGTGTTATGTATTAAGCGAAACAGAATTGCCGGAAATGAGTGACGATGAAGAAGCCATGCTTTCTGAAGCTTTTGATGTTAAAGACAATAGCCGTTTAGGATGTCAGATTCAAATGACTCCAGACATGGAAGGTCTTGAGGTAGAGTTGGCACCAGAGAGTTAACATATTTCTGCGACTTGTGCTGAACTTGTTTCAGTAAGGTAGGAATCTCATAAATCACAACTAAAAACATTAAATATTTGGACGTTACCCCTGTTGGAACCAGGTTTTCCATTACAATCCCTAACGCAAACAGTTCCCATCTAACACTGCCAAAAGTATAATCACCACCAAACTAAAAATATTTTTTTCAATGCACCGTTTTTCAATTTCACCCAGCATAAAGGAGAAAATTGCTGTTCAAAATAGTCTTTAGCGACGACTTCAAATTCATTGAAATTCAACCACTTTACATTTGTGTGTGGAATTATTAACCAATCTTTCTTTTTTGGGATATAAAATTTGCAATCATTAAACTGGTCTAATTTATTTTTGTTGATATAGAAACCGGAAATACAATCGTTATTCAGTGTTTTAAGTTGAATATCTTGATTTGAAATTGGAACAAACAATTGTGCTTTAAAATAGACCTGTTGGGCAATGTCTTCCGATTTTAAATTAAGAGCCTTTAAGTAGTTTCTGCAGGTATTAGAATGTAAAAGAGGTAATTGTTTATCTTTCAGTTTAGTGATTTTTTCTTTTAAAGAATCCTTTCTGTTTGGACCAATAAAATGTTCAATTTCTGTTTTTCCAATGGAGGTATCATATACATAGAATTTATAAACAACCTCTAAATGAATGGGTTTGTTGTTTTTAAGCAATAAACAATCTAACTCTCCTAAAGTTATTTTATTATCTTGAATTTGTATGTTTTCAGCTAAAATAGAAATGTTCTTATGCTGTTCTAATTCAAAAGAAACAAATCGTTCCACGTATTTCCCCAAGCATAGTTTTTCATCAATATTAATATCGATTTTATTAGATTTAGAAGTGATTTTAAACGAATTTAAGTTAGAAAGGATATCACCTTTCCATAAAAAAGGCGTGTTTAAAAAGCCTTCATATCGTTTTTGAATCATTTGTGTTAAATGGTAGAATTATTATTCAGTTTTATAATCAATTAACTTCCTAGGACCTTCAAGCAATACCCTTACAATTTGCAGTGTGCCATCATCTTTGGTTGCAATTTGCCATTTGATTAATGAGATTTCACCGTTTTCAATTTCAATACCGGTAATGCTTCGTGGGTGCACACAGCTCCCATCATTAAAAAAAGCAATATCTCCTGGTTCAGGAAAACGAGGCCTGTGTGTATGGCCTACAATAGTTAACAAATTATTGTTTTCGCTAATCCATTTTTTAGTTCTACGTTCTACTTTAATAAGTTCTTTATAGTTTTTAGCTGGGCTTGTAGGATCTGCTATACCCATAACATTTAAGGGCTTCCAAAGAATACGCACCATAAATCGGCTCCATTTCCAAAATAAAAAGTTCCACCAATCAGCCTGATGTCCATGGGTTAAAAATAATTCTTGTTCAGTTTCAGAATGTTTTAAAACAATGGCTTCGTTGTATGTAATATCCCCAAAAAGTTCTACGTCTTCCCCAACTTTAGGATCAAAATAAGTAGATAAATGTTTTTTTACGTAATTAGGATTTCTGTAAACCATATCGTGGTTTCCCCAAATCATGTGTAGTTTATGTTCCTTATTGAATTGCTTCATAAGCATAAACACATTTTTATGGGCATTTAAAATAGAAGTGAAAGAAATGTTTTCCCAAAGCTCGTCACCGTCTCCTAATTCGCAATATTGAAAACCTTCTTTATAATAATGCTTTAAAGCATGAAAGTAAATATTTCTATTGTTAGCAAAATCATCAGCAAAACTATTATCTCCCCTATGGCAATCGCTAAAGAGAATGAATTTACTGTCGTCATTAAAATCTATGATTTTGGCGTTTTTATAAGCGTGGTCTAATCGTTTTTTTGATGAAAACATGAAGTAAAAGTAAACAAAAAAGCGTTTCATACAGAAACGCTTTTTAAAATCATATAATTTTGAAATGACTCTATGCTATCATTCTGCTAGTCCAATTATAATTATGGATTTGTAGACCATAAAGCTGCACTTTTAAGCATTGCTCTTCTTGGAAGTTTTAAACCTGCAAGTATTAGTTCTGCAAAATCTTCTGGTTGTAGAACACTATCCTGAGAACCCTTGTTTGCAATACCCAATTCAATCGCCATATCAGATTCTATAGTACTTGGTGTTAATGTACAAACTCTAATGTTGTTTTTACGAACTTCCTTCATCAAGGATTCGGACATTCCTATAACAGCGAATTTTGATGCAGAATAGGCAGATATGTTTGCATTTCCATTTAATCCTGCTGTAGAAGAAACATTAATAATATCACCGGCATTCTTATTAAGCAAGTATGGTAAAACTTCTTTTGTCACATAATACATCCCCATAACATTGGTTTGAATGATTTGACTCCATTGGTTAACTTCCATATCATTAAAAGATCCAACAGCTGCAATTCCAGCATTATTTACTAAAATATCGACAGAACCTAAAGTATCTAAAATACTTTTAATACTGTTTTTGACTTCGTCATAATTGCCAACATCGAATACCGAATACATAGCCTTAACACCAAAAGCCTCTAATTCAGAAACAGTTTCTTTTAATATTTTTTCATTTCTGCCTGTTATGGCAATATCAATGCCTTCCTTGGCAAAGGCTAATGCTGTTGCTTTTCCTAGTCCTCTGCCACCGCCAGTTATGATTGCTTTTTTGTTTTTTAAATGACTCATTTTTTATCTTTTAGAATACTTATTCACAGAAAAATCATTATTATTTTGTCCAGTAATCTAGCACCAAAACGTCATCAATGATAGGGCCAATTTTACTTACCAAATCTAAATGCGCTTTATGAAATAGGTAAATTTCTCTGGCATGCTCATCATTAAAAGTTAATGTGAAGCAATGTGTTAAACCTTTGCTATGACCTTCAGTACTATCATTTATTCCCCACTCAAAACCAGCTATTTCAGGAATTTTATTTTTAAGATTTTCAAAAGCTTTAACTGCATCATTGATTTGTTTTTCGGTGGCATCATCTTTATATTTTAGATTTACCATGTGTCTTAAAACTTTTCCTTCTCTATTGATTTTAGGAGCAATCTTGTAGGTTGCTATCTTTTTTATAAACCTAAAAGACCCAGCAATTAAGAAGTTGTCTTTGCCTATTTTGTGAGACCTCAATCCGTAATAAATGGGAAAACCAGTTTCTAAATAGTTTATAGGACTAAGGATACCATCTTCATTTAACTTTAGTAGTTGAATACTAGCATCTTCTCTTGTGCCAACTGCTAATACAGCTTCATTGTTGTCTGTTGAAATAACTTCAATTCTTGTTTGTCCTTGTAGTTTTGTGGTTTCATCATCTTTTAAAATAAAGTGAGGGATCAATGCGCCTTTTTTATTCACCTTAAAAATACTGACACCATCTCCATGATAAACAAAGTCTGTCTTTTTTATAAACCCATTTCTTTTATAATATTTGTGATGCCTGTGACCAACAATAACATAATGATTTTCACCTAATCTCACTCCGGTCACCGGATATGCACCAGTTAAGTACCTGTCTTTCACGTTGTCACTGATATTGTTAATATTTTTAAATGTACCATTTTCATAAACTCTAAAACTACTTACACCATTATCATGAAATCCGCCAGTATATAAAAAGGTTTTTCCGTTGATTTTGTGGGTGTACATACCTATAATACCATCGGTATGAATGGTTTCGTCATCTTTCATTGACTGCACGTGGGTTAGTTTACCATCGTCTTCAATTTTAAAACAGCTTAACCCTGGTGTTTCTTCTAGACCGCCAACAAAGAGATATGATGATTTTTTCATGTGAACAACCTGTAAAGTAATAGCTTCGCCAATGTGAGTTTGATCAGTGTCTTCCTCTAAAGAAACACGTTCAAGGGATCCGTTGTTTAAAATTTTAAAGGTTTCAATGACATTCCCATGCTTGTTAGCAACAAATAGAAAGTCTGTACCGTTAATATTATCTGCAACCATGCCCCTTGCTGGTCCTTTTTTCTTATGAAGTTCATGGTTGCTTATTGGGTTAAGCATGCCTTCTTTATCTAAGCTGTAGACGTCTATATTGCCTGCTCCACCACCACCAGCAAAAACGAAATGAGAACCGTCTTTTTCATAACTTGTAATAGTAACAGCATTATTATTTTTAGATAGATTTTTGAAGTCTTTTCTATAGAGCATCAATTCATCCGAAACTTGGGCTAAACAAATTTGTGATAAAAGCAATATTATTACAAGAATTCCTTTTTTTATATTATCCATAATTTTAGTTTTTCTAGTTTAATTAATCTATAATTGCTTTTGCTCCCGTAATAGCGATAGCTCTATCTTGTTCTATGGTACCACCACTTACACCTATAGCGCCAATAATTTTACCTTCTTTATTTTTAATTGGGATACCACCAGGGAAAGTTATTAATCCGCCATTAGAATGTTCTATATTGTAAATTATGCCTCCAGGTTGTGTTAATTCTCCAAGTTTTCCAGTGTCAATGTTAAAATACCTTGCTGTTTTTGCTTTTTTAATAGCAACATCTATACTTCCTAAAAAAGACTCATCCATTCTTATAAATGCTTTTAAATTAGCGCCAGCGTCAACTACTGCTATATTTACTAAAACATCTGTTTCTTCTGCTTCTTTTTTTGCTTCTAATATGATTTTTAGTGCTTCTTCATGTGTAATATCGTTTGATATTTGAGCATGAGCAGAAAAAGTTTTTAAAGCTAATAGAAAAACTAGTGCTGCTATAATATTTAATTGTGCTTTTGCTTTTTTCATTTAAGATTTATGTTTTTATGGATACAAATTTCTTAAATGAGAATGATAAAAGAGTTGAACAAGTTCAACTATGCAAAAAACTATTTACTCTTTTTTATGTAGTTTTTTAATTTTACTCAAAAATTCATGAGTAATACCTAGATAGCTAGATATTTTTTTATCGGTTAGTTTATACGCGATTTCAGGATAGGTTTCTATAAAATGGAGATAGCGTTCTTTAGCTGTTAGGGTATGATTACGTATTAGTCTCCTTTGCCATGCCACTAAAGCTTTTTGAGACATGATTCGAAATAATTTGTCTATTGTAGGCAGTTGATTATATAGGACTGTTTTATCTGATCTACTAATTAAAAGTACTTTACTGTCTTCTAATGCTTGTATATTGAGATCAGATGGTATTTGATTCATAAAACTATCTATATCCATTAGCCACCAATCTTTTGAAGCAAAATAGAGGGTGCTTTCATTCCCTTTTTTATCAATAGTAAAAATTCTAAAACAACCTTCTAATACAAAGCCTTCAAATTTACAGATACTTCCCTGAGTTAATAAAAAATCTCTTTTTTGTATAACTTTAGGTTTAAAATAACTACAAATAATATCTAATTCTGTATTAGAAAACTGTAAATGTTTTTCTATATTTTGTACTAGTAAATCGTGAAGCATTACTTTTAAGAATGTTATAGATTATTTACTAATTCAATATAAGAAATTTGTTTTAACTAGAAACCTTTATTAGTGAAACGCATATTGCATTCCAAACGTTAAATTGTAATTCTGTTTTAATTGAATACCATTTAAATCCTGATAAAGTGGCGTTGTACATTCTACGGCAAAACGTAAGCCTTTTAAGCCGTCGTTGATAATTAAATAATTAAGTCCAAAACCTGAGTTAATGAAAGTTGGAGTTAGCGGTATCTGCAGTTGTAACCATCATAGGAGTTAATGCAGGACTTTGTCCGTCAATTTCATCAACAAGAACACCTTCGTCTAATATAAATACGTAAGGATTTAGACTCGTTTCTTTGCTGTTTTTCAAATTCTTTTGCTAAATGACATTTACCGTTACATTGAAGCTCTGGTTTATCTTTATTAATACATAAAACTCAGCAATATAATCTTGATTTAATACGTACTCAACATAAGGTTGAATAGGCCGTAGCATGGCAACCGTATATAGTAAAACAAAAAATATAGCTGTTAGTTTACTCAAAGACTAATTTTTGGCAAATATATGATTAGATACCAAATTGAACTAAAAAAAAGAGGCTGTCTAAAAAGTAAGTTTTTAGTTTAAATGTCACATTGAGCGCAGTCGAAATGCTTTAGTTTTCAAAACATTATAACTTCGACTGCGCTCAGTTTGACAATAATTAATTACTTTTTAGACAGCCTCTTTTAAAAAGGTTGTTTTAAAGAATTATTTTACTTTCTGAATAAAGGATCAGCTCCAATAGTGCCGATTAAACTGTCTAAATATGAATCGGATTTAACATTATTATATGACTGTTTTACAGATTCTAAACGACCTTTAATATTCATTTCAGAAACTAAGACGCTATTATCTGGATTTGCAATGAAATCTTCTAAATAAGCGATTTGAGAATCATAAAAACGGATATCTTTTTGTTGTTTTAATACCAATCGTTCTTTATACCAATTACTATTTAAAACATAATCTCTATCAAAGAATTTTCTTAATTCCGGATCATTTATCTGTTTGCCTTCATAAGTGCCGTAAGCCATAATATGCAATAGGATTTTAAGTGGTGGTATCGCTGCATCAACGCTTCCATCTTCAAAGTAATTTAATGCTACTTTTTGCTGAGCTTCAACAATATTTTTAATACCGTCTACATAATCTTCTAAACCTTGTCTTTCTGGTTTTAACATTCTTTCGTTAAAAACAGCTGTTGGTTCATCGAATATACGATTTAAGCATCTTAATGAGAATGTTTTGGTAATTCTATACCCTAAACGGCTGGCTAAAATAGTTTCACCGTTATAATCGAAATCTTCAAGCTTTTCTAACGACCCATTTGCGATAAGGTGTTTAGGGTCTCTGTCTTCTGGTTCCAGTCTGGCCCAAATTTCAGGGATTAATAAACTTATATCATGATCTACTTTATTTTCAGCACCAACATAGCCGGCAGCTGTACTAAATCCATTAGATTCTGTTAAAATGTGTGATAATAAAGCATTGTTTAAATCGCTTGTTGGCGTTAACATATTAAATGGTGCTTTTGTTAAAGCACCTTCAGACCCTGCTCCTGTTGTAGATGGTGATTTACCTGTTAAGCTACAAACAAAATCCATGAATAACTCTGGTGTTTCCTGATAGTGAATTGGGTTATAAACGGCCAACGGACGTATACCTGCTTTTTTATCTACCGGATTATTTCTTCTACCTGGTAATACCGAATTCACCACATGAATTACCGGGTCTTCTGGTTTTATCTTTCTAAAAAGACGCACGCCAATATCTGCCAGATATGTTGCTTCAGTTTCTTCAACAAATCTATTTGGCTCTAAATAACGAGGGTTTTTTGTTGGTCCATCACTTATAATTCTTGTATGTGAAGGCAATACAAACAATTCTTCCTCATTTGAACTGTTTACAATATCTAAAATAAAGTCTTTAACAGGTTGTGTATATTTATCAAAATTAATGGTGTCCTCATAAATTGCTATCGCATCTTTTTTCTTTAACAATTCATAGTTTGTTAAGAATCGACCATCTGAAACAATATCCAACTCAGCATTTTTATCGTAACCTCTAACTACAGCTTCATCAGGTCTTTGGAATAAATGAGCTTCACAGTTGGTAAGTACTTTAACACTTTTGTTATCAAATTCTGGATTTAAGTTTTTAAACAGATGTCTAGGCAATGTTATTGATGCTGAAATATCATCTTCAGTCTGAATTTTTTCACTTGGAGAGAAATCAGATCTTAGTTTATTTAGCATCCAATTTCCTTTTTGGTTGAAACCAATACGCACATAACTACCTACAACTGGAGTGTTGTTATGTAAAAGGCCTGTGCCTTTTTCTCCGTTAATAATTTCTACAGACATGTAATCTTTCCAGTTTAGAACACCATGAGCTTGTCTGTATAATCGTTTAACAAATAAAACCAAAGAACGGATATGTACTGGGATATTCTCTAAAAATTCATTGAATTCATCTGAGTTTTCTTCAGAAGGGATGAGTAATTTAACGGCAGAACTTAAGGTTCTTTCTTCGCTTAAGAAAGGTCTTGATTTAGGTCTTTTAGGGTCTTTAATTTTCCATCGTGTAGAATAATCAAATTCTATAATCTCATCGGCTTTTTTAAAATCTTCATCTATATTATGAATGTTGAATGGGCTATATGTGATAGCATTTTGCATAGATTTTGAAATCTCAGATTTACCTCCACCAGATACTGTACAAGGTTTATGACAGAAAACGCCTTCTGCAAATGTGTCTACAATTCGCCATAAATCGATTGACTTATGTTTTTCTAATCTAAATTTATTTCCAGTTGGGTGTACATAGGTTTTATTAGGGGATAGTATTAATTTTTGTTTTTCATTATTATGCGTCCATGTAATACTATTTGTGTTGATATTCACATACGAAAATTCAGGAATGTAAATAATGTTAGGATATTTCTTATCGATTGCGTAATTCTCTGGCTGAACATCTATTCTATCGGCTAATAATTTTTTTACATCTTCAAAGTTGTAACGGAAATCATGATATTCGGAATAATCTTTACCGTCTAAAGTGTCACCCATGACTCTTCTTGCAAACGCTATAGCACCCCCTGCGTGTTCTTCTTCAAGTATACCAAATAAATTTGCAGAGTAACTTATTTGTGTTTTGATTTCTTTTTTTGAGTAACCATAATAATTATCTGCAATAAGAGTAATTACAACACCTCTATCATCTCTACAAGTAATTTTAAAAGCGCCTCCGTCGTTATAAAGTTCATTCTCATCTTTCCAGCACATACCATCTTTTCTTTGACGCTCTGTGGCATCATCAAAATGAGGTAATCCAACATCTTTTTTCTTTAAAGTTTTTAATTGTGGTGCTAAAATAATACAGCCTGTATGACCTGTCCAATGCTCAGTATCTAATGCTGCATCATTATGTACTAAATTAGGATCTCCAGCGTTTCCAAAAATAGATTCTACAAAGTCAAGATTACTCACCAAAGTACCAGGAACAAAAAAGCGAACTTCTAATGATTTTTTAGCAATAATTCCTGGAACCTCAGGACAAACAGTTGGTCTTAATAACATAGAAACCATTGTTTTTGCTTGATCTTCCTGGTTAGAAGTAAAAGGAAGTATTTTTAAATCATCAGATGGATTAAAAGCAGCATGTAAAAAATGTGCAAATGCAATTTTAGGAACTTCTTTTTTGTCAAGAGGAACAGGTAAATCTCCTTCTACAATATGAAAGGTGCCTTTTGTAGTTCTTTTATCATGTAATGGGTTATTTAAAATACCTTGTTTTACACGATTTGATGTTACCAAATCACTTTTAAAAGAATTTCCATCTGGAGGTAAACTAACCTCTCGGGCTTGTCCTTTTTTTGATAAAACCAATGTGTTATTTGGTAGTTTTAACGATTTGTTTATTGAAACATCTTTTAAATAATCGTCAATAAAATTTTGAATCCTAGAGTCTGCTGGTGCCTGATGGTCTGCCAATAATCTTGATTTCTCTCTCAGACTCATTATAAGAGCTCTGGTAGATTTTTCAAATTTTGGATCTAAAAATTTATCAGCACTTTCTGGCTTATCTTTAAAAGTTGGTTGTCCTAATGAAGCTAACTGTAAGTTAATAAACTGAATGATGTCTTGTCTTGATTCTCGCATAGTTTTAAAAGTTAGAATATAGTATTCAAATTCACGGACAAAGTTAAAATGAGAATGATATTAAAAACATGTCAAAAGTCAGTATTCCAATAATTTTATAAGAAAACGTTTTCGTAAAATATATTAAGACAAAAAGCTATGATTATTTGAAAGCATTTAGCCCAGTAATATCTAAACCAGTAATAAGTAAATGTATATCGTGTGTACCTTCATAAGTAATGACACTCTCCAGATTCATAGAATGGCGCATAATGCTGTATTCTCCTGTAATACCCATACCGCCAAGTATTTGTCTGGCTTCTCGAGCAATGTTAATAGCCATGTCTACGTTATTACGTTTTGCCATAGATATTTGTGCAGATGTTGCTTTACTGTCATTACGTAAAACACCAAGTCTCCAGGTTAGCAATTGTGCCTTGGTAATTTCAGTAATCATTTCTGCTAATTTTTTTTGTTGTAATTGAAACTGACCAATAGGCTTTCCAAATTGCATACGTTCTTTACTGTATCGAAGTGCCGTATCATAGCAATCCATAGCAGCTCCAATAGCGCCCCATGCAATACCATAACGAGCAGAGTCTAGACAGCCAAGAGGAGCGCCTAATCCAGATTTATTAGGGAGTAAGTTTTCTTTTGGTACTTTAACATTATCAAAAATAAGTTCCCCAGTTGCCGAAGCGCGCAGTGACCATTTATTATGAGTTTCTGGGGTTGTAAACCCTTCCATGCCACGTTCAACAATTAAACCATGAATACGCCCTTCTTCGTTTTTTGCCCATACAACTGCGACTTGAGCAAATGGTGCATTACTAATCCACATTTTGGCACCATTTAAAAGATAGTGGTCTCCCATATCTTTAAAATTTGTAACCATACCACTAGGGTTGCTTCCGTGGTCAGGTTCTGTTAAACCAAAACAACCTATCCATTCACCACTGGCTAATTTTGGTAAATATTTTTGGCGTTGTTCCTCATTCCCATATTTCCAGATAGGATACATAACTAATGAAGACTGAACAGAAGCTGTACTTCTAACGCCAGAGTCACCACGTTCTATTTCTTGCATGATTAAGCCATAAGAAATTTGATCTAATCCTGCACCACCATATTCCATTGGGATATAAGGACCAAAAGCACCAATTTCTGCTAATCCGTTAATGATTTGTATTGGGAATTCTGCTTTTTGTGCGTACTCTTCAATAATTGGAGAAACCTCACGTTTTACCCATTCACGAGCAGCATCTCGTACTAATTTATGTTCATCTGTTAGTAACTCATCAAGGTTGTAATAATCGGGAGCTTCGAATAAGTCTGGTCGCATAAAGACTGAATTTAAGTATATTTAAAATCAAATTATTAATAAAAATGCTGTTTTTTTAATAATTCAACATTTTTAGAGCTCAAATTTAATTAATTCATATCGATTCGATTACATTTTTAGGTAAAAATCTTTGGTAAGATTTATGTAATTCTCAGTATATTGATGTCTTGAAGATTCAATAATTAAACTGTCGATTTTTAGATCGCTCTTAGAGAAAGAAAATTCGATTAAACTTCGTTTAATTTCGGAAGTTGGAGTTCCTTTTATGTGTAGTGTTTTGTTTGGAATGAGATTGAATTTTGAAGCTAAATGAACTAGTTTGTCTTCTTCTTTAAATGGAATGATTACTGAAAAAATACCGGATTCTGATAATAATTTTGAGACACTTTCAATTAAATGATCAAATGGCATGGCGTCTTGAAATCTTGCTATATCACGTTGTTTATTCTCTGTTTTATAGTCTTCAGAATAAAAAGGAGGGTTGGAAATGATGAGATCGTATTTATCGTCTATCTCATTAACAAATTCTTCAAGTGCAGCATGATAACAAAATAATCTGTCTCCCCAAGGCGATTGTTCAAAATTATCAACACATTCTTCATAAGCATCGTCATCAATTTCTATGGCATCAATAACTTTTGCATGACTTCGTTGTGCTAACATGAGTGATAAAATACCAGTGCCAGCTCCAATATCTAATATCGAAAATGGATTGCCTTTAACGGATGTCCAGGCACCTAGTAAAACACTATCGGTACCAATTTTCATGGCACATTGTTCTTGGTTTACTGAAAATTGTTTAAAAACAAAGGGTTTTTTAGACATGACATTATGTTTGAAGTTTAAGACAATAGTATAAAATAAAAAGATGTTATGAATCAAAAATCATAAAAGTATATTAAAATTAATATTAAAGATATCCGTTTGTTTTATAGCTAACGTATATAAAAAAAACAGCGGCTTAATTGAAGAAAATGAAAAAAGAAAATAAAATTTTAGTGAAGTTGAATGACATCTTTTTAATGAATAAAGTTATTGAAAAAACCTATATAAAAACATACGAAAAAGTTTCTGATATAAATATAAAAGCCTTGTTAAAAGAAAAAAGTTTAGAACGATATAATTTTAGTGAAATATTGCAAAATGAAATTAAAAAGTTAGGTGCGGATGTTGAAGAGTCAATAATGTCAAAAAGACGATACCATTTTTATATGAGAAGTTTTAGCAATTTATTACAACTAGAGGATAATATTGGTTTGCTAAATGCTGTTTATAAAATTGAGCTATTATGTATAGAAAAATATAATGAATTGCTTCAGGAAATTAATTTGTCTTTATCACTTTGCAGATTATTGGTGAAGCAACGAGATCATATTCAATACGGATTACGTTTAATAAAAAAAGAATTGGATTTTGTTGATTAATTTTTTAAATATCAAGTCTTTACAAATACAAGTCGATTAGCCCTTCTGGTGTTTCAACCAAAATAGTTTTATTATCTCTATCCACCTTTACTATAAACTCGTCATTCATAGGAATTAAAATTTCAATACCATTTCTATCTATTTCAAAAAGTGATTGTGCAGTCGAATCGTTTATAGCTTTTATGGTTCCTACTTTTCCGTAATTGACATCTTCTATATTAAAGCCAATGACTTCATGAAAATAGAATTTATTTCCTTCTAGTTTAGGGAGTAAATCGAGAGGCAAATACAAATCACTTTTCATTATTGCGTCTGCATCAGCTTCTTCATCAACATCTTCAAATTTAATACGTAATAATTCTGATTTATGAAGTTGTGAGCGTTCAATAAAAAACGGAATCAGATTATTTTTTAAGTTCAAAAAAATAGCATCTAGGTTTTCGTAAAGTTCAGGCTGATCTGTGTCAAGTTTAGCTAAAACCTCACCTTTAAAACTATATTTTTTAACAATTTTACCTAAGTAAAAACAATCTTCTTTTTGCATTGACAAATAATTTTTTTGTCATTCCCGCAAAGGCGGGAATCTCTTTAAAGTGTACCTCAAAGCTTATGAAATTCCCACCTTCGTGGGAATTATTTAATCAAACTTGTACAAGTTTGATTAAATAAAAAAACTCCGATAAAAAATATCGGAGTTTAAAAGTATAAAAAAATATTTTTTTACTCTTCTTCATTTGAAGCTTCTGCTTCAGCAGCAGGAGTTTCATCTTCAGCAACCTCCTCTTCAACAACAGGAGCAGCTGCAGCAATACGAGCTTCATTAGCCGCTTTTTCAGCTTCAAGAGCTTTTGCTTTTGCTTCTTCCTCAGCTTTAGCTAAACTGTCAACTTTTGCACCAACTTTACTTTCTTTTTCTTCTACCCAAGTAGTAAACTTAGCTTCTGCTTGCTCTTCAGTTAAAGCACCTTTTCTAACACCACCTGCAAGATGATTTTTTAGTAAAGCACCTTTGTGAGATAAAATAGCTTTGGCTGTATCGGTTGGTTGTGCACCGTTCTGTAACCATTGTACCGCACCGTCGATGTTTAATTCGATAGTTGCTGGGTTTGTGTTTGGATTGTAAGCGCCTAATTTTTCTAGGTATTTACCATCTCTTTTTGAACGTGCATCTGCTGCTACGATCCAGTAGTAAGGCTTTCCTTTTTTACCGTGTCTTTGTAATCTAATCTTTACTGGCATAATAATTAATTATTTGAGGTTCTCGACCTCGGTTATTAATGAGGGCGCAAAGATACTATATTTTTTAATTATCAACACCTTATTTTGTTTAGAAATTTTAAAATAATAAACAAACTGGAGCAGGTAAATCTGTTGCGTGTAAAAAAGTAAGTTTTCCGGATTCGTTATCTATCTTAAATACACTAATATTGTTACTCTTTTTATTTGCTGCTAAAAGGAATTTACCCGTTGGGTCCAACGAGAAATTTCGAGGCCAATCCCCATGAACACTCATGTTTTGAATTTTATCTAAAGTACCGTTTTTAGTATTACGTTTAAAAACAGCAATGGAGTTTTCACCTCGATTGGAGCCATATAGAAAACGGCCGTCTTTAGATAAATGAATATCTGCACATTTGTTTTTGCCTTCATAATTTTCATCTAAAGTAGAATCGAAATCTATTTGCTTGAAGCCTTTTTTTGTTTTTTTAATTGAAGCAATAGAGCATCCGTACTCATTAATAACATATAAGAATTTACTTTTTTTGTCTAATGAAAAATGACGTGGTCCAGGATTCCCTTCCATTTTAACAATAGAAGGAGATTCTAGTTTATAACTATCGTCTGTTATTTTATAATGATAAATAGCATTTCTGCCTAAATCAGAAACAAACAAATCATCTTTAGAGAACTTAGCAGAATGTGCATGTGATTTTTCATTTGCCGAATTATGATTGAAAATTTGGGAAGCTTCTTTTAGGCTACCATCTTTATTGATAGGATAAATAGATACTGTACCTGCATTGTAATTAGAAACAACAATTTTATCCCCATTTTCATTTATCGAAATATGACAAGGTCCTTCACCATTACTGCTAACTCGTGTTAAAAGCAATAAAGTACCATCATTATTGATTTTATAAGATGATACATACCCGTCTTCACTTTGGTTTACAGAATAAAGATGTTTTTTGTCTGGAGAATAAGCTAAAAAGGAAGGGTTATCAATGTTTATAGCAAGTTGTTTGTTGTTTAAGCTTCCAGTTTCGGTATTGAATTCAAATTGGTAAATACCTTCGCTTTCCCCATTAGTGTAGGTGCCAACATATAATGGGATATTTTGAGCTTGAATATTTAGTAGTGTAAAAGCAAAACAGAATAATAATGATTTAAGTTTCATGTAAACAAGTATATATATGACTTTCAAAAATAATACAAATAAAATTAAGTGTTTTGTTTAAAACTGTTCATAACTTTCATTTTCATAAGTTATAATATTCTGTATTTTTATAAACTACGTTTAATAATTCTAAACGACTTAACACCAAATATCTAAATACAGATATGTACTTAATTTTCGATACAGAAACTACTGGATTGCCGAAACGTTGGGATGCGCCCATTACCGATACAGATAATTGGCCAAGGTGTATTCAGATTGCATGGCAATTACACGATGCTATGGGGAACTGTATCGATCATCAAGATTATTTGGTGCAACCCGAAGGTTTTAATATTCCTTATGATGCTGAGAAAATTCATGGGATTTCTACGGAATTAGCTCAAGAAGAAGGTATTCCATTAGCTGAAGTTCTGGAAAAATTTAATGATGCTTTAAGTAAAACTAAGTTTGTTGTTGGGCAAAATGTAAAGTTCGATTTAAATATTATGGGAGCCGAATTTGTTCGGGGTGATGTTTCGAACCCATTACAAGAATTGCCCGTTTTGGATACCTGTACAGAGCATACGGCAAGTTTATGTCAGATTCCTGGCGGACGAGGTGGTAAATTTAAACTACCAACACTTACCGAATTACACGAGTTTTTATTTAAGACTCCTTTTGCAGAAGCGCATAATGCGACAGCCGATGTAGAAGCAACGACGCGTTGCTTTTTTGAGTTGGTTCGTTTGGGCGAGTACACTAAAGAACAACTTGATGTAGAACCTGAGTATTTTCAGAATTTTAACAAAGCCAATCCAAAAGAAATTGAGCTTATAAAATTAAAGCACGTTAATCTTAAACAAGAAAGTGCTAAAATTCGAGAGCGTCTTCAAGGTCTTAAGCAAGAAACAGTTTCAACTGAAGATATTAAGAAGAATATATCTGATTTAGCAGATGTTGATTTTGTACACCTTCATAATCATTCACAGTTTTCTGTATTACAATCGACTATGAGTGTTGTCGATATAGTGGCTGCTGCTGCTGCTCATAATATGCCAGCTGTGGCGCTCACCGATCATGCAAATATGATGGGAGCGTTTCATTTTATAAATGCTGTTAACAAACAAAATAGTAGTATAAAGGCGAGTATAGCAGAAGCAGAGGAGAGAGGAGAGACTTCAGAAAAACAATTGATAAAACCAATCGTAGGATGTGAGTTTTTTGTCTGTGAAAATCATGAAGATAAATCAAGAAAAGATAATGGGTATCAGGTTATATTGATAGCTAAAAACAAAAACGGGTATCATAATCTTGCAAAACTATCTTCTCATGCCTTTGTTAATGGGTTTTACTATGTGCCTAGAATAGATAAAAAACTCATACAACAATATAAAGAAGACATTATAGTACTTACTGGTAACTTATATGGTGAAGTACCAAGTAAAGTTCTTAATATTGGTGAAAAACAAGCCGAAGAGGCATTGTTATGGTGGAAAAATGAGTTCGGAGATGATCTGTATGTAGAACTTATGCGACATAATCAGGAAGATGAAAATCGTGTAAATCCAACTTTGATAGCATTAGCGAAAAAGCATGATGTAAAATTGGTGGCAACAAATAATACATACTACCAGAAACAAGAGGATGCAAATGCACATGACATTTTACTATGTGTAAAAGATGGCGAAAAACAGGCCACGCCTATAGGTAGAGGAAGAGGTTATCGTTATGGATTACCTAACCAGGAATATTATTTTAAGTCTTCTGACGAAATGAAAGAATTGTTTCATGATCAACCAGAAGCCATTATAAATATTAGTGACTTAGTTGATAAAATTGAAGAATTCCAACTTGCAAGAGATGTCCTTTTACCTGCTTTTGATATCCCCGATGAGTTTAAGCACGAAGAAGATTTAGTTGATGGAGGAAAACGTGGTGAAAATGCCTATTTAAAGCATTTAACATTTGAAGGAGCTAAAAAACGTTATGGGGAACCACTCTCGGAAGAGGTCATTGAACGACTTGATTTCGAATTAAGTGTTATAGAAAATACAGGGTACCCTGGGTATTTCTTAATCGTAGAGGATTTTATTCGAGAGGCTCGAAACATGGACGTATCTGTAGGACCAGGTCGTGGGTCTGCTGCTGGATCGGTAGCCGCATATTGCTTGTGGATTACTAACATCGATCCTCTGAAGTATGATTTACTTTTTGAGCGTTTCTTGAATCCGGATCGTATTAGTATGCCGGATATTGATATCGATTTTGATGATGAAGGAAGAAGCCGGGTTATGGATTATGTGATTGATAAATATGGTGCTAATCAAGTAGCACAAATTATTACTTATGGTACTATGGCGGCTAAGTCGTCCATTCGAGATACAGCACGTGTGTTAGATTTACCTTTGTTTGACGCCGATAGAATTGCAAAGTTGATTCCTAATATGTCGAAGCTCAATAAAATTTTTGGGTTAGACGAAAAAGCACTGGCAAGTAAGTTCAGAGCAGAAGAATTAGAAAAGGTTAATGAGCTTTTAAATATTTCTGAAGGATCAGGTTTAGAAGCAGAGACTGTTAATACTGCAAGAGCTCTAGAAGGTTCTGTGAGAAATACAGGAATCCATGCCTGTGGGGTTATTATAACACCCGATGATATTACTAAGTTCGTACCTGTATCTGTAGCTAAAGATTCCGACTTGTACGTCACACAATTTGATAACTCGGTTGTTGAAGATGCTGGCTTATTAAAAATGGATTTCTTAGGGTTAAAGACACTGACTTTAATTAAAGATACTGTTAAAATTGTAAAAGCAAAACATAATATTTTACTAGATCCGGAATCCTTTCCTTTAGATGATGAAGAAACATATGCTTTATTCCAACGTGGAGAAACTGTAGGGGTGTTCCAATATGAATCTCCAGGAATGCAAAAACACCTTAGAGATTTAAAACCAACAGTGTTTGAAGATTTAATTGCCATGAACGCCTTGTATCGTCCGGGACCTATGGAATATATTCCAAGTTTCGTTAGAAGAAAACATGGTGATGAAGATATTAAGTACGATTTACCAGCAATGGAAGAGTATTTAAAAGAAACTTACGGTATTACAGTGTATCAAGAGCAAGTAATGCTTTTGTCTCAAAAATTAGCTGGATTTACAAAAGGTGAAGCCGATGTGTTACGTAAGGCGATGGGGAAAAAGCAAATTGCGGTACTGGATAAAATGAAACCGAAATTTGTTGAGCAGGCAAGTGCAAATGGACATGATGCTAAAGTGTTAGAAAAAGTCTGGAAAGATTGGGAAGCCTTTGCAAGTTATGCCTTTAACAAATCTCACTCCACCTGTTATGCATGGATAGCTTACCAGACTGCTTATTTAAAAGCACACTACCCAGCAGAATATATGGCTGCTGTATTATCCAATAACATGAATGATATAAAACAGGTTACGTTTTTTATGGAAGAATGTAAACGGATGAAATTGGATGTTTTGGGACCAGATGTTAACGAATCGTATTATAAATTTTCAGTGAATCAAGACAATGCAGTGCGTTTTGGTATGGGTGCTATTAAGGGTGTTGGTCATGGTGCAGTAATGACTATCGTAGAGAATAGAAAAGAAGATGGCCCATATAAATCTATTTTCGATTTAGCAAAACGAATCGATTTAAGAGCAGCCAATAAAAAGGCCTTTGAAAATTTAGCTTTAGCTGGAGGTTTTGATTGTTTTGGAGACACACACCGTGCTCAGTATTTTCATAAAGAAGGTGATGGAATTACTTTTTTAGAAAAAGCAGTCAAATATGGGAATAAACATCAGGAAAACGAGAACTCATCTCAAGTAAGTTTATTTGGAGCAACAAGTGATGTTCAGATAGCAGAACCAGAAGTACCACCATGTGAAGAGTGGGGAACTATGGAAAAATTAGCCCAAGAGCGTGAAGTTGTAGGTGTTTATATTTCTGGGCACCCATTAGACGATTTTAAAACTGAAATGAAAACCTTTTGTAATGGTGCCATTGCTATGTTTAATAATTTAGAACCTTATGTAAACAGAGAAATTGTTTTTGGCGGGGTTGTTACCGATGTACAACACCGTGTGAGTAAGCAAGGAAAAGGATGGGGAATGTTTACTGTTGAAGATTATACCGATAGTTTTGAGTTTAGGATTTTTGGTGAAGAATATTTAAAATTCAGGCACTTTTTAATGAAGAATAACTTTGTATTTGTAAAATCATTTATTCGAGAAGGTTGGGTTAATAAAGATACAGGAAAAAAGAGTGATCCAAGATTGCAATTTAATAGTTTTCAATTACTGCATGATGTCATGGAAAACTATGCTAAAAAACTTTCCATACAGCTTAATATTAAAGATTTACATGAAGAAAGTATTTTTCGCTTAAAAGAATTGTTACAAATGCATCCCGGAAACCAAGCGTTAAATTTTGTTGTGTACGATAATAAAGATAAAATAAAATTACAGATGCCTAGTAGAAGACAGAAAGTTAAAGTATCTCAAGAATTACTCAGTGAATTAGAAAGTCAGGATGTGATGTTTAAGTTAAATTAATAAATCCCTGAGAAGGCAGGGATCTCATGATTATGAAAAAAATAATATTCTATCATGTGATAACATTTTTAGTTTTAGAAATAATATTCTTTTTCTCTTCTGGAGAGTTAATAAAATTATTGGCTTCCGAAATTCAAAATGTCGTATTGTGGATTTATTTAAATTTGTTTGGAGTCGTATTTCTTTTTATAGTAGTTCTTATTTTATTTCTAATTAATAGAAGAAAGTACAAAAAGAAACGCCATTCTGAGTCACGCTTCTAAGCGTAAAGTCAGAATCTGATCAATTGGAGTTTTTTTAACTTAATAAACAGATCAGCATACTTAAACTGCGATCAGCATAGGCTAATTGTTCCTTCCTTACTAATGACAATTTATTTTTTTACCTCTAAATAGTTTTTTAAACTGTTCGTAATAAATCGATCCCAAGTAGTAGAACATACTTCATAGCAATCAATATTTGGAGTGAGTCCAACTTGATTGAAATTAATTAAACTTTTTCCGTTAAGATCTTCTATTTCCCAATGTAATACGTGACCGATCCATTCTTTATTAAAATCAGGTTCACCATCAATACATTTCCAAACTAATTCCTGATTGGGAGTGTATTCTATAATTTTAAAAGTCCACCAATAATCATTTTCAAATTGAATAGTAAATTGACCACCCGCTTTAAATTCAGAATTACTTATTTTCCCCCACCATGAATGAAGCCCTTCGTTTAAAGCACAAAACACTTGTTTAGAGCTAACGTTTACCTTTAACTGCTTTTTGTAGTTCTTAATATGGCGGTCAATTTGTTTTATATTACTAGACATCTTTTGAATTGTTTAAATAATTCTCCAAATCTTGTAGCGAATTATCCCAGAATTGTGAATAAAATTCCACCCATTTACTAACTTCCTTTAATGGTTTAGCATTGGCATTGCAAAAACGTTCACGTCCGTGTGTGTTAATATGTACCAGACCAGCTTCTTCTAAAGTTTTTATATGTTTAGTTATACCTTGTCTGCTAATATCAAACTGACTGGATATTTGTGTAATCGATAAGGCTGAGGTTGCAATAACCAAGGCGTGAAAAATATCACGCCTTGTTGGGTCTGCAATAGCTTTAAATAGTTTTGTTATTTTATCCTGCATTAACCAATTGTTTTAAGTAATCTGTTAATCCATTTATACAGTTATCCCAACCACCGTTAAAACTTTCAAACATTTTTACAGCAGTTTCGCCTTCGTAATTTGAAATTCCAGAATGTTCCAGATATAATTTGGTACCGTTTTCGGTAGCCTCTAACTCCCAGGTAACTGTAGTTTCTACTTTCATTTCTGCAACTATCCAGGTGTAAACTAATTTGTATGGATTAGATTCTTTTACTTCTCCACTAATGGTAGTGCAACCTTTTTCGTTGGGTTCTGAAGTAAACGTATATTGATACCCTTTTTCGGCTTTAAAATCTGCTTGAATAAACCAAGCAGATATTTCTTCAGCTTTAGAAATAGCATTCCATACTTTATCTATGGAGTGTTTAAATATCTTTTCTTTTTTAATAACATCATTCATAATAAGTTCGATTTTTAATTAATATGCAACTTTATGGTTGCTAAACTAAAATAAATATTTTAAATACGCAACTTTTTGGTTGCTTAAAATGATTTTAATTCTAATAATAAATTTAAAATAATGTAAATCAGGTTATTGGGATTTTTTGAATATCACATTTTATAATAAAATAAATTTAGATAACGACGAATTTTCATTAAGTGTAGAAACATTTTTAAAAATATAATAGTGCTGAACAATATTGATATAGATAAAACAAATTGTTAGATTGTAAGCTTTCGTAAATATTTTGACTAATTTTGCGATATTAATAATAAAATACGAACTTAAAACATAAATATTATGGCATTAGAAATAACAGATGCAACGTTTGAAGAAACTGTATTAAAAAGTGAAAAACCTGTATTGGTTGACTTTTGGGCTGCATGGTGTGGACCTTGTAGAATGGTTGGACCAATTATAGAGGAAATTAGTGGAGAATATGACGGTAAAGCTGTTGTTGGAAAAGTAGATGTAGATGCCAATCAAGAGTTTGCCGCAAAATATGGTGTGCGTAACATACCTACTGTTTTGGTTTTTAAAAACGGAGAGGTTGTTGGAAGACAAGTTGGGGTAGCACCAAAAAATGCTTATACTGAAGCTATAGATTCACTTTTATAGTCAATCTCATTAAAAAGAAAATTGAAAAGGTTTGTCATTATGGCAAACCTTTTTTTATTTTAGATGAAACGAAAATTAACAAATTTAAAAAGTACTTTTACAAAATGCTTTTTAAAATTTTTAATAAGAGAGCGAAGCGGTTCTGTTCGTTCTCAATTTTATTATTAATTTTAAAAAATTAATAAAATAAGAACGAGCAAAAAATTAAAAACAGATATGAGTAAACAAATAAAAGTACAAGATGCCATTGATAGTAAACTAATAGAAGAACGTAAAGTGTTTTTGTGGGGACAAGTTGATGATGATTCTGCCAAACACGTTATAGATCGGTTAATGTATTTAGATGCATTAGAAACTAAAGATATTCATTTATATATTAATAGTCCTGGAGGTTATGTAACGTCTGGTTTTGCTATTTACGATTGTATAAAATCTTTAAAAAGTGAAGTGTCAACAATTTGTACAGGATTCGCAGCTTCAATGGGCTCTTTAATATTATCTGCAGGAGAAAAAGGTAAACGTTTTATTCAACCACATGCACGTGTTATGATTCACCAACCAAGTGGTGGTGCACGTGGGCAAGCAAGCGATATAGAAATTACAGCTAAAGAAATTATAATTACTAAAGAGTTAAGTGCGCAAATACTAGCAGATAATTGTGGGCAAACTTTTGATAAAATAATGAAGGATTTTAATCGTGACCATTGGATGGGAGCAGATGAATCTGTTTCTTATGGTATTGTTGATGCAGTTTTATAATGTTGTTTGGTAATTAAAAGAAATAGATAAAAAGTTTGCATTATAGTAAACCTTTTCTCGTTTTAATCAGCCGTTTTTATGAAGAATTTTTTATACTTTTTGTGTTTCTTAATTATGTTTTCTTGTGAAACCAAACAAAGAGAAAGCATCCTTTTGTCTGAAGGCATTTCTTTAGATTTATCAACGTATAGAAAAACACAAGTTGAAGATGTTGTCTATAATTTAAAATTTAATATTCCTTTAAAAAAAGAAGATTCAATAGCCTCAGAGTTAAAGTTGAATTTAAAAGTTAAAGATTTAGAATATCCATTGTATTTAGATTTTAATGAAAAAAAGTCTTTTATTAAAAACGTGATTGTAAATGGAAAAGCTATTGATGTTAATCATGAACAAGAACATCTTATTATTTCTGAAACGTATTTAAAACTAGGTGATAATACTATAGATATATCGTTTATAGCAGGTGAATTATCACTTAATAGAAACGATGATTATTTATACACGTTATTAGTACCAGATAGAGCGAGTACATTATTTCCTTGTTTTGATCAACCAGATATAAAAGCCAATTATATGCTAGATATTACAGCCCCAAAATCGTGGGAAGTATTATGTGGCTCTAAATTAAACTATAAAGAGGATAAACAGGATTATACAAGGTATGTGTTTCATGAATCAGATAAAATGAGCACATATTTATTTTCTTTTGTAGCTGGTGTATTTAATAGAACAACACAAAATTTGGGTTTGTTTGATACGAAACTACTTTACAGAGAAAATAATGAAGCTAAAATAAAAGCTAGCATTGATGAGATTTTTAAGCTTCATCAAGAATCTGTTAATTTTTTAGAAGACTATACACAAAAAGAGTTTCCGTTTCAAAAAATGGATTATGCTAGTATTCCAGGATTTCAATATGGAGGTATGGAGCACGTTGGAGCTGTTCAATATAGGGAATCATCACTTTTTTTAGATGAAAGTGCTACTTTAAATCAGAAATTAAATAGAGGAAAACTAATAGCTCACGAAACATCACATATGTGGTTTGGTAATTTGGTTACCATGAAGTGGTTTAATGATGTTTGGTTAAAAGAAGTATTCGCGAATTTTATGGCAGATAAAATTGCAAATCCAGCGTTTCCAGATATTAACCATACGTTGGAGTTTATGTCCGATCATTACCCAAGTGCTTATAGTGAAGATAGAACTAGAGGAGCTACTCCAATCCGTCAAAATTTAGATAATTTAAAAAACGCAGGGACACTTTATGGTAATATTATATATCATAAAGCACCTATAATGATGAGGCAATTAGAAGCCGCTATTGGTGAAGATAATTTTAAAAAGGGTTTACGCAATTATATTCAAAAATTCGCCAATAGTAATGCTGATTGGAATGATTTGATTGATTTATTATGTGCAGAGACTAACATTGATTTAAAACAATGGAGTCGCGTTTGGGTAACACAACCGGGAAGACCTATTGTAATGGATAGTATTACTTATAAGGATAATAAAATTAAAACCTTTGAAATTTACCAAAAAGCTGAAGATGGGAGTGATAATATTTGGCCACAAACCTTTAATATAGGTTTAATATACCAAGATACAACACTTGTAAAAACGGTACGTTTAAAAAATAAAAGAATACAGTTAAAAGAGGTTATAGGGATGCAAAAACCTAAAACTATAGTTTATAATTATGATGCTTTTGGTTATGGTATTTTTCCTATTGATGTTGAAAATTTGAAAATACTTCCAGATATTAAAAATGATGAGGCTAGAGGGTATGCATATATTAATTTGTACGAAAACATGCTTGAGGGTGCAGTACCTCCCACAAAGGCTTTTAACTTGCTTTTAGAAGGTATTGAGAGTGAAACAGAAGAGCAAATAGTTAACCTTATTTCAAGAGAACTATCTTCGATTTTTTGGAATTACCTTACGGTTCAAGAGCGCTTCGAAGCACAACAACATATGGAGTTATTATTGCGACATATTTTAAATAAAGATTTAGATTCTGGAATAAAGAAAACACTTTTTAATTTATATAAAGGTATTGCTTATTCTATAAATGGAAAGTTGTTCTTGTATGATGTGTGGACTAAGAAAATAAAGATTAAAGGATTAAACCTAAATGAAAATGATTTTACAAGTATTGCTTCGGTATTGGCAATTTATAATCATGCAAAGGCAGATGAGATCCTTGAAGTGGCTAAAACACAAATAACGAATCCAGATACTAAAAAACGATTTGAATATTTACTACCATCATTATCAAATGACGAAAAGGTTAGGGATGATTTCATGAATTCTTTTCTTAAAGCAGATAATAGAACAAAAGAGTCTTGGGTGCTAAGTGCTTTGGGTAATATACACCATCCATTACGTCAAAAATCGGCAGAAAAACATTTACAGGCATGTTTAAATGCGTTAGAAGACATACAGTTAACAGGAGATATCTTTTTCCCTAAAAATTGGCTAAATAATACTATAGGAAGATATTCATCTAAAAATGCATATCATGTGGTAGAGACATTTTTAGTAGAAAACCCAGATTTTAGCCCCGTGCTAAAGAATAAACTGTTGCAAAGTGTAGACATATTGTATCGTGCTCAAAAAATTAAGTACTCTAATTAATGGATTTGCAAGCAGAATTAAATAAAACAGAAGGTTTTAAAAACCTAGAGCTACTTGCGAAACAAGTCGTAGAAGGCTTCATTGCTGGAATGCATAAAAGTCCGTTTCATGGGTTTTCAGCCGAATTTGCTGAGCATAAGATCTATAATCAAGGAGAGAGTACACGTCATATAGATTGGAAACTATTTGCTAAAACAGATAAGCTTTACACCAAACGTTATGACGATGAAACTAATTTGCGTTGTCATATTATTATAGATAATAGTAGTTCAATGCACTATCCAAAGATGGATTCTTTTTCTATTGATAGTTTAAATAAGATAGGGTTTTCAGTATTAGCTTCGGCATCTTTAATGCATATTTTAAAAAGGCAGCGAGATGCAGTTGGTTTAAGTATATATAGTGACGATTACGATTATTATGCGCCAGAAAAGGGTAGTGAACGTCATCATCAAATGCTATTGAATCATTTGAGTGATGCTGTGATTTCTAAACCTTTAAATAAAGAAACTGAAACGTATAAATATTTACACGAAATTGCTGAAAAGATTCATAGGCGTTCCATGATATTTTTGTTTACCGATATGCTTCAAACATCAGAAGATGAGATGAAATTGTTTGAAGCATTACGTCATTTAAAATACAACAAACACGAAGTCATTCTATTTCATGTATTTGATAAGAAAAAAGAATTAGCTTTTGATTTTGATAATAAACCAAAGCGTTTTATTGATGTTGAAACAGGAGAGTATATTAGTTTATATGCAGATACTGTAAAAGACAACTATAAAAAAACGGTGAGTGATTATTTTGAAACTTTACGATTAAAGTGCGCTCAATATAAAATTAAATATGTTGAAGCAGATGTTAATAAGAATTTCAATAACATCCTGACAACATACATGATAGAGCGTCAAAAGTTTGTATAAGTTCTATAAGGATCCTTTTGAGTAAAGTATTGAAGCTTTCTTTTTTAAAATAAAATTCAAAAAACTTAAAAAAACATTTGAGATATAAAAAAAGGCGTGTATATTTGCAACCGCAATAAAGCAACGGTCTGGTAGTTCAGTTGGTTAGAATGTCGCCCTGTCACGGCGAAGGTCGCGGGTTCGAGTCCCGTCCAGACCGCAAAAAGCTCTCAATAATTTGAGAGCTTTTTTTGTATATAACGATTTAAAATACTGTTTTTCAATATTTTACAAAGATAATTTCTTATTAAATAGATTTGATTTTTTCTTTGTTGTGCCACGTTTGTGCTGCAATTTCTTAAAAAAAATGATTTTTACAATATTTAATTTACTTCATATAAATAATTGTAAAATTTAAATAAATCTTGTCAAGGAAATTTCCGCTAAATTAAAACGAACTTGAAATAAACAAATTAATACTTTGAAGATACAAAATATTAATTTGGTGATTTTTTTATGTAAGTAAGAGACCCATTTAGTGATTGATGTTTTTAAAGAACCAATGAAATAGAAAACATCTTCATCCTCATGCTGAATAATAATTTGATTTACTTGATTAGAAATTACAAGAATTACCCTCGATAGAATGTTTTATCACAATATTTCTCCCAATTTTGTCTGCATTTCTTTTGCTTTATTCTTTACCCATTGAGGTTCGTAATTTCTAGCAACGACCCAAAATTCATTTCCTTCTTCCAAAAAAGTAGCATCTAAACATCCTACTTATTTTGGCTTTTCTTTAAAATGCCAATGAATAGAGTTTTGGGAATTTTCTTCTAGAAAAGGAACCTATATGCGAGATGTATATGTTTAGACTTTTTGTAACATTTTCAATTATATTATGCATTTCTTTTCCAGAGTATTTTCTAGATAAATTCACTTCATATCTGATAGATTTTAATTTTTTGGTTATATTATTCCGTTTAGCAATCCATTTTTTTGCTAAAGTTTATTTTTCTTTTTATGATAAAGCATCACATGAATTGAGTTTTTATGCAATTTCCGTATATCATTATTCGTTTACTATTTCTTTTAGAACAGGATTAAATAAATCAGGTTTTTCAATCATCACAAAATGCCCAGATCCCTTTATTATGTTGATTTCGAATCCTAAAGATATATAGTGGGCTTTATCTGTTTTATTCAAATCGGCATTAATAATATATCTATTAATATTTTTTATAGATAGTTTTTTGAAGTCGTCACTATAGTCCCTTACCCCGAGATTTATCATTGCAGGAATAGCAACTTCTGGAGGAGCATTCGACATGTCGTCGGCTATTTGTGCTACTAATACAGGATCGGCATCAGGTCGAAAAAGTGTAGACACAAAACCTTTGGTTGAATTCACAAAATCGGTTCGAAAAGGGGACACAAGCCCTTCTGCTATTTCATTAGATATGGGCACCAATGGATCTTTCAAATAATCTACACAGACCAATGCATTAATAGGTTTGTCAATTCTTGATGCCACATCTACCACCACCATAGAACCAAGTGAGTGGCCTACCAGGCTAAGCTTTTCAAATTCAATAGCATTAACCACATCTATTACGTCAGAACCATATGATGCTATGGTCCAAGTTGCCCTATTGGTTCCTGATTTACCGTGCCCTCCAAGATCAATAGTTACCACTTTATAATTATTCTCAAAATAATCTATTTGATTTTTCCAATACGTTTGGTCACAAGACCAACCATGGACAAATACTATTGTATGACTTCCTTTACCTTTTACTGTATAGTGAATATCTACATCGCTTATACTGGACTTAACAACAAAGGAGTTCTCTACTTCCATTTCGTCATCTTTACAACCGTATAATAGGCTTGACAAAACAATAATAAACACTAAAAAAAGCCTCTCTAAAAATGATTTTTTCATAATATATTTATTTTGATTATAAATTAAATATTTGAAATACTATTTCAGTTATGTATTCATTTTTTTCAAGGTCTTGTGTTTTGAATTCTACATAACTAAGATGATTGTCTTAAAAACAATCATCTTTTTTGTTTTTCTAAGGGGCTTAACTATTTAACAGCATAATTCATACTCCTTTGCCAAAATTAACATAACAAAACGTGTTACAAATAGGATAAAAATGTAATTACATAGGACTTATTTGAAATTAATTCTAAACGTATCTGGTGGTTGATAGGTGTGTTTTTTAAACAACCGAATAAAATATGAAACATCTTCATACCCTAGCTTCATAGCAATTTGATTTACTTGATTAGTGGTTGCTAATAAAAGCTTTTTGGCTTCAAGAATTACTTGCTCTTGAATCATTTCAGAAGCTGTTTTTCCAAGAGTTTCCTTGGTTATAGAATTTAATTGATATTGGGAAATATTCATCTTTTTAGTATAATATGACACCTTTTTTTGTGTATATATTTGTGTTTCTAAAAGTTGCTGAAATTCATCAATACGTTGTAGTGAATAAGATGATACAGTAATTAATGAATTTCTCTTTTGAAATCGTGTCAATTCACTGAAAAATATAGTAAGATTTGCTATTACAATTTCTTCAAATCCTTTTTTTTTATTATTAAATTCTTGAAACAAATAAGTTATTGTAGAATACAATCTATTAAATTTTTGCTTTTCTAATTGATAAAAATTTTGTCCGCTGGCCTTTCTTAATAATTCTGATTTGACCTTATCTTTTGATAAATATATCTCTGAATTAAAGTTGATTAAAAAACCTGTACAATCTTTTTCCAATGTGAGTTGATGTACTTGCCCTGGTCTCATAAAATAGATAGTATAATTTTCAACAGGGTAAGAAATAAAGTCAATAAAATGGCTTCCGCTACCATTCTCCAACACTAAAACAAAATAGAAATCATGCTTGTGAAGTTTTTCAACCATTGGTGCTCCGTTAAGCATTTTTGCAACACTCTGAATACCCATAAAATCTGAAAAAAATAATCTTTCTTTGGGCTCTTTAATCCTTTTTACAGGTATTTTATTCTTCATTTGTATTTCACTTTTTATTTCAAAAAAATGTTGAAAGAATCTTTAACAGATTATCATCTAGCTTCATTTGAAGCTAGATGATTTTTTGGACTAAAGGTTGGGTCAAATTACTTTAAAATATCCGTTTTGGTGTTTTTTTTACAGTGAATTTATTCCATACTCTCTTACAGTGTTCTTTTATCGAAACACCCGATTCTTGTATACTTTAATGATTTGTTATTCGCTTAATCTCCTTTTTTCATATCCTAAACTTACAATTACTTCCTATTTTAACTGTAGTTTTTAGGAATATTTAACTAGAATTAGGAGCTCCATTATTTTGTACAAACTATTACTTTCATCTCATATTTATTGAGCAATAGTTTTTTAACGAGATTCCATTTCCAAACAATCTAAACATTCATGATTGTTTTTTCATTTTTTATACGGTTAAAAATCCATTGGTATTGATCAATGGAGTACTTACCACCTCCAAAAAAACATTGTTATTTTTGTTAGACTATGCAACAACATATCAAGACCGAATATCATTTGTGCAATGAGAATAGCTATCTTCTCGATTTTAGGATTTTTTAATTCAACAAAAAGGATTCTGTGTAAGCTCCAAAATTGGTATCTCCATTATCTCCAAACACAGCATCTCCAATCTTGAAAGAAGATACATTTTGCCCCACAGCTTCCACTACTGTTTTTCTTTGGTTTTAACAATCCTAGCCATAATCTAATTAAAAACGGTTAGCCTTAACATGGGCAACATTGGCATAGTTTACCGATGAGCATATCACTTTTACCAAAACTTCATTAGCTTTCGGTTTTGGTCTTGGGGCTTGAGTAATTCTGATATTGCTTAAGCCTCCATATTTTATTATTGTGGCTGCTTTCATCTTATTTTTTTCTACATCCATAGACAATATTTTATCCAAAAAAAGTCATTTACGTTTGAGGTTAAAAATTCTTAACAAATAGACTAGTACTTTGAACTCTAAAAAAGCCATAACATATTGTTAAATTTATTGAGGTTTATATTGTTTTAGCCCAATACAAATTATATATTTGCAACTCGAAAGTTATTTTGACATTATAGAAATCATATAAAAGCTCACAAACCGTCAACAATTGTCACGTTTTTATATGGTTTAAAAATATAAGGTTTGGATTCTGTCCAGACCGCAAAAATTGCAAAAAAGAAAGTTCTGAGAAATTAGGGCTTTTTTTGGCAATAAAAAGAAGTTGTGTTGTTCTCGAAGTTAATTCGGGATGTAGTAATACCAAAGTAAATTTGGTATTCCAATGAGAAGCTTTCCTTTTCCGATGTATCGGAATTGGGATGCTTTTTTGTTTTATAACCTTTTTATCTTAAAAAAAGGTGTCCTTTTGGACATGATCTGGAGTTACTTGTACAATAGTAGATATTAAGATTTTATAACATCAAATTCGAAGTTTAGAAACATTCGCCCTATAGTTGTATCTGGAGAGGGATACAAAGTTTTATTATGGTTAGGTGATGGTCATTGGAATACGTTTGTTAGATTATAAGGTAAATGAAAAGGGTTTGCGCTAAAACGGCCTTAAAATATTTGCATACCGATTAAAAGGCTTAAGGTTGGGAAAGTTTAAATGCCTAATATATCCTGTATTTAAGAGGGTAATGTTTTATGTTTAGATAGGTCTAATTTATCATTACTACCAACTATTTTTTACCGCATTTCCCTGTCACTAAAAATATTCAAAATCGATAAGCATTTTAACGTTTTTTATATAAACCAACCAACATTAAAATACTTAAATCTACAATTTTATTTTTAGCTCATTACCATTGTAATTAACACTTAAGGGTTTTTCCAGAGTGGTAGATATACCAGACTTTTCTGAAATTTTAAATATATTAAAAGTTCTTTCATGTGGCATTCCATTAAATCCGCCATTTAAGGCACCTATTGTAAGAGTTTTATCTTTAGCAGTGTATGTTAACGGTATCTGCGAAAATTTCCCTTCCTTATAATTATAGTTGTCGTTCTCGTCTTCATATATGGTAAAAGTTGCATCTTCATCACCGTAAATCATCAAGTCCAATATATCATTATTTTTTTCACTAGCATATTGTATTGCTTCACCCATCGGAAGTATAGAACCAGCTTTTACAAATAGTGGAATAGTTTCAATAGGCGCATTAGCTTCTATAGTTTGCCCACCATTATATGATTCGTTGGTCCAAAAGTTGAACCATTTTGTTCCTTTAGGTAAGTAAACGGCTCTTTTAATGGCTCCAGCTTCCAAAACTGGGCAAACAAGAATATCATCACCAAACATAAATTGATCACTTATTTCATGTACTTTTTCATCTGCCATAAAATCAAATGCTAAGGCTCTCATCATTGTATACCCTTCTGCAGATACCTTATGAGATAAGGTATATATGTAGGGTAGTAACCTATAACGAAGATTTATATAATCGGTTAGAATTTTTTCTTTGTCAGCACCATAAGACCATATTTCGTTTTCACCACTTCTTGTATCAGAAGGAACTCTACGCCCATGTGCTCTAAAAAAAGGTGTAAATGTTCCATACTGAAACCATCTTGTAAATACTTCTTGATATTTCGGGTCTTTGGGGTCTCCACCCAAATAACCACCTATATCCGTATTCCAGTAAGGGATGCCTGTCATGCAAAAATTTAAACCTGTTGGAACTTGTTCTCTAAGTGTCTTAAAATCAGTACCAATATCACCAGACCATACAATACTCCCAAATTTTTGTTGGCCCAAGAATGCAGAACGTGTTAGGATTACAATCCTATTCTTCGCACTTTGTATTTGCCTCTCATATATGTTTTTCATATCAAAATAAGAGTAAAGATTTAAGCGCTTTGCAATTGGCCCCATATAAGATTGGGCTTTTTCAAGCCTATCAACGTCTCCTGCTTCTGTAGAATCGTACCAAATGGCATCAACACCTTTGTCCAAGTAGTTTTTTTTAACCAAGTCATAGTATAGTTGTCCTGCTTTAGGATTAAAAGCGTCATGTATTGTTCCGAAATTTCCCATATCTAAATCTAGTAAGAAGTTGTCTTTCTTAAAAAGTTTCCAATTTTCCGTAGATGGGTGAAAAGATGGCCAAACAGAAACTATAAGTTTACAATTGTAGTTTTCATGCAGTTCGTTAATCATGCCTTCGGCATCCGGAAAATCAGTTTCATCAAATATCATTGATCCAAAACCACGATCACCCCAATGCAAGTAATCTAGAATGATAGCATCCAAAGGGATACCCTTTTTTCTTTGCTTTTTTACCACCCCCATGAGTTCTTCCCTATCTTTATATCTATTCCTGCTCTGTATATATCCTAATGCCCATTTTGGGAGCATTGGCACCTCTCCTGTGAGCATCCTTAGATTGGCAATAATGTTATCAAAACGATTACCCTTAACAAAATAGTACTGAATCTTATCGCCAACTTCAGATGAGATGTAAGACGTATCTCCACTATCATTAAAAATCGTACGCGAATAGTTGTCCCAATAAATACCGTAGCCTTTCGTAGAAAGGATAACAGGAACAGATACTTTCGTGTTTTCTTGTATCAATTCAATCTTTTTACTCCTTAGGCTAAGGCTGTTTTGATTATGTTGTCCTAAACCATAAAGAACCTCGTTCTTTGTCCAATTAAAATTTTGTTTAATTCGATTTTGATTGCCAATAATATCATTAGTGTAAGGACTTATTTCCTTACCAGATTCAGTTAATAACAAACTTCCGTCCAAATCTGCATAACTAATAGTACCGTTAAGGAGATTCAACTTTACAATAAGACTGTCTGTTGTAATCTCAACAGAATCTTCGTTTTCGGAAATATCAAAGGCAACTTCTTTTTCTAAAAATTCAGAGGCAATTAAGCTAGGAACATACAATATTGAGTCGGTTTTTGCTGTAGCAACTTTAACTATGGTGGGCGATAGTACCGAGATTTTGATTTTGGTATCTACCTTATCGTTAGAGTTTGTGATTTCAGCAATTACTCCATTATTGGTTTTGGTGATTTTGGAAGTATTACAGCTAAAAAATAAGAGTGAAATCAGTATGGTAGTTATTGTTTTTTGTATTTTTTTATAATTCATTGGATAAACTTTAAATTGTGGCTTAGGTAATTCCTATAAATAGGCAAAAGAAGCATGTTGATTGTGATACACTTCTTAAAATTAATTCAAATATTCAACTAAAATAATTTCAATATCATTATTACTAAATTGTAAGTAAATAACGAAGTTTCTTATTTATAGTATACTTAAAAAACATTCCCCCCCTACTGCAAGTAAACTTTTTTTGAAACCTATATATAGTAGATTTTCCTGAGATTTTGTTTTTGGAGTAAGTTAATTTAAATAGTCAAAGTAATGAGTGGTAACTGATCATCTCAATGTTTTTATATGGTGTAAATAAATATTAATTATATTATCAAATGTAGTATTTATTTAGACAATAGATTGTCACTGTAACAGTTTTGTAATTTTAAAATAATTAAGAGGTTTAAATCCTTAGCATTTTATTTGTGAACATTAAGTTGTATTTAAATCTAGTTTTAATTTTTTTAAATTAGAATGAAAACAGTATTTAAAATTGACTATTTGCATTTTATACGCCCATTAAGAAGTGTTTTTAGACACCTGTTTTTTTAAGTGTTTGTTAATTTTGGTTTTTAGGATAGAAACTCAGGTTTATAGAAAATTGGGATGCTTTTTTGTTTGTACAAGTTTATTTCTTCAACAATGTGTGACTTTTTATTTTAACTTGTGTCTTAATACCAAACTTAATTTTTTAAACCCATATAAGATGGCAAAATTTGAAATTTATAAAGACAAAAGAGGCGAATTTAGATTTAGATTAAAAGCTGGTAACGGACAATCAATTCTTGCAAGTGAAGGATATGCTGCAAAATCTGGCTGTAACAATGGTATTGAATCTGTAAAGAAAAATTCAACAGATGATACAAGATACGAACGCTTGGAGTCAAAAGGAGGAAGTCCTTATTTTAACTTAAAAGCTATTAATGGACAAGTTATAGGTACCAGTGAAATGTATTCGTCTGCAAGTGCCATGAAGAATGGAATAGCTTCAGTAAAGAAGAATGCATCAGGCGCTAGCGTTGATGATTTATCTTAAGATTAATTAGATTATTCATAATATGTTATTTTGGGGCTACAAGAAATTGTAGCTCTTTTTTTGCTTTAAACTTAAATATTAACGCTTTAATAAATTTCTACATTAAAAGGGAAAAACATGCTAGATGTTTATTTACATAGATGTACGTTTATAATAATTGTTAGTTAAGTATATCAATTTATTGATTATAAATAGATTGTGTGTTTGTATGAATTTATTTGTTAAATTTGGGATACAGAAATAATAGTTGTTTTAAATTATTAAAATTAGTTATGAAAAATATTATCCTATTTACAATTATTCTTGTTTCGACTTTTTCTTATGCTCAAAATGATAATAACACCCATTCTAAAAATACCAAGTTCGTTTATGGTGAAAAGGGATTGGAACCCAGAAATTTCACCGTGATTGTAAAAGGAATGGATAGACATGAGTTACTATCCAAAGCAAAAGAATGGCTTACTGAAAAATACAAAGACGCAGACGATGTCATTATTATAAACGATAAGACTGACAAAACTGTTGATCCTGATGAAATGGGAAAAGCGAAACCAAGCGAAAAAATTAGCTTTAATGGTTTTACAGATAATGCTATTTGTTTTGGAGAAGAACCAGATTATAGTTGTGAAGGGTTAGAGTATATTATAGAGCTAAGATTTAGAGATGGTGAATATAGGTTTAAGCCCAAAAAATTGAAATATAAAATAGCTTCTAGTAAAAAAAAGCAAACTATAGGTTTAAAAAAGCACAATTTTTATTCTAAAGATGGAAAAATAAAGAAAGGTTACGAAAAGGTTTCATCACAAATAGAAGCGTTACTTAATAAAATAAATAGAAGCCTTTTAAGCTATTTGACTGATAAAGTGCAGGATGATGAGTGGTAATTCATCAGAGGTATAGTTCAGGAGACAATTAGTGATAAACCTGTTTTTAAATCATAGAAAAATGACTAGATCAGACATTTGTTAAATAAGGTTTAGGCAAACTTTATGTTAAAATAACCCGTTAATTTCTGCATCAATAGTATTAATAACGTTACCTAGGTCTTCAGGGTTATCTACAAAATCTAAATTATCAACGTCTATAATTAAAAGCTTTCCTTTATTATAACCATGAATCCATGCTTCGTAACGTTCGTTCAATCGGCTTAAATAATCAATACTAATTGAATTTTCATAGTCACGACCACGTTTATGTATTTGAGATACCAAATTAGGGATAGAGCTGCGCAAATAAATTAAGACATCTGGACCTTTAATTAAGGATTCCATTAAATCGAAAAGCGACCTGTAGTTTTCATAATCACGATTTGTCATTAAACCCATAGCATGCAAGTTAGGAGCAAAAATATGAGCATCTTCATAAATGGTTCTATCTTGGATAATATCTTTGCCACTTTGGCGAATTTGCTGTACTTGACGAAATCTACTATTTAAAAAGTACACCTGTAGATTGAAGCTCCAACGCTCCATTTGATTATAAAAATCGTCTAAATACGGGTTGTCTACAACATCTTCAAGTTGTGCTTCCCATTTATAATGTTTTGCTAATAGTTTAGTGAGAGTGGTCTTTCCGGCACCAATATTTCCAGCAATAGCAATATGCATAATTTTCAGTCAATTTTTATTTTGTACTCATGTAAGATTTCGTTTGCGTAAATATACAAGGTTTCGTTGGTTACAAAAAACGCATTTATTAATAAATTTGGTATTAATAGTGGAATTGTAGTTTCACTACCCTTATTCAAATAGAACAGAGCGTTTTCCTTTTTTAAAAATATATCTCCGTTGCTTTCAGCTAATTGGGTGTATCCGTCGTTTTTTATTCTTTTAACTAAGCTTCCAAAATAATTATAAGTGTACAAATAGTTTTTTGTGAGTAAAAAACAAAAGTTGTAATTACTTTTTAAGTCTAAAATAGTACTTTGAATGGGTACAGTTTGAGCACGTGTGGTAAGCGCTCTATAATCAAAAAGTTCTAGTTTTTGATTATTCTCGTTAAAAACCCATATAGTATTATCATGCCCTGTCGAAATATGTGATACATTTTTATATTTTTGGAGTGCATTGAAGTCAATTTTGAAAATCTCAGCTAGCCGGTTATCAAGAATTATAACACTATTAAAATCTTTGTAAAACAAATTTATTTTTAAAGGATTAAAGGCATTGGCGGTAGTTATATTACCAAGCTGTAAATTATTATAAGTGATCGTTTTATGGGGATCTTTTTTATTAAAAACATTATTGTTTATAAAGTATTTGGTTTCAAAATTGTCAATAGTAACAAGTTGGCTAGCTTTAAAATTTGTTTTTTTAATAAAGGAGGTTTCAATAGTCTTTTGAGCACATATTGAACAAGATAGAAGCAAAAAAAGATAGATTGTATATTTCATACCGACTTGAAAAATACAAAAACCTTACCACTTTTATTTGTTAATTTGATTTTGATTAAATAAACGAAGCGGAATTTTCAATTTTATTTAGCTACCAATAAAATGAGAAGTTTAGTTATACAACAAAAATCGAATTAACAAATTAATTTATAACCAAACCCACGAACATTAATAATTTGTATAGTACTATCTTGATTTAACTTTTTGCGAAGTTTAGTAATAAACACATCCATACTACGAGCGCTAAAAAAATCATCATTTCCCCAGAGTTTATTTAGAATTAAGGAGCGATCTAAAACCTGGTTTTTATTTTTTATTAAGTGAAACAATAAATGTGCTTCTCGATGAGTTAATTGTGTGCTTTTTTGATTTTTAAGTTGAAGTGTTTGTTTGGTGAAATTAAATGTGTAATTCCCAATTTGTAATATTTCTGCTGTTTTTTGAAGTTTTGTTCTATTTAGTAAATTATTAATTCTAACAATCAATTCTTCCATACTAAAAGGTTTTTTTAAATAGTCATTTCCACCAATAGAAAACCCTTCAACAACATCTTGTGTTTGAGACTTTGCTGTTAAAAAAATGATAGGAATACTTTCATCTGTAGTTCTAATCTCCTTAGCTAATGTAAAACCATCTTTTTTAGGCATCATCACGTCCAAGACCAACAATTCTGGATTAGATTTTTTATATACTTCAAAAGCGGTTTCGCCATTATTACATAATAAAACCTTGAATTGTCGTGTTTCTAGACTCTCTTTTATTATTTGCCCTAAAGCAGGTTCATCCTCTGCCAAGAGTATGGTGGTGAGTTTATTCATTTGGAAATGATATTTTAAACGTTGTAAGAGTATTATCTAAACCTAATTGAATTGTGCCACCATGTTTGTCCACTATTTTTTTAGTATAATACAATCCAATACCAAACCCTTTTACATCATGAGTATTTCCTTTCGGGATACGATAAAACTTCTCGAAAATTTTGTCTTTAGTAGCTTTAGTAAGTGAATTTCCAGTATCGGAAATTGAGATTGAAAATGCAAACGAGTTTTGAGTTAAATCTATAATAATTGTATTGCCACCATATTTAATAGCATTATCTAAAACATTATTAATAGCATTTTCAAAATGAAAAATATCCAGATTAGCCATCACAGATTCAGAAGGAGGATTGTAAGTGATCGTTTTTGCTTCAGTTTGCATTTTGTGTTTTTCAACAATAGAAAGTAATATGTCTGCGACATTATATCTTTCTTTTTTTAGTTCTAAACTTTCACTATCTAAAGTGGCTGTTTCAAGCAGTTTTTCGACCATCATATTGAGTTTAGATAATTGACTACTCGACATGTCTAAATAGGTTTTGGTCTTTTCTTTATTATCAATAACATTAAAATTTTTAATACTTTCCAATGCAACACCTATAGTAGCAATTGGGGTTTTAAATTCGTGAGTGATATTACTTATTAAATCATTCTTTACTTCGGCTAATTGCTTTTGTTGTTTAATGATTTTTAAAAGATAGAATAAGCAACTAATAACCGCTAAAACTAGTAATGTAGAAATAAGAATACTAGTTAAAATATGCTTTAAAACAATAATGGTTTCATTGGAAAAATGAATTTTTAAATCATTATGATTAGACAAATAAGTAGATTTTGATGATAGTACTAAAGAAGCCTTTTTAGTAGAAGCTTCAGAAAAATGGTCAATATTGGAGGTATTGCTTCTATAAGATAATCTATAGTTGATTTTTAACTTTTTTCTCTTAAAATCGTTACATAATAAACTGTCAATTTTATTTATTTGTAAAGAATCATGCATCATGGAAATCAAAACTTTAGAAGTGAGGGCTTTAAAGTTATTTATATGTGGAAGTGAGATAGTCGAATCCATAGATCTTTTTAAAATAACTCTATTTTTACCCTTCTCTTTTTTCAAGAGATCTTTAAAAACATTTTCAGCTAAACTATCAGATCTCAAACCTTTTAATAAATAAATATCTTCATTCAATTCAATATTTAATGAGTCGCTAGAAGTATTACTAGTAAATACTTCAATATTATTGACGATGCTGTCTGACGGGGTTTTATTATGAAAAGTTTCCTCATTTAACTCACCATTAAAAGTGAACGTTAATGTATTTGTTTGAGCAAGATCTGCAAAATAGGCTTCTACAGCATTATCTAAACTTGCCTGTACACTATTAATTAATTGTTGCTTACTGGCAAGGTAGTTTTTGTAGTTCCAATACACTTGAACGCTTATTGTACTTAGTATAACAAATACTATGATATATAAAATCCATCTATATCTTATATCATTCATATCTCAAAAGTAAACGTTAAAACCTTATAAAACGAATCGGTTAACACACGTTAACACTCGTTAACTATTATGTTTTAAATGAAGTGCCACATTTGTAGCATTAATCATTAAAACGAATTAAAATGAAACAGTTATTAGGTGTGTTACTAGCATTTTTATGTTCTAACAGCATAGTCGCTCAGGATTTTCAAGGAATTGCTACATATAAAACACAAAGGAAATTAGATGTTAAACTGGATAGTACGCAAATGAATTCTGAAATGCATCAGCGTATGGTAGCAATGCTAAAAAAACAATTTGAGAAAACATACATCTTAAATTTTAATAAAGAAGCGTCTATTTATAAAGAAGATGAAAAATTAGAAGCGCCTCAAAATGCAGGAATGCAGATGGTTTTTGTGTCTACTGATGGATCAGATATCTTATACAGAAACACAAAAGAAAATCGATTTACATCTCAAAATGAAGTGTTTGGTAAAATATTTCTAATTAAAGACACCCTTGAAAAAGAAGATTGGACTCTAGAAAACGAAACGAAAAACATTGGTGATTATACCTGTTATAAGGCCACTAAAAAACGTATGGTTGCTATAGTAGAAAGCACTATTAGTGTTAATGGAGATACGGATTTAGATGAAGAACAAGAGGAAGGGCCACAAATGAAGGAAGTAACAATAACAGCATGGTACACACCTCAAATACCAGTAAATAGTGGGCCAGCAAGGTATTATGGATTGCCAGGCTTGATTTTAGAAGTACATGATGATCAGGAAACGATAATATGTAGTAGAGTTGTTTTAAATCCTAAAAGTAAAGTTGCCATAAACGAACCAACAAAAGGTAAAGAGGTTACACAGGAAAAATATGAAGAGATTATTGAAAAAAGAATGCAAGAAGAAAGGGAGCGCTATAGACCGGAAAGGAATAGCGATGATGGTGAAAGGATAGAAATTAGAATAGGCGGATAATTTTAAGAGTTATTTAACATTAAGTAATTAAACTACATAGGATAGTTTTAGTCAAATTAAAATAGAAACATTATTTTAATAACCTAACTAAAAATATCCTATTCCAATGAAAATGAATTCTAAAAGATTAGCAACTCTTGTTTTGTTTTTCGTGTTTTCCATGGCATTCGCCCAAAAAAACTTCCAAGGGAAAGCGTATTATCAAACTAAGACAACTCTTGATATGAATGGGTTTGGAGGAAGGCAAGTGAGCGAAGACCAAAAAAAACGTATAGCAGCACGAATGAAAAGCATGTTAGAGAAAACATATATTCTAACGTTTAATCAGATAGAATCTATTTATAAGGAAGAAGAAAAACTTGAAGCTCCCGGAACTGGTTCTGGACGTTGGGGAAGTATGATGAGTAGTTTTACAGCAGGCAATCAATATAAGAACGTGAAAGAGCAAACATTGTTGCAAGACCAAGAGTTTTTCGGAAAGCAGTTTTTGATTAAAGATTCTTTGCCACAATTAAAATGGATTATGACTGGTGAAACAAAACAAATAGGAAAGTATACTTGTTTTAAGGCAACAACTACGAAAACGAATACAGATTTTGATTTCAATAGATTTAGAAGGCCTCCAGATAGAGTTGGAAGTAAAGAAAAGGATTCTGCAAATACCAAAGACCTTTCTACAAAAGAAGTAAAACCTAATTTGGTTAAGGTCGAAGTATGGTATACGCCTCAAATTCCAGTAAATCAAGGACCAGGGGAGTATTGGGGGCTTCCAGGTTTAATTCTGGAAGTTAATGAAGGGAGAACAACCATTTTATGTTCTAAAATTGTCTTGAATCCGGAGGAGAAAGATGATATAAAAAAGCCTTCAAAAGGAAAGGAAGTATCAAAAGAAACATACCATGCTATTGTGAAAAAGAAAACTGAAGAAATGCGAGAAAACTTTAGCAGAGGTAGTGGTCGTCCAGGTGGAAGGAGAAGGTAGTCTTTATAAGTATATAACCAATCAAAAAACATGTAATGAAATTTAAAATAACCACGTTACTCTTCTTGCTGGTAACAAGCTCTCTTCTTGCTCAAATCAAGCTGGAAGGTATCGTAAAAGACAGTATAGGTAATCCCTTAGAGTTAGCTAATGTTGTGGCCATAAATCAAGAAACAAAAGCTTTGGATTCCTATGGCATTACAAACGATAAAGGACGTTATAAACTTAGTTTAAAAAAGAATACAGTATATAAAATTCAAGTAACTTATATAGGCACAAAAACTGGCGAAGAACTATTAGAAATTAAAGAAGACCCTATTACAAAAAATTTCATATTACGATATGATAATGTTTTAGATGAAATAGAATTAGTTTATGAAATGCCAGTGACCATAAAGGGAGACACGATTGTTTATAATGCAGATTCTTTTAACCGAGGTACAGAAAGGAAATTAGAAGATGTACTTGAGAATTTACCAGGTGTAGAAATCAATGATGATGGCGATGTAGAAGTAGAAGGTAAAGTAGTTTCTAAAGTGATGGTTGAAGGCAAAGATTTTTTTGATGGGGATTCAAAATTAGCAACAAAAAATATTCCTTCTAATGCTGTAGATAAAGTTGAAGTACTTAAAAATTATGCTGAAATAGGTCAGTTAAGCGGGGTAACTAATAATCAGGATAATATTGCCATCAATATTAAACTAAAGGAAGGGAAAAAGAATTTTTGGTTTGGTAATATCACTGCTGGTGGTGGTGCTTCTAATGAAAATGAATTGTATTTATTTCAACCAAGACTATTTTATTATAGTCCAGAGTACAGTATCAATGTTATTACTGATCTAAATAATGTAGGAGAAATTGCTTTCACACGACGCGATTATTTCAATTTTTCAGGCGGGTTTCGAAGACCGAGTAGACAAAGTGGTACCAATATTAATTTAGGAGGTAATAACCTTGGGTTTTTAACAGTTCAGAATAATAGAGCAAAAGACATCAATACTAAGTTTGGAGCAGCAAATTTTAGCTGGTCACCTAATAAGGCATTAGACTTAAGCGGTTTTGCTATCTTCTCTAATAGTAAAACAGAATTACAAGAAGATAGGGATGTAAAATATACAAACCCAGATATAGGTATTCCCGATGAAAACACAGAAAGCAATACCATTCAACGTAGTGATTTGGGCATGTTAAAATTATCTGCCAAGTATAAGCCTAACACCAATAATCAATTAGATTATGATATTTTAGGTCGCGTATCAAAAGAATCACAAGATCAAGGTTTCTTCTCATCAGTTATAGGAGATGTTGATCAGTTGGAAAAATCGAGTCCTTATAGCATTAATCAGAATTTAAACTATTACTATACACTAAACGATACCAATATTTTTGCACTGGAAGTTCAGCATTTATTACAAGATGAAGATCCTTTTTATAATGCTATTTTAGAAGATAAAGCAAATTATGATGACACAGCAAATAATTTAGGTCTAGACGGCGCACAATTAGATTACAACGTGGCACAAGATAAGCGTATAAAATCGAATCAAACAGATGCAAAATTAGACTATTGGAACATTTTAAATAATAAGAGTGATATCAATTTTACCTTGGGAACTATATTGAGTAGTCAACAATTCAACTCAAATATTTTTCAGTTTCTGGATAATGATTCTCAGTTTAATCCAACACCAACCATTAATAATGGTATAGATACAAACGATATTAAATATAATTTTAGTGATTTGTATTTAGGTGTGCATTACAGATTAAAGTCAGGTATTTTTACATTTACACCAGGTTTTTCAGCACATGCATATAGTGCGAAAAACACACAGTTTGATAATCGGATAACCGATAATTTTTTCAGATTACTACCAGATTTTAATATGAGAATGCAGCTAAAAAAGAGTGAGCAAATTATTTTAAATTATAGGATGCAAACACAGTTTACAGATGTGTCGAGATTTGCAAGTGGTTTGGTGCTAAATAATTATAATGCGTTGTTTTCGGGTAATCCAGAACTAGAGAATGCCTTATCACATAATGTAAATGTATCCTATTTTAGTTTTAATATGTTTAATTATACAAATGTAACTGCCAATATTAATTATAACAAAAGCATAGATAATATAAGAAACACATCTATTTTCGAACCAGGAAGTGTGATACGAGTTAGTTCGCCGTTTAATTCGACTTTTGCAGACGAAAGTTTAAGTGCAAATGGAAGGTTTGAACGTGCCTTTGGGAAAATCAAAGCGAATTTGAGAGGTAGTTTTAGCTATTCAAAGTTTAATCAATTTGTGCAAAATGTAAAGTCTGTTAATGAAAGTTTTTCACAAACCTATAGAGCAGGGGTACGAACTAATTTTAGAAATGCTCCCAATGTTGATCTTAGATATCGCTATAGAATTCAAGATAACAACCAAGGGGCTAATAACAATACTAAATTCTTTACTAAGACACCCTCAGTACAGGTGGATGCACTTATATTAAAATCTTTTACTTTTAGAGCAGATTACTCGTATAATAATTTTAGTAACGCATCTGGTACGATAAATAGTTATGAGTTTTTAAATGCGTCTTTATCGTATCGAAAAAATAAAGATGCTAAGCTTGAATATGAAATAAAAGCTACTAACTTATTTGATACGAAGTCGCAAAACAATAGCAGTACAAATAGTATATCTGTAAGTGCCACAGAATATTACATTCAGCCACTATTTCTATCGTTTAGATTACGTTACGAGTTGTAAAAAAATATAATGTTTTTATTTGTAGAATTAAAGAACAGTAATATATTTGCGCACAGTTTGGGGGAGATACTCAAGCGGCCAACGAGGGCAGACTGTAAATCTGCTGACTATGTCTTCGCAGGTTCGAATCCTGCTCTCCCCACTTTAATTAGAAAAGTTTGCATGCAAATGCAAGCTTTTTTGTTTTTAGATACACTTAAAGCAAATACTCTGTGGTTGTTGTACAAGACTAATATAAAGATAAAATGATTATCTTTAGTTATGCAAGGCAAGAAAGATTATCAAGAAAAAATTATTTGCACAATTCCAGTTGAGTGAACGTGTTCCCGAGCACAACTTTTATAGAAGATTAAAGTCTGTTTTAGATTTAGACTTCCCATATCCAATGACCAAAGCTTATTACGGATCAAGCGGACAAAAAAGCATTGACTCCGTTGTTTTCTTCAAGCTGTGTATGGTAGGTTATATAGAAAATATCATCAGTGACAGGCATTTAATACGGCACAGCAGTATGCGTTTGGACATCCTGTATTTTTTGGACTATGATATCGATGAAGAACTACCGTGGCATTCCAGGATTAGTCGTACCCGACAACTATATCCAGAGTCCTTATTTGAACAGGTGTTTACAAGCGTTTTGACCATGTGTGTAGTACCGGCCATCATGTGGTTACGGATATCAAGGCGTATCATGCAGATGGGAAGGACAGCCAGTGTTTGCGCGATATCTGTGACCGCTTAGAAAAACGCCTGCATAAACAGGGCTTGCTGTGGCATGATTGCATTGCCGATACGGGCTATAGCAGTGGAGAGAACTATGCTTTTTTAGAACGAAAAGGGACCGTGCAGTTATATCCCGCCCCACGGTACTTGCAAAGGTGGTCCGGACGGGTTTGGGTATCACAAAGAGAAGGATTGTTACACCTGTCCACAGGGAAAAATCATTCCCTTTAAAAAGGTGTTTTTTGAGAAAAAGGACCATACGAAAAAGAAGGAATATAGAGCATTAAAGCATGTTTGTGTAGACTGCCCAATACGATCGCAATGCTTAGGCAGATCGGCTCAGGAGAAGAAATTTACGGTGACCTTTTATCGTGAGCGTATGAGCGTAATAACGTCCGGGTAAACAAGTCCGAGAGGCAGCTACATGAAAGGAAAGCGACAGAGTACCGTGGAACCTTTATTTGGAACGCTCACTCAGTTTTTAGGGCTCCGAAAGATAAATACTTTGGGGTTAAAACAGGCCAACAAAGTAATGCACCTCTCTGCCATTGCTTATAATTTAAAGAAATACCTGAAGTTCACTTCTAAAACAGTGCTAGGCGATGCAGGAATACCGTTTGTCTTTTGTCAAAGTTTAAAACATGGCTGTAGGTTTGAAATTAAGCGCGTATGAGCAATGCTATATCGGCTTAGTATTTTGTCCTAAATAGATTAGACCTCTTAAAAAGGAGCTAGAAAACTCCTTTTTATCATTTTGTTGGGCTTGTGCAATGGCTACCATTGTTGTGTGCAGTTTTTTATTTCAGTCGCTTTTTAATATCCATTCTCTGATGCAGAATTCTAACGATTTCCACAATTTCATTTTCAACTTTTCTGTAAAAAATCAGATGCGATTTGATTTTCGTTACTCAATAGTTCTTTCGAGTTTGTTCTACGGATTTTTCAATCAGATAGTTGTCCGCTATAAATTCAATCTCGTCGATTATTAAGTCGTAATATCTGTCGGCTTGCTTTTTAGTCCATTTATGAAAAGTATAAACCCAAATATCATTTAAATCATCAATCGCTTGTTTACTTATTCGATATTTGTTTTTACTTATAAGTGTTGACGATGTAATTCAGCCAGATTTTGTTTAGGGTCAAAATTTTCAACAAATCCACTTTGTTCGCCGACTTCAAGTGCTTTAATCAGTTCTCTCTCCTTTTTTTCTTCTCGTTCCAAAAGTCTCAAAGCTGAACGAATAACTTCGCTAACCGAACCATATCTACCAGAATTTACTTCTTCTCGGATAAAATCCTCAAAATGATTTCCGAGTGATATTGATGTGTTTTTTCCCATTTTGACTATAATTTTATTCAAATATACCAAATATTGGTAACGTAGCCAAATTGCACACAACGTGTTCGTGTATGATTAGTTGCGTGTGTAAGTAACTAATTTAGCAAAATGGAACGAACCAGAAATTCCGAAGGAATTTCCAAGTAGGCTAGGACCAAGCAATTAAATATAGCATTGTGCAGCGTTTATATTTTTGAAACTGCATTTCAGATTTCTTTCCATAATCTTTTTCATTTGCAACAGCTTTATTCACAAATTTAAAACCTCTCATTTCATATTCTGAAGTTTCCAGTTCATCATATCTTTTTTCGAAAATTCTTTTAGTCAGTTCAAATGCTGTGTCATAAGTAACTTCTAATTCCATTTCATTTTGAATTTGCTCTTCGGTCAATTCCTCACGCATTTCTTTTAAATCTTCTTTTGAAATCAGTTCAAGAGTTCTTGCTTCTATTTCTTCTGGCAATGGATTTCCAAAATCCTGATAAATTTCATCTCCAGCTTCTCGTAGCCTTATTTTCCGTCCGTTTTTGAAAATACAGTAAGAAAGTCCGTGTCCGATTGAGATTTGGATAATTTCAGAGCTTGGAAATCTTTCGAGAAATCTTTTTTCAGTTTTGGTTTGTGTCGGTTTAGCAAATTGCCAACTTAAACAAGCATTAGCAATAATCAAATTACCTTTATAATTGGTAATATGTGTTTCTCCAAATTCAGGTCCAATATTGAAATCAGATTACCCAACGAGTTCAAAGTCTTTAAAACCCAGCGAATTCAATAATTTAAGATTGATTTCTAAATCTCCGATATCTTTAATAAATGTTGCTGTTAAATTCCAGCCCATAGGTTTCTCTCAAATGTTGCACAACGTCTCGGCTCTGGTTAGTTACGGGAATTCAGGGAACTGAACTTTCGGTCTAGTACTTAGCCAAAATTTTAATTTTGTTTTATCTTTTTATTTTAAAGCCAAATCAAAAGATTTGGCGGGCTTGGTTTAAAGCTCTAAACTTAGGGTTAAGCATCAACCCGTATTAACTATGGCCATTGTTGTGGTGTCGTTATTTATTTTTTCAATTTCATTATTTGTTTATTCCTATCTCTATTGGCCTTTCTGTAGTTGGTTTTACGATTACTTATTTTTTTTAGCTTTTCTGTAGAATAATTGGGATTAGTATAAGGGGTTTGGGCATTCATTTCGTTTAATTCCTTGTCAAGAAGTTCTTTGAGTACATTTACCTTTTCTGGCATTTCACTAGACAAATCATTTTGTTCGTATGGATCTTTATTTA
>NZ_SRSO01000104.1 GCF_004791695.1 Flavivirga rizhaonensis | reverse complement strand
GTTCCGCCTGTTAAACCTGTTATGCTTGGCGTTGGATCTGTAGCATCTGCACAATATGCTGCGGCGCTATAGCTAAAGCCCGCATCGTCTAATGCGTTGATCGTCACGCTAGCGGTACTACTGTTTGGACAGGTTCCTGCTGTGGTATAAGTTACGGTATAGGTTCCCGGAGTACTGGTCGATACATCGATAAGTCCTGTTCCTGCTGTAAGTGATAAGCCT
>NZ_SRSO01000103.1 GCF_004791695.1 Flavivirga rizhaonensis | reverse complement strand
GTTCCGCCTGTTAAACCTGTTATGCTTGGCGTTGGATCTGTAGCATCTGCACAATATGCTGCGGCGCTATAGCTAAAGCCCGCATCGTCTAATGCATTGATCGTCACGCTAGCGGTACTACTGTTTGGACAGGTTCCTGCTGTGGTATAAGTTACGGTATAGGTTCCCGGAGTACTGGTCGATACATCGATAAGTCCTGTTCCTGCTGTAAGTGATAAGCCT
>NZ_SRSO01000102.1 GCF_004791695.1 Flavivirga rizhaonensis | reverse complement strand
GCATTAGACGATGCGGGCTTTAGCTATAGCGCCGCAGCATATTGTGCAGATGCTACAGATCCAACGCCAAGCATAACAGGTTTAACAGGCGGAACCTTCTCAAGTACTGGAGGCTTATCACTTACAGCAGGAACAGGACTTATCGATGTATCGACCAGTACTCCGGGAACCTATACCGTAACTTATACCACAGCAGGAACCTGTCCAAACAGTAGTACCGCTAGCGTGACGATCAA
>NZ_SRSO01000101.1 GCF_004791695.1 Flavivirga rizhaonensis | reverse complement strand
TAAACTTGTAATTCAAGCTATTCCCTTCCCCTTTAATCTCATCATCCTTCTCCTGCCCCTGGAAGCCGTATCTATAAGAGTCCGAGCTTCCATGTCTATTTGGTAAGAGTTGACCAAAGGGATAGTAGTCATTGCGTTTTTTGGCAAAAAAGCCCGTTTTTTAGCGCATACCTTGGCTTAAAACTGGTGTTTCAAAAATATTTTAAAGAACGTATATTACCCGTAAATATAGTATTTTCT
>NZ_SRSO01000100.1 GCF_004791695.1 Flavivirga rizhaonensis | reverse complement strand
AAGATTAGTCTGTTGATAGAAGTCTGGGATGTAGGTTATTAAAGAAATAGGGCAAAAAAAAATCGGAACTCAGATTTGTTCCGTAGGCTTTTATTGCAATAAAATAACATAATAATGCCTTTTTATTGGTCTCAAAAATAGTTAAAACTATGCACTTTAGTGCATGTCGCTTTAGCTTCTAAAAATTTCTACCTTTGTAGTATGTCGGAACAACGATCAAATGGACACAGTGTATCTCGCTTATCAG